>NZ_JAKLJA010000049.1 GCF_022213065.1 Paraburkholderia tagetis
AACTGACCACCCGCGTCACTGCTTAAGTGCTCGCTTCCGTGTGGAACGAGCGCTCGCGTGTTCGTGGAAAACCTGCTCGGCTACGCGTGGAATCCGCGCTCGGGTGTCGTGGAATACGCAGGCAAGGTGACGAAGTCCGTCGGGTGCTGGCGAACGCGAAGCAGCGTAGCGCCCAGACGCTGGCTGGATAGAACGATGCGCGTGTCGACCTGGCTGCAACGCTCGGGTGCCTCGGGCCGCACGCTGCGCTAAAAACCTGAACGTTGTGCTGTGATAGGCACTGGCGTGGTCTCTATTAAAAGTCTGAACAAATTTTTTGCGCGCTGAAAACACCGAGAGGTCGGCGCAAGTCTGACGGCCGAGGACACGGCGGGACTACCGCTCTGGGGCTGCGAACCGGGCTCCGTGCGCAAGAAACGGTAGCCCAACGCCACGCCGTCTCCCCCGTGGTATGCCTTGCGCGATCGCCTCGGGTGGCCTTGATGGACGCCCGGCTGCAATCAACGACGCGATACCGCAGGTTAGCGATACGACGCCCACCTCATGAAAGACGGCGCGCGGTACTATCTTCGTCGGCCCCATCCCGTATACCCCTGTCCCATGGAACTGAAGCAGATCCAGTACTTCATCGCGCTTTTCGAAGAAGGCACCGTCACGCGCGCCGCCAGGCGGCTCAACATCGCGCAACCGGCGCTCAGCATGCAGATCGCCAAGCTCGAAACGGAGATTCGGCAGAAGCTCTTCGAGCGTGGGCCGCACGGCATGGCGCCGACCGAAGCCGCACGGTTGATGTACCGCCTTTACACGCCGATCATGCGCGACATCGATCACGCACGCGAGCACCTGAGTCGTCGCGATGTCATCGTGACGGGCCGCGTGTCGCTGGGCATGGTGTCGTCAGAGGCGCAGAGCGTATTGCCCGAATCGCTCGCCAGATTCGACGCGCTTTTCCCGCAAGTCGAAGTCTCCGTCGCCGATGGCTTCAGCGCGCAACTGATCGACGCTGTCGAATCTGGCCGGCTCGATGCCGCCATCATCAACAAGCCGCGCGGACGGCTGACGCTCCACGTAGAGCCTTTGATCGTCGAAGAAATGGTGCTGGTGACGAGCGTGGTGCATGGCCCAGAGCTGCCCGACGAGATCGATCTCACGCAGCAGTCGGGCATCGAATTCGTGCTGCCCACGCGCCGCAACGGCCTGCGAGGCGCGCTCGATGCCGCGCTGATGGCGGCTGACGTCGTCATCAAGCCGAAGTTCGAGATCGATCTGCTCAGCACCATCGTGCAGTTCGTTGAGCAGAGCAGTGTCGCGACAATCCTGCCGCGCGTCGTCGTGCAGGCGAAAGTGGACGAAGGGGCCTTGCGCGCACGCACGATCGCGTCGCCGCCGATCGTGCGCCACATCATTCAGGTCACCCATCCGAAGCGGCCGATCGGGCCGGCCGCCCAGGCGCTCATCACGATTATCACTGATGAGATAAAGCGCGTGACGACGGGTGTTATGGGGAAACAAGCGCCTTAGCGGCCGCGTTCCAACGGTTCGCACGTCCTACTCGGAACGTCGCTGCGCGTGCCGAACAGCGTATCGCAGATCGGGAACGTGAGGTTGAAGTTCTGTGTCGCCATCACTTCGGGATCGTGGTGTGTGGCATGCAGGCGCCGCACTGTGTTGACGAGCGGAACGTGGTCGAGGAACGGGCTATCGGTGACGTGTGAGAGCGTATGCAGGCCCTCGTACATCAGAAAGTACGCCGCCATCGTGAGCAGCGCGATGTAGCCTGCGTTGCGGGAGAATACGAACCCAATCATGAGCGCGAACGGCACGGCCGCCAGCACGAACGCAACCGGCGCAAAAGGCGGAAACAGCAGCGCGCGCCAGTGACGGTGGCCCTTGTATTCAAGCGTCACATGCGTGAAGAACCGGTGATGGACTGCGCAATGGCGCTTGTAGATCATGCTGAAATACTTCGTCGGACGATGCAGCACGTAGCGGTGCGCCGCCCATTCCGCCCAGTTGCCGAACAGAAAGAGCGGAATGACCGCCAGCCATTCGGCGAGCGTCGGTGCATGAAGCTGCGTCAGGCAATACACGATCACGCCGCAGGTGAAGAGCAATGTGAAGCCGAGGTGCATTTCGCCGCGATACCACCATGGCGTGGCATTGACATACTCGTCACGGAACTTGTAGGAACGCGCACGAACGTCTTCTTCGTATTTCATCGATGTCTCCGGCTGTTGTGAAAGGCGTGCGCCCGTTGGCGTCCGCCTTTATGCCCAATGACTCAGGAGGGACTGCGCGCGGAACCGCCTTCGAGCTTGCCGAGCGTCTCGGGCACGACGAATGCGCCCACGAGAAAGATCACGCTGATCGCGCCGACGAAGATGGCTAGCGTCATCGGCAACTGGCTCGCGTCCTTCGCGACGAGCGACACGGCCGTCGGCATCATTCCGCCGATCGCGAAGCCGATATTCCACGAAAGGCCCGTGCCGGTCGCGCGGATCGAGGTCGGGAAGCGTTCGTTCAGGAAGATCAGGATCGGCGCATAGCCGGCGCTGCCGAGCGCGGAAAGCAGCACCGCGTAGACGCCGACCATCGTGATGCTTTGCGCCGTCGGCAGCAGCAGGAACAGCGCGGGCATCGCGATGAGCCGGATGATGCCGATCAAGATAAACGCGCCCTTGCGTCCGATGAACGTACTCACGTGCCCTGCCGCGACCGAAGCGATCACCACGGCCACGCTGCAGATCATCAGGATCGCGGCGGCGGCACCGTTCGGCGCATGACTCACGACTTTGAGGAAGGTCGGCAGATAGCCCGATGTGAGGTAGTAGCCGCTGCCGCCGCCGATAGTCAGCAGCAGATTGACGAACAGCACGCAGCGATATTCACGCGAGAAAAGTGTGCGGATCGGCGAGCGCGCCACTTCGACGGTCGCGCTTTTCATCTGCGCGGCGGCCTTCGCGGCCTTGTCGGCGGCGAGTTTCTTCCAGAGCGGCGATTCTTCGAGACTGTTGAACACGAAAAGGCCGAGCAGCGAACTCAGGATGCCCGCGAAGAACATGCAGCGCCAGCCCCACACGTCGAATGCATCGCCGGGAAAGAGCGAGGACATCGCCAGATATGTGAGCGACGCGAGCAGCGCGCCGAGCCCTGCCCCGCCGCCGCCGATCAGCCCCGACACCGCGCCGCGATACTTCGGCGCGACGGATTCGGTGCCAATGGTATGCGTGGATGCGACCACGCCGCCGACGAACACGCCCTGCACGAGACGCAGCAGCAAGAACAACACCGGCGCGACGATGCCCGCCTGGGCGACCGTCGGCAGCACGCCGAAGGCCGCCGTCGACACGCCGACGCCGACGACCGCGACGATCATCGCGCCCTTGCGGCCGTGACGGTCCGCGTAAGAGCCGAAGAGCGCGGAGCCGAGCGGCCGCATCAACAGCGTCACCGCAAACGACGCGTAGACCGCAGCGAGCGAAAGCATCGCGTGCTCGGACGGGAAGAACAGACGCCCGACGATCGGCGCGACGTACAACAACACGAACAGGTCGAACAGATCGAGCGCCCAGCCCATGCACGACGCCATCACCGCGCCCATGATCTGCCTCTGATTAACCGGAAGCACGGTGGCCCCGTCTTGCGCTGCTACAGACATTTGTATCTCCTTGTGTGTCACAGGCGCGCTTTGTTGGATGCGCGCTCTTGTCGCGGTTGAAAAATCGTCAGTGGGCGGCGGCGAGCGGCGATGCCACGCTCGCCCGTCGCTGGGCAACCATCGCATCGGCGATTTTCTCGGCGATCATGATGGTCGGTATGTTCGTATTCGCCGATGGCAGTCGCGGCATCAGCGATGCATCCACAACGCGCAGCCCTCGTGTGCCTCGCACGCGGCCTTCCGTGTCGGTGACGGCGTCGCAGTCCTGCGCGCCACCCATGCGGCAGGTGCCGCTCGCATGCCACACGCCGAACACGTTCGCGCGGATGAAATCGGCGAGCGCGCGGTCGTCGTGGATCAGCGAAGTCATCTTCAGGCCGCGCGTGAAGAAGCGTTCGATCAGCAGACGCCGCAGCGGCGCCGGTGTGTCGAGCAGCGCGCCGAGGATCGAAGTCAGAAGCGCATTGCCTTCGCCGACCTTGCTCAGCGCCTTTACGCGCGGCGAGAAAGCCGCCGGAAAGAAGTCGCGCGCATCGCGTCCCAGACCCGACGCATCGACAATGCGCGCCAGCATCCGCACGCCAGCGGCGAGCCGTTGCAAATCGCGTTCGTCGTCGAGCAGATTCAGATCGACGCGCGGCGCAACGGCCGCATCGGGCGACGCCAGTTGCACGCGGCCACGCGAATACGGCCGGTTGCACCACAGGAAAAGGAGGCCGAGCCGGTTGCCGAGCGCATGCCACGCTGCGCGCGTCGCGCTCGACAGATACAGATCCGACTCGTCGCAGCCCGCGACGCCCGAACTCAAGCGCGCGGCCAACATGCTCGCGCGGCGTCGCGCGAGCGGCATCCGAAAGCGCGGCTCGAGAAAATGACAGAACGTGAGCGACGGATGATCCTGCAGATTGCGTCCGACGCCCGGCAAATCCACCGTACACGGGATGCCCATCGCCACGAGTTGGCGCGCATCGCCGATACCGGCACGCATCAGCATCGCGGGCGACTGCAACGCGCCCGCGCTCAGCACCACTTCACCCGCATCGAAACGCACGCGCTCGCCGTTCGCCGCAATCGCGACGACACCGCGCGCCGTCGCGCCTTCCATCACGATGCGTTCGACGCGCAGATTCGAATAGATGTTGAGATTCGGGCGCTTGCGCGTGGCTTCGTCGAGATAGGCGATGGCCGTCGACACGCGCTTGTCGTCGAGGTTCGAGAACGCGCCCGGAAAGAAGCCGTCGCCGAATTCGCCGTTCTGGTCCTGAAGTTCCGCGAAGCCGTTCGCGCGCAAACCCTTCGCGAATGCATGACAGAACGCCGGCCAGTCCTTCGGCATGATGCGGCGGATCGGCACGGGACCGTCACTGCCGTGCAATTCGCCGCCGGGAAAGTTCACGTCGCGTTCGAGCTTGCGAAAGTACGGCAGCACCTCGCGCCACGACCAGCCTTCGGCGCCGTTCGCGGCCCATTCGTCGTAGTCGCGCGGCAGGCCGCGATTGGCCGACTGCACGTTGATGCTCGACCCGCCGCCCATCACGCGGCCCTGCTCGTACACGCGCGGCGCGGCGTCCTGCGTGGCTTTCGCCTTCAGTTCCGGCCAGATGTACGTGTCGCCGCAGAACACCGGCATCGGATAGCTGTCGAGAATCGCCGCGGGCACCGCGCCCGGCGGCGTGTCGGCGCCCGCCTCGATCAGCGCGACGCGCACCGACGGCTGCGCCGACAGTCGATGCGCAAGCACGCATCCCGCCGAGCCTCCGCCTACGATCACGTAGTCGAAGCGATCCATCGCGTTGTCTCCTCTTGTCTCGTCCGCCGCGCGGCGTATCAGGTATCAGCTGCCGCGAAACACCGGCTTGCGCTTGCCATGAAACGCTTCGACGCCTTCGCGGAAATCGTCTGACGAGCGCAGACGGCTATAGCAATGCCCTTCAAGTTCGATCGCGATCGACAACGGTGCGTCTTCCGAATCGTTCAAGAGCTTCTTCGCGGTGCGCTGCGCGAGCGGCGAGAACGCGCGCAGTTCGTCGACGAGCGCGTCCGTCGCCGATTCGAGTTCGGCGTCCGCGACGCATTCGACGGCGATGCCCCACTCGTATGCCTGCTTGCCCGGAATGCGGCGCGAGCGCATCACGATGTCCTTCGTTCGGCCGATGCCGACCATCGACTGCAAACGCGCCGAGCCGCCCGAGCCGGGAATCTGGCCGAGCTTCTGCTCCGGCAGCGCATAGAAGGTCGTATCGGTGACGATGCGGAAATCGCACGCCAGCGACAACTCGAAGCCCACGCCGAAGCAGAAGCCGCGATTGGCCGCGATCACCGGTTTGGAGCACCGCGCGGGCGCCGCGATGTTCCACGCGAGCTTCGATACGTGCTCCGGCGAAGCTTCCAGAAAGCCCTTGATGTCACCGCCGCTCGAAAAATGCTCGCCTTTCGCGCGCACGACGATCACGCGCACGCGGTCGTCCTCGTCGAGGGCTTCGAACACGGCGCGCAACTGGTCGCGTGCGTGCATCGAAATGACGTTGAACGGCGGCCGGTGCAGGATGATGTCCGCGCGCTCGCGCTGCGCGTCGATTTCGACCGAGAAGCCGTCGAGGTCTTGCAGCAGGGTCTGGCCGCGATGGTTGAGATCACTCATTGTGTTACTCCTTGGTGGTTTCTGTAGGTTGCGCGGCCTGCGCTTGCGAATCGGGCGTGTACTCGCCCGCTTGCAGCTTGCGGCGCAGAATCTTGCCAACCGGCGACTTCGGGATGTCGTCGACGAAGACGTAATCGCGCGGGCGCTTGAAGTTGACGAGGTCGGACTGGCGGCACCATGCATCGAGCGAGTCGGAATCGACGTACTCGCGGCGCTTGATGAATGCAACCACACGCTGGCCCCAGCGCTCGTCCTTGATGCCCGCGACCGCGACTTCATCGACCGCGGGATGCAGCGACAACACCGATTCGATATCCACCGGCGAGATGTTTTCTCCGCCGCTGATGATCATGTCGTCGACGCGGCCCGTCACGTAGAGATCGCCGTCGGCATCGAAGTAGCCGGTGTCGCCGGTGAAGTACCAGCCGTCGCGCAGCGACTTCGCGTTGGCGTCCGGACGGTTCCAGTAGCCTTCGAAGGCTTCGTCGCCGAGCAGGTCCACGATGATCTGCCCTTCTTCGCCGACTTCGGCGATCTCATCGGGCGAGAGCGCATCGAGCTTCACGACGCGCAGCCGCGTATTGATGCCCGCGCGGCCCGCGCTGCCGGGCTTCTTTGTCGCGTCCTGGTCGATGCTGAACGTGTAGACCTCGGACGAGCCGTAGTGATTGACGAAGAGCTCCGGCTCGAACGCGGCCGAGAGGCGCTTGAGCAGGCCGTCGTTCATCGGTGCGCCCGCGAAGCCGAGCTTTCTGACCGACGACGTGTCCGTGCTCGCGAACGCGCTGTCGGCGAGCAGATCGTGATAGAGCGTCGGCACGAGATAGAGGCAGGTGAGCGCGTGCTTCGAGATGCATTCGAGCGCGAGCTTCGCGTTCCAGCGCCGCACGCAGACGAAAAGGCCATCGACGAGCGCCATCGCGAGCAGCGAGCGCACGCCCATCGTGTGATAGAGCGGCATCACGCCGAGCGTGCGTTCGCCGCGCCTGTACAGGTTCTGCGCGACGTGCGCGAGCGCGCCCGCGCGTTCGTGCCGATGCCGGCGCGGCACGCCCTTGCCTTTGCCCGTCGTGCCGGACGTGTAAAGGATCAGCGAGATGTCGTCGGCGGTGGCGTGCGTCGTGTCGGTCACGTCGCCGCTGCGCGTTCGTTCGACGACGAGCGCATCGAAGGTATTGGTGCGGCCGGGCGCATCGTCGAGTCCAACGCGCGGCACTCTTTGCGCGGCGGCGCTCTGCGCGACGGAATCGGCGCTGACGGGTTCGTAGACGATCGCCTTCGCCCCCGCGTCGGTCACGCAGTAGTCGACTTCTTCCGGCTTCGCGCGCCAGTTGAGCGGCACGATCACGATGCCCGCAAACTGTCCGGCCCAATGCAGCGTCGCCATTTCCCAGCGGTTTTGCAGCACGACGAGCATCCGGTCGCCGCGTTGCAGGCCGAGCTCGCGCAGGCCATCGGCGACATTCAGGATCATGCGATGCCACTGCGTGTACGTCAGTTGCACATCGCCATCGACGAGCGCGAGCGCGTTCGGACTGCGCTCGACGCTTTGCAGGAACGTGCGTCCGAGATCAAGCATGTTCGACCTCCTTCGTGCTTGCCTCGGCCCGGCGGCGCGCGGCCACGTCGAGCACGGCGGCCACGATGGGCGTGTAGCCCGTACAGCGGCAGATATGACCCGAGAGCATCTCGCGCACTTGCTCTTCGGACGGATCCGGCACGCGCCGCAGATAATCCGCGCACGACATCAGAATGCCCGCCGTGCAGAAGCCGCATTGCAGCGCGTGATGCCGCTGGAACGCCTGCTGCAGGTCGCCAAGCGTCTGATCGGGCGCAAGGCCTTCGACGGTATCGATATGCCGCCCATCGGCCTGCACCGCGAGCATCAGGCACGAGCGCGCCGCGACGCCATCGACCTGTACGGTACATGCGCCGCACACGCCGTGTTCGCAGCCGACGTGCGTGCCCGTCGCGCCGAGTTCGTGCCGGATGAAGTCCGACAGCAGTTCGCGCGGCTCGCAATAGCCGCTTCGTTCGCGGCCGTTCAGCGTCAGCGCGATGCGCTGCGCTTTGCCGTGCCGCATGATGGTGTCCGACATCTTGCTCACTTTGCCTCCTCGATCACGCGCCATCCGAGTTGCCGGACCAGATTCCGGCGATATTTCGCGCTGATGTGCGCATCGTCCTGCGCGTTCAGTTTCCAGCTCAAATCGTTCAGTGCGCCGCACAGGTCGTCGCCCTGCAGACGCGGCCATTGCTCCGTCACCGGCCGGTCCGCGACGCCGCCGACTGCAATACGGATCGACTCGTCGGTGACGACGGCCGCGCACGCGACGATCGCGAAATCGCCGTGTCGCGCGGAAAATTCCGCGAACGCGTAGCGCTCGCCTGCCTTGCGCAGCGGGAAGCGCACCGCTTCGACGAGTTCGTCGGGCTCGCGCGCAGTCATCAGCATTCCCTGAAAGAAGTCCTGCGCGGCGAGCGTGCGGCGCCTCTTTCGCGAGCGCAGCATCACGTCGCCGCCGAGCGCCGAAAGCACGAGCGGCAACTCCGCGCTCGGGTCCGCATGCGCGATCGATCCGCACACGGTTCCGCGATTGCGAATCTGAAAGTGCGAGATATGCGGGAAGGCCATCGCGAGCAGCGGCGCTTCGTCGGTGAGCGTGCTGCGCCATTCGACGCTGCCTTGCGTCGCCGCGGCGTTCACGACGAGATGCCCCGCCTTGTCGTCGACGCGCACGGCGTCCAGCTCGGCGGTGCGCGAGATATCGACGAGCACCTTCGGCTGCGCGAGCCGCATGTTGAGCACGGCCATCAGCGACTGGCCGCCCGCCAGCACGCGCGCGTCCTCGCCGTATTGCGCGAGCGCGTCGAGCGCGTCTTGCGCGGTCATCGCGCGCAGGTAGTCGAACGGTGCGGGCTTCATGCGTGTCTCCTGAAACGTGCGAGGAGTCTCGCGATCCACGATCCGTGCGCTTGCACGGGCTTGCCCGCCGCCTGCCGGCCGAGCGATTCGAACAATTGCCTGAGCACCACCTTCGCCGCGCCTTCGAGCATCCGGCCGCCGACCGCCGCTACCTTGCCTGACACCTGCGCTTCGTAGTCGTACGTGAGGCGCGTGCCGCTGCCCTGCGGCGTCAGTTCGACGAGACCGCTGCCGCGCGCGCTGCCGAGCGGCGAGATCCCCGCGCCAGCGAGTCGCAGCCGGCGCGGCGCATCGATCTCCGACAAGCCGATACGCGCCTCGAAACGCGCCTTGATCATGCCGACGCCGACGGTCACGTCCGCGCGATACTGGTTCGGCGCCGTCTCTTCGAGCGCGTGACAGCCGGGAATGACTTTGGCAAGCGCCTTCGGATCGAGCAGCACGGCGAACACCGCTTCGGGCGTCGCGGGCAGGTCGACCGCGCCCTGCGCCGTCAGTGCGCGTCCGCCGCCCGGCGTCGCGGGCTTCGTGGCGGGCGCTTCGCGATATTCCGGCCGCGACGGTTCGGGATCGTCCATGCCGATCATCGCCATCACTCTGGGCGGCGTGAGCGGCAGGCGAATGTCTTCGACGCCGAGCGCGTCCGCCACTGCATTCGCGATGCACGGCGGCGTGCTCATGTTGTTGCCTTCGCCGAGACCCTTCGCGCCAAGCGGCGTGAAAGGCGAAGGCGTCTCGAGATGCAAGATCAGCGGATCGGGCACTTCGCAGGTCGTCGGCATCAGATAGTCGGCGAGCGTGCCGGACTGGAAGCTGCCGTCCGCGCCGTAGCGGAACTCTTCCATCAGCGCCGCGCCGACGCCTTGCGCGAACGCGCCGCGAATCTGGCCATCGGCGAGTGCGGGATTGAGGATGGTGCCGGCGTCGTGCACGGTCACATATCGGTCGACGCGCACGCGTCCCGTCACGCGATCCACTTCGACGCCGCACATGTCGAACGCGAAGCCATACGCCGCCGATGTATTGATGCGGTCCTGTTCGTCGGGCGCATCCATGTGCGGCGGCGACCAGAACACGGTTTCGCGCAGGCCCGGCTCTTCGCCCTCGGGCAACAGCGCGGGCGCCCAGTGCGGCGCATTGCTCGCGGCGCGCGCGAACGGCAGCGCGCGGTCTTCGGCGTCGTGCGGAAAGACGCGCGCGCCTTCGAAGCGCACGTCGCCGGGCGCGCAGTTGAACTGCTTCGCGAGCACGCGCGCGAGCTTGTCGCGCACGCGCCTCGCGGCCAGATGCACCGTGCCCGCCACCGCGCCCGCGAAGCGGCTCGAATAATTGCCCGCCGCGACGGACCAGGCGTCCTTGTGCGTATCGAATTCGACGTTCACGACGATGTCCTTCGGATCGAGCCCGAGCACATCGGCGACGACTTGCGCGCACACTGTCATGTGGCCCTGGCCCGCGGGCGTCGAGGCGATCGTGACGACCACGCCACCGAGCAGATCGACGCTGACGGTCGCGCTCGCGATCGCGCCGTTCTTCGGCCCGGCTTTCCTGCGTGCGTCGGCGGGCATCACGGTCGTGATGTAGCCCATGTTCGATACCGACGGCTCGACGATCGCCGCGAAGCCGATGCCATACAGCCGCCCTTCGTTGCGCGCGGCGTCGCGGCGCGCAACGAGTTCCCGGTATCCGCCTTCGTCGAGTGAACGGCGCAGCGCTTCCTGATAATTGCCCGAATCGAGCAGCGCGCCCGCCGCCGCGCGATACGGAAACGCATCGGCGGGAACGAAGTTGCGGCGATACACGTCGAGCACATCGAGCTTCAGTTCGATCGCGATGCGCTGGATCAGCCGCTCCAGCGCGAAGTACACCTGCGGCCCGCCGAAGCCGCGCACGAGCCCCGTCGGCGTCTTGTTCGTCAGCACGACGCGATTGCGCACGAGCAGATTCGGGATCGCGTACGCGCCCGTCAGGCAGCCGTGCATCCGGTAGAAGGTCGCGGGCTCGGGCGCGCGCACGTAGCCGCCGACGTCTTCCAACTGATCGTAAGACAGCGCGACGATGCGGCCATCCGCTTCGACGGCCGCTTCTATCGTTGAAACACGCGCCGTCGCCGATGTCGCCGCGCTCAAGTGTTCGAGCCGATCCTCGACCCACTTCACCGGCGCGCCCGCCTTGCGCGACGCGAGGCACATCAGCACGACATACGGAAACACGGCCTGCTTCACGCCGAAGCTGCCGCCGGAATCGCGCGGGGCCTTATGACGCAGGCGATTGGCGGGCACGTTCAACGCCATCGCCATGACAGCGTGCAGCGAGAACGGCCCCATGAAATTCGACGTGACGTCGTAGCCTTCATCGCCCGAAAGATACTCGGCGATGACCACGCCGCACTCGATCGGCGCGCACGTGTTGCGCGGATAATGCGCGACCAGCTTCACGCGATGCGGCGCGCGCTCGAAGGCCGCTTCCGGCTCGCCGTAGCGGAAATGCCGGTCGCTGATGACGTTGCTGCCGACGCGTTCGTGCAGCACCGGCGCGTCGTCCTTCGCGGCTTGTTCGATCGACGTCACGGGATCGAGCATCGCGTAGTCGACCTTGATCAGATCGAGCGCGTCTTCCGCGAGCGCACGCGATTCGGCCATCACGACCGCGACCGGCTCGCCGACGTAGCGCACGCGGTCCATCGCGAGCGCCCACTGCTCCATCGGCGATTTCACGCCGACCACGAACGGTCGCGACCACGGACGCAGATCGTCGCGCGTGAGCACGGCGCGCACGCCCGCGAGTTTCGACGCGGCTTGCGTATCGATCGACAGGATGTCCGCATGCGCGTGCGGCGAACGTAGAATCGCGGCGTGCAGCGTGCCCGGCTTGACAGCGATGTCGTCGCCATAGCGGCCACGGCCCGTCAGGATCGCCGGGTCTTCGAGGCGCTCCATCGGGCGTCCGATGTGACGCTGCGGCGCGGTCGCTTCGCGCATCTCTTTGCCGGCGACGCGCGCGTCCATGTCGGCAAATGCGGTTTCGCGCTGATTCATGACGTTACTCCTCCAGTGCGGCGCGGCCGCCGAATTCATCTGCGAGACCGCTCCAGCGGCGCGCAATCTCGTCGTGCTCGATGCCGAACAGATCGAGAATGCGCCCGACCGTGTGGTCGACCACGTCCTCGATAGTCTGCGGATGCGCGTAGAACGCGGGCACCGGCGGCATCACGATCGCGCCCATTTCCGTGGCGAGTGTCATGTTGCGCAAATGCGCGAGATTGAGCGGCGTTTCGCGCGCGACCAGCACGAGGCGGCGGCGCTCCTTGAGCATCACATCGGCGGCACGCGTCAGCAGGTTGTCCGCGAAGCCGTTCGCGACGCCCGCGAGCGTTTTCATCGAACATGGCGCGATCACCATGCCTTCGGTCAGAAACGATCCGCTCGCCACGGCCGCGCCGATATCGCGCACGTTGTGCACGACATCGGCAACGGCTTCCAGATCACCACGCGCGAAGCCGAGTTCCTGGGCGGCCGTCACCGCGCCCGACGACGACACGATGAGATGCGTCTCGTGCGTGCCGAGCCGGCGCAACGCGGCGAGCAAACGCACGCCGATCACCGCGCCGCTTGCGCCCGAAATGCCGACGACGATGCGCTTCTTTCGTTCAGCCATGATCGCGCAACAGATAGGCGTCGAACGCGCTGTTGTCAGCGGCGACGAGTGCGTGCAGATCGACCATGTCTTGCCCCGGTATGTGCACGCGCGTGAACACATGCGCGGGATACACGACGGGGCGCGTCGCATCGAGGCCCATCTTCGCGCTGACGCCTTGCAGATGCGACGGCGCATCGTCGGGCTGACCGACCGTCGTCGATGGATCGAGCGGCGAACCTTGCGCGCCCGCTATCACGACGAGATCGCGGTCTGCCTGGAAGCGCGTCGCGATCGCCCATTCGATTTCGGCGGGATCGTGCACGTTCACATCGGTATCGACGACGACGACCTGCTTGATGTCGTAATGCGCGCCGAACGCGCACAGGATGACGTTCTTCGCTTCGCCTTCGCGCTTCTTGTCGAATTGCACCCACAGGTGATAGCGGCACACGCCGCCCACCGACAGATGCACGTCCTTCACGGCGGGATGGCTGCGCTGAAGATGCGCGAGCAACGTGGCTTCGCGCGGAATCGCGCCGAGCAGCAGATGCTCCATTTCAGCGGGCACGATCGTATGAAAGATCGGATCGCGCCGATGCGTGACGGCCGTCACTTCGATGACTTCACGTGCTTCCTTCGCGCTGTAGTACTTCGGAAATTCGCCGAACGGACCTTCCGGCTCGCGCACGTTCGGCGGAATGCGCCCTTCGATGACGATCTCCGCAAACGCCGGCACGTGCACGCCGTTCGTCATGCATCGCGCGACAGGCAACGGCGCACCGTGCAGCGCGCCCGCAATTTCGAGTTCGTCGTGATCGATCGGCGTGATCGCTTGCGACGCGAGCATCGTCAGGGGATCGACGCCAATCACGATGGCGACGTCGAGCGCATCGCCCGCTTCTTCGGCTGCGCGCTGAAACGCGTAGAGATGGCGCGGCAGCAGCAGGATCGCCATGCGATCGGGGCCGTGCACCTGAATGCGGTTGATCGAGACGTTCTGCACGCCGGTGCGCGGATTGCGCGCGATCACGAGACCGGCGGTGATGTACGGGCCGTTGTCGTGTTCGCTGTGGGTGGGAATGGGCAGCAGCGCGTGAAGATCGATGCCGCTCGTGTGCACCACCTGCTGACAGGGCGCGTCCTCACGTTGAATCAGTTTCGATGCGAGCGGCGCGGCGGCCGCAGCGGAAAAACGCGCGAGCAACGCGGATTCATCGACGCCCATCGCTTCCGCGATCCACGCGCGCTTCGACATGAAGCCGCTCACGACGGGCATCGCATGTCCGTGCGGCTGCGTGAAAAAAGCAGCTTGTTCGCCGTCGAGCCGCTTCGCAATGGCGGCGAGTTCGTGCTCGAGCGCGACGGGCTTGTCGATCGTCGCGACACGGCCGGTTTTCGCGAGATGCGCGAGCCAGTCGCGCAGCGACAGCGAGCCGGTGTCGGCGTGATCCCGTGCCCAGGCGAATGAGGGAATGCCGTGCGTTGCGGCATCGCGTGTGTTCATCGTCGTCTCCATCTGTGAGCGCCTGCCATGGCAAGCGCATGGGATGAAGCGTAGCCAGATCGCGCCATAACATCTAATACTGTTTACTGATGCGACGGATCATTCGTTCTTATATCCGTGTTAGCCCGGATGACAGCGTCCTTACAGTTACGTATCAATAGACCGCTCGCGCACGCCCTCACGGAGGGCTCGCCACGATAAGGCGCCCTGCACCGTCGACGAACGCAGGGTGATAATGTCACCGCACCCCATTAGCGTCGCTGATGCCCCGAGGGAACATGGACCTCAAGCAAATCCAGTACTTCATCGCGCTGTTCGAGGACGGCTCGGTCACGCGCGCCGCGAAGCGGCTGAACATCGTGCAACCGGCCTTGAGCATGCAGATCGCGAAGCTCGAGGACGAACTACATCAGCAGCTGTTCGAGCGCGGCGCAGACGGCATGGCGCCGACCGCCGCCGGACGGCTGATGTACCGCCTGTTTTTACCGATCATGCGCGACCTTGCCCACGCGCGGCAGCAACTCGTGCAGCGCGACGAAGTGGTGACGGGGCATGTCGGCATCGGGCTGATCGCATCGGTGACGGAAAGCGTGCTCGCGGATTCGCTGTCGCGCTTTCACGCGCGTTACCCCGATGTCGAAGTCACCGTCGCCGATGGCTACAGTGCGACCTTCATCGACTGGGTGGCGGGCGGCCAGCTCGATGCCGCCATCATCAACAAGCCGCGAGCGCGCCTTTCGCTCGACTCGCGCCCGCTGCTCGACGAAGAGATGGTGCTTGCCACCAGCGCCGCGCATGGTCCCGACTTGCCCCATGCAATCGAGCTCGCGCAATTGCCCGAACTCGAACTGGTGCTGCCGACGAAGCGCCACGGCCTGCGCGGCGTGCTCGACAGCGCGGCGCAACACGAGGACGTTTTGCTCGCGCCGCGCTTCGAGATCGACGTGCTCTCGACGATTCTCAAGCTCGTCGAGCACACGCGCTTCGCGACGATCCTGCCGCGCATCGTCGTCGAGCGTGCCGCGCGGCACGGCACCCTGCGCATGTGCCCGATCCTCGCGCCGCGTATCGTCCGGCACATTCTCTGCGTGAGCCATCCGCGCCGCCCATTGAGCGCGGCGGCGGAGGCGTTGATCGCGACCATCGGCGACGAGTTGCATCGGGCGTCGACCATTACGGGCGACGAGCCCTCAAACGACACGAAGGAACGCTCAGCATGAATGCACGACACTGGATTGCCGGCGAATGGACGGGGATGCCCAACATCGACAGCATCGATCCCGCAACGGGCGAGGCCGTCGGCCAGTTCGCCGACGGCGGCGCGATCGAAGCCGATGCCGCCATCGCCGCTGCTCGGCACGTGTTCGATCACACGGCATGGGCGCAGGACGCGCGCCTGCGCCAGGACGTGTTGCTCGGCTGGGCTTCAGCGCTCGAAGCCGAACGCGACATGCTCGCGACGCTGCTCACGCGCGAAAACGGCAAGGCGATCGCGCAATCGCGCGGCGAGATTGCGGGCGCGATATCGGAAGTACGCTATTACGCGGGGCTCGCGCGGCATATTGCCGGGCACGTGCTCGAACCGGAACCGGGCACGATATCGACGATGCTGCGCGAAGCGGCCGGCGTTGCGGCGATCATCGTGCCGTGGAATGCGCCCGCCGTGCTGCTCGTGCGCTCGCTCGCGCCCGCACTGGCGGCCGGCTGCACGGCGATCGTCAAACCGGCGGCGCAGACGTCGCTGCTCACGGCCGCGATGTTGCGCTGCTTCGAACGCACGGCGTTGCCTGAAGGCGCGGTGAACCTCGTCAACGAACGGGGACACGCGGCCAGCCAGCGGCTCGTGGATTCTCACGACGTCGATGTGGTGAGCTTCACGGGATCGACGGCAACGGGCAAGAAGATCATGGCGGCCGCTGCCGACAGCATGAAGAAGCTGTCGCTCGAACTTGGCGGCAAGTCATGCTGCGTCGTTTTCGAGGATGCCGATATTGCGGCGATAGCGCCGCGTCTCGCGCGCGCCGCGACGATCATCTCCGGGCAGCAATGCACGGCGGCGCGCCGGGTGCTGGTTCATGCGTCGCGCGCCGCGGAGATGCGCGAGCACCTCATGTCGGCGCTAGCGTCGCTGAGGGTCGGACCGGGCATCGATCCGGCAACGGATATCGGCGCGCTCATCGACGGCACGACGCGCGATGCGGTGCAACGGACGATCGAGCGCGCGTGCGGGATGGCCGAGCGCGTGCTGCTGCGAGGCACTTGCTCGGGGCATGCGTTTCTGTCGCCGACGCTCGTCGAACACGGCGATCCCAAGGCGTTCTTCTGTCAGGACGAGATCTTTGGCCCGTTCGTCACGCTGGAAGTCTTTGCGAACGAAATGGAAGCGATCGACAAAGCCAACGACACGGTCTTCGGTCTCTCGGCAAGCGTATGGACGCACGACGGAGCGCGCGCGTTCCGCGTCGCGCGTGCGCTGCGCAACGGCACTGTGTGGATCAATGACCACAACAAGCTTTTCGCCGAAGCCGAAACGGGCGGGTATCGCCAAAGCGGACTGGGTCGGCTGCACGGCTACGATGCCCTCGCCGACTTCACCGAAATCAAGCACATCTGCATGCCGGCCGGCGTTGCGGAACATATCACGCCGTTGCGGTGAATGGCAGGGAGGCGAGTCAATGGACAGCGTGGATCTCGAAGTCCTGAAAAGCAGTGCGCGATGGCTGGCAGACGGGCATCGCGTGCTGCTGGTGACGGTGGTGAAGACATGGGGATCGTCGCCGCGTCCCGTAGGCGCGATGCTCGCCGTGCGCGCCGATGGGCATGTGGTCGGGTCGGTGTCGGGCGGATGCATCGAAGACGATCTGATCGATCGCGTGCGGCAGCGAGGCGTCGAACAGGAAAGGCCGCAGGCGTTGAAGTACGGCGTCAGCGCGCAAGAGGCGCACCGCTTCGGCCTGCCTTGTGGCGGCACCATTCAGCTCGTGCTGGAGCCGTTGACACTTGCGAGCGGTATCGCCGAGCTGTGTGCAGCGGTGGAGGCAGGCAGGCTCATCGCGCGCACGCTCGACATGGCGACGGGCGCTGCGCGCCTCGAACCCGCGCAGGCGACGGACGGCGTCCTGTTCGACGGGACGACGCTGCTGACCATCCATGGGCCCCGTTACCGGATGCTGGTGATCGGCGCGGGACAGTTGTCGCGCTATCTGTGCAGCATCGCGGTTGGGCTGGATTATCAGGTCACGGTGTGCGATCCGCGCGAGGAATATACGGAAGAGTGGAACGTGCCGGGCACGACCATCGTTCGCGCCATGCCCGACGACACCGTGATGGACATGAAGCTCGACGAACGCTGTGCGGTGATCGCGCTGACGCACGATCCGAAGCTCGACGATCTCGCGCTGATGGAAGCGCTGAAAACGCCTGCGTTCTATGTGGGTGCGCTCGGTTCGCGTCGCAATAACGCGGCGCGGCGCAAGCGCTTGAAGGAGTTCGATCTCAACGATGAAGAACTCGCGCGCCTGCACGGACCGGCGGGCATCTACATCGGCAGCCGGACGCCGCCGGAGATCGCCCTGTCGATACTTGCCGAATTGACGGCCGCGAAAAATGGCGTGTCGTTGCCGGAACTGCTACGGGTCGAAGGCGCTAAGGCGGTCCGGGAGATGGCGGGCAACGCGGTGGGCTGTGGCGCCTTGTAAGCGCAGCAGAAACGAATTTTGCATGGCTTCTGCATGATGCGAAGCGTTCAGGACATCAAAGCGCATTCGACACAGTCGATGTCTTACTCGCGGGTCTTGCGTCTGCGCCGCCGGCATCCGCATTGCGGCGCCATGGGCCGATAGATCGCCGACAAGTTCTCCGCGCGGGCGGCACAACGGCCTCCTCGACACACTGTCAACTGTCGCGGCATTTATCGCCACGCATGCTTCCCGTACATTCGCTGTACCCAACTCAACCGGAGAACAGCAATGCATTGCCGGGCTTTTGAATGTCCGATCAAATCGCTATCTGACCGGCCGCGGATGGTAGCGCCCCCTCAACGCTCGGTGACCATTGGGAGACCCTTGCGGAATTCCGCGCCTGCTGTCTCTGGCCTCCGTCGTGCGTGTCTTCCGACCTCGATCATCGGTTTCTTAAACACTCTTCTGATAGGATCCGGCCGGTAAGTCTCCTGCCTGAGCGCAAGCGCCAGTTCGCCGAGCCCACCTCTGCACCCCGTACGGCGGCCAACCTCGATTGTATTTGTATCACCCCAGTCGGTAATCAATTCGACGCGAACGACGATCTTCATCGCACACCTCGGCATAGGCACCAGCGAGGTTCAATGCTACCGCGCCGAACCCCACACTTTTTAACAGTCCCTCAAGAAAGTCTCAACTTTAGTAGCGAATTCGTATCAACTAATGGGATGGTCCGCCCCGCCTCAGCGGATACCATACACCGGCAAAACCTATCGGCACCCGGAGATTATCATGGACAACGTAGCGCTCGTTGGCATCGATCTCGGCAAGCATAGCTTCCACCTCCACGGTCAGGACGGGAGCGGCAAGGCGGTATTTCGCAAAAAGATGAACCGCAAGCAACTGATCGAGTCCTTCTCAACGTTTCATGCCTGCACCGCCGTCATGGAGGCCTGCGCCGGTTCGCATCATATGGCTCGCAAGCTGGCCACATTCGGGCATACGGTCAAGTTGATCTCACCGCAGTTCGTGCGGCCATGGAAGCGTGCGGCTCGTCGCACTACTGGGGCCGCGAACTCACAAAGCTCGGACACACCGTTCGACTGATCGCCCCGCAGTTCGTCCGGCCTTACGTAAAGAGCAACAAGACCGACGCGGCCGACGCCGAAGCAATCTGCGAAGCGGTACAACGACCGAACATGCGCTTTGTACCGGTCAAGACGCAGGCGCAACAGACAATGCTATCGCTGCATCGCGCTCGCGCCGGGCTGGTCAAGTCGCGCACAGCACTGGCCAACCAGATCCGCGAACTTCTAGGCGAATTCGGTATCGCGCTACCACAAGGTATCCGGCTACTGGGGCAACGGGCCATGGAGGCTCTTTCCAGCCGTGACAGTGAATATTGCGAACCGTTTCGGGCGTTAATCCAGATGCTCGTCGAGCACTTGCGCGAGCTTGGCAACAAGGTGGCCGAACTGGAAGGTCGCATCCGCGCAATCCACCGGACCGATGCGCCCGGCCAACTTCTCGAAACAATACTCGGAATCGGGCCGCTCACCGCGTCCGCCCAGAGCCGTTTGTCTACCGACTTGACTTCTAGATGGCACGAACCGAAAGCAATGCGTGCGTAAGGTACCGAAACGTTGCGCATGCGAATGTCTTCGCCAAGCGCATCGCCTCGCAGAAGTGACGTTCGATTGCCACGTGCTTGTGCTCGACGGTGATAAGCCAACGGTCACCCGCCCGGCACTGGCGAATTCCCATGCCGGGCATGAAGATAACAACCAGCGCCAAAGAGCGGCGTCATCTGTCTCCGCGTGCACAGCTTCGGCTCGTCGTGCAAACTCAATCGGGGGCGAGCTATGGCGACGATTCTAGCCGTCGATCGCTCCAGTAAGTTCTGGCGCGACCGTAAAAAGATCGCCGACGAGACCATAGTCGGCGACACTGAAAATCGGCGCTTCGGGATCCTTGTTGATCGCGACGATCACCTTCGAGTCTTTCATGCCGGCGAGGTGCTGGATCGCACCCGAGATGCCGACGGCAACGTACAGTTGCGGCGCGACGATCTTGCCGGTCTGGCCGACCTGGTAGTCGTTCGGCACGAAGCCCGCGTCGACTGCCGCGCGCGACGCGCCGAGCGCCGCGCCGAGCTTGTCTGCCAGCGGCTCCAGCAGCTTCGTGTAGTTCTCGCCGTTGCCGAGCCCCCGGCCGCCGGACACGATGATCTTCGCGTCTGTCAGCTCCGGACGGTCCAGCTTCATCACTTCGCGGCTCACGAACTGCGAGATGCCGGCGTCGGCTGCGGCTTCGATCTTCTCGACCGACGCGCTGCCGCCTTCGGCCGCAACGGCGTCGAAGCCGGTCGTACGCACGGTGATCACCTTGATCGAGTCAGCCGATTGCACGGTCGCGATCGCGTTGCCCGCGTAGATCGGACGCTCGAACGTGTCGGCGGAATTGACTGCGGTGATGTCGCTGATCTGTGCGACGTCGAGCTTCGCGGCGATGCGCGGCGCGATGTTCTTGCCGTAGGCGGTGGCCGGCGCGAGGATGTGCGAGTAGTCCTTGGCGATATTCAGCACGGTGGCTTCGACGTTTTCCGCGAGGCCTTTGGCGAGTTGCGGCGCGTCCGCGAGCAGCAACTTCGAGACGCCGGCGATTTTCGCGGCGGCGTCCGCTGCGGCCTGCGCGTTGTGACCCGCGACTAGCACGTGAATGTCGCCGCCAATTTTCTGGGCCGCCGCGATGGTGTTCAGCGTCGCGGTCTTGATCGACGCATCGTCGTGTTCTGCAATTACCAGATTCGTCATTTGCTCTGTCTCCGCGTTCTATCTAAAGCACCTTCGCTTCGGTCTTCAGCTTCTCGACCAGCGTCTTTACGTCCGGCACCGTCACACCGGCGGAGCGCTTGGGCGGCTCGGCGACTTTCAGCGTCTTAAGACGCGGAGCGACATCGACGCCGAGGTCTTCGGGCCTGATCGTTTCCAGCGGCTTTTTCTTCGCCTTCATAATATTCGGCAACGTCACGTAGCGCGGCTCGTTCAGGCGTAGATCAGTTGTGACCACGGCGGGAAGCGTCAGCGACAGCGTTTCAGCTCCGCCGTCCACTTCGCGCGACACGGTCGCCTTCCCCTCAGCCACAACGACCTTCGAAGCGAACGTCGCTTGCGGAAGGCTAGCCAAAGCGGCGAGCATCTGCCCGGTCTGGTTCGAGTCGTTGTCGATGGCCTGCTTGCCCAGCAATACCAACGAAGGCTGTTCCTTGTCGACCAGCGCCTTGAGCAGTTTGGCAACGGCCAGAGGCTGCAGGTCTTCGGATGACTCGATCAACACAGCACGATCCGCGCCTATCGCCAACGCCGTACGCAGCGTCTCTTGCGCCTGAGCTACGCCGCAAGAAACCGCCACGACCTCGCTAACCACGCCGGCTTCCTTCAGCCGCACTGCTTCCTCGACGGCGATTTCATCGAACGGATTCATCGACATCTTCACGTTCGTAGTGTCGACGCCCGTGCCGTCCGACTTGACCCGGACCTTCACGTTGTAATCGACCACTCGTTTTACACCTACCAGCACTTTCATACTGTCTCCTTCGAATATGTCGAAGCCGTGTGCGTTGTCATCGGCGAACGGATCATGTCGGCTGCCCGCTCGGCCAGCATCAACACCGTCGCATTGGTATTGGTCGAGGTAATTGACGGCATCACCGAGCCATCGACGATGCGCAGGCCGGTCGTTCCGCGCACCCGCATTTCCGAATCGACGACGCTCATTTCGTCCTCTCCCATGCGGCACGTGCCAACCGCGTGGTACACAGTCGACCCGTTGTCGCGCACGTATTGCAATAGCGCCTCATCGGTGTCCGCGTGACGGCCCGGTACGGTTTCATCGACGATATACCGGGCGATCTCGGGCTGCGCGAAAATCCGGCGGCCGATCTTGAGTCCTTCCACCATCGTGTTGCGGTCCAGTTCGCTGCTGAGGTATGACGGTGCGATCGTCGGCGCTGCTGTTATCTCGGTGCTGGTGATGTGCACGTGCCCACGGCTTTCGGGGCGCATCTGCCAGACGCCGCAGGAGACACCGGGCTCGGACTCGAGCACGCCGATCCGTCCCTCGACGAAGCTGCCCGGCGCGATCACGAACTGCACGTCGGGCCGGCTTGCGAGCGATGTCTGCGCAAAGCCGCCGACGATCGCCGCACTATATGTCAGCACGCCGGTCCCCGACACGACGTAGCGCATCATCTCGCGCGCGAGCGCGAGTCCGTGCGAGCGCTCGTTCGCGGTACCTGCACCCCGTACACGATAGCCCAGCCGGACTACATAGTGATCTTGCAAATTGTTGCCGACGCCCGGCAACGCGACGCGTGTTCGAACGCCTGCATTCTCCAGCACGTCCTTATCGCCGATGCCGCTCATTTCGAGTAGTCTGGGCGTGCCGATTACGCCCGCGCTCAGAATGACCTCGCTGGTCGCGCGAAACTGCATCGAAACGCCTGCGCTCGTCGTCGCATTGATGCCGCTCACGTGCGTGCCGTTCATTTCGAGGCCGGACACCTGGACGCCGGTCACCACCGTGAGATTCGGCCGCGACATTGCGGGTCGCAAATAACCGCGCGCTGCGCTGGACCGGCGACGTCCGTCGCGCGTTTGCTGGTAGTACCAGATCGACGGACCGCGGGTGTCGCTGTTTGGATCATCTACATACTCGAGACCGGCCTTTTGGGCGGCTTGCACGACCGTAGCGCAAATGTCCGGCGGATTCTTTACCCGGCTGACCTGGATCGGACCCTGGGTGCCGCGTTGGGGACTGTGGCCCTCGGTCCACGTTTCGGAGCGGCGGTAGTACGGCAGACAGTTGCCGAAGGTCCAGCCCCTGGCGCCCGACTGCTCCCAGCTATCGATATCCTCCGCAAACGGGCGCACATAAAGCAGGCCGTTGATCGCACTGGACCCACCGAGCCCGCGTCCGCGCGGGAACAGGATTGCACGGCCGCTGGTCTCCGCGTCGGCCTCGGTGCGATAGCGCCATGTCACGGTTGGATGATCGAGCAAGCGTACGAAGCCGGCCGGTACGTGTATGAACGGGTGACGATCGCGCTCGCCCGCTTCGACGAGGATCACCTTGATGTTCGGATCTTCGGTCAGGCGACTCGCAAGTACGCAACCCGCCGTCCCCGCGCCGACGATCACGTAGTCCGCTGAGTACGATTTCATGACTTCGCTCCGGCAACGGCCGGTTCACGACCTTCCAGTGCTGCGATCTCGTCCTCGCCGAAACCGAATTCGACAAGTACTTCAGCCGTGTGTTGTCCGAGCGTAGGCGGCGCACGGCGGTAAGCGACCGGGCTACCGTGAAAATTCACCGGACTCGCGATGTTCGTCACCGTGCCCGCAACCGGATGTTCGATCTCGACGACCGCGCGGTTATGTGCGATCTGCGGGTCCTCCGTCAACGCGGTGTGATAGTCCTGCACGATCGCGCACGGCACGTCCGCGGCGCTCAGATGCGCCACCCAGTATTCGGCGGTATGCAGCAGAAACTCCTGTTCGAGAATGACGTCGAGCGCATGCCGATTTGCGGTCCGCGCGGTGTTGCCGACAAAGCGCTCATCGCTCAGCAAGTCTTCGCGGCCCAACGCGCGGCAAAGGTTCTGCCAGAATTTTTCGGTGAAGCAGGCCGCGAAGAAATAGCGGCCATCGGAGCCCTGATAGTTGCGATACGGCACCATCGTCGGATGGCCGCTGCCGAGGCGCTCCGGCGCCTTGCCGCTTCTCAGCGTCTCGCCGTCGCGCGGGATGGTGCTAAAAAGCGCAGCCGACAGCAGCGACGTATCGATGCGCTGCCCTTCTCCGTGCCGTTCGCGATGCAACAGCGCCGCAGAGATGCCGAACGCGAGCAGCGCAGCCGCGCCGAAGTCCGGCAACGGCGCCCCGAGCCGCACCGGATTGCCGCCGGCTTCGCCCGTCATGTCCATGAGACCCGCCACGGCCTGCACGATCGGATCGTTCGCGGGCCATGCGGCGTAAGGACCGCTTTGTCCGAACGCCGACACGCTTGCATAGACGATCATCGGATTGCGCGCTTTCACGGCCTCGTAGCCGATGCCGAGCCGATCCACCGTGCCCGGTCGGAAGTTTTCGACGACGACATCCGCCTGCTTCGCCATGCGCAGAAATGCATCGCGTCCTTTCGGCGACTTCAGGTCGAGGCGGATGCTGCGCTTGTTACGGTTCTGCGACAGGAACTGCACGCTTTCGCCTTCGACGAATTGATTACCGAGATTGCGCGAGAGGTCACCGGCCTTCGGTTCCTCAACCTTGATCACGTCCGCGCCGAGGTCGGCAAGCAGCACTGTACCGACCGGACCCGCGGTCATGACGGTGAGATCGAGAATGCGGTAGCCCGACAACGGGCCGACTTGCTTCTTATCCATGATTTGCCGCCTGGAAATGCGATGCGTCCGTGAGTTCGGGACGGGGATAATCGAGCACGTCGAAGGCGAGGCGGAACGGGTCGGCCCCACCGCGCGTGATGGTCAATGCGTGACTGAAACGGGCGTCGTCGCGCTCAGGACAGTCGGTGCGATAGTGGCTGCTGCGCGATTCGCGCCGCTCGATGCACGCCTGCACGATGACGTCGGCAGTCGTCGCCATGTTGTCGATCGTCAACGCATCGATCACTTGCGGCGGCGTGGCCCCGCCCCCTGCGGCAAAAGCCGCGCGCGCCTCGCGAGCGGCGGCTAACGCGATGTTCAGACCGCTTTCCGTCTTCTCGACGAGGCAATGCGCCTGCATCGCTGCACGCAGATCGGAGGCGATACGTCGAGCGTCGAACGACGCGTTCGGTTTTAGGGCCATTTCGAGGCGCCGTGCAAGCGGCGCCACATCGGACGTGCCCGGTGCCGCGCTGCCGCGTGCGAATGCGGCCGCACCCACACCTGCGCGATGGCCGAAAACCTGACCTTCGGCAAGCGAGTTGCCGCCCGGACGATCGGGACCGCGCACGCCGCCCGCGAGTTCGCCGATCACGAAGAGCCCCTCGATGGTCGACATCGCATCAGTGTTGGTCATCCGGACACCGCCATTCAGGCATTGAAAAGCAATCCCGACGTCGAGCAGATCCCGATTCGGGTCGAGTCCCTTGGCGCGCATCCAGCGCATGGTGTTCGGAATGGTGGCCGCCAACCGTTCCTCGGCGATGTCGGCGAAAGAGAAATGCACCGCGCCGCGTTCCGTGCCTCTGCCCTGCGCGATTTCCGTTGCGATCGCGATATCGATGTAGCGCGACTCGTTCGAGATCGTGAACGGGAACACTTTCTCGTTCATCGCAGCCTCGGGCGTCACGCCCGTCGGCAGATAGTCCGAGAGAAATTCGTGACCGTCGCGATTGAGCATCTTCGGATGCAGGATGAAGCACGACTTGCTGAAGAGTTGCACGTAAGGGTGCACCATCGCCGGCCCGAACTGGTGGAACTCCATGTTCACGAGTTCTGCGCCGTGGCGGAAGCAGATCGCCTGGCCGTCACCGGTCATCTCCGCTGTCGACACCTGCTGCGAGAACAGACCGTGCGCGCCGCCCGTGCCAAGTACGACGGCCCCTGCCGAGACCACCAGCAGCCGCCGCGAATCGAGGTCCATCGCAACCACGCCGCTCACGCGCCCTGTCGAATCGCGCAGAAGGTCGATCAGCGCCGCCGGCTGACGGGTCTCGACACCGAGCTTTCTGGCTTGGTCCGCGAGCGCGCCCACGAAGGCCTTGCCGGTTTTGCCCTTCACGCCTAGCGCGCGCGCATAACTGCCGAAGTCGCTGCGGATGAGCTTATAGCCGTCGTCGACGCGGTCGAACGGCACGCCGAGGTCGATCAGGTCAGCGATGCGCTTCGGTGCGTCCTCCGCCAGAACGCGCACCAGGTCGCGGTCGATGAAGCCGGCTGCCGGACGCATGGTGTCTTCGTAGTGCACGATTGCGCTATCGTCGGGACTGCCGTAGCCGGATGCCCCCATGCTCATGATTTCGCTAGCGCCGTGCACCGTGCTGCCACCCTGGCCGACCAGCGCCTTGGCCAGCATGAGGACCTTCGCACCCGCCTGTGCCGCCGACACGGCAGCACGCGACGCCGCGCCGCCACCGCCGACCACCACTACGTCGGCTTGCGCGTAGTCGACGCTAAAGCCGAATTTCTCCAATGTCCGAACTGCCGTCACGTCTGTCTCCGCTTACGATTTGAGCGCGCGCGCCACGATGTTGCGCTGAATTTGATTGGTGCCGCCGAAGATCTGGAACATCTTGGCTTCGCGGTAATGACGCTGCATCGCGTATTCGGCGGAATAGCCATTGGCACCCATGATCTGGATGCCGTCGGTCGCGACCTGTACGTAGGTGTCCGACGCGAAGTACTTCGCCTGCGACGACTCCACGTCGCAGCTGCCGCCTTCGTCGAGCAGCTTCGCCGCCCGAAACGCCATCAGGCGAGCGGCATCCACGCGCGTCTGCATATCGGCGAGCAGATGCGACACGGCCTGGAAATCGATGATGGACTGCCCAAACTGTTTGCGGTCGTTCGCATACCAGCGCGCAAGATCGATCGCCGCCTGCGCGCCGCCCACGCACATCGCCGACAACGCGATGCGCTCCTTCGACAGCACCGTGGTGAGCTTCTTCCAACCCACGTGCAGGCCGCCCACGATCATTTCTTTCGGGACACGCACTCCGTCGTACACCACTTCGCAGGTCCGGATAGCGTGGCCGCCGAGCAAATCGATCGGATTGATGGTCAGGCCTCTGGATTCCTTCGGTACGAGGAAGAGGCTGATCCCGTCGTGCTTCTTCGCTTCGGGATTGGTGCGCACCGCGGTCAGAATGTAGTCGGCCTGCAGCGCGCCGGAAATCCACATCTTGGTGCCGTCGAGAATGAAGTCGTTTCCGTCGGCCACGCCGCGCGTCGTCAGCGAGGCGGCATCCGAGCCGGAGCCGTTTTCGCTCAGTGCGAAGGCAAGAAAGGCACGCCCTTCGGCTAGCTTCGGCAACACCAGGGCCTTGATATCGTCGGGAGCAAAGCGCGCCAGCGCGCCGCCCACCATGTTCACGTTGGCATTCCAGAAGCGCGCGAGCGCGATGGTGTGATACGCGACGACCTCCAGATAAGCGGCCATGTCGAGATAGCCACCGACGCCGCCGTACGCTTCGGGCAGCGTGATACCGAACCAGCCCTGTTCGGCGGCCACCTTCACGAGTTCCTGTGGGAAGCGCTTCTCTTCGTCGCACTGGCGAACGTATTCCGGCGATGCATGGCGCGTCAGCACCCGATTCACCGAATCTCGAAATTCGAATTGATCGGCATTCAGATAGGGTTTCAGGTCGCGCCGGTTGACCAGATTGCTTGCGTATTCGGGATTCACTCTGTTTCCTCCTTGTCCGATCAGGACGCCTTGCGTTGCGCCGTCTCTTGTTCCGCTTGGCCGAGCGGGATTGCACGCAACATCTCCGAACGCGACTTCGCCCCCGTCATCAAGAACGCAAGGTCCGAGCCGCTGAGAATGAAACGTGCGCCTTTTTGCACGTAGGCGGTCATCAGTGCCTCGTCGTACACCCCGCCCACGCCCGGCACCTTGCCGTGCCGGTGACATGCAGCGCACACGGCGTCGACGGCGGCCGCCACACGCATATGGCCGAGTTGTCCAGTGATCCCGAGATCCGCCGCAAGATCGGTCGCGCCGACGAGCAGCACGTCAATGCCCGGCACGGCCGCAATCGCGTCGGCGTTCTCGAGTCCTTCGCGGGTTTCGATCATCGCCACGACCAGCACCTCTTCGTTGATCGCGCGAACAACATCGGCGATCGGAAGAGCCTGAAAGCCGACCTGCGGCAGCATGCCCGGGATCGACCGCCCGCCCGCAGGCGGGAAGCGGCACATATCGGCGATCCGCGCGGCCTGTTCGGGCGTGCTCACGTGCGGCACCACGATGCCCATCGCGCCGGTATCGAGCAGTCGAGTGGCGTGGAACGGCTCGTGTCCTGGCACGCGGATGATCGGCGTCACACCGCCCACCAGAGCGGCGGCGCAAATCTGCGCGGCCGTGTCGATGTCCATCGAGTTGTGTTCCATATCGATGAACAGCCAGTCGAAACCCGCCGTCTGCGCGATCTGCGCGATGTCGACGGTGCGGGCCTGGCGCAGCCCCATGCCAAGTGCCAGTTCGCCCGCGGCGAGTTGCGCTTTCGCGTGATTCTTGATGCTTCGCATGATCGATCCCATTCAGGCGGTGGCGTCGAGCGGGTCGTCGTTCGCCAGTTCGAGGTTGATGAATTTCGTGTCCATGTAGTCGCGGATCGCGTTCGGTCCGCCTTCGCGTCCGAACCCGCTGTCCTTGCTGCCGCCGAACGGCGTCTCCGCCGTCGACGCGACGAACGTATTCACGCCGACCACGCCGGCCTGCAGACGCTCCGTGGTTTCCAGCGTGTTGCGCATCGAGCGCGTGAAGACATACGCCGCGAGCGCGAACGGCAGCCGGTTCGCCTCGGTGATGACTTCGTCCATCGTCGTGAACGGGGTGAGCGTCCCGACGGGGCCGAACGGTTCGTCGTTCATCAGGCCGATGTGCGAAGCGGGATTGGCGACGAGCGTCGGCTCATAGAACCAGCCGCGACCGAATTGCGCGGGGCGCCGTCCACCGCATAGCACGCCGGCGCCTTCACTGACGGCTTCATCGACGAGACGTTCGATCGCGTCGCGGCGCTTCGAGGTGGTCAGCGGACCCAGATCGGTTTTCTGTTGCAACGGATCGCCGACGCGGAGCGCTTTGGAGCGCTCGACCAGCGCCTTTACGGTCGTGTCGAAGATCGATTCGTGGATATAGAAGCGCGTCGGCGATGCGCAAACCTGACCCGCATTGCGGAACTTGCCCAGCGACGCGAGATGCGCGAAGGCATCGATGTCAGCGTCGCGATGAACGATCACTGGCGCATGGCCGCCGAGTTCCATCGTGACCTTCTTGAGGGTCTGCGCGGACATTTCGACGATCTGCCGGCCGATAGGCACCGAGCCGGTGAAGCTGATCTTCGCCACGCGCGGGTCGGCCATGATCGTCGGCGTGATCGTGTCAGCTTTGCCGATCACCAGATTGACCGCTCCGTCGGGGAAACCGGCATCGATGAAACATCGCACCAGCGCCATCGTCGCGCCGGCCGCTTCGTTGGATGGACGGATCACGATCGCGTTGCCGGCGGCCAGCGCCGGGCCCATCTTGCGGGCGAGAAGTAGCAGCGGAAAATTCCACGGCGTGAAAGCGACGACCACGCCGAGCGGCTCGTAATGCACCAGATACCGTCCGCCTTTGACGCGACTTTCGTAAGACATGCCGAACACACGGCGCGCTTCATCGGCGAACCAGTCGATCGACTCAGCGGACGCGTGGGCTTCCCCATTGGCCTGTGCAATCGGCTTGCCTGTTTCCAGCGCCACGATTCGCGCGAGCTGCGGCGCGCGTTCGCGGATGAGCGTCGCAGCCCGGCGCAGCAGCGCTGAGCGCTCCCATGGTGTGAGCTTGCGCATTGCGGCCGAGGCCTCGGTCGCGGCGTCGACGGCCTCGGTCACCTGCGCCTGGCTGGCCAGTGGCATGTAGCCCAGCCGCTCTTCCGTCGCCGGATTGATCGAAAGCTGGCCGTCGTCAGCCGTTGCGGCTTCCCAGCGGCCTCCGAGAAGCAAGCCGTGCTCGCGGTAGTGCGCCTCTAGTTCCATTTGCCTCCTCCTGACAGGTATCGCGGTTGTTTCCCGGCTTTGTAGGTGCTTTCCCGGGAGCCTTATTGCATGCACTCTTTTTCTTATAACAACATCTTGACATCAAAGTGTCAACACTTTTATAGTGTGTGTCAGCGAAATGCATTCACCCGCATGCACTTTGCCTAGCGGAAGATTCAACAAGAACGCCACCGGCGCCGCCGAATGCGTCATCCAGCATTTCCATTCCATGGAGCGAGACGAAAATGAGTTTGTATTCCCGTCGTACCTTTCTTCAAACGCTCGGAGCCGCCACGGTGGCGGCGATGGGGACCGGCGCCTTGCCGTCGCTCGCTCGGGCGCAGACCGCGCAGTTCAAGCTGAAGTACGCGAACAACCTCGCGCTGTCCCATCCGCTCAACGTTCGCGCGAAAGAAGCCGCGGACGCCATCAAGAAGGAATCCGGCGGCCGTGTCGAGTTGCAGATTTTCCCGAACGGTCAGATGGGCACGGATACCGACATGCTGTCGCAGGTTCGATCGGGCGCCATCGACTTCCTTACTCAAGGTGGCGTGGTGCTGTCGACGCTGGTGCCGGTCTCCGCGATCAACGGCATCGGCTTCGCGTTCAAGGACTACAACCAGGTATGGGCGGCGATGGACGGCGAGCTCGGGAGCCACATCCGCACGGCGATCTCGAAGGTCGGGCTCGTCGCGATGGAGAAACCGTGGGACAACGGCTTTCGGCATCTCACGAGCTCGGTCAAGCCGGTGCAAAGCCCGGTCGACCTTAAAGGCCTAAAGATTCGCGTGCCGGTCAGCCCCCTTTGGACCTCGATGTTCAAGGCGCTCGACGCCTCGCCCACCAGCATCAACTTCAGCGAAGCCTATTCGGCGCTGCAAACCAAGGTGGTCGACGCGGAAGAAAACCCGCTCGCGCTGATCGAAACCGGTCGCTTCTATGAAGTCCAGAAGTACTGCTCGTTGACCGGCCATATCTGGGACGGTTTCTGGTTCCTTGGCAACGCGCGGTCTTGGGGCAACCTCCCACCGGACTTACAGACCATCGTGGCGAAACACCTGAATGCGGCCGCGGTGGCTGAACGGGCGGACGTCGCCGCTCTGAGCACATCGCTCGTCGGAACCTTGCAATCGCACGGCATGGCGTTCAACAAACCCGACACCCAGCCGTTCCGCGCCTCGCTGCAAAAGGCCGGCTTCTACGACCAGTGGCGCAAGAAATACGGCGATGAAGCGTGGGCGTTGCTCGAGAAGTACACGCAGAAGCTCGCATGAGCGCGGACCACCGAAGAGTTTCTGGAGAACGAGTCATGACTTCCCGAGTTCATCCCGAGCAGGTGTTCGCCCACGACATGGGCGCGCCGAAGGAACGACATGCGATATCGAAGGTCGTGCGGGTCGGCAGCGCACTCGAAACGGCCATCAAGTGGATCACCGAGGTTCCCGCTGCGTTGCTGCTAGTGGCCGAAGTGGTGCTGCTGCTCACCAACGTTTTCTGCCGCTACGTGCTGCAGGATCCATTGATCTGGGGTGACGAACTCGCGTCGATCCTGTTCATCTGGCTGTCGATGCTGGGCGCAGTGGTGGCGCTGCGGCGCGGCGAACATCTGCGGCTGACGATGTTCGTTGCCAGAATGTCCCCGCAAAACCGCGCGTTTGCGGAAACGCTTGGAAATTTCATCGTGGTGACTTTCGTGCTGCTGCTGGTACGGCCGGCAACCGACTGGGCGATGAACGAATGGATCATCAGCACGCCGGCGCTCGATCTGCCGAATGCCATTCCCGCGGCCGCGATTCCCGTGGCGGCCGTGCTGATGCTCGTGCTCGCCGTTACACGGTTGCTCGAGCGCTCGTCACTGCGCGATTGCGTGAAGGCTTTCGCGCTGGTGGCCGGGGTCGCAATTGCGCTCTATTTCGCACGGCAAGCGCTCGCGCCACTGACCGCAGTCAGCCTGATCCTTTTTTTCGCTGTCGGCGTAGTCATGATCATCTGTCTCGGTGTGCCGATCATGGTCGCCTTCGGGGTGTGCACGTTTGCTTATCTCGCAACCGTCACCGGCGCACCGTTGACGATTGTCGTGAGCACCATGAATCAGGGGATGTCCAGCCTGATCCTGCTCGCCGTCCCGCTGTTCATCCTGCTAGGCGCGCTCATGGAAGCGATGGGGCTTGCCGAAGCGATGATCCGTTTCCTCGCTTCGCTGATCGGGCACAAGCGTGGCGGTCTCGCCTATGTGCTGATCGGCGCCATGTACCTCGTCTCCGGCATCTCCGGCTCGAAGGTGGCGGATATGGCTGCACTCGCGCCGGGCCTGTTCCCGGAAATGAAAAAGCGCGGTGCGAATGAAGGCGACCTCGTCGCAATGCTCAGTTCGGCGGCGGCCATGTCGGAAACCATTCCGCCCAGCCTCGTGCTGATCACGATTGGGTCGGTAACCGGCGTTTCGATTGCAGCGCTGTTCACAGGCGGCTTCATGCCGGCCGTGGTCGGCGCGGTAGCACTCGCGGCAGTCGTCTGGTTCAGAAGCCGCGGGGAAATCCTGCAAGGCGTGCAACGGGCCTCCCGGGCCCAGGTCGGCCGCGCATTCGTGATCTCGCTGCCTGCGCTCGCGCTGCCCTTCGTGATCCGCGCGGCCGTAGTGGAAGGCATCGCGACGGCGACGGAGGTGGCGACAATCGGCGTGGCTTACACCTTTGTGGTGGGTTTGCTACTGTATCGCCGCTTCGACTGGAGCCGGCTCTATCCTATTCTGGTGGAAGCGGCGTCGCTGTCTGGCGCGATTCTGATCATCATCGGGTGTGCAACCGCGATGGGATGGGCGCTCACGCAGTCAGGCTTCTCCGCGCAACTCGCCACGTTGATGATGGCTGCGCCCGGGGGCAAGCTCGGCTTCCTGGCGATCTCCGCGATTACGTTCGTGATGCTCGGCAGCTTTCTTGAAGGTATCCCGGCGATCGTACTGTTCGGGCCGCTACTGTTCCCGATCGCGCGCGCGATGGGCATCTCGGACGTGCACTACGCAATGGTCGTGGTGTTCGCGATGGGACTGGGCCTGTTCGCCCCCCCGCTTGGCCTTGGCTTTTATGCGGCGTGCGCGGTCAGCAAGGTCGACCCGTCCACCGCGATGCGCCGCGTTTGGCCGTATCTGGGGGCATTGGCGGGGGGCCTCATCGTGATAGTGCTGGTTCCGTGGGTATCGACGGGTTTTCTGCAAGCAAAATAAAGGTATCGAATGGCACAGGAAGGGCAATCGGCATGAAAAACGCGTTTAACAGTGAACCAAACGGCAAGGGGAACGCGCGCGCTCCCGAGGTAATTGCGTCGAAGCTCGATGACATTCGCGATCAGGTGCGCGCCATGATTCAGCGGGGGGACTTGCGCCCCGGTGAACGCGTGAATGAGCAGGCGCTCGCAAACCAGATCGGCGTCGGCCGCAATTCGGCGCGCGAGGCCCTGCGCGCGCTCGAACAGGCGGGGCTCGTGCGAATCGTCCCCAATCGGGGCGCTGAAGTGCGGCGGCTGTCGCTCGAAGAGGCGATGGATCTCTACGAGATTCGAGCAGGGCTCGCACGCACGGCGGGACGTCTCGCCGCGCTGCGTCTGACCACCGACGAGGAGCAGTTGCTGAGCCTTCTCGTCGAGCAGATGGACTCCGCCGTGGCTGAGCGCGACACCCCTCTGTATCAGACTCTGAACATCGAGTTCCACCGTCAACTAATGGCAGCGACCAAGAATCCGCGGCTGATCACGATCAACCAGGCTGTCGAGGACGAACTGACGCTTTATATTCACAAAGGCGTATATTCGTTCACGCAGATGCAGCGTTCTTTGAAGGAACACCGCGAGCTTTTCGAGGCGCTGCGTGCGGGTCAGGCCGACGCGGCTGCACAGGCTTTCGAGAATCACGTGCAGACGGGCAAGAAGCGCATGCTCGACACCGTGTCCACGAATCCGTCCGATCGTTAATGAGCTTGGAGTAGCTTGTTGAAAACCATAGTGTTTCTGGACCGCGCGACGCTGGGGGCTGATCTACCCGATTTTTCGTTTTCTCATCGCTGGATCGAATATCCATCTACGGCGCAGGCAGATGTGGTGGAGCGTTGCCGCGATGCGCAGATCGTCGTGACCAACAAGGTTCCACTGTCGGGCGATGTGCTCGAGCAGTTGCCGCAACTGGAACTGATTGGCGTGCCGGCCGCAGGCGTCAATCATCTGGATATGAAAACATGCCGCCAACGAGGTATCGAAGTGGTCGCGTGCCCGGGATATTCGACGATATCCGTGCCGGAGCACGCGTTCGCACTGATGCTCGCGCTGCGCCGCAACCTGGTTCCTTACTGGCGCGACGTCTATGACGGGGGCTGGAGCGGGTCACCCACTTTCTATGCTGAACTGCATCCGATCGAGGATCTGCACGGTTCGACGCTCGGCATCGTCGGCGCCGGTCACGGTGGAAGGCGACTCGCCGAATTGGCAGGCGCGTTCGGCATGCGTGTGATCTTCGCCGAGCGCAGGCACGCCACGGTGGTGCGCGAGGGCTACGCCGCGTTCGACGAGGTGCTGCGCGAAGGAGATGTGATCAGCCTCCATTGCCCGCTTACCGACGAAACGCGGCATCTGTTCGGTCTCGCCGAATTCGAGCGAATGAAGCGCAGCGCGTCACTCGTGAACGCCTCACGCGGCGGTATCGTCGACGAGGGGGCGCTGATCGAGGCGCTCGACCGCAAGCTGATAGCCAATGCCGCGCTCGACGTCCTCGAACAGGAACCGCCGGCGGCCGATCATCCGCTGTTGACCAGCGCGCGCACCGATCTGATCGTGACTCCACATGTCGCATGGCGGACTCGGGTGGCGATGCAGCGGCTCGTTACACAGCTCGCGCAAGGCATCGAACAGCATTACGCGCGTCGCTGAGAGCGAATTCGACGAGGTGCTGCGCCGCGCCATCGCGGCTGAAAAGCCGAGAGCATCGTTGCAATGAGCAGCGGGTGCCGGGCTGATTGCCCGAGTGATTGCTTGAGTGATTGCCTGAGGGCGCGGAGAACCGTGGATGGCCGGCTGGCGGTACCATGTCCGTTTCGTCGCAGGGCTGTCACATGGAACTGAGGCACATCCAGTATTTCATCGCGCTGTTCGAGGAAGGCACCGTCACGCGCGCGGCCAAGCGGCTCAATATCGCACAACCGGCGCTCAGCATGCAGATCGCGAAGCTGGAAACGGAACTGCGGCAGACGCTTTTCGAACGCGGGCCGCACGGCATGGCGCCGACCGAAGCCGCGCGCCTCATGTACCGGCTCTACAGCCCGATCATGCGCGACATCGAGCATGCGCGCGAACACCTGAGCCGGCGCGATGTCGTTGTGACGGGCCGCGTGTCGCTCGGCATGGTGTCGTCGGAAGCGCAAAGCGTGCTGCCGGAATCGCTCGTGCGGTTCGACGCGCTCTTCCCGCAGGTGGAAGTATCGGTCGCGGACGGCTTCAGCGCGCAACTCATCGACGCCGTGGAGTCCGGCCGGCTCGACGTGGCCATCATCAACAAGCCGCGTGGCAGGCTCACGCTCGACGTGGAGCCCTTGCTGGTGGAAGAAATGGTTCTCGTAACGAGCGCGGCGCACGGGCCGGATTTGCCGGAGACGATCGACCTCGTCGCCCTCGCTGAGATCGAACTGGTGCTGCCGACGCGGCGCAACGGCCTGCGCGGTGCGCTAGACGCCGCGCTCATGGCGGCCGATGTCGTCACCAAGCCGAAGTTCGAGATCGATCTTCTCAGCACGATCGTGCAGTTCGTGGAGCATAGCCACATTGCGACGATCCTGCCGCGGGTCGTCGTGCAGTCGAAGGTGGACGAAGGGCTGCTTCGCGCCCGCACGATCGGCTCGCCTCCTATCGTGCGTCACATCATCCAGGTCACGCATCCGAAGCGGCCCATCGGGCCGGCGGCGCAGGCGCTCATTGCGATCATCACCGAAGAGATCCGGCGCGTGACCACGGGCGCGCCGGCCGCGTCTCCATAACGAAGCGAATGCCGATCAGCCGCCGCGCGGGGTCGTCGGCTTGCGCACCGTGCGCGGCGCATCGCTGCGCGTGCCGAAAAGCGTATCGCAGAGCGGAAACGTGAGATTGAAATTCTGCGTCGCCATCTGCTCGGGATCGTGATGCGTCACATGCAGGCGACGCACGGTGCTGATGAACGGCACACGGTCGAGAAACGGGCTGTCCGTGACATGCGAGAGCGTGTGCAGCCCTTCGTACATCAGGTAGTACGCGGCCATGGTCAAAAGCGCGATATACCCCGCATTGCGCGAGAACACGAAGCCGATCAACAAGGCGAGCGGCGTGGCGGCCAGCACGAAAGCGACCGGCGCGAACGGCGGAAACAGCAGCGCGCGCCAGTGCTTGTGTCCCTTGTACTCGAGCGTCACATGCGTGAAAAAGCGATGATGCACGGCACAGTGACGCTTGTAGATCATGCTGAAGCATTTGGTCGGCCGATGCAGCACGTACCGGTGCGCGGCCCATTCCGCCCAGTTGCCGAACAGGAAGAGCGGCACGACTGCGAGCCATTCCGCGAACGTCGGCGCGTGAAGCTGCGCGGCGCAATAAAGGATCACCGCCGTCGTGAAAACGAGCGTGAAGCCCAGGTGCATCTCTCCGCGATACCACCACGGCGTCGCCTCGACATATTCGTCGCGGAACTTGTAGGACCGCGCGCGAACGTCGTCGTCATTTTTCATGATGAGCGTCTCCTGTTTTTTTCTGCCGGAAGATGCGGGCGCGTTCTTCGCGCGCCCGGTGGTTTGGTGACTGCGCGCTTTAGGACGGATTGCGCGCCGCGCTGTTCTCGAGCTTGCCGAGCGTCTCGGGCACGACGAACGCGCCCACGAGGAAGATCACGCTTCTATGAGCGAGATTATGTCAAGATCGCTTTCGCCGGTATCTTCATAACGTGTCTCCGGTAGGGCCTCGATCTGAAGTCGCCGTTGCGCTCGTGAGATGAACCAGCATCTCACCACCTTCTATCCGCTGGCGTGTTGCCAGCCTTATCCTGCATGCGCGTTACGCCGGAATTTCTTCCGGGAACATGCCCCATCTGAAAATATTCGGTTGCTTCAGCAACCCAGCGTGATCACGGGCATGTTCACTTCAACCGTGCTTACTACGCAAACAAGGTGCCAAACCGTTACATCCTCCAGAGAAACATGAGGAAACCTAAGCTGACTTAAGGTCCGCACCTTCGGGAATGACTCCGTCTTTCAGATAGCGCCAGAGTGCAATGGCAAGACGCCTCGCCACCGCGACGATAGCGATACGTCGCGCACGTCGGTTCGGCCCTGTGCCCTGTGTGCGTTGGTCAAACCATTTCGTTAATGCGCTGCCGGGCTGGTAGCGCAGCCAGGTCCATGCAATCTCGATCAGCAGCGCGCGTACCCGCCGGTTTGCCTGTTTGCTGATTCCTTGATCGACCTGGCTTTCGCCGCTGTCGTATGGCTGAGGCACCAGTCCGACGCACGAGCCGACTTCGCGGCGATTGTTGAAGTTCCGCCAGAAGAGCTCGAGCGCAAGGCGCGAGGCGCCCACTTCGCCGATACCCCTTAGGCGCGCCAGCGCATCGCAACGCTGGCGCGCGACTGCTGGTACGTTTGTCTTTCGCGTGCTCTCCAACACCGCAAGTTGCTGTTCGACGAGGGCCAGCCGATCGCACTCACGCCGTAACCGCTCATACAGCTCGCGCGGTAACGGTGCACCGTCGTGGCAGCGCACCTCGTCGCGCTCGAGCCGGTCCGCGAAAGCCCGGTGATCGACCGCATCCCAGCAGCCGAGGGTGGCCAGCAGCTTGCGCATGCGATCTTGGTGCTGCAGGATTTCCTTCTGTAGTTGCCCGCGCTCTCGCATCAAATGGCGCGATGCCTCGTCCTCCGGTGACGGTACGCGAATCACATGCATGCGATCGCGCTCGCCGCGCAGCCACGCGCGCAGGTTGATGACGAGCTTGATGACATCGAGCCGATCGGTCTTGGCACGCCGCTGGTGGCGTTCGACTGGAATGCTGGCCGGATCAATAACGTAGCAGTCGACGTGTCGGACCCGTAACGCGCGCCAGATCCAGAGCGCGTCCTGCCCGGCCTCATAGCTCACGGCAATCCGTACATCTGTCGGCAATGACCACTTCTCCTTGTGGGTCTCGATCAGGTCCAGCACTGCCTGCAGGCGTGCCGCAGCCTGCGGCTGTGTAACGGTGTGAATGGCCGGCTTCTCGCGCCGGCCGTCGTGAAACGCGACTTTCCATTTGGCCGCCGCCAGTTCCAGCGACACTGCCAGCACCAGTCCGTCACCACTACCCGTGTATGCCTGATCGGTAAGCATGATGTTCTCCTGTGAGCAAACCTCAGCATGCTGATTTTAGGCGTCAGCTTGGCGAGGGACTCGCTTCATAGCTTCCCAAGGCCGCCGATCGTCCCCGGTGTTCCGGAAGAAACCACGATGCGCTATAACACAGGCGGCAGCGCCCCGATGACCGGAAGATCACTGGTGCCCGCACGCGACGTCACCGGACGCCGCGTGACGAGCCCGGTTCATAGCATGGTCCGGGAATCGTCGGTGATATTGGTGAGCAGCGCGAGCTGCATCCCGTTTGAGAGATCGAGTCGATTCAGACGCTTCCCCCTGGCGCTGCCCTGAACCAACCAGCCGGGAGCAGGTTATGGCCATGCGCAAGCGAGACGAAGATGTGGTGTATCCAAACGCCGCCGGGATCGATGTGGGTGCGTCGAGCCACTGGGTAGCAGTCCCCCGGACGGCCGACGACCAGCCGGTGCGCGAGTTCGGCGCGATGACCGGTGACCTGCACGCGATGGCCGACTGGTTGCTCGCGTGCGGCGTCGATATCGTCGCGCTCGAATCCACCGGAGTCTACTGGATACCGCTCTACGAGGTGCTCGAGCAGCGCGGGCTGACAGTCTGGCTCGTCGATGCGCGGCAGATGAAGTACGTGCCGGGGCGCAAGAGCGACGTACAGGACTGTCAATGGCTGCAGAAGCTCATGAGTCTCGGACTGCTGCGCGCGGCCTGGCGGCCTGCTGGCGAAGTCTGCGTGGTGCGCGCAGTAGTGCGGCAGCGTGAGCTGCTGCTTACCGAACAGGCCAGCTGGATACAGCGCATGCAGAAGGCCCTGGTGCAGATGAACCTCCAGCTCGCCGAGGTACTCACCGACGTGATGGGTACAACCGGACAAGCGATCATCCGTGCCATCGTTGCCGGCGAACGTGACCCGAAAGTGCTTGCGGGCTTCCGCCATAAACTCGTCAAAGCCAGCACCGATGACGTCATCAGCGCGCTGACTGGCAACTGGCGTGAGGAGCACCTGTTCGTGCTCGGGCAGGCACTGGCGATGTTCGACAGTCTCGCCCAGCGCATCCTCGAGTGCGACGCCAGGATCGACGCGCTACTGGTGCCGCTCGGGCGTCATGACGTCGAACTGGCCGGCCCGGACAAGAAGCGCCACAAGAACACCCCACGGTTCGACGCGCGTGCTGCGCTCGCGCGCTGGGCGGGCGTGGACCTCACGCGCATCAACGGCCTGTCAGTCGCAACCGTGATGACGCTCCTGTCCGAGATCGGCCCGGACCTGAGCCGCTTTACCAACGTCAAACACTTCTGCTCATGGTTGCGCCTGTGCCCAGCCACGAAAATCAGCGGCGGGAAGACGCTGACTTCCGGTACCCGACCTTCCGCCAACCGCGCCCGGCAGGCGCTGAAAATGGCAGCCATGAGCCTGTCGCGCAGCGACTCTGCGCTCGGCGCGTTCTACCGCCGGCTGTGCACCCGCATGGACAAGCCGCGCGCAAATACGGCCGTGGCCCACAAACTCGCCCGCATGGTGTACTTCATGCTCACGCGCGGCGAAGCCTTCGTCGACCAGGGCCAACAGCGATATGAGGAACAGCAGCGCCAGCGCAGCATCGCCGCCCTCAGGCGACGTGCCTCCGCCCTCGGATTCCAGCTGCAGCCAAACGCGCCGACTCCCTGAAAACCGAACCGATCTATATTCCGCTAGGTTTCTTGAGAGGATCTGATATTCGCGGGTTGGCTACCGCATTACAGAGGTCCGCCCAACGAGCCTACCGCTATCTAGTGTCGCAAATCGGATGTTGTCCGTTGCGTAGTCCATTCGCGGGTTACTCGCGTGCCGGGCTACGCCGCCTTCAGGAAACTCTTCCTCCTGGGTTGGGTGAGGTCGAGGGGATGCTCAAGTGTTGCATTGTTGCATTACGCCGCGCGCATCTCGTGCGGTACAGCGAGCGACATCGCCAGCCGGCTGATGTCCCAGATGAATCCGCTGAGTTCGCGGGCGACCGCGACCACCGCGATGTTCTTCTGCTTGCCGCGTGCGACGAGTTTGCGATAACGCCGGCACAGTCGCAACTGCGCGTCCCAGGCGCGATCGATGATGGGCTTGGGGATGCCTTCATGTCGCCGCTGGATGTCGGGGCTCACGCGTGCCGGGTGCCGGTAGCTCCAGGCGGCCTCGACTAACAGCTTTCTTGCATAGCTGTTGCCCGTCTTGGTGATGCTGCCCTGGCGCCGTTTGTTGCCGGAGGAATGTTCTGACGGGGTCACGCCGAGCCAGGCCATTAACTGGCGCGGGTGCACGAAACGTGAGAGATCGCCCAGCTCGGCGAGCATGCCTACGGCCGTAGTGAACTGCACACCGCGCATCGTCTGCAGGCCGAGCACGGCAGGATAGAAGCGCCAGATGAGGACCGCCTCGCGCAGGGCGGTTTCGAGACGCTCGCATTGCGCGAGGCGGTCCTCAATCGTGCGCCGAAGCTCGTCGAGCGCGAGTTGCTGCCAAAGGTTGTCGAATGAAAATGCGCTTACCCAGCGACGGTGCGCGGCCCCCCCAGTCGGCACGACCCACATAGCGCACGCCATGTGAGAGCAGGAAGGCCTTCAGGCGTTGTCGTGCACGCTTCATATCGTCTTTGGCGCTGACCCACGCACGTGCCAGATCACGGAACGCTTCATCCTCTACGGTGGGTACGTACACGGCCGACAGATCGCCGGCGCGGAGCAGGCGCACGAGTTTTATGGCGTCGCGCCGGTCAGTCTTGACGCGTTCGCCGGGCTTTCTGGGAATCAGTGACGGTGCGCACACCATGCAGTCGAAGCCCTTGTTTATCAGTTGACGGTAGAGCCCATAGCCGCACGGGCCCGCTTCGTAGACGACGCGTATGCGGCGCGCTTTGGACTGCAGGCGTTTGCACAGGCGTTCGATGTCGGTCTGCGTCGTACCGATCCTGCCAGGCAGTTCGACCTCGCCGGTGCCGAGCGCATAGGCGACCGTGATCGAGTCCTTGTGAACGTCCAGGCCGACGTATAGCGTGCTATCGTGTTCCATGCTGGCCTCCGTGCGGGAAATCGCCGGGTGTGGCGCCGTCCACACCGTGCGGCTCTGGCAGCAATGCTAACCCGCGTTTGATACCTCACGGCAGGCCAGCCCTCCTACCTCACGTGAAGTCATACTGCCTAGTGCACATCAAACGTAAGCGACGATTTCAGCACACGGCATGGCAGCTTGCGGGCAATTGAAGGTCGAGCGTAGCCGCGTCGCGGCGATCATAATCGAGCGGCGACGTTGGCGTGGAGGCGATGGAAGTCAGTCA
>NZ_JAKLJA010000005.1 GCF_022213065.1 Paraburkholderia tagetis
ATCGACTGCGGGAAGCCGCCGCCAGACTTGCCGTCACTGAGGAATCCGACGCATAATCCGCTCGTCCTGCCTGGGGGAATTTAGCCGCCCACAAGTGGAGGAGTTTGAGCTGCCCATCGGGGGAGTTGGCGAAGGGCCGAACTCTCAGCTTTGAAGAAGATTGCTTGACGCGCAGTATGTACCGTCCCTATTCCAAGCAGTGGCTTTATTACAACCGGCGCTTCAATGAAAGGGTGTACCAGATGCCGCGCATCTTCCCGCACGCAGATGCGGAGAATCTGGTCATCGTCGTGTCAGGTACGGGTGGGCGCACAGCATTCACGGCCCTGATGGTCAACAGCGTGCCAAGTCTGCATATGGCGGACATCGACGGTTCCCAATGCTTCCCGTTGTACCTGTATAGCGAACCTGCTGCGGATGAAATCACCGAAGTGTCGCCAAACGCCGAACTGTTCGAAGCGCCGACCGCAGCCACGGCGCAGCGCGAACGTCGAGACGCACTGACGGATGAAGGGCTGACGCACTTTCAGGCTGCATATCCGGGCCAAGCGATCACCAAGGAAGACGTGTTCTATTACGTCTATGGCTTGCTGCATTCCCCGGACTATCGTGACCGGTACGCCGACACGCTTCGCAAGGAACTGCCGCGTATCCCATGCGTGAAGAAGTCAACTGACTTCTGGGCGTTCTCGAAGGCTGGTCGGAAGCTGGCTGACCTGCACGTCAACTACGAGACGGTCGAGACGTACCCCTTGCAGATTGAAGGCGGCGGACTTCTCTTGACCGATGCGGATTATCGCGTCGAGAAGATGAAGCCCGGTAAGAACGGAAAGGACAAGGACCTGACCACGTTGGTCTACAACGACAAGATCACGATCAAGGGCATCCCGCCGGAAGCCTACGAATATGTAGTCAACGGCAAACCGGCACTGGATTGGGTGGTCGAGCGACAGTGTGTGAAAGTTGATGACGGCAAGAACGGAAGTGGCATCGTCAACGATGCGAACGATTACGCCATCGAGACAATGAACAATCCGCGTTACCCCTTGGAACTGTTCCAGCGGGTCGTGACGGTCAGTCTGGAAACGATGAAGATCGTGAAGTCGTTGCCACGTCTCGATGTTCAGTCGCCGGGTCCGACTGTAGGCCAGTTGACGGAAGCGAAGGACACGCCGGACGCGCTAACGGCATGAGTGATTTACAGTGGTCGGCGACCGTGATTGCAGTCGCCGACCACTGTGCCGTCGCTGGCAGCAATGGCGCAATCATCGCCACTGTGATTGAAGCACTGTTGGTTCGAATAGCGGCAATGCATCAGTTGTCTACTGACTGATGCGCCCGCGACTGTAGCATCCACCGTACAGTTGCTACAGTCGCTTGCCGGATGTTATGGCGCGGCTGTTGATGTTCGATTCCGCCTAACCCATTTGTTTCCGTAGTCGCTTCCACAAGGGCTTTACTTGACGCTTGATCGCTTGTGCTTCGAGAATTCCCGCAGCACGTAACGCATACGAGACAAAGTTTCGCCGACCAAGGTAAGAGTACCGCTTATACAACTTCCGCTTGCGTAGGGTGATTGGCGTTTCGCCGCGCGTTACTCGCAGATCATTCCGTCTTCGCATTGTTGCCTTAGCGAGACGCACTCCGCGTTTCATTCTGTCAGAATATCTTGCAAGAGACGCCGAGCGCAATATGATGCGCTTTCCATCGAATAAAAAACCTAAATACTGAAGCGGTTTATCCGCGACGAGTCCATCGACCGTCATCGTGAATGTCCGCTCTTCCGTTTTATCCGGGTGTAACGGTAATTTGTGTAAATCTGAAAATTCCTGCGCGAGCTTCAGCAAATCTTTGCCTTTGCCTTGCGGTGCAATTATAAGCATGTCATCGCAGTAGCGGAAATACTTGCCACCCCAAGCCGTAACCGCGTTCCACATCATCTCATCGAAATTGACCATATATATGTTCGAGAGAAGCGCACTTATGGGGGAGCCTTGGGGGATACCTTTTGAATGTGGATTTCTGTTGATCAGTTTGCAGCCACGTACAATTTTACGGAAATCTTCCGGCTCGCAGACTCGCGGACCCGATGCGCGTGGATTATTCAATGAAATATGAAGCGCAGCATACAGGTTGCGTTTTTCAACCCACGAAAATCGTGTAAGCGACTTGAATACGTTGTAGTGGTCGTCGGGCAAGGCATCAACGCCCAATAGAGATTTCCACGCAGACTTTAATATCTGATGATCGAGATTTCCAAAAAAATCTCTGATGTCAGTGGTGATTACGTCGGCATTCCCAAGCTGTTTGATGGCGGAAAACGCATCCTTGGCGAAGTGTATGTTACTTTTTCCGAGTTTTCGAAAGGCCAGCACTGCGGGTTCAAAGGCGGCGGATTTAAGTCGGTTCTCGTATTTTTCGCTTAGAAGCGCCGCATAGTATGCATAGATATGGCTATCAACATGCGATGCATAGCTAACAGGACGTTCTTTGGGGATCAATGACAGCTTTTTAGAAACCGAATCCCATTTCACCTTTTGGGTTTTTATGGTGAAAGTGATGAAGGGATAAAATGCGTGACGAGTAACGACGGCGGGGTTGCCCGCGATTGCGCAAGCCGCCTTCTCGCTGATAGGCATGTCGAAGTGCAGATAGGTGCGACGCCGATACCATTCAGCAGGGTTTTCCATCGCGTTTACCTAGCAAACCGGGGGAGCGGCGGTTGGCGGCAATCCAAAATACGCACCCCCGGATATACACCAATGTTCTTTACATTATCTCACCCGGTTATTGCATCCGGGCTTTGGCCGCTTAATGTTAGAAATGCAATATCATGTCAGTATAAACGTGGAGTTCCATATGATGGAAATCGCGGTCTACGCGTTGTCTGCACTGCGTCTGTGCTCGGCGAGCAATTCGGCGTGGCTTGACAACCTGTCACTTTCCTACCCGGCAAATCCGGGAGCCTTCGTAATATAAGACAAATGGGGCCTACCCTGCAACTGCAAGGGCGATGAGCGCGAATTGGGTCATGCAGTCTGTTTTGACGCTTGCGTCGGCAGCCAGTTGACGGCTGTTTCGCCTGAACGATGTGCCGAGAAGATCATGGGCCAGACGACGCGGACAGTCAGTCATCGTCATCATCGTCGTCTTCGGGTTCCGGTTCCGACGCATCTTCGATGATGTCGTCGTAGTAATCGACCGGATCGTCGTAGTTGTCTTCAGCGTCTTCGTAAGGGCTGTGCTTCGTCATGACGTGGACCTTCGACGGTGGTGACGATGCGTTCATCGTACATCGGGGCGGCGCAGTTGTGACGGTGTGCCTTGCTTGATGTATCGCGTGACCAGCGTTACTAAACGACGCTGGTGCCGCTCGATGACATGAAGTGCATGCACCCGGCTGGTAAGACGGTCAGCGGCGTTGGTGCGGACCTACGGGGCATCTCGCGGGCGATTGTGCTGGCGGTGGTGAATCCGCAGGACACGGATAGGTTCCATGCATGCAATCGCATCGCGATGCATGCCACATTCAAGGCTGCACTGTCAAGAAAATTGTTGACGCAACGACTGTTTACTGGTATAATTGCGCTTTGCAATCTAGGATGAAGCACCGCGAACAGCGTGATCTCAAAATCCGCGCAAGACTAAATAGTAGTAGTCGGATGCCAATCCGCAACGGCGACCAATTCTGGTCCCGCCTTTATGAATTCCCCCGAAGTTGTTGAGACACGAGCGTTCAGCGCTTGTGCCGGTGGTTCGTCACCAGACGGAATCCATTCTTGATGAAGAGCGGAAGGTGCAAACAACGCCTTCTATGACCGGGAACAGACACCCGTATAAACAGAAACGATACGACAAACCTTCCTGTCGTTGGCGCTCGAAGAACACCGAAAGTGCGGTCGAGTCAAAATAAAAACATGGAGACAGTAACCAATCTGTCGGCTGGCAGACACCAGTTTCAACCCCATCGCTGTAGGTCAGGTATCGGCATGTCTGTAGAATTTAAAGGTTCGCAGGGCGGTCCCACTCGTCACGCACGGTTTCCTTAAAACCAAATTGGGGAAGACACGATTGTTAATCAATCAGTCACCGGTTAGAAACAAATGAGAAACGAACCGATCACTAGGGACGCACGCAGTGCGGACCTACGCCGAAGGCGTTACATCATGTACGCTTCGCGTCTCGCCTTCGGCTCGATACATCATGTGAGATGAAATCGACTTCGGCCATATGTCTTGTTGCCGACCAATTCGTGAAGTAGATGTCTGATTTGGGGCGTCGAATTCGAACTACATACATGAATTGATTTATTGCATGTAGCTGACTTGTGCGAACAACCCATCCACTTCACGTGTGATTTGCTGCACATATCCAGTCCACGAATTGGTGGGTCTTCATTTCTTCATTAATTAATCTGGTTCGATCTCGTCTGGCAACAAATTCGTGGTTTTCAACCACAAATCCCGTCTTCTTTCCTTCACAAGTTCCGTTGCTTCGCTGCGCTCCGCAACGCGCTTCGCGATCACAAGCGACTTGCGATCAGCGCCAGTTGTGACTTCAATTCGTCACTGGTTCGTTATTCATCACCGGCACGTCGCCCGTCACCGGTTGTTTACCTGCACCGGTACGTCACCTGCCACCGGTTGTTACCTGCCACCGGTTGTTACCTGCCACCGGCACATCGCCCGTCACTGGTTGTTACCTGCCACCGGCACATCGCCCGTCACTGGTTGTTACCTGCCACCGGCACATCGCCCGTCACCGGTTGTTACCTGCCACACCGGCACATCGCACGTCACCGGTTGTTACCTGCCACCGGCACATCGCCCGTCACCGGTTGTTACCCGCCACACCGGCACATCGCACGTCACTGGCTGTTACCTGCCACCGGTGCATCACTCGTCACCGGTTGTTACCTGCCACCGGCACATCGCCCGTCACCGGTTGTTACCCATGACGCATCACCTGTCGCCGGTCGTCACCCGTCACCCCACCACCGACATGTCGCCCGTCACTGGTTGTAACCCACCACCGGCACTTGTTCCCGCGAAGGGGACGGGCATAGAAGGCGCTGTCAACGCGAATTAAGCGATACTCGCCTTGGTCGCGGAGATAAGTGCGTCAACTGCGCCCGCGAGTCCTTCGATTTTCCTTTCAATTATGCTGAGACGCTTTAAGGTATGCAAATTTTCAGCGTCGAAGAACTCCTGCCCTGCCACGATTAGTTGTTCTGCATCCGAGAGCTTTCTCGGGATGTCATCAACCCACTGCGCGTGTTTTCGGAGCGCATGCTCGGAACGAATCGACGCCACATCGAGCGATTTCAAGGCCACCATGCCCTGTTGCAGGTCGTCAATCAGCAGTGCCCGTAGATCGCTTCGCCAGATTTCCAGTCCTGCGATGGTTCCAGCCTTCTGTTGCCGGAAGTAGGGACCGGGTTGTCCCTTGGGTATTGCACCCGTCTCACGCGCAACCGCGACTTCTTTGTCGGTCATGCGAACCGCATCATAAACGTCCGGTTCTCGCCGCTGCGCCATTCGGTGGATCAAATGGCTCGCTTCATGTGGCAATGTTGCATTGCAATTTGCGATGCGCTTCCCGATCCACTTTGCACCTTGCGGTCGTTCCAGCAAATCGGCAAGCCGCGCGTCGAATTCATCCGCTCTTCCAACAGCAGCCGATATGGTGTCCCTGTATCGCTGCATACGGTCCGCCAATTGCGCTCGATTGATAACTTCCTGAAAGGCCAACCCCATCTTCTTCGCGCCGCAATAGCCACCGATGAGCGTTTCTTCGCCGGATTCCATCGCGACCACGAATCCCTTCATGTGCGGTGTTCGACAGTTCGACAGGCCGCACTGTTCAGGTGCGTCTTTCGGAAACCGGTAGACGCCGACAGCTTCCTTCGGAAGTGCGGACGCTGCCGCGATCTCGTCCCGGAAGGCCGGACGTGTTCTGATTTCTTCGATGTTCTCGAATCTGATTAACCGCTTGTCGAGCGAGTGGTGCATGCTTACACCTGTATGGATAAACAGCCTGTGTAAGCATACACCTGTTTTTCCCAAAGGTATGCGTTTTGCAATCCGCATGGGGCCGCCGCTAAACCACCGTTTCCTAACAGTTGTCGGATGTACTGGCTTGAACTGTTGGAAATATAGGGTTGACTATTTCTAACACTCGGTGATATTCTGACACCCTTTTTCCACGCTTTCGGGGTGTCTATGGCGATCTTCGGGTACGGTCGGGTCAGCACGCGGGAACAGACAACCGAAAATCAGCGTCTCGAAATCGAGAACGCTGGTTTCAAGGTCGATTACTGGTTCACGGACGAAGGCATCAGCGGCAAGACCCATGCGTCGCAGCGCCCGCAGTTCGTAGCGATGTTGGACAAGATCAGGGACGGCGAGACGTTGGTTGTCTCTCGTCTCGACAGGCTTGGTCGTGATGCTGAAGATGTGCTGCGGACCGTGCGGACGTTGGCCGAACGCAAGATTGAAGTCATTGTGCTTCAACTTGGGAAACTCGATCTCGGGTCATCTGCCGGGAAGCTGATGCTCACGATGTTGTCGGCTGTTGCGGAGATGGAGCGGTCGCTGCTGGTGGAGCGCACGCAAGCGGGATTGGTACGTGCGAAGGCAGAAGGCAAAACCCTTGGTCGGCCATCCAAGACGACGCCAGCGCAGCGCGAAGAGATGATTACGAAGTACGCGGCGGGTGAAACGATCAGTGCTTTGGCACGAACCTACGGCATCTCGCGGGCGAGTGTGCTGGCGGTGGTGAATCCGTCACGTGAACCGACTGGCATGGGACCTGATGGCGTCCCCTGTGCGGTCGTTGATTGGTCGGATCGTCGCAAATCGCGCGGCGCATGAAGACCAGTCGCGAGACGATCATGCGGGTAGTTGAAGCGGCAACCGCGCAACTGGCGGCTGTCTCATAAGCCCGCTTCGGTCATCAGTGCCGTCATCGTCATGCCAAGTGCTTCGGCGATGTAATGCAACGCGAGAACGGACGCATTGTTGTCACCGCGTTCCACGCGCCCTAGATAGCTCACATCGATTCCAGCGGTCAGCGCCAGTTGTTCCTGCGACAAACCGCGATCCTTGCGAATGCGCCGGATCGCACGTCCAAGGGCAACGAGAGTGGGGTGTTGGCGGCTGCTGCTGAGATTTGGCATGCCCCGCATCTTTCCGATATGATGCGGCGATCTCTAGGGTACATGTACCGTATTTGTAGATGAAACAAAAAGGGGGACCGATGGATGATCTAGTCAGGCAGTACGAAGAAGACCGGCTTCGCCGTGAGAAGCTTGCATATTTTCAGGCGGCACGGAACCGTCGAGAAGGAGAAGAAGCGGCACATCGAGCCGATCAGACTATCGAAAACTTCAAGCTCATCGGCATAGTTCTACTCGGGGTTGGTGCGCTCTTCTGGTGGCTTGTCTCAACCAAGATAGGTCGCATTGTCAGCGTGATTCTGCTTCTCGCCGGTGGTGCGCTCTACGGGGTGGACTGGCTGCAAAATGATGCAGCTATGCGTGCGCAAGCACGACAGGTGGAACAGTCCCATAACATGGCAAAACCACAAGCGAGTGCGGACGTGCAATCGGCTGCGACCAAGGTATCGGCGCAGCAGAGTGTGGCTTCGGTGCCATCGGCCAGCGAAGACAGCATCCCCGCGTCGGACACGACTGCGGTCACAAGCGACACGGCCCAACAGGTGACGGCATCGGAATCTTCTTCACAAGTCGATGCAAAACCGGATGCGCAAGCTGAACAGCCCGTCGCCATCGTCGCGTCGTTCGATTGCTCGCGGGCGTCATCGAAGATCGAAAAGTTGATCTGTTCGACGCCAGAGACTGCTGATGCGGACCGGCGCTTAGCTGCTGCCTACAGTGCTGCCCGCGCGAAGTCGAACGACCCGAACACCCTGAAAGCGGATGAACGGAACTGGCTGGCGAACGAGCGCATTGCGTGTTCAGATGCCGCCTGTCTTCTTCGCGTGACGAACGACCGCATCGCCCGTCTCTCTTCGATGTAAGCGCCGCACTCGGCGGCATCTGAATCCCATACAGCACCAACTCGGGACACGAACTCTCGTTGTCCCGGCTTGGTGCTGTATTTCATCGGCAGTAGCACAACGAGAAGGTCCTATATGAACGAAAACAAACGAGCGGGACGCGGTATCCATTCGGGGATGGCAGCGGCGGCAGTCGCGGTATCGGCTGCCTTCGTGCTGGCAGCGTGCGGTGGTGGCAGTTCGGACAGCAGCACGACCAGCGGCACGACCAGCAATGCGACACCGACTGCAATGGCGGGAACTGTAGCCGTGGGTGGTAGCGTCATCGGTGCGAACATCACGGTGATCGATGCAACCGGCAAGAGTGTCGCGACGACCAGTGACGCATCGGGCAATTACTCGATCTCGCTGTCGGGGTTGACTGCACCGTTGCTGGTCGTTGCATCTGATCCCACTGGCGTGCATCCGACCTTGGCTTCGGTGGTCGCCAGCATCCCCACTGGTACGAGCGCACCAGTGGTCGGGAACGTCACGACCTTGACGACCGCAGTGGCGGCACTGCTGACGACCAGCGGTAATCCGCTGGAACTGACTGGCAGCGGTAGCCTGTCGTCGCTGGCGCAGACTTCTTCGGTGTCGGCTGCTGTCGCAAAGCTCAATACGGCCTTGTCCAACATCCTGCCCGCCAACGGCTTGACTGCTGCATCGTTCAACCCGGTGGGGACTGCGTTCACGGCGAACCAGACGGGTGCGGACGCGGTGATCGATGCGGTTCAGGTGGTGCCCGCGCCGACCGGTGGAACTCAGATCATCTCGTCCGCTGCACCATCGAACGGCATCTCCCTGAATCAATCGACTTCGGTATCGACGCCGCTTGCCGCACCGCCCGCATCAGCCGCGTACCTGTCGCAAGTGATGACGGCACTGACGCAGTGTCTTGGCGGAACGTCGTCGGCCTGTTCGAATGCTATTGACGCTAACTACAAGGAGAACGGTTTCACGACGTTCGCGACTGCACATCCGAAGATCGCCGCATCGGGCGTGACCATCGGCACGCCGCAGACCCTTGAATTCTTCACCGGCACTGGCGGTGTTCAAGAAGCACTCGTCTCGATCCCGTACACGACGAGCGGTGGCGTGGCGGGTACGGAAGTGACCGTGGTCCAGCAAACGTCTGGTGGGGCGTGGGACATCATCGGCAACCAACAGCAGTACAACGTCAACATCTGGTCGTATCTGAGCCGCTGGCAGTTCCTTGATACCAATGACGCGTCGTACAACCGATACGAAGCGGGCCTGAACATCAGCATCCCGGTCGGTGGTCCGAATCCGGCGAATCTCGCGTCCGCATCAGTGACGGGTCCCGGTATCAACGGCACGCTGTATCTGGTGCCGCGTGCGGCATCGGGTAACAGCACGTTGGCACTGACATCGACCGTGCAGACCGGCGTACCTACGGGTGGCGTCACGACGGGTTCGAACACGAACCTTTATCGATGGTCGTGGCAAGCCGTTCCCGGCGCAACCGGCACCTACACCCCGCCGACCGGCAGACGTGGGTTCTATGCGCCATCACCAGTCGATCTGTCCACCGTGCCGCAGTTCGCGACTTACACGGTCACGTTCTACGATTCGACCGGAACGCAGATCGGCCAGCCGATGAGTGTCGTCAACCCGACGCCGCCCATCAGTGCGGCATCGGGTGCGGGCGTCGCATGGCAAACGCTCGCGAGTAGTGTGCAGAACAACTTCCTGAACCCGAATGGTTCGCTCGCGGGTGCGCAGCCGTCCGTTGGATTGTCGTGGTCGAATCTTGTCAACAATCAGAACATCGCGCCGCTGGTATCGAGAACGCAGATTCAGGCCGTGCCGGGTACGGGTGTGACGACGGGTGAAGTCGATGGGTGGTGGCCCGGACCGGCAACGTTCGCTACTTCGGGCCAGTATTCGTCCACGGTGACGGCTGGCGTGGACCAGTTCGGTGTGCAGCAGTGCTCGGGGTGCCAGTTTCCCGCACTTCAATCCGGTGGCGGACGCCTTGCCGAACTGACATGGAACGTGGGACAGACAGTGTATTACAACATCTGGAAGTACATCGACTGACGTGACGTGGTCGATGGGCGGGCGATGCGCCCGCCTTCCTGTCTTCAGTTCATCATCCTTGCAGGAGCGCCTATTGACGAAAATCTTTGAAGAATCATCCGCAGTGACTATCGACGCCCTTGACGCCCATCTTCGCGATAGCGGCTTGGTCCCCTACAACGTGCAGCCCGACTGCATTCGGTTGCGCACGGAAAAGGGCATAGCGTATCGAATCACTCTCGATACCGACCGAAAGTTCATCCGCGTCGCGACATACATCCCCTTGCGTCGAAATTCGCCCATCGACCAGAAGCACGAACTGGCACGGCGGTTGAACGAAGAAGTGTTCCTGCCGGTCTTTACCATCGATCAGGACGGGGACCTTGCTGTCTCCTACGCGCTTACCTATCTGCACGGTCTGATCGGCGGCAACTTCGTTTCCATCGTTCACCGGTTCGCGTCACTTTTGGAATACATTGTCGATGCGTTCAACGCGGATGGTCTGATCGACTTCGGTGCGCCTACAACGGTGCCCGCCGTGGCTGACGCTGGATCAGGTCCAACCAGCGGCGAACTACTGCACTGACCGTCAAATCGCAGTGCTGGACCGGTCTTCGGACTGGCCCTTCGCCATCAACGCCGTCGTGGTTCCCACAAGCTGGTTGAAGATCGAAGTTTCTTCAACACCGGCCACGATTCGTGCAGTGGAAGGATCATCGAAATCGGGATAGACAACGCGGAACCCGCCGTTGACAGTCTCGATGCTGAAGAATCGACCGATGTCCTTCCTAGATGCGTAGCGGCCACGAATCCCGCGTCCCTGTCGTCGCGGTTCAGTGGGATACGATTCGGCTACGTATCGATCCACCTGATCCGCGACGAAACCAGCATCGATCAGTGACGCTCGCTGTTTTTCCACCTGTTCGTGCGTGAACAGTCTTCCAGCAGGGTGCAGCGTAATCGATGCGATGGTCCTTCTGAATTGAGCCGCGAGCGCCGCCCGGACGCGGAACAGTTCATCGTTCGTCATTGATTCCATCGTGTCAATCAGTGACCGCGCGGTCTTCGCTGTCGATGTCAGTTCTTCGTGCGCAGCGCGGTGCAGGTTCAGTTCGGTTGAAAGCTGCACCTTCGTGCGCGTGAGTTCCGTCACTTCTTCTTCAAGCGAGCGGATTCTATCCACCAACGAAGCTGGGGCATTTCCTTCTTCGATTGCGATCATCAGATTCTTGATACGAGCGTCCTTCGCCGATAACTCAGCATCGATGCTGCGTATTCTTTCGTCAAGCGTCAGGTCGCGATTCTCTTCGTGCCCGGACCGCACGTCCGTCAATATCCTTTCGAACTCGATCCCACGGCAGAAGGAAAGAAAACTCGTCTCAAAGTCCCTGTGGCCCCACTGAACAGCGTAGCACCCCAAACCGCGCCTTCCGCCATCGCAGACCAGAACCTTTTTCGGTGGTCGCTTCACTTCCTTACCATCTGCGCTTCGAATCCGCTTTGCCGCTGCACCGGCGATTACCATCGGGTTTCCGCAATATCCGCATCGAAGCAGTCCACTCAATAGGTTGGGGATTGTTTCACCCTTTCTGGCCTTGCCACCGCCGACCGCATTCTGCGACCGGTAGGCTTGCAAAGAGTAGAACTCTTCTCGCGTGATGAGCGCCGGGTAGTAGTCGGCCACCGGTTCGCCATGTGGAATCACGCGGCCACTCTCAAATATGCCCGGTTGGTACTCACCGTATAGGGCTGTCGATGTCAAAATCTTCTGAATGTAGCTCGGATGCCAGCCCTTCGGGTTGCCCGAGAAACTTGGCACGGAGCGGGAATTCAAGGTCTTGGCGATGATCGTTTGTCCCATCCCGTTCTTAGCCAGCGAGATGATCTCTCGGACGACTGACGCGCGTTCTGGAACGAATTCAAACCGGGTCCTATCGTCGTTCAGTTCCATCCAAAGCGGGCACCGTGCGGTCAGCTTTTTCTCTTGCAGTCGAGAGCGTTTGTTCATCCACGCAGCTTTAAGTCGTCGGCTCTTCGTTAGCGATTCGTCGTGCGCACGCGTCATGATCGTGATTGACACGATGAGATCGGTTGGATTGTCGATGCCGGGGCTGTACACCTTTCCATCGGACAGGGTAACAATGGTGATTCCCCTGTTTAGGATGGACAGGAAAAGGTTCAGTGCTTCTATCACGCGGTCCCGAGACAGCCGGTCGAGCGATTCGATAAGAAGGTAAGAGCCGGGGACGACACGCTCTTCATCGACCGCTTTCAGGAATCCGCCAAGTGCGCCGCGTGTGACGTTGGACCCATCGAACGCCGATACGCCAAGGTCCTGTAGGTGCAGCGACGTGTCCAGCGTCAGGCCATGTTCGCGGGCGTACTGTTCGGACAGTTCTGTCTGACGGCGCAGCGAGTCCCCCTTCTTCTGTTCGGGGGTAGAGAAACGGATGTAGGAGTATGCGGTCGGCAAGGGCAGTCCATCACGGTGTTCCACGGTCGCGGAATTCTACCAGTCGGGACATGTGTTCATCACCATGAAATGGCGATCTCGGGGCTGCATCTGAGCTTCGTCGCCGGATTGTCCGGCTGGGCCGTGGGCGCGCTCTGGCGGCGCGTGCGCTGGCGCGGGGTCGAGGCGCCTCTTGTCGTGCCGGCCCAGAAAATGGCCGTTGCCGGCGCGCTCTGCGTGGCGGCGGCCTACGCGGCGCTGGCCGGATTCAACGTGCCCGTGCAGCGCGCGCTCTGGATGCTTGCGGTTACGGCCGCGGCGCTATGGAGCTCGCGCGAACTGGCGCGCGGCCATGTGCTCGCGTGGGCGCTCGGTCTCGTGTTGTTACGCGATCCGTGGGCCGTCACGGCGGCCGGATTCTGGCTCTCGTTCGGCGCCGTCGCGGCCATTCTGTTCGCGGCGAGCGGCGTGCCGCGCGTGCGGCGAACCAACGATATCGACGATATCGAACTCTCGCCGGAAGAAGTCGATCCGATGCGCGAGAAGGAGGAACCGCGAGAAGCGAGTCGGCCGCCACGCTTTTACGCGCGTTTTTGCGCAGCCTTCGATTACGGGCGCTGGCGTCGAGCCGCGCGGAGCCTTTGGGTCAGGGTGGGAGACGGGGCGCGCGTCCAGTGGGCGGTCACGCTGGCACTCGCGCCGCTCACGGCGTACTGGTTCATGCAGATCCCGTTGATCGGTCCGCTGGCGAACGCTTTCGCGATTCCGTGGGTGAGTCTGTTCGTAACGCCGGCAGTGCTGGCGGGTGTCGTGCTGCCTGCGCCGCTCGATGCTTTCGCGCTGCGGGCGGCGCACGCGTTGATCGAGATGCTTGCCGCCGCGCTCGCAACGCTCGAAGGGTGGCCTTGGGCTGTGCTGCGCCTGCCGCAGCCCGGCTATTGGGCATTGGGTTGCGCGGCGGTCGGCGTCGTGTGGGGTCTCGCACCGCGCGGCTGGCCGCTGCGCTGGCTCGCACCGTTCACCTGGTTGCCGCTCCTTGTGCCCGCGCCGAGCGGGCCGCCGCCCGGCGCGTTCCGCCTGAGCGCGCTGGACATCGGGCAGGGGACGTCGGTGCTCGTCGAGACCGCGCGACACACGCTTCTTTTCGATGCGGGCCCGGGGCCCGAATCCACGCATGCGGGCGAGCGGATCGTCGTGCCTTATCTGCAGGCGCATGGCGTAATGCGGCTCGACGCACTCATGGTGAGCCACGACGACTCCGATCACTCGGGCGGCGCGCAGGCCGTACTCGACGCCGTGCCGGTACGCCAGTTCGTGGCGGGCATCCTGCCCGACCATCCGCTGTGGGCGAGTGCGCGCCGCGCGGGCGCCGAGACCGTGCAGTGCGCCGCCGGGCAGCGCTGGGAGTGGGATGGCGTCACGTTCGAGGTGCTCTGGCCAAACGCTGGCCCGCTCTCTGGCAAGCCCAATACGCATTGCTGTGTGCTGCGGGTCTCCACGGCACCCGGGCGCGGCGTGGCGGGTGGCGCAGTCTCCGCGCTGCTTGCCGCCGACATCGAGGCGTCCGCCGAGCGCGCGCTCGTCGCGCGCGATGCCGGCCGCTTGCAGGCCCAAGTGCTGGTCGTGCCGCACCACGGGAGCAAGACATCGTCGACTGAACCCTTCCTCGATTCTGTCTGGCCGCTCGTCGCGATATTTCAGGTAGGCTATTTGAGCCGATTTAACCATCCGCACCCAAGCGTGTTCGCGCGCTACGCGTCGCGCCATATCATATTGGCGCGCAGCGACGCCGATGGCGCGGCGCGAGTGGAAGCGGCGCCCGGCGCGCTGAGCGTCGAGCGCTTTCGCGATACGCAGCGGCGCTACTGGATGGACGCGGGGATGGACGCGGGCGAGTGAAGCGCATGCAAGGCCGGGTTACGGGGGTACCTTGGACAGCACGATCGGTCGTTCGCCCTGGCGACGGCGGCGTTGCGCACGGCTACGCGAATCCGACAAAGCAAGACCCGAACATCCAGCAACTGAAGCAGGCGGCAGGGCGCGTACATCGCATGCGCTCGATGGCCGTGAACAGGACCGAGGACCGGAGACCACAGGGCATTGAAGAACGTCATCCACTTTTCACACGCGAACGGTTTTCCGGCATCGACTTATCGCACGCTTTTTGCCGAGTTAGGCGACACCCACGAGCTGCGCTATATCGAGCGTATCGGCCATGATGCACGCTATCCCGTGACGCGCGACTGGCCGCATCTCGTCGATCAGCTGATTGAGGACATCGGGCGCCGTTACGAAGAGCCGGTCTGGCTGGTCGGTCATTCGCTCGGCGGCTATCTCTCGCTCATGGCGGCGCTCAGGAAGCCGCATTGGGTGAGGGGCGTGGTGATGCTCGACTCTCCGGTGATCGCGGGCTGGCGCAGCGGCATGCTGAAAGTCTCGCAATGGACGGGGCTGGACGAGCGCCTTTCGCCCGCCGCCGCCACGCGCCGGCGCCGCACCAGTTGGGCGAGCCGCGACGAGGCCTGGCACCACTTCTATTCGAAGCCCGCGTTCGCGCGCTGGGACGAGCGCGTACTGTCCGACTATATCGACTTTGGCATTCCTCAGACCTCGGCCGACGGCACGCGCACGCTCGCCTTCGACCGCCGCACCGAGTACCTGATTTATCGCACCTTGCCGCATACCTTCGGCACGCGGCTCGTGCATGGCTCGCCGGTGCCGGTAAGCTTCATTGGCGGGACGCACTCGAAGGAGGTGCGCCAGGTCGGGCTGGCGGCCACGCAGCGCATCGCCGGCGAGCGTTTCGAATGGATCGAGGGCAGCCATCTTTACCCAATGGAGCGGCCAATCGAGACGGCACGCGCGGTGCAGCGCATGCTCTACGCGATGGAAAACGGCGGCTGAGCGGACCGGCTTCGCGCTGGCCCGCTCAGGGGCATTGCAACGTGGGTGGCAAGGGGCGCAATCAGTCGCGCAAGGATGTTCGCGGCGGACCACACCGCCCGATAAACAGCTCACGCAAAATTCAGGGTTAGCCCTTGCTTTACGGTATAATCCGTTTTTCCCGCGAGCATCCAGCGATGACCAAATATGTTTTCGTCACCGGCGGCGTAGTTTCTTCCCTTGGCAAGGGTATTGCCGCCGCCTCCCTCGCCGCGATCCTCGAATCGCGCGGTCTGAAAGTCACCCTCCTCAAGCTCGATCCCTACATCAACGTCGACCCCGGCACGATGAGCCCGTTTCAGCACGGCGAAGTGTTCGTGACGGAAGACGGAGCGGAAACCGACCTCGACCTTGGCCACTATGAGCGCTTCATCAGCACGAAGATGCGCAAGGCCAACAACTTCACCACGGGCCAGATCTACGAATCGGTGATCCGCAAGGAACGCCGCGGCGATTATCTCGGCAAGACCGTGCAGGTCATTCCGCACATCACGAACGAAATCCAGGCGTTTATCGAGCGCGGCGCGGCTTCGGCCACGTGCGGCGAGCCGGACGTGGCGATCGTCGAAGTGGGCGGCACGGTGGGTGACATCGAATCGCTGCCGTTCCTCGAGGCCGCGCGTCAGATGAGCCTGCGCCTCGGCCGCAACAGCGCGTGCTTCGTGCACCTCACGCTCGTGCCGTTCATCGCCACCGCTGGCGAGCTCAAGACCAAGCCCACGCAGCACAGCGTGCAGAAGCTGCGCGAAATCGGCATTTATCCGAACGTGCTGCTGTGCCGCGCCGACCGTCGCATTCCCGACGACGAGCGCTCGAAGATCTCGATGTTCTCGAACGTGCCTGAAGACGCCGTGATCTCGGTGTGGGACGCGGACAGCATCTACAAGATCCCGCAGATGCTGCACGATCAGGGCCTCGACTCGATCGTCTGCGACGAGCTGAAGCTTTCGGCCCGTCCCGCCAACCTGGCAGTGTGGGCGGAGATGGTCGAGAAGCTCGAGCAGCCGCAGCACGAAGTCACGATCGGCATGGTCGGCAAGTATGTCGATCTGACCGAGTCGTACAAGTCGCTCATCGAAGCGCTGCGCCACGCGTCGATCAAGACCTCGGCGAAGGTGAACATCGAGTACATCGACTCCGAGCAGATCGACGAAGAGGGTGTTGAAAGCCTGAAGCACCTCGACGCGATTCTCGTGCCGGGCGGTTTCGGCCGTCGCGGCACCGAAGGCAAGATCAAGGCCATTCAATACGCCCGCGAAGCGAAGGTGCCGTATCTCGGCATCTGCCTCGGCATGCAACTCGCGGTGATCGAATTCGCGCGCGACGTGGTGGGCCTGAAGCACGCGAACAGCACCGAATTCGATCCGGACACGCCGGACCGCGTCGTCGCGCTCATCACCGAATGGGCCGACCGTGAGGGCAACGTCGAGAAGCGCAGCGAAAACTCGGATCTCGGCGGCACCATGCGCCTCGGCTCGCAGCGTTGCCCGATCAAGCCCGGCACGCTCGCATCGGAAATCTATGGCAAGGACGTGAACGAGCGTCACCGTCACCGTTATGAAGTCAATAACGGCTACGTACCCAAGCTCGAAGCCGGTGGCCTTATCATCAGCGCCCGTACGCCGACAGAAGATCTGCCGGAAATGATGGAGCTGCCGCGCGACATGCACCCGTGGTTCGTCGGCGTCCAGTTCCACCCGGAATTCACGTCCACGCCGCGTGACGGCCATCCGTTGTTCAAGGCCTATGTCGAAGCGGCGGTCGCCCATCAGCAGGCGCACGCTGAGGAGAAAGCATGAACCTGTGCGGTTTCGAGGTTGGTCTGTCCAAGCCGTTCTTCCTGATCGCAGGCACCTGTGTCGTCGAATCCGAGCAGATGACGATCGACACGGCGGGCCGCCTGAAGGAAATCACCGCGAAGCTCGGCATTCCGTTCATCTACAAGTCGTCCTACGACAAGGCCAATCGGTCGAGCGGCAAGTCGTTTCGCGGCCTCGGGATGGACGAGGGCCTGCGTATCCTCTCCGAAGTGAAGCGCCAGCTCGGCTTGCCCGTGCTGACCGACGTGCACACGGAAGAGGAGATCGAGCCCGTGGCATCGGTCGTGGACGTTCTGCAGACGCCCGCGTTCCTGTGCCGCCAGACCGACTTCATCCACGCGTGCGCGCGTTCGGGGAAGCCGGTCAACATCAAGAAGGGCCAGTTCCTCGCGCCGCACGACATGAAGAACGTGATCGACAAGGCGCGCGACGCGGCGCGTGAAGCAGGTCTTTCCGAAGACCGCTTCATGGCGTGCGAGCGCGGTGTCTCGTTCGGCTACAACAATCTCGTCTCGGACATGCGCTCGCTCGCGATCATGCGCGAGACCGGCGCGCCGGTCGTGTTCGATGCAACCCACTCGGTACAGTTGCCGGGCGGGCAGGGCACGAGCTCGGGTGGCCAGCGCGAATTCGTGCCGGTGCTCGCGCGCGCGGCCATGGCCACGGGCATCGCGGGGGTCTTCATGGAGACCCATCCGAAGCCCGCCGAGGCAAAGTCGGACGGTCCCAATGCCGTGCCGCTCAATCGCATGGCCGACCTGCTCGAAACGCTCGTCACGCTCGACCAGGCGGTCAAGCGTGCGCCGTTCCTCGAGAGCGATTTCAACTGATCGTCAGGTCGCCAGGTAGTGTGCGTCGCTTCGATTGCATGAGCGGCGCAATGGAGGAGCAGCGCGGCGCAAGGCCGGTCGTGCAGCGGGCGTCATACCAGGACGCCATGCTGTGCGGGCACCGGCCAGGCGCGCCGCGCGTGATGTGCAAGGCAGCGTGGCGGTGCAATGGCTAAGGCAGGTGTGTAGCCGGCGCGTCGCGGCAAGTTGAACCTGACGACCGCGCAGCCTGTCCCATGTGACGGTGTGCCCCGAACGAGCATAGAAGCTGTGCCTCGCGGGCCAATGCCCATGCATCAGGCGGCTTCGGTCGCGCAAGAATTAAGTCATTTCCTGAGGAAACCATGAGTGCAATCGTAGATATCATCGGTCGCGAGATCCTGGATTCGCGCGGTAACCCCACCGTCGAATGCGACGTGCTGCTCGAGTCGGGCACGATGGGCCGCGCGGCAGTGCCGTCGGGCGCATCGACGGGCTCGCGCGAAGCGATCGAGCTGCGCGACGGCGAAGCCGGCCGCTACAACGGCAAGGGCGTGCTGAAGGCGGTCGAGCACATCAACACCGAAATTTCCGAAGCGATCATGGGCCTCGACGCTTCGGAGCAGGCCTTCCTCGACAAGACCCTGCTCGAGCTCGACGGCACCGACAACAAGTCGCGCCTCGGCGCGAACGCGATGCTGGCCGTTTCGATGGCCGTCGCGAAGGCCGCCGCTGAAGAAGCCGGCCTGCCGCTGTACCGCTACTTCGGCGGCTCGGGCGCGATGCAACTGCCGGTGCCGATGATGAATATCGTCAACGGCGGCGCGCATGCGAACAACAGCCTCGACATTCAGGAATTCATGATCGTGCCGGTGAGCCAGCCGACCTTCCGCGAAGCACTGCGTTGCGGTGCGGAAGTGTTCCACGCGCTCAAGAAGATCCTCTCGGATCGTGGCATGAGCACGGCAGTGGGCGACGAAGGCGGCTTCGCACCGAACTTCGGCAGCAACGACGAATGCCTCTCGACCATCCTGCAAGCCATCGAAAAGGCTGGTTACCGCGCTGGTGAAGACGTGCTGCTCGCGCTCGACTGCGCAGCGAGCGAGTTCTACCACGACGGCAAGTACCAGCTCGCGGGCGAAGGCCTGCAGCTCTCGTCGGCTGAGTTCGCCGACTACCTCGCGACGCTCGCGGATAAATTCCCGATCGTCTCGATCGAAGACGGCATGCACGAGTCCGACTGGGCCGGCTGGAAGCTGCTCACCGACAAGCTCGGCAAGAAGGTCCAGCTCGTGGGCGACGACCTGTTCGTCACCAACACGCGCATCCTGAAGGAAGGCATCGAGAAGGGCATCGCCAACTCGATCCTCATCAAGATCAACCAGATCGGCACGCTGACGGAAACCTTCGCGGCCATCGAGATGGCCAAGCGCGCGGGCTATACGGCCGTGATCTCGCACCGCTCGGGCGAAACCGAAGACTCGACGATCGCGGACATCGCCGTCGGCCTGAACGCTGGTCAGATCAAGACCGGCTCGCTCTCGCGCAGCGACCGCATCTCGAAGTACAACCAGCTGCTGCGCATCGAGGAAGATCTCGGTGATATCGCCAGCTACCCGGGCAAGTCGGCGTTCTATAACCTCCTTAAGGTTGGTTAAGCGGACTCGAGCCCGGCAGCGGCCTTGCTGTCCTTTTTCGTAATCCCTTTCCGCCGCCCTGCGTCAAGCGCAGGGCGGCGTGTATTTTCCGGCACCTTACATGCGGCTTGTCACTGTCGTCCTGATTCTCCTGCTCGTGCTGATCCAGTATCCGCTCTGGTGGGGCCATGGCGGCTGGCTGCGTGTGCACGAGCTACGCGAGCAGCTTGCCCAACAGCAGAAGCAGAACGACGACGAGAAACTGCGCAACGAACGCATTGCGGGCGAAGTGCAGGATCTCCAGAGCGGCACTGCGGCTGTGGAGGAGCGTGCGCGCTATGAGATGGGCATGGTCAAGGACAGCGAGGCGTTTGTGCAGTTCGTTTCGCCGAACCAGCCGTTGCCCACGACCCCGACGGGCTCGTCGAATGTTTCAACGCGCGGCGAGATGTCGGCGGCGCCGGTCAAAGTGGTGCCCAATCCTGTGTCGCGTGTGCCGGAGAAGCGGCATGGACATGGTAAGGTAGCGAAGAAGAAGGCAGGTTGAGCCTAGGCGGGCTGGATTGGGGCAGGCCCGCCTTCAAAGGAAAAAAGAGCGACAAAAAAAGCGCGGCTTCCGACAAACGGACGCCGCGCTTTTTTATTTCGTGGCGGACAGAATACGGTGCTCGCCCGGCTTGCGTGCTTACCACCCCCAGCCCGGATAGCCGTAGCCGATACCCGTGCCCCAGCCGCTTCCCCAGCCACCGCTGTAGTAGCTGCCGTAGACGCTAACAGGCGGCGCATAGGCACGCGACCAGGCTTGCGCGGCGGCTTCCGCGCTTGCTGCGCGGTCCGATTCGGTGAGCGCCTGGCGGTCGATTGCGTCGTAGCGGGCGCGCTCGTCGGGCGTGAGCACCGGCGCATTCTGCAATGCATCCGCCTGATTGGCGGGCAGGCGGCTGTATATCGGCGATGGTCCGGGAGGATCCAGCATGCAGCCGCTCATGAGCACGACGCCCGCGCCGAGCGCGGCCATCGCACACATCGCTGTTGCGCGCCGCAAGCCCCGTGCGTGCAACTGCCATGCGAAGGACTTGTTCGTTTTCATTGCTCTTCCTCCATCTATCGGACGCCTAAGCAACGCTGGATGATGAGCGGGTCCGGGATTCTGCTCATGGTTGCTGCCGTGCGCCGCAGCCACACTGGAGGCGACGCGCCGGCAGACCATCAGCATCGGTCAGTGGCGCCGTTCCGCAGCAGGGGTGACACCTTCTGAGAGCCCCGGCGTGGCAAAAAGTTGCGCCACATCCACGGGATCGAATTCATAGCGCTGGTTGCAATAGTCGCAATGAATTTCGACATGGCCGCGCTCCTCGATCACGCCATCGACTTCTCCGCGGCCCAGCATTTTCAGCATCGAGCCCACCTTTTCGCGCGAGCAGCTACACAGGAAGCGCGTGGTCGCGGGCTCGAAGTGTTGTACGTTCTCCTGCCAGAAGAGGCGACGAAACAGCGTCTCCGGCTCCTGTTCGAGCAGTTCCTCACGCGTGAGCGTGCCGCCGAGCGTGCAGACGCGCTCCCAGGTATCGGCGTCGAGCTCGTGCGGATGCGGCACGATGCCGCCGTCGCCGGGCAGCTTCTGCAGCAGCATGCCGACCGCGCGGTCGTCGTTCGCGCCCAGCCACAGGCGCGTGTCGAGCTGCTCCGAATGATGCATGTAGTGCTCGAGCACTTCCGCGATGGACTTGAGCGGGCCGTCCTCGCCATTGAGCGGCACGATGCCCTGGTAGGGTTGCTGGCCCGGCTGCTTGTTGGCCGGGTCGAGCGTGATCACGCAACGGCCCTGGCCGCTCACATTGATGAGATCGGCAAGCGTGATGCCTTCGAGCGCGGCCACATCTTCGGCTTCGACGCCGTCTGCGAGCCGCGCGGTGGCGCGCATCGAGAGGTCCGAGCTGCACTGCACCACCAGCATTCGGAGCGGGCCGTCGCCGAGGATCTGCATGATCAGCGTGCCGTCGAACTTCAGGTTCGCCGAGAGCAGGGCGCAGGCCGCCATCATTTCGCCGAGCACGGTGCGCACGGGCATCGGGTACTGGCGGCGTGTCAGCACCTCTTGCCACGTGCTGCGCAACGAGACGATCTCGCCGCGCACGGGCGCCGCGCTGAACATGAATTTCTGCAACTGGTCATTCACAATCTTTTCCTTCGTTTTGATCCTTGTGGCGCGTCCCGTAAAGCACAGCGTCCAGGCAGGCAGCCTTAGCCGATGCGCACGAGTTGCGCCTTGAAATACGCCCGGCGCTCCACGTAGGAGTCCGCGTTGCGCTTGAGGCCGGCAATGTCGGCCTCGGTCAGCTCACGCACGACCTTGGCCGGCGCACCGAGAATGAGCGAGTTGTCGGGAAAAACTTTGCCTTCCGTGACAACGGCGCCCGCACCAACCAGACAGTTGCGGCCGATTACCGCACCATTCAAGACCACGGCCTGAATACCGATGAGCGCGCCTTCCTTGATCGTGCAGCCATGCAGCATGGCCTGGTGCCCGACCGTCACGTTCGCTTCGAGCGTGAGCGGGTAGCCGGGGTCGGTGTGCAGCGTCGCGCCTTCCTGAATATTGCTGCGCGGGCCGACCTTGATCGGCTCGTTGTCGCCGCGCAGCGTCGCGCCAAACCAGACGCTCGAATCTTCGGCCAGTTCGACCGTGCCGACGACCGTGGCGTTGTCCGCGACAAATACGCTCTCGTGAATGGTGGGCGCTGCTTCGCCAAGTTTGTAGATAGCCACGGTGTTACGTCTCCTTTTATCTTGCGGGGGCGGCTGCGGCATGTGCTCAAGGGCGCCGACGGCGCAGGCCGGGTGAATCGCGTATTGTAAACGGTTGCGTGCCTGCGCTCGTCCCGCCCCACAATCGCGTGGATGGGGCTGTTGGGTGCACTTGCAGCGGCCTGGTCGCCCATCCACTGGTTTTTTTGCCGATTTTTGTCTCTTTTGCGATGAGTTCTGTGTTTTCCGAAGCCATCGGCTCGGCGCCCCAGCGTCCAGCCGATTTCGCATATGCGGCCCCGGCCGGCGCTGGCTGGCGCGTCGCCGCACTCGCTGCCTTGCGCGAACGCGATCCGCTCACCAAGGCCGACGCCGTGCTCGCTCTCCATGGAAAAGTGCTGGATGCGGCGGCGCAGGGGACACCTCAGGGCGCCACGCAGTGGCAGGCCTCGTGCGCGCTGCTCGCGCCCGCCGATCTCCCCGGCCGCCCGGCGCGCCCCGAGCTTGTCGAGCCGCGCAGCCTGCAGCGCCGCAGTATGAGCACGCCGCAAGGGCGCGTGGTGCTGCTGCACGCGTTGGCGCATATCGAATTCAACGCGATCAACCTCGCGCTCGACGCCGTATGGCGCTTCGCGAACCTGCCCGATGCCTTCTACGCCGACTGGCTGAAGGTGGCGGCCGAGGAGGCGTATCACTTTTCGCTGCTGCGCCAGCGGCTCGCCGATTACGGACATGCCTACGGCGATTTCCCGGCGCACAACGGCCTCTGGGAGATATGCGAGCGCACGAGCGGCGACGTGCTCGCGCGTATGGCGCTGGTGCCGCGCGTGCTGGAGGCGCGTGGCCTCGACGCTTCGCCGCCCATCCGCGCGCGCCTGAAGCAGGCCGGCGACGACGAATCCGCCGCGATCCTCGACATCATCCTGCGCGACGAGGTCGGGCACGTGCGCATCGGCAATTACTGGTTCCGCCATTTGTGCGAGGCGCGCGGTCTCGATCCGCATGCGGCATGGCTGGCGCTCGCCGCGCAATACGACGCGCCACGCATGCGCGGACCGTTCAATTTCGAGGCGCGCCGTTCGGCGGGCTTCGATCAGGCCGAGCTCGACACACTGGCCGCGCAGGACGCCGCCGCAGCGAGCGAATCCGCCGCCCGCAGGGGCGCAGAAGAAAAGTGACAGGGCGCCAGCCCAACTGTCAGAACGTGCCGATATAATCGAACGACCATTCGTTTTTGTGCGAGCGCAATGAATCTTTCCCGATCCGAATTCGTCGCCGTGAACGGCATCCGCCTGCACGTGCGTCGCTGGGGCGCCGAGGACGCGCCCACGCTCTTCATGCTGCATGGCTGGATGGACGTGGCCGCTTCGTTCCAGTTCGTCGTCGATGCGCTCGGCGGCAATTGGCAGGTGATTGCGCCGGACATGCGCGGCTTCGGTTTGTCCGACTGGCCAGCGGCGCAGCAGGGCGGGGGCAGCTACTGGTTCCACGACTATGTCGCCGACCTGGACGCGCTGCTCGAGCATTACGCGCCCCAAGGTGAGGTGAATCTCGTCGGCCACAGCCTTGGCGCGAACGTCGTCTGCTTCTATGCTGGCGTGCGGCCCGAGCGCGTGCGGCGCGTGGTCGATCTGGAGGGATTCGGCATGCCCGCTACCGTGCCTGCGCAGGCGCCGGGCCGCGTGCGCCAATGGCTCGACGAAATGCGCGCGCCGCCGCCATTGCGCCCCTACGCCACGCTCGACGACGTGGCTGCGCGGCTCGTGAAGACGAATCCGCGCCTCGCGCCGACGCGTGCGCGCTTTCTCGCACAGCACTGGTCGAAGCCGGTGGAGGGGACGGGCAGCAAGAACGGCGAAAGCGGCTACATGCTGCTAGGCGACCCCGCGCACAAGATCGTCAACCCGATGCTGTACCGCCTCGAAGAGATCATGGCGGTGTGGGCGTGCGTGCGGGCGAAGGTGCTGCACGTGGAAGCCAGGCAGTCGGAGACGCTCGCGCGCATCGCGGGCAAGGTGCCCATCGACGCGTTCAAGAAGCGCTTCGAGGCATTTCCCGACTGGCGCGAGCGTTTCATCGACGACGCGGGTCACATGATTCATCACGATCAGCCCGAAGCCGTCGCACATCTCATCGAGGCCTTCTGCGCCGACTAGCCATGCCGCTGTCCGGCACCGGAGGACGCATCCCCGCTGGCTGGGCGCCTGCGACGTCTTCGTCGCATTGCAGTAAAATGGGCTGTTACTCTTTTTAAGCCTCCGATGAACGCCGATCTCCACTGTCATTCCACTGTCTCCGACGGCCAGATGGCCCCGGCTGCCGTTGCACAGCTGGCGAAGACGGGCGGCGTGACGCTGTGGGCGCTCACCGATCACGACGAACTGGGCGGTCAGCGCGAGGCGCGCGCAGCGGCCGAGGCGCTGGGCATGCGCTATCTCACCGGCGTCGAGATTTCGGTCACGTGGGCGTCACGCACGGTGCATATCGTCGGTCTGCATGTCGACACCGAGTGCACGGCGCTGGTCGATGGGCTTGCGCGCACGCGCAATGGCCGCGCGGCGCGCGCCGAGGCAATCGGCGAGCGTCTGGAATCCCTGGGCATCACGAACGCCTATGAAGGCGCGCTCGAGTACGTCTCGAATCCCGACTTGATTTCGCGCACGCACTTCGCGCGCTTTCTTGTGGAATCGGGCCGGGCACAGAATACCCAGGACGCGTTTTCGCGCTGGCTGGGCGAGGGCAAGCCCGGCTATGTTTCGCACCGCTGGGCCAGACTCGCGGACGCCGTTGCGTGGATCAAGGCCGCAGGCGGCGAGGCCGTGGTCGCGCATCCGGGCCGCTACCATTACACGCCGCTCGAATTCGACACGTTCTTTGGCGAGTTCATCGACCTGGGCGGCAAGGCCATCGAAGTCGTCACGGGTAGCCACACGCCCGACCAGTACGGCGAATATGCTGCCGTTGCGCGCCGTTTCGGCTTCGAGGCGTCGCGTGGCTCCGACTTCCACGCACCCAGCCCGGACGCGATCGTGCCGGGCTCGCTGCCGCCGCTGCCTTCCGATCTCAAGCCTGTCTGGGAGCGATGGCTATAGGCAGCACCCGCCGCACCCGCCGCACCCGCTGCCCTGGCCCACATCCGCCGCTTCTGCCGCCGTTTTTGCATCACCGCGTTGCGCCCCTGCGCGGCCCGTCGTGCTTCGTTTCCGTGCTGTCCCGTTCGTCCCGCTGCGCGCTTGCATCAGAATTTCGTGGCGCGCTTCACGTCCCGTCTTGCCTTCGTCAGCTGATTACTGCCATGTCACAGTTTTTTCGGCTTCACCCAGAGAACCCGCAGCCGCGCCTCGTCAAGCAGGCCGTGCAGATCATCCGCGATGGCGGCGTGATCGCGCTGCCCACCGATTCGAGCTACGCGCTCGCCGCACGCATCGACGACAAGCAGGCCGCCGAGCGTCTGCGCCGCATCCGCGGGCTCAACGACAAGGCGCTGCTCTCGCTGATGGTGCGCGATCTCTCCGAACTCGCGAATTTTGCGATGGTGGACAACCGTCAGTACCGGCTCATCAAGTCGGTGACGCCGGGCCCCTACGTATTCGTGCTGGAAGCGACGAAGGAAGTGCCGCGGCGGCTTTCGCACCCCTCGCGCAAAACCATCGGGCTGCGCGTGCCGGGTCACGCGATTCCGCTCGCGATTCTCGAGGAACTGGGCGAGCCGCTGCTCGCCTCGACGCTGATCCTGCCGCCCGACACCGAGCCGCTCAACGATCCCGAGGAGATTCGCGAGCGTCTCGAGAAGCAGCTCGATCTCGTGATCGACGGTGGGGCGTGCCCGCGCGAGTCGTCGAGCGTCATCGACCTGACCGGCGATGAGCCCGTGCTCGTACGCGCGGGGCTGGGTGACCTGGCGCCGTTCGGGCTGGAGGAACCGGCCTGATGCGCACGCCCCGCGTGTGCAACGGCCAATCGGTTCCGCGTATTGGCTCCGCATAGACAGCGCGTTGTTACAATACGCCGCCATGGACGCCAACATCATTCAGACGCTCGTCGTCTACGCCTTGCCCGTGATCTTCGCGATCACGCTGCATGAAGCCGCCCACGGGTACGTCGCGCGGCTGCTCGGCGACAACACCGCCTATGTGCTGGGACGCGTGTCGCTCAACCCGATGCGCCATATCGATCCGGTCGGCACGATCGCGATGCCGCTCATCCTCTATTTCCTGACGAGCGGCGCGTTCGTGTTCGGCTACGCCAAGCCGGTGCCGATTGCGTTCGGCAATCTGCGCAATCCGCGCTGGGGCACGCTGTGGGTCGCCGCGGCGGGACCGGCCTGCAATTTCGCGCAGGCGCTGCTGTGGGGCGTGGTCGGCGTGGCGCTCGCGGTGTTCGGCGTCGAGGAGCCATTCGTCACGCGCATGGCCGCCGCCGGCGTGGGCGTGAATCTGGTGCTCGGCGTGCTGAATCTCTTTCCGCTGCTGCCGCTCGACGGCGGCCGCGTGCTCGCGGCGCTCCTACCCACGCGCGCGAGCATTGCGCTCTCGCGCCTCGAGCCCTATGGTTTCATCATTGTGATGGTGCTCCTCGTGAGCGGCGTCTTTACGCGCTTCTGGCTGCGCCCGCTCGTGTCTCTCGGCTACGACGTGGTGACGGCTATCCTTACTCCCCTTGTATCGCTCTTCTCATAACATCATGTTCCCAGACCGTATCTTTTCCGGTATGCGGCCCACCGGGTCGCTGCACCTCGGCCACTATCACGGCGTGCTGAAAAACTGGGTGCGGCTTCAGTCCGAGTACCCGTGCTTTTTCTGCGTGGTCGACTGGCATGCGCTCACCACGCACTACGAGACGCCCGAGGTTATCGAGAAGAACGTTTGGGACGTCCTGATCGACTGGCTGGCTTCCGGCATCGATCCGAACCAGTCGACGCTGTTCATCCAGAGCCGCGTGCCCGAGCACGCAGAGCTCGCGCTGCTGCTCGGCATGAGCACGCCGCTGTCCTGGCTCGAGCGCGTGCCGACCTACAAGGAGCAGATCGAGAAGCTGCGTGACAAGGATCTCGGCACCTACGGTTTCCTCGGCTACCCCGTGCTCATGGCCGCTGACATCCTGCTGTACCGCGCCTCGCTCGTGCCGGTGGGCGAGGACCAGGTGCCGCACGTCGAAATGGCGCGCGAAATGGCGCGGCGCTTCAATTACATGTACGGCCGCGAGCCGGGCTTCGAAGACAAGGCCAACGAAGCCGCGAAGAAGCTCGGCGGCAAGCGCTCGAAGCTCTACCACGAACTGCGCAATGCGTATCAGCAGGAAGGCGACGAAGAGGCGCTGGAGCAAGCACGCGCGATGCTGTCCGAATCGCAGAGCCTCTCGATGAGCGACCGCGAGCGCCTCTTTGGCTACCTCGAAGGCGCACGCAAGATCATCCTGCCGGAGCCGCAGGTGCTGCTGACCGAAGCGTCGCGCATGCCGGGTCTCGACGGCCAGAAAATGTCGAAGTCATACGGCAACACGATTGGCCTGCGCGAAGACGCCGAGTCGATCACGAAGAAGGTCCGCACCATGCCGACCGACCCCGCACGCGTGCGCCGCACCGATCCGGGCGATCCGGACAAGTGCCCGGTGTGGCAACTGCACCAGGTCTACACCGACACAGAGACGCACGACTGGGTGCAGAAGGGCTGCCGCTCGGCGGGCATTGGCTGCCTCGAGTGCAAGCAGCCGGTGATCGAGGGCATCCTGCGCGAGCAACAGCCGATGCTCGAGCGCGCGCAGAAGTACATGGACGATCCGTCGCTCTTGCGCGCGATCGTGGCGGATGGTTGCGACAAGGCGCGCAAGTTTGCCAACGAAACCATGCGCGACGTGCGCGAGGCGATGGGCCTCTCGTACAACTAAGGCAGGCGCTCGCGATGACGCTCACGTCCGGTCGCGGCACGCCGTTAGCGCCCAAGGGGTTGGCTCATTCCGGGCCGGCCAGCCTTGGGGCGACCCAAGGCCCGACCCACGCGGGACTTTCGGAGCCCTCGGGCTGGGCGCGTCAGTGGGCGCACTTGATCGCACCGGGCGGCACGGTGCTCGACGTTGCCTCGGGCGCGGGGCGCCACGCACGCTGGTTTGCGGGGCGCGGCCATCCGGTCGCGGCGCTCGACCGCGATGCCACCGCGCTCGCGACGATGCGCGATATCGACGGCATCGCCACGCTGACGTGCGACCTCGAAGGCGCGCCCTGGCCGCTGCCGGACGACGCGCGTTTCGCGGCCATTGTTGTGACGAATTATCTGCATCGCCCGCTCATGCCGCGTCTCGTCGATGCACTCGCGCCGGGCGGCGTGCTAATTTACGAAACCTTTGCGCAAGGCAACGAGACGGTCGGCAAGCCCTCGAACCCGGCATTTCTGCTGGCGCCGGGCGAGTTGCTGGCGGCTTGTACGCCTACATTGCGCGTGATTGCTTACCAGGACGGATTTCTCCCACAACCCCGGGAGGCATTTGTCCAGCGCATCTGTGCGGTGCGCGAGATGCGCCAGCGCGAGACGCGCGAGGCGCACCCTTCGGCGGCGGAAAACGTTGCCCGTCAGAGCGGCTCGGATACGGTCGAAAGAACCGGTAACAGCGCTGCGACTCAGGTACTACCCCTGGTGCGTTACGATCTGACCGGCTAATCCGCTACAATCGCGGTTTAACGTACTCATTCTTTTGAAGTTTCATGGCTAACGGCACCCAGCACGGCATTACGTTGCGCGGCAGCATTCCCGCAATCGTCACCCCCATGCACGAAGATGGCAGCCTCGATCTGCCGGCATTTCGCAAACTGATCGACTGGCACGTGGAAGAGGGGACGGATGCTATCGTCGTCGTCGGCACGAGCGGCGAGTCCGCCACGCTGGACGTCGAAGAGCACATCCTGATGGTCAAGACGGCGGTCGAGCACGCTGCGGGCCGTCTGCCGATCATCGCCGGCGCCGGTGGCAATTCCACGGCCGAGGCGATCGAACTTACGAAGCTTGCGAAGAATGTCGGCGCGCAAGCTTCGCTCCAGGTCGTGCCCTATTACAACAAGCCGACCCAGGAAGGCATGTACCGCCATTTCGCGAAAATCGCGGAAGCGGTGGACCTGCCGGTGCTGTTGTACAACGTGCCGGGCCGCACGGTCGCGGACATGTCGAACGAGACGATCCTGCGCCTCGCGCAGGTGCCGGGCATCGTCGGCGTGAAGGAAGCCACGGGCAATATCGACCGCGCCGCGCATCTGATCAAGCACGCGCCGGAAGGCTTCAAGATTTTCAGCGGCGACGATCCTACCGCGATCGCGCTCATGCTGCTGGGCGGCCACGGCAATATTTCGGTGACCGCGAACGTCGCGCCGCGCCAGATGAGCGAGCTGTGCCGCGCCGCGCTCGAGGGCGATGCGAAGACCGCACGCGCGATTCACCTGAAGCTGCTGTCGCTGCACAAGAATCTCTTCATCGAATCGAACCCGATTCCGGCGAAGTGGGCCCTGCAGGAGCTCGGCCGTATCGAAGGCGGCATCCGTCTGCCGCTCACGCCGCTCGACGCGCGTTACCACGACGTGGTGCGCACGGCGCTGCGCGAGGCTGGTCTGATCGGCTGACCGACCGGCTTAAGTCCGGTCCAGCCGAAAACGCCGTATTTTCAACCGACGCCGCCACGAGCCAAGCGCCCAGATCGACGACACAATCGCCGGTAGCTATCCCTGATAGCCATCGGCGACAGATTTCCCGGCAGGTCAAGGCTTAGCGTTCCCGTATTACGAAGGTCCACATGAAACGTTCCGTTCTTTCTCTCCACGCCACCCGCATGGCGGTGCTGGCGCTCGCACTCGGCTCGCTCGCGGGCTGCGAGTCGCTGAACGATATGTTCGCGTCGGATCGCGTCAACTACAAGGACACGCCGAGCGCGCCGGCGCTGGCCGTGCCGCAGGATCTGTCGGCGGTGCCGAGCGACCAGAAGTACATCGCGCCGCCGCCCACCGTGACACTGGGCGGTGCGGCGCAACGCACCGTGACGAGCGCGGGCAACGCCACGCTTGGCGTGCCGAATGCGCAAGATCCGCTTGGCATGCACGTCGAGCGCGATGGCGACCGCCGCTGGCTCGTGATCGACGGCCGCACGCCCGACGACGTCTGGCCGCAACTGCAGGAATTCTGGAGCGACAACGGCTTCACGCTCACGACCAATTCCCCGGCCACGGGCATCATGTCCACGGACTGGGCCGAAAACCGCGCGAATATTCCGGACGACTGGTTCCGCCGCACGATCGGCCGCGTGGTCGACTTTGCGTATTCGTCGGGTACGCGCGACAAGTTCCGTACGCTGGTCACGCGCGGCACGAACGGCCAGACCGACATCTCGATCACGCACAGCGCGATGGAAGAAGTGCTGACCGGTCAGGACAAGACCTCGTCGAAGTGGGTTGAGCGTCCGCGCGATCCGGCCCTCGAAGCCGCTTTCCTCTCGAAGGTCATGCAGAAGTTCGGCCTGACCGACGCGCAGTCCAAGCAACTGCTGACCGATGCGCGTCCGTCGTCCGCCGCGGCCAAGGTTGCGGCGGGCACGGACGGCACCACGCTCGATCTGCCCGAGGCATTCGACACGGCCTGGCTGCGTGTGGGTCTCGCGCTCGACCGTACCAATTTCACGGTCGACAACCGCGACCGCGAGAAGGGCATCTATTATGTGCGCTACGCCGATTCCATGCAGGAACTCAAGGGCGATGGCCTGCTCGGCAAGCTGTTCTACAACCCGAAGAAAGCCACGAAGAATCAGGGGCCGGAATACATGATTTCGGTGCGCTCGACGGGCAATTCGACCCAGGTGGCGGTGCTCGGCCAGAACGGCCAGGTGGATACGTCGTCGGATGCGCAGCGCATCGTGACCGCACTCCATTCCCAGCTGAACTGATCCCGCCGTGCGCTTTGCGAGCCTCGGCAGCGGTAGCGAGGGCAACGCGCTAGTCGTGGAGGCAGGCGGCGGCGCGACGCCCACGCGCGTGCTGCTGGACTGCGGATTCTCGGCGAAGGAAGTCGAGCGGCGGCTCGCCCGTGCGGGCCTTGCCGCCGACACGCTGAGCGCGATTCTCATCACCCACGAACACAGCGACCATATCGGCAGTGCGCTCACGCTGGCGCGCCGCTGGTCGATTCCGCTCTACATGAGCTGGGGCACGGCACAGGCAGTTGGCGCCGACGACGCCGGCGTCGAGCTCAACGTCCTCTGGAGCGACGGAGTGGTTGAAATCGGCGAGCTCGGCGTGCTGCCGTACACTGTGCCGCACGATGCGCGCGAACCGCTGCAATTCGTTTTTAACGACGGTGCAAGCCGGCTCGGGGTGCTGACCGATGTCGGCGAATCGACGTCGCATATCAACGCCGTGCTGAGCGGCTGCGATGCACTCGTACTCGAATGCAATCACGATGTCGGAATGCTCGCGGCGAGCCGTTATCCGGCATCGCTCAAAGCGCGCATTGGCGGTTCGCACGGCCACCTGAACAACGAGGCCGCGGGCGGCATTCTCGCGTCGCTCGATCGCTCGAAGCTGCGCCATCTGGTCGCGGCGCATCTGAGCCAGCAAAACAACACGCCGGAGCTCGCGCGCGCGGCCATCGCGGCTGCGCTCGGCAACGCGATCACTGAAATCGGGGTCGCTACGCAAGGTGAGGGCTTCGATTGGCTCGTTCTCTGAGTCCGACTTCACGTTATTCGGCCCCAAGATGGATTCGCAGACGAAAAAAAGCCCATGACAGGAGTCATGGGCTTTTTGTTTGAGGCGGGACGAGGCCGGTCTTGGCCCCGCCAGGCATCAATTGCGATTGCCGCCGAAAATGCCGAGGATCGCGAGCAGGTTCGTGAACACGTTGTAGAGGTCCAGATAGATCGCGAGCGTGGCCGTAATGTAGTTGGTCTCGCCGCCGTTCACGACGCGCTGCACGTCGAACAGCATATAAGCCGAGAAGATTACGATGGCCAGCACGGACACTGTGAGCATCAGCGCCGGCAGGTGCAGGAACATGTTCGCGATGCCTGCGAGCAGGATCACGATCACGCCCATGAACAGCCACTTGCCGAGGCCCGAGAAGTCTCGCTTGCTGACGGTGGCGATGGTGGCCATGGAGGCGAAGATCACGCCGGTGCCGCCGAACGCAAGCATGATGAGCGACGCGCCGTTCGAGAAGCCGAGGATGAACGACAGCAGCCGCGAGAGCATCAGGCCCATGAAGAACGTGAAGCCCAGCAGCACGAGCACGCCGAGCGAGCTGTTCTTGGTGCGCTCGATGGCGAAGATGAAGCCGAAAGCGATCGCAAAGAACGCGAGCAGGCTCATCGTGGGGCTGGTAGCGGCGAACAGCGAGAAACCCGTGGCGACACCCAGCCACGCGCCGAGCACCGTCGGCACCATCGACAGCGCGAGCAGCCAGTAGGTGTTGCGCAGTACGCGGTTGCGAGTCTCGGCGGAGACGACGGTGCCGCCGCGGCCGAAGTTATAGGGGTACTCGTTCATGCTTTCTCCTTGCGTGAGACGCGTGGCAGGCGGCGCGCGGCATTTGCGCGATCCGCTCACTCCTAAGATATGCGTGGTGTCCCAGAGTTTCAACGGGGTGCCACACAGTTTCGCTACCGTAGTTTCGTTACATCCGGGAGCGTAGCCTCCCATGCTTAACTGGTGCTGAAAGTCCCGGCGGCGCGGCATGTGCGCCCGTTAAGCCAAGTCTGTCGGCCTAACGGGGTTCAATCGCAATCATACATGGGAACATGCTACAATTGCGGATTCATTTGAATCTGTAACCTCTTAATTTTCTGGAGTTTTTATGGCGCTCGAACGCACCCTGTCGATTATCAAGCCGGACGCAGTGGCAAAGAACGTGATCGGCCAGATCTACAGCCGCTTCGAAAACGCTGGCCTGAAGATCGTTGCCTCGCGCATGGTCCACCTCTCGCGCGCTGACGCCGAGAAGTTCTATGCTGTGCATGCAGAGCGTCCGTTCTTCAAGGACCTCGTCGAATTCATGATCTCGGGTCCGGTGCAGATCCAGGTCCTGGAAGGCGAGGACGCCATCCTGAAGAACCGCGACCTGATGGGCGCGACGGACCCGAAGAAGGCCGAGAAGGGCACGATCCGCGCCGACTTCGCGGACAGCATCGACGCCAACGCAGTTCACGGCTCGGACGCCGCTGAAACGGCACGCGTCGAAATCGCGTTCTTCTTCCCGGAAGTCAACGTTTACTCGCGCTAAGCAGTTCCGCGAAGTAAGCGGTAGTTCAAGCAGCATAGGTCGCGAACGGCGATCACGTTCACTGCCCGGTGCCGGGTGTCCTCGAATCCGGCGGTGAACGCGCTCTCGCACTGAAATGGCAGGATTCGACATGACGAGCAGTTCCACCGTCAACCTTCTCGATTTCGACGCTCAAGGGCTTGTCGCCTATTGCGAGAGCCTGGGCGAGAAGCCGTTTCGCGCCAAACAGCTTCAGCGCTGGATTCATCAATACAATGCCGCCGACTTCGACGGCATGACGGATCTGGCCAAATCGCTGCGCGAGAAGCTCAAAGGGCGCGCCTCGATCGGCATGCCCGGCATCATTTCCGACAACGTTTCCTCCGACGGCACGCGCAAGTGGCTCGTGGACGTCGGCAACGGCAACGCGGTCGAGACCGTGTTCATCCCCGAAGAAACGCGCGGCACGCTGTGCGTGTCGTCACAGGCGGGATGCGCGGTGAATTGCCGGTTCTGTTCCACCGGCAAGCAAGGTTTTTCACGCAATCTCAGCACCGCCGAAATCATCGGTCAGTTGCGCATGGCGGAGTTCGCCCTGCGCGCCTCGCTGCTTGGAGAAGCGGGCGGTCGTGCGACCGGCGGCGAGGGCAAGGGTGAGCGCGTCGTCACCAACGTCGTGATGATGGGCATGGGCGAGCCGCTCCTGAATTACGATGCAGTCGTGCCCGCGATGCGCCTGATGCTCGACGACAACGCCTACGGCCTGTCGCGCCGGCGCGTCACGCTTTCGACCTCGGGTGTCGTGCCCATGATGGACCGCCTCGGTGCCGATCTGCCGGTCGCGCTCGCGGTGTCGCTGCACGCGCCCAATGACGCGCTGCGCGACGAGCTCGTGCCGCTGAACCGCAAGTACCCGCTGCGCGAACTGATGGCCGCTTGCCAACGGTATCTGTTGGTCGCGCCGCGCGACTTCATCACGTTCGAGTACTGCATGCTCGATGGCGTTAACGACACCGAGGAGCATGCACGCCAGTTGCTCGCGGTAACGCGTGATGTGCCGTGCAAATTCAACCTGATTCCGTTCAATCCGTTTCCCGAGTCGGGCTTGTTGCGCTCGAAATCGGAGCAGATCAAGCGTTTCGCGCAGATTCTGATGGATGCGGGCGTCGTCACGACCGTGCGCAAGACGCGCGGCGACGATATCGACGCGGCTTGCGGTCAGCTTGCTGGTGAGGTGAAGGACCGTACGCGCCTTGCCGAGCGTACTGCCCGCAAGGTAATCGACGTCCATCCGGTTCAGCACTGAACGCAGTGGATTCGGGGCAAGACGGAAAAAAGGCATTGCCCAGGCAATAGGGCACGAAAAGCAGTGCCGGCGTAGCTGCACGGGGAATGACGCAGTAACGCCGGTGAGTTTGACAAGAAACGTTGCAGAAGCGATCGGATGCGGCACAGTGGCCGCGCATTTTGTTATAAACGGTCTGCGAATCGAAGCCGGGCGCGGCGCGCCCGCCGGTTCCGGGATAGAAAAGAATCGACGCAAGGACTTTGGGATGAGCGAGCCGCAGCACCCTTTCGGGACAGACGGAACAGAGACCAACGCAGGCCGTTCGGTATCCGACGGCTCGCCGTCGCCGGTGCAGGCCGTGCCTGACACGCTTGCCGCAGTGGGGGCGCGCCTCGTGCAGTTGCGCACGGCGAAAGGCTGGTCGGTCGAGGACGTCTCGGCGCGCCTGAAGGTGGCGGTGTCGAAGCTGCGCGATCTGGAGGCGGGCGACATCAGCCATCTTCCGGATGCGACGTTCGCGCTTGGCGTGGTGCGGGCCTATGCGAAGCTACTCGGCGCTGATCCCACGCCGCTTACCCAGGCGCTGCGCCGTGAGCGCGGCGTGCCGCAGCCGGACCTGTCGATGCCCGCATCGGCGGGTGCGGACTTGCCGCGCGGGCGCGTCTCGCTCTCGCTCGGCGGCGGGGTGCGGGCGCCGCGGCGCCGTGCATCGTGGTTGTGGGGCCTGGCGCTCGTCGTGATCGCCGTGATCGGGATCTCGATGTGGCATACGAATAGCGGTGAATCGTCGGCATGGTTTGCACGTCTGAAGTCGATGGCGGGTGGTTCGACCAGCAGCGCGAAAAGCGAATCGGGCGCCGCTTCGGCGACGGTGGCCGAAGGCGCGACGGGGGGCGGTGCGACAGCGGGCGCAGCGGCTGAGCAAGGTCAGGGCGGCGAGCAAGGCGCGGAGGCCGCGAATACCACGAATGCCGCGAACAGTCAGACGGACGCCCAGGTCAACGGCCAGATCACCGCTGCTCAAGGCCCGGCCAGCGCGCCGCAGGCGGCCGTGGCCGCACCTGCCGCGAACGCCACACCGGCCAGCGCCGCAGCGGTGGCAACGGTTGCACCGGCACAAGCCGCTTCGGTGCCGGCGGCGCCTGGCGCTTCGACGTTCGCGATTCGCGTGACGCAGGATTCCTGGGTCAGCGTGCGCCAGAAAGACGGCAAGGAACTCTTCTCCGGGTTGATCCACGGTAATGATGGACGCGAGATTTCCGGTGTCGAGCCGCTCAGGATTACGGTGGGCAACAAGGCCGGCATCGAGTCGATGACCATCGACGGTCAGCCGGTCGACGCATCGAAGTATGCGTCGGCGCGCGGCAATGTCGCGCGCTTCGTGCTGCCCTGATAGAGACATGACGTGTGTCGCGACCGCATGCAGGCCGCGATGCTTTTTCAATTCGCGCGGCGTGGCGCTTCTCAATAGTGCCAACGCGCGCGAGGTGTAAATGGGTTTTTCGATGCAAAGCGAAACGCAATCCCCGTCCAGCAACAGCCAGATATGTTCTAGCGAACCGGTCCTCGGCGGTCACGCGCCGCGCCGCAAGTCGCACGCCGTGCATGTGCGCTGGGGTGGCCAACTGGTGACGATCGGCGGCGACGCGCCGGTGCGCGTGCAGTCGATGACCAATACCGATACCGCGGATGCGATCGGTACCGCAATTCAGATCAAGGAACTGGCGCAGGCCGGCTCGGAGCTCGTGCGTATCACGGTGAACACGCCGGAAGCGGCAGCAGCCGTGCCGCATGTCCGCGAGCAACTCGATCGCATGGGCGTGACGGTGCCGCTCGTCGGCGATTTCCACTACAACGGCCACCTGTTGCTGCGTGACTATCCCGCGTGCGCCGAGGCGCTCTCGAAGTACCGCATCAATCCGGGCAACGTCGGCCAGGGCGCCAAGCGCGACACGCAGTACGCGCAGATGATCGAAGCCGCCATCAAGTACGACAAGCCGGTGCGCATCGGCGTGAACTGGGGCAGCCTCGACCAGGACCTGCTCGCGCGCATGATGGACGAGAACGCGGTACGCGCGGTGCCGTGGGAAGCGCAGAGCGTGATGTACGAAGCGCTCATTCAGTCGGCCATCGGCTCGGCGGAACGCGCCGTCGAACTCGGCCTCGGCCGTGACAAGATCATCCTGTCGTGCAAGGTGAGCGGTGTGCAGGATCTGATCGCCGTCTACCAGGAGCTTGCCAAGCGTTGCGACTTCGCGCTGCACCTTGGCTTGACCGAGGCGGGCATGGGCTCGAAGGGCATCGTCGCGTCGACGGCGGCGCTCTCGGTGCTGCTCCAGCAGGGCATCGGTGACACCATCCGCATTTCGCTCACGCCGGAGCCGGGTGCTTCGCGCACCGGCGAAGTCGTGGTCGGACAGGAAATTTTGCAAACCATGGGGCTGCGCTCGTTCACGCCAATGGTCATCGCGTGCCCGGGCTGCGGTCGCACGACCAGCACGCTGTTCCAGGAGCTCGCCTCGCAGATCCAGAATTATCTGCGCGCGCAAATGCCCATCTGGCGCGGCGAGTATCCGGGTGTCGAGACGATGAACGTCGCCGTGATGGGCTGCATCGTGAACGGCCCCGGTGAATCCAGGCACGCGAACATCGGCATCAGCCTGCCGGGTTCGGGTGAGAACCCCGCAGCGCCGGTCTTCGTCGACGGCGAGAAGGTCAAGACGCTGCGCGGCGAGCACATCGCCGAAGAATTCCAGCAGATCGTGAGCGACTATGTCGCGCGCAAGTACGGCAAGACCGAAGCGACGGCCTGAGCCGCGCTCCGGACGCTGATTTCAGGCACAACCGAACATCGCCATTCGCAAGTACATTCGCAACGCAATGACTGAACAGAAAAGAAAGCCGGAAAAGCTGACCGGCGTGAAGGGCATGAACGACATCCTGCCGCAGGACGCAGGGCTGTGGGACTTCTTCGAAACCACGGTGAAGTCCATGCTCCGTTCGTATGGATACCAGAATATCCGCACGCCGATCGTCGAGCATACGCAACTCTTCACGCGCGGCATCGGCGAAGTGACCGACATCGTCGAAAAAGAGATGTACAGCTTTACCGACGCGCTCAACGGCGAGAACCTCACGCTGCGCCCGGAGAATACGGCTGCGGTCGTGCGCGCGTCGATCGAGCACAACATGCTCTACGACGGTCCGAAGCGCTTGTGGTATGTCGGCCCGATGTTCCGTCACGAGCGTCCGCAGCGCGGCCGCTATCGCCAGTTCCATCAAGTTGGCGTGGAAGCGCTCGGCTTCGCGGGTCCGGATGCCGACGCGGAAATCATCCTGATGTGCCAGCGCCTCTGGGACGACCTCGGTCTGACCGGCATCAAGCTTGAAATCAATTCGCTGGGCTTGGCCGAAGAGCGCGCCGCGCATCGCGTCGAGCTCATCAAGTATCTCGAGCAGCACGTCGATCTGCTCGATGAAGACGGCAAGCGTCGCCTGTATACGAACCCGTTGCGCGTGCTCGACACGAAGAACCCCGCGCTGCAGGAAGTCGCGAACAACGCGCCGAAGCTGATCGACTTCCTCGGCGAGCACTCGCTTGCGCACTTCGAAGGGCTGCAACGCCTGCTCAAGGCGAATAACATTCCGTTCAAGATCAACCCGCGTCTCGTGCGCGGTCTCGATTACTACAATCTGACCGTGTTCGAGTGGGTGACCGACAAGCTCGGCGCGCAGGGCACGGTGGCGGCCGGCGGCCGCTACGATCCGCTGATCGAGCAGCTTGGCGGTAAGCCCACGGCGGCTTGCGGCTGGGCGATGGGCGTCGAGCGCATTCTGGAGTTGCTCAAGGAAGAGGATCTCGTGCCGGAGGCGGAAGGTTGCGACGTCTACGTCGTGCACCAGGGCGAGGCGGCGCGCGAGCAGGCGTTCATCGTGGCAGAGCGTCTGCGCGACACCGGTCTTGACGTCATCCTCCATTGCAGCGCAGACGGCCAGGCGGCGAGCTTCAAGTCGCAGATGAAGCGTGCGGACACAAGCGGCGCGGCGTTCGCCGTGGTGCTTGGCGAAGACGAACTGGCCAAGGGCGTGGCGGGTGTGAAGGCGCTGCGCGGCGGTGCCGACGAGGCTCGCAGCGAGCAACAGACGGTAGCACTCGAAGACTTGACCGAATATCTAATCAATGCGATGGTTGCATCCGCCGAAGACGGCGACGACTAATTGCGATGCGTTATCAACGGGCTTCAGAATAATCAAGGAATCGCTACGCGATGAGTTACCACGACGAACAGGAATCGATCGAGAGTTTCAAGGCATGGTGGGCGCAGTGGGGTAACGCCACTACGTGGATCGTGCTGATCGTTCTGCTCGCGCTCGCCGCGTGGAACGGCTGGAACTTCTGGCAACGCCGTCAGGCGGCCGAGGCTGCGGTGCTGTACGACCAGGTGCAGCAGGCGAGCGCCAGCAGCGACAAGGCAATGCTCACGCGCATCGCGACCGATATGGAAAACCGCTTCGGCGGCACCGCGTATGCGCAGATGACCGCGCTGGGCGTGGCCAAGTCGCTCTATATGGCGGGTGACACCGTGGGTGCGAAGGCTCAATTGCAATGGGCGGCCGATCACGCGAAGGACGAGGAGTTCCGTCAGGTTGCGAAGATCCGCCTGGCTTCCGTCTTGCTCGACGAAAAGGCCTACGATCAGGGCCTCGCGCTGATTCCGCAACCGGATTCGGGGCCGTTCAAGGGCATCGTCGCGGATAGTCGCGGCGACCTGCTCGCGGCGGCGGGCAAGTCCGACGACGCGCGCGCGGCCTACAAGCTCGCGCTCGACAGCCTGCCCAAGAGCGATGCCTCCGAGCGCCAGTTGATCCAGTTCAAACTCGACGCGCTGGGCGGCTAAGCAAGCTGCGCCTACCGCCCGTGAAGATAAACAGCTAAACCAATTCCATTCATGCTTCGTTCACCGATGAATTTGCTGAAACGAACCGTTGTACCTGTCGCCTGTGCGATGACCGTCCTCGCGCTGGCGGCTTGCTCGTCGACGAAAGACGAGCGTCGCGTACCGGTGCCGCTGACCGAGTTCAAGCCGGTGCTGGACGTCCAGCAGGTGTGGAAGGCGAGCGTCGGCAAGGCGGGCCGCTATATGTTCTCGCCGGTCGCCGTGGGCGACGCTGTCTACGCCGCAGGCGAAAACGGCTCGGTCGCGAAGTTCGACGCGCAGACGGGTAAGGAAGTCTGGCGCACCAAGCTCAAGGACGATATCTCGGCGGGCGTCGGCAGCGACGGCAATCTCACGGCCGTCGGCGGTCTGAAGGGCAATGTCTATGTGCTTGACTCCAACGGCAAGCTCTCGTGGCAAGCCAAGGCGCCAGGCGAGATCATTTCGCCGCCGCTGGTTGGCAACGGTCTCGTGATCGTGCGTACCATCGACGGCCAGATCGTCGCGTTCAATGCGCAGACCGGCGAGCAGAAGTGGGTCTATCGCAACCGCGCGGTGCCGCTCAATTTGCGCGTGTCGTCTGGCATGACGTTCGCGGGCGATCAGGCCGTGCTCGCGGGCTTCCCGGGTGGCGCGTTCGCGGCGATCAACCTGCAAAGCGGCGATGCGTTCTGGGAAACGCCGGTGTCGTATCCGAAGGGTGTGACCGAAGTCGAGCGTATCAATGACGTGAGCGGTCCGCCCACGCTCATCGGTGCCACCACGTGCGCGGTCACGTTCCAGGGCCAGTTGGGCTGCTTCGACGCCAATTCGGGCCGTCCGATGTGGGAGAAGCCGTTTTCGAGCACGAGCGGCATCGCCCAGGGCGACACCACGGTGGTGGGTGGCGACGACTGGTCGGTCGTGAAGGCGTACAACGTCTCGAATGGCGACCAGACCTGGAGCACGGACAAGTTGAAGAACCGCGACGTCAGCGTGCCGGCCGTGCTCGGCCATGCAGTCGTGGTTGGCGACTACCAGGGCTACGTGCATTTCCTCTCGCTCGACGACGGCAGCTTCGTATCGCGCGTGAAGACCGACGGCAGCCCGATCACCGCCGCACCGGTGCTGGCTGGCAACACGCTCATCGTGCAAACGAAGGACGGCGACCTGTACGGTCTGCGTCCGCGTTAACTGGATGAGGGCGCCCGACGCGTGCTGTCGGGCTTCGCATCGAGGGGGCCGCGCCCGCGGGCAGCGGCCTCTTGTATTTTGTGCTTGCTGCAAGCACAAAATACTTTTGGTGTCCTGGCGCCATTTGACCGGGATGGTGGATGGCTCCGTTATCCGACTGGGGTTGGCCGTTTCGCAGGCCGGCGCGTACCGGCCGCGCGCATGATGAGCCGGTGGATTGCAAAGATGCCCCGACCAGGCAGCCGCGCCGGGGAAAGCGTCAATCCACATCGCTTCGGCTGGCGGGCATGATCCGAGCTCGCCACGCGCCTGCCGATGCCTTAGGGCTGACGTAGCGGGCGCGCGACCCAATTCGTGATAATTTGCAACTATTGCAGCTCTGCAAGCATGAATGCAGACGCTTGCCGCGCAACTCGCCGGACGTTCCGGCGTCGCGCCTTACCGTAGAAAAGATCAGATGAAACCCGTAATCGCCCTAGTAGGGCGCCCCAATGTGGGGAAATCCACGCTCTTCAACCGGCTCACGCGCTCGCGCGATGCGCTGGTAGCCGATCTGCCCGGTCTCACGCGCGATCGCCACTATGGCGAAGGGCGCGTGGGCGATCGCGCTTATCTCGTGGTCGACACCGGCGGCTTCGAACCGGTCGCGAAAGACGGCATCTTGCACGAAATGGCGCGCCAGACGCGCCAGGCGGTGGAGGAAGCCGACATCGTCGTATTCATTTGCGACGGCCGCAACGGCCTCGCACCGCAGGACAAGCACATCGCCGATTACCTGCGCAAGACTGGCCGGCCGATCTACCTTGTGGTCAACAAGGCCGAAGGCATGAAGTACAGCGCCGTCGCCGCAGACTTCTATGAGTTGGGCCTCGGCGACCCGCGCGCGATTTCCGCAGCGCACGGCGACGGTGTGACCGAAATGATCAACGAGGCGCTCGATCAGGCCTACGCGGATCATCCGGAAGAGAGCGAAGAAGACGCCAACAAGCACGGCGTCAAGATTGCAATCGTAGGCCGCCCGAACGTGGGCAAGTCGACGCTCGTCAACACGCTGATTGGTGAAGACCGTGTGATTGCGTTCGACATGCCGGGCACCACGCGCGACTCCATCTACGTGGATTTCGAGCGCGGCGGCAAGAAGTACACCTTGATCGATACGGCGGGCCTGCGTCGTCGCGGCAAAGTGTTCGAGGCCATCGAGAAGTTTTCGGTCGTGAAGACGCTGCAGTCGATCGCCGACGCCAACGTGGTCATTCTGCTGCTCGACGCGCGCCAGGAAATCTCGGATCAGGACGCGCATATCGCGGGCTTCGTGGTGGAGCAGGGCCGTGCGCTCGTGGTGGGCGTGAACAAGTGGGACGGCATGGACGACCACGCGCGCGAGCGGACCAAGCATCACCTGCAGCGCAAGCTGAAGTTCCTCGACTTCGCGGAAATGCGCTTCATCTCGGCGACGGAAAAATTCGGCATTGGACCGCTGATGCGCTCGGTGGACGATGCGTATGCCGCGGCGATGGCCAAGCTCCCGACCCCGCGCCTGACGCGCGCGCTCATCGAAGCCGTGGAGTTCCAGCAGCCGCGCCGCCGTGGTCCGGTGCGTCCGAAGCTGCGCTATGCGCACCAGGGGGGACAGAACCCACCCATCATCGTGATCCACGGCAATGCGCTCGACGCGGTGACTGATACCTACAAGCGCTACCTGGAGAACCGCTTCCGGGAAACTTTCTCACTGACCGGGACTCCATTGCGCATAGAGTTTCGTTCTTCGACGAATCCCTACACTGAAAAAAGCTGAACTGCGTTCGCTACCCCGCGTAAGCGCGCGATTGACCCTCCTGGCCGGACGGTGGGGAGGGGCGCGGTGGAACGAGAATCAGCTATAGTGTAGCGATTGGCGCCGGATTTCTTTTTCTTCGGCGCCAGTTTAGTTAAACCTGCAAAAAAATACGGAGTTTGCTATGAGCAACAAAGGGCAACTGTTACAAGACCCGTTTCTGAACGCGCTGCGCAAGGAGCACGTGCCTGTTTCGATCTATCTGGTCAACGGCATCAAGCTTCAAGGGAACATTGAATCGTTCGACCAGTACGTCGTGTTGCTCCGTAATACGGTTACGCAAATGGTTTACAAGCACGCCATTTCCACGGTGGTCCCGGCCCGTCCGGTGAACTTCCACCCGGATGCGGAAGCGTCCTGATTTTTGACGCGGCCGGCCCGGAGCGCCACGCTGGCGCTTGCGGCCCGGCCGCTTCTATTTTGACAACAGCTAATTTGATCAACGCCGCACTCGTCGGCATCGACTTCGGCAAGACCGACTTCGAAGCCAGCCTCGAAGAGCTCAGCCTGCTCGCGAAGAGCGCGGGCGCCTCTCCTGCCGTCACGCTCACGGGGCGACGTTCCAGCCCCGACGCCGCCATGTTCATCGGCAGCGGCAAGGCCGAGGAACTGCGTCTCGCCTGCGAGGCGAACGACATCGAAATCGTCATTTTCAATCACGCGCTTTCGCCTGCCCAGCAACGCAATCTGGAGCGTGCGCTGGATCGCCGCGTGGTGGACCGCACGAGCCTCATTCTCGATATTTTCGCGCAACGCGCGCGCAGCCACGAAGGCAAGCTCCAGGTAGAGCTCGCGCAGCTTCAGTATCTCGCCACGCGCCTCGTGCGGGCCTGGACTCACCTCGAGCGCCAGAAGGGCGGTATCGGCCTGCGCGGCCCCGGCGAGACGCAGCTCGAAACCGACCGCCGGCTCATCGGCGAGCGCATCAAGATGCTGCAGGGCAAGCTCGCCAAGCTGCGTCGCCAGCATGGCACGCAGCGGCGTCAGCGCGAGCGCACGCGCACGATGTCGGTATCGCTGGTTGGCTATACGAACGCGGGTAAATCCACGCTCTTTAACGCGCTCACCAAGGCGCAGGCCTATGCCGCCGACCAGTTGTTCGCCACGCTTGATACGACTTCGCGGCGCGTTTGGCTCGGCGACGAAGTGGGCCAGATCGTCTTGTCTGACACTGTGGGTTTCATCCGCGAACTGCCTCACCAACTCGTTGCGGCATTTCGCGCGACGCTGCAGGAAACCGTTCAGGCCGACTTGTTGCTACACGTGGTGGACGCGTCGAGTTCGGTGCGGCTCGACCAGATCGACCAGGTGAACGAGGTGCTGCACGAGATCGGCGCGGACACCATCCGCCAGGTGCTGGTGTTCAACAAGATCGACGCCGTGCCTGAACTGGCGGCTCGGGGCGGGACGGTCGAGCGGGACGAGTATGGTAATATTTCGCGCGTCTTTTTGAGCGCGCGCACGGGCGTCGGACTGGATGCGCTGCGCGCCGCCATCGCCGAAATCGCAACTGCCGAGCGGCTCGCACAGCCGTCGCAGCTCCTGGCCGCTGACTGGACCGCGGCACCACACGAACCCAGCAGGGAACCCGAACTCGGCCGCTGAACGCTCCCGGAAGGGCGCCTCGCGGTGCGGCCCGAGGCGCGCCGACGAGGAACCTCCACGCACATGACCCGCTGTCTACTCTGGTGAACGAACACAGGTGAACGATTACAACAAGCGGACTGGCTGGCAGCGCGCGCGCGCCATTTTCTCGTTGAACGACCCGAGGTGGGGCCGTGGCGAGGGCAATGGCCAGCGCACCGACGACGCACGGCGCCCGTCGGGCAACAACGGCAACAATGGCGGCGGCAAGGGTGACGGCCCTCCCGATCTCGACGAAATGTGGCGCGATTTCAATCGACGCCTGTCGGCGTTCTTCGGCAAGAAGGGCAAGGGTGGTCCGGGCGGGCTCGGCCCGCGGCCGGACAATGGCCGCAGTGCGCGCATCGGTGTGGGCATCGTGCTTGGCGTGCTCATCGCCATCTATGTCGGCAGCGGCGTGTTCGTCGTTCAGGACGGACAGGCCGGCGTAGTGCTGCAGTTCGGCCAGTATCGTCACACGGTCAGCCAGGGCGTGCACTGGCGTTTCCCGTTCCCGTTCCAGACGCAGGAAATCGTGAATGTTGGCCAGATCCGCAGCGTCGAGATCGGCCGCAATAATCTCGTGCGTCCGTCGAATGTGAAGGATGCCTCGGTGCTCACGCACGACGGCGACATTCTCGACGCGCGCTTCACGGTGCAGTACCAGGTCAAGCAGCCCACCGATTATCTGTTCCACAGCGTCGATCCCGATCTCACCGTGAGCCAGGCCGCGCAGTCGGCCGTGCGCACCGTGGTGGGCGCGCATAGCACTCACGATCTGCTCTATGCGGACCGTGAGCCGATTCGCGCGCAACTCGCCGACTCCATCCAGCACGCGCTGGATATCTACAAGACTGGACTTGGCGTGGTCGGCGTGACGATTCAGGGCGTGACGGCGCCCGATCGCGTGCAATCCGCCTTCGACGACGAAGCGAAGGCGCACCAGGAGAGCGAGCGCGCGAAACGCGACGCGCAGGCTTACGCCGATCAATTGCTGCCACGCGCGCAAACCGAAGCGGCGCGTCTCATCGACGACGCCAAGGCCTACAGCGACCGCGTGGTCGCGCAGGCGCAGGGCGACGCACAGCGCTTTAACAGCGTCTACGACCAATACGCGAAGGCGCCGGCCGTCATTCGGGAGCGCATGTACCTGGACACCATGCAGCACATTTACTCGAATACGACGAAGGTGTTCGTCGACAGCAAGTCGGGCAACAACGTGATCTATCTGCCGCTCGACAAGATCGTCGACGCGACGCGTCAGCGCGCCGCTGCGGCAACAGGCGCCTCGGGTGTTGTTGCGGCTCCGGCTAGCGGCGCATCGGATGCAAATGCCACAGCAACCGCGCCTTCGGCTAGCAGCGACATGCAACAAGGCGGGTCGCAGGCTGGGCAGCAAAGCGGGCAACCGGGCGCGCAGCAAGGCACGCAGTCGCCACGGTCGCAGCAGGGCGCCCAGCAGCGGAGCGCGGCGCCGGCGCCGTCCGCGAGTGACGCGGCCCAGGCGGCGAGCGACGCTTTCCGTTCGCGCGACGCGCTGCGCTCGCGCGGCCGCGAAGACGATGTGCAATAACGGAGCGCCGACATGAACAAGATCATTGCGTTCGTCGTCGCCTTCGTGGTGGTGGTGCTCGTGGCCTCGTCGGCGGTGTTCGTCGTCGATCCGCGCCATGTCGCGGTGGTATCCTCCTCGGGCGGCGCCAAGGCGACGCTCGCCGAACCTGGCCTGCACGTGAAGCTGCCGCCGCCGTTCCAGACCGCCACGTTCATCGATACTCGCATCCAGGCGTTCGATGCGTCCGATGCCGACCGCTACACGACCGCCGACAAGACCGAGTTGCTCGTGAACCCGGTCGTGCGCTATCGCATTGCCGATCCACTCAAGCTTTTCGCGGCCACCAAGGGCGACCAGCAGGTGCTCGCGGACCGGCTCGCGCCGCTCTCGCGCGACGCGCTGTCGAAGGCGTTCTCGAAGGTCGATCTGAGCGATGCCCTTGCACAGCAAGAAGCGATCGCCAACGGCGCGCGCGATGCGCTCAAGACGGCCGCTGCGCCGCTGGGCATCGACGTGGTCGACGTCGAGCTCACGCGCATCGACTATCCGGCGGAACTCGCCGAGGTGGTCTACAAGCGCATGAGCGCCGCGCGCGAGCAGGCCGCCGCCGACCAGCGCGAAAAGGGCGCCGCCGAGGCGCAGAAGATCAAGGACGAGGCGGAGCGCAAGCAGCAGGGCGTGCTCGCCGATGCGTACAGCCAGGCGCAGGCCATCAAGGGCGAGGGCGACGGCAAGGCCGCGGCGATTTCCGCGCAGGCGTATGGCCGCGATCCGGACTTCTATCGCTTCTATCAGAGCATGCAGGCGTACCGCGAGAGCTTCAAGCCGGGCGACGTGGTTGTGGTCGACTCTTCGAGCGACTTCTTCCGCTTCATGCGCAGTCCGAACGGAGAGGCGCCGTCGGCTCCTGTTCCGGCCGCACCGCGCAAACACTAGACAAATTGAGACACGGGCGCCGCGCATCTGCGCGGCGTGCCTCTTCGCATGAACATAGCTGGCTCCCTGTTGCTCGCGATCGCATTGATGCTGATTATCGAGGGCATGTTCCCGTTCGTCTTTCCGGCGGCGTGGCGCGACACGTTTCGTAGAATTGCGGAACGGCCGCCGCATCACATCCGGATCGGTGGGCTGGTTGTGATGGGGCTCGGTCTCGTGTTGCTGCTGCTCGCCACCTGAATTCAAGGCGCATGCCTCACGGCGTGCGCCGTTTCTATCGTCCGGCCCGCGCAGGCGCGCGTGCGCGCCCAGGCTTTGCGGCTAGTGCGTTCCGCGTCCGCGCGGCCTTTATCGTTGTAGGACTTGACCCGATGTCGACCTGGTTACTTCCCGAGAATATCGCCGACGTGCTGCCTTCCGAGGCACGCAAGATCGAAGAGCTGCGCCGCCGCCTGCTGGACCGCTTTCGTACGTATGGCTATGAAATGGTCATGCCGCCGCTGCTCGAGTATCTCGAGTCGCTGCTGGTGGGCAGCGGGCGCGATCTGAACCTGCGCACCTTCAAGCTCGTCGATCAACTGTCGGGCCGCACGCTCGGTCTGCGCGCGGACATCACGCCACAGGTAGCGCGCATCGATGCGCATCTGCTGAATCGCCAGGGCGTAACGCGCCTGTGCTACGCGGGCAACGTGCTGCACACGCGTCCGCGCGGCCTGCACGCCACGCGCGAGCAGATCCAGATCGGCGCGGAAATCTACGGCCATGCGGGCCTCGAAGCCGACCTCGAAATCCAGCAGTTGATGCTCGACGCGCTGCGCCTCGCGGGCCTCGCGAAGGTGCGCCTCGACCTCTCGCACGCAGGCGTGCTAGCGGCGATCTTCGAAGCCGACCCCGCAGCCGCCGCGCTCGGCGACGCTCTGTATGAAGCGCTGGCTGGCAAGGACGTGCCGCGTCTGGCGGAGCTCACCGCCAATCTGCAATCCGTGTCGCGCGACGCACTGCGCGCGCTGCCGTCGTTGTACGGCGACGCCGGCGTCATCGAAGAGGCGCGCAAGCGCCTGCCGGCGCTGCCCGGCATCGCGCGTGCGCTGGGCGACCTGGCGTTCCTCATGAGCGAGATCCAAGGCGCGGAGCTGATGCTCGATCTCGCCGATCTGGGCGGCTACGCGTACCACAGCGGCGTGATGTTCTCGGCCTACGTGGACGGCGTGCCCAACGCGGTCGCGCGCGGCGGCCGTTACGACAAGGTGGGCGAGGCCTATGGTCGCGCTCGCGCGGCGACCGGCTTTTCGCTGGATCTGCGCGAAGTGGCGCGTATTTCGCCGGTGGAGGCGCGTAGCAGCGCCGTCCTCGCGCCGTGGCGCCACGACGAGTCGCTGCGCGCCGCTGTCGCGGCCCTGCGCGATGCTGGCGAAGTCGTGATTCAGGCGCTGCCGGGTCACGAGCACGACATGGACGAATTCGCCTGCGACCGCGTGCTGGTCGAGCGCGACGGCGCGTGGGTGCTCGAAGCGCGCGCCTGAGCCGCCGCGGAAGGGGCCCTGGCGAGGGCTCCGGCAGCACGCATGCCGTTGAGGACAAAAGGAAATCCCGGGAATTTTGGGAAAAAATGGCGGCCCTGCCTCCGAACCCAGGTAGAATACGTTTTTAACCAGCTAACGAAACACCATGTCTGCCAGCGCAGTGAATGTAACCCCGGGACGCAATGTCGTCGTCGTGGGCACCCAATGGGGCGATGAAGGCAAGGGCAAGATCGTCGACTGGCTGACGGACCACGCGCAAGGCGTGGTGCGTTTCCAGGGCGGTCACAACGCCGGTCACACACTCATCATCGGCGGCAAGAAGACCATTCTCCGGCTGATCCCCTCGGGCATCATGCGCGCCGGCGTCGCCTGCTATATCGGCAACGGCGTGGTGCTCTCGCCCGAAGCCCTGTTCAAGGAAATCAGCGAGCTCGAAGAAGCGGGCATCGACGTCCAGAAGCGCCTCTTCATTTCCGAAGCCACCACGCTCATCCTGCCGTATCACGTCGCCATCGACCAGGCGCGCGAAGCCAAGCGCGGCGCGGCCAAGATCGGCACGACGGGCCGCGGCATCGGACCGGCCTACGAAGACAAGGTCGCGCGCCGCGGTATGCGCGTGCAGGACCTGTTCGAGCCGGAAGTCTTCGCCGAGCGCCTGCGCGAGAACCTCGACTATCACAACTTCGTGCTCACGCAGTACCTGGGCGCGCCGGCAGTCGACTTCCAGCAGACCCTCGACACGATGCTCTCGTACGCCGAGCGTCTGAAGCCGATGGTAACGGACGTTTCGCGTCGCCTTTATGACGTGAACAACGAAGGCGGCAACCTGCTGTTCGAAGGCGCGCAAGGCACGCTGCTCGACATCGACCACGGCACCTATCCGTACGTCACGTCGAGCAACTGCGTCGCAGGTGCGGCGTCGGCGGGCGCAGGCGTGGGTCCGCAAAAGCTCGACTACATCCTCGGCATCACGAAGGCCTATTGCACGCGTGTCGGCGCGGGCCCGTTCCCGAGCGAACTGTACGACGCCGATAACGCCGATCGCCAGGAAGAAGTCGGCCTCACGCTTGCGAAGGTGGGCAAGGAATTCGGTTCGGTCACGGGCCGTCCGCGCCGCACCGGCTGGCTCGACGCCGCTGCGCTGCGCCGCTCGATCCAGATCAACGGCGTGACGGGCCTGTGCATCACCAAGCTCGACGTGCTCGACGGTCTCGACGAAGTGAAGCTGTGCGTCGGCTACAAGATCGACGGCAAGGACGTGGACATCCTGCCGCGCGGCGCCTCGCAAGTGGCCGCATGCGAGCCGGTCTACGAAACGTTCGAAGGCTGGAAGGAAAGCACCATCGGCATCACGCAGTGGGACGCTTTGCCCAAGAGCGCACAGGCGTATCTGGCGCGTGTGCAGGAAGTGGCAGGTGTGCCGGTCGACATGGTCTCCACCGGTCCGGATCGCGACGAAACGATCCTGCTGCGTCACCCGTTCAAGGTGTAAAGAAGTAGAAACAAGGTAGATGCAAAAATGATTCAAATGATGGACCCGCGCAACGATGAAAAGAACCTGTGGGTCGGCTGGGATGAGTATCACCGGCTGATTGAACTGCTCGCGCTCTCGGTACACGAGTCGCGCTGGAAGTTCGACCAGATCCTGTGTCTCGCTCGCGGTGGTTTGCGCGTGGGCGACCAGCTCTCGCGCATTTACGACCTGCCGCTCGCGATCCTGGCGACGAGCTCGTACCGCGAAGCGGCGGGCACGGAGCAGGGCGATCTCGACATCGCGCAGTACATCACGATGACGCGCGGCGAACTCTCGGGCAACGTGCTGCTGGTCGACGATCTCGTGGACTCGGGTGTCACGCTCGCGCGCGTGCAGGAGCATCTCAAGGAGCGCTATCCGGCCGTGACCGGCGTGCGCTCGGCGGTGCTCTGGTACAAGGGCTGCTCGAAGGTGAAGCCCGACTACTTCGTCCAGCATCTGCCAACCAATCCCTGGATTCACCAGCCGTTCGAGGAGTGGGATACGGTGCGCCCCCACAACCTCGGCGCGTGGATCAAGCGCGGCCTTCAGCAGGCCCAGCAGGATTCGCAGAAGTAAAGCCGGTCTGCGGGCCGTCGTGCCGCTGGCGATCGGGTCGTGCCGGCCGCCCAAAACAGGAACGGAGCCTTTCGGGCTCCGTTTTTTTATGCGTCGTGTGCTTCTATTGCCCCCGTGAGCCCTCTTGCCGCGGCGTCGCCGCAGTCACGGGTCAGGCCTTGACGCACGGCCGATTGGCGCCACGGAGGGCCATGCTAAACTCCCGCGGGACAAGGGGGGCGTCGCGGGGTCACAACGACCATTCGGGTTTCGCCCGCAGCCAGTTTAGAATAGCGCTCGTTTTTTCCGCCTCGAACGGATTTCCGCGTATATGACAACTAGCACGCACGTGGCAAAGCAGCCGCTACCGACACTCGCAGTAGCGGCCATCGGCGTGGTGTTCGGCGACATCGGCACGAGTCCGCTGTATTCGCTCAAAGAAGCGTTTAGCCCGGCACACGGGATTCCGCTCAACGATACCTCCATCCTCGGCGTCATTTCGCTGCTGTTCTGGGCGATCATCATCGTCGTCAGCATCAAATACGTGCTCTTCGTGATGCGCGCCGACAACAACGGCGAAGGTGGCGTGCTCGCGCTCATGGCGCTCGCCATGCGCTCGTTCGATCGCAAGAGCAAGTCCGTCGTGGTGCTGACGGCGCTAGGCATCTTCGGCGCCTGCATGTTCTACGGCGACGCGGTGATCACGCCCGCCATCTCGGTGATGTCGGCGGTCGAGGGCTTGCAGCTCGCCGCGCCCAAGCTCGCGCATCTCGTGCTGCCGCTCACGATGGTGATCCTCATCGCCCTGTTCTGGATCCAGCGGCACGGCACCTCGCTCGTGGGGCGCCTGTTCGGACCGATCATGGTGCTCTGGTTCGTGACCATCGGCGTGCTCGGCGTTTCGCGCATCGTTCAGGCGCCGGGCGTCATTGCCGCGCTCAATCCGTACTACGCGGTCTCGTTCATGGGCGCGCACCTGCTGCAGGCTTATGTGGTGCTGGGCTCGGTCGTGCTGGTGCTGACCGGTGCGGAAGCCCTCTACGCCGATATGGGCCACTTCGGCGCAAAGCCGATTCGCTATGCGTGGTACGGGCTCGTGATGCCTTCGCTCGTGCTCAACTATTTCGGCCAGGGCGCGCTCTTGATGCAGGACCATCGCGCGATCGAGAATCCGTTCTTCCTGCTCGCGCCGGATTGGGCGCTACTGCCGCTGGTGGTGCTTTCGACGGTTGCGACCGTAATCGCTTCACAGGCCGTGATCTCGGGCGCGTACTCGCTCACGAGTCAGGCGATTCTGCTGGGCTACGTGCCGCGCATGAAGGTGCTGCATACGTCCGATCTCGCCATCGGCCAGATCTACGTGCCGGTCGTGAACTGGATGCTGCTCTTCATCATTCTGTGCATCGTCGTCGGCTTCAAGAGCTCCGATAATCTCGCCGCCGCGTACGGCATTGCCGTGACCGCGACGATGGTCATCACCACCATGCTCGCGAGCGTCGTGATGGTGAAGGTGTGGAAGTGGAACCAGTGGCTCGTCGCGCTCATCATCGCGTGTCTCATGACGGTCGACCTCGGCTTCTTCGGCGCGAACCTGCTGAAGGTCGAGGAGGGCGGCTGGCTGCCGCTCAGCATCGGCGCGCTGCTGTTCTTCCTGTTGATGACGTGGTTCAAGGGCCGCATGATCGTCAAGGAGCGCACCGCCGCCGACGGTATTCCGCTCATGCCTTTCCTGCAGGGGCTGCTCGCGCACCCGCCGCACCGCGTGTCGGGCACGGCCATCTATCTCACGGGCAGCGACACGCTGGTGCCGGTGAGCCTGCTGCACAACCTCAAGCACAACAAGGTGCTGCACGAGCGCACGATTTTCCTCACGTTCAGGATTCGCGACATTCCGTATGTTGCCGACTCGGAGCGTGTGCAAGTCAGGGATGTCGGTGGCGGCTTGTATCTCGTGAAGGCCGACTATGGCTTTAACGAGACGCCTGATGTGAAGGCGGTGCTCGAAGACATCGGCCGCAAAGAGGATATGTTGTTCGAAATGATGGACACGTCGTTCTTCCTCGCACGCGAGACGGTGGTGCCGACGCAGTTGCCGGGCATGTCGATCTTCCGTGAGCGGGTGTTCGCGTGGATGCATCAGAACGCCGCGAAGCCGACCGACTTCTTCAGCATTCCCGCAAACCGCGTGGTCGAACTGGGGACGAAGATCGAAATCTGATGCTTCGATCGTTGCGTGGACAACAAAAAAGGCGCCTCGGCGCCTTTTTTGTTGTCTGTAGCGCGGGCAAGCGCGGGGTTTTTGCAGAACCCCCGCGCCGCCTTGCGTTGGCGCGTCAGCGCTTGAGCTTCGCGAACGCCGCCGCCATCGCGCCTGCCGGCTCCGCGTCGCGCGAGCGCTGGCCGCCGCGATTCGCATTGCCGCCGCCGCGTTGATCGCGGTTACCGCTGCTGTTGCCACTCCCGCCACTACGCTGCGCGGCGCTCGCCGGATCGTCGTCCATGCGCATCGTGAGCGCGATGCGCTGGCGCTTCACGTCGACGTCGAGCACCTTCACCTTCACGACCTGACCGGCCTTCACGACTTCGTGCGGGTCCTTGATGAACTTCGTGGACATCGCCGAGACGTGCACGAGGCCGTCCTGATGCACACCCACGTCGATGAACGCGCCGAACGCCGCCACGTTGGTCACGACGCCTTCGAGCACCATGCCCGGCACGAGGTCGGAGACCTTTTCGACGCCTTCGCGGAAGGTCGCCGTCTTGAACTCGGGGCGCGGATCGCGGCCCGGCTTTTCGAGCTCCGCGAGGATGTCGCGCACGGTCGGCAGACCGAAACGTTCGTCGACGAACTCGGTGGGCGAGAGGCCCGAAAGCGCCTCGCGATTACCGAGCACGTCGCCGATGGTGCGCTTGATCTTCGCGAGCATGCGCTCGACGACCGGATAGGCTTCCGGGTGCACCGACGAGCGGTCGAGCGGATTCTCGCCGCTGTTGATGCGCAAAAAGCCCGCGGCCTGTTCGAAGGTCTTGTCGCCCAGACGCGGCACTTTCTTCAGATGGTCGCGCGAGGGGAAGGGGCCATTGGCGTCGCGGTAATCGACGATATTGCGCGCGAGCGTCGAGTTCAGGCCCGACACGCGTGCGAGCAGCGCCACCGAAGCCGTGTTCGCATCCACGCCCACCGCGTTCACGCAGTCTTCGACCACGGCGTCGAGCGAGCGCGCCAGCTCGCGCTGGTTCACGTCGTGCTGGTACTGGCCCACGCCGATCGCCTTGGGCTCGATCTTCACGAGTTCGGCGAGCGGATCTTGCAGGCGTCGCGCGATCGACACCGCGCCGCGCAGCGAGACGTCGAGTTCAGGGAACTCCTTCGCCGCCAGTTCGGATGCCGAATAAACCGAGGCTCCGGCTTCGGAGACCACGATCTTCTGCAGCTTGAGTTCGGGATGCTTCGACATCAGCTCGCTCGCGAGCTTGTCGGTTTCGCGCGAAGCCGTGCCGTTGCCGATGCTGATGAGCTCTGCCTGCGTCTGCGCGGCAATGCGCGCGAGTTTTGCGATGGAGCCGTCCCAGTCGCGGCGCGGCTCGTGCGGGTAGATCGTGTCGGTCGCGAGCAGCTTGCCCGTGCGATCGACCACGGCGACCTTTACGCCGGTGCGCAGGCCCGGATCGAGACCGATCACGGCCTTCGGGCCGGCCGGCGCCGCGAGCAGCAGATCCTTGAGGTTGCGCGCGAACACGCGGATCGCCTCATGCTCGGCCTCTTCGCGCAGGTTCGTGAGCAATTCGTTTTCGATGTGCGGCTGCACCTTCACGCGCCAGCACCAGCGGCAAACGTCCGAGAGCCACTTGTCGGCCGGCCGATTCTGGTTGGCGATGCCGAAGTGGCGCGCAATCATCGCTTCGCCCGGATGCGGCACCTGTGCATCGAGCTCGCCGCCGAGGCCGAGCTTGACCATCAGCACGCCGGCATTGCGGCCGCGGAACAGCGCGAGCGCGCGGTGCGACGGCACGGTCTTGATCGTTTCCGAGTACTCGTAGTAGTCGCGGAACTTCTCGCCTTCCTCGTTTTCCTTGCCCTCGACCACGCTCGAGATCACCATGCCCTGGTTGTGCAGCCAGTCGCGCAGCTTGCCAAGCAGTTCGGCCGTTTCGCCGAATTGCTCCGAAAGGATGTCGCGCGCGCCGTCGAGCGCGGCCTTAACATCGGCGACACCCTTTTCGGCGTCCACGTACTGCGCGGCTTCCGTTTGTGGATCGAGCAGCGGATTCGCGAGCAGCGCGTCGGCGAGCGGCTGCAGGCCGGCTTCGCGCGCGATCTGCGCACGCGTGCGGCGCTTGGGCTTGTACGGCAGGTAGAGATCTTCGAGCACCTGTTTGCTGTCGGCGGCTTCGATGGCGGTGCGCAGCTCGTCGGTGAGCTTGCCTTGCTCCTCGATGCTCGCCAGGATCGTGGCGCGACGGTCTTCGAGCTCGCGCAGATAGAGCAGTCGCTCTTCGAGCGTGCGCAGTTGCGTATCATCGAGATTGCCCGTGACTTCCTTGCGGTAACGGGCGATGAACGGAACGGTCGCTCCTTCGTCGAGAAGCTGGACGGCGGCCGCCACCTGACGCGGTTGAACGGTCAGTTCGCTGGCGATGCGCTGGACGATCTTGAGTGCTACGGTTTCCGTCATAGAGTCTGGATATTCCTGCGAGGATCGGTTGCGGTCCGGGTATGCGGCCCCGGGTTGCGGTCACGGATTTGCAGTCCCGGATTTACGATCCCGGATTTGCGCTCCGATAGCCGGGCGGGAGACATCAGGCAAGCGAACGCCCGCCGGCGGGTGGAGCGGGGCATTTTGCCATAAATGGCCGGGCGCTCAACTCGGGGGGTGTTAGAATTTCAGGCATGTTCCGTTGCCCTCAGAAGACGTTGATCCCATCCCGTTTGACACAAATCCAGCCCGGCGCGCGCGAAGGTGCGGCATGGTGGACCACTGCCCGTGCGGCGGTCTGTGCCGCCGCATTGCTGGCGACGGCGAGCGTTCCGGCCCTCGCACAAGAAGTGACGGCCACCGGGGCGGCGGCCTCCGGGGTGGTAGCCGGCAGTGATGTGGCGGCCAATGGCGCGCAAAACGTGCGCCCGGCCGAGGTCGGCGGACCGGTTGCGGCTTCGGCTGCCGCGGTCGTGGCGGGGGGCGCAACGGCACAGGATACCGGCGCGAGCACCGACTTTGCCGCACGGCAAAAGGTCCTTGACCGGCGTACTGCGGAAAACAACTACCGGTACGCCGTCGCGCAGCACAATTGCTACGATACGTTCTTCGTGAACCACTGTCTGGGCAAGGCGCGCGACGCCATGCGCGTCGTGCAGGCGGATATCCGCCACGAGCAGTTGGCGCTCGACGAGGAGCAGCGCGCGGACAATGCGCGCCGCCGCGATCAGGAGGCCGCGCTGAAGCGGGCGAGGGACGAGGCCGACGCGCCGCAACGTGCCGCGAACGAGGCGCAGAGCGCGCAGGCCTACGAAGACAAGCAGCGTCAGCACGCGCTCGCTCAGGCGCAGCGGCAGACCGAGGCGCCGCAACGCGCGGCGAACGCGCAGGCGTTCGAAGAGAAGCAGCGCCAGCACGCGGTGCAGCAGGCGCAGCGCGAAGGCGGGCAGGCGCAGTCGCAACGTGCAGCCAACCAGGCTGCCTACGACAAGAAGCAATCGGATTATCAGAAGCAACTGGACGAAGCTCGTCGCGAAGGCCAGCAGAAGGCGCAAGAGCGCGCCGCGAAGGCTGAGCGCTTCCAGCAGAAGCAGGAAGAGGCGGCGAAGCATAAGGCTGATGTGGAAGCACGTCAGAAGCAGGCGGCCGAGAAGGCGCAGCAACAACAGCAACAAAAACCGCAGGGCCAGTAGCACCAAATAGCACCAGGAAGCACCCGCTTTTTCAGCCGGATAGCAACCTCAGGCGCCCGACCTTTCGCACGGCGTGCGCCGATCATGACGAGGAGGCGAGCATGCGCGAGCATCGTGAAGTCAAGGGCGAGGTCATTCGTGACCGTATTCTGCAACTGGAATCGGAGCACGAGGGCCTCGACCGTCTGATCGAGAGGATGTGCGAGACGCCGGACTACGACGATCTCGAATTGCAGAAGCTGAAGAGGCGCAAGCTCAAGCTGAAAGACAACATCATCCTGCTGCAACTGCAGCTGGAACCCGATTCAACGAAGACCTCGAACGGGCACGCCTGATTCCGGGTCCTGGCAGGCGCCGGGGCGCGGAAGAAGTCGGGCCGCGCCCCGAGGACCGAGCAGGAACCGCTTGCCTTGAATTCAACGACCGTTTCCCGATCCCGTCCCGCACGCGAAGGCGGCGCGCCGGAGGGTGACGCGCGCGCCACGCAAACGGCGCCCGCGCCCGCATTGAGCCCGCGCCGCGGCGCCGAACTCGAAGAACTCTTCGCCGCCAACGGGCTGCTGGCGCGGGAGATCGACGGCTATCGTCCGCGTGCCGCGCAGATCGAGATGGCGCGCGCCGTAGCCGCGGCGATGGAAGCTGCCGCCCAGGCATTGCCAGAACCCGCGACGTTCGAGCTGCAATCGCGTCCGGCGCGGCGCCTCGAACGCGGCGCGCCGGCTCCCGCGCAAGGCCGTGCCGAAGAGGCCGCGCAGGCCGCCGCCGAATCCGGCGACAACACCCTGATCGTCGAGGCGGGGACGGGCACCGGCAAGACCTACGCGTACCTCGTGCCGGCCATGCTGTGGGGCGGTAAGGTGATCGTTTCGACGGGCACGAAGCACTTGCAGGACCAGCTCTTCGCGCGGGACATTCCCACCGTGCGCGACGCGCTTGCGGTACCCGTGAGCGTGGCCATGCTCAAAGGCCGCTCGAATTATCTGTGTCACTACTATCTGCAGCGCACGGCCGACAATGGCCGCTTGCCTTCGCGCCAGGAAACGGCGTATCTGCAGGAAATCATTCGCTTCGCGAAGATCACGCGCTCGGGCGACAAGGCCGAGCTCGCGAGCGTGCCGGAGACGGCCGCTGTGTGGTCGATGGTCACGTCCACGCGCGACAACTGCCTGGGCCAGGAGTGTCCGAACTACAAGGACTGCTTCGTTATGCAGGCGCGCCGGGAAGCGCAGCAGGCCGATATCGTCGTGGTGAACCATCATCTGTTCTTCGCGGACATCATGCTGCGCGACACCGGCATGGCCGAACTGTTGCCGAGCGCCAACACGATCATCTTCGACGAAGCCCATCAGTTGCCCGAAACCGCCACGCTGTTTTTCGGCGAGACGCTTTCGACCGCGCAGTTTCTCGAGCTCGCGCGCGATTGCGTTGCCGAAGGCTTGAGCCATGCGCGCGATGCGGTGGAGTGGGTGAAGCTCGGTGCGGCGCTCGAACGCGCAGCGCGAGACGTGCGTCTTGCTTTCAAGGAAGATTCGCTGCGCGTGTCGATCACGCAATTGCCCGAGGATCATCCGCTCTTCGACGCGCTCGACGCGTTGCAGACCGAACTCGGAACGCTCGCCACTGCGCTCGCGGGCCAGGCCGAGCGCGCCGAATCGCTGGGGGCGTGCCTGCGCCGCGCGCGCGAGCTTCAGGGCGTGCTGTCCGGATGGGCCATGCCGGGCGCACAGGTTGATGCGTCGTCACGCGACGCACGGGCTACGGGCGATGCCGGCCAGCCCGAAGGGCAAGGCGATGCCGCAAGCGAACCTCGCGCCGAAGATGAAAAGGTCCGTTGGGTCGAAGTGTTCTCGCACACGGTCCAGTTGCATGAGACGCCGCTTTCCGTCGCGCCGATTTTCGCGAAGCAGCGCGCGGGCGTGCCGCGCACGTGGATCTTCACCTCGGCGACGCTGTCCGTGCGCGGCGACTTCACGCACTATGCGGCGCAGATGGGCCTGAGTTCACGGCGCTCGATGACGTTGCCGAGCCCCTTCGATTATCCGCAGCAGGGCTTGCTCTACGTGCCGCGCAACATGCCGCAGCCGTCGTCTCCGCAATTCACCGATGCGGTATTCGAAGCAGCATTGCCCGCCATCGAAGCATCGGGAGGCGGTGTTTTCATGTTGTGCACGACGTTGCGCGCCGTCGACAAGATCGCCGGAAAGCTGCGCGACACGATCGAGGCGCGTGGCTGGAGCACGCCGCTGCTGGTGCAGGGCGACGCGAGCCGCACTGAACTGCTCGAACGCTTTCGCGCCTATGGCAATGCGATTCTGGTGGGCAGCCAGAGCTTCTGGGAGGGCGTCGACGTGCGGGGCGATGCGCTGTCGCTTGTCGTCATCGACAAGCTGCCATTCGCGCCACCCGACGATCCCGTGCTGGCCGCGCGTCTCGACGCGCTGGCGAAGAAGGGCTTGAGCCCATTCGCCGTCCATCAATTGCCGCAAGCGGTGATTACGCTCAAACAGGGCGCAGGGCGTCTGATTCGCGCCGAGACCGATCGTGGCGTGTTGATGATTTGCGACACACGCCTCGTGGATAAGCCTTATGGCCGGCGTATCTGGCAAAGCTTGCCGCCGTTCAAACGCACGCGTGAGATCGAGGTCGTGCGGGAGTTCTTCACGGGAGAGGAAGAGCAGGGCGCTCAATAGCGGCGCTTAATGGCGGGGGAAAGCGCGCTGCGTAATATCCGCTTGCATATGGACTACGCGGTTGCATGCGTTATGCATATGCCGGCATAGCGTTGCGGACGCATCGGCATGACGATCGGCGATTGAGAAGAGGCAAACAAAAAAGCCACGAACTTGCGTTCGTGGCTTTTTTGTTTGCCCGCCGTGCATCTGACGAGGCTGTCAGACCGCCCGACGGTCCGCTTCGATGCTCGCTTGAAGCCGAAGCTCCGGGCGAGCACCTCGCGAATACAGCTTACTGGCTTGCGCCCGAAGCCGGAGCAGCAGCGCCAGCGTCCGAAGCAGCAGCGGCGCCCGAAGCAGCAGGTTCCGAAGCAGCAGCCGTAGCGTCGCTCGCAGCAGCTGCAGCGCCCGAAGCAGCAGCCGTTGCGTCCGAAGCAGCAGCAGCCGGTGCCGAAGCAGCGGTAGCGTCGCTAGCCGGCGCAGCAGCTTGGTCGCTGCTCTTGTTGCACGCAGCCAGTGCAACAGCTGCCAGCAGGGATGCTACGAGGAGGGATTTCTTCATGATCACGTCCTTTTATGGTTAAAGGTAAGCAACAGCGCAAAATAATACCGGTAATGTGCCCCAACATCGACCTGAGCCGCTGGTGGAGATGCACTGCAAGAGCGTGAATCTTCCCTACGGCCTGGGCGGAAATTATAGGCACTTTCGTATCGACCGTCGACAAATCCGGGGACAATACGTTGTCTTTCTCATACAAGCACTATATTTTAGTACGGTATAACAGCCCGAAGCGCTTAGGCAAGCACCCCAAGCCGTATCCAGCCCGCACAATACCACTCGTGTAGCAACGCTGTCACACACGAATCGTGTGAGAGTGTTACAAAGCGTTTCCCATCCAGAAAGCGGTTGTCAGCCAACGCCGGCAGCCATTTTCTCACTTCTTTGAGCAAGCACCGTTCCCCGTTCAGGTAATACGACCGCGCATCGTAAAGCAGGATTGTCCTGCGGTCGAGTGTTATCCCGTTTTTCGCGGCGCGCGCAACAAAACGCGCTTCGTCCAGCGGTTTTTCCGGGGCATCGAATACCACGTTCGATTTCGGTTCTGAAAGCCAGGAGCCGACGAACGAGGAAACGTCCGCATCGCTCCATCGCACTTTAGCAAGCACAGCCGATACGCGCTCCACAAGTGCCGGTGGGAGTTGGGCCGGATGCGCCACCGCGGGCTGGTCGGGGTCGCGGTAGAGCGTCGGGTTGCCCGCGTTCTGGCTGGCGGCGGCGTCGGTGCCGCGTTCGGCCAGCCAGTACAGAAACTGGCTCGTGAGCTCGGTCGTGGAAGGCGAGCGAAAGCCGATCGAGCAGGTCATGCATTCGCCTTCGGCTACGCCGTCGTGGGCGATGTGCGGCGGCAGGTACAGCATGTCGCCCGGCTCCAGCACCCATTCCTCTTCGGGTTCGAAATTTGCCAGGATCTTGAGCGGCAGTCCTTCCTGCAGCGACAGGTCGCGCTGTGCGCCGATGCGCCAGCGTCGCTTGCCGTGCACCTGCAGGAGGAACACGTCGTACGAATCGAAATGCGGGCCTACGCCGCCGCCGTCGGAGGCGTACGAGATCATCAGGTCGTCGAGGCGGGCGTCGGGCGCAAAGCGAAAGCGCTCGAGCAGCGCGCGGGCGCGATCGTCGTGCAGGTCCGCGCCTTGCACGAGCAATGTCCATTGGCGCGTTTTCGGTGTCGGCAGTTCATCAGGGGCGAATGGACCCTGCTCGAGCGCCCAGCGCTTGCGAAAGTGCGTGATGAGACGAGATTCGACATCGTCCTGATCGGCAAGCGCGAAGAGCTCGTCGCGCGAGAGCGGCGCCTCGATGCCGGGTATCGCCTGGCGAATCAACAATGGCTTTTTCTGCCAGTATTTCTTCATGAACTGCGCCGGACTCAGGCCGCCAAGCAGCGGCGTGGGCGTATCGGGCGCGGGACTTGCCAGGGAGGGAGTGACGCGCCGCGCGCGGGCGTCCTCCGGGTGGTCTGGGGACCGCTTGGGCATCGTATAATGTGGTCTGTATTCTGGAGGATCGAATGAAAATTGCAAAGGACACCGTCGTGTCGGTCGCTTATAAGCTATCGGATGCGCAGGGCAATCTGATCGAGGAAAGCGACGAGCCGATGGTCTATCTGCACGGCGGCTATGATGGCACGTTCCCCAAGATCGAGGAAGTGCTGGACGGCAAGGAGCCGGGCTTCGAGACCCAGATCCAGCTTGAGCCGCAGGATGCATTCGGCGAGTACGACCCCGACCTGGTCAAGATCGAACCGCGCAGCCGTTTCCCCGAGCCGCTCGAAGTCGGCATGCAGTTCGAGGGCACGCCCGAAGAGGGCGACGAGGATCTCGATACGCTCATCTACACCGTCACCGACGTTGCCGAAGACAAGGTCGTGCTCGATGGCAATCACCCGCTTGCAGGCATGGCCCTGCGTTTTGCGCTGACCGTCAGGGAAGTGCGTCAGGCCACCGAGGACGAGATCGAGCATGAGCACGCGCATGGCGCGGATGGCCTCGAAATCGTCGACGAGGACGATGACGAGGACGGCGACGAAGCCGCTTCCAAACCCACTCTGCACTGATCGTGCTACGCGCCGGCGACATCTGCCGGCGCGTCTCGCTTCGCGTTTTTGCGCCAGGCATTCTCTTCATGGCGCGACGTTTCCCGTTTATTGCACCTTCCCCACGAGCTTGATGAAGTGGTGGGTCGCGGCTGCTCAATTCAGGGCGACTGTATCTGAGGGTATATCGGCGGCACAATGATTTGCGGCCCGACCGGCCCCGCTCATGGCGCTGAGCCTGGTGCGGGCCACGCTGGCGTCACCGTTCCCGCGCTTGCGCCGCCCGACGTACCCCTATCTTCCACCGGATTTGTTCCGCTGGCGCCGTTCGCGTCGGGCGCCTGTTGCATCCCGGGAATCTCCGTCACATCGGGCATCGACGATATTTCAGGCATTTCCGGCAGAGCCGGCTCGCCGTTACCGCCCGGTAGCAGGGCCGGCGGTTGGGGCGGCAGCAGCGGCAAGTGCTCGGGCACCTCGCGCACGCTCACGCGCAACGGCGTGCGGCGCATCATGTCCGCATCGATCTGAAGCCACTGAGTGAGCGGGTCGCGCAGCGAAAACGCAATGCGCGTAACGTTAGCAATCCTGATTCCCTTGTCGTTGCGCAATGGCTGATCGATGGCGAAGCCGTGTGTGAGCCTCGCATTCTCGGGATGCACAAGGATCACGGGGCCCCGGAAGACGTCCGCCAGCTTCACGAGGCTGTGTCGCAGCTCGGTGAAACCGTCGCGGGGCGTGCGGCGAAAGCGCAACCACGCGAAGCGGTCCTGGCGTTCGTACTGCTCGGGCATCGCATTGCCCTGCATGAAGATGACGATCGCGCGCGCGTTGCGGCGGCGCGCGAATTCGGCGGCGTGCTCGAGCCAGAAGCCGTTGGCGATCACGCGATCTTCGAATTCGCCGTTGCGGCCACCGGCGTTCAGAAAATGATTGTTACCATCGGGCACGTTCAGTGCGATGAACACCGTTTCGCCGAGCTGCCAGCGCGTATTTTCCCGATACGGCCGAAACCGGGAGACCTCGCTTTCACGTGTGAGCGTGAGCGGATATTGCCCGAGCGCGGTGGAGTCGGTGAAAAAGTTCTGGCGCAGGAAATCGAGTCGCTCGACCGGATCGTAGCCGCCCGCGCCGGCAGTGCCGCAGGTGACCCAGTCGCGCTGTCCCGGCACGAAGATGAGCGGTGCGCGTGACGCGTCGAGCAATGCGCGGCGCCGGTCATAGAGTCGATCCGCGCAGGTTTCGCGCGACCCTTTGAGATTGCCGCCGTAGACGACGAACGAGATCTGCGGATCGCGGCCGATCGCGTCGATGAGGCGCTGGAGCGTGGTTTCGTCGCCGGGCTCGGTGACGACGTTTGCCACAACGGCGAACGAGTAACGCGGAGAAGGGTCCTGCGCCTGTGCAGCGAATGGCAGGCTGCATATCGCCAGGCAGACGAGCACGCTTCGTAGCCCACCGCGCAGGCCCTTTGGGAGCCGCAATAGCGGCGCGATTTGCGGGCTGCGCGCTGCGCGCCGCACCCGATTCAGAAAGCGCCAAGCAAAGCCACCCCGGCCATGCGGAAATGGCCGGGGTGGCGTCGCGAGGCGACGCTCAGCGTTTAGCGTCCGGCGCAGTGGCCAGCTCATGCAGTTCGTACAGCAGATCGAGCGCATCGCGCGGGCGCAACTCGTTCGGGTCGAGCTCGCGCAGGCGTTCAGCGACGAGCACAGCGCCCGGGTCGGCTGCCGCCGGGGCATCTTCCACGTAGGGTTGCGCGTCGAAATCGTCGTCTTCGCCAGCCACGGGCGCTGCAAACAGGTCGAGCTGCGGCGTGGGTTGGCCGGCGGAGAGTTGCTCCAGATACACGAGATGCTTGCGCGCCGCGCGGATCACGGGGCTGGGCACGCCCGCAAGCTGCGCGACCTGCAGGCCGTAGCTCTGGTTCGCGGGGCCTTCGCTCACGGCGTGCAGGAACACGATGCCGTGGCCGTGCTCGACCGCCGAAAGGTGCACGTTGGCTGCTTGCGCGAATTCCGTGGGCAACTGCGTGAGTTCGAAGTAATGCGTCGCGAACAGCGTATGACAGCCGTTGTTCGTGAGCAGATGCCGTGCAATGGCCCATGCGAGCGCGAGGCCGTCGAACGTTGACGTGCCGCGCCCGATCTCGTCCATCAGCACGAGACTTTGTGGCGTGGCGTCGTTGAGGATGGCGGCGGCTTCGGTCATCTCGACCATGAAGGTCGAGCGGCCGCCCGCGAGGTCGTCGGCGGCGCCGATGCGCGTGAAGATACGGTCGATCGGGCCGAAGCGCGCGCGCTTCGCGGGCACGTAGCTGCCCACGTAGGCGAGCAGCGCGATGAGCGCGGTCTGACGCATGAACGTCGATTTACCGCCCATGTTCGGGCCGGTGATGAGCAGCAGCTTGCGTTCGCTGGTCAGCGTGCAGTCGTTGGCGATGAACTGCTCGACCTGCGCCTCGACGACCGGGTGGCGACCCTGCTCGATTTCGATGCCGGGCGCTTCGGAGAATTCCGGCGCACTCCAGTCGAGCGCGCGCGCGCGCTCCGCGAAAGCGGCGAGCAGGTCGAGTTCGGCGAGCGCCGCCGCGACGCGCTGGCAATCGGGAATGAAGGGCAGCAGCGCCTGAAGCAGCGCGTCGTAGAGCGCCTTCTCGCGCGCGAGCGCGCGCTCCTGTGCCGAGAGCGCCTTGTCCTCGAAAGCCTTCAGCTCGGGCGTGATGTAGCGCTCGGCGTTCTTGAGCGTCTGGCGGCGGCGATAGTCGTCAGGCACCTTGTCGGTCTGGCCGCGCGTGACCTCGATATAGAAGCCGTGCACTTTGTTGTATTCGACCCGCAAATTGCCGATGCCGGTGCGCGCGCGCTCGCGCGCCTCCAGGTCGATCAGGAACTGGCCGCAGTTCTCGGACAGATCGCGCAACTCGTCGAGCTCGGTGTCGTAGCCGCGTGCCATCACGCCGCCGTCGCGCACCATGGCAGCCGGTTCGGGCGCGACCGCGCGCTGCAGCAGGTCGGCGCATTCGGCGGGCGGCGCGAGCGCCTCGACGAGGCGTGCCAGCGATGCCGAGACACCGCCTGCCACGGCAACCTGCTCGCGCAGCGCAGGCAGGGCGGCGAAGGTGTCGCGCAGGCTCGAGAGATCGCGCGGACGCGCCGAGAGCAGCGCGAGGCGCCCAGTAATGCGTTCGACGTCTGCGATCTGGCGCAGCGCGCTGCGCAACGAATCGGCGCTGGCGGGGGGCGGTGCGTCGAGCAGCGCACCGATGGCCTGCTGGCGCATCTGCGCGATGGCGGCGTCGCGCGGCGGATGGTGGAGCCAATGGCGCAGCAGGCGGCTGCCCATGGCTGTGCTGCACGTGTCGAGCAGCGAGCACAGGGTGGGTGATTCGGTGCCGCGCAGCGTTTCCGTGAGTTCGAGATTGCGGCGCGTGGCCGGATCGAGCCCGATGTATTCGGATTCGGCTTCGACCTTGAGGCTGCGCACGTGACGCAGCTGCTGGCCCTGCGTGGCCGCGGCGTACAGCAGCAGCGCGCCGGCCGCGCCGCAGGCGCTCGTGAGTGCCTGCGCGCCGAAACCGTCGAGACTGGCGACATCGAGCTGGTCGCACAGGCGCTGCTTGCCCGAGGCGACGTCGAAGTGCCAGGCCGGCACGCGCGTCAAAGCACCCAAGCCCGTCCCGGTGCCGGCAGGCGGCGCCCAGCCCGAGGATTCCGCGGGTATTTCCGCCACGAGGATTTCCGCCGGGCGAATGCGCTCGAATGCCGCAGCGACCTGGTCCGGCGCGACTTCCGCGAGCCGCAGCGCGCCGCTGGCCAGATTGAGCCACGCGAGTCCGACGTTGATGGTCGCGCCGCGCCGGTTGCGTCCTGGGCAGACCGCCATCAGATAGACGTCGTTTTTGTCGGAGAGGAGTGCGGCGTCCGTGAGCGTGCCGGGCGTGACCACGCGCACGACCTTGCGCTCGACCGGTCCCTTCGAGGTGGCCGGGTCGCCGATCTGCTCGCAGATCGCCACCGACTCGCCGAGCTTCACGAGCTTCGCGAGGTATTGCTCGACGGCGTGATGCGGCACGCCCGCCATCTTGATCGGATTGCCCGCTGACGCGCCGCGCTGCGTGAGCGTGAGATCGAGCAGGCGCGCGGCTTTCTCGGCGTCTTCGAAGAACAGCTCGTAGAAGTCGCCCATCCGGTAGAACACCAGCGTGCCCGGATGGTCGGCCTTGATGCGCAGGTATTGCTGCATCATGGGAGTGTGTTGCGCGATGTCGCTGGCGCTGGCGGTATGTGTAGCCATCCTCGGTGTCTTGCTAAGGGTTCAGGGCGTGAGTTTAACCCGCGTCGCGCTCGTGTGACCTTGGCCGGATGGCCAGGCGCGCGCCGCGCTGGTCGACGAGTCAGCCGTAGCGCTTAAAGCGCCGCGGCTCATTCGTCGACCAGCGCCTGCATGTCGACCGCGCGCGCGTTTGCCGCACTGCGCCGCATCGCGAGCCAGATCATCGTGGCGACGAAGATGCCGAACACGACGATGATCCACTGCACCGGCATCTTTGCCGTGAGCAGCAGCGCGTAGGCGCCGAGCATCAATAGCACGGCGAGATTCTGGTTGAAGTTCTGCACCGCGATCGAGTGGCCCGCTGAGAGCAGCGTCGCGCCGCGGTGCTGGAGCAGTGCGTTCATTGGCACGATGAAAAAGCCCGCAAGCGTGCCGAGCAGGACCATCAGCGGATACGCGAAGAGCAGGTAGAAAGGCATGACGAACGTGCCGAAGCGCACGCCTTCGCCCGCCGGAAAGAGCCCCTTGCTGTAGAACGCCATCGCCACGGCCACCGCGCCGCACAGCACGCCCACGGGCAGCACGCGCAATGACGCGCGCAGTGACACCCAGGCGGCCGCTGCAGCCGCACCCAGTGCGATGCCGAGTCCGGTCACGCCTTGCATCACGGCCGCTTTCGAGAGCGAGAGGCCGAGATTCGCGTCGGCCCACTTGAGCACGAGCAGTTGCAGCGTGACTGCGGCGCCCCACATGAGCGTCGTCACCCACAGCGCGATCTGCGCGAGCTTGTCGGCCCACAGCACGTTGAAGCAGTGCGTGAAGTCGCCCACGAGGCGGGCCGGCTCCTTGAGTCGGTTCTCGTAGCGCGCGCCGGTATCGGGAATGCCGAAGTTGATGAGCGCCGCGAGCGCATAGGTGAGCATCACCGCGAGCATCGCGAGGTCGGCGGCCGAATGGATGAGCGGCATCGGATGATGCGCGACGAAACGCTCTGCATAGGTCGAGACGAGCGCGCCGCCCATCATCGTGCCGACGATCGTCGAGAGCACCGTGGCCGATTCGAGCCACGCGTTCGCCGCAACGAGTTTTTCGGCGGGTAGCAATTCGGTGAGGATTCCATACTTTGCGGGCGAGTAAGCCGCAGCGCCGAAGCCGACCACGCCATAGGCGATCATCGGGTGCACGCCCGCGATCATCAGCAGGCAGCCAACCGCCTTGAGCGCGTTCGAGATGAACATCACATGGCGCTTTTGCAGCGCGTCGGCGAAGGCGCCGACGAACGGTGCGAGCAATACGTAAGAGATCGTGAAAAAGATCTGCAGGAGCGGCGTGACCCAGGCCGGCGACGAGATCACCGTGAGCAGCGCGATTGCCGCAATCAGGAGCGCGTTGTCGGCGAGCGACGAAACGAACTGCGCGGCGATGATCGTGTAGAAGCCTTTCTTCATCGCGGGGTGGATCTGCGGGGTGGTTCTGTTTATGGAGCCAAAACAGGCGGTCAGGGCAGTGGCCTGGCTGGCGCGTCGCGTCGTGCCATGCTGTGCCACACGAAACAAAAAAGCGGCCGAAGCCGCTTGACTCGTCGGGGCGGGCGGGGCGTCACGCCCAGTGCCTGCGATCCCGTTGCAACGCCATGAGATCAGCTTGGCTGCGCTCCCGGCGATTGTGACATGCGCGGCCGCGTGTTGCAGCAGCCCGCACAGGAGCGTCCACCCTGCGCATGGTTACGCGCAATTACGGCGAGGCGCGCCTGTTCTGCCCGGCCTTCAGGCTTCCTTCTTTACGCGCGTGTATTTCGTGAGGATGGGCACCATCTGCGCGTAGATCTTCGGGTTGCCCGCGACGACTTCGCCCACGCGCAGGAAGTCCGAATCGCCCGTGTAGTTGCCGATCAGGCCACCCGCTTCCGTCACGAGCAGGCCGCCCGCAGCCACGTCCCACGGATTGAGGCCTTGCTCGAAGAAGCCGTCCATGCGGCCCGCGGCGACGTTCGCGAGATCGAGCGCGGCGGCGCCCGGGCGGCGCAGGCCGGCGCAGGCGTTGGTCATCTCGGCGAAGAGTTCGCAGTAGCTCTCGAGGCCGTCCTTTTCGCGGAACGGGAAGCCGGTGCCGATCAGGCCGTCGGCGAGACGGTCGCGACGGCCCACGCGGATACGGCGGTCGTTCAGGAATGCGCCGCGGCCGCGCGAGGCGGTGAAGAGATCGTTGCGCGTGGGATCGTAGACCACGGCCTGCGTGACGATGCCCTTGTGCGCGAGCGCGATCGAGACGCAGTAGTACTGGAAGCCGTGGATAAAGTTGGTCGTGCCGTCGAGCGGATCGATGATCCACTGGAATTCCGATTCGTTCGCGGAGTGGCCGGATTCTTCGGCGAGGATTGCGTGATCGGGGTAGGAGGTCTTGAGCGTGTCGATGATGGCCGCTTCAGCCGCCTTGTCGACCTCCGTGACGAAATCGTTATGCTGCTTCTTCGAAACCTGGATGAGGTCGAGGTCGAGCGACGCGCGGTTGATGATCTGTCCGGCGCGGCGCGCGGCCTTGACAGCGATGTTGAGCATGGGATGCATGAGCCTGGATCCTTGTTATCGGGCGCTCGCGAGCATGCGGCGCGCCAGTGGTGCAAAAGATAAAAGCGTCTAACGATTGGACAGGGCGCGAGCCGGGGCGGCTTGCGGGTCCTGTCCCGCCAACGGAGACGAATTGGATAAGAACGGTGCGCGGCGGCCTTGCCGGCCGGCATTGCGGGCTGCCAGAAAGCGACCCGTAATGTTCGACGCGCGAATGTCGTTATTTTACCCGAGTCTGCGTTGCTCGGGCTCCCGTGAGGGCGCTTTCGTGCGGGAAGCGGATGCGCAGCATATCGCCGGGCGGCCGAGGCGCGCTACCATAGATGCTTCCCTTACGCTGTCGTCAGAGATTCATCTTGGTGCACCCCGACTCACACGTTTCCTCCATTCACCCGGCCGCCGCGTCGGCATCCGCGTCGCCGGCCGGCGACGCTCATGAGCCGTTGCGCGGCGGCTTCACCTCTACGCGTTTCGTGCTGGTCGAGCCGAGCCATCCGGGCAACGTCGGCGCCGCGGCGCGCGCGCTGAAGACCATGGGCTTCTCGCGGCTCGTGCTGGTCGCGCCACGCGTGCCGCAGGTCCATTGCGACCCGGAAGCCATCGCGATGGCGAGCGGCGCCGACGACGTGCTCGCCGCCGCCCACATCGTCCCGACGCTGGCCGATGCCCTCGTGGGCGCGCAATGGTCGCTCGCGCTCACGGCGCGCACGCGCGAATACGGGCCGCCGCCGGGCGCGCCGCGTCAGGCGGTGCAGGATGCCTGCCGCCAGGTCGCGCACGGCGATATCGCGCTTGTGTTCGGCAACGAGCGCACCGGGCTTTCGAACGACGACGTCGAGCGCTGCAGCGCGCTTGCCCACATCCCGGCCAATCCGGCCTATAGCTCGCTCAATCTCGGGCAGGCGGTGCAGGTGCTGGCCTACGAATTGCGGCTTGCCTATCTCGGCGAGGGTGAACCCGGCGCGGCATCGTCGGCATCGTCGGGAGCGGCGATAGGGGAGGCGCCGGGAGGGCCGGCCCCGGGCACCCCGCTCGCCACGAGCGATGACATCGAGCGCATGTACGTGCACCTGGAGAACGCGCTGATTGCGCTGGATTTTCTGGATCCCGCCAATCCGAAGAAGCTGATGTCGCGCTTGCGCCGACTCTTCGCGCGCTCGGGGCTCGAGCGCGAGGAGGTCAACATCGTGCGCGGCATCGCCAAGCACATCCTGATGCTCAAGGGCAAGGAAGGCGGGAAGTAGGCCGGTAGAGACGTCAAGGTACGCGAGGGCCTACAGCAAGGCCGGTAGCGTCCGGCGGACCACTGCGTCGCGTCCCAACCTTGATGCCCGCGGGGGCTTCCAGGCTTGCGCGCGCCTTTCGCCTACAATCGATTCCTGATCGTAAGTAAATCAGCGCGGCTGCTAACGCCGCGCACGAGCCGCGCGCTACATGTGACGCCCGGTCGTTTCCCACCATGTTCCTCACGTCCAGCGTGTGACAGCCATGTTCAAGAGACTTCGCGAAGACATCGCCACGATCCGCGAGCGCGATCCCGCCGCCCGCAGCGCCTGGGAAGTCTTGACCTGTTATCCGGGTCTGCATGCGCTCGTCCTCCATCGCTTCGCTCATGCCTGCTGGCGCGCGAAGCGCCGCTGGCTCGCACGCTATGTCTCGCAGGTCGCGCGCTTTTTGACCGGCATCGAGATTCACCCGGGCGCGACCATCGGGCGGCGTGTGTTCATCGATCACGGCATGGGCGTCGTGATTGGCGAGACCGCGGAGGTCGGCGACGACTGCACGATCTACCAGGGCGTGACGCTCGGCGGCACGTCGCTCACGCGTGGTGCGAAGCGCCACCCGACGCTCGGCCCCGGGGTGATCGTGGGTGCGGGTGCAAAGGTGCTGGGCGGCTTCACGGTGGGCGCTCAGGCGAAGATCGGCTCGAACGCGGTGGTCGTGAAGCCGGTGCCCGCGGGCGGCACCGCCGTGGGCAATCCCGCGCGGATCATCGCACCCGCGAAGACCGCACCCGAGCAGGCCAGGCCGGCGACGGCGCGTGAGGGGTTCTGCGCTTACGGCATCACGCCGAATGCCGACGATCCCGTGTCGCTTGCGATCCACGGCCTGATCGATCATGCCGCCACGCAGACGCAGCGCGTGGATGCGATCGCCGCTGCGCTCGAGCGGCTGGGTGCGCGACTCGAGGCACTACAGGGCGCCGACGCAGCGCTCGCGGAACTGCGCAGGCTCTCGGAGGGGCTGGAGGGCGGGGCGGCGTCGCTCGAGCCCGAAAGCGCGCAAGAGCAAGCTGCGGCGCGCGTTTGAGTTTCGCCATCAATATCGATCTCAATCGAGCGGCAACATCCTGAACCCCTCGGCGTCGACGCGCAGATAACCACCGCGCGGCGGCTTGCCATGATCGAGATCCCAGTCGGGCAGCACCCAGCGTGTGCCGCCGGGTTCCTGGTGCCGCGCGGGGCGATGCGTGTGCCCATGAATGATTGCGTTCGCGCGCGCGCGTTTGAAGAGCGTTGCAACGCCCTTGGCGGTGACGTCGTATTTCGGCAGGGCGGGCCGCTCGCGGCCGGCCTCGCTCTTGCTGCGCATGCGCTCGGCGAGCGCGCGGCGCCAGCGCAACGGCCACGCGAGAAAGAGCCATTGCGCGAGATGGTTGCGCGCGAAACGGCGAAAGAATTGATAGCCGTGGTCGTCGGTGCACAGGGCGTCGCCGTGTGCGAGCGCGATGCGCGTGCCGAACGCGGTGATGGCGATGGGGTCGGGCAGCCAGATGGCGCCCGTGGCTTTCATGAAACGCCTGCCTAGCAGGAAGTCGCGGTTGCCGTGCATGATGTAGAGCGCGATGCCGCGCTCGGAGAGCGTACGCATCAGCGCGGTCATGCGCGCGACGAACGGATCGGCGAGCATGTCGTCGCCGATCCAGTATTCGAAGAGGTCGCCGAGAATGAACACCGAGTCGGCCTGATCGGCCGTGACGCTGATGAAATGCTCGAACGCGGCGACCGTGCGCGGAATCGCCACGCTCAAGTGCAGGTCGGAGATGAAGAAGAACGGGCGCGCCGCGTGCGGGCGCTTGCCCTCGCCGGGCACGCCCGCAGCGGCTAGTCCTGGTCCGTGTAGTGCCTTTTCCTGCCACATGAATGAAGCACGCGCCTCTTGACGTTATTCGACGACGACAGCCTTCTCGATCACGACGTCGTCGACCGGCACGTCCTGATGAAAGCCCTTCGAGCCCGTCTTGACCTTGCGGATCTTGTCGACCACGTCCTGGCCTTCGACGACCTTGCCGAACACGGCGTAGCCCCAGCCTTGCGGCGTCGGCGACGAGTGGTTCAGGAAGTCGTTGTCGGCGACGTTGATGAAGAACTGTGCCGATGCCGAGTGCGGATCGTTGGTGCGCGCCATGGCGATCGAGCCGCGCTCGTTCTTCAGGCCGTTGTTTGCTTCGTTTTCGATCGGTGCCTGGGTGGGCTTTTGCTGCATGCCGGCTTCGAAGCCGCCGCCCTGGATCATGAAGCCGTCGATAACGCGGTGGAACACCGTGCCGTCGTAGTGGCCGCTCTTCACGTAGTTGAGGAAGTTGGCGACCGTCTTCGGTGCCTTCTCGGCGTTCAGTTCGAGCTTGATGACGCCGTGGTTCGTGTGCAGTTCGACCATGATGGATCCTTAGTCTGAGGCTTGGGGGGAAAGGGCGGCGCGGCATCGGTCCGAGGCGGGGCAGCTTGCCGCTCGCGTGTACCGTTGCCGCGCCGCGCGACGAATAGCGAGGCAGGTTTGCGACGAGTGGATTTCGGAGTTACTTGCCGACGACGGTGGCCGACTGGATCACGATTTCCTTTTGCGGCACGTCGGCCATCGGGCCGCGCGTGGTGGTGGGCGCCGCTTCGATCTTCTTCACGACATCCATGCCCTGGGTGACCTTGCCGAACACCGCGTAGCCGTTGCCGTCCGGGTTCGGATAGTCGAGGCCGGCGTTGTCGACGGTATTGATGAAGAACTGCGCCGTGGCCGAGTTCGGGTCGCTCGTGCGCGCCATCGCGAGGGTGCCGGTGAGATTCTTCAGGCCGCTCTTGCTCTCGAGCGGGATGGGCGCGCGCGTGGGCTTCTCGACGAAGCTCGTCGTATAGCCGCCGCCCTGGATCATGAAGCCGCGGATCACGCGATGGAAGATCGTGCCGTTGTACTGGTTGGCCTTCACGTACTGGAGGAAGTTCTCGACGGTCTTGGGCGCCTTCTCGGGATAGAGCTCGACGCGGATGTCGCCTTCACTGGTCTTGAAGAGCACCTGCGGATGCGCGGCCTGCTGGCCGGTTTGCGCAAAGGCGGGCGCGTTCGCGATCAGGGCGGCGCTGCCGAGCGCCAACATCAACCATTTCATGAGTGTCCTCGGAAATACGGGGGAAAACCTGGTCGCAGCGCGCCGCAGAATGGGTCCGAAGCGCGCCGCGGCTTAGTGCGAAGGCGCCACGAAGGGCGGCGTCGCGAGCGACCCGGTCGGGCCGCCGAACTGATACACCGGATTATCGAGCATCGGGCGCACACGCGTCTCGCCCGCTTCCGTTGCGGCTGCGCTCTTTGCTTTCTTCTGCACAGCTGGCGGATTGACGATCTTCTCGATGTCGGCGAGGCGCTGCTGCGTCGCGCCGCTCGTGCGGCCGAGCTTGCTCGCGCGGCGGTACGACGCGTCGGCCATGCGCAGGTACAGATCGCCCAGGTTTTCCCATGCGAGGCTGTACGACGGGTTGGCCTTCGTGGCCGTCTCGAGCGCGATGCGCGCCTCGTCGTAGCGGCCATGTTTCGCGTAGAGCGCCGCGAGATTGTTATAAGGCTCGGGCAGCTCGGGGTACGCCTGCGTGAGTTCGGTGAAGGCTTCGATTGCGTCGTCGTCGCGGCCGAGGCGCGCGAGGATGGTCGCGCGCTTGAACTTCGCCTGCACGTCGCGCGGATTCGACTTGATGCGCGCGTCCAGCTCCGTGAGCGCTGCCGCCCAGTTGTGCTCGGCGATCGCCGTGTCGGCGCCGGGCGTGCCGTCAGCCGTGGCGGGCGGCGCCGCATGCGCTGCAAACGCGCCGCCGAAGACGAACGCGACGCTCGCGAGAGCTGCCGCTGCAAAGGTCGCAGCGCGGGGCGCGCAGCCGCTGGAAGATTTCATAGGGGAAGGTCGCGGTGTTATACTCCGAGCCATTCTAACAAAAGGTCTGTGCGTTTTCGTCGCGCGCTTTTGGCCGCATGCCGGATGGGTGCCTGCTCCGGTTCATCGCGGCTCTTGCGGTCGGCTCCGGAGCGTGGTTTCCGGGCGGCATTTGCGACACGCCAGGCTTTCTTTCGCTACTCGTGGTCGTCTCCGCCCTGATGACTGATTGAGCGCGACTGTACTCAGCCTCGATCAACGCGATGCTTTTTACTTGCGGGCTGCTGTCGGCGCTGTCGCGGATTTCTTTCGACCCACGTATCCATTGCCTCTATGGAATCACTGCGCATCTACAACACGCTCGCGCGTGACAAGCAAAATTTCGTGCCAATCGAGCCCGGCGTCGTACGCATGTATGTCTGTGGGATGACGGTGTACGACTATTGTCATGTGGGCCATGCGCGTGTGATGGTGATGTTCGACATCGTGCAGCGCTGGCTGCGCACGCTCGGCTACAAGGTCACCTATGTGCGCAATATCACCGACATCGACGACAAGATCATTCGTCGCGCGGTGGAAAATGGCGAAACGATCAAATCGCTCACCGACCGTTTCATCGATGCGCTCCATGAAGACGCCGATGCGCTCGGCGTCGAGCGCCCCGATCTCGAGCCGCGCGCGACGCAGTATATTCCGCAGATGCTCGACATGATCGGCATGCTCGAAAGCAACGGCTACGCCTACCAGGGCACGGATGGCGACGTGAATTACGCGGTGCGCAAGTTCGCGAATTACGGCGCGCTTTCGGGCAAGTCCATCGAGGATCTGCGCGCGGGCGAACGCGTGGCGGCGAACGACGCCAAGCAGGATCCGCTCGACTTCGTGCTGTGGAAGCAGGCGAAGGCGGAAGAGCCGGCCGACACGAGCTGGGATTCGAAGTACGGGCGCGGCCGTCCGGGCTGGCACATCGAATGTTCTGCAATGGGCTGTTCGCTACTCGGCAAGCATTTCGATATTCATGGCGGCGGTCAGGATCTGCAGTTTCCGCACCATGAGAACGAGATTGCGCAAAGCGAAGGTGCGACCGGCGAGAAGTTCGTCAATTACTGGATGCACAACGGTTTCGTGCAGATCGACAACGAGAAGATGTCGAAGTCGCTCGGCAACTTCTTCACGATCCGCGAAGTGCTTGCGAAGTACGACGCGGAAGTGGTGCGCTTTTTTATGGCGCGCGCGCATTATCGTTCTCCGCTCAACTACAGCGACGTGCATCTCGACGATGCGCGCAACGCGCTCACGCGTCTGTACACGGCGCTCAAGGATGTGAGCCCGGATACGGGCGAACTCGACTGGAGCGAGGCGCACGCGCAGCGTTTCCAGGCGGCGATGAATGACGACTTCAATACGCCTGTCGCCATCTCGGTGCTGTTCGAGTTGGCCACCGAAGTGAATCGCTCGCGCGACGCTGTGCTGGCGCGTCAGTTGCAGCGCCTTGGGCGCGTGCTTGGCGTGCTCGTGCGCGAGCCGCGCGCATTCCTCCAGCAGGCCGCGGGCGCGCAGGATGCGAGCGCGCTCGACGTGGCCGCAATCGAGGCGAAGATTGCGGCTCGCACAGCCGCGAAGCAGGCGAAACAGTATGCGGAGGCGGACCGGATCCGGGCCGAACTGCTCGATGCCGGTGTCGCGCTCGAAGACAAACCGGGCGGGTTGACCGAGTGGCGCCGCGTGTAAGCGGGCTGTCCAGTTTCCACTGATCGATTCGCGAGGCAGGAGGCAGGATGGCAACGGCCACGAAGACGCAGGCGAGGCGCGCTGCGTCGCTAACGGGCGCGGCAGGCGAGGCCAAGAGGCGCGCCGCGCGCAGTGGTGCCTTGAAGGCGCAGCAGGAAGGCGACGCCGCCATGGTCGACGGCGCGAAGAAGGCTGGCGCGAAGGCGCAGGCGGAGCATCGCGTGCCTAATGGCGCGGACAAAGCGGGGGCGGACAAAGCGAGTGCCGCAAAGCCGGCGCGCGCGAAGGGCAATGGCGCGCTCGACGGCGCCGTGCCGATGGCGCACTCGCTGCCCGAGGGTCACGCATCCGGCGAAGGTGCGCAGGCGCTGTCGGTTGCCGCGCGCAGCAGCGAGCCGGAGGTGGTGCGCCCCGATTACTGGGACAAGGCCTGCGCGGATCTCGTCAAGCGCGACCGCATCCTCAAGAAGCTGATCCCGAAGTTCGGCCCTGTGCATCTCATGAGCAGCGACGATCCGTTCGTCACGCTCGCGCGCTCGGTGGTCGGTCAGCAGATTTCGACGGCAGCGGCCCAGGCATTGTGGCAGCGCGTCGAGACCGCATGTCCGAAGCTCGTGCCGCAGCAGTTCATCAAGCTCGGGCACGAAAAGCTGGCGGCGTGCGGCCTATCGAAGCGCAAGACGGAATACATCCTCGATCTCGCGCAGCACTTCGTGTCCGGCGCGCTCCACGTGGGCAAGTGGACCAGCATGGACGACGATGACGTGATCGCCGAGCTCACGGCGATTCGCGGCATCGGGCGCTGGACCGCCGAGATGTTCCTGATCTTCAATCTGGCGCGTCCGAACGTGCTGCCGCTGGACGACCTCGGGCTCATCCAGGCAATCAGCGTCAACTATTTCAGCGGCGAGCCGGTCACGCGCAGCGAAGCCCGCGAAGTCGCGGCCAATTGGGAGCCGTGGCGAACCGTCGCAACCTGGTATATGTGGCGCAGCCTCGAGCCGTCGTGAAAAGCGGCGCTCCCCAGCCGCCGCGCAACCGGCGCGCGGCGTTACTGGCCCCGATTCCGGATCGATGCGGTGGCTTCCGGTTTCTCCAGCTATTTTCTATCGTTATTCGAATTCGATAGTTCTGTTCCGACTTCGACGTCGGCCGACGCGGTTAGAATACGCGCTGCCGCAAAGTGCAAGGATTCCAACACATGAAAACCACGTTTCTGGATTTCGAGCAGCCGATCGCTGAACTCGAAGCGAAGATTGAAGAACTGCGCTTCGTTCAGGACGATTCGGCCGTCGATATTTCGGAAGAGATCGAGCGGCTGTCGAAGAAAAGCCAGCTGCTCACGAAGGACCTCTACGCGAACCTGAGCCCGTGGCAGGTTTCGCAGATCGCGCGTCATCCGCAGCGTCCGTATACGCTCGACTACGTGCACGAGTTGTTCACCGATTTCCACGAACTCCATGGCGACCGCGCATATGCGGACGACCTCTCGATCGTCGGCGGTCTCGCGCGCTTCAATGGCCAGGCCTGCATGGTGATCGGCCAGCAGAAGGGCCGCGACACGAAGGAGCGCGCCGCGCGCAACTTCGGCATGCCGCGCCCGGAAGGCTATCGCAAGGCCGAGCGCCTGATGCGCCTCGCCGAAAAATTCGGCCTGCCCATCTTCACGTTCGTCGACACCCCGGGCGCCTACCCGGGCATCGGCGCGGAAGAGCGCGGCCAGTCGGAAGCCATCGGTCGCAATCTCTACGTGATGGCCGAGCTCAAGACGCCCATCATCACGACGATCATCGGCGAAGGCGGTTCGGGCGGCGCGCTCGCGATCGCCGTGGCCGACACGGTCATGATGCTGCAGTTCTCGACGTATTCCGTGATTTCGCCGGAAGGCTGCGCGTCGATTCTGTGGAAGAGCGCCGCCAAGGCGCCCGATGCCGCCGAAGCGCTGGGTCTCACCGCGCATCGCCTCAAGGCGCTGGGCCTGATCGACAAGATCGTGAACGAGCCGCTCGGCGGCGCGCATCGCGACCCGAAGGGCATGGCCGCACTCCTGCGCCGCGCGCTCTCCGACTCGCTGCGCCAGTTCCAGGGCATGAGCATCGCCGACCTGAAGGCGCGTCGCTACGAGCGCCTGATGGAGTACGGCAAATTCAAGGAAACGACGCCGGGCGCGTAAGCGCGCGACGTCGCTGACGTGAGCCGGCGCGAGAAGCGCCGTCATGCCGTGACCGACCATCCCCAATCCGACGCCGGGCGCATCGTTCTCGATACGCTCGGCGTTGTGCTTTCCACGCTTCCTGCCGATGCGCGCGTGGCAATCGCGTTCAGCGGCGGCCTCGACTCGTCGGTGCTGCTCGATGCGGCGGTGCGCACGGCGGGGGCGGCGCGGCTCGTCGCGCTGCATGTGCATCACGGGCTAAGTCAGAATGCCGATCAGTGGCTCGCGCATTGCGAGGCGACGGCGCACGCGTATGGCGTGGCGTTCGACGCACGCCGCGTGGTGCTCGCGCGCGACGACGCGGCGGGCGTGGAGGCGGCGGCACGCGACGTGCGCTACCGCGCGCTCGATGCGATGTGCGCCGCGCATGGCGCGCAGTCGCTGTGGCTTGCACAACATGCCGACGATCAAGCCGAAACTGTCTTGCTGCAATTGCTGCGCGGCGCGGGGCTGGCGGGGCTCGCCGCAATGGCGCCGGCGCGTGAGATGGCGGGCGGTGCGTCGCGTGTGCGGCCTTTGCTGAATTTGTTGCGCGCACAACTGGAACGCTATGCGCATGCCTATCGCCTGCACTGGATCGAGGACGAATCGAACGCGGACACGCGCTATGCCCGTAACGCATTGCGCCACGACGTGCTGCCCGCACTTTCCGCGCATTTCCCCGGCTTTCGCGATGCGCTCGCGCGCACGGCCGCGCATGCCGCTTCCGCGCAGCGTCTGCTCGACGATCTCGCTCAGATCGATCTGAGCGAAGCCGGCCACGATGATGCCGGCACGCTCTCGCATGCCGGGCTCGTCGCACTCGACGACGCGCGTGCGCTCAATCTGCTGCGCTGCTGGATGCGCTCTCTCGGCTTGCCTGCCGCGTCGACAGCGCGGCTCGCCGACGCGCTGCGCCAGTTGCGTGAGATCGCGCGCGAGGGCGAGGGCCACGCGCTGCGGGTCGATCACGCCGGACGCACGCTGCGTTGCTACCGGGGCCGCGTGTTCTGGGGGGCGTCGCGGGCCGAAGCGGTGCCTGCTGGCGCAGTGGGCGCGGCAATGAACACAGCAGCGGGCGAGGGCGCCGGACGTGAGCCCGTGGGCCTGAACTGGCACGGCGAGGAAGTCTGGCGCCTGCCGCAATGGCATGGCAGCTATGTTTTCGCGCCTGCCGATGCCAGCGACCCCGATGCCGTACCCGAAAGCGTGTTGCGCGGTGGCCCGCTCGTTGCCCGTGCCCGCGAGGGCGGGGAGCGACTGCGCGACGAGGCGGCGAATGTGAGCCGCACGCTGAAAAACCTGTTCCAGGCGCGTGGCGTGCCAGCATGGGAGCGCGATGTGCCGCTGCTTTACGTCGGCGAGACGCTGCTGTTCGTGCCCCGGATTGGGGTGAATCATTCGGCGTTGGGTGCGCAAGGCGGTGTGCCGGACGAAGCCCATGCGCCACGCTGGCGGCGCATCGAATGGCGCGAGGATCTGCTGATCGCGTAAGCGGCGGGGCGCCTCCCGGGCATTGGAGGGGGCGTTCCCTGGAGTATCCAAAGTGCGCTTCAGAGGACCTTCAGAAGTGCGCGATACGACAAACGCCACGTCCCAAAGTGCAGGCGTGCGTGCAAATCCCGCCCGGAGTGCGTGCCGAACCCGCGCAAATCCTTGCCGCACAAGCCTTTTTCGCTCCCTGCGGCCCAATTTCACCTTGTAATTTTGACCTTGATCGGGTAGGGTAACTTGTTTGTCCAGCCCGCTTTTTCGCGTTCACGGACGCCGTCAAAAGCGGCGCATGCCGTGTCAGGGCGCGATGTCTCCTTCCAGCGGTATCCGACGATTGCAAGGACGTCGTAGCGGTATGCGGGCAGGGCGCGCGAGCGCGTATCAGCGTCTCCACGATGCCGATGCGGCTGCCTCGCGGCCGCCCGGGCAAACTCCGCGTGTGCTGCACGCGCCAAGCCTCCAAGCGGTCTGAACGGTACCGGGCGGAGCCGTCTTCGGTGCGCCAGCGCGGTAACATCTCCAGTTCAGAACGACAATGGCACTCATCGTACACAAATACGGCGGCACCTCGATGGGCTCGGTGGAGCGCATCAAGAACGTTGCCAAGCGCGTCGCCAAATGGCACAAGGCCGGTCACAAGATGGTCGTCGTGCCCTCGGCGATGTCCGGCGAAACCAATCGCCTGCTCGGGCTCGCGAAAGAGATTTCGCCGCAGCCTAGCCCGCGCGAGCTCGACATGATTGCGTCGACCGGCGAACAGGTGAGCGTCGGTCTGCTGTCGATCGCGCTGCAGGAAGCCGGCGTGGACGCCATCAGCTATACCGGCTGGCAAGTGCCGGTCAAAACCGACAGCTCCTTCACCAAGGCGCGCATCAACGACATCGACGGCGAGCGCGTGCTGGCCGACCTCGATGCCGGCAAGGTGGTCGTGATCACGGGCTTCCAGGGCATCGATCCGGAAGGCCACATCACCACGCTCGGCCGCGGCGGCTCGGATACCTCGGCAGTCGCGGTTGCGGCTGCGCTGGAGGCCGACGAATGCCTTATCTACACCGACGTGGACGGCGTCTACACCACCGACCCGCGCGTGGTGGACGACGCGCGCCGGCTCGATCGCATCACGTTCGAAGAAATGCTGGAAATGGCCAGCCTCGGGTCGAAGGTGCTGCAGATCCGCTCGGTGGAATTCGCAGGCAAGTATCGGGTGAAGACGCGCGTGCTCTCCAGCCTGACCGATCCGGCGATGAACCTCGACGAGGAAATGAAGTCGGGCACCCTGATTACCTTTGAAGAAGACGAGACCATGGAAAAAGCAGTCATCTCGGGTATCGCGTTCCAGCGCGACGAGGCCCGTATCATCGTGATGGGCGTGCCCGACAAGCCGGGCATCGCGTATCAGATCCTCGGCCCGGTGGCGGACGCGAACATCGACGTCGACATGATCATCCAGAACCAGAGCGTAGCCGGCAAGACCGACTTCACGTTCACGGTTGGCCGCGGCGACTATCAGCGCGCGATGGACATCCTCACGAACCAGGTGAAGGGTCACGTGAGCGCCGAGCAGGTGCTGGGCGACGCGAAGGTCTCGAAGGTGTCGGTGGTCGGCGTGGGCATGCGTTCACACGTGGGCGTGGCAAGCAAGATGTTCCGCACGCTTTCGGAAGAGGGCATCAACATCCAGATGATTTCGACTTCCGAAATCAAGATCTCGGTGCTGATCGACGAGAAGTACATGGAGTTGGCAGTCCGTGCGCTGCACAAGGTGTTCGAGCTCGAGCAAGCCTGAACGCGGGCCGTGTGATGCGGGTATGACGCGGGGCGTGACAGAGAGGTTCCGGTAGCGAGCAACCACGAAAACTGCCTGTTTTTGTGGAGGATTCTGAGGCTCGAGACGCCGTACGCAATGCAGATTGCGTGCTTGCAGAAAAAAGTTTGCAAAAGTGCGTCTTAAAAATTGACCGGAACGCTCGAACCCGCTATTATCTTGGCTTCGTTGCGCTGCCTCCCTGGCGCGAACGAAGTTTTCGGGAGACGTGGCCGAGAGGTCGAAGGCACTCCCCTGCTAAGGGAGCATCTGGGCCAAAACCTGGATCGAGGGTTCGAATCCCTCCGTCTCCGCCAGTAATGGCGGTGGAAACCCCGCAAGTCTCGGCTTGCGGGGTTTTTGTTTTTCCGGCTCCGATTTTTCTTCGCATTGTGGCTTATCCGAATGTTTATCAGGATGTCGAATTAAATGATGCAAATGGATTTTGCATATCGGCAGTTAACCTTTTTGTGCGTTATTGCGAACTGGGCTCCGATGTAACCAGACGTTACATGGGCGAATGCACGTGGTTTTGTGCATCAGTTATTACAATGTTGAAATACGCGGGGCGGAGAGCCTGCGCTATATTCGCTTCAACAAAACATCAACCCCAAAAAGGTGAGTCCATGAAGTTCGCTCGTGTTGTTGCAATGCTGGTCGGGGGCGTGACTATTGGTGCATCGAGTGCGGCTATGGCTGGCGTGAGTGTCGGTGTCAATATCGGTATCCCGGCTCCGGTTTATGTCGCGCCGCAACCGGTCTATGCGCCGCCGCCGCCGCCCGTGGTCTATCAACCCGCGCCCGTCTATGCTGCGCCCGTCTATGGCGCGCCGCCGGCCGTCGTGATTGGCTGGCACGGGGACCGCTATTGGGATGGCCGCCGCTACTGGGGCCGTGACGACTGGTATCGCCATCACGGTGGCTACGACCGCGGTCGCGGCCATTATGATCGCGACCATGGTGGCCCTCCGGGACATTGGCGCTAAGCCAGGTTCGCGCGTCGTGCGCCACGCTTGACGAAGCGCGCGAGCAGGCCGGCACAAGGTGCAAGGTGTCGAGGCCAAAAGAAAAGCCGCCCTCGGGCGGCTTTTTACCTGTTACGGTTGCCTGCGCAACGAGGCGCGGGCGAGGCGGGCGTTGGCTTATTCGCCAAGGCCCGCCATGCCGCCGACCACGGCGTTAAAGCCTGCGTCGACGTGGACGATTTCGGCCGTCACGCCGCCGGCCAGATCGGAGAGCAGGAACGCGGCCGTGTTGCCGACTTGCTCGATCGTCACGTTACGCTGTAGCGGCGCGTTGTGCTCGACGAAATCGAGGATCTTGCCGAAGCTCTTGATGCCGCTTGCCGCGAGCGTCTTGATCGGGCCCGCCGAGATGCCGTTCACGCGCACGCCTTTCGCGCCGAGCGATACCGCGAGGTAGCGTACGCTTGCTTCGAGCGAGGCCTTTGCGAGACCCATCGTGTTGTAGTTCGGGATCGCGCGTTCCGCACCGAGATAGGTGAGGGTGAGGAGCGAGGCGTTGGCCGCGAGCATCGGTTGCGCGGCCTTGGCGAGCGCCGGGAAGCTGTAGGCCGAGATGTCGTGCGCGATGCGGAAATTTTCGCGCGTCATGCCGTCGAGGAAGTCACCCGCGATCGCTTCGCGCGGGGCGAAGCCGATCGAGTGGACGAGCCCGTCGAGCGTGCCCCAGTGCTGCTTGAGGTCGGCGAAGAGCGCGTCGATTTGCGCGTCGTCGGCCACATCGCAGGGGAAAACGAGATTGCTCTCGAATTCCTTGGCGAATTCGTTAATGCGGTCCTTGAAGCGCTCGCCGACGTATGTGAACGCCAGTTCCGCGCCTTCGCGCTTGCATGCTTGCGCAATGCCATACGCGATCGATCGGTTCGACAGCAGGCCGGTCAACAAGATGCGTTTGCCAGCGAGGAAGCCCATGAATTCTCCTGAACAGGTTTAATGCACCGGGCGCCGGCAAAGGCGGCGCCGCGCGGTTTGGGTAGAATTCTCTCACAATTGACACGGCACTCCGGACAAATCCCTTTCTATGACGACAGGAACGCGAGGCAGGAGAACGCGCACGGCGCGTGGGGCAACGGTTCCTGGCGGGAGTCCTCGCGTGAGTCCTGGCCCGCGGCGCGAGGGGGGGGCGGAACGGGGAGTCTGGCGGTTTGCGTCGGCGCGCATGCTGGCTGCTGCGGGGGCCGCGCTTGCTCTTGTATTCGCGACGATGCCTTCCGCGCACGCGGTCTACGCGATCGCTCAATATGGCGAGCCGAAGTACCCGCAGGACTTCAAACACTTCGATTACGTCAATCCGGATGCGCCCAAGGGTGGCACGCTGGTGCTCGCGAATCCCGACCGGCTGACGAGCTTCGACAAGTTCAATCCGTTCACGATGCGCGGCAGTGCGGCGCCGGGCCTCGGTATGATTTTCGAGAGCCTGACGACGGGCAGCATGGATGAAGTGGCGTCGGCATATGGATTGCTCGCCGACGATATTCTCATCGCGCCCGATCGCTTGTCGGTGAGGTTTCATTTGAATCCGCGCGCGCATTTTTCGAACGGCGATCCGGTCACAGCGGCCGACGTGAAATTCTCGCTCGACATGCTCAAGAGCCGGCAGGCCTCGCCGTCGATGCAGGCCTACTTCAGCGAAATCACGCGCGCGGTGGTGGTCGATCCGGCCACGATCCGCTTCGAGTTCCGCACCAACAACCGCGAGTTGCCGCTCATCGCGGGCGGCATGCCGGTGTTCTCGCACAAGTGGGGCCTGCGCGCCGACGGCACGCACATCGCGTTCGATCAGATTGGGTTCGAGGAGCCGCTCGGCAGCGGTCCCTATGTAATCGAGCGTTACTCCAACGGCCGCACGATCACGTACAAGCACGATTCGAACTACTGGGGCAAGGACCTGCCCGTGCGCGTGGGCACCAACAACTTCGAGCGCATCGTCTACAAGCTCTATTCAGACGACGTCGCGCGCCTCGAAGCGTTCAAGGCCGGCGAGTACGATGCGCTCGTCGAATACGTGGCGCGCAACTGGGTGCGCCGCGACGTGGGCAAGCGGTTCGACAGCGGCGAACTCATCAAGCGCGAATTTCCGCAGCATAACGGCACCGGCATGCAGGGCTATGTGATCAACCTGCGCAAGCCGATGTTTCAGGACGTGCGCGTGCGCGAAGCGCTCGATCTCGCGCTGGATTTCCAGTGGCTCAACCGCATGCTGTTCTACAGCCAGTACAAGCGCATCGATAGCTGGTTCGTGAATACGGATCTGCAGGCGAAGGGCTTGCCAACGCCTGGCGAGCTTGCGCTGCTCGATCCGTGGCGCAAGCAGCTCGATCCGGCCGTGTTCGGTCCGCCACCGGTGCAGCCGGGCACCAATCGGCCTGGCTCGCTGCGCGCGAATCTGCTCAAGGCGCGTGCGCTGCTCGCGGATGCGGGCTGGACCTATCGCGACGGGGCGCTGCGCAACGCGCAAGGTCAGCCGTTCGTGTTCGAGGTGCTCGACGACACGAGTGCCTCCGCGCAATGGGCGCCGATCATGGCGCAGTATTCGCAGGCATTGGCGCGGCTCGGCATTCACGTGAACTATCGTTCGGTGGATTTCGCGCTCTATCAGAAGCGGCTCGACGCTTTCGACTTCGACGTGACGACGATCAAGTTCCCCGACGTGCAGGTGCCGGGCGCGGAGCAGCTCGATCGTTTCGGCAGCAAGGCCGCCGACGAGCCGGGCTCGGGCAACCTGATCGGCCTGAAGTCGCCGGCCGTGGACGCGATCCTCAAATCGCTGATGCTGGCGCAAACGCGCGAGCAGTTGCTCGACGCCACGCACGCGCTCGACCGGGTGCTGATGCACGGCTACTATGTGGTGCCGCAGTGGTACAGCGCGACGCACCGCGTGGCGTACAGGAACACGTTGGCTTATCCGGCGAAGCTGCCGCTGTACTATGGCGCGATCGACTGGATCATTTCGACGTGGTGGCTGGGGCGCGAGCAGCCGCCGCAGCACTGAGATGTCGGACCATCCTTGACGGACGCAAAGAATCATGTGGAGCTACATCGTCAAACGCCTGTTGCTGATGATCCCGACGCTGCTCGGCGTACTCACGCTGACCTTCGGTGTGATCCAGTTCGTGCCGGGCGGCCCGGTCGAGCAGGCGGTGCGCGAGTTGCGGCGCGGCGCGGAGCAGGGCATGCCGTTCGGCATGCGCGCCCATTCGGGCGTGGACGCGCAGCAGGTCGCGCAACTCAAGCAGCTCTATGGTTTCGACAAGCCGCCGCTGCAACGTTATTTCTTGATGCTCGGGCGCTTCGCACGCTTCGATCTCGGGCAGAGCTACTTCCGTCATCAGAGCGTCTGGTCGCTCATCGTCTCGAAGCTGCCGGTGTCGATCAGCATCGGTCTGTGGACGTTCTTTCTCACCTATCTGATATCGGTGCCGTTGGGCATCGCCAAGGCGGTGCGCAACGGCTCGCGCTTCGATCTCGTCACGAGCCTCGTCGTGCTGGTCGGCTATGCGATCCCGGGCTTCGTGCTGGGCGTGCTGCTGCTCGTGCTGTTCGGCGGCGGCACCTTCCTGCAGCTCTTTCCGCTGCGCAATCTCACCTCCGACGACTGGGACACGCTCTCGCTCGGCGGCAAGATTCTCGACTACCTGTGGCACATCACGCTGCCGGTCACGGCATCGGTCGTGGGGAGCTTCGCGGTCACGACCATGCTCACGAAGAACGCCTTTCTCGAGGAGATCCGCCGTCAGTATGTGCTGACCGCGCGCGCGAAGGGCCTTTCCGAGCGCACCGTGCTCTGGAAGCACGTGTTCCGCAACGCGCTGCTGCCGCTCGTCGTGGGGTTTCCGGCCGCGTTTATTGGCGCGTTTTTCACGGGCAGCCTGCTGATCGAAACGCTGTTCTCGCTCGACGGCCTGGGCCTGCTGTCCTATGAGTCGGTGGTGCGGCGCGACTATCCGGTCGTGCTCGGCACGCTGTATCTCTTCACGTTGATCGGGCTCCTGACCAAGCTCATTTCCGATCTCTGCTACGTGTGGGTCGATCCCCGCATTCAATTCGAACAACTGGAGCGCTGAGTTGAACAGAGCCCGCGCCGGCGCCGAGCCCGAACTGCGCACCGAGAGCGTGCGCGCCTTCAAGTCGCCCACGCCCGCGCGCCGGGTGTGGACGCGCTTCAAGCAGCAGCGCCTCGGCTACTGGAGCCTGATCGTTTTCGTGATCGCATTCGCGGCGAGTCTCGCGGGGCCGCTCTGGTGCAACGACAAGCCGCTCGTCGTGCGCTACGACGGGCATCTCTATTTCCCGCTCTTCAAGGATTATCCGGAGACGGCTTTCGGCGGCGATTTCCCGACGCCTGCCGACTATCTCGACCCGTACATTCGTCACCGCTTCGACACGCCCGGCAACTTCGCGGTCTATCCGCCGAATCCGTACTACTACGACACGCTCAATTACTTTTCGAAGGTGCCGAACCCGGCGCCGCCGTCGCGCGATAACTGGCTAGGCACCGACGCGAGCGGACGCGATCTGTTCGCGCGGCTCCTGTACGGTTTTCGCGTCTCGGTGGAGTTCGCGCTCGTGCTGACTGCCATCGGCACGTTGCTCGGCGTGCTGGCGGGTGCGTTCCAGGGTTACTTCGGCGGGCGCGTCGATATCTTCGGGCAGCGCCTGATCGAGATCTGGAGCGCGCTGCCCGAGCTCTATCTGCTCATCATCTTCGCGTCGATCTTCGAGCCGGGCTTCATCCTGCTGATCGTGCTGCTCTCTTTGTTCGGCTGGATCGGGCTCTCGGATTACGTGCGTGCCGAGTTCCTGCGCAACCGCAATCAGGATTACGTGACCGCCGCGCGCGCGATGGGCCTCTCGAACTGGCAGATCATCTGGCGTCACGTGCTGCCCAACAGCCTCACGCCCGTCATTACGTTTCTGCCGTTTCGCATGAGCGGCTCGATCCTCGCGCTCACGAGCCTCGACTTTCTCGGTCTGGGCGTGCCGCCGCCCACGCCGAGCCTCGGGGAATTGCTTGCGCAAGGCAAGGGCAATCTCGACGCCTGGTGGATTTCGATGTCGACGTTCGGCGTGCTGGTCGTCACCTTGCTGTTGCTTACGTTCATGGGCGACGCGTTGCGCAACGCGCTCGACACGCGCATTTCCGATGCGATGAAGGCCGGAGGCAACCAATGAGCGCGCGGCCAAAGCAAGGCGGTACGAACGTCGGGCCGCTGCTCTCGATCGAGCATCTGAGCGTGCGCTTCGGCGAGACGCTGGCCGTGGACGACATCGCGCTCGACATCGGGCGCGGCGAGCGCGTGGCGCTCGTGGGCGAGTCGGGCTCCGGCAAGACCGTGACGGCGCTCGCGATCCTGCGGCTCCTGAGCGATGCGCAGGTCTCGGGCGCGATCCGCCTCGACGGCGAGGATCTGCTCGCGAAGAGCGAGCGCGCGATGCGCGGCCTGCGCGGCAGCGACATTGCGATGATCTTCCAGGAGCCGATGACGGCGCTCAATCCGCTCTATACGATCGGCGAGCAGATTGCGGAGACCATCGTGCTGCACGATGGCGTGACGAAGAAGGCGGCGTACGAACGCGCGGTGGAGTTGCTCGAGCGCACTGGCATTCCCGAGCCGCGCCGGCGTCTTTTCAGCTATCCGCATCAGCTGTCGGGCGGCCAGCGCCAGCGCGTGATGATCGCGATGGCGCTGGCGTGCCGCCCGCGCCTGTTGCTGGCGGACGAGCCCACGACGGCGCTCGACGTGACGATTCGCGGGCAGATCGTCGAATTGCTGCGCGAGTTGCAGCGCGAGGAGGCGGGCAAGCCTGGCGGGGGCATGTCGGTGCTGCTCATCACGCACGACCTGAATCTCGTGCGCCGCTTCGCGCAGCGCGTGGCGGTGATGGAGAAGGGCAGGCTGGTGGAGATGGGGACCATCGAGCAGATCTTCGAGGCGCCCGAGCATCCCTATACCCAGCGGCTGATCGCGAGCCGGCCCGAGCGCAACGTGCTGCCGGTGCTGCCGATCGCGCCGGTGCTGCTCGAAGCGAAAGACGTGAGCGTCGATTTCGCGACGAAGCTGCCCGGTTTCACGGGCTGGTGGCGGCGCGGCCGCTTTCGCGCGGTCGACGACGCGAGCGTCGCGGTGCGCCAGGGCGAGACGCTTGGCATCGTCGGCGAGTCGGGGTCGGGAAAGTCGACGCTGGCGATGGCGATGCTGGGCCTGCAACGAACTGCGGGCGGCGCGATCGAGTTTCAGGGCCGCCCAATCGGGAGCTATCAGGGCCGCGACAAGCTCGGTCTGCGCTCGCATCTGCAGGTGGTCTTTCAGGACCCGTTCAGTTCGCTTTCGCCCAGACAAACCATCGAGCGCATCGTAGGGGAGGGACTGGCGCTGCACCGGCCCGATCTTTCCGGCGATGAGCGCCGCAAGCGCATCGTGGGCGTGTTGCGGGAAGTGGGCCTCGACCGGACGGTGCTACTGCGCTACCCGCACGAGTTTTCCGGCGGCCAGCGCCAGCGCATCGCCATTGCGCGCACGCTCGTGCTGGAACCGCGCGTGATCGTGCTCGACGAGCCCACCAGCGCGCTTGACGTTTCGATTCAACAACAAGTGTTGCGATTGTTGAGTGATTTGCAACGAAAATACAACCTGGGCTACGTGTTCATCAGCCACGATCTCGAAGTCATTGGCGCGATGGCGCATCGTGTTGCGGTCATGCAGAACGGCGCAATCGTCGAGACCGGAGATGTAACAAAAATCTTTGACGACCCCGCCCACCCTTACACGCGAAAGTTGCTGAAAGCCGCGTTTGATCGGTGAACGATCGCGGAACTTAAGGGGTTTTTTTGGTGATTTTTTGGTGAAATTCACCAATGAGGCATGCATCGTAATTGTTTTTTTCTATTTGTTTTGACACACAAATACTTACTGGCTAGTATCGTCCAAACTTTTCTTCTAACTCCCTGATTTACGGGCAATTTATTCCGACCCATGCAGCACCGATCCTTGACCCAGGCTTGCACGCGCGTCGTCGCCGGGATGTTCATCGGCGCACTGATGGCTGCAGCTCCCGGCGCGTTCGCCGACGAAGCAAGCAGTTTTAATCAGAACGTCTCATTTTCGCCGAGCAACTCGACGAACCCGCAGTCGCTCCCCGCAGTTCAAACCACGACGCAAACCACCGCGCAGGCTCCAGCCCAAGGCGGCGCGAAGGCATTTCTGTCCGGCATGGCTGGCAAGGCCGGCGACGTTGTGGTAGGCGCGCTCAATATGATCGGCGTGCGCTACCGCTGGGGTGGCAACACGCCTGACTCGGGCCTCGATTGCAGCGGCTTCGTACGCTACGTGTTTCAGGACACGCTCGGCATGAGCCTGCCTCGCCGCGCCGAGGAAATGAGCCGCGTGGGCGAGAAGGTGAGCATGAGCAACCTCAAGCCCGGCGACCTCGTGTTCTTCAACACGATGCGCCGCACGTTCTCGCACGTGGGCATCTATATCGGCGACAACAAGTTCGTGCACTCGCCGTCCACCGGCAGCACGATCCGCGTCGACGACCTGGATAGCGGCTACTGGGAAAAGCGTTTCACGGGTGCGCGTCGCGTCGAAACGTCGTTTACGCCGGATCAGGAACAAGGCCTCAAGCGCGTTAGCGCGCAGTTCGACAGCGGCGGCAACTAATCGCAAGGTCGGGCCCAACAAAAAGCCTGCTTCATCGAAGCGGGCTTTTTGCGTTCCTCTTTTGGTGTTTATTCAGATAGCGACGCAGGTTAGTGCTCCTGCGATCGCTCAGGCCATCGTCATGCGCGCGGCAGCCAGCTTGCGCTCGAGCTCCGGAAAGATCTTCGCCGCGGCTTCCTCGCCAGCGAGGATCGCGGCGTTACGTTGCGTGAAGTCGCTGCTCGACATGGCGTTGAGATTCGGCCGGATCACGATGTCGGCGTATTTCTCGAGCTCGTAGTTCTTGATCGACTGGCCCATGATCGTGAAGGTCTGCATCAGCACGTCGAACTGGCTCTGGGTCGGCGCCGTTTCTGGGCGTGCCGAAATATCCACGGCGATCACGAAGTCGGCGCCCATCTTGCGCGCGAACGAAGCGGGCACGGGGCTCACGAGGCCACCGTCCACGTACTCGTGACCCGCAATCCGGACCGGCTCGAAAATCGACGGAATGCTGCATGAAGCGCGTACGGCAATGCCCGTGTTGCCACGCTGGAACAGGATCGGCTGACCGCTGCGCAAATCGGTCGAGACAACGCCGAGCGGCCTGGCCATCTTTTCGATCGGACGCTCGCGCAGTGTCGTATTCAGGAAATTCTGCAGCGCCACGCCTTGCAGGATGCCACGGTTGCGAAACGGCATGGCCCAGTCGCTGATCGACGCCTCATCCATCGTCAGTGCCAGCTTGTTGAGCGCGAAGCCGTTCATGCCGGAGGCGTAGAGCGCCGCAACCACCGAGCCCGCGCTCGTGCCCGTGATCAGATCGACCTGGATGTTGCGTGCCTCGAGCCCCTTGATCACGCCGATATGCGCAAAGCCGCGCGCGGCGCCGCCGCCGAGTGCCAGGCCCACGCGAATCGGGCGCGGCGTTTTCGCGAGCGGTGGCGGGGCGACCGTTGCGCCCTTTGTTTCCGCCGTTTGCGTGCCCGCTGTCGTGCAGGCGGCGAGGACGGTGGAGGCGGCCGCGAGCGAAAAATGGCGGCGGCTCAATGATAGCCGCGACGAATTGTGGTCCGGCTGCGTGTCCGGTTTCAGATCCGGCTTCGAACTGGGTTTCAAGCACATTCTCCAGGTGCGGCGCGTGCGAAAGCGATTCTCGTGTGGCGTGCGCACCGCGTTTATTCTTGCGACCCACAACTGGGGGCCGGGCGGCGCCGGCAAGGGCGCCAGCGCGCCGACATGATAAGGCAAAGCCGAGGGTGCTCACGCTTCGTGCGTGTAACGCGATGTGTCGGTGGATCCCGGCGCGCGGCGGGTATAATCCGGTCTCTAATTTTCCCGGTTTTCCGTTCGCGTTTTGCGTCTGCCGTGCCGCGCTGTGTCGAGCTCCTTCCGGGCCCGCATCGCCACTGCTACGGCCCGCGCCGCGAACCTTCGCCGTCCGCCGTCGACCGTATTCGCCTGCCGCTCCGTTTTCATCGAGCATGCGGCAGCGCCTGGCGGTCGCCGGGCGGCACCGTCCTCGAGTATCCGCACATGACCACGACCCCCGTCCGTACCCGCTTTGCGCCGAGCCCGACCGGCTTCATTCACCTCGGCAACATCCGTTCCGCGCTCTATCCGTGGGCGTTCGCGCGCCACAACAAGGGCGCTTTCGTGCTGCGGATCGAGGACACCGATCTCGAGCGCTCGACCACCGAAGCCGTCGACGCGATCCTCGAAGGCATGCAGTGGCTCGGCCTCGATTTCGACGAAGGCCCGTTCTACCAGATGCAGCGCATGGACCGTTATCGCGAAGTGCTCAAGCAGATGCAGGACCAGGGCCTTGTCTACCCGTGCTACATGTCGACCGAAGAACTCGATGCGCTGCGCGAGCGTCAGCGCGAAGCCGGCGAAAAACCGCGCTACGACGGCACGTGGCGCCCCGAGCCGGGCAAGGTGCTGCCGACGCCGCCCGAAGGCGTGCAGCCCGTGCTGCGCTTCCGTAACCCGCTTACGGGCGTGGTTGCTTGGGACGACGCCGTGAAGGGCCGCGTGGAGATTTCGAACGAAGAACTCGACGACCTCGTGATCGCGCGCCCGGACGGCACGCCGACCTACAACTTCTGCGTCGTCGTGGACGACATCGATATGAAGATCACGCACGTGATTCGTGGCGACGACCACGTGAACAACACGCCGCGCCAGATCAACATCCTGCGTGCGCTGGGCGCCGAGCCGCCCGTCTATGGCCACTTGCCGACCGTGCTCAACGAGCAGGGCGAGAAGATGAGCAAGCGTCACGGCGCAATGAGCGTGATGGGCTATCGCGACGCCGGCTACCTGCCGGAGGCGGTGCTGAACTACCTCGCGCGTCTGGGCTGGTCGCACGGCGACGCCGAGGTGTTCACGCGCGAGCAGTTCGTCGAGTGGTTCGATCTCGACCATCTGGGCAAGTCGCCGGCACAGTACGACCACAACAAGCTCAACTGGCTCAACAACCACTACCTGAAGGAAGTCGACAACGTTCGCCTCGCCGAGCTCTCGAAGCCGTTCTTCGCGGCGCTGGGCGTGGACGAAGCGGCACTCGCGAAGGGGCCGGCGCTCGACGGCGTGGTGGCGCTCTTCAAGGACCGCGCAACGACGATCAAGGAAATCGCCGAGAACGCCATGATGTTCTATCGCGAGCCGCAGCCCGAAGCCGACGCGCTTGCGCAGCACGTGACCGATGCGGTGCGTCCGGCGCTTGCCGACCTCGCCAGCGCGCTCAAGGGCGCGGAGTGGACCAAGGAGGCCATCTCGGCCGCCTTCAAGACGACGCTGGGTGCGCACAAGCTGAAGATGCCGCAACTCGCGATGCCGGTGCGCCTGTTCGTGGCGGGCACGACGCATACGCCGGCGATCGACGCGGTGCTCACGTTGTTCGGCCGTGATGTGGTCGTGGGCCGTATCGAACAAGGTCTCGCGAAGGGTGCTTGAGAAGGGTGCGTAAAAATATTTGAAGAATTTTTCGCTCTGGCACTAGCGCCTGAGCGAGAGTTCTTGTAGTATTCGGGCTCCGTTGAATACGGAGCGCGAAACAGCGGTAAGTTTCACGCAAAGAGTGGTCGAATCGAGCAACGATGTTTCACAGAAACACCGAAGCGATGAAAAAAAGATTCGAAACACTCTTGACGAAAGCGAAATTGATGTTTAAAATCTCGCTTCTGTTCTGCAAGGGGGTATAGCTCAGCTGGGAGAGCGCTTGCATGGCATGCAAGAGGTCAGCGGTTCGATCCCGCTTACCTCCACCAACAGAACAAGTAGTAAAGTGTAGCAAGGCATTATCTGAAAAGATTATGTCCCCTTCGTCTAGAGGCCTAGGACATCACCCTTTCACGGTGAGTACAGGGGTTCGAATCCCCTAGGGGACGCCAGACATGAGCGTCGTCGAAAAGATCGAATGATCTCGGCGAGGCAGCAGGTGGGAATCAACCGACGCCCATCTGTGTATGTCGAACTGGAGCGGTAGTTCAGTTGGTTAGAATACCGGCCTGTCACGCCGGGGGTCGCGGGTTCGAGTCCCGTCCGCTCCGCCAGATAGAAGCCCGTTCAGAAATTGTGAGCGGGCTTTTTAGTTGAAGTGTTATAGGCGTAAGCCTGTGTTGTCCCCTTCGTCTAGAGGCCTAGGACATCACCCTTTCACGGTGAGTACAGGGGTTCGAATCCCCTAGGGGACGCCAAATAAATGCGGCGCCACAAAGTAACAGTGCGAGTAGCAGGGCGACGCCGCCAGCGGGTGCTAACCGACCGCCGGTGCAGTAAAGCAGGATTGGAGTGGTAGTTCAGTTGGTTAGAATACCGGCCTGTCACGCCGGGGGTCGCGGGTTCGAGTCCCGTCCGCTCCGCCAGATTCGATCTGTACAGCGTATCGTGCAGAATGTAGTTCAAGGCGCAAGCCTGTGTTGTCCCCTTCGTCTAGAGGCCTAGGACATCACCCTTTCACGGTGAGTACAGGGGTTCGAATCCCCTAGGGGACGCCAAATTAAATGCGGCGCCACAAAGTAGCAGTGCGAGTAGCAGGGCGACGCCGCCAGCGGGTTCTAACCGACCGCCGGTGCAGTAAAGCAGGATTGGAGCGGTAGTTCAGTTGGTTAGAATACCGGCCTGTCACGCCGGGGGTCGCGGGTTCGAGTCCCGTCCGCTCCGCCAGAATCAAAGCCCGCTGGATTTCCAGCGGGCTTTTTCTATTTCTCTTTCCCTTCGTATCCCTGCACGCCGGATACGGACAAACGGCCATTGCTTGAGCGGGCGCGTTATCGTAGCGTTGTCGGAACTTCGAATTTCCGCGTTTTGCCGCGTTGCCTGCCATGTTCGCACCGAACGACATCCCGTCGCGCTTCCAGTTGCGTCACGCCACCATGGACGACTTCGAGTTCGCCGAGTCGCTGACGCGCCGGAACATGGGCGGCTACTACCAGCGGCATCATCTGATCTGGCGCGGCGACCTCTTTCTGGCCAGCTACCGCGAATCGGAAAATTTCATTCTCGAACTCGATGGCGAGGCCATTGGCGTGCTGCGCGTGACGCAAGAGGGCGACTCGCTGCATATCCGCGACGTGCAGATCGCCGAAGGCTATCGTGGCAACGGCGCCGGGACCTTCCTGCTCGATATGTCGCATCGCTGGGCGCGCGAGCGCGGTCTGCGCGAGTTGCAACTGCGCGTGTTTGTCGATAATCCCGCGGCGCGGCTCTATCTGCGCATGGGCTACCGGGTGGCGGGGCCACGCCTTGCGCGTCTCGGCTCGATCCGCCATATGACGCGGCCGGTTTGATCATCCACGATAAACCCCGCGGGAGGCGATGCCGTAGCGGCCGCACGTGTATTTATCCCGTGCACTCTCAGATGTCCTGCCGTGCCGTCCCGGATCCAGTAGACGCCGCCACGATCGGCGTGTCGGTCGCTATCTCATCTTCATGCGGGCCGCAATCCCGCTCACCTGTTCCTCGCGCAATGAACGCGCGCGGGCTCTCGCCGAACGCGCGCCGGAACATCGCCGAAAACGCGCTCTGGCTTTGATAGCCGAGTTCCTGCGCCACGACGGCCATCGGCTTGCCCTGGTTCAGGAGCGGGATCGCGCGCGCGAGGATCGCCTGCTGGCGCCACTGCGAAAAGCTCACACCGAGTTCCTGCCGGAAGAGCCGCGCGATCGTGCGCGTGCTCGCGCCCACGTGCGCTGCCCAGTACTCGAGCGAACCCGGTCCGGCGGGGTCGGCGAGCAGTGCCTCGCACAGCGAGCGCAGGCGCTTTTCCTCGGGCATCGGCACCGAGAGCGGCAGCGGCGCGGAGCGCGTGATTTCGTCGAGCGCCACCGCGCCAAGCAGGCGCTCGCGCCCGGGGCCGATGCCACGCTCGTCGAACGCGGCAATCGCCTCGCGCAGCAGGCCGGACACCTCCACCACGCGACAGGCGTCGAGCCCGGGCGGGATCACCGAGGCATCGACATAGAGCGTGCGCAGGAATGCATCCTCGACGATCGCCACTTCATGCGTGACAAACGAGGGGACCCAGATCGCACGCGAAGGCGGGACCATCCACGTCGTGCCAGGCGTCGCCATGCGCAGCACGCCGCGCGAGGCATAGGCGAGCTGTGCCCACGCGTGCGTATGCAGCGCGATGCGCACGCCTGCAGCCATGGGCCGTGAGCGCACGCGAATGGGGTGCTCGGGCGTCGGCTCGAATTCGGGCGGAATGTCGGCGAGTTCGGCTGGCGGCGCGGCAGCGGGCGAGGAAAAAGGCATGGCGGATCTGGGCGTTTCTGTCCGCATCATTGTAGGCGCGCGTAGATCTGACTGTACGGCGCTGCCCGCGGGCGTGAGCGCAGGCGCATAATGCTCCGGATTGTGCCGTGCCAGCGCGAGGCATCGGCAACAGGCAATCGTGAGCAAGGAGCGCAAGCAATGAAGTACGTATTCATCTACGGCACGCTGCGCGCGGGCGAGATCAACGACATCAATCTCGCCGCAGCGCGCAACGCGATCCGGGAGCCGCGCCTCGTTGGACGCACCGCAGTGGCGGGCCACCTGTTCGATTTCGGGACGTACCCGGGGATGATTGCCGATGCGAAGGCCGCGCCGGTGCTCGGCGAGGTCTATGAGGTCGACGAGGCGCTCGTGGCCGTGCTCGACGAGATCGAGCAGGTTTATCCGGGCGTCGATGGCTTATTCGTCGCGCAGAAGGTGAGCGTGGAAGTGGAGGGGGAACGGCTCGAGTGCCTGTTCTATCCGGTTGCACGTCATGCGGTGGCAGGCCGGCCGCAGATTCACGGCGGCGACTGGGTCGCGCACCGTCTCTCGCGCTAGCAAGCGAATAAACGCGTTGCGCGACAAACGCAAAGGCCCGGCGGATGGGCATCCGCCGGGCCTTTTTCATCGACTATTCGTCAAGCAGCGCGAATGGTCTGATGCGATCAGATCTCTTCGTACAGCGGCAGCGTCAGGAAGTCGACGAAGTGCTCCGACGTCGACATCTCTTCGAAGATTTCCGAAGCGCGCACGTACGGCTTGGTGTCGCCGCCGACCGAGGCCTTCACCTTGTCGAGTTCCTGCGGGATCAGTTCGCTCACGAGCTCGGCCGTGACCTTGCGGCCATCGTCAAGCTTGCCCTTGGGCGAGCGGATCCACTGCCAGACCTGCGCACGCGAAATTTCCGCAGTAGCCGCGTCTTCCATCAGGTTGTGGATCGGCACGCAGCCATTGCCCGCGAGCCACGAGCCCAGGTAGTGGATGCCCACGTTGATGTTGTTGCGCAGGCCTGCTTCGGTGATCGGCGCTTCCGGACGGAAGTCGAGAATGTCGTTGCTCGTCACGTTGACGTCGGGGCGCTGCTTGCCGAGCTGGTTCGGCTGGTCGCCGAGCACCTTCACGAACTCTTCCATTGCGATGGGCACGAGGCCCGGGTGCGCAACCCAGCCGCCGTCGTAACCGTCGCTGGCATCGCGTGCTTTGTCCGAACGCACGCCGCCCATGGCCTTTTCGTTTGCTGCGGGGTCGTTCTTGATCGGGATCAGCGCGCTCATGCCGCCGATAGCCGGCGCATTGCGGCGATGGCAGGTCTTGAGCAGTTCGAGCGCATAGGCGCGCATGAACGGCACCGTCATGGTGATCTGCGAGCGCTCCGCGAGGCAGAAGTCCTTGTCGTTCTTGAACTTCTTGATCGCCGAGAAGATGTAGTCCCAACGGCCGGCGTTCAGGCCCGAGCTGTGTTCGCGCAGTTCATAGAGGATTTCGTCCATCTCGAACGTGGCGAGGATCGTTTCGATCAGCACCGTTGCGCGGATCGTGCCGCGCGGGATGCCCACGGCTTCCTGCGCCATGACGAAGATGTCGTTCCACAGGCGCGCTTCGAGGTGGCTTTCCATCTTCGGCAGATAGAAGTACGGGCCGGTGCCGCGCGCCAGCAGTTCCTTCGCGTTGTGGAACAGGTAGAGCGCGAGATCGAAGATGCCGCCCGAGATGCGCTGGCCGTCGACCGTCACGTGCTTTTCGTCGAGGTGCCAACCGCGCGGACGCACGATCAGCGTGGCGGTCTTCTCGTTGAGCTTGTAGGTTTTGCCGTTCTGTTCCAGCGAGATGGTGCGACGCACCGCGTCCTTGAGGTTGATCTGGCCGGTGATCTGGTTGTCCCAGCTCGGCGCATTCGAGTCCTCGAAGTCGGTCATGTAGGCGTCCGCACCGGAGTTCAGCGCGTTGATGATCATCTTGCGCTCGACCGGACCCGTGATCTCGACGCGGCGGCATTCGAGATCCTTCGGCAGCGGCGCGATCTTCCAGTCGCCTTCGCGGATCGACTTCGTTTCCGCCAGAAAGTCGGGGCGCTCGCCAGCGTCGAGGCGCTTCGTGCGCGCGACGCGTGCTGCGAGCAGTTCCTGCCGACGCGGCTCGAATGCGCGGTGCAGCGACGCCACGAGTTCGAGCGCTTCGGGCGTGAGGATGGTTTCGAAGCCAGGCTGGATTTCAGCCGTGATCTGCATGCCTTGCGGCAGTTTCAACGTGTTTGCCATGATTGCTCCTTGGTCGGTCAGACTTTGAATGCGATTGTTGTAATGGCTGTGCCAGTCAGGACGATTTCGTCACGCGCCCGGGCTGGGGCGCGGGGCGGCTTCGCTCTGCAGGCACAGCGGTTTCGAGAAAGGCGGCGAGTTCTGCCATGCCGCTGCCGGTACCGTGCGGCGGCACGCCGAGTTCTTCGGCGGGCAGTCGCTGGCGGTTGATCCAGAATGTGGTGTAGCCGAACCAGCCGGCGCCGGCGGCGTCCCAGCCGTTGGACGAGACGAACACCATGTCGCGCGGCGCGGCGTCGAACGCTGCGGTGCCGAGCGCATAGGCTGCGGCGGCCGGCTTGTAGGCGCGCACGGCATCGACTGAGAGAACGTGATCGAACAGGCCGTTCATGCCGGCGCTCTTCACCGCGATGTCGAGCATCTGCGGATTGCCGTTCGAGAGGATGGCGAGGCCCATGCGCGTGCCGTCTTCACGCGGCTCGCGCAGGCGGCGCAGCACGGGCAGCACGTCGGGGAAGGCCGAAAGGCAGGCGTATTCGTCCATCAGACGCTTTTCGCCCGCGCCCGAGAGCGACAGGTTCAGGCGGCGCGCCGCGTAGCGCAGCGCATCGACGGTGATATCCCAGAAGGGGCGGTAGCGCGCGCCAGTGGGGTCCGAAAGCGTGCGCAACTGCGTGTATTCGATCTGCTTGAGGCGCCAGAGCTGCGAGAGGGCGTCGCCGTGACCGGGGAACATCTGCTCGGCTGCGGCGACGACCGAGTGCACGTCGAAGAGCGTGCCATACGCGTCGAAGATCACAGCCTTGGGAAATCGGGGTGTCGCGGATTGTGCCGCGCACGGTGTCGTTTTGGCCGACATAGCCTTGCACTCCTTCATCAGAGGTCGGGATGAATTGTATTCATGATCATGGGGACTGAAAAAGACGGGAATGATCACTTGATCTTTTACTTTTACCCACCTAATCTGACCGTCTAGAGGATTTTTTCTAGCAAGTACGTTGTGTAATTCCGTTTTCTTCTTTTTCCGATGGATCGCTTCAAACAAATCGAAACTTTCGCCAATGTTGCCGCCAAGGGCAGTCTTTCCGCGGCGGCGCAGGCCGAAGGTGTCGCGCCCGCCATCATCGGCCGTCGTATCGACGCACTCGAAGAGCGGCTCGGCGTGAAGCTCTTTGTGCGGACCACGCGCCGCATCACGCTGACGTTCGAGGGGTCTGCGTTTCTCGAAGACTGCCAGCGCATCATTCACGATATGCAGAATGCCGAGGCCAGCGTCTCCGCGGGCGGCGTGAAGGCGAGCGGGCACTTGCGCGTCTCCGCGCCGGCGGGCTTCGGCCGCCGCCACGTCGCGCCGCTCGTGCCCGATTTCACGTCCGCGCACCCCGACGTGACGACCACGCTCGACCTCTCGGACCGGCTCGTCGATCTCGTCAACGAAGGCTTCGACTGCGCGGTGCGGTTGGGCGAATTGCCCGATTCGTCGCTCGTCTCGCTCAAGCTCGGCGAAAACCGGCGCGTTTGCGTGGCGTCGCCCGCGTATCTGTCGCGGCGCGGCGCACCCGAGACGCTGGCCGACCTCGCGCGCCACAACTGCCTCGCGCTCGGCGCGAGCAGCGCGAACCAGCAGCGCGGCTGGACGTTTCAACAGGACGACAAAGTGGTGTCGATTCGCGTCTCCGGCACGATGGAGTGCTCGGACGGCGCGGTGCTGCACGAATGGTGCCTCGAAGGCTATGGCCTTGCATGGCGCTCGTGGTGGGAGGTCGGGGAGGATATCGCGGCGGGCCGGCTCGCGAGCGTGCTCGACGCGTATGCCGCGCCGCCCATTGGCATTCATGCCGTGTTTCCGCAGCGCCGGCACCTGCCGCTGCGCGTGCGCCTCTTTCTCGACTTTCTCAAGCATACCTACGGCCAGCCGGGTTACTGGGGCCAGGACTAAGTGCCTGGCGTGTCGTGTTTTCGCTTCTCCATTGCTGGAAGTGCATCCGCGTTTCCGATATGGGGAGATGCCCGCATGCGCGCCGTGCACCGTTTATTCGCGCACTACAATCGATCTGAAGGCGTTGCGGGGGCGCCGTGCGAGGTCATGGCGCGTTCGCGAGGCCGCTGCAAGAGCAGCCCCAAGCCATAGCGAACCCGGGAACACGGAGGGCTCCATGTTCAAGCACATCCTCGTTCCGACCGACGGCACCGACCTGTCGAAAAAGGCGATCGACGGCGCGATCGACCTTGCACGGACGGTGGGTGCCCGCGTCACGGCCTACGCGTGTCTGCCGCAATATCCGTACTCGCCTTACGCCGACGTCGTGATCGAGCTGCCCGGCGACTTCCAGACCCGCAGCGAGCGGGAGGCGCGCATCCATTTGCAGGAAGTGGAGGAGGCGGCGCACAGCGTGGGGGTCACCTGCGACACCTGTACCAGCGTGCATCCCTCCCCGTATCTCGGCATTATCGAAGCCGCCGAAAACTGCGGCTGCGACGTGATATTCATGGCTTCGCATGGGCGGCGCGGTCTGGGCAGCCTGTTGATCGGCAGCGAGACGCAGCGCGTACTCACGCATACGAAGATTCCGGTGATCGTCTATCGATAGCGCGCGGCCGCTTGCGCTTCGTTCGCATTGCGTTTGCATCCTGCGCTGGCGGCGCCCGCTGCGGCCGCAGTCGGCGCATGGACATGCACGGCAGATGTCCATGCGCCTTCCATGGCTTGCTTTGCCGCGTCCGTAGTTGTGCCTGAGACGCGACGACTGGCGCTAGTGCGGCGGTGGCGGCGTCCGGCTGGCCCCGCCAAGGACATGCGAGCCGGCCGCCGCGCCGTGCGCCCGGCGCCAGAAAAGAGCAGGGGGTTGTGCCCCTGCGGGTGGTCTTACGCCACTTTCTTGTCGAAGAACTGCTCGTCTTCCGTCGAACCGTGCAGCGCCGTGGTCGACGCATCGCGCTCGACCGTCTGCGTCACGGCGTCGAAGTAGCCCGTGCCCACTTCGCGCTGGTGCTTGACGGCAGTGAAGCCCTTTTCCGCAGCGGCGAACTCGGCCTGCTGCAGTTCGACGAACGCGCTCATGTTCTGGCGCGCATAGCCGTGCGCGAGGTTGAACATCGAGTAGTTCAGCGAGTGGAAGCCCGCCAGCGTGATGAACTGGAACTTGTAGCCCATCGCGCCGAGCTCGCGCTGGAACTTTGCGATCGTCGCGTCGTCGAGGTTCTTCTTCCAGTTGAACGACGGCGAGCAGTTGTACGCGAGCATCTTGCCCGGGAACGCCTTCTGGATCGCTTCCGCAAACTTTTTCGCGAATTCGAGATCCGGCTTGCCCGTTTCGCACCAGATCATGTCGGCGTAGGCCGCGTAGGCGAGGCCGCGCGAGATCGACTGCTCGAGACCGTTGCGCGTGCGGAAGAAACCTTCGACGGTGCGCTCGCCCGTAAGGAACGGCTTGTCGTTGTCGTCGATGTCCGAAGTGACGAGGTCGGCGGCTTCGGCGTCGGTGCGCGCGAGCAGCACGGTCGGCACGCCGCAGACGTCGGCGGCCAGACGCGCGGCCGTCAGCTTGGCAACGGCTTCGCGGGTCGGCACGAGCACCTTGCCGCCCATGTGGCCGCACTTCTTCACCGAAGCGAGCTGGTCTTCGAAGTGCACGCCCGCGGCGCCTGCTTCGATCATCGATTTCATCAGCTCGAACGCGTTCAGTACGCCGCCGAAGCCGGCCTCAGCGTCAGCCACGATCGGCTGGAAGTAGTCGACATAGCCTTCATCGCCGGGGTTCTTGCCTTCGGACCACTGGATCTGGTCGGCGCGCGTGAGCGTGTTGTTGATGCGCTTGACCACCTGCGGCACCGAGTTGGCTGGATAGAGCGACTGGTCGGGATACATTTCGCCGGCCAGGTTGGCGTCGCCCGCGACTTGCCAGCCCGAGAGGTAGATGGCCTTGAGACCGGCCTTGACCTGCTGCATGGCCTGATTACCCGTGAGCGCGCCGAGCGAGTTGATGAAGGGCTCCGTGGTCACGCCTTTCCAGAGCTTTTCCGCGCCGTTCTTCGCGAGCGTGTGCTCCGGCTGGATAGAACCGCGCAGGCGCACCACGTCGTCGGCCGTGTAGTTGCGCTTGATTCCCTTCCAGCGCGGATCCGTTTCCCATTGCTGTTGGAGTTGCTGTGCTTGCTGTTGACGAGTCGACATGGTGTGCTCCTTCGTTTACCTGGAAGTGAACCGCTGATCGAAACTGCTGAGCCGCTGAACTTCGCGAAGGGGGCGCTTTGAGCACTGCGCTTGGGGCGTTTCGTTTCGCGAACTCTTATATAAGAGTCTAGGCAAATCGATCGCCTCGCGACAGGCGAGCCACTGGGATTTATCGCAAATTTTATGGCAATAAAATCAATGGTTTATGATTGTTATTTCGCGATAAGAAACGCAATTTTCCATCTTGCAATCAGTGTCTTTGTGCCACGCAGCACGATTTTTTACGAAGCAAAAAATTTTTTCGTATTGTGAAATATTGATTGCGGGCAAAAAAAGACCGGTGACGAAGCACCGGTCCTTGAGTTCAACGCTAGCTGACGGGCGGAGATCATGCTCCGCCCGAGCGCGCTGATGGGTCTTTAGCTATCGCGACGTGCGCCGCGCGGGCCGTCATTGCGACGCGCGCTGTAGCCTTCGCGCGAACGGCCATAGCCGTCGCCACGCGGCTGGCCGTAGCCACCGCGGTTGTTGCCTTCGCCGCGCGAGGCGCCGTAGCCGCCTTCACGCTGGCCGTAGCCGCCGCGCGAGCCTTCCGAGCGGTTGCCCCAGCTATTGCCGTTGCGATCGCCATTGTTGGAGCGGTCGCCAAAGCTGCGTTCGCCTTGCGGACGGTCACCGAAGCTGCGCTCGCCGCTGCGGTTGCCGCTGTGATTACCGCTGTGATTACCATAGCCACCCGGCTTGCCGTTGCCGTTACCGAAGCGACGGCCGCCGCCATTGCCGCCGCCCGGACGGCCGCGGCCGCCAAAGCCGCGGTTCGAGGGCGGCGCCTTGCGCGGCTCGAAGCCTTCCACGACGTTCACGGGCAGCGGCGAGCGCACGAAGCGCTCGATGCGCTTGAGCGCGCCTTGCTCGGCGTGATGCACGAGGCTCACTGCGGTGCCCGAACGGCCCGCGCGGCCGGTGCGGCCGATACGGTGCACGTAGTCTTCCGCGAACTTCGGCAGGTCGTAGTTGAATACGTGCGTGATGCCCGGAATGTCGATACCGCGCGCCGCGACATCGGTCGCGACGAGCACGCGCACGCGACGCTCGCGCAGCGCACGGATCGTGCGGTTACGCGCGCCTTGCGGCAGGTCGCCGTGCAGTGCGGCGGTTTCGAAGCCCGCGTCGGCGAGCTTGCCGGCCAGCTGGTCGGCGTCCATCTTGGTTGCCGTGAACACGATGGCCTGGTCGAGGCTCTCGTTGCGCAGCAGATGGTCGAGCAGGCGATCCTTATGGTCGCGGTCGTCCACGTAGTGCACGGTTTGGGCGATGTTCGAGTTCGCTTCGACCTTGCGCACGATTTCGATGCGCTCCGGATCCTTGAGCAGACGGCCGGTGACCGACGCGATTTTGCCGTCGAGCGTGGCCGAGAACAGCATCGTCTGACGCGACTCGGGCGTGGCGGCCACGATCGTGTCGATGTCGTCGATGAAGCCCATGTCGAGCATGCGGTCGGCTTCGTCGAGCACGAGCATCTTCAGTTCGGACAGGTCGATGCGGCCGCGCTCGAGGTGATCGAGCAGGCGGCCCGGCGTCGCCACGAGAATCTCGGGATTCTTCGCGAGCAGCATGAGCTGCTGGCCGTAGGCCACGCCGCCGAGAATGCTGACCGTGCGCAGGCGGCGCAGATGCTGGCCGTAGGTCGATGCGGCGGTGGTCACCTGCATGGCGAGCTCGCGCGTGGGGGTGAGCACGAGGAGGCCGGGGCGCGCGACCGGCTGCGGACGGCGCTGGCGGCGGTCGCCCTGGCCTTGCTGGCCGGGTTGACCTTGCGGACGCGGTTCGCGCGGTTGAGCGGCCTGGGCCTTTTGCAGCTGCGCGAAGCGTTCGATCGCGGGCAGCATGAAGGCAGCGGTCTTGCCCGAGCCGGTCGGGCTGGAGACCAGCAGGTCGCGACCCGCGATGGCGGCAGGAATGGCGCGTTCCTGCACAGGCGTCGGGGCCTTGTAGCCCGCCGCGGTCAGTGCGGAGACGATCTCCGGCGACAGACCGAGCGATGCGAACGTCGGGCCTGCGGGCGTATCGTCGGCTTGCACGGCGGCTTCAGTGGAAGCGGCGGCAGCGTCGAGGCCGAGGGCGTCGTTGGCAATCGCGTCGAGGGGGCTTTGGGTATTGCTCGAAGTCATGAAAATCCTTGGTACACAGGAAATAGAACGTCGGCGCCAATCGGCATACCCAAGTCGTCGGATTTTGCAAACAGAACAAATCGAAAAACGGGGGCAATCCACACCACACAGGGAGGATTTTTCGTTAGAAGCTGTTTTGGGTGCGACTTGGCCGGGATTGGCCAGCCGCCAGCCTGATACTTGACGGCCCGAAAACAGGGCCAGGGCAGGAGGGGACAGGTTCTAAACTGGATTGGAGCTTAACGCTACGTGGCGTATTGCTGATCGCAAAGGCGACCGGAGCGCAACGCAGCAGGCATTGTATCTCGTTTTGTTGCAGTGCGCCAGCGATTATGCCGTCCGGACGTATGGCCGGGGCGAATCTGCCCGGCGCGTTGCGCCAGGCCGTGTGCGAAGCGGCAGTCAGGCTTCTTTCCGTTTTTACTGCCGCTTTTCTTTTGCTTCTAGCTGACGGCGCCGCTCTTGAGCGATTCGACGAGTTCGACGTACTGCGTTTTCGCGGTGTCCTGCGCGGTGCCTTGCAGCGCGGCCCATGCCTCGAACTTGTATTTGCCGACGATGTCGGTGAAGCCCGGCTTGTCGCCGTGCACGTCGCCGTCGGTCGCCTGCTTGAAGAGTGCATACAGGCGCAGCAGCGTCAGGTTGCCCGGCCGCTCCGGCAGCTTTTGCACGTCTTGCTGGGCCTGCTCGAATTGGGCGTTCACATCGCTCATTGTTATCCTCCACTGGGTGATCGGGACAGCCCGGCGATGGTAGCAGCGCCATTCGATGAGAGGCTGGAACCATTGCTCCATTCTAGTGAGGCCGGATTTGTGGACGCATGGGTCATGCCTGGCCGGCGACTGCGCGAAGGCGGCGCATTACAATAGCGCTCATGACTGAAACCGTGCTGCTTGCCCTCGATACCTCGACCGAATATTGCTCGGTCGCTTTGATTCGCGCCGCTTTGCTTCGCGCCGCTGTGCTTCCCGGCCCCCCCGGCGGCGCGTCTGATTCCGCCAGCGCCGGCCCTGCCCACGCGGCGCTTCCCGAGCCGCGCGTCTGGGTGCGTCACGAAGCGACTGGCGCCGTCTCCAGCACGCGCCTCCTGCCCGCGATTGGCGAGCTGCTCGCCGAAGCGGGGCTCGCACTCGCCGACTGCGATGCGATCGCCTTCGGCGCGGGCCCGGGCTCGTTCACCGGCCTGCGCACTGCCACGGGCGTCGCCCAAGGCCTTGCGTTCGGCCTCGACATTCCCGTGGTCCCCGTGAGCACGCTGCTCGTTTGCGCCGAGAGCGCGCGGATGCGCGATCCGTCGGCGGCGCGTGTGCTCGCGGCGCTCGACGCGCGCATGGACGAAGCGTACTGGGCCGACTACGCCTGGGACACGACCGCGAACGACTGGCACACATTGCGCCCGGCGTCGCTCGATGCGCCCGAGGTCATCGTCGCGCCCGACGAGCCGTTCACGCTCGCGGGCAACGCGGCGGCGGCGTTCGGCGCGCGCCTCGTCGCATCGACGACGGCGCGCACCATCGACGCCGAGGCCCTGCCGCACGCGCTGCCGCTGGCACACGCCGCGCTGCGCGCATTCCGCGCGGGCCGCACGCTGCGCGCCGATGAGGCCGCGCCCGAATACGTGCGCAACAAAGTCGCACAGACCACGGCCGAGCGCCTTGCTGCCAAGGCGGCGCAGGGCGGGGGCGGGGACTCGGGCCGCGAGGGGGGGCGATGAGCGGCGTGCTGATGACCGACCGCTACCTCTCGCAGATGACCGAGAGCGACCTGGACGAGGTCGTGGTCATCGAAAGATCCGCATACGAATTCCCGTGGTCGCGCGTCAACTTCGAGGACTCGCTGCGCAACGGCTACTTTGGCGTGTGTATGCGTCATGTGACGGGTACGCTGATCGGCTATTGCGTGCTGATGCCGGTCGTCGACGAGATGCATCTGCTGAATCTGTGTGTCGCGCCGCAGGCGCAGGGCGTGGGCGCGGGCCTTGCGCTGCTGCGCGAAGGCGTGCGCATCGCGCGTGCGCAGCGGCTCGAAGGGCTGTTGCTCGAGGTGCGGCCGTCGAATCACCGGGCGATCCGGCTCTACGAGCAATTCGGCTTTGTCACCATTGGGCGGCGCAAGAACTACTATCCGGCTCGCCACCACACCCGTGAAGACGCAATCGTGATGCGTTTTACTTTTGCATTGGAGGGCGCGGATGCCGCTCGATGAGATCGCGCTGGAGGAGCTCGGCCTCGCGCCGCGCTGGGTGCGCAAGGGCATGCCGGCGGGGCAGGCCGGCGCGCAGGATGCCGGGACCAACGGCGAGCGTGCCGCCGATGCTGCGCACGAAGCGGTGGCATCGACGGCACCGATGGCAAGATCGTCGGCCGAATCCGTAACGGCCGCCAGCGCCAACCTTTCTGCGCAAGCCGCAGCGGAGCCTACGCACCGGACAGTGCCGTCGCAACCGGCTGCGCAAGGCGTCACTGCGCCCGTGCCCGAACTGTATGCCTTCGCGCAGGAGCCTGCTGCGCAGACGCCGCCGGGCCGGGTAGTCGTGGAGGCAGCACAGGGCACACGGGCCGCACAGCCCGCGTCGGAGGAGCCCCCGCCGCTGACCGAAGACGATTTCGCCTGGTTCGATGCCGTGCCCGAACCGTCGCTGCCGCATGATCTGGCGCCTGCGCCTGCTCCGCGCAATGACGTCGCGACGCTCGACTGGGATGCGCTCGCCGAACGCGTGGCCTCCTGCACGCGCTGCCGTCTGTGCGAGAAGCGCACCAACACGGTGTTCGGCGTAGGCGATCGCGCGGCGGAGTGGATGTTGATCGGCGAGGCGCCGGGCGAGAACGAAGACCGCCTCGGCGAGCCGTTCGTCGGCCAGGCGGGCAAGCTGCTCGACAACATGCTGCGGGCGCTGTCGCTCGCGCGCGGCGAGAACGTCTACATTGCGAACGTCATCAAATGCCGTCCGCCCGGCAATCGCAATCCGGAGCCGGACGAGGTCGCGCGCTGCGAGCCCTACCTGCAACGCCAGGTCGCGCTCGTGAAGCCGAAGATTATCGTCGCGCTCGGGCGCTTTGCCGCGCAAAGCCTGCTCAAGACTGACGGCAGCATCGCCTCGCTGCGCGGACGCGTGCATCAGTACGAAGGCGTGCCCGTGATCGTCTCGTATCACCCCGCCTATCTGTTGCGCAGCCTGCACGACAAGTCGAAGGCCTGGGCCGATCTGTGCCTCGCCCGCGACACCTTGCGCGCGGCGGGAGGCGGCGAGCGATGACTGCCGGACGGCCCCCGGATGCCTCTTCGGGCGGCCCGGCCGTTGCAGGCTTCGACGGGCCGCCGTTCGACTCGCTCTACCAAAGTCTCACCGACCCCGCCGTGCGCGATCTCGCATGGCTGCTGTTCAGCGCCGATTTGTTGCGTGCGCAACCACTGGCGCCGCTTGCCGCACCATGGGCCGGCGATGACGAGGCCAGCGCCGCCGCAGCCTGGCTCACGCAGCTCGACCACGAGCCTGCCCGCCTGCATGCCGCGCTTGATACAGCGCGCCTCACGCGACTGGGCCGCTATGCCGAAACACTGCTTGGCTGGTATCTCGCCCATGGGCCGGCGCCCCGGCTGGTCGCGGCGAATGTCGCGCTGCGGCGCGCGGGTCTCACGCTTGGTGAGTGCGATTTCCTCGTGGAGACGAGCGACGCCCAGCGGCTGCATTGGGAGCTGGCGGTGAAGTGCTATCTGCACTCGGGCGTGGCGGAGAGCGGGGCGCCAAGACTCGCCGATTTCGTCGGACCGAATCTGCGCGACCGCTTCGATTTGAAGCTTGCGCATATGCTCGATCACCAACTGCGCTTGAGTGCGCGCGAAGAGTTCGCGTGGCTCGGTTATCAAGGTCCGTGGCTCGCGCAGATGTTCGTAAAGGGCTGGCTGTTCTATCGAGCGGGCAAGGGGGCGGGTACGCGGCCGGGCGACCCGCCGGAACTCGCCGCGCGGCATGGGCGCGGCTGGTGGGTCACGCACGCCGACTGGGCCGATTTTGCGGATCGCGAGGGCGTGGATGGCTGGAGTACGCTGCCGCGCCTCGCCTGGCTTGCGCCGCGACGCATCGGGCCTGAAACGCTGCGCGCGAGTGAAGCTGTCGAGCGCGCTTCATTCGCGCAAGCCGATACGCTCGCGGCCCGCAGCGCGGTGGCCGCGCCGGTTCCGGCCGTGACGTTGTTCGCGGGCCTCGCGCAGGCCCGCGAGCCGGCGATGGTGGCGGCCTTTGTCGCCGATGGCGCGGGTGGCTACGTTGAGCGCTCGCGCGGCTTCATCGTCCCCGACGATTGGCCGGCGCGAGCTCAGGCCTTCGCGCGGCAATGATGTCAGCCGTGACGTCGGCTATGGCGCCATTGGCGCCGCGCCAGATTCACCACCAGCGCCAGAAGTGATGCACCGGACCCACGCCGTGGCCCACGGCAAGCCGCTCGCTCGCTTCGAGCGCACCGGTGAGGTACGACTTCGCCTGCGTGACGGCATCCGCGAGCGTCGGCTGCTGCGGCCACAGCGCGGCAATTGACGACGAAAGCGTGCAGCCCGTGCCGTGTGTGTTCGTCACGGGGATGCGCGGCCCGCCCAGGCGCAGCGTTGCGCCGGCTTCGATCAGCCAGTCGGGGCTGTCGGCGCCGCCCAGATGCCCGCCCTTCATCAGCACCGCCTGCGCGCCGAGCACGCGCAGCGCCTCGCCTTGCTCGACCATCGCGGCTTCGTCGGTTGCGGGCGCCACGCCTAGCAATGCCGCGGCCTCGGGCAGATTCGGTGTGACGACGCCCGCGAGCGGCAGCAATTCCTCGCGCAGTGCCGCCACGGCTTCGGGCGCGAGCAGCGCGTGATTGCTCTTCGAAATCATGACCGTGTCGAGCACGATGCGCGGCGGCTGGTGGCGGCGCAGCGCAGCGGCGACGGCGCGCACGATCGATGCGTTGGCAAGCATGCCGATCTTCACGGCGTCGATGCGGATGTCCTCGAACACGGCGTCGAGTTGCGCCGCGACGAAGCCCGCATCGGGCGCGTGGATAGCGGTGACGCCGCGCGTGTTCTGCGCCGTGAGCGCGGTGATGACGCTCGCGCCATAGGCGCCGAGCGCGGAGAAGGCCTTGAGGTCGGCCTGGATGCCTGCGCCGCCACCCGAATCGGAGCCGGCGATCGTGAGGACATTGGAAATCGGTGAGGTCATGGCAGCGTCGCAAATGCGCCGCGCTCCGGGCCGCCAGGCCACCGCCGCGCAGGCGCTGGAAAGAGTCGATTACGGGGGCGAGCCACTGGGGCCGGATGCTTCAGGCTTTGTGCCTGCCGGGTGCATTCGGCGCGCGTTGCCAGGCTCCGCCGCAGCCAATTTGCCATCCGCAGTTCAATGATGGTGATGATTTTCGCCGATCAGCGCAACCGAGTCGAACGAGCGCTGATTGGCCTGGTGACGGCGCATCACGAGCCACATCATCAGGCAGACGAACGTGCCGAACAGCACGATCACGATGGTCACCGGCACGTCGAGCCAGACGAGCACGGCGTAGAGGCACAGCATCACGAGCACCGAGAGGTTCTCGTTGAAGTTCTGCACGGCGATCGAATGGCCGGCGGAGAGCAGCACGTGGCCGCGATGCTGGAGCAGCGCGTTCATCGGCACGACGAAGAAGCCGGAGAGTGCGCCGACCACCATCAGGAAGAGATAGGCGACCACGAGGTAACCCGGAATGCGCATGTGGCCGATATGCAGGCCCCAGTGCGGCGGAAACAGGTTGCGCGTGTAAAACGCCATGAGCATGACGGCGACGCCCATCATGATACCCACCGGCAGCACCGAGAGCGACTTCTTGAGCGGCACGCGCGCGGCGGCGATCATCGCGCCGGCGGCGACGCCGACGGCTACCACGGCTTGCAGCACTGCGGCTTCGGAGAGCGACATGCCGAGCGACACTTCGGCCCACTTCAGCACGATGAACTGCAAGGTGGCACCGGCGCCCCAGAAGAGCGTCGTGACCGCGAGCGAAATCTGGCCGAGTTTGTCGTGCCAGAGCGTGTTGAAGCAGTCGGCGAAGTCGGTGATGAGGCGGATCGGTCCGTGCTGCTGGCGTGGGTACCGCGCGCCGGTATCGGGGATGCGCAGATTGAAGAGCGCGGCGATGACGTAGATGACCATGATTACGAGCATCGCGGCTTCGGCGGGCGTGCTGATCGAGGCGGGCGTGTGGCGGATCACGTGGGCGGCGATGTGCGGGCTGATGAGCGCGCCGCCTAGCACCGTGCCGAGGATGATCGAGCCGACGGTGGTGCCTTCGATCCAGCCGTTGGCGGCAACGAGGCGCTCAGGCGGCAGCAGTTCCGTGAGAATTCCGTACTTGGCCGGCGAATAGGCCGCCGCGCCGAAACCCACCACCCCATAGGCGAACAGCGGATGCGTGCCGGCGAGCATGATGGCGCAGCCCACCACCTTGATCGTGTTCGTAATGAACATGACCTGGCCCTTGGGGCGCGAATCGGCAAAGGCGCCGACGAATGCGGCAAGAACAACGTAGGACAGGACGAAGAACAGCTTGAGCAGCGGCGTCATCCAGTTCGGAGCGTGGAGGTCTTTCAGCAGTGCAATTGCAGCGATGAGGAGCGCATTGTCGGCCAACGACGAAAAAAACTGCGCGGCCATGATGGTGTAAAAGCCTTTTTTCATCTGATGCGATGCTTTCCTCGCTGCGGTCCGTCCGCCCCGGACAGGTGGAGGCATCCGGGCTTATTACGTTCGAAATGGGTTGTGCGCAGGGCTTTATATCACGAAAATAGTGTGGTTCGGACTAGCACATTCCTTGACCGCCCATCAGGCGGGCCTGCCGGGCGCTGAAAACACCCTGTAAGCTCCTGATTCGAAAGCGTCTTTACGAAAAATCTCCCATGCCTCGCCCCCTCTCTGCCACGATTCACACCACCGCGCTCGCCAATAATCTCGCCGTCGTCCGCAAATACGCGCCGCAGTCGAAAATCTGGGCCGTGGTCAAGGCCAATGCTTACGGGCATGGACTTGCACGCGCGTTTCCCGGCCTGCGCGCAACCGATGGCTTTGGCCTGCTCGACCTCGAAGAGGCGGTGAAATTGCGCGAGCTGGGCTGGGCCGGGCCGATCCTGCTGCTCGAGGGCTTTTTCCGGCCGACCGACATCGACGTCATCGACCGTTATAGCCTCACCACCGTCGTCCACTGCGACGAGCAGATGCGCATGCTCGAAATGGCGCGTCTTTCCAAGCCGCTCAACGTTCAGCTCAAGATGAACAGCGGCATGAACCGGCTCGGCTATACGCCGGAGAAATACCGCGCGGCGTGGGAGCGGGCACGGGCTTGCCCCGGCATCGGCCAGATCACGTTGATGACGCACTTTTCGGACGCCGACACGCCGCGCGGCGTCGGCGAACAGCTGGCGGCGTTCGAGCGCGGTGCGCAGGGCATCGCGGGCACGCGCAGCCTCGCGAACTCGGCGGCGACGCTCTGGCATCCCGAATCGCATTTCGACTGGGTGCGCCCCGGCATCATTCTGTATGGCGCCTCGCCTTCGGGCGTGGCCGCGGCGCTGGAGGGCGTCGGCTTGCAGCCTGCCATGACGCTCGCCTCCGAAATCATCGCCACGCAGACGATCGCCGAAGGGCAGGCTGTCGGCTACGGCTCGACCTTCGCGGCGCGCCAGCCGATGCGCATCGGCGTGGTGGCCTGTGGCTACGCCGATGGCTATCCGCGCGTCGCACCCGAGGGCACGCCCGTGATCGTCGATGGGGTGCGCACGCGCGTGGTGGGGCGCGTCTCCATGGACATGCTCACGGTCGACCTCACGCTGGTGCCGGGCGCGGGCGTGGGGGCGCGCGTCGAGCTGTGGGGCGCGAATCTGCCAATCGACGACGTCGCGCAAGCCTGCGGCACGATCGGCTATGAGCTGATGTGCGCGGTCGCGCCGCGCGTGCCGGTGCGCGCGGAATAACCGGGCGCAAGCGGGGCACAGGCCAGGTACAGGCCAGGCACAAGCCGGCGGAAGCAAACAGCCGCAGACACAGGCAAACAAAAGCAGAAACACGCAATAGAAAAAGGCACCATGGCAAAAAGCATGGCGAAGGCGAAGACGCTCTATATATGTTCCGAATGCGGCGGGCAGGCGCCGAAGTGGCAAGGGCAGTGCCCCGCGTGCGGGGCGTGGAACACGCTGGTGGAAAGCGTTGCGGAGCCGGCCGGCAATCATCGCTATCAGTCGCTCGCGAAGAGCGCGCCGGTCCGGCGTCTGGCCGACATCGAAGCGTCCGATGTGCCGCGTTTCACCACGGGTGTCGGCGAGTTCGACCGCGTGCTGGGCGGTGGGCTGGTCGCGGGCGGCGTGGTGCTGATCGGCGGCGACCCGGGTATCGGCAAGTCCACCTTGCTATTGCAGTCCCTTGCGCAGATCGCGGCCGAGCGGCGCGCGCTCTACGTGAGCGGCGAGGAGTCCGCCGCGCAGATAGCGTTGCGTGCGCAACGGCTGGCGCTGCTCGATCCGGGTTCGAGGGCGAGCGAGCTGCAACTGCTCGCCGAAATCCAGCTCGAAAAGATCCAGGCGACCATCGAGGCCGAAAAGCCCGATGTCGCCGTGATCGACTCCATCCAGACGATCTATTCCGAGGCGCTCACGTCCGCGCCCGGATCCGTTGCGCAGGTGCGCGAGTGCGCAGCGCAACTCACGCGCATCGCCAAGCAGTCGGGCACGGCCATCATCATGGTCGGCCACGTGACGAAAGAGGGCAATCTCGCGGGCCCGCGCGTGCTGGAGCACATCGTCGATACGGTGCTGTACTTCGAGGGCGACACGCATTCGTCGTTCCGGCTCGTGCGCGCGTTCAAGAACCGCTTCGGCGCGGTCAACGAGCTGGGTGTGTTCGCGATGACCGAGCGCGGGCTGCGTGGCGTGGCCAATCCGTCGGCGCTGTTTCTCTCGCAACATGAGCAAAGCGTGCCCGGTTCCTGTGTTCTGGTGACGCAGGAGGGCTCACGGCCGCTGCTCGTGGAGGTGCAGGCGCTCGTCGATACGGCACAGGTGCCCAATCCGCGCCGCCTCGCGGTCGGGCTGGAGCAAAACCGCCTCGCGTTGCTGCTGGCGGTGCTGCATCGTCATGCGGGTATCGGCTGCTTCGATCAGGACGTTTTTCTGAATGCGGTGGGCGGCGTGAAGATCACCGAACCGGCCGCCGACCTCGCCGTGCTGCTCGCCATTCACTCATCGATGCGTAACAAGGCGTTGCCCAAGGGCCTGATCGTTTTCGGCGAAGTGGGGCTCGCTGGCGAGATTCGACCCTCGCCGCGCGGCCAGGATCGTCTGAAGGAAGCGGCCAAGCTCGGCTTCACCTGTGCGCTGATTCCACGCGCCAATGCGCCGAAACAGCCGATCGAGGGATTGAACGTGCTTGCTGTCGAGCGAATCGAGGAAGCCATCGATCGCGTGCGCGAGCTTGAATAAACCGGATGCCACGGAACGGTCTGTCGCGTAATGATTAGTAACAACCCTGGTACGTAATGTAACCTTTTCGTTTTGCGATTTCCCTATCCTTGCGCGGATGCTCAACCCGCATCCAGCGGAAAGGATAGCGACTTTGAAACAGACAGAATCGTCTTTCGGCATCGGCGGCAGCTCGATCGTCGTGCGCGGCTGCCGGGTCTCCGAGCCGCTTTTGCAACCTTGGGGCGACAGCTGTCGCATCGTCGAATGGATCGACAGCGACGGCCGTATTTCGCGTCAGGTGGTGGCCGGCAACGTTACGGCGGCGCAGGTGCGCAGCACCATTGCGCATCATGTGGAAGGCCGCAAGCACGTGCTTTACGACGACGAACGCGCGCCACGTCAGACTCTGCCGCGCCGGTAGGTTCGCGACTTCACCTCATTCAGCCATCGTGAAAATGGGCGCTTGATACTCCGCTTCGGAGTCGTCAAGCGCCCATTTTCGTCTTCCGGTAGATCACTCAACCCCACGGACCATAGTTGAAAGGCTTCTTGCCGGGCGGCTGGCTGGTTTGCGCCTGGCCGCCGCCGGGCGCGGAAGCGGGTGTAGCCGTGCCTTGGCCGGCTGCGTGGCGTGCCGCGGCTTCGCGCTGGGCGGCGGCCTCGTCCAGCAGCGCTTGCAGCACCTCGGGGTTGAACAGCGGATGCTGGGCGGCTTCGCCAGGCGTGAGCACGGGCGAAACACAGCAATCGATCACCTCGAGCCGGTCTATCCACGTCTGCAGCGTCTCGCCGGCGATGAGCGCGGCAAGCTCGCGCGTGAGCGCCACTGCGTCCGAGCCGCCTGGCGTCTGGCCGAGGCTCCAGTGCCGCTGAGCCCAGTCGTCGCGACCGATGGCCGCGCACAGCGCCTGCCAGAATTTCAGCTCGAGCGCGCCCACCGCGAGCCAGCGCGCGTCCTGCGTGCGGTACAGGTTGTAGCAGGGCACGCCGCCGTTGAGCAGGCCGCCGCCGGGCTGGAGCGCCGCTGCGTCGTCGTTGGCGAGGGCGACCTGGGCCATCACGTTGTGCGCATGCGCCTGGTGCGCCATGGAAACGTCGACAAAGCGGCCTTCGCCGCCGCGCGCCACGTGCCAGAGCGCGGCGAGGATCTGCGTGAGTGCGGCCTGCGCGCCGCCGAGCAGGTCGGCAATCTGGAAGTTCGGCAGCACGGGTTCGCCTTCGCGCGTGGCGATCTGGTCGAGCACGCCCGCGTAGGCGATGTAGTTCAGGTCGTGGCCCGCCCGGTCGGAGAACGGACCTTTTGCGCCATAGCCGGTGATCGCGCAGTAGACGAGCTTGGGATTATTCGCGCGCAACGTTTCGTAGCCGAGGCCGAGCCGTTCCATCACGCCGGGGCGGAAGCTTTCCACGAGCACGTCGGCGTCACGCGCGAGCGCGAGCAGCACCGCGCGACCGCCTTCGGACTTGAGGTCGAGGCGCGTCTCGCGCTTGCCGCGGTTGACGAGCCGGTAGAACGCGCCAGGGCGGCCCGCGATTTCATCCTCGGCGCTTTGCATCATGTTGCGCGCCGCGTCGCCGGCGCCGGGCGGCTCGATCTTCAGCACGTCGGCGCCCATTTCTGCGAGGCGCAGTGTGGCCACAGGCCCGGGCAGGAGGCGGGTCAGATCGAGAACACGTAGGCCTTGCAATGCGGCGGGTATCGACACTCGTTTGTCTCCTGAAGACTTCTGAAGGCTCCTGACCGTTGCGCTGACTACGACACCGGCAAAACGGCCGACGCGTCGGTAAAGATGCGGGGCGGGCCGGTGCGTGCGCAAGCGGCGCTGTGCCAGCCCGCGATGCGTCAACCGATCTGCTCGAGCTCCTCGTGTGCCTCGAGCCAGTCGGCCTCGAGCGTTTCGAGGCGTGTTTGGACCTCGGCCTGCCGGCGGATGGCTTCGGTCAGCCGCGTCTTTTGCGTCGGCTCGTAGCTGGCGGGGTCGGCGACGAACGCGTCCAGCGTGCCTTTCTCCGCGTTGAGCGTGTCCATTTCCTTTTCTATCTTGCCGATCTTCGCCTGCAGCGGCTTTTTCAGGTGCGAGAGCCGCTGGCGCGTTTCCGCCTCCTGGCGGCGCTGTTCCTTGCGGTTCACGCCGGCGTCGCCGGCGTTTGCGCCATCGAGTGCATTTGCCGTGCCGAGCGCCGCGCTCTTGATGGCCGCGCGCTGTTCGGCGGCGTGCTGCAGGAGCCAGTCGCGGTAATCGTCCAGGTCGCCGTCGAACGGTTGCAGGCGGTGCTTGGCCACCAGCATGAACTGGTCGGTCGTGGCGCGCAGCAGATGCCGGTCGTGCGAGACGAGGATCAGCGTGCCTTCGAACTGCGCCAGCGCCATGGTGAGCGCGTGACGCGTTTCAAGGTCGAGGTGGTTGGTCGGCTCGTCGAGCAGCAGGAGGTTGGGCTTCTGCCAGATGATGAGCGCGAGCGCGAGGCGCGCCTTCTCACCGCCCGAGAACGGGGCGATGGGCGCGGTGGCCATCTCGCCCGGAAAGTTGAAGCCGCCCAGAAAGTCGCGCAGCTCTTGCTCGCGCGTATCGGGCGCGAGGCGCGCGAGATGTTGCAGCGGCGTGTCGTCGGGGCGCAGCGTTTCCAGCTGGTGCTGCGCGAAATAGCCGATCTGCAGGCCCTTGCCGGTGCGCAGCTCGCCCGAGAGCGGCGCGAGCGTTCCGGCGAGCGTCTTGATGAGCGTGGACTTGCCCTGGCCGTTCGCGCCCAGCAGGCCGATGCGCTGCCCGTTCTGGATCGACAGCGCGACGCCCCCGACGATGGGCGTTTCGCTGCCGTCGTCGGCGCGGTAGCCGCAGCGCACGCTGTCCATCACGAGCATGGGGTTGGGCGCGGAATCGGGCGTGCGGAACTCAAACGTGAACGGCGAACTCGCGTGCGCGGGCGCGATAAGCTCCATCTTCTCCAGCGCTTTGACGCGGCTTTGCGCCTGGCGCGCCTTGGTGGCCTTCGCCTTGAAGCGGTCGATGAAGCTTTGCAGATGCGCGACGGTCCTTTGCTGCTTTTCGTAGGCGCTTTGCTGGAGCGCGAGCTGTTGCGCGCGCAGGATCTCGAACTGCGAGTAGTTGCCGCCGTAGCGTTTGACTTGCTGGTTCTCCAGATGCAGCGTGACGTTGCAGACGGAATCGAGAAACTCGCGGTCGTGCGAGATCACGACGAGCGTGCCGGGATAGCGCTGGAGCCAGTCTTCGAGCCAGACAATTGCGTCGAGGTCGAGGTGGTTCGTGGGTTCGTCGAGCAGCAGCAGGTCCGAGCGGCACATCAGCGCCTGGGCGAGGTTCAGGCGCATGCGCCAGCCGCCCGAAAAGCTCGCCACGGGCTGTTGCGTTTGCTCCATGGTGAAGCCGAGGCCGAGCAGCAGCGCCTCGGCGCGCGCCGGCGCGGTGTAACCGTCGGCGTCGGCAAAGGCGGCGTGAGCCTCGGCCTCGGCCGCGCCGTCGTGGGCTGCGGAGGCCGAGGCGATGCGCGCCTCGATTTCGCGCAGTGCGGCGTCGCCATCGAGCGCGTATTCCAGCGCGTTCTTTTCGACCGCCGGCGTTTCCTGGGCGACATGGGCGATCTGCCACGACGGCGGCATCGAAAAGTCGCCGGCATCCGCATGCAGTTCGCCGCGCAGCACGGCGAAGAGCGTGGACTTGCCCGCGCCGTTGGCACCGACGAGGCCGACCTTTTCGCCCGGATTCAGGGTGAACGAGGTCTGGTCGAAAAGCGGCTTGGTGCCGCGGGCAAGGCTGAATTGATTGAAGCGGATCACGAGAGCGCCAGCACGGACAAAACGTAAAGCGCTATTTTAACCGGGGCGCGCAGCCCGGGGCGCGTAGCTCGGGGCGCGTAACTCGGGCAGCGCAGGCTGCTCGGCCCTTGCCTCGGCATCGGCCGGACGGCTAACGCTGGGCGGCGGCGCATTGGGTCGTTCGGCCAGGGTGCGGTGGACCGGTTTTCTCACGTAGACTGGCGCTTTCGTTGGGAGAGCCAGATGTCGACGGTTTATTCGTTTTCGGCCGCGCCGCTCGGCGGCGGCACGCCGGTGAGTCTCGAGCAGTACACGGGCAAGATCATGCTGATCGTCAATACGGCGAGCGAATGCGGATTTACGCCACAGTACCAGGGCTTGCAGAAGCTCCACGAGCAGTATGCCGCGCGCGGCCTCGCGGTGCTCGGTTTTCCGTGCAACCAGTTCGGCAAGCAGGAGCCGGGCGACGCCGCGCAGATCGGCGCCTTCTGCGAGAAGAACTTCGGCGTCACGTTTGCGATGTTCGAGAAGATCGAGGTGAACGGCGCGAACGCGCATCCGCTCTATCAATGGCTCAAGGGCGAGGCGCCGGGATTGCTCGGCATTGGGCGGATCAAATGGAACTTCACGAAGTTCCTCGTGGACCGCAACGGCAAGGTCGTCAAGCGCTATGCGCCGGCCACGAAACCCGATGCCATCGCGGCGGACATCGAGCAACTGTTGTAAAGGCAGGCTCGCTTGCGGGCTCGTTACAGTACTGGCGCGAAGAGGCGGGCGACATGCATCGACATCTTGCGCCACGCGTGGGCGTCGCGGTATTCGCTGCGGTCGATCTCGAACGTATCCTCGAAGTCGCGCAGCAGCATCGCCTCCACTTCGGAGGCAAAGCCGCGGTGCACGGTCAGCACCATGATTTCGAAGTTCAGCCGGAACGAGCGGTTATCCAGATTCGCGCTGCCGATGGCGGCGGCGGTGTCGTCGATCAGCACCACCTTCTGGTGCAGGAAGCCCGGCTTGTAGCGGAAGATGCGAATGCCCGCGCGCACCGCGTCGAAGGCATAGAGCGTGGAGGCCTCGAACACCACGAAGTGATCGCGCCGGCTCGGGATCATGATGCGCACGTCCACGCCGCGCAGGGCCGCGAGGCGCAGCGCCGAGAACACGGCTTCATCCGGAATGAGGTAGGGCGTGGTGATCCAGATGCGCTTTTTCGCGGCATTGATCGCCTCGACGAAAAAGAGCGAGCAGGTCTCCTGACGATCGGCGGGGCCGGTGGGCATCACGAGGCAGTACATGTCATCGCCGTCGTGCGGCTTGACTTGCGACTTGACTGCCGGCGGCTCGCAGCCCGGCAGTTGCTGGGTGACCCAGTACCAGTCTTCGGTGAAGGCGAACTGGATGTTGGCCACCACCGGCCCGCGTACCTCGATATGGGTGTCGCGCCACGGCGAGAGGGGCGGCTTCGCGCCCAGATATTCGACGCCCACGTTGTGGCCGCCCACGAAGGCGCGCTCGCCGTCCACCACTACGATCTTGCGGTGGTTGCGAAAGTTGAGCTGGAAGCGGTTGACGAAGCGGCGCTTCGTCGAGAACGGGTGGACTTCGATGCCGCCCGCGCGCAGGTCGTGCACGTAGCTCGCAGGCAGGTCGAAGCTGCCGATGCTGTCATAGAGGAACAGGACGCGCACGCCGCGTGCGGCGCAGGCGAGCAGGATGTCCTTGAACATGTCGCCGAGTGCGTCGGCGCGCACGATGAAGAACTGCACGATCACGTAATGGCGCGCTTGTTCGATAGCGTCGAAGATCGCGGCAAACGTGGCTTCTCCGTTGACGAGCGTGCGCACCGTGTTGCCCGGCACGAGCGGCATGCCGCCCAGGTGCGAGAACGTGCGGATCACGCGCGTGCTCAATTCGTCGGCTGGCCAGTCGCCCACGTTGACGAGCTCGTCTGCCGTGCCGCCGGGTCGGCTCCAGGCGGGCACATGCGCGCGTGAACGCAAGGTTTCGTTGCGCAGCCGCCGCGCGTCCGCATAGCCCTCGAACTTGCTGCGGCCAAGGAACAGATAGGGGACCAGCGTGAGGTAGGGCATCGTCGCGAGCGAGACGGCCCAGGCGATTGCGCCTTGCGAGGTGCGTGTGTTGAGGATGGCGTGGCACGCCGCGATCAGGCCGAGCAGATGCATGATCGCGAGCAGGGTGCCGAGGGTTGACCAGTCGAATCGCATAAAGGCGCGGGACGCTCCTGAAGCCGGGCGGCGCTTGGCGCGACTGCGGATCGTGCGAAACGCTAAACGTCTGTGCTGCGTCCATGCCGCGTGAGCCGGGAAACGTCCATCTTACCGAACCCTGTCGGGCGGTGGCGCCTCGGCTTGCGCGCCGGCTTTGCGCCAATCGGGGGGGCGTGTTTGCGTGCCGCCGGCCAGGTCGTGCGTTGCGGTGCGCCGCGGTGTTCCGGAGCGTTCTTGAACGCCCAGGAACACCGCTTGATAGCTACTGCTCCATGCTCAGACCGGCAGGTCCGCGGCCTGGATCAGGAAAACCTGGTCGTCGCCCGCGCTCGTCGAGAGCCAGACGAGTTCGAGACCGCCGAACGCCGCTTCCACGTTCGCGCGCTCGTTGCCGATCTCCACCACGAGCACGCCCTCGTCGGTGAGCCAGTTGCGCGCTTCGCCGATGATGCGGCGCACGATGTCCATGCCGTCCGCGCCGCCCGCGAGCGCCATTTCCGGCTCGTGGCGGTATTCGGGCGGCAGCGCCTGCATCGATTCGGCGTTCACGTATGGCGGATTTGTGATGATCACGTCGTAGCGGCGCTCGGCCAGCGGCGCGTAAAGGTCGCCTTCGAAAAGCGCGATGCGCTCGTCGAGGCCATGCTCGCGCACGTTGCGCGCGGCGACTTCGAGCGCGGGCGCCGAGAGGTCGACGGCGTCGACGTCGGCGTTCGGGAACGCGTGCGCGGCGAGAATCGCGAGGCTTGCCGAGCCCGTGCACAGCTCGAGCACGGCGGTGACCGCTTCAGGATCTTCAACGTAGGGCTGCAAACCGTCTTCGAGCAGCTCGCCGATGAACGAGCGCGGCACGATCACGCGCTCGTCCACATAGAAGCGCACGCCGTGCATCCACGCTTCCTGCGTGATGTAGGCGGCGGGCACGCGCTCATTCGCGCGGCGCTCGATCACCGCGAGCACCCGGTCGACTTCCTCGGGCGCGAGGCGCGCGTCGAGAAATGGATCGAGCAGGTCGAGCGGTAGATGCAGCGTGTGCAGGATCAGGTACGCGGCTTCGTCATAGGCGTTGGTCGTGCCGTGGCCGAACGCGAGCTGCTCGGCCGAAAAGCGCGAGACGCCGTAGCGCAGCAGGTCGCGCACGGTGGAAAAGGTCGTGGCTAGCGGATGGGTCATATTTTTTACTCCAGCAATATTCCGGCAGGCGCGATTGCCGCTCGGTTGCCTCTCAGTTGCCGCTCAGGCGATCAATTGTTCCAGCACCCGGCGGTACACGTTCTTGAGCGGATCGACGAATTTTACTTCGATATGCTCATCGATCTTGTGGATGCTGCCATTGAGCGGCCCGAATTCCACCACTTGCTCGCACAGGCGCGCGATGAAGCGGCCATCGGACGTGCCGCCCGTGGTCGACAGCTCGGTGCTCACGCCGGTCTCGTCGAGAATCGCTTTTTCGAGCGCGTTCGAGAGCGCGCCGCGCGGGGTGAGGAAGGGCAGGCCGCTCACGCTCCAGTGCAGGTCGTACTCGAGGGCGTGCTTGTCGAGAATCGCATGCACGCGCTTTTGCAGGCCTTCCACGGTGCTTGCCGTCGAAAAGCGGAAGTTGAACATCACGTCGGCGTGGCCGGGGATCACGTTGGAGGCGCCGGTACCGCTATGGATGTTGGAGACCTGCCACGTGGTGGGCGGGAAGTATTCGTTGCCGTCGTCCCATTTTTCGGCGACGAGATCGGCCAGCGCCGGCGCGAGCAGATGCACGGGATTCTTCGCGAGATGCGGATACGCGATGTGACCTTGCACGCCTTTCACGATGAGCTTGCCCGACATCGAGCCGCGCCGGCCGTTCTTCACGCAGTCGCCGAGCGTGTGCGTGGAAGTGGGCTCGCCCACGATGCAGTAGTCCATTTTTTCGCCGCGCGCCTGCAGCGCCTCGACCACCTTGATGGTGCCGTCGGTCGCGGGGCCTTCTTCGTCGCTCGTGATGAGAAAGGCGATCGCGCCGCGATGCTGCGGGTGCGCCGCCACGAACTCTTCGCTTGCCACGACGAACGCCGCGAGCGAGGTTTTCATGTCGGCGGCGCCGCGACCGTAGAGCTTGCCGTCGCGGTGCGCGGGCTCGAACGGCGGCGAGCTCCATTGCTCGATCGGGCCCGTGGGCACGACGTCGGTGTGGCCCGCGAAGGCGAGCAGCGGGCCTTCGGTGCCCGCCGTGCCGCGCTTGACGGCCCAGAGGTTGGTCACGCCGTTGGATTCGATCGTTTCGCACGCGAAGCCGAGCGCGGAGAGGCGTTCGGTCATGATGCGCTGGCAGTGCTGGTCGTCGGGCGTCACGGACGCGCGTGCGATCAGGGCTTCGGTAAGGGCGAGGGTGGCGGACATGAATGAACCACTTTCAATAAAAATGCCGGCGCCGCTGATCGAACAGGGGCCGGCAACAGCAAGGGATAACAGTGTGCGCCCGATTCGGCAAACGCGCGCGCTAAAGGAGCTCGGCGGGCGTTCATCGTGCGCACGCGGCGCTCAAACAGCGAGCACCGCGTTCAGGCGAGCAGCGTCTTTCAAACGAACGGCGTTTCGCTCAAGCGAACAGCGTTTCGTACTGCTCGGCGGAAAAGCCCAGCGTCTTCACGCGGCCATTCACGGCAAGCACCGGGCGCTTGATGATCGACGGCTTGTGGATCATCAGCGCGATCGCGCCCGTGGTGGTATCGGCTTCGGCCTTGTGCACCTCGGACAGCCCGCGCCAGGTCGTGCCGCGCTTGTTGATGAGCTGATCCAGCGATACGTCCTTCAGCCAGTCCTGGACCAGCGCATTCGACACGCCCGCTTTCTTGAAGTCGTGGAATTCGAACTCGACGCCGTGCTCTTCGAGCCACACGCGGGCCTTCTTCACGGTGTCGCAGTTCGGAATGCCGTAGACGACGACGGTCTTTGCGGCCTTCGCCATCAGTCGCCTCGCAGCAGCTCGTTCAGGCCGACCTTGGCGCGCGTCTTCGCATCGACCTTCTTGACGATCACGGCGCAATAGAGGCTGTGCGAGCCGTCCTTCGAGGGCAGGTTGCCGGCCACGACGACCGAGCCCGCCGGGATGCGGCCGTACGAGACTTCGCCGGTTTCGCGGTCGTAGATCTTGGTCGACTGGCCGAGGTACACGCCCATAGAGATGACCGAGTTCTCTTCGACGATCACGCCTTCCACGACTTCCGAACGCGCGCCGATGAAGCAGTTGTCTTCGATGATGACCGGGTTGGCCTGCAGCGGCTCCAGCACGCCGCCGATGCCCACGCCGCCCGAGAGGTGCACGTTCTTGCCGATCTGCGCGCACGAGCCGACGGTGGCCCACGTGTCGACCATCGTGCCTTCGTCCACATAGGCGCCGATGTTGGTGTACGACGGCATCAGCACGACGTTCTTCGCGATGAACGAGCCGCGGCGCGCGATGGCCGGCGGCACGACGCGAAAGCCGCCCGCTGCGAAGTCTTCGGCCGTGTAGTTGGCGAACTTCGAGGGCACCTTGTCGTAGAACTGGCTGTAGCCGCCAGCGGGCATCGGCGCGTTGTCTTCCAGGCGGAACGACAGCAGCACAGCCTTTTTGACCCACTGGTTGACGACCCAGTCGCCGTCCTTCTTCTCGGCGCAGCGCAGCGCGCCGCGGTCGAGTTCCGCGATCACGTGGGCGACGGCTTCGCGCACGTCGTTCGGGGCGGACTTGGGCGAGAAGTCGGCGCGGTTTTCCCAGGCGGTATCGATGATCTGCTGAAGTTGTTGCGACATGGTGGTGGTTTCGTGTGAGTTCAAATGCGATGGCTCGCGCACCCGGAGACGGGCGCGCGTACGGAAGTGGCTTTGCTGCGCGTTACTACCCGAGCGAGCGGCAGAAGTCGACGATGCGCTGCGCGCCCTCGATGCACTCCTCGACGTCGGCGACGAGCGCCATGCGGACGAAGTCTTTGCCAGGATTCGCGCCATGCGCTTCGCGCGCGAGATACGAGCCCGGCAGAACCGTAACATTATAGTCGGCGTAGAGGCGCTGGGCGAACGCGGTATCCGACAGGCCAGTGCGCGCGACGTTGGCCCAGAGATAGAACGCGGCGTCGGGCAGCTTTACGTCGAGCACGTCGGCGAGCATCGGGGTGATCGTCGAGAATTTTTGCACGTACTTCGCGCGGTTCTCGCGCACGTGCGCCTCGTCGCCCCAGGCCGCGATGCTGGCGGACTGCCAGACCGGCGAGAGGGCCGAACCGTGGTACGTGCGGTAGAGCAGGAATTGCTTGAGCAGCGCCGCGTCGCCTGCGACGAAGCCCGAGCGCATGCCGGGCGCGTTCGAGCGCTTCGAGAGGCTCGAGAGCATGATCAGGCGCTCGAAGCCGCGGCCGAGCCGGTGAGCCGCTTCCAGGCCGCCGAGCGGCGGATTCGCTTCGTCGAAGTAGATTTCCGAGTAGCACTCGTCGGAGGCGATCACGAAGCCGTAGCGCTCGGACAGCGCGAACAGCTCGCGCCAGTCGTCGAGCGTGAGCACGGCGCCGGTCGGGTTGCCCGGCGAGCAGACATAAAGCAGCTGCGTGCGCGCCCAGACGTCTTCGGGAACCTGCGAATAATCGCAGGCGAAGTTGCGCTTCGGATCGCTGTTCACGAAGTACGGTTCGGCGCCCGCGAGCAGCGCGGCGCCTTCGTAGATCTGGTAGAACGGATTCGGACAGAGTACGATCGGCCGCCTTGCCGGGTCCGCTGGGTCTCTTGCTGCCGCCGTGGGATCCACGACCGCCTGGGCGAGCGCGAAGAGCGCCTCGCGCGAGCCGCACACGGGCAGCACTTGCGTGGCGGCGTCGACGGCGGGCAGGCCGTAGCGCTCAGTCACCCATTTCGCGATCGCTTCGCGCAGCGCCGGGCTGCCGGCCGTGGCCGGATAGGCCGAAAGGCCGTCGAGCGAGGCGACGATGGCGTCGCGGATCAGCGCGGGCGTCGGATGTTTCGGCTCGCCGATTCCGAAGCTGATAGGGCGCAGGCCAGCATTCGGCGCGACGTCCTTGAAGAGCGCACGCAGCTTTTCGAAAGGGTAGGGCTGGAGGGAGTCGAGTAGCGGATTCACTGGCTTGGCGGGCGAAAAGCGAAAGACGGGTGGACCGCGCGCGGCGCAAGGGTCGGCATGGCGGCCCGGTTCCGGCGACGACGTGACCATGACATGGCCATGATATGGCCGGTTTCTGCTGCGCCTGGCGGGGCGATCCGGCATGGGTGGAGCGGATCGCGGCGGCGCAACGCCTGTCGTGCGTCGGCTGTGGCTGCTGCGGCTGGAAAAGCGTGAAGTATAACTTGGCGATGCGCTGCCTGCGGACGCTCTCGCGTGTGCGCGGGCGAGGCACATGGCCGGGAATATGGGCTCGAGGGTCCCGCGAGACCCGGTGGGCGCGCTTCGGCGGCGGAGGTCGCCTGCGCATGACATGCCGCGCATAGCGCATATACGACAACAAGCAGGCCGACAAGCAGGACAATCGGGAATAAAAAAGGATAGGTATGCAGTCTGGAAATCGACCGATGCGCGCTATCTGCGAATCGGCGTATGGGTACGTATTGGTGTACGAAGCGGTGTACGAAGCGGTGTACGAAGCGGCGTATGTATCGGCGCTGAACGGGAGGGCTGTGCGATGAGCACGAGCCTGAAGTCCGGCTGGCCGACGCTCGCCATCATGATCGGCGCCTCGGTGTGGGGCGTGATCTGGTATCCGCTGCGCACGCTGGCGAGCCTCGGCCTGACGGGCACGGCCGCCGCGGCGGCGACCAGCGCGGCGGGGTGTCTCTTCGTGCTGTTGCTGCGCCGCCGCTCGATCGCCACGGTGCGCTGGCATTGGGTGCTGCCGATGCTGGGACTGGCGGCGGGCGTCACCAATATCGGCTTCGTGTGGGGCGCGATCCACGGCGAAGTGATGCGCGTGCTGCTGCTTTTCTATCTCACCCCGGCATGGACCGCGATCTTCGCGCATTTCATCCTGAACGAGCGCCTCACATGGCACGGTGCGGGGCTCTCCGCGCTGTCGCTCGCGGGCGCGGTGCTCATGCTGTGGTCGCCGAAGCTGGGCGTGCCGTTGCCGGCCAGCGCCGCCGAATGGGCGGGGCTGGCCGGCGGCATGGGCTTCGCGATGAGCAACGTGCTCGTGGTGAAGACGAGCCGCGTGCTGCCGCAGATGAAGCCCGAGATGCGCACCGCCGTGATTTTCTGCGGGGCGGCGATCCTGGGCACGGTGGCGTCGCAATTCGAGCCGATGCCGGTGCTGCACGGCGGCGAGTCGCTCGCGCGCATCGTGTTTCTCGTACTCCTGCTCGGCTTGTTGCTCAGTTCGAACAATATGCTCGTGCAGTACGGTCTCGCGCGCGTGCCGGCCAACCGCGCATCGATCATCATGCTGTTCGAGATCGTGGTGACCGCACTCTCGTCGTGGCTGCTCGCGGGTGAAACGCCGCGGCCGCGCGAGTGGGCGGGCGGCGCGTGCATCGTGCTCGCCTCGCTGCTTTCGAGCTGGGTGCACCGCGCGCAGGACGCTAAAAAGAGCGAGCGGCATGAGAAGCACGCGAGTGCCGACGCCAGCACGATTGCCCACGCGCAGGCGTGCCCCATCGACGAAAGCGGCAGAATCGCTGATTGCGGCGATGGCGACGGCGGCGCCAATGACCCCGGCGGCCCCGGCGCATCGCGGCGCGGCGGGCGGAATGGCGCGCGCACGATGGTATGATTGCCGCTGATCCTCGCCGGCCGGGCGCGCACAAGGTGCTCCGCGCGGCGAGCCGTGGCGGCTGCCCGACATGTAGTGCCTGAAGTGCTCAATGCGTGTGCGCCGCGTGGCGCACCGCCGTGCGACCGGTCGTGAGGTCGACGGCACGTGGCCTGCGGCACGGGCGGTCCCGTTCACTCTCCCTATTCAAACAGCGATATCGCCGTGCGTCTGACCTCGATTAAACTCGCTGGCTTCAAATCATTCGTCGATCCCACGCATTTCCAGGTCCCGGGCCAACTCGTCGGAGTGGTCGGGCCTAATGGCTGTGGCAAATCGAACATCATCGACGCCGTGCGCTGGGTGCTCGGCGAATCCCGCGCGTCGGAGCTGCGCGGCGAGTCGATGCAGGACGTCATTTTCAACGGCTCCACCGCACGCAAGCCGGGCAGCCGCGCGAGTGTCGAACTCGTGTTCGACAACGCGGACGGGCGCGCCGCGGGCCAGTGGGGCCAGTATGCCGAGATCGCTGTCAAGCGCGTGCTCACGCGCGACGGCACCTCGAGCTACTACATCAACAATCTGCCGGCACGCCGGCGCGACATCCAGGACATCTTCCTCGGCACCGGCCTCGGGCCGCGCGCGTACGCGATCATCGGGCAGGGCATGATCGCTCGCATCATCGAGGCGAAGCCCGAAGAGCTGCGCGTATTCCTCGAAGAGGCCGCGGGCGTCTCGAAGTACAAGGAACGCCGCCGCGAGACGGAAAACCGTCTGCACGACACGCGCGAGAACCTCACGCGCGTGGAGGACATCGTGCGCGAGCTCTCCGCGAACCTGGAGAAGCTCGAAGGCCAGGCGGTGGTGGCGACGAAGTTCCGCGAGCTGCAGGCCGAAGGCGAGGAAAAGCAGCGTCTGTTGTGGCTGCTGCGCAAGAACGAAGCGGCCAGCGAGCAGCAGCGCCAGCAACGCGCGATCGAGCAGGCGCAGATCGACCTCGAGCGGCACACCGCGCAACTGCGCGAGGTGGAAGCGCAGCTCGAAACGCTGCGCGTCGCGCACTATTCAGCGAGCGATGCGATGCAGGGCGCGCAAGGCTCGCTCTATGAAGCGAACGCCGAAGTGAGCCGCCTCGAAGCGGAAATCAAGTTCATCGTCGAATCGCGCAATCGCGTGCAGGCGCAGATCGCGGCGCTCACCGCGCAGCGCGAGCAATGGCAGGTGCAGGCGCAGAAGGCCCAGGACGACATCGCGGACGCCGAAGAGCAGCTCGCGATGGGCGAGGAAAAGGCGGCCATCGCCGAAGAACAGGCGGCCGCGAAGCAGGAAGCGCTGCCCGCGCTCGAAAACCGCTGGCGCGATGCGCAGGCGCAACTGAATGACGAGCGCGCGGGCATCGCGCGTACCGAACAGGCGATCAAGCTCGAAGCCGCGCATCAGCGCAACGCCGACCAGATGCTCCAGCAGCTTCAGCAGCGCCACGAGCGTCTGAAGTCGGAGGAAGGCGGTCTCGACGCGCCCGACGAAGTGCAGCTCGAAGAGTTGCGCATGCAACTGGCCGAGCAGGAAGAAGTTCTGCGCGAGGCGCAGGAGCGTCTTGCCGATGCGCAGGACACGGTGCCGCGCCTCGACGCGGAGCGCCGCGCCGCGCACGAGCGCGTGCAGGCCGAAGGCGCGCAGATCCATCAGCTCGAAGCGCGCCTCGCCGCGCTCAAGCAGCTCCAGGAGAACGTGCAGACCGAAGGCAAGATCCAGCCGTGGCTCGAGCGCCATGAACTGGGCGCGCTGCCGCGTCTGTGGAAGAAGCTCCATGTCGAAGCCGGCTGGGAGACCGCACTCGAAGCTGTGCTGCGCGAGCGGCTTGCCGCGCTCGAAGTATCGAATCTCGACTGGGTGAAGGCGTTCGCGACCGATGCGCCGCCGGCCAAGCTTGCGTTCTATGCGCCGCCGCCGGCCGGACAGGCGCCGGCCGCGCCCGCGGGTCTCACGCCGCTGCTCTCGCTCGTGCGCATCGACGACGCGGGCTTGCGCGCGGTGCTCAACGAGTGGCTCGGCACGAGCTTCGTGGCCGCCGATCTCGCCGAAGCGCTTGCGCAGCGCGCGCAGTTGCCCGAAGGCGGTGCCTTCGTGGTGAAGGCTGGCCATACGGTGACGCGCGTGGGCGTGCAGCTCTATGCCGCCGATTCGGAGCAGGCGGGCATGCTGGCGCGCCAGCAGGAAATCGAGAATCTCACGCGCCAGGTGCGCGCCCAGGCACTGCTCGCTGACGACGCACGTACCGCCGCGGTACGTGCGGAAGCTGCGCATACCCAGGCGGCCCAGGCGCTCACCGAAGTGCGCCAGCAGGCCGAGCGCGCGACGCAGCGCGTGCACGCGCTGCAGATGGACGTGCTCAAGCTCACCCAGGCGCACGAGCGCTATACGGCGCGCAGCACGCAGATTCGCGAGGAACTCGAAGAGATCCGCGCGCAGATCGAAGAGCAGCGCGCGCTGCGTGCGGAGTCGGAGGCGAACTTCGAGCGCCATGACGCCGAGCTCGCGGAGTTGCAGGCTCGCTTCGAAGACAATCAACTGGCGTTCGAGTCGCTCGACGAGGAGTTGGGCAACGCGCGCAACGAGGCGCGCGATCTCGAGCGTGCGGCGGGCGATGCGCGCTTCGCGGCGCGCAACATGGCCAACCGCATCGAAGAGCTCAAGCGCAACATCCAGGTCGCGCACGACCAGAGCGAGCGCGTAGCCGTTTCGCTCGAAGACGCGCGCGCCGAGCTGGAAACGATCAACGAGCAGACCGCGCACACGGGCCTGCAGGACGCGCTGGAAATCCGCGCGGAGAAGGAAGAAGCGCTGCGCGCCGCGCGCGCCGAACTCGACGACCTGAGCGCGAAGCTGCGCGCGGCCGACGAGACGCGCCTGACCGCCGAGCGCGCGCTGCAACCGCTGCGCGACCGTATCACCGAATTGCAGTTGAAGGAGCAGGCCGCGCGCCTGAACGGCGAGCAGTTCGTCGAGCAACTGCAAGCCGCGGGCGTGGACGAGGCCGCGTTGCAGGAAAAGCTCACGGGCGACCTCAAGCCTTCTTATCTGCAGGGCGAAGTCACGCGCATCAACAACGCGATCGCGGCGCTCGGGCCGGTCAACATGGCCGCGCTCGACGAGCTGGCCGCCGCGAAGGAGCGCAAGACCTTCCTCGATGCGCAGTCCGCGGACCTCACGAGCGCGATCGAAACGCTCGAAGACGCGATCCGCAAGATCGACCAGGAAACGCGCACGCTGCTGCAAGGCACCTTCGACGAGGTGAACCGGCATTTCGGCGACTTGTTCCCGCGCCTCTTTGGCGGCGGCCAGGCGAAGCTCATCATGACCGGCGACGAGATTCTCGACGCCGGCGTGCAGGTGATGGCGCAGCCGCCCGGCAAGAAGAACTCGACGATTCACCTGCTTTCGGGCGGCGAGAAGGCGCTCACCGCCACGGCGCTCGTGTTCGCGATGTTCCAGTTGAATCCGGCGCCGTTCTGTCTGCTCGACGAAGTGGACGCGCCGCTCGACGACGCCAACACGGAACGCTTCGCCAATCTGGTGCGCGCGATGTCGGACAAGACGCAGTTCCTGTTCATCTCGCACAACAAGATCGCGATGGAGATGGCGCAGCAGTTGATTGGCGTGACGATGCAGGAGCAGGGCGTTTCGCGCATCGTTGCGGTCGACATGGAAACGGCAGCCGGTTTCGCACAGAATATGGCCTGATGGTCTGACGGGCAGATCCGACGGCGGGACTGACGGGTTGGGCTGACGGTTGGACTGAATAACGGCGCGCGGCGCGCGGCTGGCAACGCCTGCGTTTTACGAGAAGGGCGGCCGCTGCAAGTGCCGCTGGCGCCACGCATGCGGTGCGCGTGTTCCTGAGGGATGGCGCGCGCCGCCGGAAAAGAATTGCAGATGGAGCATGCATGGATCAGTTGACTCTCGGGTTGATCGGCACGGGTGCCGTGGTCGTCGGGGGCGTGGTGGTGTACAACGCGTGGCAGAGCGCCAGGGTGCGCCGGCGCATGCCGCGCCCGATGCCCGAAGAAGCGGCTGAGGCGCCGCCGCGGGACGACCCGAACGAGCAGAGCCCGTTCATCGAGCCGGCGCGCGCGCCGGCCAAGCGCGAACCATCGCTCGCGGGCGGCAGTGCCGCCGAGGAGCGCGTGGAGCCGGGGTTCGGCGCCGTGGCGCCGGCCGATACGCCGGTGGACATCCAGGCAGAGAGAACCTCGCCGAATGGTTTTGCGAACGACGAGCCTGATGAGGCCGAGGGCGAGCAGCCGCACGCGTCCTCCACGGAGCACGGCGAGCCGGCGGCTCACGGCGCAGAGGACGAGAGGCGGGACGAGAAGCGCGATGAGAAGCGCGATGAGAAGCGGGACGAAAAACGCACCGAACGCGTCGAGCCGGTGCTGCCTGCCGCCACGACGATCTCGTCTGCGCCGCCCGCCATCGTGGACCGTCGCATCGACTGCATCGTGCCGATCCGGATCGGCGGGCCGCTGCCCGGCGAGCGCGTGATTCCGTTCGCGCAGCGCTTGCGCCGCGCGGGCAGCAAGCCGGTGCATATCGAAGGCAAGCCCGAAGGCGGCGACGGTTGGGAGCTGCTGCAAAACGGCGTGCGCTACGAAGAATTGCGCGCGGCTGCGCAACTGGCGAACCGCAACGGACCGCTCAACGAACTCGAGTTCTCGGAGTTCGTCGCGGGGGTGCAGCAATTCGCCGATGCGCTCGATGGGCTGCCCGAATTTCCCGATATGACGGAAACAGTGGCGATGGCCCGCGAGCTCGACGGTTTCGCTGCGCAGTGCGATGCCCAGCTTTCGATCAACGTGCTCTCGGACGGCGCACCGTGGTCGGCGAACTACGTGCAGGCGGTGGCGGCCCAGGACGGCTTGCTACTCTCGCGCGACGGCACGCGCTTCGTGAAGCTCGACTCGAAGCAGAGCCCGGTGTTCATGCTGCAATTCGGCGACACCAATTTCCTGCGCGACGATCTCACCTACAAGGGCGGCCAGATGATTACCCTGGTCCTCGACGTGCCGGTGGCCGACGAAGACATCCTGCCGTTCCGCCTGATGTGCGATTACGCCCGCTCGCTCGCGGAGCGCATTGGCGGTCGCGTGGTGGACGACCAGCGCCGACCGTTGCCTGAATCCGTGCTGCAGTCCATCGACAAGCAGCTCATGACGCTCTACGCGAAGCTCGAGCAGGCCGGCATTCCGGCGGGCTCGGCGGCCACGCGGCGGCTCTTCAGTCAGTAAAGCCAACGCTTTGTCATAGCAAGAGGCGCGGCGCCAATCACGGCGCCGCGCTTTTTTGTGCGCGGCGCAAACGCCGGGACAGTTCGGCGACGCACCGAGCTAGCCGATCGGCCGATGCCACGTCCGTGGCTTCCTGAGATAATCTGACAATCTAATTCACTCAGAAGAAGCCGCCCCAAGCATGGTCCGTTCTCCCGCCCGTCCTCCCGAAGAATCCACTGCTGCGCAGCGCGCGTCGTGGTTGCGCGCCGAACTCGAGCGCGCCAATTACGCGTACTACGTGCTCGATCAGCCGGAGCTGCCCGACGCGGAATACGACACGCTGTTTCGCGAGCTCCAGGGCATCGAGTCCGAGCACCCGGAGCTTGTCTCGCCCGATTCACCCACGCAGCGCGTGGGCGGCGAGGCGGCGGCAGGCTTCGAGCCCGTGGTGCACGACGTGCCGATGCTCTCGCTCAACAACGGCTTCGCTGACGACGACATCGCCGCGTTCGACAAGCGTGTGTCCGACACGCTCGGCAAGGCCGAAGGCGACCCGGTCGAGTACGCCTGCGAGCTCAAGTTCGACGGCCTGGCCATCTCGCTGCGCTATGTGGACGGTGTGTTCGTGCAGGCTTCCACGCGCGGCGACGGCACGACCGGCGAGAACGTCACGGAAAACGTGCGCACCATTCGCTCGCTGCCGCTACGCCTGAAAGGCCAGCACGTGCCGAAGGTGCTCGACGTGCGCGGCGAAGTGCTGATGTTCCGCCGCGACTTCGACCGCATGAACGAGCGTCAGCGCGAAGCGGGCCACAAGGAGTTTGCGAACCCGCGCAACGCGGCGGCGGGCAGCCTGCGCCAGCTCGATTCGAAGATCACGGCGCAGCGGCCACTGTCGTTCTTCGCATATGGTATTGGCGTGCTAGAGGGCGAGCCCATGCCGGCCACGCACAGCGAGTTGCTCGACTGGTACGCGAAAATGGGCTTGCCGGTGAACAGCGAGCGCGCGGTGGTGAAGGGCGCGCAGGGTCTGCTGGAGTTTTTCCGCGGCATGGGCGATAAGCGCGACGCGCTGCCCTACGACATCGACGGCGTGGTCTACAAGGTCAACCGGCGCGACGAGCAGGAGCGGCTCGGCTTCGTCTCTCGCGCGCCGCGTTTCGCGCTTGCTCACAAATTCCCGGCCCAGGAGGCGCTCACCAAGGTCGTCGCCATCGACGTGCAGGTGGGTCGCACCGGCGCCATCACGCCGGTTGCGCGTCTCGAACCCGTGTTCGTGGGCGGCGCGACCGTCACGAATGCCACGCTGCACAACGAAGACGAAGTGCGCCGCAAGGACATCCGCATCGGCGACACGGTGATCGTGCGCCGCGCGGGCGACGTGATTCCCGAGGTGGTGAGCGCGCTCATCGACCGCCGTCCCGAGGACGCTCGCGAGTTCGTGATGCCCACCGCGTGCCCGGTGTGCGGCTCGGGCATCGAGCGCCTGCCCGATGAAGCGATTGCCCGTTGCACCGGCGGCCTGTTCTGCCCGGCGCAACGCAAGCAGGCGCTGTGGCACTTCGCGCAGCGCCGCGCGCTCGATATCGATGGCCTGGGCGAGAAGATCATTGACCAGCTCGTCGACCAGAATCTCGTGCGCACGCCGGCCGACCTTTTCAACCTCGGATTCTCGACGCTGGCCGAGCTCGAGCGCATGGCGGACAAGTCGGCACAGAATCTGCTCGATTCGCTCGAGAAAGCCAAGTCAACGACGCTGGCTCGTTTTATCTATGCGCTTGGTATTCGCCACGTGGGCGAATCCACGGCGAAGGACCTGGCGAAGCATTTCGGCTCGCTCGACCCCATCATGGACGCGTCCCTCGAGCAGTTGCTCGAGGTCAACGATGTCGGCCCCGTGGTGGCCGAGTCGATTCATCAGTTCTTTGCGGAAGAACATAACCGCACCGTAATCGAGCAACTGCGCGCGCCGGGCAAGGTCAGATGGGCGGACGGTCCGCCCGCGCCGAAGGCGCCGGTGGGCGTGCTGGCGGGCAAGACGGTGGTACTCACCGGTACGCTGCCCACGCTCAAGCGCGAAGAGGCGAAGGAGATGCTGGAAGCGGCCGGTGCGAAGGTGGCCGGCTCGGTGTCGAAGAAGACCGACTACGTGGTGGCGGGCGCCGACGCGGGCAGCAAGCTCGCGAAAGCCGAGGAACTCGGCGTGCCGGTGCTCGACGAAGAAGGGTTGCACAAGCTCCTGGAGGGGCACACGACATGATTCGCGAAATTCTCAGGATGGGCGATCCGCGCCTGCTCGGCATCGCCAGACCGGTCGACCATTTCGACACGCCCGAGTTGCACGAACTGATCGCCGACATGTTCGACACGATGCGCGCAGCGAACGGGGCGGGGCTCGCCGCGCCGCAGATCGGCGTCGACCTGCAGGTCGTGATCTTCGGCTTCGAAGACAACGAGCGCTATCCCGACGCGCCGGCGGTGCCGCAAACGGTGCTGATCAATCCGGTTATCCATCCGCTTTCGCACGACATGGAAGAGGGCTGGGAAGGCTGTCTTTCGGTGCCGGGCATGCGTGGCGCGGTGAGCCGCTACTCGATGATCCGCTACGACGGCTTCGACCAGCACGGCAACCCCATCGAGCGCGTGGCCGAAGGCTTTCACGCGCGCGTGGTCCAGCACGAATGCGACCATCTGATCGGCAAGCTGTACCCCATGCGCATCACCGACTTCTCGAAGTTCGGCTTCACCGACATCCTGTTCCCCGATCTCGATCCGAAGAGCGACGATTGAGACGGGGCGCGCCGGAAAGCGGGCGCGCATGAAAAACGGGAGCCAGACGACTCCCGTTTTTTGTTGCAGCCCGCGCGCGATGCGCGGGTTTCAGCGGTTTCAGCAACCGCGGCGGCTTCAGAACGCCTCGTCAGCCGACAGATAGCGCCATTGCCCTTGCGGCAGTGCGCCCAGCAGCACGCGGCCCATGCGCACGCGCTTGAGGCCCACCACTTTCAGCCCGACCAGTTCGCACATGCGGCGGATCTGGCGCTTCTTGCCTTCGCGCAGCACGAAACGCAACTGCTCACCGTTTTGCCAGCTCACCATCGCGGGCTTGAGCGGCACGTCGTCGAGCGAGAGGCCGTGGCGCAGTTTCGCGAGCGACTCGGGCGGGAAGTGCTGGTCGACTTCCGTCTCGATATCGCCGTAGGTCACGCGCACGAGGTACTCCTTGTCGATATCTGAGCTTTCGCCGATCAACTGCTTCGCGACACGGCCATCCTGGGTCAGGACGAGCAGACCCGTCGAGTCGATGTCGAGGCGGCCCGCCGGGGCGAGCGTACGCAGGTGTTGCGCCGAGAAGCGGATACCCGAGTGGTCGCCGTCCCAATGATTCCCGGCCGTGACGAGCGTGGTCGCCGGCTCATAGCCGTCCTCGGCCTGACCCGAAACGTAGCCCACCGGCTTGTGCAGCAGGATCGTCACCTGGCGCGCCTGTGCGGCGAGCGCAGCGGGATCGATTTCGATGCGTTGCTCCGGCGTGACCTTGGCGCCTAGCGTATCGACGACCTCGCCGTCCACGTAGACCCAGCCTTTCTCGATCCATTCATCGGCCTCGCGGCGTGAGCACAGGCCTAGCTCCGACATGCGCTTGGACAGGCGCAGCGTATTGTCGCCGTCGACTTCCACGCGCGCGGTGCGTTGCGGGGAGGTATGGTCATCGGCAGTGCGCGCCGGCGCGCGGCGCGGTGCCTGGTCGGGGCCCTTCGCGAAGGGTTTGGGCCCGGACTTGCGTGCGTGCGCGACTTCTGCGCCGCGCCGCTCGCGCGGAGCGAACGATTCGCCATCGTTGCGGCTGCGGGGGCGCGAGCCTTCGCCGCTGCGCTCGTTTGCGTTGCCCCAGGAGGGTTTCACGGGGCGCGCGAAGCCTCGGTCGTCGCGCGGACGCCGTTCGTCGGAGCCCTGATCGCGGCGAAACGCGGGGCGTCGATCGCCGCCTTCATCGCGAGCACGGAACGGGCGGCGTTCACCACCTTCGTCGCGAGCGCGGAAGGGGCGTTGGCCTTCGCCTTCGTCACGACGCGGGAAGCGGCGTTCGCCGCCTTCATCGCGAGCACGGAACGGGCGGCGTTCACCACCTTCGTCGCGAGCGCGGAAGGGGCGTTGGCCTTCACCTTCGTCACGGCGCGGGAAGCGGCGATCGCCGCCTTCATCGCGAGCACGGAACGGGCGGCGTTCACCACCTTCGTCTCGAGCGCGGAAGGGGCGTTGGCCTTCACCTTCGTCACGGCGCGGGAAGCGGCGATCGCCGCCCTCTTCACGAGCACGGGGGGGGCGGCGTTCACTGCCTTCGTCACGGCGTGGGAAACGGCGTTCGCTACCCTCATCGCGGGCACGGAAAGGACGTTGGCCTTCACCTTCGTCGCGGCGTGGGAAACGGCGTTCGCCACCCTCGTCGCGGGCACGGAAAGGACGTTGGCCTTCACCTTCGTCACGGCGCGGGAAGCGGCGCTCGCCACCCTCTTCACGGGCACGGAACGGGCGTCGCTCATCACCATCAGTGCGGCGCGCGGGCCGCGCATCGCGGTCCCACGGCTTGGCGCCGCGCGGCGCGTCTCCCGCATCGCGGCGGCGACGTTCGTCGCCATAGCCGCCGCCTTCGCGCGGCGCGCGTGCGGGACGGCCGGATGTGTCGCGCTCGCGCGCCATCGCCGGCTTTCCTGAGGCGGGTTTTCCGCCGGGTTTCGCCGAGGACGGGCGCGCTTGTGCGGGCCGTCCTTCAGCCGGCCGCGCCTCGGCTGGCCGTACCGGCTTGCGGGCAGTTGTGCTGCCGCGGCGGACGGGGGCGCGTTCGGGGGTGGCCGGGCGCGGATGTTTGGCTGTCAGTTTGGCTCGCATGGTTCTACGTCTTTCGCTGTTGCTTTCACACTGCTATCGCGCGCAGCAGTTCTGTTTCGACGCGGATCTGCTGGCGGTTGTCGGACAGACCCGAACCGTCGAGCAGAAACACGTCCTCCACGCGCTCGCCGAGCGTATTGATCCGCGCCGCCTGGACGCCGATGCGGTGCTCGGCCAGCACGCGCGCGATGGAATAAAGAAGGCCCAGCCGGTCGTTCGCCGACACGGACAGGATGTAGTATTGGTCGCGCTCGTCGGCCCGCAGGTCGACGCGCGGTGTCACCGGGAAGGTGCGCGACAGGCGCGAGAGCCGCCCCTTCGACGGCTCCGGCAATGGATTGCCGGACGCCGCGAGGCGTTGGGCGAGCTCCTGCTCGACCAGGTTCGCGATATCGCGGTAATGCACGTCGTCCTCGGTGTGGGCGACGATGAAGTTATCGAGCGCGTAGCCGTGGCGCGTCGTGCTCACGCGCGCATCGAGCACGGACAGGCCGCTGCGGTCGAAGTAGGCGCACATGGTGGCGAACAGGTCCGGCCGGTCCTTCGCGTAGACGAGCACTTGCAGCGCCTCGCCAACCGGCGAAGGCCGCGCGCGCACGACGGGCGAGGGCGTCTCCACGTACCGGTAGAGCACGCGCGTCTGCCACGCGATGTCGGCGGCGTCGTGACGCAGGAAATAACCGACGTCGAGCTTGTCCCACAGCGCGCGGTGCGCGTTTTCCGGCACCGTTTCGAGGCGCAGCAGCGCGAGCGCCAGCTCCTGGCGCGTCTTGAGCTCCGAGTGGGCATCGGGCTTGGCGCCGCCGAGCACGGCGAGGGTCGAGCGGTAGAGGTCCTCGAGCAGCTTGCCTTTCCAGTTATTCCAGACCTTGGGACTGGTGCCGCGGATATCGGCGACGGTCAGCAGATAGAGCGCCGAGAGCCGCCGCTCCGTGCCCACCAGATCCGCAAACCGCTTCACCACTTCGGGATCGCTCGTGTCCTGCTTCTGGGCGACCTGGCTCATGGTCAGGTGCTGCTGCACGAGCCAGACGATGAGTTCGGAGTCGTCCGTGGCGATGCCATGCTCGCGGCAGAAACGTCGCGCGTCGGCCATGCCGAGCTGCGAGTGGTCGCCGCCACGCCCCTTGGCGATGTCGTGAAAGAGCGCCGCCACGTAGAGCACCCAGGGCCGCTCGAAATTGCCGATCAACTGGCTGCAGAACGGATACTCGTGCGCGTGCTCGGCCACGGCGAAGCGGCGAATGTTGCGCAGCACCATCAGGATGTGCTGATCGACCGTGTAGACGTGATAGAGATCGTGCTGCATCTGCCCGACGATGCGCCGGAAGTTCAGCAGATAGCGACCCAGCACGCTTGTCTGGTTCATCAGCCGGATGGCATGGGTGATACCCGCGGGCTCCTTGATGATCGCCATGAAGAGGCGGCGGTTTTCGGGGTCGCGGCGCCAGTGCTGGTCCATCTTTTCGCGCGCGTTGTACAGCGCGCGCATGGTGCGCGCCGAGAGGCCCTTCACGCCCGGCACCTGTTCGTACAACAGGAAGGCTTCGAGGATGGCATGCGGCTCGCGCTCGAACACGTCGTCGGTCACGATTTCGATCATGCCCTGTTTCTCGACGAAGTGATTCGAGAGGGTGCGCGTGATGCCGCTCGTGCTCGGGAAGAGCTGCGCCTCGATGTTCTGGATCAGGATGGTCGAAAGCTGCGTAACCGCCTTGGCGGCCCAATAGTAGCGGCGCATGAGCTGCTCGCTCGCGCGTCGCGCCGCGCTGGCCGAGTAGCCAAAGCTTTCGGCGACGCTCGTCTGCAGATCGAACACGAGAATGTCCTGGCGGCGGCCAGCGATCACATGCAGGCGCGCGCGCAGCGTCTTCAGGAATGCCTCGTTGCGGCGCAGCTCGCGCGCCTCGCGCCCGGTAATGAGGCCGCGCTGATCGAGTTCTTTCCAGCTGCTGCCAAATGCCGCGGCTTCGGTGACCCAGAGGATCAATTGCAGGTCGCGCAGGCCGCCGGGACTTTCCTTGATGTTCGGCTCCAGCGAGTAGGGCGTGTCCTGGAAGCGTCCGTGGCGCTGGCGCATTTCCAGCACTTTCGCCTGGAAGAACGCGCGCGGGTCCATGGCGTCGCGGTAGCGCTGGGCGAAGTCGCCGAACAGCGTCGGGCTGCCTGTGAGGCGGCGCGCTTCGAGCAGCGACGTGCGCACTGTGACGTCGCTGGCGGCCTCGTCGAGGCATTGCGAGACGCTGCGCACACTGCTGCCGATGTCGAGGCCGAGGTCCCACGCGAGGCCGATGAAGTGCTCGATGCGCGCTTCGAGCGGCGCGAGCGCTTCGTCGTCGGGGAGCAGCACGAGAATGTCGACGTCGGAGTATGGCGCGAGCTCGCCGCGCCCGAATCCGCCCACAGCCACGAGCGCGAGCGAGGCCGGCAGCTCGCACAGGTTCCAGGCACGGCGCAGCGTGTCGTCGGTGGTGCGGGCAAGGGCGCGCATCAGCGAGTCGACATTGGCCGCGTGCTTGAACCGTTCGAGCAACTGGGCCTTGGCGGCCTTGTAGTCGGATTTCAGCGACGACGTATCGGGTGCGGCGACGGCGGGAACGCTCATGGGCTTCGGTGCTGGTGGCGCGGATTGAAGGATGCCCGCCGCGCGCGGACTGCCGGGCGAAGGGCCGTGCGCGCGTGGGGTGATGATGCCGGCTTGTGCCTGGTTTGTGCCCGACGTCACGCGCTCACGCGTCCAGGGCGCCGTGATCAGAGAAAAACCAGGCGGCGACCAGGTGCAAATTGGGCACTGCGCCGCGGCTGGCGCGCAGTGCCTTCACGACTATTACAATCAGACCGCGGAGCCCGCCAACTGCGCGACGATGGCCGGCTTCGCGGGCGTGCCGGCCGAAACCGTCAGCACTTCATAGCCCGTTTCGGTCACGAGCACAGTGTGCTCCCATTGCGCCGAAAGGCTGCGGTCCTTGGTCTTGACCGTCCATTGGTCCGGCATGGTGCGGATCTCGCGGCGGCCGGCATTGATCATCGGCTCGATGGTGAAGATCATGCCGGGCAGCAGCTCGACGCCGGTACCGGGGCGGCCGTAATGGAGCACCTGCGGATCATCGTGGAACACCGTGCCGATGCCGTGGCCGCAATACTCGCGCACGACGCTATAGCCTTGCGATTCGGCGTAACGCTGGATGGCGTGCCCGATGTCGCCCAGATGGCCGCCCGGGCGCACCTGGTCGATGCCGAGCCACATGCATTCGTAAGTGGTCTGCACGAGGCGCTTCGCGAGAATCGAGCCCTCGCCGACGATGAACATGCGGCTCGTGTCGCCGAAGTAGCCTTCCTTGATCACAGTGATGTCGATATTGAGCGTGTCGCCGTTCTTCAGCGCCTTGTCGCCCGGAATACCGTGACAGATCACGTCGTTCACCGAGGTGCAGATCGCCTTCGGGTAGGGCGGATAGCCGGGCGGCTGATAATTCAGCGGCGCCGGAACCGTGCCCTGCACGTTGGTCATGTATTCGTGGCAGAGCCGGTCGATTTCGCCCGTCGTCACGCCCGCCACGATAAACGGCGTAATGTAGTCGAGCACCTCACTCGCCAGCCGGCAGGCGACGCGCATCTGCGCGATATCGTGTTCGTTTTTGATCGAAATGGCCATGGTGTGCGCCCGAAAATGCAGTCGAATATCAAATTATCGCACCTTATCTGCACGGTCGCAGGCTTTTGAGCGGCGAGGCGGACGCATTGAGCTACACATCGGATTACATATCGGCCACACCGTCGGCGCACCGGCGCACTCCCTTCCGAGGGTAATAGCCGGCTTGAGTGTGGTCAGTTTTACGTGCTATAATCTTCGGCTAAGTCGCCCCTTGTATCTTTTTTAACGGGATTCAGGAGTCGATTATGCCTGTTGTCGCCGCAGGCAAAAAATAACGGCGGCAACTTTGTTGAAATCGCGAGCCGGCGCACCCAGGGTGTCGAGCGCGTCAGTCCTGTAAAGAGCGGGGCGGCGCACCCGATACGGCAGCCGGCTTAAGACCCAAACCCTAGCGGAGAATTGCAACATGGCAGTTACCATGCGTCAGATGCTGGAAGCCGGTGTCCACTTCGGTCACCAAACGCGCTTCTGGAACCCCAAGATGGCCCCGTTCATCTTCGGTCATCGCAACAAGATTCACATCATCAACCTCGAAAAGACGCTGCCGATGTACAACGACGCACTGAAGTATGTGCGTCAACTGGCAGCGAACCGCGGCACGATCCTGTTCGTCGGCACGAAGCGTCAATCGCGCGACACGATCGCCGACGAGGCAGCACGCGCAGGCATGCCGTTCGTGAACGCACGCTGGCTCGGCGGCATGCTGACCAACTTCAAGACGCTGAAGGTTTCGATCAAGCGCTTGAAGGACATGGAGGCAGCTGTCGAGGCGGGCGAGCTCGAGAAGATGAGCAAGAAGGAAGCGCTCCTGTTCGAACGCGAAATCGCCAAGCTGCAAAAGTCGATCGGCGGCGTGAAGGACATGGGCGGCATTCCCGACGCAATCTTCGTGGTCGACGTCGGCTACCACAAGATTGCTGTGACGGAAGCGAACAAGCTGGGCATCCCCGTCATCGCCGTGGTCGACACGAACCACTCGCCGGAAGGCATCGACTACGTGATCCCGGGCAACGACGACGCCAGCAAGGCCGTTGCGCTCTACACGCAAGGCGTGGCTGACGCGATCCTCGAAGGCCGCGCAAGCGCGGTGAACGAAGTGGTCGCAGCAGTGCGCGGCGACGACGGCGGCGACGAGTTCGTCGAGGTCAATTCGGAGGCGTAAGCCGCCCCGTGTCCGGCAAGAAAAGGGGGCTTTCCATAGGCCCCTTTTTTTTAAGCCGTGGCGTTCGAAGCCGCGTCATATGTGCGGCACCGTAGTCCTGTAGAAGCAGCTGTAAAAAAGCGTTTCAGCACGGCATTTACGGAAACGAATTCCTGCTGGCCGCATCGAATCATGCGGCTGGCGCGTACCAGACAGATTCAAGGAGCGAATGATGGCGGCAATTACCGCAAGCATGGTGGCAGAACTGCGCGCGAAGACCGATGCGCCGATGATGGAATGCAAGAAGGCGCTGACGGAAGCCGACGGCGACCTCGCGCGTGCAGAAGAACTGCTGCGTGTGAAGCTCGGCAACAAGGCAAGCAAGGCTGCGTCGCGCGTCACGGCTGAAGGCGTGATCTCGTCGTTCATCGGTGCCAACGCTGGCGCCGTGGTCGAACTGAACTGCGAAACCGACTTCGTTGCGAAGAACGACGACTTCCTCGCGTTCGCCAAGACGGTCGCTGAACTCGTCGCTACGCAAAACCCGGCTGACGTCGCCGCTCTGTCGGCGCTGCCGCTGGACGGCTCGACGGTCGACGCAGTGCGCCTCGCGCTGGTCGGCAAGATCGGCGAAAACCTTTCGATCCGCCGTTTCGCGCGTTTCGAAACCGCCAACAAGCTGGCTGCGTACCTGCACGGCACGCGCATCGGCGTGCTGGTCGAGTACACGGGCGCCGAAGAGCAAGTGGGCAAGGACGTCGCGATGCACATCGCCGCGATGAAGCCGGTCTCGCTGTCGTCGGACGACGTGCCGGCCGAGTTGATCGCCAAGGAGCGCAGCATCGCCGAGCAGAAGGCTGCCGAATCGGGCAAGCCGGCTGAGATCGTCGCGAAGATGGTCGAAGGTTCGGTTCAGAAGTACCTGAAGGAAGTCTCGCTGCTGAACCAGCCGTTCGTGAAGAACGACAAGCAGACGATCGAGCAGATGCTCAAGGCTGCTGGCGCGACGGTGCAAAAGTTCGCCCTCTTCGTGGTGGGCGAAGGCATCGAGAAGCGCCAAGACGACTTCGCCGCCGAAGTGGCCGCGCAAGTCGCTGCTGCAAAGCAGCAATAAAGGCCGCGCAAGCCTTTCGAGTATTAAGCCGTATCAAGCAGCATCAAGCTTTATCGCAGTAAAAGCATCACCGCAGTACCGTAGCAAGCCGCGGCGGAGTGATCCGCCGCGGTGGGCAGCGTAGCGACGCCCGATGTAGCGGCGCCTTGCGCGGCGGACTCCCGCCGCGCCCCGTGGCGCAAATCTTCGCTATTCTGGCGGCGCTTGCCCCAAGTCGTATTTCACCCCTACAGTTTCAAGTTATTGCCCTGTTAGTGCCCTTTGCGCGCGATCCTGGATACCTCCATGCCCACACCCGCCTATAAACGCGTCCTGCTCAAACTTTCCGGCGAAGCCCTCATGGGCGACGATGCCTTCGGCATCAACCGCGCCACGATCGAACGAATGGTGGCAGACGTGGCCGAGGTGGTTCGGCTCGGCACCCAGCTCGCAGTCGTGATTGGCGGCGGCAACATTTTCCGCGGCGTCGCGGGCGGCGCGGCCGGCATGGACCGCGCGACGGCCGACTACATGGGCATGCTCGCCACCATGATGAACGCGCTCGCGCTGCAAGACGCCATGCGTCATGCGGGCATTGAGGCGCGCGTGCAGTCGGCGCTGCGCATGGACCAGGTGGTCGAGCCGTACATTCGCCCGCGTGCGATTCGCCAGCTCGAAGAGGGCAAGGTCGTGATCTTCGCGGCGGGCACCGGCAATCCATTCTTCACCACCGATACCGCCGCCGCGCTGCGCGGCGCGGAAGTGGGCGCGGAAGTCGTGCTCAAGGCCACCAAGGTCGACGGCGTCTACTCGGCGGACCCGAAAAAGGATCCCACGGCCACGCGCTATTCGTCGATCAGCTTCGACGAGGCAATCGGCCGCAATCTGCAGGTGATGGACGCGACGGCGTTCGCGCTGTGCCGCGACCAGAAGCTGCCCATCCGGGTTTTTTCCATCGTCAAGCCGGGCGCGCTGAAGCGCATCATTCAAGGCGAAGACGAAGGCACGCTCGTCCACGTGTAAACTCTCGTCTCACGCGAGACACGAACGCGGGCCGCGCCGCCCTTTGAGCGAGCAGGCGGGCCCGTACCGTAATGAAGGTTCGGAGGTATCAAAATGGCTGTGGCTGACATAAAGAAGGGCGCTGAGCAAAAAATGCAGCGCTCGATCGAAGCGTTCAAGAGCGACCTGGCGAAAATCCGCACGGGCCGCGCCCATACGGGCCTGCTCGATCACATCCAGGTCGATTACTACGGTTCGCCCGTGCCCATCTCGCAGGTCGCGAACCTCACGCTCGTGGACGCCCGCACGATCGGCGTGCAGCCATGGGAAAAGAAGATGGTGCAGGTCATCGAAAAAGCGATCCGCGAGTCGGATCTCGGCCTGAACCCGGCTACGCACGGCGATCTGATCCGCGTGCCGATGCCCGCGCTGACCGAAGAGCGCCGCAAGGAGCTCACCAAGGTCGTCAAGAACGAGGGCGAGACGGCGAAGGTGGCCGTGCGCAACCTGCGTCGCGACGCCAACGAGCAGCTCAAGAAGCTCGTGAAGGACAAGGAAATTTCCGAAGACGACGAGCGCCGTGGCGGCGACGACGTCCAGAAGCTGACGGACCGCTTCGTGGCCGAGATCGACAAGCTCGTCCAGACCAAGGAAGCGGAGATCATGACGGTCTGAGGCCCGTAGGCTCTCAGTTCCGCCAGGGTCTCTTGCCCTATTGTCCGTATCTGCAGTTTTAGTCTGACGGCCATGACCTATACCAGCTCAACCGTTCGCGTGCCCGACGTGGCGGCCGTGCCGCGCCACATCGCGATCATCATGGACGGCAATGGCCGTTGGGCGACTCAACGCCGCTTGCCGCGCGTCGCGGGCCATACGCGCGGCGTGGACGCCGTGCGCTCGGTCGTCGAGGCCTGCGTCCAGAGCGGCGTCGAATACCTCACGCTGTTCGCTTTCAGTTCGGAGAACTGGCGACGTCCGACCGACGAAGTCTCGTTCCTCATGCGTTTGTTCGTCACCGCGCTCGAGCGCGAAGTGGCGCGTCTGCATGCGAACGGCATTTGCCTGCGCGTGGTCGGCGACCTGTCGATGTTCAACGAACGCATCCAGGACCTGATCCGCCGCGCGGAAACCAAGACCGCGCGCAACACCCGTCTCACGCTGACCATCGCCGCGAACTACGGCGGCCGCTGGGACATCATGCAGGCGACCCGCAAGCTGGTTGAAGCGGCTGCGGCAGCCGGCGAGCCGGTGCCCGTCACCGAGGACACGATTGGCCAGTACCTGGCCATGAGCTACGCGCCGGAGCCGGATCTCTTCATTCGCACGGGTGGTGAGCGGCGAGTGAGTAATTTCTTGCTGTGGCAGCTCGCATACGCAGAATTTTATTTTACCGAAACGTTCTGGCCGGACTTCAACGCCGAGGCGCTCAATCGCGCGATCGCCTCCTATGCCGAACGTGAGCGCCGCTTTGGCCGCACGAGCGCCCAGCTCGCAAAACAATCCCAGAACGCCGACTCTCTTTCATGCTAAAGACCCGTGTCATCACGGCGATCGTCCTGCTGGCCGTCTTGCTGCCGGTCACGCTGTTCGCGCCGGTTGCCTGGTTTGGCGTGCTGATCGGCCTCGTGGTGTTGTTCGCCGCGTGGGAGTGGGCGCGCCTGCTCAACGCCGGCAAAGTGGGCTCGGTCGTCTACGCGGCAATTGCGGTGCTGGTCGTGCTCGCGAGCCAGCGGCTCGCATCGGCGCATCCGCTCTATCAGGCGGCCGGCATCTTCTGGGTCATCGCAGGCCCCTACGTGCTCGTGCGCAAGCCTACGCTCGCTGCGGGTGTCTGGCGTGCGTTTCTGCTCGCCGCCGGACTCGTGATTTTCAGCGCCTGCTGGCACGCGCTGGTCGCGGCACGCGCGGTGGGCATCGCATTCGTGCTCTCGCTGCTGCTGGTGGTCTGGCTCGCCGATATCGGCGCATACTTTGCTGGTAAGGCATTCGGAAAGCATAAGCTCGCGCCATCGATCAGCCCGGGCAAGACCTGGGAAGGCGCCGTGGGCGGCTGGGTGGCCGTGATGGTGGTGTCCATCGCCGCGCTCGCGCTGCATGCGTTCGAGCCGACCCTGTATTCGGAGCTCGCCGACCATCAGGGGCTTGGCCGGGCGCTTCTGGTGCTTACCGTGCTGGTCGCGTTCAGTGTGATCGGCGATCTGTTCGAGTCGATGACGAAGCGCCAGGCGGGCGTAAAAGATTCGAGCGGCCTCCTGCCAGGCCACGGCGGCGTGCTCGACCGCATCGACGCGTTGTTGCCGGTGTTGCCGCTTGCCATGCTGCTGCTTGCTTAGAGGCACTTGGGCACTCGGTTAGAGACGCCCGGTTAGAGAAATGAAAATGCAAAAACGACTCACCTTGCTCGGGTCCACGGGCTCGATCGGAGACAGCACGCTCGACGTGGTCGCGCGTCATCCGCAACGCTTCTCCGTCTACGCGCTTACCGCGCACCGCAACGGCGACAAGCTCGTCGAGCAATGTTTGCGCTTCGCGCCCGAAGTGGCCGTGGTCGGCGACGCCGACACGGCCGCGGCGGTCGAGCGCAAGCTGCGCGCGGCCGGCTCGAAGACCGTCGTGACATACGGGCCGCAGGCGCTCGTCGAGGTCGCGAAGAGCGATGGCTGCGACACCGTGGTCGCGGCCATCGTGGGCGCAGCGGGCCTCGTGCCCACGCTCGCGGCGGGGCAGGCCGGCAAGCGCATCCTGCTCGCGAACAAGGAAGCGCTCGTGATGTCGGGCGACATCTTCATGGATGCCGCGCGCGAGAACGGCGCGGTGCTTTTGCCGGTGGACAGCGAGCACAACGCCGTGTTCCAGTGCCTGCCGTCCGAAGGCACGAAGCATGGTGGCGTGACGAAGATTATTCTGACCGCTTCGGGCGGCCCGTTCCGCACGCGCGAGCCGGCCACGCTCGTTGGCGTGACGCCGGACGAGGCCTGCAAGCACCCGAACTGGTCGATGGGCCGCAAGATCTCCGTCGACTCGGCCACGATGATGAACAAGGGTCTCGAGGTCATCGAGGCGCATTATCTGTTCGATCTGCCAGGCGATCGCATCGACGTGCTGATCCACCCGCAGAGCGTGATCCATTCGATGGTCTCGTACGCGGACGGCTCGGTGCTCGCGCAACTGGGCAACCCGGACATGCGCACGCCGATTGCGCACGCGCTGGCATTCCCGGATCGCGTGGATTCGGGCGTGGCGCAACTCGACCTGACTCAGGTGGCGACGCTCAATTTCGAGAAGCCGGACTACGCACGTTTCCCGTGCCTTGCGCTGGCCATGAAGGCGCTGGCCGAGGGCGGCGTGGCGAGCGCCACGCTCAACGCGGCCAACGAAGTCGCGGTGGACGCGTTTCTCAACCGCCGGATCGGTTTCATGGCGATCGCGCAAACGGTCGACGCGGTGCTCAATGCGCTGGACAATCGCAGCGCCGCGAGCCTCGACGTCGTACTCGAAGCCGACGCAGCCGCGCGCCGCGCGGCGCTCAAGATTATCGACAGCCTGCCGGTGCCGGCCTGAGACCTCGCTCGGGCCGCTCCCGGGCTGCGCGCAGGCCGCCCGAGGGTACATGAGGGCCTGCTTGCAGGCTCGTCGGCCCGCCAATGAGGTTGCCCCGCATCGGCGCGCTGCTTCCAGCAGAGGAGGCACATATGAATCTGCTCACCGAACTGGTGGCTTTTGTCGTGGCGATCGGCGTACTCGTCGTCGTGCACGAGTATGGGCACTACAGCATCGCGCGCCTGTGCGGCGTCAAGGTTCTGCGGTTTTCGATCGGCTTCGGCAAGCCGCTCGTGCAATGGGTCAGCCAGAAGAGCGGCACCGAGTGGACGATCTCGGCGCTGCCGCTCGGCGGGTACGTCAAGATGCTCGACGAGCGCGAGCTGACGGACAAGCAGGACAAGATTCCCGAGGCTGACTTGCCGCACGCCTTCAATCGGCAGTCGGTCGGCAAGCGCATCGCCATCGTCGCCGCCGGGCCGGTTGCCAATTTCATTCTTGCCATCGTGCTCTTCGCGGGGGTGTTCGCGAGCGGCGTGACCGAGCCGTCCGCGATCGTGGCCGTGCCGCCGGCACAAACGGTCGCCGCGCAGGCCGGTTTTCAGGGTGGCGAAACCATTGTTTCCGTGAGCGACGCCAATGGCAACGATACCGAGCCCGTGCGCTCGTGGGCGGATCTGCGCTGGAAGCTGCTATCCGCGGCCTTCGATCAAAATCGCGTGGTGCTTTCCGCGCGCGATGGCGGCGGCACTTACGACTTTCCCCTCGATCTCTCGCACCTCACCAGCAAGGATCTCGACGATGACTTCATGTCGAAGCTCGGTCTCGAGGCCGGCGGCAGCAAGCTGACGATCGCAGGCGTGGAGGCGGGCAGCGCCGCACAGCAGGCGGGGCTGGAAAAGGGCGATCGTCTGCTTGCGATCGATGGCCGTCCCGTTGACAGCGCAAGCACTTTCATCGGCTATGTGAAGGCTCATGCGGGCCAGCCCGTGCATCTGCGGATCGCGCGCGGCGCAGCACAAAACGCCGAACAAAACGCCGCGCAAGCCGGGGACGCAGGCCAGGTGCAGACGATGATGGTCACGGTCACGCCCGCGACACAGCGCGACGGCGAAACGGGCCAGGAAGTGGGGCGTATCGGTGCGGCGCTCGCGGCGCAGGCGCTGTCGGTGGACGTGCGTTACGGGCCGATCGAGAGCATTCGGCTGGGCGCGTTTCGCACGTGGGACATCTCGATATACTCGCTGCGCATGTTCGGCCGCATGCTCACGGGCGAGGCATCGCTGAAGAATCTGTCGGGCCCGGTGACGATTGCTGACTATGCAGGCAAGAGCGCAAGACTCGGTCCGTCCGCGTTCCTGTCGTTCCTCGCCCTTGTCAGCATTAGCCTCGGCGTACTCAACCTGCTCCCAATTCCGGTATTGGATGGGGGGCATCTGTTATATTATGCGGTTGAAGCCGTAACGGGCAAAGCCGTCTCGGACCGCTGGCAGCTCGTGTTGCAGCGCGCGGGACTTGCCTGCATCGTCGCGCTGTCGGCGATCGCGTTGTTCAACGATCTGGCTCGGTTAATCCATTTTTAAAGATGTCTGGCGGCGTCCGAGGGCGGGCCGCCCGATCTGATGCAGCTATACACACTGGGGAAGCACGTTGTTTAGACCTCATCGCTTGGTTCCAAAAACGGTTGCGGCCGCGGCGATCGCCGCACATGGTCTCGTCGCTCATGCAGCGACTACGCCATTCGTGGTACAGGACATCCGCATCGAAGGACTGCAACGCGTCGAGCCGGGCACGGTGTTCGCGTACCTGCCCATCAAGCAGGGCGATACGTTCACCGACGACAAGGCCTCCGAAGCCATTCGCGCATTGTATGCGACGGGTTTCTTCAACGACGTGCGCATCGGCACCGAAGGCGGTGTCGTCGTCGTGCAGGTGCAGGAGCGTCCGGCGATCGGCACGATCGACTTCGCGGGCATCAAGGAGTTCGACAAGGACAACCTCACGAAGGCGTTGCGCGCAGTCGGCCTCTCGCAGGGCCGCTACTACGACAAGGCGCTCGTGGACAAGGCCGAGCAGGAGCTCAAGCGCCAGTACCTCACGCGCGGCTTCTATGCCGCCGAGGTCACGACCACGGTCACGCCGATCGACCGCAACCGCGTTGGCCTGCTGTTCTCGGTGGTCGAAGGCCCGAGTGCGAAGATCCGCCAGATCAACTTCATCGGCAACAAGACGTACAGCAGCGGCACGCTCCTCTCGGAGATGCAGCTGTCCACGCCGAACTGGTTCTCGTGGTACACGAAGAACGACCTGTACTCGAAGGAAAAGCTCACGGGCGACCTCGAGAACGTGCGCTCGTACTACCTGAATCACGGCTACCTCGAGTTCAACATCGACTCGACGCAGGTTTCGATTTCGCCCGACAAGAAGGACATGTACCTGACGGTCGGGATCCACGAGGGCGAGCCCTACAAGATCTCCGGCATCCATCTGGCCGGCAATCTGCTCGACCGCGAGGCCGAGCTCAACAAGCTCGTCAAGATCAAGCCGGGCGACCGCTTCTCGGCCGAGAAGCTGCAGGCCACGACCAAGGCCATCGTCGACAAGCTCGGCGAATACGGCTACGCGTTCGCGACCGTCAATGCGCTGCCGCAGATCAATCAGGCCGATCACACGGTCGACCTCACGCTGCAGATCGATCCGAGCCGCCGCGTGTACGTGCGCCGCATCAACGTGATCGGCAACACACGCACGCGCGACGAAGTCGTGCGGCGCGAAATGCGCCAGCTCGAAAGCTCGTGGTTCGATTCGAGCCGCCTCGCGCTCTCGAAAGACCGTATCAACCGCCTCGGCTACTTCACCGACGTCGACGTGACTACGGTTCCGGTGGAGGGCACGCCCGACCAGGTCGACGTGAACGTCAAGGTGGCCGAAAAGCCGACCGGCGCCATCACGCTGGGTGCGGGCTTCTCCTCCACGGACAAGGTGGTGCTCTCGGCCGGTGTCTCGCAGGACAACGTGTTCGGCTCGGGCACGAGCCTCTCGGTGAACGTGAACACCGCGAAGACGTACCGCACGCTGGCAGTCACGCAGGTGGACCCGTACTTCACGGTGGACGGCATCAAGCGCATTACCGACGTCTACTACCGCACGTACCAGCCGCTGTACTACTCGACCGATTCGAGCTTCCGCATCGTCACGGCGGGCGGCGACCTGAAGTTCGGCATCCCGTTCTCGGAAGTCGATACGGTCTTCTTCGGCATCGGCTTCGAGCAGGACCGTCTCGACACCGACGCGTACACGCCGCAGAGCTACATCGACTACGTGAAGAACTTCGGCCGTGTGTCGAACAACATTCCGTTCACGATCGGCTGGTCGCGCGACGCGCGTGACAGCGCGCTGATTCCGAGCCGCGGCTACTTCACGCAGGCGAACTTCGAATGGGGCACGCCGGTCGGCTCGACGCCGTACATCAAGACCGACGTGCAAGCTCAGTACTATTATTCGTTCGCGCGCGGTTTCGTGCTGGGCATGAATTTCCAGGCCGGTTACGGCAAGGGCCTCGGCGGCAAGCCGTACCCGATCTTCAAGAACTACTACGCGGGCGGTATCGGCTCGGTGCGTGGCTACGAACCGAGCTCGCTCGGCCCGCGCGACGCCAAGACGAACGACCCGATCGGCGGCTCGAAGATGGTGGTCGGCAACATCGAGCTCACGTTCCCGCTACCGGGCACTGGCTACGACCGCACACTGCGCGTCTTCACCTTTGTCGACGGTGGTAACGTCTGGGGCGACGAGGGCAGCAGCATCGGCTCGAACGGTCTGCGTTACGCATACGGTGTGGGTCTTGCGTGGATTTCGCCGATTGGCCCGCTCAAGCTGAGCCTGGGCTTCCCGGTCACGAAGCATACGGGTGACCAGTACCAGAAGTTCCAGTTCCAGATTGGTACGGCCTTCTGACGACACGCGCAAGAACAGGCATTTACAGAAACGAGAGGATAACTTTGCTAACGGGTATGTTTTCCAGGCGGACGATCGGGGCCTTGACGCTGTCGCTGGCGATGCTCGCTGCTGGCACGGGCGTGGCCCATGCGCAGGAAGCGAAGATCGCGGCGGTCAACTCCGACCGCATCCTGCGCGAATCCGGCCCCGCGAAAGCCGCGCAAACCAAGCTCGAAGCCGAGTTCGCAAAGCGCGACAAGGACCTGCAGGACATGGCGCAACGCCTGAAGGCCATGTCGGATGCCCTCGACAAGAACGGGCCGGGCATGTCGCCTGGCGATCGCGCGCAGAAGCAGCGCGATCTGTCGCAGCTCGACAGCGACTTCCAGCGCAAGCAGCGTGAATTTCGCGAAGATCTGAACCAGCGTCGCAACGAAGAGCTTGCGGCGGTGCTGGACCGGGCTAACAAGGTGATCAAGCAGATCGCCGAGCAGCAGCACTACGATTTGATCGTGCAGGAAGCGGTGTACGTGAGCCCGCGCATCGACATCACCGACCAGGTCCTGAAGGCGCTTGCAGCGTCGAGCGGCGCTGGCAGCAGCAATTAAGGCAGGAGCATCACGCGCATGGCTTTTACGCTTGAGGACATCGCCGGGCGGTTTGGCGGCGAAGTGATCGGCGATCCGACGCAACGTGTCGGCTCGCTTGCGCCGCTCGACCAGGCCGGTCCGCAGCAGCTGGCGTTCCTCGCCAACCCGAAGTATCTGTCGCAGGTCGAGACGACTCGCGCAGGCGCAGTCCTCATCAGCCCGGACGATCTCGAAAAGCTTGCTTCCCGCGAGGCGCGCAACTTCATCGTCACACCCAATCCGTATGCTTATTTTGCACGCGTGGCGCAGGCGTTCATCGACCTCGCCGCGCCGAAGGTACAGCCGGGCGTGCACCCGAGCGCCCATGTCGACGCCACCGCGAAGGTCGCCGCGAGCGCAGTGATTGGCCCGAACGTCACGGTCGAGGCGGGGGCCACGATCGGCGAGCATGTACGGCTGGATGCCAACGTGTTCATCGGGCGCGGCACACAGGTGGGCGAGGGCTCGCATTTCTACCCGGGCGTGACGGTTTACCACGGCTGCAAGATCGGTGCGCGCGCCATCGTGCACGCAGGCGCCGTGATCGGCTCGGACGGCTTTGGCTTTGCGCCCGATTTCAAGGGTGACGGCGATGCTCGCACGGGCAGCTGGGTGAAGATTCCGCAAGTGGGCGGCGTTTCGATCGGAACCGACGTCGAGATTGGTGCGAATACCACGATCGACCGTGGTGCAATGGCCGACACGATCATCGAGGAGTGCGTCAAGATCGACAACCTCGTGCAGATCGGCCACAACTGCAAGGTTGGCGCGTATACCGTGATCGCGGGCTGCGCAGGCATCGCGGGCAGCACCACGATCGGCCGTCATTGCATGATCGGCGGCGCGGTCGGCGTCGCGGGTCACGTCACGTTGGGCGACTACGTGATCGTCACGGCGAAGTCGGGCGTCTCGAAGTCGCTGCCCAAGGCGGGTATTTACACGAGCGCATTCCCCGCGGTGGACCACGCCGACTGGAACAAGAGCGCCGCGCTGCTACGCAATATCGACAAGCTGCGCGACCGCATCAGGGCGCTCGAAGCCGCTGCCCAAAAGGTACAGGGCGACGCATAACGAAGCAGGTTCGGGGCTTGACCGTACCCCGGTCTGCGAGACCCGGGGCAATCCGCATGCACGAAGTGTTGCGCGTAGCGCATACTGCGCCTGAAGCGCGGGCCGCAGGGATACCGCCAGAGCCGGGCTTCGATATGCCGGACACTTTCAGACATCGCATCGACAGTCACACGCAATTCCTGCGTGAGCAGAAACACCATGAACATCGAAAAACTCAACTTCGACATCCACAAGATCCTCACGCTGCTTCCGCACCGTTATCCGTTCCTGATGGTGGACCGGGTCACCGAACTCGTGCCGCACAAGAGCATCAAGGCGTTGAAGAACGTGACCGTCAATGAGCCCTTTTTCACGGGCCATTTTCCGCAGCGTCCGGTCATGCCCGGCGTGATGATCCTCGAAGCCCTGGCGCAAACCGCCGCGCTCCTCACGTTTTCGGAAGAGGAGCAGGACTTCGAGAACACGCTTTACTACTTCGTCGGCATCGACGGCGCGCGCTTCAAGCGCGTGGTCGAGCCGGGCGATCAGCTCATCCTGAACGTGACGTTCGAGCGCTACATGCGCGGCATCTGGAAGTTCAAGGCACAAGCCGAAGTGGAAGGTGTCGTCGCCTGCGAGGCGGAACTGATGTGCACCGTCAAGAAAATGGACGCGGCGCAGTAAGATGCGCCGCCGCGTGCCGCTGCGCGCCCTAAGCCCTGGCGAGGTGCGCCGGCGCGGCAACAGAATCGGAGAGTGAGGACGAATGAGCAGGATCCATCCCACTGCGGTCGTCGAATCCGGCGCGCAAGTCGATGAATCGGTAGAGATCGGGCCGTATGCGGTGATCGGCGCCAACGTCACCATTGGCGCGCGCACCAGGATCGGTTCGCACAGCGTGCTGGAAGGCCACACGACGATCGGCGAGGACAACGCGATCGGCCACTATGCGATCATCGGCGGCCGTCCGCAGGACATGAAGTACAAGGGCGAGCCCACGAAGCTCGTGATCGGCAACCGTAATACCATTCGCGAGTTCACGTCGATCCATACGGGCACGGTGCAGGACACCGGCGTCACGGTGGTCGGCGACGACAACTGGATCATGTCCTACGTGCACGTGGGACACGACTGCCGGCTCGGCAACAACGTGATCATGTCGAGCAACGCGCAGCTCGCGGGCCATGTGATCGTCGACGATTTCGCGATCGTCGGCGGCATGACGGGCGTGCATCAGTTCGTGCGCATCGGTGCGCATTCGATGGTGGGCGGCGCATCGGCACTCGTGCAGGACGTGCCGCCGTTCGTCATCGCGGCGGGCAACAAGGCGGTGCCGCACGGCGTCAACGTAGAAGGTCTGCGCCGCCGCGGCTTTTCGGCCGATGCAATCTCCGCGCTGCGCTCGGCCTACCGGACGCTGTACAAGAACGGCCTGTCGCTCGAAGAAGCGAAGGTGCAGCTTGCCGAACTCGCGCAAGCGGGCGGTGACGGCGACGAGCACGTGAAGGCGCTGCTCGGTTTCGTCGAGCAGTCGCAACGCGGCATCATCCGCTAACCGATGGCGCTGCAAACCCGACCGTTGCGCCTCGCCATGGTCGCCGGCGAGCCGTCCGGCGACCTGCTCGCGGCGTCGCTGCTCAAGGGGCTGGCCAGCCGGCTACCAGATACTGCGCACTACTATGGAATTGGCGGGCCGCGCATGCAGGCCGCCGGTTTCGATGCGCACTGGCCGATGGACAAGCTCTCGGTGCGCGGCTACGTCGAGGCGCTCAAGCATATTCCCGAGATCCTGCGCATTCGCGGCGAACTCAAGCATCAACTGCTCGCGGATCCGCCCGACGTCTTTATCGGCGTGGACGCGCCCGATTTCAACTTCGGTCTCGAACACCCGTTGCGTGACGCGGGCATTCCCACGATCCACTTCGTGTGCCCGTCCATCTGGGCGTGGCGCGGCGGCCGCATCAAGAAGATCCAGAAGGCGGTGGATCACATGCTCTGCGTGTTTCCGTTCGAGCCGGCGATCCTCGAGAAAGCTGGTGTGGCGGCGACCTACGTGGGGCATCCGCTCGCCGACGACATCCCGCTCGAGCCGGATGTGCCCGGCGCGCGCCGCGCGCTCGGCTTGCCCGAGTCCGGCCCGGTGATCGCGGTGCTGCCAGGCAGCCGCCGCTCCGAGATCAACCTGATCGGCCCGACGTTCTTCGACGCGATGCAGATCATGCAGCAGCGAGAGCCGGGCCTGCGCTTCGTGATGCCTGCGGCGACGCCGGCCATTCACGCGCAGTTGCAGGAGCTCGCTAACCAGCACCAGGGCCTCGCGCTCACGATCATCGACGGCCAGTCCCAGGTGGCGATGACGGCCGCCGACGCAATCCTCGTGAAGAGCGGTACGGTCACGCTCGAGGCGGCGCTGCTCAAGAAGCCGATGGTCATCTCGTACAAGGTGCCCTGGCTCACGGGGCAGATCATGCGCCGCCAGGGCTATCTGCCGTATGTCGGCCTGCCGAATATTCTGGCAGGGCGCTTCGTGGTGCCCGAGATCCTCCAGCACTTCGCGACGCCCGAGGCGCTCGCGGACGCGACGCTCACGCAGTTGCACGACGAGGCGAACCGGCGCACGCTAACTGAAGTGTTCACGCAGATGCACCATGCACTGCGCCAGAACACGGCGGAGCGCGCGGCGGAAGTCGTCGCCAGCGTCGTGGAGCGCCGCAGGGGGCAGGCATGACCGAGAAGACGATCAAGCGTGCGCAGGCGCCGACGAGGGCGGAATCGTCCTCGCCATCGGCGCCGATTGCGACCCCGAATGCGGTCCCGGCTTTAACCAGAAAGCCGCCGTCGCAGGTGGCGCTCAAGATCGCCGCGCGTCGCAAGGCAGCGCGTCAGGCCGGACTGCTGTTCGAGTCTCCCGACGACGTGATCTGCGGCGTGGACGAAGCCGGCCGCGGTCCGCTCGCCGGTCCGGTGGTCGCGGCTGCTGTGATTCTCGATCCCGCGCGGCCCATTCGCGGACTCAACGATTCGAAGATGCTGACTGCGCAGGCGCGCGAGAAGCTATACGACCGGATCGTCGAGCGCTCGCTCGCATGGAGCGTCGCATCGGCGTCGGTCGAAGAAATCGACACGCTCAACATCCTGCACGCGACCATGCTGGCGATGCGGCGCGCGGTCGAAGGCTTGAGCGTCGCGCCCACGCTCGCGAAGATCGACGGCAATCGCTGCCCGGTCATGCCGGTGCGCAGCGAGGCCGTGATCGGCGGCGACGCGCTCGTGCCCAGTATTTCAGCGGCCTCCATCATCGCGAAGGTGACGCGTGACCGCATGCTGACGCAGTTGCACGAGACGTTCCCCCACTACGGCTTCGATGCGCACGCGGGCTATGGCACGCCGCAGCACCTCGCGGCGCTGCGTGAGCACGGCCCTTGCGAGCATCACCGGCGCTCGTTCGCGCCCGTGCGCGAGGCCTACGCGCTGCATGGCGTCGTGCTGCCCGGTGTGGCCACCGTGGTCAGCGACGTAGCTGCGCTGGAAGACGATGCCGTCGGTCCGGACGACGACGCCTTCATGCCAGCCTGATCCCGCACGATGTCGCTGCCCATGCAATCCGGCGCCGCCCTGTGCGGCGCCGTTTTCCTTTCCAACCATCCTTTTTCAGATCGCCAGGCCCGCCCGTGAAAGCCATTACTTCGCGCGACAATCCGCTCTACAAGCGCCTGAAAGCGCTGGCCGGCTCGACGCACCAGCAGCGGCGCAGCCATCAAGCCCTGCTCGAGGGCTTCCACCTCGCGAGCGCATGGCTCGACGGCGGCACGCAGCCCGAATACTGCATCGTGACCGAGGGCGCGCTCGCGCATGCCGAAGCTCAGGCCATCGTTGCGCGCGTGGACGAGCGCCGGGTGGTCACTTTGCCCGACGCGCTCTTCGGCCAGATCTCGAACGTCGTGCACGGCGTGGGCATGCTGCTGCTCGTGGACATGCCCGAGGCGCGTCTGCCTGGGCACGTAGAATCGACCTGCCTCGTGCTCGATGGCTTGCAGGACGCGGGCAACGTCGGCTCGATCCTGCGTAGCGCGGCGGCCGCAGGGATCGACAAGGTGTTTTGCACGCCCGGAACCGCCTACGCGTGGTCGTCGAAGGTGCTGCGCTCGGCAATGGGCGCGCATTTCCTGCTGCAGGTTTTCGAAAACGTCGATCCCGAGACGCTGATCGAGATGCTCGGCGTGCCGATTGTGATCACCGATTCGCATGGCGCGCGAGCTATCGACGAGAGCGATCTCACGGGGCAGGTGGCGTGGGTTTTCGGCAACGAAGGGGCGGGCGTCTCGCAGTTCTGGCGCGATGCGGCGGCACTGCGCGTGACGATTCCGCAACCGGGCGGCATGGAATCGCTGAATGTAGCGGCGGCGGCAGCCGTATGCCTCTTTGAGCAATGCCGTCAGCAGCGTCACGCGCACTGAACGTTGCGTGATTTGCTTCAAATCGTTGCAACAAAAAGGCCCGCAGGTCACCACCTCTGCAGGCCTTTTTCGTTTCTATGCGAAGTGAACTTCAGTACACCGGTTTGTCGAGGCGGATTTCCTGCAGGATCGTGGTGGCGATTTCCTCGATGGACTTGTGCGTGGACGAGAGCCACTTGATGCTTTCGCGGCGCATCATTGCCTCGGCCTCGTTCACTTCATAACGGCAGTTCTCCAGCGCCGCGTACTTGCTGCCCGGCCGCCGCTCGTTGCGGATTTCAGTGAGACGTTGCGGATCGATCGAAAGCCCGAAAATCTTCCCGCGATACGGAAGCAGTGAATTGGGCAGCTTGGCGCGTTCGAAGTCGTCCGGGATCAGCGGATAGTTGGCCGCTTTCACGCCGTACTGCATCGCCAGATAGAGGCTGGTCGGCGTCTTGCCGCTGCGCGACACGCCCACGAGGATCACGTCGGCGTCGTTGAGGTTGCGGTCGGACTGGCCGTCGTCGTGCGCGAGCGAGAAGTTGATGGCCTCGATACGGTTCTTGTACTCGTCGGTGTCGGCGTTCTGGTGGCCGCGGCCCATCGCGTGGCTCGACTTGAGCTCCAGCTCCTGCTCGAGCGGCTCGACGAAGGTCTGGAACATGTCGAGCACGAGCGCGTTCGAGCGCTTGACGATCTCGTTCGAGTTGCTATCCACCAGGGTCGTGAAGACGATCGGGCGGCGGCCTTCGTGCACGGCGGCTTCGTTGATCTTTTCTGCCGTCGAGTAAGCCTTGTCCGTCGAGTCGACGAACGGCAGACGCACGAGGCGGAACTTCTGGTCGAACTGCGAGAGGATCGAATGCGCGAACGTTTCGGCAGTGATCCCGGTACCGTCGGAGACGATGAATACGGTAGGCGACATCGGTTGAGGCTGGGTACGTGAGTGGGGCCAGACGGGTGAAACGCCCGGTGGCGTCCCGGGAAGCATTGTGTAACGATTCCGAGGCGCGATTCTCGCCGACAGACACATTTTGGAGAGTCGGCACGGTAGAATAGCGGCAACCTGTTGGATAAGCAATTGCAGTCAATCGCGCCAAATCGCAGTCCATTGTGGCTCAATCAGGCGTCAATTTGCAGCGATTTCGGGTAATTTCGCGCAATCGCACGCATCTTCCTGCTTCTCCTTCCACTGGATGAGAGCCCCGTCGCGGTTGCGATTGCTTCTCCAACAGGTTGCGCAAGGCGCAGATCCGCTTCCAATGGGCGGCCTGCGTTCGAGCCCACTTGCGCAATCGTGAATTTTTTTCACACTTAGGGGCTTGTATGACTAACACCGTTGCCAAGGATCAGGCGTATGTAGTGCCTTTCGAGCAGTTGCGGATGACCGATGTCGAGATCGTGGGCGGCAAGAACGCCTCGCTCGGCGAAATGATCAGCCAGTTGGCTGAGGCTGGCGTGCGTGTGCCCACGGGCTTCGCCACGACCGCGCTCGCCTTCCGCGACTTCCTGAAACACAACAACCTGACCGAACGGATTGCCGCTCGCCTGGAGAAGCTCGACGTCGACGACGTCAAGGCACTGGCCGAAGCGGGCAAGGAAATTCGCCAGTGGATCGTCGACGCGCCGCTGCAGCCGAAGCTCGAAGCGGACATTCGCGCGGGCTTCGAAACGCTGCAGGCCAGCTCGCCGAGCGAGCTGTCGTTCGCGGTGCGGTCGTCGGCTACGGCAGAAGATCTGCCGGACGCGTCGTTCGCCGGTCAACAGGAAAGCTACCTGAATGTGGTGGGCATCGAAGACGTGCTCGATCGCCTCAAGCACGTGTTCGCGTCGCTCTACAACGACCGCGCCATTTCCTATCGTGTCCACAAGGGCTTCACCCACGCTGAAGTCGCGCTGTCGGCTGGCGTGCAGCGCATGGTCCGTTCGGACCGCGGCGCCGCAGGCGTGATGTTCACGCTGGATACGGAATCGGGCTTCAAGGAAGCCGTGTTCATCACGTCGAGCTATGGCCTTGGTGAAACGGTCGTGCAGGGCGCCGTGAATCCGGACGAGTTCTACGTCTTCAAGACCACGCTCGCGCAGGGCAAGGCTCCGATCATCCGCCGCTCGATCGGCTCGAAGCTCATCAAGATGGAATTCACGCAGCCGGGCGAGCCGGGCCGCGTGAAGACGGTCGACGTCTCGCACGAACAGCGCAACCGCTTCTCGATCACCGACGAAGACGTGATCGAGCTGGCCAAGTACGCCGTCATCATCGAGAAGCACTATCAGCGTCCGATGGACATCGAGTGGGGCAAGGACGGCCTCGATGGCAAGATCTTCATTCTCCAGGCACGTCCGGAGACGGTGAAGAGCCAGGCCGCGGGCAAGATCGAGCAGCGCTTCAAGCTCAAGGGCCAGTCGCAGGTTCTGGCAACGGGCCGCGCGATCGGCCAGAAGATCGGCGCGGGCCGCGTGAAGGTGATTCACGATCCGTCCGAAATGGAGCGCGTGCAGCCGGGCGACGTGCTGGTCGCCGACATGACCGACCCGAACTGGGAGCCGGTGATGAAGCGCGCTTCGGCCATCGTCACGAATCGTGGCGGCCGTACCTGCCACGCGGCGATCATCGCGCGTGAGCTGGGCGTCCCGGCAGTCGTGGGTTGCGGCGACGCGACCGACATGCTCAAGGACGGCTCGCTCGTGACCGTGTCGTGCGCGGAAGGCGACGAAGGCCGCATCTATGACGGTCTGCTCGAAACCGAAGTCAGCGAAGTTCAGCGTGGCGAGCTGCCGGCGATTGCGGTCAAGATCATGATGAACGTCGGCAATCCGCAGCTCGCGTTCGACTTCTCGCAACTGCCGAACGCAGGTGTGGGCCTCGCGCGTCTCGAGTTCATCATCAACAACAACATCGGCGTGCACCCGAAGGCGATCCTCGAGTACCCGAACGTCGATGCAGACCTGAAGAAGGCGGTCGAGAGCGTGGCGCGCGGTCATGCGTCGCCGCGTGCGTTCTACGTCGACAAGCTCACGGAAGGCATCGCCACGATCGCGGCGGCGTTTTATCCGAAGCCCGTCATCGTGCGTCTCTCGGACTTCAAGTCGAACGAGTACAAGAAGCTGATCGGCGGCTCGCGCTACGAGCCGGACGAGGAAAACCCGATGCTGGGCTTCCGCGGCGCCTCGCGCTACATCGCCGAGGACTTCGCGCAAGCGTTCGAGATGGAATGCCTCGCGCTCAAGCGCGTGCGTGAAGAGATGGGTCTCTCGAACGTCGAGATCATGGTGCCGTTCGTGCGCACGCTCAAGCAGGCGGAGCGCGTGGTGGGCCTGCTCGAGAAGTTCGGCCTCAAGCGCGGCGTGAACGGCCTCAAGCTCATCATGATGTGCGAAGTGCCGTCGAACGCGATTCTCGCCGAAGAGTTCCTGCAGTACTTCGACGGTTTCTCGATCGGTTCGAACGACCTCACGCAGCTCACGCTCGGCCTCGACCGGGACTCGGGCATGGAACTGCTGGCCGCCGATTTCGACGAACGCGATCCGGCCGTGAAGTTCATGTTGAAGCGCGCGATCGAAACCTGCCTTCGCCTCGGCAAATACGTCGGCATTTGCGGCCAGGGGCCGTCCGATCATCCGGACTTCGCCCGCTGGCTCGCCGACGAAGGCATCGCGTCGATGTCGCTGAACCCTGACACGGTCATCGAGACGTGGCAGGCACTCGCGAAGGCACAGGCGAAGTAATGCCCGCCTGTTGACGCTACTTTGGCGCGCGCGGCGTGCGGAAGTCGAGGCGGCTTACGCCTCGCTTTGCACGCTGCGCAAAATAGTGTCAGCTTCGTGCTATAACACCCCGGTCAAGCCGGGGTGTTTTACTTTGGGAGGTCGACGTGGGTCCGCATGGTTTGTTCTGGTGGATCGGCGCAGGCGTGCTGATCGTGGCCGAGCTGATGACCGGCACGTTCTATCTGCTGATGATCGCGCTCGGCTTCCTCGCGGGCGTGCTCTCGTATGAGCTGGGCGCGCCGCTCGACCTGCAACTGGTGATAGCGGCGCTCGTGGCGCTGGCGGCCGTGATCGTGCTGCGGCGCTCGCGGTTCGGGCGGCGCCGGCGCATGGTCGATGCATCGACCGATCCGGGCGTGAATCTCGACATCGGCTCGACGCTCCCGGTTGCCGTGTGGCGCGATAGGCGTGCGCGCACGATGTATCGAGGCGCCGAATGGGACGTCGAACTCGCGCCAGGTGAGCCCGAGGACGCTCACCTCTACGAAATCAAGGCGGTACGGGGCAATTGGCTTGTTGTCGTGGCCAGGCGTGCAGCCTCGGGTGCGGGCCCGCACGGGGCTCACGAAGACACGCGCCACGCCTGAAGGGGCACGCATCGGCCGACTGGCAGGGCGACGCAGGTCTTGCATCGAAGAAGCTAAATCGAAGTCAAATCGAAGCCAATTGGGGGAAGCGTATGCAAGTGCCAATCGTCGGGGTCATCCTGCTCGTGATCGTCATCGTGCTGATCTCGAAGACCATGAAGATCGTGCCGCAGCAGCATGCCTGGGTGCTCGAGCGGCTGGGCCGCTACCACTCCACGCTCACGCCGGGCCTCTCGATCGTGCTGCCGTTCATCGACCGAGTGGCCTACAAGCACGTGCTCAAGGAAATCCCGCTCGATGTGCCGAGCCAGATCTGTATCACGCGCGACAACACCCAGCTCCAGGTGGACGGCGTGCTGTACTTCCAGGTGACCGATCCGATGAAGGCCTCGTATGGCTCGAGCAACTTCGTGTTCGCGATCACGCAGCTTTCCCAGACCACGCTGCGCTCGGTGATCGGCAAACTGGAGCTCGACAAGACCTTCGAGGAGCGCGATTTCATCAATCACAGTGTGGTTTCGGCGCTCGACGAGGCGGCCGCCAACTGGGGTGTGAAGGTACTGCGCTACGAGATCAAGGATCTCACGCCGCCGAAGGAAATTCTGCACGCCATGCAGGCGCAGATTACGGCGGAGCGGGAGAAGCGCGCGCTGATCGCGGCCTCGGAAGGGCGCAAGCAGGAGCAGATCAACCTCGCGGCCGGCGCGCGCGAGGCAGCGATCCAGAAGTCGGAAGGCGAGAAGCAGGCGGCCATCAACCAGGCCCAAGGTCAGGCGGCCGCGATTCTGGCGGTGGCCGAGGCGAATGCGCAGGCCATCCAGAAGATCGGCAACTCGATTCAGGCCCAAGGCGGCATGGACGCCGTCAACCTCAAGGTGGCGGAGCAGTACGTCACGGCGTTCGGCAACCTCGCAAAGCAGGGCAATACGCTGATCGTGCCCGGCAATATGAGCGATTTGAGTTCGATGATCGCCTCGGCGCTCACCATCGTGAATCGCACGGGTATGCAGGAGACGCAGTTGGGCCGGGATACGGCGAAGGGCGTTTGAGCCGGGCGAGGCACGATAGCGGCCACAAATAGGCCACAAAAAGGCTGTCAAAAGGCCACAAAAATGGGCGGCTCGGGCCGCCCATTTTTATTTCCGCCACTTTTGCCGCGTCTGGCTCGCGGGTCGGTGAAGTGACGGACCGATGCGCGCTGCGCTCAGGTGGGCGTGCGCATCAAGCGCGCCTTTTCGCGCTGCCAGTCGCGCTGCTTCTCGGTTTCGCGCTTGTCGTGCAGCTTCTTGCCCTTCGCGAGGCCGATCTCGCACTTCACGCGGCCGCCCTTGTAGTGGAAGTTCAGCGGCACGAGCGTGAACCCGCGCTGCTCGACCTTGCCGATCAGTTTGTCGATCTCTTCGCGGTGGAGCAGCAGCTTGCGCGTGCGCGTGGGGTCCGGGTGGATGTGCGTCGAGGCTTCGGGCAGCGGGCTGATGTGCGTGCCGATCAGGTACAGTTCGCCGTCCTTGATCACGACGTAGCTTTCCTTGATGTTGGCTCGCCCGGCGCGCATGGCCTTGACCTCCCATCCTTCGAGCACGAGTCCCGCCTCGTGGCGCTCTTCGATGAAGTAATCGAAGAACGCTTTTCTGTTGTCGATGATGCTCATAGGAAAATGGGAAACGCCCAACTCGTTTAAAATTACGATTTTAGCAAAGCGGGCCACCGAAAGCCCGTGGCGCCTTCACCCTTGCCTCGCATTGCGCAATTTATGGCGGATGTCCAGAAAACCGTGTTGATTCGCCATTCGGCGGAACAGATGTTCGACCTCGTCACCGATGTCGACGACTATCCCAACTTCCTGCCCTGGTGCGGTGGCGTCGAGGTTCGCCGCAAGGACGAGGACGGAATGGAGGCGAAAATCGATATCAACTTCAAGGGCATCAAGCAGCACTTCGCCACGCGCAACAAGCACAAGCGGCCCGAGCGCATCGATATGGAGTTCGCCGACGGTCCGTTCAAGAAGTTCACGGGCGCCTGGCGCTTCACGCCGCTGCGCGCCGATGCCTGCAAGATCGAATTCTCGCTGCACTACGAGTTTTCAAACATCATTCTCGAGAAGCTCATCGGGCCGGTGTTCCACCACATCGCGAACACCTTCGTCGACACGTTCGTGAAGCGCGCCGACCAGCGTTACGGCAAGAACAAGCCATGAGCGCGAAACTGTCCATCGACGTCTGCTACGCGCTGCCTGACGCGCAGACGCTCATCGGCGTGGAGCTGGCGCCTGGCTCGACGGTTCGGCAGGCCATCGAGGCGAGCGGCATCCTCGCACGTCATCCCGAAATCGACCTGACGAAGCTGAAGGTGGGCGTCTACGGCAAGCTCAAGCCGCTCGATACCGTGCTCGCCGATCACGACCGTGTGGAGATCTACCGCCCGCTGGTGGTCGACCCCAAGCTCGCGCGCCAGCGCCGCGTCGATAAAACCCGCAAGGAAGGCTCGATCGAGGGCCGCAAGTGGCAGAACAAGGATTCGCGCTGAATTTGCGTTGACGGCCGCCAAACCTGGTGCGTTGCGGCCCCCAAATTCCCTCAGTTCGCCGCGCGGCGATGTTCCGTGCCGTTCTTGCCCGAGGCATCCGTCTCGCCGACGCCAGGGGCTCCACGAATACCCGGCAAGTCGCCTTCCGGCACGATGCCGTCGCCGTGTGCCGTGTCTTTCGCTCCGCCCGAATGCTGGCGGACCGACCAGCTCACGCCCACCACCAGCAGCACGATCGCCGCGACTTCGAGCAGGCGCGGCAGGCGGTGGTCGTAGACAAAGGCGTAGAGCAGGGCGAACAACGTCTCGAAGACGATCATCTGGCCGGAAAGCGTGAGCGGGAGGCGCTTGGAGGCCGCGTTCCAGAGGCCGTTGCCGAGCCACGACGCGCCAATCGCCAGCACGAGATTCAGTTGCCAGAACGTGCTCCAGCGCCCGCTGCCCACGCTTTCCTGCACTGCGCCAGCGGGCATGACGAGCACTGCGAGCCAGAGCAGGCCGCCGAGCGCACCCGTGACGACGCCCCAGAGCACCGACCACTCGTTGCCGCCGAAGCGCGCGTTGCGTTGCAGATAGCGGGCATTTTCGACGGCGTACCATGTCCAGCATGCGAGTGCGCCAACTGCGCAGCCAAGGCCGGCGATCTTCGTGAGCGTGCTCGCGTGATTGCCGGCGCTTGCCGTGAAGACGTCGACGTTGATGCACACGATGCCCGCTGCGATCATCGCGAGCGGCCAGACCAGCTTCGAGAGCGCCACGGCGCCGTGATCGCCGCGTCCGAGCAGGGTGACCGTGACCGGCAGGACGCCGACGATCAGCGAGGCCGGCGCAATGCCCACGAGATGAATCGCGCTCGCCAGAAAGAGGTAATAGAGAAGGTTGCCCACCAGGGCGAGCTTCACGAGCGCGATAAGGTCGGCGCGCGTGATGCGCGGCCAGACGCGCCGCAGCATGGGCAGGAGCGCGGCGAACGAGACGAGGCCGTACATCGTGTAGCGTCCGGCGCTCAGGAGCAGCGGCGAGAATTCCGGCAACTGGCGAGGCACCAGGAACACGGTTCCCCATAACGCACCGGCGAGCACGCCGTACAACACACCACGCTGCATTTTCCTTGCCTCCGCAATTGACCTGGGCCGTCCGTGGCCCTACAGGATGGGCGCCAGCTTAATCGCGAGTCTGCACGATCGTCTTGTTCAATCCTGCACGGTGCGATTCCCGTTTCGCGGCGCATGGCTGACGGCCCGAAAATCGGGTCTGACGCGCCGCTCCCGCGCCGCCGCGCGGCTCGTCCCAAACCTCAAAAAAATCCCGAAAACGGCGCTAAGCTACTGTACGCACTGATGATTTCCAGGGCGCTATCCCGTATAATCTGCTTTTGCGCCTATAGGATTTGCCATGCGTCTGATCCAGAAAGCACTCACGTTCGATGACGTGCTCCTCGTTCCCGCCTTTTCTGACGTTCTCCCGCGCGATACCAGCCTGAAGACCCGGCTGACCCGCAATATCTCCCTGAATATTCCGCTCGTCTCGGCCGCGATGGACACCGTCACGGAAGGTCGTCTCGCCATTGCGATGGCGCAGCAGGGTGGCGTCGGCATCATCCACAAGAACCTCACGCCGGCCGAGCAGGCGCGCGAAGTTGCGAAGGTAAAGCGTTTCGAGTCGGGCGTGGTGCGCGATCCGATCACGATTCCGCCGCAGATGAAGGTCGCGGATGTGATCGCGCTTTCTCAGCAGCATGGCATCTCCGGCTTCCCGGTCGTTGAGGGCGCACAGCTCGTCGGCATCGTCACGAATCGCGACTTGCGCTTCGAAACGCGTCTGGACGAGCCGGTGCGCTCGATCATGACGCCGCGCGATCGCCTCGTTACCGTCAAGGAAGGCACGCCGCTCAATGAAGCCAAGGCGCTCATGCATAGCCACCGCCTCGAGCGCGTGCTGGTCGTGAACGACGCGTTCGAACTGCGCGGCCTGATGACCGTCAAGGACATCACCAAGCAGACCGAGCACCCGGCCGCCTGTAAGGACGAGCACGGCAAGCTGCGCGCGGGCGCAGCCGTCGGCGTAGGCGCGGACAACGAAGAGCGCGTCGAGTTGCTGGTGCAGGCCGGCGTGGACGTGATCGTGGTCGATACGGCGCACGGCCACAGCAAGGGCGTGCTCGAGCGCGTCCGGTGGGTCAAGGAGAACTTCCCGCACGTCGAGGTCATCGGCGGCAACATCGCCACGGCCGACGCCGCGCGTGCGCTCGTCGAGTACGGCGCGGACGGCGTGAAGGTCGGCATCGGCCCGGGTTCGATCTGCACGACGCGTATCGTGGCGGGCGTGGGCGTGCCGCAGATCAGCGCGATTTCCAATGTCTCGGAAGCGCTCAAGGGCACGGGCGTGCCTTGCATCGCAGACGGTGGCGTGCGCTACTCGGGCGACGTTTCGAAGGCGCTGGCAGCCGGCGCGAACGCTGTGATGATGGGCAGCATGTTCGCGGGTACCGAAGAGTCGCCTGGCGACGTGTTCCTGTATCAGGGCCGTCAGTACAAGTCGTACCGCGGCATGGGCTCGGTCGGCGCGATGAAGGACGGCGCCGCGGACCGCTACTTCCAGGACAACTCGGCCAACATCGACAAGCTCGTGCCGGAAGGCATTGAAGGCCGCGTTGCCTACAAGGGCCCAATCAACGCCATCCTGTTCCAGCTGATCGGCGGCGTGCGCGCCTCGATGGGGTACTGCGGCTGCAGCACGATCGACGAGCTGCATGCGAAGGCGGAGTTCGTGCAGATTACGGGCGCCGGCCTGAACGAATCGCACGTCCACGACGTGCAGATCACGAAGGAAGCGCCCAACTACCACGTGGACTAAACCGCGATGAAGCCGCTGCTGCGCATAGTGCTGGTTGTCGACGCGTTGATGTTGCTGGGGTTCGGTGGGCTGTTTCTGCTCACGCCTTGGAACTCGCTCTACAACGCGTTGCAACTGGTGCAGCCGCAGCCGGCGCTCATCGGTCAGGTGTTCGGCGTCGTGCTGATCGGTTTTGCGTGGATCGCGTTGCGCGCGGCCTTCGACGGCGGCCTGACCGCCACGGTCGGGCGCACCGTGGGGCACGTCAACTGGATCGCCGGCGTGCTGATGCTGGTCTGGCTGATTGGCCTGCATACGCCGCAGCTCACGGGCTTCGGCCAACTGGTGGCCGGAGCGGTGGGTGTCTGGCTGATCATCGTCGGGCTGGGCGGCACCCGGCTGGCCGGCGTGGTGAAGCAGCGCGAGAAGGCGCAGGCGGCCGAGGCCACCGCGCAGGAACGCGAAGCGCGCGCCGCAGCCAGGACCAGGCGCGAGGAGCCGGTCGTGTACGCGAAGCCGGTTGCGGCTGGCGGGTCGGCGGAAACCGGCGCGCCGGGCTACGGGCCGGCCGTGACGCCGGGGGCGACAACCTCGGTGCCGTCTGAGGTCACGCCGCGCGTCGCTACGCCGGGCGTCGCCACGCCGGGTGCGGCTGCGCAAGCGCAAGAGGCGCGCTTTGTCGCGCGAGACGAAGCGGCCGATGCGCCGCGGCCGCCGCTGCATGGCTGACTTGCGCGAGACGCCCAGACACCGGCAGTGCCAACTGCTGTGTGCCCGGATCGCGCCGCCTGAGCGTGACTCGTTCGTTGTTGTGCACCGCTGCCCACAAGCGCCAATGAGCGCCAACCAGCGCCAAGGTTCCGATGAATTCACGCCGCGCGCCAGATTTACCCAGCGCGCGGCTTTCTGTATCTGTTCTTTTTTAGGTCTCGTCCGCTGCCATGCACGACAAAATCCTGATTCTCGACTTCGGTTCGCAAGTCACCCAACTGATCGCGCGCCGCGTGCGCGAAGCCAACGTCTACTCTGAAATCCATCCGTACGACGTGGACGACGCGTTCGTTCGCGAGTTCGCGCCGAAGGGCATCATTCTCTCGGGCGGCCCGAACTCGGTCACTGAAATCGATACCCCGCGCGCGCCGCAAGCTGTGTTCGAGCTGGGCGTGCCGGTGCTCGGCATTTGCTACGGCATGCAAACGATGGCCGAGCAGCTCGGCGGCAAGGTCGACGGCGGCCACCTGCGCGAGTTCGGCTACGCCGAAGTGCGCGCACGCAACCACACGAGCTTCCTCGACGGCATCGAAGATTTCCGCACGAGCGAAGGCCACGGCATGCTCAAGGTGTGGATGAGCCACGGCGACAAGGTCACCGACATGCCGCCCGGCTTCAAGCTGATGGCATCGACCGAATCGTGCCCGATCGCGGCAATGGCCGACGAAGCGCGCCACTTCTACGGTCTGCAATGGCACCCGGAAGTCACGCACACGGTGCAGGGCCGCGCGATGCTCGAGCGCTTCGTGCTGGGCATCTGCGGCGCGAAGGCCGACTGGGAAATGGGCCACTACATCGACGAAGCCGTCGAAGCGATCCGCAAGCAGGTGGGCAACGAGCACGTCATTCTCGGCCTTTCGGGCGGCGTGGATTCGTCGGTGGCCGCGGCACTGCTGCATCGCGCGATTGGCGATCAGCTGACCTGCGTGTTCGTCGATCACGGCCTCTTGCGCCTGAACGAAGCCGAGCAGGTGATGTCGATGTTCGCGGACAACCTCGGTGTGAACGTGATTCACGTCGATGCGAGCGAGGCATTCCTCTCGAAGCTCGCTGGCGTGACCGATCCGGAAGCGAAGCGCAAGATCATCGGCGCGGAGTTCGTCGAGGTATTCCAGACTGAAGCGGGCAAGCTCACGGACGCGAAGTGGCTCGCGCAAGGCACGATCTATCCGGACGTGATCGAGTCGGCGGGCAAGGGCAAGAAGGGCGCGCACACGATCAAGAGCCACCACAACGTGGGTGGCCTGCCCGAGACGCTGAATCTCAAGCTGCTCGAGCCGCTGCGCGAGCTCTTCAAGGACGAAGTGCGCGAACTGGGCGTGAAGCTCGGCCTGCCGCACGATATGGTGTATCGCCATCCGTTCCCGGGCCCGGGTCTTGGCGTGCGCATTCTGGGTGAAGTGAAGCGCGAGTTCGCGGACCTGCTGCGCCGCGCCGATGCGATTTTCATCGAGACGCTGCGCAACACCATCGACAAGGAAACCGGCAAGTCGTGGTACGAGCTGACGAGCCAGGCGTTCGCGGTGTTCCTGCCGGTGAAGAGCGTGGGCGTGATGGGCGACGGTCGTACTTATGAGTATGTGGTGGCGCTGCGCGCGGTGCAGACGCTCGACTTCATGACCGCGCATTGGGCACATCTGCCGCACGAACTGCTCGGGCATGTGTCGAATCGCATCATTAATGAGGTGCGCGGTATTAATCGCGTCGTGTACGACATTTCGGGTAAGCCGCCGGCGACGATCGAGTGGGAGTGATTCAGACCGCTCTGCTGCGGTCTGCAGACATCGGAATTCCCTCACTTTTCCCCACAGAATCAACGGGCTGGCGCAGTCTGATGGCGACCGACAACAACTGCGCGCTACCGACGGCAGGACTGACGGTATAGCATTTTGCTCTGCGGACGATCCAACGCGATACCGTCACGAGGCGTGACGGTATCAGTTCACTGAGCATCGCATGCTTACGGATCTCGAATTGCGGGCGCTCAAGCCTGCTGGAAGGGCGTGCAAGGTTGCCGACCAGCGCTGCCTGTACGTTGCGGTCACGTTGTCGGGCGTGGTCAGCTTCCGCTCGGCCATCGCCCAGGCTGACGGAAACATGTCGCGAGCGGTCTCACTGCTCGGCATCTCGCGCGGCTAATTGCTCTATCTACTCTATCGACGCAAACGTGGTGACCACAGCGCTCGAGAAACCTGAAGCATGCCATTCACCGTTGGCCAGTCGACATCGCTTCTGAAAGAGCGAGTGACTCGTCAGCCTCCACGTCGCGACCTGTTTTTCTGATGCGCACGCGTTGCCGTAGCGCCGTCGCGTTGCCCTCCGTCCGACTGCTCGGGGCGAGCGTATAACCCCGCTAGCAACGTCGCGACGGTCTGTTGAGCGACCTCTTCTGGACTAAGCGGTCCATCCGGTCGATACCAGCGAGCGATCCAGCTTAGCCCGCCAGCAACTGCAAAGGCGGCAATCTTCGGGTTACAAGGCGCGAAGGTACCCTCGTCGATAGCTTGCTCGATCAGGGTGCGGAATTCCCTGTCGATGCCCGCTTTCAAGTGACGGAGCGCCTTGCGATTGTCCGGCGTCAACGAGTCTTCTCCGACGCGAACGACGCACATACCGAAGTCCATTGTCACGATCATCGCGTATTCGAACATGGCGGCCTGGAGCTTCTCGACCGCTGTTCCACCGGACTCCGAAACGGCGCGAATCGCGTTCTGCATCATGTCCAGACCGGTCCGGACGCACTCGAACAGAATCTCGTCCTTGTTCTTCGCGTAGTAGTACAGCGTCGGTTTGGTGACGTGGAGTCGTTCGGCCACTTCGTCGAGCGAAGCGGCGTGAAATCCCTTTTCGTTAAACAACTGCGCGGCGGTCCGAAGCACGGCCTCGCGCTTCATCTCGCGTTGTTTCTGTCGCTCGGATTGCTTGGGCCAGGGCGATGCTGTCTGGGCGCTCGTCATCAGTGTTTCCTGCTGTCTCGAACATTTATGCCAATGGGCGGAACCGTGAGCCGGACCGGAGTGCTCATCTTACCAAAGGTTCTTGGTAGTACTCGTAAGTACTATATTTACTTTTGAGTAGGTTTTTGGATATATTGCGCTGACGCTGGCGAAGAATGTGGGCGCCGCAGCATTTGGGGACTGTATGAGCGAGGAGATAGCGATGAAACAGGTTGACGGACTGACGTTTTGGGAAGCAAGAGCACCGAAGCCGCGCAGGGAGCGACATTTTGATAATCGTGATGTGCTTTGTTTCCCGGACGCGCCGGGCAGTTTCGCGAAGCTGTTTATCGATGCGGTGGCGAAAAATCCGCATGGTGACGCTGTCGTTTGTGGCGACGAGCGCCTGACGTGGAACGCCCTTGACGAGCGGGTGCGTCGTGTCGCGACTGGGCTTTCGCGTCGAGGGGTGGGCAAAGGCGATCGTGTGGCTCTGCTGCTGAGCAACAGGGCGGAATTCGTCATTGCGATGTTTGCCGTAACCTGTCTCGGCGCGATCTTCGTGCCTATGAATATCCGCGAACAGAAGCCCGAGCTTCAATACGTCCTCAATCATTGCGGCGCCATCCTGCTGATCCACGATGCCGATCTGCTAGAGCGGCTGCCCGCTTCCGTTGACGTCCCGTCGCTCCTGTCTCGCATCTCGGTGGGCGGCGCTGGCGGACCGGACGACTTCACAGAATTGCAGAACGATGCGCCGCTCGCGGAGCACGTGTCGCTGGCTGCCGACGATACCGCTGCAATCGTTTATACGTCTGGAACCACCGGGCGCCCAAAGGGCGCCATGTTGAGCGGTCTCGGTATCGTGCATGGTGCGTTGCACTACAAATATGCGATGGAGTTGACGAGCGAAGATCGTTCTATTGCTGCGGTGCCGTTGAGCCATGTGACAGGGTTGACCGCGCTGGTAGCCGCGATGACAGCCTGTGCGGGCGCGATTCTCATTCTGCGGGAGTTCAAGGTCGAAGCTTTCTTGAGTCTGGCTGAAAAAGAGCGAATGACGCACACCGTGATTGTCCCGGCGATGTACAACCTCTGTCTGGTGCGTGCCGATATGGGCAAATCGAACCTCTCGGCGTGGCGAATTGGCGGCTACGGCGGGGCGCCGATGAGCGCGGCAACGATTGCCAAATTGGCGAACGTATTGCCGGGTCTCAAGCTGATGAATCTGTATGGCGCCACCGAGACAACGGCCCCGGCCACCATCATGCCGCCTGACAAAACGTACGAGCGTCCGGACAGCGTCGGGTTGCCGGTTGCGTGTGCCGAAATCTCAATCATGAATGACGTAGGGCAAGAGGTTCCGGCTGGGGAGTCGGGAGAGATCTGGATCAAGGGGCCTTCTGTTTCGCCGGGATACTGGAATGATGCCGCTGCGACCGAGAAGGAGTTTACGCAAGGGTACTGGCACTCCGGCGACATTGGCTCAATGGATGCTGGCGGTTATGTGCAGGTTCTCGACCGGAAGAAGGATCTGATCAACCGCGGTGGCTACAAGATCTACAGCGCCGAAGTCGAAAGCGTAATGCTCGAACATAATGACGTGGTCGAAGCGGTCGTCGTTGGAACACCGTGTGCAGTGCTGGGTGAGCGTGCGCATGCTTTCGTCACGTTGAAGAATGCAGCGCTTTCTGCAGAAGAACTGCGGGCCTTCTGTGCAGAGCGCTTGTCGGACTATAAGGTCCCTGAGTCATTCACCATCCTGAACGACCCCTTGCCACGCAATGCGAATGGGAAAGTGCTCAAGCGAGTATTGCGGGATCGACTGATCGGTAAAGCGGATTGATTTGCGAGATAGTCGTCTGCCTGGTGTTCTGATGTCTTAACCAGGCAGGATTTTTGACGGATTTCCATGAATTAAAAATAATTAGGATTACAAATATAAATTACATGAGGCGAAATCCTTAAATCGAATGAAATAAATAAAGGTACGCCTCTCAAAACAAGGAGACGTTTGCATGAAGAGGTCGATCGCTCTATTGATTTCGTCTGGGTTGGCAGTTGGGGCAGCACATGCACAATCATCGGTTGTGCTTTTTGGCGCAGTTGACACGTCGGTTCGATATATCAGTTATTCGGGGAAGGGATCTGCTGTAACGATGGGCTCGTTTGGCAACTCGCCCTCCATGATCGGATTCCTTGGTACGGAGGATCTGGGTGGCGGGTTGCAAGCGGTCTTTCGACTGGAGGCTGCCTATGTGCCTGCGACAGGCCAGTCGGCCACCGGGGCGTTCGGTTTGCCGTTTTTTAACCGTAGTAGCTGGGTCGGCCTGAAAAGCAGCAAGTATGGCGAGGTGCATCTGGGCAGAGACTGGAACCCCGCCTACGTCAACCTTTACCTGTTCGATCCAACCTACAACCTGGGTGTCGGTAATCTGGTTCACTACTCCAATCTGCTTAATCAGGGGCTAGTGCCGAACTATTACTGGAATTCGAACACGATAACGTATTACACACCCAGCAACATGGGTGGTTTCTCCGGCATATTCCAGGTTTCCGTCCGAGGTGACGGAACCGGCTGCAATGGGAATGTTGTCTGCACAACCACAATCGGAACTTATGTCGGCGGACGTCTTGCATACGAGGCCGGTCCCCTGACGATATCGGCGGCCCTTGCGCAGACCGGCATTTCGTCGAATACGCGCGCGACGTCCCCAACAGGAAAATGGACGCAGGCCAATGTCGGTATGGCATATGACTTCGGCATCGCCAAAGTACTGCTGTCGTTGAATACCGACAAATTTATCAATTTGCGCGAAACACGGGGAAGCATTGCCGCCCAGATTCCGATAGGCGGTGACTACGCGTGGATTTCATACGAGGGTTCGCGAGTCGATTCGAGCGCACAAGCCGCTGGCGTGTACGGCGCGCAAGGAGGCGGAATGGGCTTTGTGCACAACCTGTCGAAGCGGACCGCGGTATACGCATCGCTCGCGTATTTGAAGAACCGCGGCAAGGGCACGCTCAGCGTCGAGGACGTCGGATCGTACTCAACCAACACCCCACCAGGAGGTGTCACCACTGGATGTGAGATCGGCTTGCGGCACACCTTTTAACGGAGCAAAGGAGACGCGTGATGAGCAATGAATCGAAGGAAAAGATGGTCCCCGATATGGCTGAGCTGCTTGCGAATTCGCCGAAGAATTGGGGGAAGTGGGGCTCTGAAGACGAAGTCGGATGCCTCAATTACCTCACCCAGGAAGAAGCGTTGCGCGGCATCGCGGCGGTGAAGCAGGGTAAGACGTTTACGTTGCAGGTCAAGATGGGTGATCCGTCCGGTGACCCGATCTGGCCGGGGCGCAGAGAGGCGCAGCGCCTGAATGTGCTCGACCGTGGGCATTTTATGTGCGGTTGCGGCCCACGCTTCCCCGGCAACATGGAGTATGCGGATGACATGATGGTCATTTATCTCCAGGGCTCGAGCCAGTATGACGCACTCGGCCATGTCTGGTACGACGAGCAGCTCTATAACGGATTCGATGCATCGACGACGATCGGCGGCATGAAGAGAGCCAGTGTGCTGCCGCTCGCAGAGCGTGGCGTGGTGGGAAGAGGCGTTTTGATCGACATGGCCAGGTATCGCAACAAGGAATCGCTGGACAAAGGCGAGACGTTTACCCACGTCGACCTGATGAATGCTGCAAAGGCACAGGGATGCGAGATCCAGAAACGCGATGTGCTGCTCATTCGAACCGGATGGCTTGGACGGTTCTATAGCTCGGATCATGCCGAGTTCTACAAGGATTTCATCGAACCGGGGCTGACTTATAGTCCGGAACTCGTGGAATGGTTCGCGACCATGGAAATACCTAACCTGGTTACGGACACGATCGCGAATGAAGTCACCATCGATCCGGTGTCAGGCGTGGCGCTTCCATTGCATAACGCGCTGATGCGCAATCTCGGCGTTGCGTTCACCGAGATCATCGCACTGGACGCCCTGGCGGCCGATTGTGCCGCGGATGGGCAATGGACTTTCTTGTACACCGCTGCTCCTCTGAAAGTGGTGGGCGGGACGGGCGCTCCCGTCAATCCCATCGTTATCAAGTAGTCCATAAAAGCGATTTCTACGGCCAAATACTCCTTGACAAGCCTTGGGCTATGCTAAATTATTACTCATTAGTACATATGTTACTTTGAAGTAGATATTTGCCTGACCAGCGCTCTAGACCAGTTCGGGCTGGAGCGCTGCTCAAGCTGGCGTATCGAAAACTGACGTTGACGTGGAGGCGGAGATGCAAATCAGGAATGTGGCGGCAATCGTGACGGGAGGGGCTTCCGGCTTGGGTGGCGCGGCGGCGAAACGGCTGGCCGATGCGGGTGCGAAGGTTGCGATCTTCGATCTGAACGAGGAACTGGGGCGTGTGCATGCCGCGGCCATCGGTGGGATTTTCCTCAAGGTCGACGTGACTGACGAGGCAGCCGTTGCCCAAGCTATTGCCGAGGCCGAGGCGCAGCATGGCCCGGCCCGGATTCTGGTCAATTCCGCCGGTGTGGGGACGCCCGCCAAAGTGATCGACCGCGATGGCAAGCCGCTGCCCCTCAAGACTTTCTCCAAAATCATTTCAGTCAATCTGCTCGGCACCTTCAACGTGCTTTCGCAGTTCGCTGCCCGGCTGCATTCGGCCGAAAAAGAGGGGGAGGAGCGCGGCGTGATCGTGAATGTCGCAAGCGTCGCCGCCTTCGACGGGCAGATCGGTCAGCCGGCCTATGCCGCGTCGAAAGCGGGCATCGTTGGCATGACCCTGCCCATCGCGCGCGAACTCGCCCGCTACGCGATTCGCGTGATGACCATCGCCCCCGGGATTTTCATGACGCCGCTGCTCGCAAGCCTGCCGCAAGAGGCGCAGGATTCGCTCGGGCAGCAGGTGCCGTTTCCGAGCCGTCTTGGCCAGCCCGACGAGTTTGCGCAACTTGTCGAGGCGATCGTGACGAACCCGATGCTCAACGGCGAGGTCATCCGTCTCGACGGCGCGATCCGGATGGCGCCGCGATGAGCTACCCGGACTACGCCGAGGCATCCGCGATTGCAGAGCGGGTCGAGCGTTTCGTGCGTGACGTCGTGGTTCCGTATGAACGCGATGCACGCCGAGACCATCACAACTGCCCCACCGAGGCGCTGATTGTCGAGCTTCGGCAAAAGGCGCGGGAAGCGGGGGTGATGACGCCGCACATCCTGAGCGACGGCAGCCATCTCAGCCATCGTGGTACGGCCCTGGTCCTGACCAAAACAGGGTTGTCTCCGCTGGGTCCATTGGCATGCAATACCGCGGCTCCAGATGAAGGCAACATGTACTTGCTGGGGAAAGTCGGCAGCCCGGAGATCAAGGCGCGCTTTCTCGAGCCGCTGGTCCTGGGGGAAGCGCGCTCGGCATTTTTCATGACCGAGCCGGCGAGCGAGGAGGGAGCAGGCTCCGATCCGTCGATGATGAAGACGGCTTGCCGGCGCGATGGCGACGGTTGGGTGATTCGCGGCCGCAAGGCGTTCATCACGGGCGCCGACGGTGCGCAGATTGGCGTTGTCATGGCGAAGGCGGATGAAGGTGCGTGCATGTTCCTGGTTGACCTGCCGAACCCCTCGATCCGGATCGAGCAGGTGCCGCGCACGATCGACTCGTCCATGCCGGGTGGTCATGCAACCTTGTACATCGACGACCTTTATGTCCCCGCGAATCAAATGCTCGGCGATGCCGGAGAGGGCTTTCGCTACGCACAGGTGCGCCTGGCGCCCGCGCGGCTGACCCACTGCATGCGCTGGTACGGCGCGTGTCTGCGCGCGAACGAGATCGCCACGGGCTACGCGAACCGGCGGACGGCGTTCGGCAAGTTGCTGATCGACCACGAGGGCGTGGGATTCATGCTCGCCGAAAACCTGATCGAACTGCAGCAGGTGGAGTTGATGATCGATTGGTGTGCCGATGCGCTCGACAAAGGGCTGCAGGGCATTACCGAAAGCTCGATGGCCAAGGTCGCAGTTAGCGAAGCCCTGATGCGAGTTGCGGATCGTTGCGTCCAGGTCATGGGCGGCAGTGGCCTGACTGAAGAGACGATCGTCGAGCAGGTGTTTCGGGAAATTCGCGCGTTCCGGATCTATGACGGCCCGACTGAAGTGCATAAATGGTCGATCGCGAAGAAGATCAAACGTGACTGGAGTATGAAGCCATGAGCGCCGTCGGACAGGATGCGAATAGCGGGGCCGGTGACGTGCGTGATGCGATGCGTTTCGAATCCGCAGCGCTCGAACGCTGGATGCACGAACACGTCGCCGGGTTTCGCGGGCCGCTGACCGTGTCGCAGTTCAAGGGTGGGCAGTCGAATCCGACCTACCGGCTCGAGTCGCCGTCGGGCAGCTATGTGCTGCGCCGCAAGCCGCCCGGTGAGATCCTGAAGGGCGCCCATGCAGTGGAGCGCGAAGCGCGGGTGCAGCAGGCACTGCGCGCGGCGGGTTTCCCCGTTGCGAGGATCCACGGCCTGTGTGTCGACGAGTCGGTCATCGGCAGCTGGTTCTACGTCATGGAACTGGTCGAGGGCCGCATTTTCTGGGACGCGACCTTTCCGGGTGTCGCCGACGATCAGCGTGCGCGCTACTTCGATGCCATGAACGCTACGATGGCCGCGCTGCATCGGATCGATCCCGGCGCAATCGGCCTCGCGGACTACGGCAAATCCGGAAATTACTTCGCTCGCCAGATCGGCCGCTGGTCCAGGCAATATCTGGACGATACCGATGCCGGCCGCGATGCCCACATGGATGCACTGATCGAATGGCTGCCCGCGAACCTTCCAGCCGATGAGGCGTCGAGCGTCGTGCACGGGGATTTTCGCTGCGACAACATGATCTTCCATCCGACGCAGCCGGTGGTGGTGGCGGTGCTGGATTGGGAGTTGTCGACACTCGGCGATCCGCTGGCCGACTTCGCGTACCACGCGATGATGTACCAGATGCCGCCGCATATCGTTGCCGGGCTGGCGGGAGCCGATTTGACTGCGCTGCGCATTCCCGACGAGCGCTCCTATGTGCGCGATTATTGCGCGCGTACCGGGCGAACCGGTATCGAAAACTGGCCGTTCTATATCGCGTTTAATTTCTTCCGGATGGCGGCGATTTTCCATGGCATCAAGGGGCGCGCGATACGGGGCACGGCTGCGTCCGAGCATGCGCGCGAACGCGCGGAGAGTTTCCCGGTGCTGGCGGAACTGGCGTACCGGGCAATGAAGGAGTGCCAATGAACAATGCACACGTATTGTTTTCAGTGGACGGGCCGGTTGCGACCATCAAATTGAATCGGCCGGAGGTTGGCAACGCGATCGGTCTGCCGCTGGCGCGCGCGCTGCTCGAGGCCGCGATCCGCTGCGATCACGATCCCGCGATTCGTTGCGTCGTGCTGACCGGGAACGGGCGACTGTTCTGCGCCGGCGGAGATCTGGCCGAGTTCCGCACCGCGGGAGACGGGATTCCCGGCTACCTCAGCGAGCTGGCCGGCATCCTGCATCTGGCCATTTCCCGGCTCATGCGCATGCCCAAGCCATTAGTTGTGCTGGTCAACGGTCCGGCCGCCGGCGCAGGCCTCAGTCTCGCGATCATGGGCGATATCGTGCTCGCGACCCGCTCGGCGCATTTCACGCCTGCATACGGCGCGGTCGGGTTGAGCCCCGACGGCGGTCTGAGCTGGCTGTTGCCGCGCTTCATCGGCATGAGGCGCGCGCAGGAAATGATTGTCGCGAACCGCCGCGTGGCGGCGGTCGAAGCCGAGTCAATCGGACTCGTCACGCGTGTAGTCGACGACGACGCGCTCGCGAGCGAAGGGGCGAAACTGGTGCAATCGCTGGTCGCGTCTGCGACGCAGGCCATCGGCGCGACGCGGCGTCTATTGCTGGAAACGTATGAGAACGGACTCGAGGCTCACCTGGAAAAAGAGGCGCGCAGTATCGCGGCCCTGAGCTCGGGTCCCGAGGTTCGAGAAGGCGTCGCTGCATTTTCGGAACAGCGAAAACCGAATTTCTGTCTGGAGAACATCAATGGCTGAGGCATATATCGTCGAAGCGGTACGGACCGCAGGAGGACGACGTAACGGGGCGCTGGCGGGGTGGCATCCTGCCGATATGGCTGCTGAAGTACTCAATGCCGTGGTCGATCGCTCGGGAATTGATCCCGCGCGCATCGACGACGTGATTCTCGGCTGCGTCACGCAGGCCGGCGAGCAGTCGTTTGCATTCGCGAGAAATGCCGTACTGGCTTCCCGCCTGCCGCAAACCGTGCCAGCCGTCACCATCGACCGGCAATGCGGAAGTTCGCAGCAGGCCGTCCAGTTCGCCGCCCAGGCGGTCATGTCCGGAACGCAGGATGTCGTGATCGCCGCGGGTGCGGAGAGCATGAGCCGCGTGCCGATGGGGTCGAACTTCGCGCTTCACGAGAAAGCCGGCATCGGCGTTGGTCCGTTCAGTGAGCGGATCAGGCAGCGCTTCGGCGTGCAGTCGTTCAGCCAGTTTCGAGGCGCTGAAATGATCGCGAAGAAGTATGGTTTCGATCGCGACCAGCTCGATCGCTTTGCGCTCGAGAGCCATCGCCGCGCGATTCTGGCGACCGATGCAGGCGCGTTCAAGGATGAGATCGTCCCGCTCGCAATCGATGCGGGGCTGCATCGGGTGGACGAGGGCATTCGCCGGGACGCGACGCTGGAAGGGATTGCGGCGGTCAAATTGCTGTCTGACGACGGCGTCATTTCGGCGGCCAATTCGAGTCAGATCTGTGATGGCGCGTCGGCCGCGCTCGTCGTGAGCGAGCGGGCGCTCGAGGAGTACGGGCTAAAGCCTCTTGCCCGCATCGTCAACATGACCGTCACGGCGGGTGACCCGATCATCATGCTGGAAGAACCGATCGAAGCGACGCGCCGCGCGTTGCGCAAAGCGGGCATGAGCATGGGTGACATCGACCTGTACGAAGTGAACGAAGCGTTTGCGCCGGTGCCCTTGGCCTGGCTCGAGGCGCTCGACGCCGATCCGGCGCGCTTGAACGTCAACGGCGGCGCGATTGCGCTAGGCCACCCGCTCGGCGCGTCGGGAACCAGGCTCATGGCGACCTTGATTCACGCGTTGCGGGCACGCGGAAAACGTTACGGATTGCAGACCATGTGCGAGGGCGGCGGCGTGGCCAATGTCACGATCCTGGAGGTACTCTGAAATGGCGCTGCGGACTCGAGTTACGGAACTGCTCGGCATCCGTCATCCCGTCGTGCAAGGCGGCATGATGTGGGTTGGCCGGGCCACGCTCGCGAGCGCTGTGTCGAACGCGGGCGGGCTCGGCATCCTGACCGCCCTCACGCAGCCGACACCAGACGATTTGCGGCGCGAGATCGATCGGTGTCGCAGTATGACCGACAAGCCTTTTGGGGTGAACCTGACCATCCTTCCGTCGGTGAACCCGCCGCCGTATGCGGACTACCGGCGCGCGATCATCGAGAGCGGTGTGAAAATCGTCGAGACGGCCGGTAGTCGGCCGCAGGCGCACGTCGAGGAATTCAAGGCACATGGCATTACGGTGATTCACAAATGCACGTCGGTGCGTCATGCCGTGTCGGCGCAGAAGATGGGCGTCGACATCATCTCGATCGATGGTTTCGAATGTGCGGGACATCCCGGCGAAGACGACGTCCCGGGGCTGATCCTGATTCCGGCGGCGGCCGCGCAAGTGTCGATTCCGATGATCGCCAGCGGCGGGTTTGCGGACGGTCGTGGCCTTGCCGCGGCGCTGGCGTTGGGAGCCGAAGGCATCAACATGGGTACGCGTTTTTGTGCGACCGCCGAAGCACCGATTCATCACGCTATCAAGCAGTTCATCGTCGATAACGACGAGCGTGCGACGAACCTGATTTTACGGAAGTTTCATAACACCGGCCGCGTTGCACGCAATAGCGTGTCGGACAAGGTCGTCGAGCTGTCGGGTCTGCCGGAGACGACATTCGATGATATTCGCCCGTTGGTAGCGGGTGCCAACGGACGGCAAGCGCTGGAGTCGGGCGACCTCGACGGGGGGCTCATTTGGGCTGGCCAGGTTCAGGGGCTGATTCACGACATCCCGGACTGTGCAGAGCTCGTTGCACGCATCGTCGACGAAGCCGAGACGCTCATTCGGAAACGTCTTCTGGATCTGATCGAGCCCGCCTGACGAATATCGAAACCCGAATCCCATTGAGGAAAATTGACATGTCCGATCCTGTGGTAATTGTCTCCGCCGCCCGTACCCCGATGGGCAAGTTCCAGGGCGCATTTTCGGGCTTGACCGCTTCGAATCTGGGTTCTTTGGCTATCAAGGCTGCGATCGAGCGTGGCGGCATCGACGCCAGTCTGATCGACGAAGTATTGCTGGGATGCGTGCTCCAGGCAGGACAAGGGCAGGCGCCGGCCCGGCAGGCAGCCATTCAGGCCGATCTGCCGCGGACTGCTGGCTGCACGACGATACACAAGGTGTGCGGATCCGGGATGAAGGCCGCGATGCTCGGACATGACGGTATTCTGGCGGGATCGTACAGGGCCGCCGTCGTTGGGGGCATGGAGTCCATGACCAATGCGCCTTACCTGGTGCCGAAAGCTCGTGGAGGCTATCGCCTCGGACATGCCCAGTTGCTGGATCACATGTTCTTTGACGGATTGGAGGACGCTTACTCCGATGAGACACGGGGTCGCCTGATGGGAACATTTGCCGAAGAATGTGCGGCCGGTTACGGCTTCACCCGGGAAATGCAGGATGATTTCGCGATTCGATCGACCCTTCGCGCCAGGCAGGCCTGCACCGACGGCGGCTTCGATTGGGAGGTAATTCCGGTCAACGTGACCAGCCGGGCGGGCAGCGTCATCATCGATAGGGATGAAGGGCCCTTCGCGGTCGATATCGAGCGGATTCCGACGCTCAAAGCGGCCTTCGCAAAAAATGGAACGGTAACGGCCGCCAATTCGTCGTCGATATCCGATGGTGCGGCGGCGATGGTTTTGATGCGGGCTTCCCAGGCAGACAAGCATGGTCTTTCGCCGATTGCCCGTATCGTCGGACATACAACGCACGCGGGTATTCCGGCGCAGTTTCCGTCAGCGCCGGTCGGCGCAATACGGAAGCTGTTCGAGTTGACTGGCTGGAACGAGAAGTCGACGGATCTCTTTGAGATCAATGAGGCGTTTGCAGTGGTCGCGATGGCCGCTGAGCATGATCTGGGACTTGATCCCGACAAATTGAACGTACATGGGGGGGCCTGCGCGTTGGGGCACCCGATAGGTGCCTCGGGTGCGCGGCTTGTCGTTACGCTCCTCGGTGCGTTGCGCAAGCACGGCCGCAAGCGTGGGGTTGCGTCACTCTGCATTGGCGGAGGAGAGGCCACCGCTATGGCCGTCGAGATGCTCTGATGCTTCGGGATGGACCAGCTTCTGCCTGACCGAACCCCATGCCGGCTCGGACGCAAGCGCATGGTGATCGGTAAGGCGGTCGCTGCCGCGCAGGTGTGGTGGCCATTCAACACACAGAGGTACTTTCACTCATGAACCCGCCGCTCGCAGGCATCCGCGTAATCGAGTTTGAGGGGCTTGGACCCGGACCGCTGGCGGGTCGCATGCTCGCTGACATGGGCGCGCAGGTCACGGTCATTGCCCGGCCGACACGGGGTCCGGTCAACGCGCGCTTCAGCAGCGAGCACCATGACCCGTTAGCTCGCGGCAAAACGATCGTGACGCTAGATCTGAAGCAGGCAGTGGGGCTAGCCGAGGCAATGGATCGAATAGCCGATGCAGATGCGCTGATCGAGGGTAATCGTCCTGGTGTGATGGAGCGGCTCGGGCTTGGCCCCTCCGAGTGTGCGGCACGTAACCCGCGTCTCGTCTACGGCAGGATGACGGGCTGGGGACAGGACGGACCATTGGCTCAGGCTGCCGGGCACGACCTGAACTATGTGGCGCTGACCGGGCTCCTGTCTCTATCCGGTCGCGGGGGTCGCGGGGGGCGCGGTAGCGAGCCGCCGAGTGTGCCGCCGACCGTGGTCGGGGATGCGGCCGGCGCACTGGGGCTCGCTTTCGGCATGGTCTGCGCGATGCTCGAGGCGCGTACAAGCGGTCACGGCCGAGTAGTGGATGGTGCGATTATCGATGTAGTGGCAATGCTCGGCACCATTGCGCAGTGGATACGTGCCAGTGGACAACTCGATGGCGAGCAACCCAGTCCGTTCCATGATTCGCCGTTCTACGACGTCTACGCCTGCGCCGATGGCAATTACGTCACGGTGGGGGCACTGGAGCCGCAGTTCTACGCGCTGCTGCTCAACAAGCTGGGGCTCACTGATGTAGACCCGACAGCTCAATATCACGTTTCAACCTGGCCCGCGCTTAAGAAACGCTTCGTTTCTCTTTTCGCGAGCCAACCGCGTGCGCATTGGTGTGCGCTGCTCGAGGGCAGCGATGCTTGCTTTGCGCCCGTGCTAACGCTGGCTGAAGCGGCAGTCCATCCGCACAACGTCGCGCGTGGCATCTATCACGTTGACGCACACGGCGGCATCGAAGTGGCTGGCGCACCTCGGTTCTTCACGCTTTAGCCTGCCGTCGTGATGCCCGCTCTTCCTAGCTGCCGCTCACATAGCCCCCATCGACCGGCAAGGTAACCCCCGTGACAAACGCCGCCGCGGGCGAAGCGAGAAAGACGGCGGCGCCCACGAGATCCTCGGCTTCTCCCCAGCGCTTGAGCGCCGCGCGCGCCGCGATCTTGCCGGCTGACACGGGCGACTCCCACAGCGCGCGCGTCATGTCCGTGCGATGGTAGCCTGGCGCAATCGCATTCACGCGCACGCCCGCCACGCCGAACGAATGCGCGAGCGCGCGTGTGAGGCCCAGAATTCCGGTCTTGCTCGCGCAATAGGCGGGCACTTCGACATCCGCGAGATAGCTGAGCATCGACGCGACGTTTACGACCACGCCCTTCGAACGTTCGAGCAGCGGCCGCGCCGCCATCGAGAAGCGCATCGCCGCAGTGAGGTTCACGTCGAGGACCTCGCGAAATACGTCGTCACGGTATTCGTCGAAGGGGCGCGCCACGCCGGCTGCATTGATCAGGATATCCAACGATTCGAGATCGCTGCAAAAGCGGTTGATGTCCTCGACTTCGCGCACGTCGACGCGCTCGAAGCGGATATGCGAGAGCGTGGCGTCGGCGCGCAGCGCTTCGAGCTTGGCCGCCGAGCTGCCGGTGGCGATCACGCGCGCGCCGAGCGAGGCGAAGCCTTCGGCGATCGCGAGGCCGATGCCGCTCGTCGCGCCCGAGACGAGCACGGTCTTGCCATTGAAGAGGCCGGGCCGGAAGGCGTGAATTTCGTGTTTTTCCGCGGAGTCGTGGTGCTGGGCGGTTTGCGTCATGGTCAGGCAGCTCCTTGCAGGACGAGTGTGTCGAGGCGTGCGCCGTAGCGGTCCATTGCCCTGAGGGCGGCGACCACCATGTCGGGCTCGACGGGATACGGTTCGTTGTGGATGATTTCGCCCGCGCGGCAGGCGCGCGCTGCCACGGTTTCGAGCGCGTGGCTGTCTTCTGCCTCCACATTCACCTGGGCGAGGCGCGTGGGCAGGCCGACCGCGCGGCAAAAGCGGAACACGCGCTGGCGTTCGTCGTCGGGGACGGTCGAGAGAAACAGCGAGGCGAGTACGCCGATCGCCACCTTTTCGCCGTGCAGCAGGCTGTGCGACGAAGGCAGGTCGGCGAGCCCGTGGTGGATCGCGTGCGCGGCGGCCACGCCGCCCGATTCGAAACCGATGCCCGAGAGCAGCACGGTGGCTTCGAGCGTCGCGTCGAAGTCGGGCGTGACGATCTGCGCGCGGCAGTCTTCGACGGCCTGCGGCGCGTGCGCAAACAGCAGGTCGCGGCATAGGCGTGCGGCTTCGAAGGCGAGCGCCGTGCCACGCCCGCCGCACAGGTTGCTCTTATGGGCGCGCCGGCAGGCCTCGGCTTCGTAGTAGGTCGCCAGCGCGTCGCCAATGCCGGCGATGAAAAAGCGCGCGGGCGCGCGCACGATCACGGCGGTGTCGAGCAGCACGAGGTCCGGGTTGCGGCGCACGAAGCGGTCGCGCACCACGCGGCCCGCTTCGTCGTAGATCACGGCGAGCGCACTGCACGGCGCGTCCGAGGCCGCGATGGTCGGCACGCAGGCGAACGGCAGACGCAGGTCGTCGGCGGCGGCGCGGCCCGTGTCGGTCACCTTGCCGCCGCCGAACGAGACCACCACGTCCGCGCCGCTCGCGCGGATCCACCCGGCGGTTTCGGCGACCGAGCGCTCGGTGCAGGCGGCGTCGACTTCACGCACCTGCAGCGCGACGCGCTCGGCGCGCGCGAGCACCGGTTCGAGCAGCGCCGCGACGTTGCGGTCGACGAGGCAGGCGGCGCGCGAGCCAAGACGCGCGAGTTCGGCATCGAGCGTGGCGAGCGCACCGGCGCCCTGGACGTAGCGCGAGGGGAAAATGCTGGTTCTCAACATGGTGTGGTGTGCGGACTCGGTTCAGATGCGGGTTCAGACGCGGGCTCAAAAAAAAGCGCGCCCGGCAGCCCGAGCGCGGCGGCGATTTCGCGCGCGCTGCGCACGATCTGCGTGCCGTGCGGAAAGTTCGCGTTGGCCTCCGATGCGCCCGCATCGGGCCAGCCGAGCACGCGCATGCCGGCAGCGAGCGCGGCACGTGCGCCGGTTGGGCTGTCTTCGATGGCGATGGCCTCGGCGGGCGCGACGTCGAGCAGATACGCGGCGCGCAGGTAGCCTTCGGGGTCGGGCTTGCCGTTGCGCACGTCGCTGGCGCTCACCGAGACGCGTCCGGGCGCCTGCAATCCGAGTGCATTCAGATTGGCTTCGAGCAGCATGCGACCCGCGTTCGAGACGATGGCCTGGCGCAACCCGGCCGCGTGTGCGGCGCGCCAGAGTTCGAGCGCGCCAGGGCGCGCTTCGAGCTGCGGCGCCTCGGCCACATAGCGCGCGGCGCGCAGCGCCGACCAAGTGTCGAAATCCGCTTCAATGCCGAAGCGTTCGCGGCAGATGCGGTACACGTCGAGGCCGGTGCGCCCGAACATCAGCGGATGCAACTCGTCGCCGGCTTGTATGCCGTAGTGCGCGAGCGCCGCGATCAGTGTGTGCATGTGCAGCGGCTCGCTGAGGGCGAGCGTGCCGTCCATGTCCCAAAGCACGGCGCGTGGAGGCGGTGCGTTCATGCTTCGTCTCCGGCGAGTCGGTCGAGGTCGTCGTAGAACTGCTGCGAGTGCGCATAGAGGCGTTCGAAGATCGGCATCATGCGGTCGTAGGTGTCGGCGGCGCGCGGGTCGGGCTGCACTTCGCGCGCGAAACGCACGAAACGGCGCACGGCGTCGCCGAGCGTCGCGAACTGGCCGGTGGCCGTTGCCGCGAGCAGCGCGCAGCCCATCACGCCGCATTCGACCTCGGCGGGCACGAGCACCGGGGTGCGATACATGCTGGCCTTGATGTCGAGCCACAATGCAGCCTTCGCGCCGCCGCTCGCTGCCACCAGCCGCTCGATCGCCACGCCCGCGGGCTGGATCATGGCCATGTGGCGGCGCACGCCGAAGGCCACGCCTTCGAGCACGGCGCGATGCAGATGCGCGAGGCCGTGGCGCGCGGCGATGCCGAAGAACTGCGCGCGCGAGTTCGGGTGCGCGCCGAAGCGCTCGCCGGTGAGGTAAGGCAGGAAGAAGAGGCCCTCGGCGCCGACGGGCGCTTCGGCGGCCTTGCGCGCGACGTCCTCGTACGAGAGCGCGTTTTCGTGGAAGGCGCGGCGCGCCCAGCGCATGGCGTCGCCGCCCGAGTCGAGCAGCGTGAAGCGGCCCCACAGGCCCTCGCAAGTCGCGACGTTCGAGACCTCCGGGTGCAGCATGGGCGTGTCGGCGATCACCGTGATGATCGACGAGGTGCCCGTGATGTCCGAGGCGAGGCCTGGCTCATACACGCCCGAGCCCAGCACCGAGGCCGGATAGTCGGCTGCGCCCACCAGCACGGGCGTGCCTTCGCGCAGGCCGGTGGCCTGCGCGGCCGCCCTCGTCACCGCGCCCAGCACCTCGTGGGGCGCGCGGATGGGCGGCAGCTTGCGGACGTCCAGGCCGAGGGCTTCGAGCATGACCGGCGACCACGCGCGCGTTTGCGGGTCCATCAGGAAGGTCATCGAGGCGTCGCTCCAGTCGCATGCTCGCTCGCCGGTCAGCCGGAAGTTCACGTAGTCCTTCGGCATGAACACGGTCGTGGCGCGTTCGTAGGCGTCGCGCTCGTGCTGGCGGAGCCACTGAAGCTTGAAGCCGGGCCACGCGGGGGTGGGCGGGTTCGCGGTGCGCGCGAGCCATGCCTGCGCGTCGGCGCCGCTGCCGTGGCGGGCGCGAAACGATTCGACCTGTGCGGCGGCGCGCTTGTCGTTCCAGAGCGGCGCGGCCTCGCGCGTGAGCTTGCCGTCGGCGTCGATGAGCACGGTGCCGTGCATCTGTCCGCAGGCGCAGATCGCGGCGATGTGCTGCGCCGCGCCCGGCTCGGCTGCGAGCACTTCGCGGATCGCGTGGACGGCGCCCGTCCACCAGTCGAGCGGGCGCTGCTCGGACCAGCCATAGCGCGGCACGATCTGCTCGTGCTCGCGCGCGGCGAGGCGGCGAATCGAGCCGGTCGCATCGACGAGCGCGGCGCGCACGCTGCCGGTGCCCACGTCGATTGCCAGATAGGTTGTCTCCATGTTTGCTTGTCCCATCGTCGTGGGGAGTGTCGAGGTTCAGGCGTTGCCAGCATTGGCGCGCACGCGCCACGCGCATTGCGTGCGCGCGCGGTAGAGCGCCAGCGCGCCGCGCTCCTCGACGATACGCGCGTCGATCTCGGCCGGCGCGATCGTGTTGAAGTCGAAGAGGCCATGATGATGCGCGATCATCACGCGCACGCCCGCGTCCTTCGCGAGCGTCACCGCTTCGTCGAGCGTGAAGTTGCCCGGCACGCCGTTGCCGCTGCGCTCGGTGTCGCGCCCGTTCACGGGCAGCAGCGCGACATGCGGTGCGAGCGCGGCCACGCGAGCGGCGAGCCCCGCATACGGCACGCAGTCGCCCGAATGATAGACGCGCACGCCCGCAATCTCGATCACATAGCCAAGCCACGGATGCCGCCCCTGCGCGTCGGTGTCGAGCGTTTCGTGCGCCGAGGCGAGCGGCGCGACGCTGAGTCCCGGCACGCTTGCCAGCGGCTGCACGCGCTCGCCCGCATCGACGGCGATCAGGCGCGACGCATCCACGCCGCAGCGCTTCACCGCTTCGTCGAGCGTGGCCGCTGGCACCACGAAACGCAGCCCGGGAAAGCGCCGCGCGAGCGGCTGCAGGGTGTCCGGGTCCATGTGGTCGGTGTGGCGGTGCGTGCAGAGCACGAGGTCGACGCGTTCGAGATCCTCGGGCGCGATCGGCGCGGCCATCATGCGCTCGTGCGGATAGTGCGTGCCGCGGTACTTGCGCGCGAGCGAATCGGAAAGATACGGATCGATCAAGAGGCGCAAGCCCGCGCCCTCGATCACGAAGCCCGCCTGGCCGAGCCAGTAGAGCGCGACGTCGGCGGCAGCGACCGGCGCATGCGCGCGCGGCGCGGCGAGGCGCGCTGCGAGCGGCATCTCGAAGGTCTCGACGTCGATGGAAAGGCGCGCGGCGCTCATGCTTACCAGCACACGTAGCCGCCGTCCGCGAGCACGATCGAGCCTGTCATCAGGCTGGCGGCGTCGCTAGCGAGAAAGAGCACGACCGAGGCCACTTCGTCCACGCGGCCAAGCCGGTTCATCGGCGTGCCGCCGACCCAGTGGCGATACATCTCCTCGTTCTCGTAGACGTACTTGTTCATCTCCGTGTCGATATAGGTGGGCGCAACGGCGTTCACGCGCACGCCGCGCGCGCCCCATTCGGCGGCGAGTGAGCGCGTGAGGTGATGCACGCCCGCCTTCGACGCGTTGTAGTTCGCCTGCTCCTGCGGCCGGTTCACGATGAAGCCCGACATCGAGCCCACGTTCACGATGCTGCCGCCGCCGTGCTCCAGCATGCTCTTGCCGAACGCGCGGCAGCAGCGGAACACGCCGTTGAGGTTCACGTCGATCACGCGGTCCCAGACCTCGTCGCTCATGGTTTCGGCGGGATGGTTCGAGATGGCGATGCCCGCGTTGTTCACGAGCACGTCCACGCGGCCGTGACGCGCGATCACGGCGTCGTGCACGCGTTGCACGGCGGCCACGTCGGTGACGTCCAGCCGTTCGCCTTCAACCTGCGCGCCCGCCGTCGCGAGCTTGCTCACCGCTTCGTCGAGCGCGCCCTGATGCATGTCCGTGAGCACCACGCGCGCGCCGGCCTGCGTGAGCGCGTCGGCGATCGCGAAGCCGATCCCGCGCGCGGCGCCCGTCACCACGGCGAGCTTGCCGTCCAGGCGGAATTTGTCGAGATACATCGTTGGTCCTTCGAATGGAGTGGATGAGTGCGTCAGCGCGCGTTCATGCGACTGGCTGCTTCAGTTGCGTGCCCGGGTGCGTGGGTTGCGCTGATTGCGGCTTGCCCGCCGCGGCGGCGATCCGGCAGATTTCATCGAAAGCCGGGCCGTGCGTCGGAATGTCGATATGAAACACCTCGGCCATCACCCGAGTCCAGCCGTAAATGAAATAGGTCCAGCCGTCCTCGACCTGCAGATGCCGCGCGTCCTGCTGCGCGCGCGCCTGATCGAGGAACACGAGGTCGCCGCGATAGTTCAGGTCCCACACGATGGCGCGCTCGGGAAAGCGAGCCGCGCTCGTGAGCGGCGAACCCGGTGCGTCCTTGCCAAGGCCGGTGGCGTTGATCACGAGCGCGCCGGGTTGCAGGCGCGCGAGCACGGCGTCGTTGTCCTCGGGGCGCGGGGCGATCACATACTCGCACGGCACACCCAGATCGAGCTCGCGGTGGATGCGCTCGATTTCCGCGAGGCGCGCGCCCGAGCGGTTCGAGACAATCACGCGCGAGGGCCGGTTCGCGCCGCGGCTTTGCTGCATCAGATGCCAGGTGAGCGCGATGGTCGAGCCGCCCGCGCCCATCGAAAACACTTCGGCGCCCGTGCGCGCGAAATGCTCCGGCGGCAGAAAGCCGTCGAGCGCGAAGCCCGATGTGATGGGGTCTTTCGCGTGGCACACGAACTTGCCGTCGCGTTTCGAGAGGCAGCTCGTTTCGCCCATGAAGCGCGCGTGCGTGTCGATCTCGTCGAAGAGATCCTGGCACGCGGCGTACAGGTCGATCTTGTGCGTGGTGACGAGTGCGCCGAGCGAGAGCGGATCGCGGCGAATGAACTCCACCGCTTCGCGATACGCCTCGGCGCTCGCGTGCGGCGCGAAGTCGATGCCTTTCATCTCGACGTCGCCGAGCCCGAGATGGCGCGCCCACGCGGGGAACACGCGCATGATCGAGCTCTGCGCGGTGCTCACGCCAATGAAGTAGAAGGTCGGTTTCGTGGCGGGGGCGTAGCTCATCGTGCCTGCTCCATTTCAGTGTGGGACGCGAGCAGCGCGTCGATCTCGGCGTGCGTGCGCGCGCGCCAGGCGGGATTGGGCGCGCTCTGCCAGCCGCCCTGGCCGTCGTCGACGATGCGCGTGCGCATGCCGTTCGAACGCTCGATGATCGCGTAGTCCTGGCCCGAGTCGGCGGGGTAGCAGAACAGCATCACGAAGTCGCTTCCGCCCAGATTCACGGAACGATGAATCCAGCGCGGCGGCACATAGCACACTGTGTTCGCGCGGATCTCGACGATGCGCGTCTCGCCGTCGGGCGCCTCCATCAGCATCAGCCCGTGGCCCTTCAAGCCAAAGTACAGCTCCGGGCGTTCGACGTTCGCGTGAATGTGGCCGCGCGTCATGAAGAACTCGTCGCCCACCTTGCCCGCGCCCATGCGGGTCACGCCCGTGATGAGGTCGCCCGCGTTCGCGTTGGGCCGGTGGTCGGTGACTTCATAAACGACTTCGTCGCCGCGCGAGGCCGCGAGCGCCTCGAAAGCGCGCGCATCGGCGTAGAGCCCGGCGAGATCGCCAAGGCGTTTCTGGTAGTGCGAACCGGTGCCGGCCATCAGGCCGGTCGCCAGATCCACCTCGAACGAACGCGGTTCGGGCCATTGCATCGCTTTCATCTCCCTCGAAGATTGGGTCCGTGTAGCTTTCTGAACGTTAGCGTTTGTGATGATAAAGTTTGTGAAACAAACGACTATTCGGGTTTTTACGGAGTAATATCGTCATTTTCATTCATTTAATAGAAGTGTTACTATCGTTTCAATTCGAGCAACCCACGCTTTGCGACTGGCTGAGCGTCATGGAAAAAGCAGGAGGCAAGCATGCAACAGAGCGCTCATCCGGCGCGCGCCGCGGCAGGCGCACCCGTGGTGGAAGCCTTGCGCGAGGCGCTGGGCGCGGGGGTGGTGAGCCTGCCGGCCGAATTCGCCGGTCGCAGCCACGCCGATTCGAGTCGCATGCCGTGCGCCGAGCCCATTGCGCTCGTGCGTCCGCGCACGACCGAACAGGTAGCCACGGCGCTGCGCATCTGTCATGCGCACGCCCAGCCGGTGGTGACCCAGGGCGGGTTGAGTGGCCTCGCGGGCGGCGCGTGCCTGCTCGGCGGCGAAGTGGCGTTGAGCCTCGAGCTGATGAATGCGATCGAGGAGATCGATCCGGTGAGCGCGACCATGACGGTGCAGGCGGGCGTGCCGCTGCAAACCGTGCAGGAAACCGCCGACGCCGCGGGCTTCATGTTTCCCCTCGATCTGGGCGCGCGCGGCAGCGCGACCATCGGCGGCAATCTCGCGACCAACGCGGGCGGCAACCGCGTGATCCGCTACGGGATGATGCGCGAGCAGGCGCTCGACGTGGAGGCCGTGCTCGCCGACGGCAGCGTGGTGGGCGGCCTGCGCAAGATGATCAAGAACAACACGGGCTACGACCTGCGCAATCTGCTGATCGGCAGCGAAGGCACGCTCGGCGTCATCACGCGCGCCGTGCTGCGGCTGCGTCCGAAGCCGCGCGCCGTGTCCACCGCATGGTGCGGCGTGCCCGACTACGCGAGCGTCACGACGCTGCTTCGTCTCGCGCAGGAGCGGCTGCCCGCCGGTGTTTCGGCCTTCGAAGTGATGTGGCCGGGCTATTACGACTTCGTGCTCTCGCGCCTGCCCGAGCTGCGCGCGCCGCTCACGGGCCGTCACGCGTTCTACGTGCTGCTCGAAAGCAGCGGCGCCGACCCCGAAAGCCAGAACGCCGCCTTCGAAGCCTTTCTCGCCGAGATGCTCGAAGCGGGCACGCTCGAAGACGCCGCGCTCGCGGCCAATGAAACGCATGCCGCCGCCTTCTGGGCGATTCGCGACGCACCCGGCGAATACGGCCGCCTGATTCCGGGGCGTGTCTCGTTCGACGTGAGCTTTTCGATCGCCGACGTGGGCGAGGCCGCGCGCCGCTGCGACGAGCGCCTGCGCGCGCAGTGGCCCGGCGCCACGATCCTGATCTACGGGCATCTCGGCGACGGCAACCTGCATATCGTCGTTCAGCAGCCGGACTGGCCCGCGAGCGCCGCCGCCGAAGTCAAACGCACCGTGTATGGCGTGACGGGCGAGATGGGCGGCTCGGTGTCGGCGGAACACGGCATCGGCATCAAGAAGCTCGAAGTGCTCGCGCTCTCGCGCAGCCCCGCTGAACTCGCTGCGATGCGCGCCGTGAAGGCTGCGCTCGATCCGCTCGGCATCCTGAATCCCGGCAAGTTGCTCGCGTCATGAAACTGACGCCACACCGAAGCGCACCGCGCGCAACGCGCCGTTTTACCGCGTGACACACCTATATAAGGAGGAGACATGTCGCGTCTCATGCAGAAGCTGATGTGCGCCGCCGCGCTTGCCGCGGCCGGCATGGTGGCCGCCGCACCCGCGCTCGCCGCGGACAAGCTCAAGGTCGGCGTTTCGATGAAGGTGCTCAATGCGCCGTACTTTGCCGCCGCGATGGAATCGGCGAAGGCGCGCGCCACCGAGCTTGGCGCCGACGTGATCGTCGCCGACGCGCAGGGCAAGATGCAAAAACAGATCGCCGACGTGGAAGACCTCGTCACGCGCGGCGTGAAAGTGCTCGTGATCGATCCCGCCGATCCCGAAGCGCTGGTGGGCGCGGTGAATGCCGCGAGCGCGGCGGGCGTGAAGGTCGTGGTGATCGACAGCACGCTCAACCCGAAGGCCAACTACCTCACGCTCGTGCAGTCGTCCAATCGCCAGAACGGCGCGCTGGTGGGTCGCTGGGTAGTCGACAACATGGGCGACAAGCCGCTGAAGATCGCGCTCATTTCGGGCGAGAAGGGCAACCCGGTGGGCAAGGAGCGCCGCGACGGCGTGCTCGAAGGGATCATCGAGGCGCAGCTCGAAAAGACCGGCAAGTCCAACGTGCAGATCGTTGGCCAGGGCTGGGGCAACTGGTCCGACGAAGGCGGCCTGAAGGCAATGGAAGACCTGCTCGTGGCCAACAAGGACATCAACATGGTGCTCGGCGAGAACGACAGCATGGTGCTCGGCGCGCGCCGCGCGATCGAAAGCGCGAACCGCCAGGGCATCACGCTCGTGGCCGCCGCCGACGGCCAGAAGGAAGCGCTCGCGCTCATCAAGCAGGGCAAGTACGGCGCGACCGCGCTCAACGACCCGGCGCTCGTGGCACGCACGGCCGTGGACATCGGCGTGAAGGCCGCGAAGGGTGAGACCGTGAACGTGCCGAAGGTGTCGTACACGCCGTCGGCGGCGATCTCCAAGGGCAATGTCGACAAGTTCTACAACCCGAAGGCGATCTTCTGAAGCAGCCGTTCATCAGGTTTCCGAACCGTTTTGGTCGTTGAAGACGCAAGCGCGCCGCGCACAAGGCGGCGCGCCTGTTCGACTGGAGAGAGTTACATGATTCCGTTCATCGCGCTCACGGGCATCGACAAGCGCTTCGGCGGTATTCACGCGATCGAGAACATCGACTTTGACGTGATGAGCGGCGAGGTGCATGCGCTCGTCGGCGAAAACGGCGCGGGCAAGTCGACGCTCATGCGCGTGATCGGCGGCGGGCATCAGCCCGACGCCGGCACCATCCGCGTGGCAGGGCGCGAAATGGTGCTGCGCAATCCGCACGCGGCGCTCGCCGAGGGCATTGCCGTGATTCACCAGGAAACGGCGCTCGCCCCCGATCTTTCGGTGGCCGAGAACGTGTTTCTCGGCGCGTTGCCGCGCGTGATCGACTGGCGCACCCTGCGCGAAAAGGCGCGCGCGCTGATCGAGAGCCTTGGGTTCGAGATCGATCCGGCTGCGCTCGTTGGCACGTTGTCCGCCGCGCAGTGCCAGGTGATCGAAATCGCCAAGGCGCTTTCCGGCGAGCTCAAGCTGCTCGTGCTCGACGAGCCGACCGCCGCGCTCGCGCCAACGGACGCCGAGCGCCTGCTCGAGATCGTGCGGGCGTTGCGCGCGCGGGGCGTGGGCATCGTCTATATCTCGCACCGGCTCGAAGAGGTGTTCGCGATCGCCGACCGCATTACCGTGCTCAAGGACGGCAAGCGCGTCGACACCGTCAAGCCCGCCGATCTCACGCGCGACGAGCTGATCCGCAAGATGGTGGGTCGCCCGCTTTCGGTGCTGTTCCCCGAGCGGCACGCCACGCTCGGCGAGGCCGTGCTCAAGGTGAGCGATCTCACGCGCGGCGACGCGGTGCGCGGCGTTTCGTTCGAGGTGCGCGCGGGCGAAGTGGTGGGGCTGGGCGGCCTGATCGGCTCCGGGCGCACCGAGGTCGCGCGGCTGATCTTCGGCGCCGACCGGGCTGACGCGGGCGAGGTCGAGCTCAAGGGCCGGCGCCTGAACGCACGCACGCCGCGCGCGGCAGTACGCGCGGGCATTGGCTTCGTGCCCGAGGACCGTAAAGGCCAGGGCGCGGTGCTCAAGATGCCGATCCGCATCAACGCGACGCTCGCGGCGCTCAAGTCGGTCAGCGCGCCGGGCGGCTTTCTCGCCTTCGGGCGCGAACGCGCGAGCGTCGCGCAACTCATGGACGCGCTGCGCATCAAGGCGCGCTCGATGGACGCCGACGTCTCGACGCTCTCGGGCGGCAACCAGCAAAAGGTCGTGCTCGCGAAGTGGTTCCATGCCGACGGCGATCTCATCATTCTCGACGAGCCCACGCGCGGCGTGGACGTCGGCGCGAAAGTCGAGATCTACACGCTCATCAATCAGCTTGCCGAGCGCGGCAAGGCCGTTCTCGTGATCTCGTCGGAGCATCAGGAACTGATCGGCTTGTGCGACCGCATTCTCGTGATGGGCGACGGCCGCATCCGCGGCGAACTGCAGCCTGCGGGGTACAGCGAAGAAGCGATTCTTTCGCTCTCGCTGCGCCGCGATCCGGGCGAAACACACGGCAGCCCGCACGGCAACGCGGCGTCGCCGCGCGAGAGCGCCTCGATCACGCATGCCTGACCCCAAAGATCATCAAGCTCATCAAGCTCATCAAGCTCAATCCAGTCTGGAGACACCCATCATGAACCCCAGCGCCGTCACCTCCGACCCGCGCGAGCGCCGCTCCGGCATCGCGTCGCTCAAGCACGGCTGGCAAGCCGCGCGCAAGTTCAACACGGTCGCGATTCTCGTCGTGCTGATCGTGGCCGCCTCGTTCATCTCGGACGACTTCTTCTCTGTCGCGAACCTCTCGAACATCTCGCGCCAGGTGGCGGGCGTCGGCATCATGTCGGTCGGCATGCTGCTGGTCGTGCTCACGGGCGGCATCGATCTTTCGGTGGGCTCGGTCGCGGCGCTCGGCAGCGTGCTTTCGGCGCTGCTCATTCCCGAGCATGGCCTCGCGTTCGCACTGGCTGCCACGCTCGTGACCGGCGGCCTGTGCGGGCTCGTCTCGGGCGTGCTCGTGGCGTTCTGCCGCCTCACGCCGTTCGTCGTCACGCTCGCGATGATGACGGTTGCACGCGGCATTGCGATGATCGTCTCGAACGGCTCGCCCGTTCTCGTCGACGATGCCGGCCAGGCGCTGCTCGATTTCGGCCGTCACAGCTACCTGGGCATTCCGGGGCCGACGCTCGTGATGCTGATCGTGTTCGTGCTGGGCGGCATCGCGCTCGGGCGCATGCGCGCCGGACGCGTGGTGCGCGCGATCGGCTCGAACGAGGAGGCGGTGCGGCTTTCCGGCGTGCCGGTGGCGCGCCACGTGCTCGGCACCTACGTGTGTTCGGGCGTGCTGGCGGCCATGGCGGGCATCATCTCCACCTCGCGCGCGAGCGTGGGGGCGCCGACCGTGGGCGTGGGCGACGAACTCACCGTGATCGCGGCGGTGGTGATCGGGGGGGCGAGCCTTGCGGGCGGCAAGGGCGGTGTGCTCAATACGCTGATGGGCGTGCTGATTCTCGGCGTGATCGGCAACATCATGAATCTCGCGAGCGTGCCGGGCTATCACCAGCAGGTTGTGATGGGCGCGATCATCGTCGCGGCGGTGCTCATGCAGCAGGGCCCGAACTTCTGGCGCCGCTGGCTCTTCCGCTAAACTGCGTCGTAACCGCGTGACAGCCGCAGGGTGGCCGCCATGCGGCGATGGCGTTGCGCCAGCCCATCGACGAAGGAATTTTCGCGTGCCCGATTACAACATTCTCGAAGTGATTGACCGCGCCCGGCCGGACCTGCGCCGCGGCAGCCGGCAAGTCGCCGATTACATTCTCGCCAACGTTCACACGATCGCGGACCTGAGCCTTTCCGAGCTCGCGCGGCTTGCGCAGGTGAGCGAGCCCACGGTGCTGCGCTTTTGCGCCACCATCGGCTGCAGCGGCTTCAAGGAGTTCAAGATTCGCGTGGTGCAGAGCCTCGCGCTGGGGGCGCCCGCCACGCACTCGGTGCTCAAGGGCGCCGACACGCCCGAAACGGTGGCCACCAAGATCTTCGACTACACCATCACGAGCCTGGACTGGGCGCGCAAGAAGCTCGACTTCGAGGCGATCGGGCGCGCCGTGGATCTGCTCGCGGTGGCACAGCGCATCGAGTTCTTCGGCTTTGGCGCGTCAGGCATCGTGGCGCTCGACGCGCAGCAGAAGTTTCCGCTCTTTGGCGTGCCTTGCATCGCGCACCAGGATTCGCACCAGCAGTTCATCGCGGCCTCGATGCTCAAGCCCGGCGACGCCGTGGTGGCGATCTCGAACACGGGCTCGACGCGCTCGCTCATCGAAGTGGCGCGCACGGCGAAGGAGCGTGGCGCGAGCGTGGTGGTGATCACCGGCTCGCACGGGCCGCTCACGCGCTACTGCGACGTGGCGGTGGTGGCGGAAACGCTGGAGAACACCGACGTCTATACGCCGACGACCTCGCGCCTCGCGGCGCTCGTGATCGTCGACATCCTGTCGACCAGTGTGGCATTGAAAAAGGGCGAGGCGCACGCGCTCGACGTCCAGGACATGAAACGCCATCTCGCCGACATGCGCTCCTCGGGCGTGATCTGAACGCTCGCGCGCGGTCCGGAAACACAATCATCCCTCATGCGGGGCGTGCAAATGAGATAAAATTGCATATCCGCGCGGAACTTATCCCCAGCGAGCCTGCTTCGCTCCGTTTGACGCTCCGCTCACGGCTCCAGCGGCATCGCGCTCGTTCCCTTGAGTTCATCGAGGCAAACGATCGAATGCACGCTGCTCACGCCGGGCGCGCGCATGAGGGTATCGAGCAGGAATTCGGACAGCGCCTTGAGATCGCGCGCCACCACCTTCAGAACGTAGTCGATATCGCCGGTCACGGAGTAGCACTCCTGCACCTGCGGCAGCTTCGCGACGAGCTCCTTGAACTTGACGAGCTCGCGCATATGCCCGCGCTCCATCGTTACCTGAATGAACGCGACCACGCCGAAGCCGAGCGCCTGGGCGTCGAGCCGCGTCTCATAGCGCTTGATGACGCCCAGTTCCTCGAGCCGGCGATGGCGCCTCAGTGTTTGCGCCGGCGAGAGCTTGACGGCGGCGGCCAGTTCGATATTCGAGGCGCGTCCGTGCTCCTGAAGCGCGGCGAGGAGCCGCATGTCGATGGGGTCTAGGGCGAAGTTTTGCACTTTTCTTGCCTTGGAAGTAGCCAATGCGAAATGAAATTGTACCAATCAGGGTTTGCCTGCGTATCAGATGAAATCATATTTTTCGGCTCCGCCTATACACTGGGCACACCTGACAGGGCTGTCGGCCAACACTGGCGGCCCTGAGAGCGCGCCAGCGCAGAAGGTTGCGCGCGCAATTTTATTTCGCGTGGCTGCGAAGGGATCCCACCCGGATTCACAGCAGACGCATCGATAAAGAAGAGACAGGAAGAGACATGGTTTCAAACGAATCACGTGGTGGCAGTACTCAACCCGGAGCGCAAAACGGCGACCAGAACGGTCACCTGAAGCGCGGCCTCAAGAATCGTCATATCCAGCTGATCGCGCTGGGCGGGGCGATCGGCACCGGACTGTTCCTCGGCATTGCGCAGACGATTCAGACCGCCGGGCCCTCGGTGCTGCTCGGTTACGCCATTGCCGGCGTCGTCGCGTTCTTCATCATGCGGCAACTGGGCGAGATGGTCGTCGACGAGCCGGTTGCCGGATCGTTCAGCTATTTCGCGGACAAATACTTCGGCCCGTTCGCGGGCTTCCTTTCGGGCTGGAACTACTGGGTGCTCTATGTGCTGGTGAGCATGGCCGAGCTTTCGGCCGTCGGCATCTACATGCATTACTGGTGGCCGACCCTGCCTACCTGGGTTTCGGCGCTCGTCTTCTTCGTCGTGATCAACGGCGTCAACCTTGCGAGCGTCAAGTCATACGGCGAGCTTGAATTCTGGTTCGCGATCATCAAGGTGCTGGCGATCGTCGGCATGATCGCGTTCGGCGGCTGGCTGCTGCTCTCGGGCTCGGCGGGGCCGGAAGCGGGCGTCTCGAACCTCTGGCGCCACGGCGGCTTCTTCCCGCACGGCATGTCGGGTCTCGTGATGTCGATGGCCGTCGTCATGTTCTCGTTCGGCGGTCTCGAGCTCGTCGGCATTACCGCGGCCGAAGCCGACGATCCTTCGCACACGATCCCGCGCGCGACCAATCAGGTGATCTATCGCATCCTGATTTTCTACGTGGGCGCACTGGGCGTGCTGCTTTCGCTCTATCCGTGGGAAAAGGTCGTGTCGGGCGGCAGCCCCTTCGTGCTGATCTTCCACGCGATGAACAGCAATCTGGTGGCGAACGTGCTCAACGTCGTGGTGCTCACGGCGGCGCTCTCGGTCTATAACAGCGGTGTCTATTGCAACAGCCGCATGCTCTACGGCCTCGCGCAACAGGGCAATGCGCCCAAGGCGCTGCTCAAGGTGAACCGGCGCGGCATTCCGCTGGCGGCACTCGCCGTGACGGCGGTGGCGACGGCGGCCTGCGTGGTCATCAACTACTTCATGCCGGGCAGGGCGTTCGAGCTGCTGATGGGGCTCGTGGTGTCCGCGCTCATCATCAACTGGGCGATGATCAGCCTGATTCACCTGAAGTTCCGCCGCGAGAAGGCACGTGCGGGCCAGACGACGCGCTTCCAGAGCCTCGGCTATCCGCTCACGAATTACCTGTGCCTGGTGTTCCTCGCGGGCATTCTCGTTGTAATGTATCTGATTCCGGATCTGCGGATTTCCGTCTACCTGATTCCGGTATGGCTCGTGGTGCTCGCCGCCGCGTATCGCTTCTGGCGTCGCGGGGCAGTGCCGGCGCTGCAGGGCAGCGTCCAGACCCGCTGAACCTGGCGGCGCGTTCGGTCGCGCCGCCTCGCTCAGCGCTTCGGCCAGCCGTTTTTAGCCAGGCGCTTTGGCCAGCAATTTGTAATCGCCTATAACCAGCAAGCAACCGTCAAGCAAACGCCATGTTCGAACATATCGATGCCTATCCCGGCGACCCGATCCTCTCGCTCAACGAGAACTTCCAGAAAGATCCGCGGCAGAACAAGGTCAATCTGAGCATTGGCATCTATTTCGACGACGACGGCCGTCTGCCGGTGATGGAGGCCGTCCACGAGGCCGAGGCGGCGATTCTGGCCGAACCCGGCCCGAAGCCGTATCTGCCGATGGCCGGTTTCGCCCAGTACCGTGACGCCGTGCAGGCGCTCGTGTTCGGTGCGCAGTGTCCGTCGCGCGCGGCGAACCGCATCGCCACGGTGCAGACGCTCGGCGGCTCGGGCGCGCTCAAGGTGGGCGCCGATTTCATCAAGCGCTATTTCCCGCAAAGCCAGGTGTGGGTGAGCGATCCGACGTGGGAAAACCATCGCTTTATCTTCGAGCGCGCGGGCTTTGTGGTGAACACCTACCCGTACTATGACGAGGCCACCGGCGGCCTGAAGTTCGAGGCGATGCTCTCGGCCATCGATGCGCTGCCGGCAAAGAGCGTCGTGCTCCTGCATGCGTGCTGCCATAACCCGACCGGCGTGGATCTGGACGAGTCACAGTGGGCGCAGTTGATCGACGTGCTGGAAAAGCGCGATCTGCTGCCGTTCGTCGACATGGCGTACCAAGGCTTCGGCGCGGGTCTCGACGCCGACGCGTTCGCGGTGCGCGAGCTCGGCCGACGCGGCGTGCCGGCGCTGGTGGCGAACTCGTTCTCGAAGAACTTCTCGCTGTACGGCGAGCGCTGCGGCGGTCTGCACGTGATCTGCGAAGACGCGGCGGCGACCGATCGCGTGCTCGGGCAACTGACGGGCTCGGTGCGCTCGAACTACAGCAATCCGCCGACGCACGGCGCGAAGATCGTCACGCGCGTGCTCACGAACCCCGAGCTCAAGCAATCGTGGGAGACGGAGCTGGCGGCGATGTGCGAGCGCATCGCGCGCATGCGTCAGGCGATTCACGATGGGCTGAGCGCGCACGTGAGCGGCGAGGCCCTTTCGCGCTACGTGAAGCAGCGCGGCATGTTCACGTACACGGGCTTGAGCGCCGACCAGGTCGAGCGCCTGAAGGAAGAGTTCGGGGTGTACATCCTGCGCTCGGGCCGCATGTGCGTCGCGGGGCTCAACGAGAAGAACGTGAGCATCGTGGTCGATGCGGTGAGCAAGGTGTTGCAGGCATAACCGGCGTTTCTCGTATCAAGCCGGCACCGGATTGCCGTCCGGTGCCGGCCTGAGTGCCGACTTTGGGTTTCAGGCCTCGGTCCCGGGCTTTGGTCCCGGCTTCGGCGCCTTCAGGCGCCTCAAAATCTCATCCCCGTTCCCACCCCGCACCCACCCCCGACGCCACCGCTGCCGCCTCCCGCGGCGCAGAATACGCCGCAGCCGGAAAGGCTGGCGGCCAGTAGCACCAAAGCGGCGCCAAGGCGCAGCCGTCCCACCACGCGGTTCCCGCGCGATAGATTCCGAGGCGCACCGGCGCGAACGCCAGAGGTCGGCGAAGCACTGGAAATCGAAGCATGTTTCATCGTGATTTGAACCCGAATTGAGCCTGAACGCGGAGTTGAGCCGCCGGATCGCCGCTCGATAATCGCGGCCGCAGCGGAGTCGGATCGACGATAAACTACCCGCCGCGTGCGCTCCAATCAGACGAATCCGGCTTTACGTTGCCTGCTTTCATATGCGCATCGCATTAAATCCTCCGCCTGTCAATCTGTAGGAATCCGACGTCGGCCACGACAGACGAGCCGGGTCTTCCAGGTGTTACCCTGATAGAATGCAAGCGCCGCAACGTAGTGGATTGCCGATGAAATTGCTTGATGCCCTCGTCGAACAACGGATTGCCGCCGCAGCCGCGCGCGGTGAGTTCGACGATTTGCCGGGTGCCGGAGCGCCGCAGGTGCTCGACGACGACCCCTTCGTGCCCGAAGAAGTCCGCGTGGCGAACCGCATTCTGAAAAATGCGGGCTTTGTGCCGCCTGCGGTCGAACAGCTTCGTGCGCTGCGCGATCTCGAGGATGAACTTGCCAAGGTGAGCGACAAGGCCGAGCAGTGCCGGCTGCGTGCCCGCATGCTGGCACTCGACATGGCGCTCGAGTCGCTGCGCGGCGGTCCGCTGGTGGTGCCGCATGAATATCGACGCCGCATCGCCGAGCGCTTGACCGAACGTGCGACGTTGCAGGACGTCGCGGCGGGGGCCGCGTGAGCGTGCCGGCCGCCACGCCGCCAGGCGAGGCTGAACAGCACGACGCGGAGCGCCACGAGCCATTGCGGGGCGATGCCGCGCCGCAAACCGAACCTGTTGAACCTGCGAAGGCCGCCGAACCGCAAGTGGAGCCCACTGAACCGCAGGTTGATCCCATCGCCGAGCGGGACCGCCATTTCATGCGTCTCGCGCTAGAGGCTGCCGAAACGGCGCGCGCGGCCGGCGAAGTGCCCGTTGGCGCCGTGCTGGTGCTAGGGGACGAGGTGGTCGCGACGGGCTTCAATCATCCAATTGGGACACACGATCCCTCGGCGCATGCCGAAATGGCTGCGCTGCGCGCCGCGGGCACGGCGCTGAGCAACTACCGTCTGCCCGGCTGCGAACTCTATGTGACCCTGGAGCCGTGCCTCATGTGCGCCGGCGCGATCATGCACGCACGCATCGCGCGCGTGGTGTACGGTGCGCGCGATCCGAAGACCGGAGCTTGCGGCAGCGTCGTCGACGCATTTTCGAATGACCAACTCAATCACCATACGAGCGTGGCGGGCGGCGTGCTCGAGACCGAGTGCGGCGACGCGCTGCGCTCGTTCTTTGCGGAGCGCCGCCGCGCGAGCCGCGAAGTGCGCCGTGAAGCCCGCAGCGCCGCCGGGTCGGAGCCGGGCGTTGCCGATAACGGCCGATAGCGATCGATAACATCGGATAATAGCCACTGGCGGCCGCGCGTCCGCGCCGTGGCAGGCGCATGGCGCGGTTGCCGATCACCTAACCCGTTGACCATGACCATGCATCGCACCATCGAACTGATTGCACCGTCGGGCTATCCGCATGACCCGGAAGCGGTGCAACGCGGCATTACGCGTCTTCGCGCCGAGGGCCACCGCGTAGAGGGGATCGTGGCGACCGAGCGGCGCTTCCAGCGCTTTGCCGGCACCGACGGCCAGCGCGCCGCCGAGCTGAACCGTCTCGCCGACCCGGGGCGCGGCTTGCCCGATATCGCGCTTGCCGTGCGCGGCGGCTACGGCGCCGTGCGGATCCTGCACGGTCTCGACTACGACGGCTTGCAAAAACGTCTCTCCGGGCAGCCGATCGCATTCGTCGGACATAGCGACTTCACCGCGGTCCAGCTTGCGCTCTATGCGCGCGCGGGCCTTACGACGTTCGGCGGCCCGATGCTGGTGAGCGATTTCGGCGCGCCGGAGTTGAGCAGCTTCACGATGCATCACTTCTGGAACGCACTCACGAAACCCGAATTCACGCTCAAGGTGAAGGCGCCGCAGGCGCAGCACGCCAACGTATCGGGCATGTTGTGGGGCGGCAATCTTGCCACCCTCACTTCGCTCGTCGGCACGCCCTATATGCCGCCAGTGGAGGGCGGGATCCTGTTTGTCGAGGACATCAACGAGCAGCCGTTCCGGGTCGAGCGAATGCTTTATCAGCTCCATCTCTCGGGGATTCTCGCGCGCCAGCAGGCGCTGGTGCTTGGCGATTTTTCCGGCGGCAAAACGTTCGATTACGACAACGGTTTTGACCTGCACGCGGTGGTCGAGCAAGTGCGTTCGGTGGTGGGGATTCCCGTCATCACGGGCCTGCCGTTCGGCCACATCGAGAATATGGTCACGTTGCCATTCGGCGCACAGGCTCATCTGAATGCCGATGCCCATGGATTCGAGCTCACGATGAGCAACTATCCGTACCTCGCCTGACCGGACGATTTCAGGCAGGACAAGCGCTCTCGAGCGCTTTTTTCCGGTGTCAAACATGCAACTAACAGCTTGTCCAATGAAAATTAGCCGAATGCTCTGGAGACCGTACCGCATTTAAATTGTTGACAAAAAATGAGCCGTTATGAGCCGCCGTATCACCAGAATAGGGCTCAGTGCCCCGTAATGGCGCGGGTTTCATGGAGCGCAGGCATACAAACGTTGAGCCAGCCTGGGTATCTTCCCCAGGTTAGCCGATAAAATTGTTGACAATATTTATGTCCAAACTAGGATACTCAACATCAAGGTGAGAGACATGCGAAACGCCGATACCGAAGCCGACGCGACCGGCACGAAACCCGAGGCCATTGCCGCGCGCATCCGCGCCGCGATCCTCGAACATCGTTTGCCGCCTGGCGCGAAGCTCACGGAAGCGCAGTTGTGTGAAGTGTTCAATGTGAAGCGTGGGCCGATCCGGCAGGCCCTCTCGCTGCTGGCCGGCGATCATCTCGTCGATCTGGAGCCGAACCGTGGCGCCTTTGTGGCAAGCCCGTCGCTCCAGGAGGTGCACGAGGTGTTCGAGATGCGGCGCATCATCGAGCTCGCGGTGGTGGAGCGCATTTGTAGCGCGCAGCACGGCAGCCGGAGGCTGAAGGGTATTAGCGAGACCATCCGGCGCGAGCGCAGGGCCTTCGAAGGACGCGACTTTCCGGCCTGGATTCGTCTGTCGGGCGAATTCCATACCGAACTGGCGGCGCTGACCGGCAATACGGTGCTGTGCGATTGCCTGAACGGCCTCGTGGCGCGCTCGACGCTGATTTCCGCGCTCTACGAGTCGCCGGGACGCAGCCCGTGCTCGTTCGACGACCACGAAACGATTATCGCGGCGCTGGAGGCCGGGCAGGCAGAGGAAGCCGCCGCATTGATGACGCGGCATCTGCAGGGCGTCGAGCTGAGGATGCTTGACCGTCCGGCGGGCGCCTCGGTGGACCTGCAGGACGTGTTTGGCACGCGTGCCGCAGCCACGGCCGGGCGTTGAGGAAGGGCCGAGCGGCTTTGCACCGGCGCTGAGCAGCATGGCGCCGGGCAGAAACGAAAACTGAAGCATCACGGCGGCGTTTGCTCGAAGGGCGGACGCGCCGGGCAGGACTGAACTGGAGACACGCGCGGCGGGGCGCAACGCCGGCCGCGCGCGAGAGAAAAGATCGATGTGGCAGTGGGCGCCGCGAGGGCGCCCGACGGGCAGGGGGCACGGCGAGCAGGGCGCGCGCAGGCGCGACCGGCATGGTGCTACGGGCGTCGAGCCAGACGCCGGGAGGGCGGAGCCCTCGAACCCCTAGTCAGAGCCATCCGCAGACATCGCGGCAGCCGCAATACGCGGCGCGGCACGCGTTTCGAGGCGTTTCAAGCGTCTTTTTTCCGTCGGCGTATCCATCCCAAGGAGCGGATCATGGCTCAGTTCAGCGCGTCACCAGGCAGTCCGGCAGTGCCCACGTTCGATTCATCCGAGAGCAGCCAAGCGGCAGACAGCATGCAGCTACCGGCCGGCTACAGCGAGCGCCTCTACAACCACGATCTCGCACCGCTCAAGGAGCAGACGTGGGGCGCCTATAACATCTTCGCGTTCTGGATGTCCGACGTGCACAGCGTCGGCGGCTATGTGTTCGCGGGCAGTCTCTTCGCGCTCGGGCTCACGAGCTGGCAGGTGCTGCTGGTACTGATCGTCGGCATTACGATCGTCAACGTGCTCTGCAATCTCATCGCGCGGCCCAGCCAGCGCCACGGTGTGCCCTATCCGGTTGCGTGCCGGGGCACCTTCGGCGTGCTCGGCGCGAACATTCCTGCCGTGATCCGCGGCCTCATCGCAGTCGCATGGTACGGAATCCAAACTTATCTTGCATCGAGTGCGCTTGTGATCGTCGTGCTCAAGTTCGTGCCTCAGTTGATGCCCTACGCGGACGTGCACAAGCACGGCATGCTCGGCCTCTCGGCCATGGGCTGGGCCGGCTTCATGACGCTGTGGGTGCTGCAGGCGCTGGTGTTCTGGAACGGCATGGAGACCATCAAGAAGTTCATCGACTTCGCAGGCCCGGCCGTCTATGCCGTGATGTTCATTCTCGCCGGCTACATGGTGTATCGCGCGGGCTGGCACAACATCGGCCTGAATCTCGGTGGCGTGAAGTATCACGGCACGGAAGTGATCCCGGTGATGATTACCGCAGTTTCGCTCGTGGTGTCGTATTTTTCGGGGCCGATGCTCAATTTCGGCGACTTCTCGCGCTACGGCAAATCGCTCAAGAGCGTGCATCGCGGCAACTTCTGGGGCTTGCCCGTCAACTTCCTCGCGTTCTCGATCGTCACGGTGATCACGACGTCGGCCACGCTGCCTGTGTTCGGACAACTGATTACCGATCCCGTTGAAACAGTGAGCCGCATCGATCACCCGACGGCCGTCATTCTCGGCGCGCTGACGTTCACGATTGCAACCATCGGCATCAATATCGTCGCGAACTTCGTTTCGCCGGCGTTCGACTTCTCGAATGTCGCGCCGCGCCTCATCAGCTGGCGTGCGGGTGGCATGCTTGCGGCAGTGGCCTCGATTTTCATCACGCCGTGGAATCTCTTCAACAACCCCGCCGTGATTCACTACACGCTCGATGTGCTGGGTGCCTTCATCGGGCCTTTGTATGGTGTCCTGATCGTTGACTTCTATCTCGTGAAGCGTGGCCGTCTTGCCGTCGACGATCTCTATACCGTCTCGCCGAAGGGCGCGTACTGGTACAGCAACGGCGTGAACTGGCGTGCGGTGTCGGCGCTGCTGCCCGCTGCCGTCATTGCGGTCCTCTGCGTGATGCTGCCGGCGCTTGACGGCGCGGCGAACTTCTCGTGGTTCATCGGCGCGGGACTCGGCGCGCTGTTCTACCGCGTCTTGACGGTGGGTGAACGTGCACGGGCACGGGCGTAATACCAAACAAGCTACGAAACGAGCAGAGAACTGACATGCGTATCAAGTTGATTAATCCGAACACCACGCAGCGCATGACGGCTGCGATGGGGCAGTGCGCGCGCGCGGTGGCTGCGGCGAGCACCGAGATCGTCGCGGTGAGCCCGACGATGGGACCGCCCTCGATCGAAGGCTACTACGACGAGGCGCTTGCGACGCCCGGTCTGCTCGCGGAGGTGGAGGCGGGCGAGCGCGAGGGCTTCGACGGCTACGTGATCGCCTGTTTCGGCGACCCGGGACTGTACGCGGCGCGCGAACTGGCGCGCGGGCCGGTGGTAGGCATTGCCGAAGCGGCCATGCACGCGGCGAGCGTGCTTGCGCCTGGATTTTCGGTCGTGACCACGCTCTCGCGCACCAAGGCGATGGCGTGGCACCTCGCTGAACGCTACGGCATGAGCCGCTTTTGCCGCAACGTGCGGGCGATCGACGTGGCCGTGCTCGAACTCGACGAGCCGGGCTCGGCCGCGCGCCGGGCGATCGTCGATGAGTGCCGCCGCGCGCTCGACGAAGACGGCGCGGACGCGATCGTGCTCGGCTGCGCGGGCATGACGAGTCTGTGCGCGCAGGTGGAGGAGGCGCTCGGCGTGCCGGTGGTGGATGGCGTGACGGCTGCGGTGAAGTGGGTGGAGGCACTGGTCTCGCTGCGCCTCGCAACGGCCAAGCGGGGCGACTTCGCGCGCCCCCTCGCGAAGCGCTACGATGGCGAATTCGCGCACTTCAGCCCGACCAATGCGGCGAGTGTCACCGAAACGCCGCCGCCGGTACGGCCCCTACGGTACGGGTAAACACGCAAAACGCGCTCCGCCGCACCAGGCGGGGCGTGCCCGGCACATAACCCTCGCTTGACCCGTACTATCTGTCGGCGCGTATGGGCGCGCCGGAGTGATTTAGCTACACTGGGCCGATCCTGAAAACGGTATGACCCGGCGTAACGCAAAGCCTTGTGGCGCAAGGATTTCAGCCGGTTCAGCCGCTTTCCGCCAGTGCGGGTTGCCCGCGCGGTTTTTACGTTTCGTTATCCATTCGAAAGATTCGACCAGCATGCCACTCGATCCCCAATATCCACGCGATCTGATCGGTTACGGCCGGCATCCGGTGCAGGCCAACTGGCCCGGTCAGGCGCGCGTCGCGGTGCAGTTCGTGCTCAATTACGAAGAGGGCGGTGAGAACTGCGTGCTCCACGGCGACCCGGCCTCCGAGCAATTCCTCTCCGAGATCGTTGGCGCCGCCGCCTATCCGGCGCGTCACATGAGCATGGAGTCGATCTACGAATACGGCTCGCGCGTGGGCGTGTGGCGCATTCTGCGCGAATTCGAAAAGCGCGGCCTGCCGCTCACCGTGTTCGGTGTCGGCATGGCAATCGAGCGCCATCCCGAAGTGGCGCGCGCGTTCGTCGAGCTCGGTCATGAGATCGCTTGCCACGGGTATCGCTGGATCCACTATCAGGACGCAACGCCCGAACTCGAAGCCGAGCACATGAAGCTCGGCATGGAAGCGATCGAGCGCGTGACGGGCGTGCGGCCGTCAGGCTGGTACACCGGCCGCGACAGCCCCAATACGCATCGCCTCGTGGCGGAGCACGGCGGCTTCCTCTACGACTCCGACTATTACGGCGACGACCTGCCGTTCTGGATGGATGTCGAAGTCACCGGCGGCAAGCGCGTGCCGCAACTGATCGTGCCTTATACGCTCGACACGAACGACATGCGCTTTGCGACGCCGCAGGGCTACAACACGGCGGATCACTTCTTCACCTACCTGCGCGATGCGTTCGACGTGCTCTACGCAGAAGGCGACGAAGCGCCGAAGATGCTTTCGATCGGCATGCACTGCCGTTTGCTCGGCCGCCCGGGGCGGTTCCGCGCACTGCAACGCTTCCTCGATCACATCGAACAACACGACCGCGTGTGGGTTACGCGTCGTGTCGACATCGCGCGCCACTGGCACGAGAAACATCCCTATCAACCGCAGCAGAACGACCACCGCGGGGCCGCCGCATGAAGGCAATGCAATACACCCTCGACCAGTTGAACAACGCCTCGGCCGACGCCTTCGTGGCGGCGCTTTCGGGCATCTTCGAGCACTCGCCCTGGGTGGCGGAAGCGGCGGCGCAGCAGCGCCCTTACACGAGCATCGACACGTTGCACAAGACGATGTCGGCTGCGGTGGAGACCGCGGGCGAAGCGAAGCAACTCGCACTCATCAACGCTCACCCGGAACTCGCGGGCAAGGCGGCAGTGCGCGGCGAGCTGACCGACGAATCGACGCGCGAGCAAAGCGGCGCAGGCCTGAACCTGTGCACGCAGGAAGAGTTCGACAGGCTTCAGGCGCTCAACAGCGCGTATCGCGAGAAGTTCGGCTTTCCGTTCATTCTCGCGGTGCGCGGTTTCGATCGCCACGGCATCATCGCGAATTTCGAGTCGCGCGTGAACAACACCCGCGCCGACGAAATGCGCGCGAGTCTCGACCAGATCTACCGCATCGCGCGCTTCAGGCTCGACGAGCTGATCGACGCATGAGATTGACGCCGCGCCTCGCGTTTAGCGAAGGCGCGGCGCCGTTTTGATCTAACCAAAAGACACGAAGGCACTCTCGATCCTGGCGCGCTCACGAATGGCAGCGTCTCGCGCGTGCGTCCGCAGGGCACGCTCGCTTGAGTGCGGTAACGAGGTGAATATGAGCGATATGACACAGGATCTTGGCATGACACTTGTGATCGAGCGGCTGACTCCCGAAGCATTCGCGCCGTTCGGCGATGTGATCGAGCTTGCGGGCGCGAAACAAATTCCGATCAACCTGGGCACGACGATCCGCTATCACGATCTCGCGAACGTGGACGTCACGGACGAGAACGGCCGCACGCTCGTCAATCTTTTCCGTGGGCAGCCGCGTGTGTTGCCGTTCGAGATCAAGATGCTCGAGCGGCATCCGCTGGGCAGCCAGGCATTCATACCGCTCAACGACAAGCCGTATCTCGTCGTCGTGGCGCCGGCGGGCGACCTGGACGTCACGAAGATTCGCGCGTTCGTTTCGCATGGCTGGCAAGGCGTGAACTACGCCAAGGGTGTCTGGCATCACCCGTTGATCGCGCTGGGCGAAGTGAGCGACTTCATCGTCGTCGATCGCGGCGGGGATGGCTTGAACCTCAACGAACAGGATCTGCCAGAGTCGTTCTGGTTGACCGAAGAGGCGATGGCGGCCGCTCAGCGTTGATGCTCTGACACATCGAGCTTCGCGAACGAAAAAGCCAAGGCCGTGGCTTTTTGCATTTGAAGAGGCACGCGCGTCAGCGACGTGCCCCCGGTCATGCCTGGTTAGCGAGGATCAGAACTCGTAACCGACCTGAGCGCGTGCTGCCGTGTTACCGGTACTCGTGACGGAAACGCCGCCGTTGACGAGCCAGTGCATGTTCGTCGAGCGATACGTCACGCCGACGGCTGCCGCACTGCCGCCCATGTAGTAGCCGCCACCGGCCGCGACCACTGCGCGCCCCGGACCCGAAGGCGTCAGGTTCGGCATGGCCATTGCCGCGGCCACACCCGCGTACGCGTTCTTCGAAACCGTGTTGATCGAGTTTTGCAGATTGCCGATCTGCTGGCCGAACGCGTTCGATTGCTGCGTCATCGCGTTGTTCAACTGGTTCAGGTTGACCGCGTCGGTACCCGACGTGCCGGCAGCCACGTTGACGATCTGGCGCTCGGAGCCTTCGGCACCGACCGACACCGCGTTGTCGCGGTTCGCGATCGAGTTGGCGCCGATTGCCACGGCATTGTTCGCCGATGCATTGGCCTTGTCGCCGATCGCGGTCGAGTTCGCGCCCGTCGCGACGGCGCCTCCGCCGACCGCAAGCGATTGCATGCCCGAGGCTGCCGCGACACCGCTCGTCGAGTTGACCGAGGTTGCCGTGGAGCCGCCCGTGCCGATATTCTGCAGCGCCTGGTTGAGGCTCGCGACTTGCTGGTTCGTGGCGTAGAGCTGCTGGCCGGTCACCGCGTCCGTGCTGTCCAGAGAGAGGGCGCCGTTCGAAAGGCCGCTCAAGCTGACGTTGCCGCCGCTCGTGCTGCTCAACGTCACGCTCGAGTGATCAGCGGTGTCGTAATGGAGCGCCTCGGCGTCGGTCGAACCGGTCGCGGTGTCGGCCGGGCTCGTTGCGGCGAAATTCGCCACCGCGGCTTCGGCGGTGCTGCTGCCTGCGCCTGCGCCGAGCAGCGTGCGCGATGCGGCGACCATGCGCGTCGTGGACGAAGCCGCAGTCGGGCTTGAGGTGCTCTCGACAGCCACAGGCGCGTTCGCGTCCGTAGCCGCCAGCGCGGCAATCTCGGCCGTGTTCTTCTGCACACGGTTGTCGAGATTAGCGATTGCGTCGCCCACCGTATTCACGGTCGTGCCGCCCACGGAGTAGGAGGGCGCGATAAGGCCGCCGACCGAATTGATTCCGGCGCCGCCGCCCAGTGCCGCTGCCACGCTGCGCAATTGCCCGACGTTGACCGCGTCGGTATCGCCCTGGCCCGCGGCCAGATTGACGATACGGCGCGTGTTGGCGCCGTTCTGAACCGTATAGGCCTGGCCATTTGCGTCATAGGCGACATACGAGCTCGTGCCGTCGTTGCCGACCGAGACCGTGTTCTGCTGGTTAGCCACCGAGCCGGCGCCAATCGCCACCGCGTCCCTTGCGCTCGCATAGGCCTGCACGCCGAGCGCGACGCCGTTCGAGGCGGGCGTATAGGCATTTGAGCCGATAGCGATGGCGCCGGCGCCGATTGCACGCGCGGCGTCGGACGGGCCTTGCGAGCCGGAGCTGTCCGCGAGGCCTGCGACCTGCGAGTAGTACGCCGCTGTCGTATAGCTCCGCGTGAGGCCGGTCGAGTTGACACCGGAGGTGCCGTTCGCGGCGTCTGCCGCCGATGCGCGCATCGGGAGGGACATGAGGCCACCGCCGGTTGCCGCACTGACGATGTCGTAGACCTGGCCGACGTTGGCGGCGTCCGTATCCACGATGCCGTCGGCCACATTGCTGATGACGGTGCCTTTGGGCAGGAACTGAGTGCGGTTGCCGTTGACGAAATACGGACTGTTGCCTTTACCCGGATCAAGGACGATTTGCGCGTTTTCCGTGCCGATGGTGTTCGGGACGTAGAGGACGGCGGGATTGCTCACGTTGCCGTTCGCATCCATGATGAAGCCGCCGTACGTATACGCGGTCGGATCCGTCGACGTTGCCTGCGCGCCCCAGCCAGCCGTGGCCAGCGTGTTGTGGATCCGCGTGATGTCGCTGTTGATGTTCGTGACATTCTCGGAGACGTCGTACAGCTGCGCGCCATTGACCGCATCCATGCTCGAAGCCGTCACGGCTCCCTGCGCCACGTTGACGAGCTTCGTGCCATTCGCGCCGCCAAGCGTAATCGAGCTCTTGTTCGAATCGTCGTATTGCACGAAGTTGGCACTTTGCTGCGCGAGGCCGTCGAGCGCGGTATTGGTCGCGTACAACTGCGAGCCATTGACGGCATCGGTCGACGACGCGCTCAGGCGGCCGGCTGCGACGTTCGTGAGCGTACGTTCGTTGCCGACGCTGCCGATACTGATGGTGCTCGTCGGATTGCTGCCTGCGAAGGTGTAGTCCTGGCCCGCGATCGTTGCGCCCGTCGTGGCGACCGCGGCTGCCGTCGTGGAACCTGCTCCGAGTGCGACCGAGTCGTTGTGCGCGGCAGTGGCCCCGGCGCCGATGGCGAGCGCATTGTCGCCGCTGGCGAGTGCGTTCGCGCCGACGGCGATCGCGGCATTGCCGGTTGCGCCTTCGCCGCTGTAATTACCATCGTTCGGGTCGCTGTTGATGCCGATGTAGTGCGTCGACTTGCTATCGAATTGCTGGATGGCGTCATAGAGCTGCGAACCGTTGATGGCATCGGTGCTGCCAGCCGAGAGCTCGCCATCAGCCACGTTATGCAGTGCGACCGGCTTCATGGCACTTGCGCCACCGAGCGTTACTGATTCGTGTGCGGACGAATCGTAGACCACGGCATCGGCGAGCTTGCCGTTGATGTTGGTGATATCACCCTGGATGTTGGTGACGTTGCCAGCGAGGTTCGAGATGCTCGAGTTCGTGGCGTAGAGCTGGCCGCCGTTGACGGCGTCGGTGCTGCCAGCCGAGAGCTCGCCATCAGCCACGTTATGCAGTGCGACCGGCGTGCTTGCGTCTTTGCCACCGAGCGTCAGCGAATCGTGCGCGGACGAATCGTAGACCACGGCATCGGCGAGCTTGCCGTTGATGTTGGTGATATCACCCTGGATGTTGGTGACGTTGCCCGCGAGGTTCGAGATGTTCGAGTTCGTGGCGTAGAGCTGGCCGCCGTTGACGGCGTCGGTGCTGCCAGCCGAGAGTTCGCCATCAGCCACGTTGTGCAGTGCGACCGGCTTCATGGCACTTGCGCCACCGAGCGTCAGCGAATCGTGCGCGGACGAATCGTAGACCACGGCATCGGCGAGCTTGCCGTTGATGTTGGTGATGTCGCCCTGGATGTTGGTGACGTTGCCAGCGAGGTTCGAGATGCTCGAGTTCGTGGCGTAGAGCTGGCCGCCGTTGACGGCGTCGGTGCTGGCAGCCGAGAGTTCGCCATCAGCCACGTTGTGCAGTGCGACCGGCGTGCTTGCGTCTGCGCCACCGAGCGTGACAGCGCTCCGCGCCGGCGAGTCGTATTGCACCGAATTGCCGACGCCTGCGGCAACGGCGTAGAGCTGCGAGCCGTTGACGGCCTCCGTGCTGTCAGCCGAGATTGTTCCCGGCGCGAGCTGCACGATCTTCTGGTTGCTCATCGTAACGACGCTGTCGAACGTCGTCGGACCGTAAACCATCACGCTCGCGCCACGGATACTGAGCGTGCCGTTCTGGTAGCCGGTTACCTGCGCGGTCGACGCGCCAAACCCATAGCCACCCTTTGCATCACCGGCGTTGTTCAGCGAGAAGGCGAGGCCGTCGGATGTGCCGTTGCCATCTGCCGAGCAATCGAGCGACTCGCTACCGCCGCTGGCGCCCCACGAATAGCCCCTTGCGCCCGAGCAAATCTCAAGGCCGCCCTGGCCCAATGTTCCTGGCACTGGCGCTACGGTTGTTCCGGATGAGGTGCCTGTAGTTGTTTCAGAAGCCGTAGTCGCTGCGGCAAGGGCGGCAAGTTGCGCTGGTGTTAGCGCGGCAACGGCTGCGCCGGACGAGATGCCTGTAGCGATTCCCACAGCTCCAGTGGCGAGGACGGCAAGTCGGCGTGAAGATTTGCGGTTCGCCTTGGCGGTTTCGGGTGCGGCGACCCAGGTTTGGTCTGTTTCGCTCCAGACAGAGCGATAGGTCTTATTCATTAGGAAACCATATTAGAGTTGATTTTAGTCAGCGCACGCGCCTTTGACGTCCGTGTGAGCACCCGGCAATCAAAAAAAAGGAAACCCCGTTTTTGGCGATGCGTTGCGCAACTCTATGGGTGGAGTGCAGGTGTCAGGAATACGAATATTCTTAATTAGGTCGATAGATGCGCCGTTATTTACGATGTAAAAAAATTTTGCATGGGATTGAGGCTGGAATTCCTATCTCTTGACGGCGGCGATAAAAGCAGAATTCTTATTATTCTGATCTGCAAATTTAATTATTTGAGAAAAATGTGGAATTTTGAAAATTAGTGTGAAAATGTGTCAATAATGGATTGGATTTAATTCGTGCTGTTAAGATGGCCGCGCCACCAAAACGGGGTGGCTTTCACTTGTACATTGGAGAACAAAAAATGGAAAAAATCGATCGAGGCCAACTGGCCAACGCCAAGCTCGCCGGTGGTTGCTGCAAGTCCAAGACGAACCCGCAGCCGGATCCGACGCCGGTTCCGCGTTGATCGTCTGATCTGATCGAAAGGGGGCATGCACCCCCTTTCGGCTTTTGAGGCTTGGGTTCGTTACGACATCGTTGGGCCATGCAAATGATCGCCGGCACACTTTCGCCATATTTCAAACGTCTTCATGCACGACTTGCGAGTTGGCGTCTGACGCTGCGCCGACGGTTGCTCGCATGCTTGCCCTTCGTGGTGGTCGAGCGAGTTGCACTTGCCAGTTGGCTGGTTCAGTCGGTGTTCGACGGCCGCCTCCGTGCAACCGGGGTGTCGCGTTACGAGACCGGTCGTATCGACGTCGGCCTCGCGCGCACTCATGCACTGCGTACGATGAGCGCGAACGTGCGAGAGGCGTGGCTCGACGAACGCATTTACGCGGGGCGCGCGCTGCAACAGGATGCCTGGCCCGATCTACGCGCGGCCGCGCAACAACTGGCCTCGCGGATCAAGCAGATCAAGGCCAAAGAGCCTGGCCGCGTCGTGGTGCTGTCGCCGTTCCACTACGTGTCGCAATACGCGAACATCTATGTCGTGGACGAAGTGCGCCGCGCTTTGGGGCTTGAATCGATGGCGGTCGTATCCGGCGTGCCGCGCGACATTTACGGTAACGACGCGGCGATGATTCCTTCGATCCGCGTGCTCAACACCTACGACGAAAATGGCCGCGAAAGCCGCAACGGTTTGGGTTTGCGGGTCATACGCGCATTGCGCCGTGACGGTGTGGCCGTGGTGTTTTCCGACGTTCCGCCGTTTACATTGGCCAAATTTCCCATGGAGACGGTCGGTGTGAAGATCGGCGGTCGGCACGCGCGCGTGCATAACGGCGTCTTCCGGATCGGTGCACCCATGGACGCGCTCTTGCTTCCGTTTTATCTGAGCTTCGAGAAAGGGCGCTTCAACGTGAGGGCGTTCGAGCCTGTCGCGCTTGCCGATGCCGCCGCGCCGCAACGCCTCGCCGACGATATCGAGACTGCACGCCGGGAGAATTATCCGCATTGGCTCTACGCGGGGCATCCGTCGGTTTACCACTTTGCGGCAGCCCGTTAGAAATCTTTCAGAAGTAGCAGTGCGAGCAGACCAAATGGCGCACAGCGCCGAAAAGAATACACGTTCGGCCGGCACGACCGGCTGCAGGGGATCTATAACAACGTGGAACCGATTTATCTTCCCGAGTTCCGGGATATCCGCTGGCGCTGGATTGCCTATGCAGCGTCGACGATCGTGGTGCTGGGCGTTGCATTTGCTTTCACGCACGAAGTGGAACTGAAGCAGGACGTGCGCTGCGAGATCGTGTCGCCTGCGGAAATCAAGGTCCAGGGCGCGAGTGGGTTGATCTCGTCGATCTACGTTCAGCCGCCCGAGCACGTGAGCGCCGGCCAGCCGCTTTTTCGCGTCGAGCGCGACTTGTCGCTCGCGAGCGACGGCATGCGCCGAACGACGTTCGATGCCCAGGTGCGCGACGAGGAGCGTCGCGCCGCCGACGCGCGCTATGCCCAACGACACATCGAACTGACGACGCAGCTTTCCACGGCACGTACCAACGAAGCGAGCCGCCGCGCGGAGCTCGCCGAGCTGGACGTGCAGGGCGCGCAGAACAGCCTGCTCGTGAACGAGGCGCAGAAGAAGCTCGCGCGGCTCGAATCTGTTTCGGATTATGTCGCCGCCGATCGCGTCGAGCAGGCGCGCGCGGACTTGCACCAGAGCCGTATCGGGCGTGCCGAAGCGGCTTCGCGTCGTCAGCAGGCCGTGGCAGCGATTGCCGATCTGCAAAATAGCCAGACCGCGCTGGCCGCGCAGCTCAAGGAACTCGAATCGAGCCACGCGCGCGACCTCCAGGAAGCCGATGCGCGCTTCGAACAAAACCGACGCGACGCGACGATTTCGGCGCCGAAAGCGGGCATGGTGACGTTTTCGCGCCTCGTGCAGGGAAGCACGCTGCAGCCCAGCGACATCGCGATGGTGATCGTCACCGATCCGACCCAACCCTTGCGCGCCGAATTGCGCATTCCGTCACGCCGGCGCGGTTTCGTGCACGAGGGGCAGACGGTGCGCCTGAAGTTCGATGCGTTTCCCTACGCGCGCTTCGGTTCGTACGAAGCGCGCATCAACTCGATTTCGCACACGACAGTGGCCGCAGCGTCGCCACCCACCGTGCCGGAAGCCGCTGCGGGTGCGGCCAACGGCGGCACGCCGCCGGACCAGGGCGACGAGTACGTCGCGTGGGTCACGCTGCCCAGCCACACGTTCCACTATGGCTCGCAGCGTTTCGACATCCTGCCGGGCATGCAGGCGACCGCCAGTGTCGTCGTCGAGCGGCGCACCATCGCCGAGTGGGTGCTCGAGCCGTTGTTCAAGATCGTACGAGGCTGAAATGCGGGTGATTTACCAGAACGAAGTCGCCGAGTGCGGCTACGCGTGTCTTGCCATGGTGCTCACGCATTTCGGGCGGGCCACGGAGGTGCGCGAGCTTTCGGCGTACCGGCCGATCTCCGCGAACGGTCTGTCATTGATGGACCTGTACGACACGGCAACCGATTTTGGCCTCGAGGTGCAGGCGTTCCGCTTCGACACGTCGCAGGTCGGCGAGATCAAGCGCGGCTCGATCATCCATTTCGGCGGGGCGCATTTCGTCGTGTTCGAGCGCGCGTCGCGTCACTACGTGACGTTGCTCGACCCCGCAGTCGGACGCCGGCGCATCGCAATGGACACCTTCCTCGCATGCGTTTCCGGCTATCTGATCGAATGCACGCCGACGCCGGCGCTCACGCGGATCAAGCTGCGCTCGCGGGTTCCCGATGCGCTTGCGCGCCTGCGTGCGCTCAACCCGCAACTGCGCGGCCAGTTTGCGAAGATTCTCTTCGTTGCACTCGGGGCGCAGTTTGCGATTCTCGCGCAGCCTTATTTCGGCTCGTTCGTACTCGATCATGTCGTGGCCGCCGACAACCTCGAGCTGCTGAATGTGCTCGCGCTCACATTCGGAACGATCTTCCTCGTGGGCGCGCTCAGTCAGTACGTGCAGGGCGTGCTGGTCGAGCTGCTCTACGCGCGTATGAGCGTGAACGCCACGGAAGGGCTGTTCGCGCACCTGCTGCGCGTACCCATCGCGTACTTCGAGAAGCGCAATGTGGGCGACATCTTCACGCGCTTCAAGTCCCAGGACGAGATCAACGGCTTCGCGTCGCGTCAGGCCGTATCGTTTTGTATCGACATTACGGTCGGTTTGCTGGCAATGCTTTTGATGTTCGTTCAGAACGTCAAACTATCATTCGTTGTACTGGTGATTTTCGGAGTCTATGTCATCGTTTCCGGAGCGATCTTCGCGTCGATGCGCGATGCGCACGCACGCGTTCTCCAGGAAGGCGCGCGTTGCGACGACGCGCTCTTCGAGACCGTGCGCGGCGCGTCGCTCATCAAGCTTTCGCAAGGCGAGACGAGGCGCGTGGCGCGTTACATGGGGATCTTTCGCACTTATGCGTCTGCGTTGTTCAAGAGCAGCCGGCTCGCCGCCACGCGCGACGCGGTGCTCAAGCTGCTCATGCACGCTGAGACGCTCGTCGTCACCTGGTTTGCCGCGAAGTTGATGCTGGGCGGCGTGCTCTCGGTCGGCGCGTTCTACTCGTTCATGATCTACAAGGCGCTTTTCTCGGAGCGGATCGCCAGCACCATCAATACGGGCTTTGCGTACTACATGCTGAGCGTGCCAGTCGCGCGCGTCGACGACATCGTCGCATGCGAGCCGGAGCGTTATACCGCACTCGCAGACGTGCACAAGACCGTCGAGGTGCGCGAGTTCGAGCGCATTGGCGTGCGCAACGTGACCTTCGCATATGGCGTTTCAGACCAGCCCGTGCTCGCGGGCGCGAGCATCGACATCGCGCGCGGCGACAAGATCGTTATTACCGGACCGTCGGGCGCCGGCAAGTCCACGCTCTTCAAATTGCTGGCCGCTTCCGAGGTGCCGCAGCAAGGCGAGATCACGCTCAACGGAATTGCATGGCCGAATCTGAGCGTCGATGAAATCCGCCGTCATGCTGTCCATATGCGTCAGGGCGACATCATCCTGCACGGTTCGATCGCCGACAATATTTCGCTTTTCGAGGGCAATCCCGACGAAGCGCGCATTCTCGCGCTGCTCGAAGAGGTCGGCCTGCTCGATGACGTCATGCGCTTGCCGATGCGCACACGCACGATCATCAGCGATTCGCTCGCGAATGTTTCGGCCGGTCAGCGGCAGCGGTTGTTGCTCGCCCGCGCGCTTTATCAGCGGCGTGAGTTGCTGCTGCTCGACGAGCCGACCTCGAATCTCGATCCCGTTGCGGTGCGGCGCATATCGGCGCTGCTCCAGCGGATCGATCGCACGGTCGTGGTCATCACGCACGACGTCGCCATGGCCGAGGGCTTCGAGCGGCATTACCGGCTCGTCGACGGTGCGTTCGTGCGTGTCGAACGCGAGCACGCGGGCGCGGCGATGGAGGGCATGGCATGAGCAGCGTCAGTCCACGACGCGTCATACGCGCGCTTGCGCTCGCATGCTTGCTGCTCGCGAGCGGTGCGCGCGCCGCGGACCTGCTTTCCGTGGTCGACGATGCGCTCGATCACGATCCTGCGCTTGCCGCATCGCACGCGGCTTCACGCGCCGCCGCGCAGGCCGTGCCCAAAGCGCGCGCGGGACTCCTGCCTCGCGTCACAGGAGGTTGGGGCCGCGCCTATAACGGCGTCGTGACCGAGGATTTCCCGACCCAGCATTACTGGCAGAGCGGCTGGCAGATCGGGCTGACGCAGCCGGTCTTCAACTGGGCGAACTGGACCGCGTACCGCCAGGCCGACTATGAGGTGTTGCGTGCTCGCCTGCAAACGGCCAATGCCACGCAGGACGCCATCCTTGCTGCGGCGCAGGCGTATTTCGATGCACTCGCCGCCGCCGACGAGGTGGCGCGGGCGACAGATTATCTGCGTGCGCTCGATGCGCATCTCGCGCTGGTCGTGCGTGCGAAGGCGGCAGGAGAAGCGACGCTCATCGACGTTCAGGATGGCGAAGCGAGCCGCGCGCAAGCGCAACTGCAGTTGCTCGATGCGCAAAGCCAGGCGCGTCTCGCACGCGCGGCGCTCGAACGTCTCTCCGGCAAACCGGCGCAGACCCTCGCACCGCTGCCGCCGGGCGGGGCGCCGACGCTCCAGCCTGCTGATGTCGAGCCTTGGGTCACGCAGGCGCAGACGCATGGCTATGCGGTGCAGATCGGCGAGGTGGCGTTGCAGATCGCGAAGTTCGATACCGAAAAAGCGCGTGCGGAGCGTTATCCGACTGTCGACCTCCAGGTGACCCACACGCCGGCCGGCGCGGCGGGCGGCTATGCGCGTCCCACCACGACAACGACGGGCATGCTCGCCGTAACAATTCCGCTTTTTGCGGGCGGCGAAATCACGGCAAAAGTCGATGAGGCGAGTGCGCTGGAAGACAAGGCGCGCGACGAACTCGACGCGGCGGTGCGCGACTCGGGCGCGGGGGCGCGCAACGCCTGGCTGCGCGTGACCTCGGGGAAGGCGCGCGTGAGCGCGCTCGAACAGGTCGTGTTACGTGCGCAGACGGCGCTCGATGCGACGCGCATCGGCTTCGGCGTGGGCAGCCGCACGAGTCTGGACGTGCTGCGCGCGACCGATACGCTCTACTCGAGTCGTCGTGACCTGATCCGCGCGCGCTACGAATCGGTGCTCGCTTTGCTCAAGCTGCTTTCGCAGACCGCCACGCTCGATCTCGACGAAGTCGGGCGCATCAATGCACAGCTCTTTGTGAGCGGTGGGGCGCAGGAGCGCGAGCAGGCGACCAGGACGGCCGTTGCCGCGGCGGGCCAAGGCGGCGAGCGAGGGCAGCCGCAACGCGAGGCCCTGGGCAGCAAGACGCCTCAGACGCCGCCGCGACCAATACAGCTACCAATACAGCGACCCATACATTCACCAATGCAGCCGTCAGCCACGGCGAGCCAGACCAGCGCCACGCAGGTGTCTGTCCCGCCGAAGCGCGATGAGGCGATGCCGCCGCAAAGCGCGGCAGCTACGCCACAGGTCGCGCCACGGGCAGCGCGCATGCTCTCCGCTGCGGACATGGCGCCCGCCACACCGGTCCAGAACAACGGCTACGTGCCGCTCGCGCCCTGAGCGCTGCACCACATCGTTTGGCGGGTTTGGCAGATTCAGCCGCAAAAGAAAAAGGCCCGAAGCATTGCGCTTCGGGCCTTCTCATCTTGCTTGACTGCTTAAGTCGCGGTTTGGGCGATTACTGCTTTGCACCACCCTGGAACCACGCGGCAATCTTTTGACGCTCGTCGTCGGTCATTTTCGTGACGTTGCCGAGCGGCATGGCCTTGAGCGTGACAGCCTGCTGATACAGACGCTGGGCGTTCTTCGAGATCTCGTCAGGCGTATCGAGCATCACGCCGGCGGGCGCTGCGCCCATCATCGTCGGGTGGGCCGAGTGGCAGCCCGCGCAACGCTGCTGCAGGATCGGCTGGATGTCCGAGATCTTGAGCGACGGAGCGTTCGCGGCTTCGGCTTGCGGCACAACCGGGCGCGGCAGCGTCCAGACCAGTGCGACGAACATCAGCACCACGCCGCCGATCGGCAGATACCACAGTTGCTGACCACGGTGACGCATCACGAAGAACTGGCGAATCAGCGCGCCGGCCAGCATGATCACGACGAGCACGGCCCAGTTGTAGGCGTGTGCATAGGTCATTGCGTAGTGGTTCGACAGCATCGCGAACACGACGGGCAGCGTGAAGTAGGTGTTGTGCACCGAGCGCTGCTTGCCGCGCTTGCCGTAGATCGGGTTCGGCGTTTCGCCCTTGAGCATCGCGGCGACCATCTTGCGCTGGCCCGGGATGATCACGAAGAACACGTTCGCCGACATGATCGTCGCCAGCATCGCGCCCATGATCAGGTACGCTGCGCGGCCCGAGAAGATGTGGCAGGCGAGGTAAGCCGCGATCACGACATAGATGCCGACGCAAACGCCGAGCAGCTTGTCCTTCGTGCCGAGCGTGCGGCACAGCGTGTCGTAGACGATCCAGCCGGCGGCGAGGAAGCCGAGTGCCGAGAAGACCGCGACGACCGGACCCATGTCGAGCACGCTCTTGTCGATCAGGTACGTGTTCGGCGCCATCAGGTACAGCACCGTGAACAGCGACGCGCCCGAGAGCCACGTGGTGTATGAGGGCCACTTCGACCAGTGCAGGTCTTCGGGCATTTCGGGCGGTGCGACGGTGTACTTCTGCATGTTGTAGAAGCCGCCGCCGTGCACGTGCCACAGTTCGCCGAACACGCCGCGGCGACGCTGGTTAGCGTCCGTCGGCGGTTTGAGGCTGTTGTCGAGCGCGACGAAGTAGAACGACTCGCCAATCCAGGCGATTGCCGCGATGACGTGGAACCAGCGCAATGCGAGGTTCAACCAGTCGGTAATAAAGCCTTCCATGAAACTCCTCCACTCCTGATTCGTTGCGCGCGGACGGCAATGCGTCTCGCGCTGACTGCGGGGGTGGCGCGCAGGATCCGGATGATCCGGCCTCGCGCCAAACGCCGCGAGAAAATGCGGCGCGGCAAAGGCGCGGCGTCGCTTGCGCGGGCCATCGCCAGTTTGTTATGCGTTTTTGAGTTTGGCGGGACCGCTCAGCTACCGCGATAGGTGCTGTACGACCACGGCGAAACGAGCAGCGGCACGTGGTAGTGCGCGGTGGTGTCGGCGATGCCGAAACGCAGCACGACGCGGTCGACGAAGCGCGGTTCCGGTACTTTGGTGCCGAGCGCGGCGAAATAGTCGCCGGCGTGGAACACCAGTTCGTATTCGCCCGTGGCGAGTGCCGTGCCTTCGAGCAGCGGTTCGTCGCAGCGGCCGTCGTGATTGGTCGTGACAGTCTTCAGCGCGCGACGGGCTTCGCCGTCGATCGCATGGAGTTCGACTTTGATGCCCGCGCCGGGGCGGCCGTTCGCGGTGTCGAGCACGTGGGTAGTCAGCTTGCCCATTCGCAGTTTTCCTTGTCTTTTCCTGGTGTCATTGCGAGGTTTCGGCGGTAGTCCGATCCGGCGAATCCGAAGATTCTTGCGGCGGATCGAGGCTCCACGTCAGCTGTGGCTACATACCCGTCGGCGGATCGATGTGAGCGCCGTGCATGCATTTTAAGAACAATGCGGCATAAGCGCGCGACCGATAGGAAAGATAATGCCGGCAGCATGTGCCTGTGCTCTGCGCCTTACTCCATGGGGCTTCCGGGGCGGTTCAGAGCTGGGGTTTTCACTCATGGATGAATCGTAAACGCGCCAATAATCGACCTTTATATGTATTGGCTGAATGTGGTTATCGCGGCTGGGCGAATTGTCAGCGTAATTTTGGCCACGCAAGGTAACGGTCATGCGCGGCCCACGACGAGGTGAGCCGCGCGTCCCGAAGACGGCGCCACGCGCTGGGTAACCGGGCCAGCGGCGTCTGCAAGTCGGGACGCGTCGGCACCCGGATTCCCGGATCGACTGGCGCGTGCGGCGAGGGCGTCTGCTTCATATTCACAGTCATTTCAAACGCGGTGTGCGACGCGCTTACCAGCGCGAGGCACGCACGCGGCAAGACAACGGAGCGAACAGACACGATGGAACCCACCAACCGCACAGCGCACCTGCAAGGCGCAAAGCAAGGCACGGAGCAAGGCGCAAAGCAGGGGCGCGGCAAGACGCTGCTGGTGAAAAACGCCGACATGCTCGTGACGATGGACGGCGCGCGGCGCGAGATTCGCGGCGGCGGCCTCTACGTCGAAAACAACCGCATCGTCGCGGTCGGCACGGCCGATGAACTGCCCGAGACCGCCGACGAAGTGCTCGACATGCGTGGCCACCTCGTGCTGCCGGGGCTCGTCAACACGCACCATCACATGTACCAGAGCCTCACGCGCGCCGTTCCGGCCGCGCAGGACGCCGAGCTATTCGGCTGGCTCACGAATCTCTACAAGGTCTGGGCGAACCTCACGCCCGAAATGATCGAGGTCTCGACGCTCACGGCCATGGCCGAGCTGCTGCTGTCGGGCTGCACGACTTCCAGCGATCATCTTTACATCTACCCGAACGGCAGCCGGCTCGACGACAGCATTCGCGCCGCGCAGCAGATCGGCATGCGCTTTCACGCGGCGCGCGGGAGCATGAGCGTCGGCCAGAAGGACGGCGGCCTGCCGCCCGATTCCGTGGTCGAAAACGAAGACGCGATTCTCGCCGACAGCCAGCGTCTGATCGAGACGTATCACGACGAGGGCCAGTACGCGATGCTGCGCGTGGTGGTGGCACCGTGCTCGCCGTTCTCGGTGAGCCGCGACCTCATGCGCGAGTCGGCGACGCTCGCTCGCCACTATGGCGTCTCCATGCACACCCACCTCGCGGAGAACGTCAACGACATCGCCTATAGCCGCGAAAAATTCGGCATGACGCCCGCCGAGTACGCCGAGGACCTCGGCTGGGTAGGCCCCGACGTCTGGCATGCGCACTGCGTGCAACTCGACGAGCACGGCATCGGCCTGTTCGGGCGCACCGGCACGGGCGTCGCCCATTGCCCGTGCTCCAACATGCGCCTCGCGTCGGGTATCGCGCCCATCAAGAAAATGCGTCTCGCGGGCGTGCCCGTGGGGCTTGGCGTGGATGGCTCCGCCTCCAACGACGGTGCGCAGATGGTGGCCGAGGCGCGCCAGGCCATGCTGCTCGCGCGCGTGGGCTTTGGTCCCGACGCAATGACCGCGCGCGAAGCGCTCGAGATCGCCACGCTGGGCGGCGCGCGCGTGCTGGGCCGCGACGACATCGGCGCGCTCGCACCGGGCATGGCCGCTGACTTCATCGCTTTCGACCTGCGCCAGCCGCACTTTGCGGGTGCGCTGCACGATCCGGTGGCGGCGCTCGTGTTCTGCGCGCCGTCGCAGGTTGCGCTTTCGGTAATCAACGGGCGGGTGGTCGTGAAGGAGGGTGTGCTGCAGAGCGTCGAGCTCGGGCCCGTGATCGAGCGGCATAACCGGCTCGCGGGGCAACTCGTGCAGTCGGCGCGTTAAAGAGCCGACCCGGGGCAGACGGTGCCAGACGGTGCCAAAGAAAAACGGGCGGCGCGTAGGTGCGGGCCGCCCGTGGGAAAAACGGTGAAAGTGCGGTAACGCGACGTCGGGCGGCCACCTCGGCGCGGCGGCGTCGCGTAGGTCAGGGCTTGTCGATCAGCGTCTTCGTCGCCTCGGTCACGAGGCTGCGTAACCAGCGGACTTCATCCGAGTAATGACAGCGTTCATGCCACAACTGGTAGTACTGCATCGGCGGGAAATCGAGCGGCGCCGGCACGACCGTAAGCGGCAAAAAGCGCGCGTAATGGTCGGCGAACAGGCGCGTCGTCGTGAAGACGAGATCCGACTTGATGAGCACGTAAGGCGCGAGGTTGAAATACGGCAGCGTGACGACCACGTGGCGCTTGAGGCGCTCGCGCGCGAGATGCACGTCGATGGCGCCGCGCTGGCCCACGGAGTAAGGCGTGGGCGCGAGGTGCGGCGCATTGAGGTACTGGTCGAGCGTGAGCCCGCCGCGCTTGGCGAACGGGTGCGTGCTGTTCATCAGGCAGACGATCTGGTCGACGAACAGGTTCGAGAGGTGCAATTGCTCGGGCGGCTCGGGCCAGTTGCCGATCACGATGTCGAGCTTGCCCTCTTCGAGCGCGAGCTCGTAGTCGAAAGAGGGGCCAAGCGAATGGAATTCGAGCGTAGCGTTGGGCGCGGCCTGGCGAAAACGCTCGACCACGGTGGGCACGAACAGCACGTTCAGGTAGTCCGGGCAGCCGATGCGGTAGCAACGGATGGAAGTGGCCGGATCGAAATTGTGCTGCTGGAAACGAATGCGCTCGATCTCGCGCAGGGCGTTCTGCACGGGCTCGAGCAGGCGCAGACCGTATTCGGTCGGCACCATGCCGGATTTGCCGCGCACGAGCAGCGGGTCGCCGGTGATGTCGCGCAGGCGCCGCAGCGCGGCACTGATTGCGGGTTGCGATTGATTGAGCTTGACGGCGGCGCGCGTGACGCTGCGCTCCATCAAAAGGGTGTGCAAGACGCGCAAGAGGTACGTGTCGATCGCCTCGCGTTGCTGGCTCATGAACTCTCCGGATTATATGTTTAGGCTGATCGATGGACTTGGTCAGTATATGATTTTTAATATGAACTGAAGGCTCCGTCAAGGGCGGCTTTCTACCAGGCGGTCTTGTGGAGTCCGCGCCGCGCGGGGCAACGCGGGTTTTTGGCGGCTCGACGCTGGCACTGCGAACAAGGTATCGTCATTTCGCACGGCGCTGCTTGACGGGGACCTGCCGGGGCATCGAGCGGCATAGAGCGGCACCGCACCACGTCGAAACACAGATGGTCATAACGTACTACGGCGGAACCTCCATGGGCGACTCATCTTCACGGCTGGCCGGCAATCCACACGCGGGGCATGCCGGCGCGCACGCGCCGCGGCTGGCGCTTGCGGGCATCACGAAGCAGTATCCCGCCGTGCGCGCGAACGACGACGTCACGCTCTCGGTCGCGCCGGGCGAAATTCACGCGCTGCTCGGCGAGAACGGCGCGGGCAAGAGCACGCTCATGAAAATCGTCTACGGCGCGGTGCGCCCGGACGCGGGCGAAATCCGCTGGGAAGGCGAGATGGTCGAGATCCCCAGTCCGGCTGCCGCACGCAAGCTCGGCATCGGCATGGTGTTCCAGCATTTTTCGTTGTTCGAAACGCTCACGGTGGGCGAGAACATCGCGCTTTCGCTCGACGAAGCGTTCGATCTCAAGGCTTTGGCGAGACGTATCCGCGAGGTGTCGGCGCAATACGGGCTCGACGTCGATCCCCAGCGCCACGTGCACAGCCTCGCGGTGGGGGAGCGCCAGCGCGTGGAGATCGTGCGCTGCCTGCTGCAAAACCCGCGTCTGCTGATCATGGACGAGCCGACCTCGGTGCTCACGCCGCAGGCCGTGCGCAAGCTGTTCGGCACCTTGCGCCGGCTGGCCTCGGAGGGGTGCAGCATTCTCTACATCAGCCACAAGCTCGATGAAATCCAGGAACTCTGCGACACGGCCACCGTGCTGCGCGGGGGCAAGGTGACCGGCAACGTGAGCCCGCGCGAGGAAACGCACGCCTCGCTCGCGCGGCTGATGGTGGGCCACGAACTGCCGGCCTACACGCGCCGCGCGCATACGCCGGGCGAGGTGCGGCTCGACGTGAAGCATCTGTCGATGCAAAGCGAGGACCCCTTCGGCACCTCGCTCGACGATGTCACGTTCGCGGTGCACGCAGGCGAGATCTTGGGAATTGCTGGCGTGTCCGGCAACGGCCAGGCGGAGCTGCTCGCGGCGCTCTCGGGCGAGGCGCGCGATGCCTTCCAGTCGCGAATGGGCCGAACGGGCCGCCACGGCGCGGCCGCCGATACCGTGACGATCTGCGGCAAGCCGGCCGCGCGCCTTTCCGCTGGCGCGCGCCGCAAGCTAGGCTTCGCGTTCGTGCCCGAGGAGCGGCTCGGGCGCGGCGCCGTGCCCGCGATGTCGCTCGCCGAAAACGCGCTGCTCACGGGGCATCGCCAGGGCATGGTGCGCTCGGGCTGGCTGCGCACGGGCGCGATGCGCGCATTCGCCGAGCGCTGCATCGGCGCTTTCGATGTGCGCTGTGGCGGCCCCGATGCGCTGGCTCAGAGCCTCTCGGGCGGCAACCTGCAAAAGTACATCGTCGGGCGCGAGATCCTGCAGGCGCCGAAGGTGCTGGTGGTCGCGCAGCCCACTTGGGGCGTGGACGTCGGCGCGGCGGCGTTTATCCGGCAGCAACTGCTCGACCTTTCGGCGCGCGGCGTGGCGATCCTCGTGATTTCGGAGGAGCTCGACGAACTCTTCGACATCTGCGATCGCATCGCGGTGCTCGCGGGCGGGCGGCTCTCGCCCGCCCGCCTCACGGGCGAGACCAACGCCGAGGAGATCGGCCGCTGGATGGCGGGCCTGTTCGGGGATCGCGGCGCGGGCGCGGGGCGCCCGGACGGCGGCCCGCCGCCCGCAGAGTCGGCCGCGCCGCCCGCGCATGCGTGACGCGCCTCGTCTGCAATACAGGCGCCTGCCGTAGCCCGAGTCACAGCCCGAGTCGCAGCCCGAGTCATAGCCCAAAACGCAGCCCAAATCGCATCCCAAGTTTCTCCGCCAGAGCCGAAACCACGACCACCGGACCGATTGCCGATATCTCCATCATGATCTTTCCGTACCGCCTCGAAGCCCGCACGACGCCTTCCCGCACGGTTCGCATCGCCGTGCCGCTGGTCGCCGCGCTCCTCACACTCGCCATTGGCTTTCTGATCTTCGGCCTCGTCGGGCGCGATCCCGTGCAGGCGATGCACGCGTTCTTCATCGAGCCGCTCTCGAGTATCAACGGCTGGTCCGAGCTGCTGCTCAAGGCGTCGCCGCTCTGCCTGATCGCGCTCGGTCTCGCGGCGGGCTATCGCGCCAACGTCTGGAACATCGGCGCGGAAGGGCAGATGGTGCTGGGCGGCATCGCGGCGAGCGGCGTGGCTATCTACTTCGATCAGTCGACGGGCTGGTGGATCCTGTTCCTCATGATGCTCGCGGGCGTGCTCGGCGGCATGGCCTGGGCGGCGATTCCCGCCTGGCTCAAGAGCCGCTTCAACACCAGCGAAATCCTCACGAGCCTGATGCTCACTTACGTCGCCACGCAGTTGCTGATCTGGCTCGTGAGCGGTCCGTGGCGCGACCCGAACGGCATGAACTTCCCGCTTTCGGAGATGTTCAGCGGCGACGCGCTTTATCCGACCTTCGGCGGCGACTGGCGCATTCACTGGCTGCGCGGCACGCGCCTGAACGCGTCGATCTTCCTCACGCTCGCCGCCATTCCGCTCGTCTGGCTCTTCATGCGCCGCAGCTTCGCGGGCTACCGTATGAGCGTGGGCGGCCTCGCGCCGCTCGCCGCGCGCTACGCGGGTTTTTCGGAGAAGAAAACGATCTGGACCTCGCTGCTGCTCTCGGGCGGCCTCGCCGGACTTGCGGGCATGGGCGAGATCGCAGGCCCGATCGGCCAGTTGCAGGCGACGTGGTCGCCCGGCTACGGCTTCACGGCGATCATCGTCGCGTTCGTGGGGCGGCTGCATCCTGTCGGGATCGTGCTCGCGAGCTTACTAATGGCGCTGCTCTATCTGGGCGGCGAAGCGGTGCAGACCTCGCTGCAACTGCCGCAGGCGCTCTCGGGCGTATTTCAGGGCCTGCTGCTGTTCTGCCTGCTCGGCGCGGACCTCTTCGTGAGTTACCGCGTGCGCCGCCGTCATCCCATCGCGGCCGCCCGCTGATCCGCTGCCGCTTCGATCGACGCCATCCACGAAAAAAGTACACGAAAGAGGCTCCAACAACATGGATATCCAGCAAGCCAGCTCGCTCGCCTCGAGCGCCGTCACTGCGGCGATCCCGCTGATGTTCGCGGGCGTCGGTGAACTCGTTACGGAAAAGTCGGGCGTGCTCAACCTGGGCGTGGAAGGGATGATGCTAATGGGCGCCGTGACCGGCTACGCGCTCACCACGATCACCGGCGATCCGTGGCTCGGGATGCTGGCCGGCATGGGCGCGGGCATCGCCATGGCGCTCTTGTTCGGCTTCCTCACGCTCACGATGCAGGCCAACCAGGTCGCAACCGGCTTGTCGCTCACGATCTTCGGCGTCGGGCTTTCGGCCTATGTGGGCAAGCCCTATACCTCGGCCGCCACCTCGGCGACGATCGCCGCCTGGCCGATTCCGGGCCTCTCGCATCTGCCCGTGATCGGGCCGGCGTTTTTCAGCCTCACACCCGTCGATTACCTCGCATTCCTGATGTTCGCCCTGGTCGGCTGGTTCCTCTACCGCACCCGCGCGGGGCTCGTGCTGCGCTCGGTGGGCGAATCGCCGCAGGTCGCGCATTCGGTGGGCTTCCCGGTGATCGGCGTGCGCTACTGCGCGACGGCGTTCGGCGGCGCGATGGCCGGCCTCGCAGGCAGCTACTACTCGGTCGTTCAACTGCATCTGTGGCAGGAGCAGATCACGGCGGGGCGCGGCTGGATCGCGCTTGCGCTCGTGGTGTTCGCGACCTGGCGCCCGGGGCGTCTGCTGATCGGCGCATTGTTGTTCGGCGCGGTCACGGGTGCGCAATTCTATGCCCAGGCCGTGGGCGTGCCGGTGCCCACACAGTTTCTCGCCATGCTGCCTTATGTGGCGACGATCGTCGTGCTGGTGCTCATCTCGCGCAACCCGAACACGATTCGCCTGAATGCGCCGGCCTCGCTCGGTAAATCGTTTTATGGGGCCGCCTAGGTGGCGCCGCCTGGGTGAGGCCATTTTGAAGCTACGAACGCACGCAGTATCCCCATCCACGACAGGAGATCCACGATGAGAAAAACCATCCTGACCGCTTTCGCCGTTGCCGCAACCTGCGGCGCGGCGGCGCTCGCGCCGCAGGCTCAGGCCGCCGACGCGCCGGGCGTTGCGTTCGTCTATCTCGGCAATCCGGGCGACGCCGGCTGGACCTACGCGCACGATCAGGGCTCGAAGATGGTCGAGCAGAAGTTCGGCAACAAGATCAAGATCACGCGCATCGAGAACGTGCCCGAATCCGCCGACTCGGAGCGCATCTTTCGCGATCTCGCAAGCAAGGGCAACAAGATCATCTTCGGCTCGAGCTTTGGTTATCAGGACTTCGAATTGAAGGTCGCGAAGGACTTCCCCGACACCGTGTTCCTGCACGCGACCGGCTACAAGAAGGCCGCGAACTTCGGCACCTATGACGTGCGCATGTATCAGGGCGCCTATCTCGCGGGCGTGGCGGCTGGCTACGCCACCAAGACCAATACGCTCGGCTTCGTGGCCTCGGTGCCGATTCCCGAGGTCGTGCGCAACATCAACGCGTACACGCTGGGCGCGCGCTCGGTGAATCCGAAGGTCCATACCAAGGTCATCTGGATCAATAGCTGGTTCGATCCGGGCAAGGAGAAGCAGGCGGCCGAGACGCTGATCGGCCAGGGCGCCGACGTGTTGCTGCAAAACACCGACTCGAGCGCGACGCTCGCGACCGCCGAAGCGAAGAAGGTCCACGCGTTCGGCTGGGATTCGAACATGAAGAAGTTCGGCCCGCACGCGCACCTGGGCTCGGTCGAGGCGAACTGGGGCGTCTACTACGTTGCCGCGATCCAGCAGGTGCTGGACGGCAAGTGGAAGAACGATCCGGTCTGGTGGGGCATTCCGCAGAAGGCCGTCGATCTCGGCGACGTGAACACGTCCGAGCTGTCCGCCGACGCACAGAAGGCCGTCGCCGCGAAGCGCGAGCAGATCGCGAGCGGCAAGTGGGACGTCTTTGCGGGCCCGATCAAGGATCAGACGGGCGCGGTGAAGATTCCGGCCGGCAAGACGCTGACCGATCCGGAACTACAGCGCCTGAACTGGTACGTCGAGGGCGTGGACGGCTCGCTGCCGAAGTAAGCGCACGGCGCCAGGGCGCCAATGCGCGATTGCGGCGCGAGGCGTGCCGCAATCGCGCCACGACTAGCGAATTCGCGAGGTTGGGGCCGCGTTGGGGTCACACCGTCGGCCGGTCTTCGCAAGCACCCGCCGTGCGGCTGCGCAACCTTCGAGGCTCGCGCAGCCGCGCGCTTTTGGGGCATGAAGCTGGGCCGCCCGAACCTCACTCGTCGATGCGCAGCCCGACCTTGATCGTCACCTGCCAGCGCGTGATCTGGTCGTCTTCGATCAGGCCGCGCGTTTCGGTCACCTCGAACCAGTGCAGATTGCGCAGCGTTTTCGAAGCGCGTCCGATGGCGCAGCGTATGGCGTCGTCGCTCGAAACGGTCGAGGAGCCAGTGAGTTCGATTTGCTTGTAGACGTGGTCGTTCATGAAGTGTCTCCTTCTTGCGGGCGTCGCGCGGCGCATTCGGCCCACGCGTCAATCGAGTATAGGCAACGCTCCGGCGGGCATCAGGCCACAGATGGCGGTGCCGTGCCGGTATCATGGCGCCTCGCCATTGCGTCGCATCGGCCGTGCCGGCTGTGACCGGGAAAGACCCGAGGCGGCGCGGAATTTCAAACGTAGCGTGCTGGAACGCGGTGCGGCATGAAGCAGGAGATGGAGAAGATGCAGAAGCAGGAACTGGGATTTTGCGGACCGGGGCTGATGGGCGCGCCGATGATTCGCCACTTGCTGCACGCGGGTAACGCGGTGCGCGTGTGGAATCGCTCGCCGGAGAAGGCCGAGGCGCTGGTTGCCGACGGCGCGCGGGTCGCCGCCACGCCGGCGGAGCTGGCGCAGCACACGGACGTCGTGCTGTTGTGCGTCGCGGACGGCGCCGCGGTCGAGCAGGTGGTATTCGGCGAGCACGGCTTGCTGAGCGCCGCGGAGGGTGAGGGCGGTCGTGCCGCGCGCGTGCGCCGTATCGTCGACCATTCGAGCATCCCGCCCGAACTGACGCGCAAGCTGGCCGCGCGCGCGGCGGCGCTGGGCGTGGGCTGGGTCGATGCGCCGGTTTCAGGGGGCGTGGCGGGCGCGCAGGCAGGCTCGCTCGCGGTCATGGCGGGCGGGACGGCGGAGGACGTTGACGCGGTGGCGCCTATCCTGGCCGCCTACGCGGCGCGGGTGACGCACATGGGCGGCCCTGGAGCGGGCCAGACCACGAAGCTGTGCAACCAGGCGATCGTTACGGCGACGGTCGCGGCGATCGCCGAGGCGGTGGGCCTCGCGCGCCGCAGCGGCATCGACGCCGCCAAGCTGCCCGAAGCGCTCGCGGGCGGCTGGGCCGACTCCACGCTGCTGCGCACATTCGTGCCGCGTATGACGCAGGACAGCCTCGCGCCGATCGGTGCGCTGAAAACGTTCCAGAAGGACGTGGACACGGTCGCGGACGCCGCGCGCCAGACCGGCACACCCATGCCGGTTGCGGGCACCGTGCAGCAGATCCTGCGCCTTGGCGCGGCGATGGGGTTGGCCGAGGCCGACTTGTCGGGTTTCATCGACGTCCTGCAAACACCGCGGCACGCCTGAGTGCCTTGGCTTGGGGAACTGGCGTCAAGCGGTTCCCCGTCGCGGCTCCAGCCGCTCCAGCTCCAGGGTGGCACGACCATCACCGGATCCCCGGATCCTCCCCGATCCCCATCGGGTGGCCGATGCGCCGCCGGCACGAATCTGCCACGAATTTCCAGCACCTTTTCTGGCGCGCCCTTGCGGGCCCGTAGCGCTGGCAGCCGCGCGCGAACTGGCATAACCTGCTAAAATTACAGGTTTTTCGTCGATCTACTTTCCGGGACGCGCTGTGCTCTCTACCGCCAACATCACCATGCAATTCGGGCCGAAGCCCTTGTTCGAGAACATCTCGGTCAAATTCGGCGAAGGCAACCGCTATGGCCTGATCGGCGCGAACGGTTGCGGCAAGTCCACGTTCATGAAGATCCTGGGCGGCGACCTCGAGCAAAGCTCGGGCAACGTGATCCTCGAGCCGAACGTGCGTCTGGGCAAGCTGCGCCAGGACCAGTTCGCGTACGAAGACGTGCGCGTGCTCGACGTCGTCATGATGGGCCACACCGAAATGTGGGCCGCGATGACCGAGCGCGACGCGATCTACGCGAACCCCGAAGCGACGGACGACGACTATATGAAGGCCGCCGACCTCGAGACCAAGTTCGCCGAGTATGACGGCTACACGGCCGAGGCGCGCGCGGGCGAGCTGCTGCTCGGCATCGGCATCGACACCGAATTCCACAACGGCCCGATGAGCGCCGTGGCGCCGGGCTGGAAGCTGCGCGTGCTGCTCGCGCAGGCGCTGTTCTCGAAGCCGGACGTGCTGCTGCTCGACGAACCGACCAACAACCTCGACATCAACTCGATCCGCTGGCTGGAAGATGTTCTGAACGAGTACAACTCGACCATGATCATCATTTCCCACGATCGACACTTCCTGAACCAGGTCTGCACGCACATGGCGGACATGGACTACGGCACGCTGAAGGTCTGGCCGGGCAACTACGACGACTACATGCTGGCTTCCGCGCAGGCGCGCGAGCGTCAGCAGGCCGCGAACCAGAAGGCGAAGGAGCGCGTGGCCGACCTGCAGGACTTCGTGCGCCGCTTCTCGGCGAACAAGTCGAAGGCGCGCCAGGCCACCAGCCGTCTGAAGATGATCGACAAGATCAAGATCGAGGAATTCAAGCCGTCTTCGCGCCAGAACCCGTTCATCCGCTTCGAGTTCGAGAAGAAGCTGCACAACATCGTCGTGGTCGCGGAAGAGATCACGAAGACGTATGAGCGCCGCATCTTCAACAAGCTCAGCATCAGCGTGCAGCCGGGCGAGCGTATCGCGATCATCGGCGAAAACGGCGCGGGCAAGACCACGCTGCTGCGCTCGCTGCTGGGCAACCTGGCCGTCGACAACGGCACGGTGAAGTGGGCCGAAAACGCGAACGTGGGCTACATGCCGCAGGATACGTACGAAGAGTTTCCGGCTGACGTCACGCTGATGGACTGGATCGACCAGTACCGTCAGGAAGGCGACGACGAGCAGTCGGTGCGCGGCACGCTGGGCCGTCTGCTCTTTAACGCCGACGACATCCGGAAGTCGGTCAAGGTGCTGTCGGGCGGCGAGAAGGGCCGCATGATCTGGGGCAAGCTGATGCTCGGCCGCCACAACGTGCTGCTCATGGACGAGCCCACCAACCACATGGACATGGAATCGATCGAGTCGCTGCAGATCGCGCTCGAGAAGTTCGAAGGCACGCTTGTTTTCGTCTCGCACGACCGGGAGTTCGTGAACGGTCTCGCCAACCGCATCATCGAAGTGAAGACCGACGGCACGATCAAGGACTACAGCGGCAACTACGAGGACTTTCTTGCTAGCCAGGGGCTGCATTGAGCCCTTGTCGATGAGGCACGGTAGTTACCAAAACAAATCGGGCGGCGCGAAAGCGTCGCCCGATTTGTTTTTGCGCGGCGCGCGGCGCACCGGTCAATCGGCGTATCACAGGACCTTACGTTTGCGTCAACCACGCTAGAATGCACTGTTCCCGCGGCGAGCGCCGCGATGAGATCGCAAACGAACACGGAGTCAGGAGGAACGCGCATGCACAACTACGACCAGCTCTACATCAACGGCCAATGGGTCGTGCCGCACGGCAAGGGCACGATCGACGTGATCGACTCGGGTACCGAGGCGGTCATGGGCCGCATCCCCGAAGGCAATGACGCCGATGCCGAAGCCGCCATCGCCGCCGCGCGCGCCGCCTTCGACAAATGGGCGGCAACGAGCCCGCAGGAGCGCGGCGCTTATCTCCAGAAAATCGCCGAAAACCTCAAAGCCCGCACCGACGAGCTCGCGCAGTTGATCGCGGGCGAAGTGGGCATGCCGCTGAAGCTCGCACGCGCGATTCAGGTGGGCGGCCCCGTCTACAACTGGGGCGCCTATGCGAAGCTCGCGAGCGAGTTCCAGTACGAGGAGCGCGTGGGCAATTCGCTCGTCGTGCGCGAGCCGATGGGTGTGGTCGCGGCGATTACGCCGTGGAACTACCCGCTCAATCAGGTCACGCTCAAGGTGGCCGCCGCGCTCGCAGCGGGCTGCACCGTCGTGCTCAAGCCGTCCGAGGTTGCGCCGCTCAACGCGTTCGTGCTCGCCGAGGCCATTCACGAGGCTGGCCTGCCCGCGGGCGTCTTCAATCTCGTGACCGGCTACGGGCCGGTGGTCGGCGAACTGCTCGCGCGTCATCCCGGCGTCGACATGGTCTCGTTCACGGGCTCGACGCGCGCAGGCAAGCGCGTCTCGGAGGTGGCCTCGGCCACCGTCAAGCGCGTCGCGCTGGAGCTGGGCGGCAAGTCGGCCTCGGTCTTGCTGGACGACGCCGATTTCGCGGCGGCCGTGAAGGGCACCGTGGGCGCCTGCTTCCTGAACTCGGGGCAAACCTGCTCGGCGCACACGCGCATGATCGTGCCCGAAGCGCGCTACGAAGAGGCGCGCGCGCTCGCGAAGGAGGCCGTCGAAGCCTACACGGTCGGCGATCCGCGCGACGAGAAGGCGAAGCTCGGGCCGCTCGCCTCGAAGGTGCAGCAAGAGCGCGTGCAGCAGTACATCGAGCGCGGCATCGCCGATGGCGCCGAACTCGTGACGGGCGGCGCCGGCATGCCCGAGGGCGTGACGAAGGGCTTCTTCGTGAAGCCGACCGTGTTCGGCCGCGTGCCGCGCGATGCGGCCATCGCGCAGGAGGAGATCTTCGGCCCGGTGCTCACGATCCTCACGGCCAAAGACGAGGACGACGCCGTGGCGATCGCCAACGACTCCCTGTACGGCCTGGGCGGCGCGGTCTGGGCCGGCAGCGACGAGCGCGCGGCACGCGTGGCGCGGCGTATCCGCACGGGCCAGATCGACATCAACGGCGGCACCTGGAACATGGCCGCGCCGTTCGGCGGCTTCAAGCAGTCCGGCCATGGCCGTGAGAACGGCGTATACGGCCTCGAGGAGTACCTCGAGTACAAGTCGATGCAGTTCAAGGTGCCGAAACCTTGATCTAATGCCGTTTTCGCGCCTTGCAAATGTTTTGGTGCGACGTTTTGATTTGAATCAAGAATACAGGGATCCTTGCGGGTCCCCGTATTTTTTATTGATATAAATCAATATCGTATGTGGGCAGCGCGCGACCATTGATGCTTTGCCAACGACAACGCAAAGCGGCTCACCATGTTTCCTACTCATTCTTTCGCGCCGCTTGAAATCCGCGGCCGCCAACTGCTACCCATCGTGCAAGGCGGCATGGGCGTCGGCATCTCGGCGCACCGCCTCGCGGGCAGCGTCGCGCGCGAAGGCGCGCTCGGCACCATTGCAAGCATCGACCTGCGCCATCACCATAACGACCTCGTCGAGCTGTGCCGCGCCGACCCTCGGCAGGAGACGCTCGCGCGCGCGAATCTCATCGCGCTCGGCCGTGAAATCGAGGCGGCGCGCCAGCTCGCGCAGGGCAAAGGCATGATCGCCGTGAACGTGATGAAGGCGGTCAGCGCCCACGCCGACTACGTGCGCGCGGCCTGCGAGCATGGCGCCAACGCTATCGTCATGGGCGCGGGCCTGCCGCTCGATTTGCCCGATCTCACCCAGGGCGTGGATATTGCGCTCATCCCGATCCTTTCCGATGCGCGCGGCGTCTCGCTCGTGCTCAAGAAGTGGATGAAGAAGGGCCGACTGCCCGACGCCGTCGTGCTCGAGCATCCCGCGCACGCGGGCGGACACCTCGGCGTGACCGACATCGCCGACATGAACAACGAGCGCTTCGCGTTCGAGCGCATTTTCGAGGAACTCGACGGCGTTTATGCGTCGCTCGGCATTACGCGCCGCGAGGTGCCGCTCATCGTGGCAGGCGGTGTCAACAGTCACGAGGCCGTGCGCAAGTGGCTCGAGGCGGGCGCCAACGGCGTGCAGGTGGGGACGCCGTTCGCCGTGACGGAAGAGGGCGACGCGCATCCGAACTTCAAGCGCGTGCTCGCCGACGCCACGCCCGAGGACATCGTCGAGTTCGTGAGCGTGACCGGCCTGCCCGCGCGCGCGGTGAAAACGCCGTGGCTCGATCGTTACCTGCGCAACGAGTCGCGCATCCGCATCAAGATCGGCTCGAAGAAGAATGTCTGCCCGACCGGGCTCGAATGTCTGTCGATCTGTGGTTTGCGCGATGGCATCGAGAAGTTCGGCCACTTCTGCATCGACACCCGCCTTGCGGCGGCGTTGCGCGGCGATGTGGCGAATGGCCTGTTCTTCCGTGGCCGCGAAGCATTACCGTTTGGCAACGCCATCCGCAGCGTCAGGGACCTGCTGGAGCTGCTCTTGACCGGTGTTACGCGGCCTCAGGTCGCACATCAGCCGGCGTATGCGCTGAGCTGACGACTATCCACGTGGGTCAGGCGGGCTAAGCTCGCCGTAAACCCAAAAGCAACGCCGGCTCGTCCGGCGTTTTTTTTCGCGCTAGGTGCCATCGGATTCAGGCGCGGTCCTTCTGAAAGCGCATGGCGGTGCCTTCGCGCTCGATACGCGTCCAGACGGCGCGCTTTTCCTCGTCACTCAGGAAAACCCAGTTCGAGACCTCCATCGCGGTGCGGCCGCAGCCTTTGCAGATTTCGTCGAAGAGCGTCGAGCACACGCCGATGCACGGGCTGTCAGGAAGGTCGTGGAGATTGGAGGCCATCGATATGTCTTGGGGGCAGAGTGGCTGGTGCGCGAGCATGCGCAGCGGCCGTGCGGAAAAACCCCGCTATGTTAGCCGATTCTCCGGCGCCGTCCTCTTTGCCCCTGCCTTACGAATCGATTCGTCGTGAACGCTGCGGGCTCAGCGGCGGTGCGCGAATGTCGCGCAGGCGGCTTTTTTGGTGGACAGGGGCCGATAAACGGCTAAAATTGCGCGCGATTTACCGTCCACGGCGACCATCCTGGGCGACCGCCGGCTGCGGCCACGCAGACTGCGCGGCAAGCCCTGTTCCGTTTGTGCGACACGCCGGAGCGCTTTTTTTGTCGCCTGGCAGGTTTGATGGTAGGTTCGGTGAATTCAGGAGAGCAGCGCCAGGCGCGGCAGACGGACGGGGCAGGCGGCCGGCGAAAGCGGGCTAACAAGCGGGCAGCAAGCGGGCAGCAAGCGGGCTAACAAGCGGCTAACAAGCGCGCCACCAGCCAAACTAACCAGCAGGCTAACAAGCGGAGAACGGGATGAAGAAACGGGTTTTGGCGAAACTGGCTGTACTCGCGCTGTGCGCGGCGCCGTGGGTGGCGTCAGTGGCGAAGGATATGCAACTGAACGTGTACAACTGGTCCGATTACATCGCCAAGGACACGATTCCGAACTTCACGAAGCAGACCGGGGTCCAGGTCAAGTACGACAACTACGACAGCGACGATACGCTCCAGGCCAAGCTGCTCGCGGGCAATTCGGGCTACGACATCGTCGTGCCGACCAGCAACTATGCGGGCAAGCAGATTGCCGCCGGTATCTTCTCGCCGCTCGACAAGTCGAAGATTCCCAACCTCAAGTATCTCGATCCGCAGTTGATGGCGCTGGTCGCCGGCGCGGATCCGGGCAACAAGTACGCGGTGCCCTGGGCGTATGGCACGACCGGTCTCGCCTATAACGTCACGAAGGCACAGCAGATCCTTGGCAAGAACGTGCCGCTCGACAACTGGGACATCCTCTTCAAGCCCGAGAACATCTCGAAGCTGAAGGCCTGCGGCGTGTCCGTGCTCGACGCACCGGACCAGATGTTCGCGGCTGCCCTGCACTACATCGGCAAGGATCCGCTCTCGACGAAACCGGACGACTATCGCGCCGCGCTCGCGATGATGAAGAAGATCCGCCCGTACATCACGCAGTTCAACTCGTCGGGCTATATCAACGACCTCGTGGGCGGCGACGTTTGCTTCGCCTATGGCTGGTCGGGCGACGTCGTGATCGCCAAGCATCGTGCCATCGACGCGAAGAAGCCGTACAAGATCGAGTACTACATCCCGAAGGGCGGCGCCCCGATCTGGTTTGACGTGATGACCATCCCGAAGGACGCACAGCACAAGGAAGCCGCGTACGAGTGGATCAACTACATCGAGACGCCGCAGGTTCACGCGGCCATCACGAATGCGGTCTACTACCCGAGCGCGAACGCCGAAGCGCGCAAGTACGTGAACAAGGACATCGCCAGCGACCCGGCCGTATACCCGTCGCCTGAAGTGCTGAAGACGCTGTTCCTGCTCAAGCCGCTGCCGCCCGAGATTCAGCGCCTGCAGACGCGTCTGTGGACCGAGTTCAAGTCGGGCCGCTGATGCGCCGGCGCGCGAGGTCCCGGCCGCTGTTGGTGCGCGGCTAGTGCTCTGTTAGCGCTCAATTATCGTTTCACCCGAGCCCTCGGCACGATGCCGGGGGCTTTGTTCGTCAACCCCGTTCAGCAGCAAGGCAGAACCAGGCAGGGCAGAGAGAATCATGAGTGACCAGTCGAGCGTGCCGGCAGGCCCCGGCGCGCTGCCTTCGGGCAACGCCACGGCGGATAGTGCCGCGGACAACTTCGTGCAGGTCGTCGATGTCGTCAAGAAGTTCGGCGAAACGGCGGCCGTCAAGGGTGTCAACCTGTCGGTGAAAAAGGGCGAGCTGTTCGCGCTGCTCGGCAGCTCGGGCTGCGGCAAGTCCACCTTGCTGCGCATGCTTGCCGGTCTGGAAACCATCACCTCGGGCAAGATCCTGATCGACGGCGAAGATCTCGCGGTGCTGCCGCCGTACCGCCGTCCGGTCAATATGATGTTCCAGTCGTATGCGCTCTTTCCGCATATGACCGTGGAGTCGAATGTCGGCTTCGGGCTGCGCCAGGAAGGCGTGAAGAAGGGCGAGTTGAAGGACCGCGTGGCCGCCGCGCTCGAACTCGTGCAAATGTCGCGGTTCGCCAGGCGCAAGCCGCATCAGCTTTCGGGCGGCCAGCAACAGCGCGTGGCGCTCGCGCGTTCACTCGTCAAACGCCCCAAATTGCTGCTGCTCGACGAGCCCATGTCGGCACTCGACAAGCAGATTCGTCAGCGCACGCAAATCGAACTCGTCAACATTCTCGAGAAGGTGGGCGTCACCTGCATCATGGTCACGCACGACCAGGAAGAAGCGATGACGATGGCCAACCGTCTCGCGGTCATGAGCGAAGGCCAGATCGTGCAGCTCGGTGCGCCCAACGAGGTCTATGAATTTCCGAACAGCCGCTTCTCGGCGGAGTTCATCGGCTCGACCAATCTGTTCGAGGGCAATGTGGTCGAGGACGAGCCCGATCATGTGTTCGTCGAATCGCCGGATCTGCCTGTGCGCCTCTACGTGAACCATGGCATCACCGGTCCGCTCGGCATGCCCGTGACGATCTCGGTGCGGCCCGAGCGCATCGCGCTCACACGCAAGCCGCCCGAGGGGGCGTTCAACTGGGGCAAGGGCGTCGTCAAGAACATCGCGTACATGGGCGGCTACTCGCTCTATCACGTCAAACTCGATTCGGGCAAGACGGTGATCGCGAACATGTCGAGCCTCGCGCTCTCCGAGATTGATTCGCCCGGCTGGGAAGACGAGGTCTACGTGCGCTGGAGTGCGTCGGCCGGTGTGGTGCTGACGTCATGAGCACGTTGACCTTCAAGAGTCTCCTGCACTGGCCGGCCAGGCGCTTCAACCTGACCGGCCGCACGGCCGTCGTGGCCGGCCCGTTCTTCTGGCTGCTGCTGTTCTTCCTCGTGCCGTTCATCCTGGTGGTGAAGATCAGCTTCGCCGACCAGCAGCTCGGCATTCCGCCGTACACGGAACTCACGTCGTTCAGCGAAGGCGTCTGGCATATCGCGCTCGATCTTTCGCACTACGCGTTCCTGGTCCAGGACAGCCTGTATTTCGCGACTTACGTGAATTCGGTGGTCGTGGCGGCCATTTCGACGCTGCTGTGCCTGCTGATCGGCTATCCGATGGCGTATTACATCGCGCGCTCGAACCCGGCCACGCGCAACATCCTCATGATGGCGGTGATGCTGCCGTTCTGGACGTCGTTCCTGATTCGCGTCTACGCCTGGATCGGCATTCTGAAGAACAACGGACTGCTGAATAATTTTCTGATGTCGGTCGGCATCATTCACTCGCCCATCGAGCTCTATCACACGAACACGGCCGTCTATATCGGCATGGTGTATTCGTACTTGCCGTTCCTCGTGATGCCGCTCTATGCGCACCTCGTGAAGATGGACCTCACGCTGCTCGAAGCCGCCTACGACCTCGGCGCGAAGCCGTGGCGCGCGTTCGTGGAGATCACGCTGCCGCTCTCGAAGAACGGCATCATCGCGGGCTGTCTGCTGGTGTTCATTCCGGCGGTGGGCGAGTACGTGATTCCCGAACTGCTCGGCGGCGCGAACACGCTGATGATCGGCCGCGTCATGTGGAACGAGTTCTTCGACAACGCCGACTGGCCGATGGCCTCCGCCGTCACCTGTGCGATGGTCTTGCTGCTGCTCGTGCCGATGGCGCTGTTCCAGCACTTCCAGGCGAAGGAACTGGAGGCGCGCGGAAAATGAAACCGAATCGCGTTCTACAGTTCATCGCGCTCGGCATCGGCTTTGCGTTCCTCTATATTCCGATCCTCAGCCTGATCGTCTACTCGTTCAACGACTCGCAACTCGTGACGGTGTGGACGCGTTTCTCGACACGCTGGTATCAGGCGCTCGTCACCGACGACGAGCTCATCGCCTCCGCGTGGCTGTCGCTGCGCATCGCGCTGATGACGGCGTTTGCTTCGGTGATCATCGGCACATGGGCGGGCTTCGTGCTCGCGCGCATGGGGCGCTTTCGCGGCTTCACGCTCTATACCGGCATGATCAACGCGCCGCTCGTGATTCCCGAGGTGATCCAGGGCATCTCGCTGCTGCTACTGTTCGTGGAAATGGGCAAGCTGTTCGGCTGGCCGTCGGGGCGTGGGGTGTTCACGATCTGGATTGGCCACGTGATGCTGTGCATCTCCTATGTCGCCATCATCGTGCAATCGCGCGTGCGCGAGCTCAATCCTTCGCTGGAAGAGGCTGCGCTCGACCTCGGCGCCACGCCGCTCAAGGTGTTCTTCCAGATCACGCTGCCGCTGATCTCGCAGGCGCTCGCGGCGGGCTGGCTGCTCTCGTTCACGCTCTCCATCGACGACCTGGTCTTGTCGGCGTTCCTCTCGGGCCCGGGCTCGACCACGCTGCCGCTCGTGGTGTTCTCGCGCGTGCGTCTCGGTCTGAACCCGGAGATGAACGCGCTCGCGACGCTCTTCATTCTCGTGGTGACGGCGGGCGTGATCGTCGGCAACTTCTTCATGCAGCGCGCGGAGCGCAAACGTATGGCGATGGCGGTCTGAACCGCTCGCAAGCGTGCGCGAGCGGGCGCAAACGGGCGCAAACGGGCGCTTTCGTGCAAGGCGGCGCGTGGGCTTCGGCTCACGCGCCGTTTTTCGTTTTTCAACGCGCCTGCGCGAGCCGTGCGGGGAACTTCAGCGTGCCATGGGAGTATGGGGCTATGATCGGAAAATGTGGGCTGACAGCGAGCGCCAGGTAGCACGATGCGCGGCGTCCAGCGCGGCCTGCGGCGGAAACACGATGATCGAAGCAATAATGAAGGAGGGCGCGATCGTAGCGCTCTGGCAACAGCTGATTCAGCTCTGGGAGCTGATCGTCATGGTCTGCCGCTTCCTCTGGGGGTTGCTCAAGCTCTTGAGCGGCGCCTGAGTGCGAGGCCGCGCGGTGAGCGGCCGGAAAGCGGCGGACGGGCGCGGCGCGCTCGTCTGAACGCGCCGCATCGGGTTTGACGTCGCGCGCGAGGGGCCTTCGGGTATGCGCGCGGACACGACACGAGGCAACACGATGATCGACGATTCCACCCGGCGCTTCACCGACCGGGTCTCGGACTACGTGAAGTACCGGCCGACTTATCCCCGCGAAGTGACGACCTTCGCCCACCTCGAATGCGGCATTGCGCCGGGCGCCACGGTGGCCGACATCGGCGCGGGCACCGGCATCTCGGCAAAGCTTTTTCTCGACGCGGGTCACCCGGTTGTGGCTGTGGAGCCGAACGCGGCGATGCGCGAGGCTGCGGACGCGTACCTCGCGGACTATGCCGGCTATCGCAGCGTGGCCGGCAGCGCGGAGAACACGACGCTCGAAACCGCGAGCATCGACCTCGTGACGGCGGCGCAGGCGTTTCATTGGTTCGAGAAGGCAGGCGCCCGGCGCGAGTTCGCGCGCATCCTCAAGCCGCGCGGCAAGATCGTGCTGTTCTGGAACAGCCGGCTCGTAAAGGGTTCGGCGTTTCTCGAAGGCTACGAAGCCCTGCTGCGCGAATTCAGCACCGACTATGCGAACGTGGCCGAGACGTATCCCGATGACGACGCCATGGCCGACTGGTTCGGCGACGGCTTCGAGCAGAAGACTGTGTTTCCGAACGCACAGCTGCTCGACTACGACGGGCTGCGCGGGCGTCTCGCGTCCTCGTCATACGCGCCCAAGCCCGGCGACGCGCGTCATGAGCCGATGCTTGCGGCGCTGCGCAGCTTGTTCGACGCGACGCAGCAGGACGGGTGCGTGAATTTCGCCTACGAAACGCGCGTGTATGCGGGCAAGCCGATGGCCGCCCGCGCATCGGTGAGCGCGGAAGCTCAGCGTCCGAACTCGTAGTCGCGCTCGCGCACGCGGCGCGTGCGGCGCCGGAACGTGAACGTGAAGCCCGGCCACAGCGACGTGACCTTGCCGCTCATGGTCTGGTAATAGCTGTGGCAGCCCGAGGTCCACACCGTGCGCGCGAGCTGCGCTTGCAGCCGCGCGTTGAAGTCGCGCTGCACGCTCGTCCGCACGCTCATCGTGCGCGCCCCTCGGCGCTGAAGGGTGCGGATGCACTCGGCGATATAGCGGACTTGCGACTCGATCATGTAGATCATCGAGTTATGCCCGAGGCCCGTGTTCGGTCCGACGATGATGAAGAAGTTCGGAAAGCCCGCCACGGTCGCGCCCAGATACGCCTCGGGGCCGTCGCGCCGCCACGCCGTGCCCAGGTCCGCGCCGTTCAGGCCGGTCACGCGAAACGGCGCATCCACATCGTTTACCTGGAAGCCGGTGCCGCAGACGATTGCATCGAATGCGTGATGCACGCCGTCCGCGGTGACGATGCCGTCGGCGACCACTTCGCGAATCGGCTCGGTCACGAGCTCCACGTTCGGCTGCGCTATCGCCGGGAAATAGTTGCTCGAGAGCAGCACGCGCTTGCAGCCCAGCACATGGTCGGGCGACAGCTTTGCGCGCAGCGCCGGGTCTTTCACCTTGTGCGCGAGATAGTTGCGCGCGAACTTCATCGGCGCATTGAGCAGGCGCCGGTCGACGACGAAACCCAATGCGCGCGATTCGAGCTGCCAGTAAATCGCCGCGCGTGCGAGGCGCTGCGCGAGCGGCACATGGCGATACACCCAGCGCCGGCGCGCGCCGATGGCGCGATCGCGGCGCGGCATGATCCAGGGCGCCGTGCGCTGAAACACCGTGAGTTGCGCGACGCGCGGCTGGATCTGCGGCACGAACTGGATGGCGCTTGCGCCGGTGCCGATCACGGCCACGCGCTTGCCGTCGAGCGCGTAATCGTGATCCCAGCGCGCCGAATGAAAGAGCGTGCCTTCGAAGCGCTCGAGCCCGTCGACGGCGGGCAGGGCGGGACGCGAGAGCGGGCCATTCGCGGCGATCAGCAAATCGGCCTCGATGGTGCGCATGATGCCGTCGCACTCGATCTCGATCAGCCACACGCTGCGCGCCGCATCGAAGCGCGCGGCATGCACGCGCGAGCGATAGTTGATGTAGCGCTCGACGTCGTACTTGTGCGCGCAACGGCCCAGGTAATCGAGAATTTCACGCTGCGGCGCATAAGTGCGCGTCCAGTCCGGATTCGGCTCGAACGAAAATGAATAGAGGTGCGAAGGAACATCGCAGGCGGCGCCGGGGTAGGCATTGTCGCGCCATGTGCCGCCGAGGTGCTCGGCGGCCTCGTAGATCGTGAACGTTTCGATACCCATGCGCCGCAAACGGATCGCCATGCCGATGCCGGCAAAACCGCTGCCAACGATGGCGATGCGCGGTGTGGCTCGCGTGGCGTCGGACGTCTGTTGCTGTGAAGAGGACGCGTGAGTGGTCATGTTTGAATGTAGGGAGTCGCCGCGCGGCGGATCGAGTGCAAGAGGCGAATGATGCAAAACGGGCTCCGCAAGGGAGCCCGTCGTTGCTCGACATTGAATGGAGGCGGCGAGTGCGCCGCCCGGAAGGATGCGCTCAGGTATTCCAGTCGTCCGAACTGTCGTTGCTGCCCAGATCGACACCGCCGCCGCCCGAGCCATCGTCCCAGTCGTTCGAGCCCTGGCCAAAGTCGACACCGCCACCATTGCCGCCATCGCGCGGAATACGCCGGCCTTCGTCGTCGACGATCACATCGCGCTCGATCACACGGTCGTGGCCCTGATTGAGCACCTGGCCCAGCAGCACGCCGGTGAGCAGTCCACCCATGCCGCCCATGCCACCGCCGCCTTGTTGCACGACGACTTGCGGCTGTTGCTGCTGGGGGGGGTACTGCGGTGGATATTGAGGGTTATGCCCGAACGCGTTGTCCGCCTCGCGCGCATAGGCCGAGCTGCTGCCGTCATACGACGCCGGCGACGGCGACGCGGCGGCCTGGGCGTTCGGATCGGGCCGGCCTTCGGCGCGCGCCTTGAGGCTCGCGAACTGGCGCTCGAGATCCTCGATCTGATACGGGGCCACCGGGTTCGTGCTGCCCGAAAGCGTTTCGACCACGCCGCGCAATTGCGTCTCGAAGGCTTCCACTTCCTTTTCGAGCGCTTCATGGCCCGGCGCCGTCGAAAGCTTCACGTCGAGCTTGAGCGAGCGCACGGCGTTGAGCAGTTCGGTGGCGCGCTTGAGCTGGTCGCGGCGGTCATCGCCGGCCTTCGCGTCTTCCGTGGATTTCGCGCGACGCAGCGTCCAGCGCAGCACGAGCGCCACGCCCACCAGCACGACGGCAATGCCGATCCACATGCCCATGCCGGGACCGTGCTTTTGCGGCACAGCAGCAGCGGCGAGCGCCGCTGGGGCCGCCGCCTGGGTCTGCTGCTGTGCGAAAGGGTTGTTGGTGCGGCTCGTCGTGGTGGCGCCTGCGCGCGTCGCGTCCGAGCGGATCTTCGCTTCCACCTGTGCGAAGCGCTGCGGCTGCGTGAAGCGGATTTGCGGATCGAGCGACTTCGCCTGCTGGACCTGCGCGAGCGCGTCGGCGTAGCGGCCTTCGCGATTGAGCACCTGCGCATACAGATAGTGCGCGCGGGCGTTGTCGGGGTGAGCCTGCAGGACCTGGGTGAGCCCTGAGTCCGCGCGTTGCCAGTCGCCTTGCGACATCGCGGATTCGATCTGCTGCACGCTCGGCACGGCGAACGCCAGGCCGCTCACGAGTGCGAGCGAAGCGAAAAGTGCGATGAGATACTTTTTCATGTTGCAGGCCGGGCGGCTTGTCGCCCGTCTCCATGACATACGAAACGTGGATGCGGCGCGGTGCGCGCCGTTGCTTGCTGGCCGCACCGCATCCGTTACGCCCGGCGCACTTACTGTGCCGGCGTATTGAGCTGCTTCTTCAGAGCTTCGAGGCGGTCGTCCACCGACGGGCCCTTGTTCAGCGCGGCGAGCTTGTCGTCGAGCGCCTTGCCGCTCGACGTATCCGCCGAGTTCAGTCGGGCGTCCGAGCGCGCATTCGACAAATTCACCTTGTCTTCGAGCTTCTGGAAGTCCTCGGAAAGATTCTTGCCGCCAATGCCGCCGAGCGCCGTGGCCGCCACGTCCTTCGCCTGGGCGATCTGCTGCTTCGCCTGCAGGATGTTCGAGCGTGCGTTGAGGTCGTTGCGGCGCGAGCGCATGTCGTCGATCTGCTGCTTCAGTTGATCGACCGACGGCTCGAGTTTCGCGAGTTCGGCCGCGAGCGCGTCGCGTTCGGCTTCGGCCGTGGCTTGGGCGCCGAGCGCTTCGCGTGCGAGGGCTTCGTCGCCCGATTGCAGCGCGCGCTTCGCACCGTCTTCATACTTCTTCGCCTTGTCCGCGGCCACGTCGCGCTTGCTTTGCTGCATCGCGACCTGCGCCTGGATCTCGACGAGCGAGTTCTCGGCCTTTCCGATGCTGTCATCGAGCTCGCGCACGATCTGGCGCGCGTCGCGCGACGGGTCTTGCACGGAGTCGGCGGCGTCGTTCAGCAGACCCTTGACCGTGCGAGAGATAGAGTCGAAAAGCGACATGAATTCCTCCGGTGAAATGAGATTGGCCCCGCCGTGCTCCAGCGGGCCGCGATGCACGCTTGCGGCGTTAGCGTCGCGATGTGCTGCGGCGGACCCGGTCGGTCCGCCCGGCAATCTCGCGTTTAGCTTACGCCGCTTTGTGCGAGCCGCGCATGCAGCGCGAAATTCGGGGCGGTTTGACCAATTGCAACAGGCCCGCGCCGCTAAATTAACCGTTGCGCCACATACTCGGCCGCATTTGCCGAATCGTCCCGTTCGCGGCCAAATTGGCTCAATTGGCTGCATGGGACAGGGACAGCTCGCCGGCCCTGGCGCATCGCTCGCGGATATTACACCACGGGGTCTCTTAAAAGGGACTTAAAGAGGTCACGCGGCCGTAGCGCGGTTGCGTGCGGGTTTCGGGTTTCGGGTTTCGCGTTTCCCGTTCCGGCGCTCAGGCGAACTTGCCTGCATCGGGTGCGGGGTCGCTGCTGTGCGCATCTTCCTCATCGTCGCGCGCCGCGCGAGCGAATGGCGCGCCGCCGCTGAGCGGCTTCAGCGGTTCGGCGTCTTCTCGACGGGTGTCCTCGGAGTGCGCGATGTCAGCCTCCGCTTCGGTAAGCTCGGCGGGTTCTGCAGTTCCTTCAGCCTCGCCGGCCAGCCGTGCAACGGCCTGGGCCAGGTCGCGCTCGGCGCGAGCGGTATCCGCTTTGGCGCCGGTCGCCTGCGCCGCGTCGGCGCTTTCGCCGTTCGTCGCTGACAGCGGTGCTTCGGTCCCGGCGCAAAGGGGCGCGTCAGCCCCGATATCGGGTTGCACGGCCGTCGCTGCGGGTTCCGCAGCAGCGGGCCGCAGCCCCGCAGCGCGCCCGTTCCGCAGCGGCCTTGCCGCCTTGCGCAGCACTTGTGCGAGCGCGTCGGGCTCGCGGGTCGCGCTCAGCCGGTCGACGATGCTCGCCGCCTTCACCTGGTCGCTCGTCGCGCTAAAGGCGATCACGGCGCGGCGCATCAATTCGCTGATGCTGATGCCGAGTTCGTCGGCCGTGGCGGAGATCGCCCGTTTTTGCGCGGGCGTGACGAAGACGACGATGCGTTCGCTGGGCTTGTTCATGATCGGCTGGCCGTTGGATCGGCTTCGAGTAAACTTCGGGTCCCGCATGCGCGCGACGGCGGATGGCGTGGTTCGTATTGGCCGGCAAGCAAAGCGAGGAGGGTACAGAGCGTGCAGTAGCCTTTCCATCATATGACGAGACGCGCGATGCGCAACGCAAAGATGCGTGCGTATCGTTTGTCGTGTTTGTCGTGTTCGTCGTATCGCGCGGTGACGCAAGCGGGTACCGTGAAGCGCGAACAATGAGGGACGCAGACCGGTTCCCAAGAAACTCTTACAAAAAAAGCCCGACTGGCCGCGCACGAATTATTTAGAATGCGCTGTTACATTTCGCGCGGCTGCTTCCTGTGGAGGCGTTCACGCGAAAGGATATTGAAAGAGTAACTTGCGAAGGCGCGCCGAACATGCGCGCCGCGTGACCGAACGGGGGCGTTGCCGGTCACGCCACGGCGCCGCGCTCATGCAGATTCAAGCAGATTCAAGCAGATTCAAGCGGGCGCCGCTTTTCACACGCCGCATTGGCGCCATGACGCCAGGATCGAGATCTATGCGCGCGAGCCGCGCGCAGCCGGGGGCGCAGAACGAACGCGCCAATCATTCCAGTCATGCCTATCATCAAACGACCGCCTTCCGCACACTACCCGAACGATCGGGAACCCTCCTTCAACAATGGACATCAGCCACCGCGCCGCCCGCGCGGCGACGATTCGCGCGACGAGCGCCCTCGCCGCCGCTCGTTTGGCGCATCGATCGCGCTCTGGTTCGCCGGCTTGATCGCCACGCTTTGCGTCGTTGGCGCGCTGATCGTCGGTTATGCGCTCGTCGTGATGGGGCCGCAGTTGCCCTCGCTCGACGCGCTCACCAACTATCAGCCCAAGGTGCCGCTGCGCATCTATACCGCCGATCACGTGCTGATCGGCGAGTTCGGCGAAGAACGGCGCCAGCTCGTGCGCTTTCAGGACATCCCCGACGTGCAGAAGAAAGCGGTGCTCGCCATCGAGGACTACCGCTTCTACGAGCACGGCGGCGTGGACTTCGTCGGCATCCTGCGCGCGGGCGTCGCCGACCTGATGCACGGCGGCGCGTCGCAGGGCGCGAGCACGATCACGATGCAGGTCGCGCGCAACTTCTTCCTCTCGAGCGAGAAGACCTATACGCGCAAGATCTACGAGATGCTGCTCGCCTACAAGATCGAGCGCGCGCTCACGAAGGACCAGATCCTCGAGCTGTACATGAACCAGATCTATCTGGGGCAGCGCGCCTATGGTTTCTCGGCGGCGGCGCGCGTGTACTTCGGCAAGGATCTGAAGGACATCACGCTAGCCGAGGCGGCGATGCTCGCGGGCCTGCCGAAAGCGCCGTCCGCGTATAACCCGATCGTCAATCCGAAGCGCGCGAAGATTCGTCAGGAGTACATCCTCAAGCGCATGCTCGACCTGAACTACATCACCCAGGCGCAGTACGACGAGGCGATCAAGGAGCCGCTGCATACGCGTACCGCGGGCACCGAGTACAGCGTGCATGCGGAGTACGTCGCGGAAATGGTCCGCCAGATGATGTATGCGCAGTACAAGGACGAGACGTATACGCGCGGCCTCACGGTCACGACGACGATCGACTCCGCCGATCAGAACGCGGCCTACGCGGCCGTGCGCAAGGGCGTGATGGATTACGAGCGCCGCCACGGCTATCGCGGCCCTGAAGGCTTCGTGAAGTTGCCCGAGCCGGGCGACGACCGCGACCAGGCCATCGACGACGCGCTCACCGATCACCCCGACAACGGCGATATCGTCTCGGCCGTGGTCATCGACGCGAGCCCGAAGTCGGTCACCGCGCAGGTGCTCGACGGCACCCGGGTCACAGTGACGGGCGATGGCCTGCGGTTTGTCGCGGGCGGTCTTTCGGCGCGTGCGTCGGCGGCATTGAAGATTCGGCCCGGTTCGATCGTGCGCCTGATGGCCGACACCAAGGGCAACTGGCAGATCACGCAGTTGCCGCAGGTGGAAGGCGCGCTCGTTTCGCTCACGCCGCAGGACGGCGCGATCCGCGCGCTCATCGGCGGCTTCGACTTCAACAAGAACAAGTTCAACCACGTCACGCAGGCGTGGCGCCAGCCGGGTTCGAGCTTCAAGCCGTTCATCTATTCGGCCTCGCTCGAGAAGGGGCTCGGACCGGCCACCTCGATCAACGACGCGCCGCTGTACTTCCCGCCCAGTTCCCCGGGCGGCGAAGCGTGGGAGCCGAAAGACGACGACTACCCCGAAGGCCCGATGTCGATGCGCCTCGCGCTGCAGAAGTCGAAGAACCTCGTGTCGATCCGCATCCTCTCGTACATCGGCACGAAGTACGCGCAGGACTACGTCACGCAGCGCTTCGGCTTCGATGCGGACAAGACGCCGCCGTACCTGCCGATGGCGCTGGGCGCGGGTCTCGTCACGCCGCTGCAGTCGGCGGGCGCGTATAGCGTGTTCGCGAACGGCGGCTATCGCATCAACCCGTACCTGATCGCCGAAGTCGACGACGCACACGGCCAGCCGGTCCTGCGCGCCCAGCCGCTCGTGGCGGGCCAGAATGCGCCGCAAACGCTTTCGCCGCGCAATGCGTTCGTGATGAACAGCCTGTTGCATTCGGTGGCGACGGCGGGCACGGGTGCGGGCACGAACGTTCTGCATCGCGACGACCTGCAGGGCAAGACCGGTACGACCAACGAAGCGCACGACGGCTGGTTCGCCGGCTATCAGCACACGCTGGTGGCGGTGGCGTGGATGGGCTACGACCAGCCGAAGAGCCTCGGCAGCCGCGAGTTCGGCGCGCAGCTCGCGCTGCCGATCTGGGTGGATTACATGGGCAAGGCATTGCGCAACGTGCCGCAGGAAGAGCCGCCGATGCCGCCGGGACTCACGACGATCGGCGACGAGCTGTACTACTCCGATGCGACGCCGGGTGCGGGCTTTGTCTCGGCGATCGGCATGGAGTCGGGCAACCCGGCGGGCGCCGCCAGCGACGCGAGCGGGGCGACCGGCAGCATGGGGACGGGCGGACTGGCGACGCCGAATGTCACGCAGAGCGAGCGCAAGCAGATCATGGATCTGTTCGAGACGAACAAGCCTTGACGAACGCTCATTGACGGACTTCGGGCTGGCCCATCTGGGCTGGCCCATCCGGGCTGGCGCTGCTCATGCAGCACAGCCTGGCCCGACGCCTTGAACGCGGCACACCGGCAACGGTGTGCCGCGTTTTGTTTGGGCGCGTGGTTTTCCTTGTGCGTCAAGGACTTGGCTGGGTTGCCCAGGGCTTTTCCACAGGGCCATCAACAAAAACTGGGGATAACCTGGCGCGAGCGCAATGCTCCGTTGTCCACAGTTTTTGTTGAAGGCCCTGTTGATAACGTTGGGAGAGCGAAGCTAACTCACTGATCCACAAGGCCCTGCGCACACCGAAGCACTTCCAGGCACTTCGGAGCACATCAGAACGTGTTGTTGTACTGCAGCCCGAATGTTTTGCTGTGCGAGTCGCGCGAATACGTGACGGCCCAGTGCGAGAGCCAGGCGCCCGCGAGTGCGCCCAAGGCATCGGCGAAAAGATCCTTGTACGAGAAGCCGCCGGTGGGGCAGGTGCCGTTCAGGACCTCAAGCGCGAGCCATCCGCCGAACGCGCCGAACGGTGCGGAAACGGCAAAGTGCTCGAGTTTGTCGGTGCTGCCCCAGCTATCCGATTCGAAACGGAAGCCGCCGCGCGTGCCGGAACATTGAAGATCCGCGTGCGCGGCGGTGCTGGCTATGAGAAGCGATGCGAGAAGCGCTGTGGCGCAAAGGCCGTGATTCGATACGAGTGCCATGATCGATGTCGTCGAGGGTGTAATGCGCCGCTGCGTACCCGGACTGCGTGGGCAGCACGTATGGCAATGGCTGGTCTCCGAATGAAGCGTTGGCGGTTTATATAGCAATCCGAATTAATTGGCTTTTGTTATCTCGATTTGCGACGCAGTGTAGCAGCTATGTCTCAAAATTAGGGCTCAGATCTTTCTGACGGGAATGGGCGATCGCGGACCGGGCGGAGGCAGGGTGGAAACGACTCTGAGGGAGCGCGCGCGGCGTATTCATTGTTCTATTTCTCTCGCGCGCACATCGGGGCCGGGCGGTTCTTAGTCCCGTGCCGGGGTTGTCGCGGTAGCGGCGCTGTCACCATTCACAGCATGTGGTTGAGCGTTCGCAGCCGAGGCATCGGCGCCCGTGGGAGGCTGCCCCATCGCCTGGAACAGCGCAGCCGTATCCGAAAGCCGCGTGCCGCGATAGCGCACTTCGTCGAGCCGCGCGTTGCGCCATTGCTGCTCGCTCTGACGCACGGCGTAGTAAGGCACGGCGCCCAGCCGGTAGCGTGCGTTCGTCTCTTCGTAGACACCCTGCGCGGTTTGCGCCGAGGTGCTGGCCGCGTCGAGCGCCTGCGCGTCGTGTTCGAGCGCGGCGAGGCGGTCGGCGACGTCCTGGAATGCCGCGAGCACGGTCTGCTTGTACGACGCGTTGGCCGCATCGTAGGACTGCAACGCCGCGCGGCGCTGCGCGAGAAGCGCGCCGCCGTGGAAGAGCGGCTGCGTGAGCGAGGCGCCGATCATCCAGAGTGCGCCTGCACCTGACGTGATGACCGGCCAGCTGAATCCGCCCTGGCCGAGGCCTGCGGAAAGCGTGATGCTCGGGAACATTTGCGCCGTAGCTGCGCCTACCTCGGCAGAGGCCGCGATCAGCGCCGCGCCGGCGGCCTGGATGTCGGGCCGCGTTTTGAGCAGGTCCGATGGCACGACCACGGGCACCTGCGCGGGCAAGGTCAAGCCCGCAAGGTCGAGGTCGGGCGGCGCGGCGTCGGGCGTGCGCCCGAGCAGCACGGCGAGCGCATGGCGCTGCGCCGCGCGTTGCTGGCGCAGCCCCGGCAGGCTCGCCGCGAGCGAAGCCGCGCTTTGCTGCGCGTTGAGCAGGTCGGTATGCGAGACCGCGCCGAGCGTGTAGCGCTTTTGCAGGTCGTCGGCCTGCGCGTTGGCGAGCGCGACGAGCCGCTCGGTCGTATCGATCTGCGCATGGAGCGTGGCCGCGCCCAGCGCACTCGCGACGATGTTCGCCGCGAGTGCACGGCGCGCCGCCTCGTATTGAAACACCTGCATGTTCACGCGCGCGGCGAGTGCGGCGTTGTTCAGGCGCGTCGCGCCGAAAATGTCGAACGAGTAACGCACCTGGACAAGACCCGCGAACACGTCGTAGTACAGCTTGTCGAAGCCGAGTTGCGGGATGCCTGGCGCGCGCCCGCGCTGCGCCACACCGAGCGCATCGACCGTGGGCAGCATCGAGCTGCCCAACTGACCGCGCAACTGCTCGCGCGCCGCTTGCAGGCTGTGATCGGCGGAGGCGAGATTCGGGCTGTTGGCGAGGCCCTCGTCGACGAGCGCATCGAGTTCGGGCGAACCATAGAGCGTCCACCATTGCGGCACCGGCTGCGCGCCCGTCACGAACTGCTGCGCGAGGCCTTGTGCGGCAACCGTCTGCACGGGCTGCGCCTCGGTGCCGTAGTGCGCGGGCTCGGGCATCGCGGGCGGCGCGCCGCCCGGCCCCCATGCGCAGGCGCTCACGAAGAACGCACAAAGCACTGCCGCGCACGTGCGCGGGCTCGCCGGATTCGATGCGGGCGAACGGCGTGTCTTCATCGGCGCGCAATCCGTCATGAAGCATTTCATGAAGCAGTTCTTGGTGCGGTTCGTGATGCTATTCATGACACGGTTCATGATGCGTTCTCCGCGTTGGGGCGCGGCGCGTCGGTCTCGCTGCTGCGCACGCGGAACGCGGCGGCATAGAGCGCGGGCAGGAAGAACAGCGTGAGCACGGTCGCGCTCGTGATTCCGCCCATCAGCGCGGTCGCCATCGGCCCGAAGAAGTTCGAGCGCACGAGCGGGATCAGCGCGAGCACGGCGGCCGCCGCAGTCAGGATGATCGGACGGAAGCGCCGCACCGTTGCGCCGACGATGGCGTCGAAGCGCTTGTACCCGGCGCGGATATCGCGCTCGATCTGGTCCACGAGGATCACCGAATTGCGCATGATGATGCCGAACATGGCAATCACGCCCAGCATCGCGACAAAGCCAAACGGCTCGCCAAAGACGAGCAGCGCGAGCGCCACGCCAATCAGCCCGAGCGGCGCGGTGAGCACGACCATCATGACGCGCGAGAGGCTTTGCAACTGGATCATGAGCAGCGTGAGCACGGCGATCGCGAGGATCGGCAACTGCGCGTAAATCGACGCCTGGCCCTTCATGCTTTCCTCGACCGAGCCGCCCACCTCGATGCGGTAGCCCGTGGGCAGCGTCGCGCGCATCGGCTCCAACTGCTTTTGCAGCGCATGCGTGACGTCGATGCCTTGCGCGCCCTCGCGCACGTCGGCTTGCACGGTGAGGGTCGGCTGCCGGTCGCGCGACCAGATCACGCCGTATTCGAGCGTGTTCGCGAGGTGCCCGATCGCGCCGAGCGGCACCGGGCCGTTCGGCGTGGGCATGGCGAGCGAGAGCATATGGGCGGGGGCCACGCGTTCGTTGGGCGGCGAGCGCAGGTCCACGCCGATGAGCTTGTCGCGCTCGCGGTATTGCGTGACCGTGTAGCCGGAGTAGGTCATCTGCAGGAAGTTCGCGACGTCCTGCGAGGTGATGTTGAGCGCACGCGCCTTCTGCTGGTCGATCTCGAAGTGCAGCGAGCGTTCGGCGGGCTCGTCCCAGTCGAAGTTGACGTTCTCGGCGCGCGGGTCGGCGCGCATGGCGGCGGCCACGCGTTCGGCGATGCCGCGCACGGTCGCGATGTCGTCGCCGCTCACGCGGAACTGCACGGGGTAGCCCACCGGCGGGCCGTTCTCGAGGCGCGAGAGGCGCGTGCGCACGGCGGGGAAGTCGCTGCGCAGCTTCGTTTCTAGCCAGCTCGCGAGTTTCTCGCGATCCACCACGGACTTGGTCGTGATGACGAACTGCGCGAAATTCGGCTGCTGCAATTGCTGATCGAGCGGCAGATAGAAACGCGGGGCGCCGGTGCCGACGAAATCGATCGAATGGTCGATCTCGGGCCGACCCTTCAGCGCTTCTTCGAGGCGCTTCGTCTGGCGCAGCGTGGCGTCGAACGAGGCGCCCTCGGGCAGGCGCACGTCCACGAGCAGCTCGGGGCGGTCCGAGCTCGGGAAGAACTGCTGCGGAATCAGCGCGAAGCCCGCGAGCGCGACGACGAACAGCACGACGGTAAGTGCGAGCACAACGACATGGCGCTCGATGCACCAGCCGACCCAGCGGCGCAGGCGGTGGTAGAAGCGCGTGTCGTAGATGTCCTCTTCGTGATGCTCGCCATGCGCGGCGCCTGGTGTTCCGCTTTGTGGTGCATTCGGGTCGCGCTTGCGCTCGGGCAGCAGCCGATAGCCGAGCAGGGGAATCAGAACGACCGCCGCGAACCACGAGGCGATCAGCGCGATGGCCGAGACCTGGAAGATCGAGCGCGTGTATTCGCCGGTGCTCGACTTCGCGAGCACGATGGGCAGGAAACCCGAAACCGTGACGAGCGTGCCGGTGAGCATCGGGAACGCCGTGCTGGTGTACGCGAACGCGGCAGCGCGCGTGCGGTTCCAGCCCTGCGCGAGCTTCACGGCCATCATCTCCACGGAAATGATGGCGTCGTCCACGAGGAGACCCAGCGCGAGCACGAGCGTGCCGAGCGAAACCTTGTGCAAGCCGATGTCGAACAGATACATCACGAGCGAAGTGACGGCGAGCACGACCGGAATCGTGATCACGACCACCATGCCGGTGCGCACGCCGAGCGAGACGAGGCTCACCACCAGCACGATGCCCACGGCCTCGGCCACTGCCTCGATGAAGTCGTCGACGGAATGCGAGACCGCGTCGGGCATGCTCGATACCTCCACGAGCTTCAGGCCCGCGGGCAGTTCGCGGCGCAGCGCGTCGGTGCGCTTGTCGAGCGCCTTGCCGAGCCGGATCACGTCGCCGCCGGGCTGCATCGTGACGCCGATGCCGAGCACGGCCTTGCCCTGGAAGCGCATCTGCGTGGCGGGCGGATCGTCGTAGCCGCGCCGGATCATGGCGATGTCGCCGAGACGGAAGCTGCGGCCGTTCACGCTGATGAGCGTGTCCGCGAGCGCCTTGAGGTCGGTGTACTGGCCGCTCGGGCGCACGAATATGCGGTCGTCGGCGGTGGTGAGCGTGCCGGCCGCCGCGACGCTATTTTGCGCGCCGATTGCCTGACCGATCTGCGTGGGCGAGATGCCGAGGCGCGTGAGCTGCGCGTTGGGAATCTCCACATCGATGCGCTGGTTCGGATCGCCGAAATAGTCGACCTTGCCGACGTCCTTCACGCGCAAGAGCTCTTCGCGCAGGTTGTCGGCGTAGTCGTGCAACTGCGCGGGCGAGAAACCGTCGCCTTCGAGCGTGTAGATGTTGGTGTAGACGTCGCCGAACTCGTCGTTGAAGAACGGACCCTGCACGCCGGGCGGCAACGTCGGCGCGATGTCGCCCACTTTCTTGCGCACCTGGTACCAGGTCTCGCGCACCTCGCTCACGGGCGCGGAGTCCTTCATCGTGAAGAACACGAGCGATTCGCCGGGGCGCGAGTAGCTGCGCAAGAAGTCGATGTACGGCGTTTCCTGGAGCTTGCGGCCGATGCGGTTGGTGACTTCGTCCTCGACCTGGCGCGCGGTAGCGCCGGGCCAGAAGGTCTGGATCACCATCACGCGGAACGTGAAGGGCGGGTCCTCGGACTGCGAGAGTCGCGTGTACGAGAGCGCGCCGAAGATCGTGGCGAGCACGATCACGAACGTGACGAGCGCCCGATGGCGCAGCGCCCATGCCGAGAGATTGAAGCGTCCCTCTTCGTGATCGGAGCCCGGGTCTTGGTCACTGCGCTGGTCACCGCGCTGGTCACTGCCGCCGAGCTGGCTCATGAAGCGAAATCCTCAGGGTGCAGCGGCGCGACCGGGCGCACCTTCTCGCCCGCGGTGACCGTGTGCACGCCTTGCAACACGACGCGCTCGCCGTCCTTCAGGCCCTGCGTGACCGTGATCGTGCGCGCGTCGTAGCGCGAGACGCTCACGCGGCGCAATTGCAGCACGTTGTCCGCGCCTTGCACGATCCACAGCGCGGGCGCGTTGCCGTCGTGAAAGAGCGCAGTGGCGGGGATCGTGAAGGTGCCGCCGTCCGCCTGGGCGGCATTGGTGGCATTGGTGCCGTTGGTGGCACTGCTCGCGCTGGCCGCGTTCGCCATGAGCGCGACGTTCGCGGTCATGCCGAGACGCGCGTCGGCGTCCGGCTGCTCGAGCGTGAGCTTCACGCGCCAGGTCCGGCTTTGCGGGTCAGCGGCGGCGGCCAGCTCGCGCACCCTGGCCGTGTAGTGCCGGCCCGGCAGCGCGGGCAGCGTGACCTGCGCCGTGTCGCCGATGTGCAGGGCGCCAATGGCGTTCTCGGGCAGATCGCTCGCCACGTCCACATCGCCGGCCCACGCGAGCTGGTAGACGGGTTGGCCCGCCTGCACGTTCTGGCCGGTGTCGGCGTTCTCGGCGGTGATGACGCCGGCGTGATCGGCCACGAGCTGGGTGTAGCGGCGCTGGTCCTGGGCGAGCGCGAGCTGCTGCTTTGCCTGGTCGCGCTGCGCCACGGCCGATGCGTAGGCATCCTGGGTTTGTTCGAGCTGCGCGCGAGCGATGAGGTCGGCCTGGGCCTGGGCGGTGTCGCGATCGAACTGCTGCTTCGCGAATGCGAAGCGGTGCTGAGCGGCGTCGTATTGCGCCTGCGCGCTCGCCGCATTCTTGTCGTAGTCGGCCGGGTCGAGGCGCGCGAGCACCTGGCCGGGCTTGACGGTGTCGCCAAGCCGCGCGCTGCGCTCGACGATCTTGCCGTTCACGCGAAACGAGAGCGGGGTGGTATAGCGGGCCTGCACGGTGCCGGGCCAGCTGGCTGACGGAACGTTGCCGTCGGGGTGGACGGTCATCGAGACGACCGGGCGCGGCGAGGGCGCAGTTTCCGGGGTCTTCCCGCAGGCCGCGAGGCCGGCGAGCGCGCATAGCGCGATCAATGGGGCAAATGAGGCCAACGAGGCCAACAAGGCAACCGGACTCACGAGGTGCGCCAAACCGCGCCGCAGCGCCTTTGGTGCTCGCCGGATGAACGGGATGGATTCGACGAACCCACTGGATTGACTGCGCATCCTGCTCGATGCGCCGCGACCGCGACGATTCACATGGACCTCGACATGCCTGGAACGCATGCGCGCAGGCCCCTGTGCGCCGTGCATCGTGCTGGCTGTGAGGGCAGGGTGACCGGGTCGGGCTGACTGCTGGCTTGACCGTTGGATGACCTGTTGCGCGCTTTGGCTGAGTCCGTCCGCGTGAGCTGTGCCTCGATGTTTCCTGCCTTGCGCGGCGGCCGGTCTCAGATGATTTGATGAATTTTAATACAACCTTGTATCTGAATACACGATTGAATCAGAGGAATCATTCAGTGCTAGACTCGCGCTACTATCGCGCTGTCCAACTTTCTGTCCGTTCGCCTTACGCCATGACGCGCCAACCCGCCAAGCGCACCCGACTCACCCGCGAGCAAAGCCGCGACCAGACGCGCGGGCGCCTGCTCGATGCCGCGCAGGCCATGTTCATGCGTAAAGGGTTCGTGGGCGCGAGCGTGGAAGACATCGCTCAGGCGGCGGGCTATACGCGCGGGGCGTTCTATTCGAACTTCCGCAGCAAGTCGGAGTTGCTGGTGGAATTGCTGCGCCGCGATCACGAGGCGATGCAAGCCGACCTGCGCGCGATTTTTGCCGAGGACATGTCGCGCGAGGACATGGAAGCGCGCGTACTCACGTACTACAGCCGTCTGCCGCAGGACAACAAGGCGTTCTTGCTGTGGGTCGAGGCCAAGCTGCTCGCGGCGCGCGACGCGCGCTTTCGCACGCGCTTTAACGCGTTCATGAAGGACAAGCGCGATCAACTGGCCGCTTATATCGAGGAATTCTCGGCGCGCGTGGGCACGCCGCTCACGCTTGCGCCCGAGCTTCTCGCGATCGGGCTGATCGGCTTGTGCGACGGCGTGCAGTTTCTTGCCGCGGCGGATCCGCAGCACGTCACGCCGCCGGTTATCGCGGAAGTGCTTGGCCGCTTCTTTGCGCGCGTGGCGTTCGGGCGCGACGCCTGACCCGTGCGCGCAACGGGCCTCAGATGCTGAGGCCAGGGCCGTAGTTGCTGCCGATCAACCGCGTGACCGAGGCCACGTCGCGATAGTCCTGCTCGGGCAGGCCGTCGAGGATCGCGAGCACCTCGTTGCTCGCACCGGCGGCGCGGGCGGCCTCCACGAGTTCGTCCTTGTTGGCGGGCCAGCGCACTTCATGCAGCACGTCGGTGAACTGGAGATCGATCGGCTCTTCGGGGATGGGCGTGGCGGACATGCGTCGGATCCTTGGTTTGCGCGGCAGGGCGTCGCGAATCAAGCATACACAATCCTTGAGGCGCCCTGCCTGTGGATGTGCGCGGGCGACAACGTAGCTAACGAGATGACGATACGCGTGGACCACCGCGCGCCACGGCGCGTCGCTGTGTACGCCGGGCCGCGGCGTTCAGGTTTGCTGATGCAGCACCGGGGTCAGCACCTGGTCCAGTCGGTGAGATTTCGGCAGGGTCAGGTATTGCCAATGCTGAATGCCCGTTGCGGTGACAGGGACGTCGGGCGCCGGCGGCGCTACGGGTGCGTCATCCATCTGCGAGCGCACGACCGGTGCATAGACAGGGGCGCTCGCTCGGTCGACCTGGGCGTCCTGGGTGCGCACGGGTGCGGCAAAGCACGAGGCAGATAACAGCACAGTGGTCATCAGTGTCGAGGTTTTCATCGCTCGACCTCCTTTCCTCATGCGGCCCATAGGTCGCAGCAAGTGCCATGCCGCGACAATCCCGCTGACCGGCGCGGCAGGGCGGCCACGATTCGGGAGCAAGCCTCACGGCGAGCCCGGGAGCGGCGTGGCGCGCCACTGTGTGTGCGATGAGACTGCGAACGGCGAGCGGGGAGATTTCGCCCGCTGGTGCACACTCAAGCGGTGGTCTCATAATGGCAGCAAATGTGCCAGCACGTCTCGAACGATCGTGCTTTTTTAGGGTGCGCGGATGTGGTCATAGACGTTGCAACAGACGTTGCCACGGCCGTTGTCGCCGCGCTCCGCCCCCCTTTTGCATACCCACATTGGTCATGCGAGCGCGTCGTGCCACGGCGCGGCGGGTCGCTCGTCTTTCGAGGAAGGCGCGCGCGTCAGCGCTCCGGCGTCATGCGCTGATACGCGTCGAGCAGCGACGTCTTGTAGACCACGCCTGCAAGCATGGGATGCTGCGCGCTTTCGATCACGGGCAGGCGCTCGCCCTGGAACGACATGAAGTGCTGCAGGGCCACCGCGAGCGGCATGTCGGGCGTGAGCACGTCGAACGAAGGCTTGATGTAGTCGCTCGCGTGCCTGTTCGAGGTATCGCGCTTTTCCAGCAGGTCGTTCGTGATATCGGCGAGCGCGACCGCGCCGAGAAAGCGGCTGTTATCGTCGGTCACGTAGAGATACTTCACCGGATATTCGAGGAACACGCGTGTCATCTCCTGCACGGTGGCGTCGCCGCGCACCACGGTGTCGGCGGGGCGAATCAGTTCGCGCATCTGCGTGGCGCGCAGGCGCAGGCGCTCGGCTTCCTCGCGATTGCGGTGCAGCGTGATTTCGTACATCGACTTCTTGCCCGTGGCGCGCGCGACGAAGTACGCGACGACGCACGAGACCATCAGCGGCAGCACCACCTGATAGCTGAGCGTCATTTCGAAGATCATCAGGATCGCCATGAGCGGCGCCTGGGTCGCGCCCGCGAGGAACGCACCCATGCCGACCATCGCATACGCATATGGCGCGGAGGCGTGCGGCCAGAGCGCGTGCATGCCCTGGCCGAACAGGCAGCCGAACACGGCGCCCATGAAGAGCGTCGGCGTAAAGACACCGCCCACGGCGCCCGAGCCCACGGTCGCCGCGGTCGCGACGAGCTTGAACACGAGCACCGTGGCGAGCGCGGTCCACGTCCACGGCGAATGCAGCAGCGAGTTCACGACGCTATAGCCGTTGCCCCAGACCTCGGGCGTCCAGATCGACAGCACGCCGCAGACGAAGCCGCCCAGCGCGAGCTTCGCGGGCAGCGGCAGCTTCAGGCGGCCGAAGCCGGCCTTCGTCACGTCGAGCAGCGAGAGAAAGCGCGGCGCGAGCACCCCGCACAAGAGACCGAGCGCCACGAAGAGCAGCACTTCGACGCCCGTGACCGGCGGAAACACCGGCATTTCGTAAGGCGGCTTGTAGCCCGCGAATTCGCGCATCGTGATGTTCGCCACCACCGAGGACACGACGATGGGCCCGAAGCTCTCCATCACGATCGCGCCGAGCACAATCTCGGTCACGAAAAAGGCGCCCGCGATGGGCGCGTTATAGGCCGAGGTAATACCGGCGGCCGCGCCGCACGCCACGAGCAGGCGCAGGCGCTGCGGATCGAAGTGGACCCAGCGGCCGATCAGCGAGGCGGCCAGCGCGGCGAGCTGCACCATCGAGCCTTCGCGGCCGATCGAGCCGCCGCTCGCAATGGTGAAAAGCGAGGAGACGCTGCGCCAGATGCTTTTGCCGACGGGCATCACGCCGTCGCCGATCGCCACGGCTTCTATGTAGTCGGTGTGCATCGGCTTGCCACCGCCGCCGGGCGCGCTGCTGCGCCTCGCGATCAGCAGGCAGCCGCCCGCCACGAAACCGCCCGCTGCCGGCAGCCAGATGCGCGTGTGCCAGGGCAGGCTGCGCGCCATCGCCACGAAGCTGCCCTCGTGGCCCGTGAAGAGGATCTGCAGATGCGCGATACCCTCGCGAAACAGCACGGTCGCGAACGCGCCGGCTATCCCAACGATGACCGACCAGATCAGCATCGTGTGGGCGTCGGAGAGGCGAAAGAGTTCGCGGGCGCGGGTGCGCAGTTTCAGCAGGAATGACAGCACGGCGGTTGGGTGGTTGGGTGTTTTTCTGGTTGGGGAATGCCGCGAGTCTACCGGGCGGCGCGATCGAGTTCAGGGTAGTGGCGGAAGATACCGGTCTCGTTGAACGGCAGCCGCCGCTCCGAGTCGAGATACGCCGCGATGTGCGGACGCGCGGCCACGGCATCGTGCAGCGCGACGACATGCGGATAATGGTCCGCCAGATGCTTCGTCGCTTTCGGGAACGCGTAGCGCAGCCCCGCGACGACCTGAAACATCGACAGGTCCACATAGCTGAGCGTCTTGCCGACCATGTGCTGAGGCCCGTCCGGGTTCTGCGCGAGCACGCGCTCGAAGTAGCTCATGAATTTCGGTATGCGATGCGCGATGAAGTCCTTCGCGCGCGCTTTCGCCTCGTCTTTCTGATCCTCGTAGTAGAGGCCGCTCGCGATCGGATGATGCGTGTCGTGCACCTCGGTCACGAAATCGGCGATCGTGAGTTGCAGGCCATTCGCGACCAGGCGCAGCGCCTCGTCTCGCGGCGCGAGCTTCAGCTTCGGGCCGAGATAGAACAGGATGTTCGCGACGTGCGGCACGATCAGATCGCCGTCCTTGAGAAACGGCGGCGCAAAAGGCGGATACGGGCCGTCGCTCTCGAGTTCGGCCATCATCGCGCTCATGCCCTGGCCGTCTTCTTTCGCGCCGCGCGCCACATCCACATAGGGCGCGCGCGCTTCCTCCAGCGCGAGCCGCACGAATTCGCCCCGGCCTTGCAGGCCGTCCCAGTAATACAGTTCATATGCCATCGGTCGTCTCCATTTCAGGATTGCCACGACGGCCGCTCGCGCGAGACGAGCGGCATGGGACGACAGTATGGCGCGCAATGGCACGAAGCGGCGCGGCGCTCGCCTGCGTTTCACTGGGTGCAATTGCGCACTGCGATAGCCCCGGCGAAAAAACGCAAAAAGCCCCGCCGTGGGCGGGGCAAGCGGCCGGCAAAGCCGGGGCGCGGTCTCTCAACTGAGGGAAAGCCGTGTGGTCGTCCCTCTGGTAGTCCCTTTGGTAGACCGTGCGGCAGTCGCTGCGGCAAGTCCGGCAGTGCCAGGTCATCCGAAGAATCGCTCCACCGCCCAGGTGATCGCAAGGCCTCCGCCGATCAGCCAGACATAGACGATCAAGCCGGTGGTCAGGGCGCGCGGGCCGGCCTGGCGGATCTGCGAGACGCGCGTCTCGATGCCGAGCGCCGTCATCGCCATGGTGAGCGCGAAGGTGTCGAGCAGGTTGAGCGTCTGGGTGGTCGAATCGGGCAGCACGTGCAGCGAGTTCACCACGACGAGCGCGAGAAAGCCGAGTGCGAACCAGGGTACGGCGAGCTTGCGCGCGCCTTGCTGCCCCGCGCTGGCGCCGCGCGCCGAGCGGTTCAGCCACACGCCGAGCGCGAGCAGCACCGGCACGAGCAGCATCACGCGAGTCATCTTCACGATGGTGGCGATATGCGTCGCTTCGGGGCTCACGTTGCTCGCCGCGCCCACGACCTGCGCGACCTCGTGGATCGTGCCGCCGAAGAAGAGCCCGGCGCCCACCGTGTCGAGATGCAGCCAGCCGGCGCGATAGAGCAACGGGTAGAGGAACATCGAGAGCGTACCGAACAGCACCACGCTGCCCACCGCCATGGCGCTCTTGTGCGGCTTCGATTGCAGCGTGGATTCGAAGGCGAGCACGGCGGCAGCGCCGCAGATCGCGCTGCCAGCCGCGGTGAGAATGGCCGTGTCGCGGTCGAGCTTCATGAGCTTCATGCCGGCCCAGGTGCCGATCGCAAGCGTGCTCACGACGATCACCGCCGACTCCACGAGGCCCGGCAGACCCACCTGGGCGATCTCCTGGAGGCTCACGCGCAGCCCAAAGAACGCCACCGCGATGCGCAGCAGCTTGCGCGCCGAAAAATTGACGCCGGCGGCCCAGCTTTCGGGCATGCCATGGCGCAGCGCGTTGCCGTAGATCGCCCCGCCGACGATGCCGACAATCAGCGGGCTCAGGCCGAGACCGGCAATGGCGGGCAGGGCCGCGATGCGCGTGACGGCGGCGGCGAAGAGCGCGACGAACAGCACGCCATTCAGTTGGCCATAAAGCTGGCCGCGCGCGGCGGACGATGCAGAGGCCAGGGAAGTCGACGGTGTGGACATGGTTGTGGCAGCAAATCTGTCTGTCTGACGAATGTGCCAATCCTAAATTAGATATAAGGATATGAAAAATCGTCATTTGCGACGTAAAATATAGGTCAACCCGATAGTTTGATGCGATGACCCCGGAACAACTGATAACCTTCGCCGCCGTTGCAGAGCACCTGAACATCAGCCGAGCGGCGCTCGCGTTGCATTTGTCGCAGCCTGCCGTATCAGGGCAATTGCGGCTGTTGCAGGAGGAATTTGGCGAGCCGCTTTATCTGCGCGACGGGCGCGGCGTGCGTCTCACGCCCACCGGCGAGCAGCTCGCGGCCTACGCCGCGCGCCTGCGCGACACCTGGCGCGATGCGCTGGCGTTTCGCGACGCGCTGCGCGGGCTCGAGCGCGGCACGTTGCGCATCGGCGCGAGCACGACGCCCGCGAGCTACCGCCTGCCGTATCTCGTGGCGGCGTTTCATCGGCGCTATCCGGAGGTGAAGCTCGAAACGGCGAGCGGCAATACGACCGACATGGTCGCCATGCTTGGCGAGCTCGATATCGCACTGATCGAGGGGCCGGTGGGAGAGCAGTTGCCCGCCGATTGCGCCGTGCACCCGTGGCACGAGGACGAGATCGTGGCGATCGCGCCGCGTGGCCACGCGCTGGCCGCTCAGGCTGCGAGCGCGGGGGAGAAGAAGGGGCGCGGCGGACCCAAACACGCCAACGCGGGACCGCTGAGCAGCGAGCTGAGCGTCTTTGCAGGGCTGCCGCTCGTGCTGCGCGAGGACGGCTCGGGCGTGCGCCAGGTAGTGGAGCGCGCATTCGCGCGCGCCGCCGTGCCGATGCGCGTTGCGCTTGAGATCGCCGGTGTGGAGGGCGTCAAGGAAGCGGTGCGGGCCGGCATGGGCATCGGCTTCGTTTCGGCCATGTCGATGCGCCACGAGGACGACGCACTCCAGCAGGTCCGCATCCGGCCGGAGCCGCTGGTGCGGCGTTTTTCGATCATCGTACCGCACGCGGGCGCGGCTTCGCGGGTCACCCAGCGCTTTCTCGAGCTGTGTCTGCTCGACGCGCCGGACGCGGGGTCCGTCGGACTCAATGGCGGCGGGAGTGGGGGTACAAGCGGCACGCGGTTCCCGCCGTGAGTTCGCTGCGGCCTTTAGGGGATTTCCATGATGGCGCCGCACGCAGTCTCGGCGCACTATCCGCCCATCAACCGAAGCGCCCAGGCGCTTTTTTTCGGCACTGATTTGGAACCGGTTCCAAAAGTGTTGTTCCACGGATTCGGCGCAGCAGGAACAGGGCAGGCAACAGGAAGAAAACGATGGCGGAAGTAGCGATAGTGGCAAGTGCGTTTGGTGCCGGAGCGATCCGTCGCGATGGGCACGCGGCATGGTTCGGCGCGACGAAAGAGGCGGGCGCGGGCGCGTTCGAGGTGCGGCGCGAACTGATGGACGATGCCGATGCCCGGCCCGAAGCGCTGCGCGCGCTCGGCGCCGCGCTGGCCCGCGAGGGCCTGTGGCCCGTGTGGTCGACGCCCGACACGCTGTATGGCGAAGACGGCACGCTCGACGAAGCCGCGCTGCGCGACGCCATCGCCTGCGGCCGGGCGCTTGGCGCGCGCTTCGTCAAGCTGCAACTGGGCGGTTTTGCTGGCGACGCGCAGGTCGCGCGGCTCGCTGAGGTGCTCGACGCGCTCGGTGTCGCGGGCGCACAAGCCGGCGAGGCGTCACAGGCTCCGCGCGTGGTCGTCGAAAACGGCCAGCTCGTACAGGGCGGCAGCCTCGCCCAGTTCGTCGGTCTCTTTGGCGCGCTGAGCGCCGCAGGGCAGGACAAGCTGATCGGCATGACCTTCGACATCGGCAACTGGCAATGGGCCGGCGAAGCGCCGCTGACGGCTGCCGCCGCGCTGGCGCCCTACGTCGATTACATCCATTGCAAGGCCGTCGAGGGCGCGGGCGCGCGCCGCTTCGCCTGCGCGCCCGCCGCCGACGATGCGCTGTGCCGTGCCGCGCTCGCGCACCTGCCTGCGGACGTGCCGCGCGGCATCGAGTTTCCGTTCGATGCGGCGTGCGTGAACGAGGACGCTGCGCGCTACGTGGCGTGGCTCGGCGCCGCATGAAGCGAACGTGACAGTGACCGACGTGACCATTTTGTGAGCCCTTTCTAGCCGCTCGGGCGCACGCCGCAACCCCCTTGCGCAGAGGCCAACGCCCGCGCCACCCGGATACGATTTTTCAGGAATGCACCCCATGACGCACTCACTCGATGTCATCACCTACGGCGAGGCCATGGCGATGTTCGTGGCCGGCGAAACCGGCCCGCTCTCCGATGTCGCGCGCTTCACGAAGCGCGCCGCCGGCGCCGAGCTCAACGTGGCGACGGGCCTCGCGCGCCTCGGCTTCAGGGTGGGCTGGATGAGCCGCGTGGGCGCCGATTCGTTCGGCCAGTTCGTGCGCGGCGTGCTCGCACAAGAGGGCATCGATGCGCAGTGCGTGCAAACCGATGCGCGCTATCCCACGGGCTTCCAGCTCAAGTCGAAGAACGACGACGGCAGCGATCCCACCGTCGAATATTTCCGTCGCGGCTCGGCGGCGAGCCATCTGTCGGCTGACGACTTCCGGCGCGACTACGTGCTCGGCGCCCGGCACCTGCACCTGAGCGGCGTGGCGCCCGCGATCTCGGCGAGCTCGCGCGAGCTGGCTTTCACGCTCGCCCGCGAGATGCGCGCGGCGGGCCGCACGATCAGCTTCGATCCGAATCTGCGCCCGACGCTGTGGGGCTCCGAGGCCGAGATGGTTGAGACGCTCAACGAGCTTGCGCGTTTCGCCGACTGGGTGCTGCCCGGCGCACAAGAAGGCCGCATTCTCACCGGCTCCGACGATCCCGCAACGATCGCGCGCTTCTATCTGGAGCGCGGCGCGCGCGGCGTGATCGTCAAGCTCGGTGCGCAAGGCGCGTACTTTGCGACCAGCGAAGGCGAATGCGGCCACGTGAAGGCGCAGCCGGTGGCGAATGTCGTCGACACGGTGGGCGCGGGCGACGGCTTCGCAGTGGGCGTGGTGAGCGCGCTGCTCGAAGGGCACACGCTGCGCGACGCCGTGGCGCGCGGCAACCGCATCGGCGCGCTCGCCGTGCAAGTGGCCGGCGACTCCGAAGGGCTGCCCACGCGCGCGCAGCTCGACGCGCTCGAAGCACAGGTCGCACCAAAGGACACCCCACAGCACACTTCGCAGCCCCGCGCCGTCGCATAAGCGGAGCACGGAGCCTCACACGTCATTCCAACAGCTTTGCCCAGAACAGAGCAAAGCGCCATGAGACAGGAGACATCGATGACCTCAACCTCACTCCCGCCGCGCCGCTGGTGGGCAATCATGCCCATCGTGTTTATCACGTACAGCCTGGCCTATCTCGATCGCGCAAACTACGGCTTCGCCTCGGCGGCCGGCATCAATCGCGATCTGGGCATCAGCCCCGGGCTGTCGTCGCTGATCGGCGCGCTGTTCTTCCTCGGCTACTTTTTCTTCCAGTTGCCGGGCGCGGTTTATGCCGAACGCCGCAGCGTGCGCAAGCTCGTGTTCGCGAGCCTCGTGCTGTGGGGCGGCTGCGCCGCGCTCACGGGCGTCGTCACGAACATTCCCTCGCTGATGGCGATCCGCTTCGTGCTCGGCGTCGTCGAAGCCGCCGTGATGCCCGCGATGCTGATTTACATCAGCAACTGGTTCACGAAGGGCGAGCGCTCGCGCGCCAACACCTTCCTGATTCTCGGCAATCCGGTCACGGTGCTGTGGATGTCGATCGTCTCGGGCTATCTCGTGCATGCGTTCGGCTGGCGTCACATGTTCATCGCCGAGGGCGTGCCCGCCGTGGCGTGGGCCGCGTGCTGGTGGCTGCTCGTGCGCGACAAGCCGGCCCAGGTGAACTGGCTCTCGAACGACGAAAAGCGCGCGCTCGACGCCGCGCTGCGTGCCGAGCAGGCCGGCATCAAGCCGGTGAAGAACTACGCCGAAGCGTTCCGCACGCCGGCCGTGATGCTGCTCTCGGCGCAGTACTTTTGCTGGAGCATCGGCGTGTACGGCTTCGTGCTGTGGCTGCCGTCGATCGTGAAGAACGGCTCGGCGCTCGGCATGGTCGCAACGGGCTGGCTCTCGGCACTGCCGTACCTGGCTGCTACCATTGTGATGCTTGCCGCTTCGTGGGCCTCAGACAAGCTCGATAACCGTCGCGCGTTCGTCTGGCCGTTCCTGCTGATCGGCGCGCTCGCGTTCGCGGCTTCGTATGCGCTCGGCACGACCCACTTCTGGGCCTCGTATGCGCTGCTGGTCGTGGCGGGCGCCGCGATGTACGCACCGTATGGCCCGTTCTTTGCGATCGTGCCCGAGTTGCTGCCGAAGAACGTCGCGGGCGGCGCGATGGCGCTCATCAACAGCATGGGCGCACTGGGCTCGTTCGTCGGCTCCTATGTGGTCGGCTATCTGAACGGCGCGACGGGCTCGCCCTCGGCATCGTATGCGTTCATGAGCGCGGCGCTGGTGGCCTCGGTGATCCTCACGCTCGCGGTGAAGCCGCGCCGCGACGAAGTCCGAGCCTATGCCACGCCGGCGCATGGGAAGTGACCCGGGGAAGTGCCCTGGGGAAATGACCTGGAAAGTGGCGCGGCAGGCGATGCGCGCCCAGTAAACGCAATACGCGCAGGAAATGATTCACGGAACATTGCAGACGGAAATAGCGCACTCATGAAGCAGAAAATCGTTGCCTACAAGACCTTGCCCGCGGACGTGACCGAGTACCTGCGCGAGCATCTCGACGTGACGTTCGTCGACGCAAGCGACTCGCAGGCGTTCGCTGCCGCGCTCAAGGAGGCCGACGGCGCGATCGGCGCGAGCGTCAAGATCGCGCCGGCGCTGCTCGACGGCTCGCGCATCAAGGCGCTCTCGACCATCTCGGTGGGTTACGACCAGTTCGACGTGCCCGATCTCACGAAGCGTGGCATCGTGCTCGCGCACACGCCCGACGTGCTGACCGAATCCACGGCCGACACCGTGTTTTCGCTGATCCTCGCGAGTGCGCGCCGCGTGGTCGAGCTGGCCGACTGGGTCAAGGCGGGCCACTGGAAGGCGAGCATCGGCCCCGCGCAATTCGGCGTGGACGTGCAGGGCAAGACGCTCGGCATCGTCGGGCTCGGGCGCATCGGCGGCGCGGTCGCGCGGCGCGCGGCGCTCGGCTTCAACATGAAGGTGCTCTACACGAACCGCAGCGCGAACGACGTGGCCGAGCGCGACTACGGCGCGCGCCGCGTCGAGCTCGACGAACTGCTTGCCACCGCCGATTTCGTCTGTCTGCAGGTGCCGCTCACCGACGCGACGCGCCATATGCTCGGCGCCGAGCAGTTCCGGAAAATGAAGAAAGGCGCGATTCTCATCAACGCCTCGCGCGGTGCGATCGTCGACGAGAAGGCGCTGATCGCCGCGCTCGAAGCAGGCACGATCCACGGCGCGGGGCTCGACGTGTTCGAGAAGGAGCCGATCGATCCGGCGTCGCCGCTTCTGCGCATGCCGAATGTCGTGGCGCTGCCGCATATCGGCTCGGCCACGCACGAGACGCGTCACGCCATGGCGCGCTGCGCCGCCGAGAACCTCGTGGCGGCGCTGGCCGGCACGCTCGATCGCAACATCGTCAATCGCGAGGTGCTCGCGCGATGAGCACGGGCAGCGCCCGCCCGAAAACCCCGGTCGCGCTGGCCGCGCCGGGGAGCGATGGCGCGGGCAGCAAGGGCAGCGGCGGCAGCGAGGGCGCTACCGCATTCGCGCCGCCGCGCCGCGCGACCATCAGCGACGTCGCCCGCGAGGCGGGCACCGGCAAAACCAGCATCTCGCGCTATCTGAACGGCGAGCTTGCGGCGCTCTCGCCGGATCTGCGTGCGCGCATCGAAGCCGCCATCGAGCGGCTCGACTATCGGCCCAACCAGATGGCGCGCGGGCTCAAGCGCGGGCGCAACCGGCTGCTCGGCCTGCTGCTCGCCGACCTCGCGAATCCCTATTCCGTCGAAGTGCTCCAGGGTGTGGAGGCCGCGTGCCACGCGCTCGGCTACATGCCGCTGATTTGCCACGCGGCGAACGAAATCGACATGGAGCGGCGCTATCTGCAACTGCTCACGACGTATCGCGTGGAAGGCGTGATCGTCAACGCGCTCGGCGTGCCCGAGTCGATGCTCAAGCCAATCGGCAGCGGCGGCATTCCCGCCGTGCTGGTCGACCGCACCGTGGACGGTCTCGACGCCGACATGGTCGGGCTCGACAACGCGGCCGCCGCGCGCCTGGGCGTCCAGCATCTGCTCGCGCACGGCTACGACGACCTCGTGTTCGTCGTGCAGCCGTTCGAGCGTGTGAGCTCCCGGCGCGAGCGTGAAGCGGCTTTTCGTGAGTCGATCGGTGAGTCGATCGGTGGCCCGGCGGATGCGTCGGCCCGGACGCTCGCGCCTCACGCGCGGAGCGTTCGCGCGACCACGCAGGTACTCGATCTGCGCGAGGACGCGAGCGTCGAGGCAGCGCTCGCTGCACTCGATGCGCATATCGCCGATGCCGCGCGCCGCGACGCACGTTGCGCGCTGTTCGCGGCGAATGCGCCGGTCGCTCTGCGGCTTGCACTGCATCTGAAAGCGAAGTTCGGCGTGCAATGGCAGCAGCACGCGGCACTGATCGCCATCGACGATCCCGAATGGGCCGAGTTGGCCGGCATCACCACGATCCGCCAGCCCACGCACGAGATCGGCTACCGCGCGGTGGAGTTCCTGCACGAGCGCATCGAGGGCATGGCGCTGGCTGCACGCGCGGCGGAGTTTCCGGGCGAGCTGGTCGTGCGCGCCTCGACGCCCGGCTAGCACCGCCGGGCTCCGCGAGCGCCTCGATATCTGCGATGATTCGGGCTGCGGCGCACGCCTCGCGCGCCGGACGTCACAAGGAACCCCATGCACGTCGAACCAGTCACGCTGGTCTGCATTTCGCTCGCGACGCTCTTCGTTGCCGTCCTGCCCATCTCGCTCTATCGCCGGCTGCGCGGCCCGTTCGCCTTCGACTGGCGCGACACCATCGCCGGTGTGGCCATCTTCGCCCTGTTTGCGACGCTGATCGAGCGTGCGCTCAACGGCTACGTGCTGCATGGCAATCCGGTCACGGCGCAACTGCTCGCCGATCCGCTCGCGTTCGTGCTCTACGGCGCGCTAGCGGCTGGCATATGCGAAGAAGTGGGGCGCTACATCGCGATGCGCCTGATCGCTCGGCGCGCGGAGCGCCAGCCCGGTCCGTCCGGTTCGCCGCGTTTGCACGACAGGCCGGCCGACAGCACGGGGCTCGCTTACGGCATTGGCCACGGCGGCGCGCAAGCGTGGTTCGTCGGCGTGCTCGTGCAGTTGCAGTGGATTTTCTTCGCGGTGCTCTCGAACCGTGGCGCGCTCGACGAGCATCTGAGCAATCTACCGATGGATGCCGTGCTGCGCATGCATCTGATTCTCGCCACGCTTTCGCCGACAGTGGCGGGCGTGTTCGCGCTCGAGCGCGTGGCCGCGCTGGTGTTCCAGATCGGACTCTCGGTGCTGATGTGGCGCGGCGTGCGGGCAGGGCGCAAATCGATCCTGCCGATCGCGATCGTGCTGCATGCGCTGATCGAGGTGCCCGCCGCGATGTTCCAGGCGCGTCTCGTGCCGCTCCTCGCCGTGGATGCGCTCTACGCGGTCGTGGCGCTTGCGGTGGCCGTCGTGCTCTTCAGAACATGCGCGCGAACGAGGCGTGCGCCGCGCCCGGCCTGACGCGGCGCGCTTGTCCCTGTTCATTATTTAGTTGCGCGAGCAACGTCTTATCAATTCCTCTTTGCCAGCGATGGAAGATTATCTGTTTGAATGCGCGAGTCCCGATTTCGAGGAGCTTGCGCGCGTGATCGCCGATCTGTTCCCCGAGCAAACGCGCTTTAGCGAGCGGCCCGCCGAAACCGGCGCACCGCTGCTCGTCGTGCATTGGGTGGCGATGCGCATGGGTGCCGCCGCGCGCCGCATGACGCTCACGGTGGCCATCGCGCCGGCGGCGCTGGCGCGCTATCGGGCGTTGCCGGCGCGCTTGCGCGCACGCAGCTTCGCCGTACTGCGCGCGTATGTGGAAGCCACCATCGGCTCGCTCGAAGAACAGCATGCGAAGGGCGAGGAGACACCGCGCGACGTCACGCTCGATCTCGACGAGGAATTCGCCTGAAGCACGCGACAAGGCTCACGACCGGGCATGCGCCAGGCGCGCAATTCAATCGGCGAGCCGGTACACCTTCGCGTAGCGCTCGGCCTTCACCACGCCGTAGTCGCCGGGCGCATATTGCATGACCCAGTCGCCGGCCGCGCCGGTGAGGCGGTCGCCGCCAGCCGAGCGCACGATCGTGAACGGCTCGTCCATGCGTTTGGCCAGCACCACGGTCGGCAGGTTGCGATAGGCGCCGGGCGCACCGTGCGCGAGCGCGGCATCGGCCGGCCGATACTTCGGATCGAAGCGCTCGCGCGAGACGACCCAGCGCTCGCCCGTCGCACCGGTGATGATCGCGTCTCCCGGCGCGTAGCGGTTCGGGCCTTCGAGGCTCATCAACTCGCCCGGCGCAGCGGCGAATTCGACGGTGACGGTTTCGTCCTTGACCACGCGTTGCGCGGCGGGATCGGCGGCGAGGTCGAGTTGGGTCAGTTCGATCATGGTGGTGGCAGCGGACCTGTTGCGAAGAAGTGTCGCCGATGGGGCGCGGGCGGGGCCCGCTTCATGCGGCGTCGATACGGAGAATAGCCGGAAATCCAGACCGGATATACGGGCCTGTTACTGGTCTGTTATGGGTTTGTTACGGGCCGATTAAAGCGCGACGGCCGGGCAAACATGCCCGGCCGTCATGAGGTCCGCGAGCGTACCACGAACGGCGCAGCGCGCGAACCGGCCGGCTGCATGGCCCGTTCGCGCGCTGCGTGAATACGACTCGAATGCGTGCCATCTGAATGCACGCTGTCCGACTGTGCCGGCTTACTGGGCAGCCGGCGTGCTGGCTGCTTGCGCACCGCTTGCCGCTTCCGCGGCCGGCGCCTTCGCGCGCGGCTTGCCCTTGTGCTTCGCATGGCCTTCGTGCTGGCCATGGCGGAAGGTGGCGTCGGCAACCTTCTTCTGTTCCGGCGAGAAGCTGTTGTAGAGCGGCTCGAAGGCCGTGACGAGCTTCTGCATGTCGTCGGCGTGCGTCTGCGCGATCTGCGCATACTGCTTCATGTCGTCGAGCGCGTTACGCTGCGCTTCGCCTTCGACGCGCTGCTTGTAGAGGCCCGACATGGTCTCGCCGTTGTTGCGCATGACCTCGGCAAACGTCTTCCATTGCGGCTCCTGGTCGGCCGTGATCTTCAGCGCCGAGTGCAGGTAGGTGATGCGCTCCTCCACACGCTGCTGATGCTGCGCGGCGCGTGCTTCGGCATTCGACGCCGCCGCGGCAGCCGCGGGTGCGGCCGTGGCGGACGACGCGGCGGTCTGTGCAAAGGCGCCGCTCATCGAGAGCGTTGCAGCAAGGATCACGAAAGCTTTCTTCATTGTTGCTCCTTGGAACTTCAATTCTTGGAGGTTACGTAGCGAGTAGGTAGCGAATAAATGTGAAACCGGTCGGTTACCGGCGGTATTAGTACCACGTTATCTCGTAAATGCGGCCGCGATGCGACAACTGCTTACAAACGAAACGCACAGGAAACGCCCGGAAATAAGCCGCAATACGAAAACGCAATAAGAAGCCGCAATAGGAAGCAGCAATACGCGCGATGCATGGCGCGTGCGCGAGCACTTGCGTATTCCTCGCGTATTCGTCCGCCGCTCGCTGTAGTGTTGGCCGCGCGCGATAATGGCTCGACCTTGAATCATGGCATTCGACCATTCAATCATCGACACCCCAGGAGACCGCCCCACGATGAGACCGCCGCGCCTCGACCAACTCGACGACCTCGATCGCAGCCTCGTTGCGCTGCTGCAGGAGAACGCCCGCGAGAGCGTGGCGAATCTCGCGCGCCAGCTAGGCGTTGCGCGCACCACGGTGCTTGCCCGCATCGCGCGGCTCGAACGCTCCCAGGTTATCGCCGGCTACGGGGTGCGCCTCGGCCAGGACGTGCTCGACGCGAGCCTGCAGGCGTGGGTCGGGCTCATCATCGCGCCGCGCAATGGCCCCGACGTGCAAAGGCGCTTGAGCAAGATGCCCGAAGTGCAACTGCTCTGCGCCGTGAGCGGCGAGTACGACTATGTGGCATGGCTGCGCGCGGATTCGCCCGATCGCCTCAACGATCTGCTCGACCAGATCGGCGGCATGCAGGGCGTCGAGCGCACCACCACGTCGATCGTGCTCGCACGCAAGATCGACCGCGGCACGGTGATGGGTTGAAGGCGTCGTTGACATCGTTTTTGCGAGCTTTCGTCGTTATGACGAAAACCGTCGTCGAAATGACGAAATTCCATGTCAAAGCGCATCATTTTGCGTCTAGGATCTGATTTGGCACCTCCTTAGACTATGTGCATCCGGGCACAGCATGGCCCCGAACCACAGAAAACTCAGGAGATACAAAATGAAAGTCGCGATTGCAGGCGCCGGCCTGATTGGCCACACCATTGCACACATGCTGCGCGAAACCGGGGACTACGAAGTCACTGCGCTCGACCGCGATGCCCAGGCGCTCGAAAAGCTCGCGGCGCAGGGCATTCCCACCATGCGTGTCGATTCCGGCGACGCCGCTGCGCTGCGCGGTGCACTCGAGGGCTTCGACGTGCTCATCAACGCGCTGCCTTATTACCTCGCGGTGAACGTCGCGTCGGCGGCGAAGGGCGCGGGCGTTCATTACTTCGACCTGACCGAAGACGTGCGCGCAACGCACGCGATTCGTGCGCTCGCTGAAGGCTCCGATCACGTATTCATGCCGCAATGCGGTCTCGCGCCGGGCTTCATCGGCCTGGCGGCCCATGCGCTGGCGAGCCGCTTCAGCGAGATCCGCGAAGTGAAAATGCGCGTGGGCGCGCTGCCGCAGTTCCCCACCAACGCGCTCAAGTACAACCTCACCTGGAGCGTGGACGGCCTCATCAACGAGTACTGCCAGCCGTGCGAGGCGATCCACGAAGGCCGCAAGCAGTGGGTGCAGCCGCTCGAAGGCCACGAGCACTTTTCGCTCGACGGCGTGGAGTACGAGGCATTCAACACCTCGGGTGGCCTCGGCACGCTGTGCGAAACGCTGTCCGATCGCGTCGAGTCGCTCGACTACAAGTCGGTGCGCTATCCGGGGCACCGCGCGCTCATGCAGTTCCTGCTCGAAGACCTGCGCCTCTCGGGCGACCGCGACACGCTCAAGTCGATCATGCGCCGCGCGATTCCGTCTACGGAGCAGGACGTCGTGCTGATCTTCATCACCGTGACCGGCATGCGTAACGGCCAGCTCGTGCAGGAAGTGTTCACGCGCAAGATCTTCGCGAAGACGGTCTGCGGCGTGCCGATGAGCGCGATCGAGATCACCACGGCAGGCGCGATGTGCGCGGTGCTCGACCTGTTCCGCGAGAAGAAGCTCCCGCAAAAGGGCTTCGTGCGCCAGGAGCAGGTGTCGCTAGAGCAGTTCCTCGCGAACCGCTTCGGCCAGGTGTACGAGGGCGGGGCGCTCGAGGCACTTGCGCCGGCGCACGCATAAAGCAGCGGCGGTATCTGCGCGGAAAGACGAAAGCAGGGCGCCGCGGCCTGATTGAGCGTTGGATCGAACGTTGGATCGAACCTCGATCAGGCCGCGGATGCCGTCACGATGCGTTGCAGCAATGCGTCGTAGTCGGCAGGCGCGGGCGCGGTCGTGTCGAACACGATGAGGTCGTCGAGCTGCGCGCCCGCCGGCTCGAAGCGCCGCTTGCGATACGTTTTCCAGTGCGCGAGCTTGTAGGCATCGTCGGGGTGGGCGCGCGCCACGATGCGCTGGCGTGCCGTTTCTTCGTCGGTGCGTACCCAGACGGCGGCGAGTCCCACGTCCGCCGCCACGCCCAGCCACGCGCGATCGAGCAGGCGCCGCTCGCGCACCTCCCCCGAAAGCGGCCCGACCGCAATCACGCTCACGCCAAGCGCGAGATTCTCTCGCGCGGTGTCGAGCATGCCCTGATATTCGGGGTCCCGCAGATGACGCAGAAATAGCGGGCTGTCTCGGTCGTGCGGATCCTGACCGAGCGCGGCGAGCGTCGCGGCGCCGGTGCGTCCGTAGAGCGTGTCCTTGTCGAGCAGGCAAAACGGCTCGCCCGTTGCCCGCGCAAGCGGGCCGATCAGGCGTTTGGCGAGCGAGGTCTTGCCGGTGCCGGCGTGGCCGCAGAAGAAAATCAGCCGCGTCACGAACGGCGGCCCTGGACTCTGGTGGATGGTGTGGGCTGCGCGCGGCCGATGCCGAATATCCACGTGACGTACCCCATCGCCTGCATTCTCCTCGTGTGTGACGCGATTTCCGAAGCTTATACCATCGATACGGCATCGATTTACCGCCCGGCCTTGCTGCGCAATGTGTGCGGCGGCGCGCGCGGGCAGGGCGCCGCGGGCGTATATCATGGGCGCTCACGGGGAGCGGTGGCGCCAGCGGTGGGAATCGATGCGCGGCGCGCGCCACGAACACACCCAAAACCGCACCAAACCGCACCCAAAAACCGACGAGGGGATAGCGCCCATGGCATCGCGCGTGTTCGGAGTGAGCTTGGGTTCGCGGCGCGCCGCGCGGGTGGCCCCGCTAGTGCCACTTGCGGCAGCGCTCATGGCGGCGGCAGCCTTGGCGCTACCGCTGGCGCTGGGCGGCTGTGCCGAGGAACGCGCGCCGCCGATGCCGTTCAAGCCGGTGCCCGCCGAGCGCATCGGCAAGCCGGGCTATACGCAGCCGGGCGAGGGCCTCGTTGCCGTGGACGTGCGGCGCGAGCGCACGAGCAATCTCATCGTCAAGTTCCGCGACGCTCCCGTCTATATCGACGGCGAGCCCGTCACCGACCTCATGGACGGCGAGCACGTCACGTTCTACCTGTTGCCCGGCGTCCACCGCATCGGCGTGACCACGCAGTTCGATCCGGTCATCGAATTGCGTTTCCTCGTCGATCCGCGCTATACGAACCGGGCGAGCGTAACCTTCGACAAGGATCATCGCATCGGCATTCGACGGGTCGTGCAGTAGCGCTGTCCGCGAGGCGCTCGCGCCGGGTTCACGTCCCCGCGCCGGGCAGAGCGCCGTCTAGCCCAGCCCGGCGCCACTTTGCGTTTGCGCGCGGGCGGGGTACCCGGCACGCGTTGCGGCGCCCAGGCCGGCGCAACGCTTAAACTTGGAGCATCGATCAACTTCAGGACAGGCGGCGCGCCCATTTTCCCCACCGGCGCCGCCGGGACGCACAGGACACATGCTCATCAATTGCGCCGCGTACCAGAGCGGCAAAAAACTGGCCGATATCGGCATCGAGGCAATCAGCGATTATCTTCAGAAGCCCGGGTGCTTCGTCTGGGTCGCGCTCAAAGACCCCGACGCGGGCGAGATGGACTCGATGAAGGAGGAGTTCGGCCTGCACGCGCTCGCCATCGAAGACGTGATGAACGGCAACCAGCGGCCCAAGATCGAGGAGTACGGCAGCACGCTTTTCGCGGTGTTCCATACGATCGAGATCGACGACGAGGGCGAAATCGTCACCGGCCAGGTGAACGTGTTCGCGGGGCCGAATTTCGTGCTTTCGGTGCGCCACCGCGCGCAGCAGGGTTTCCGGGACGTGCGCGCACGCTGCGAGCGCGAGCCGGAGCTGCTCAAGGAAGGCGCCGGTTTCGTGCTCTACGCGCTCATGGACAGCGTGGTCGACCGTTACGCGCCGGTGCTGGAGAAGCTTTCCGGCGAGATCGAGGATCTGGAAGACCGCATCTTCGAGAAGCACTCGCTCGCCCAGTCGCGCGCCATCATCGAGGATCTCTATTCGCTCAAGCGCCGCCTCGTGATCGTGCAGCACCACGTCACGCCGCTCGTCGACGCCGTGGGCAAGCTCGTGGGCGGGCGCATCCCGCAGATCTGCACGGGCATGCAGGCGTACTATCGCGACGTCTACGACCATCTCGTGCGCCTGTCCAACGCGGTCGACGCGCGCCGCGACATGATCGTCACCGCGATCCAGGTGAATCTCGGCATGATCTCGCTCGCCGAAAACGAAGTGACCAAGCGGCTCGGCTCGTTCGCCGCGCTCTTCGCGGTGCCGACCATGATTGCGGGTATCTACGGGATGAACTTCGCGAACATCCCCGAACTGCATTTCAAGTATGGTTACCAGGTTTGCCTCGCCATGATGGCGATCATCGACATCGTGCTGTACGTCCTGTTTCGCCGCGGCGGGTGGCTCTGAGAGCGGTGCTCGGCGCCGCGCTGCTGCTCTGCTGCACCGCAGCGTGGCGCACGGCGCGCGCGTGATTGACATTGCCGACTTCGCGCGCCGAGAATGGGGCGCCTGAAAAAACGTTTGCGCATAACCAGAAATACGGCCCGGCCGGGCCCGACAACCGGAGACACAAACGATGAACTCCCGCATTCGCCGGCGCGTTCTTGGCGCCGCAGCCGCATTTGCCACCGTAGCCACCGTCACGCTCGCGGCCGCCATGCCGCTTGCCGCTCACGCCCAGACGGCGGCCGGCCACAAGCCAAAAGTCGCGCTCGTCATGAAGTCGCTCGCCAACGAGTTCTTCCTCACCATGGAGACCGGCGCGAAGGACTACCAGAAGCACAACGCGTCCGCGTTCGACCTCGTGACCAACGGCATCAAGAACGAGACCGACACGGCCGCGCAGATCCAGATCGTCGAGCAGATGATCGTCTCGAAGGTGGACGCCATCGTGCTCGCGCCCGCCGACTCCAAGGCGCTCGTGCCGGTCGTGAAGAAGGCCGTGGACGCGGGCATCGTCGTCGTGAACATCGACAACCGGCTCGACCCCGACGTGCTCAAGTCCAAGGACCTGAACGTGCCGTTCGTCGGCCCCGACAACCGCAAGGGCGCGCGCCTCGTCGGCGACGATCTCGCGAAGAAGCTCAAGGCGGGCGACCAGGTGGGCATCGTGGAAGGCGTCTCGACCACCACCAACGCCCAGCAGCGCACGGCGGGCTTCAAGGATGCGATGCAGACGGTGGGCGCGAAAATCGTTTCCGTGCAGTCGGGCGAATGGGAAATCGACAAGGGCAATGCGGTCGCCTCGGCCATGCTCAACGAATATCCCGACATGAAGGCGCTCCTGTGCGGCAACGACAACATGGCGATCGGCGCCGTGTCCGCCGTGCGGGCCGCCGGCAAGCAGGGCAAGGTCTACGTGGTGGGCTACGACAACATCGACGCCATCAAGCCGATGCTCAAGGACGGCCGCGTGCTCGCCACCGCCGACCAGTACGCCGCGAAGCAGGCGGTGTTCGGCATCGACACGGCGCTCAAGGCGCTCAAGGAACACAAGAAGCAGTCGGAGCTCTCGGGCGTGGTCGAGACACCGGTCGTGCTCGTGACGAAGGACTCCGCGAAGTAAGCGCTCAAGAAAACCGCCACGCCGCCGTTATTCGTACCGTGATGGCCGCGCAAGCGAGCGGCCGCCGTGGCCGTGTCGCTTGAACGCGCGGCCTGAACGGCTGCCGCCCGCTCCGCAATCCTGCGCTACCCCTGCTGGACCCGGGCGGCGCGGCTCGCGATAACAGGATCGTGATGGAAGCAATTGCCCCCGACGCACAGTCACCCGAATCCGCGCGAGACGCGGTGCTGACGGTGACGGGCGCCGGCAAGACCTACGAGCAGCCGGTGCTCGCCGACGTCAGCCTCGCGCTGCACGCGGGGGAGGTGCTTGCGCTCACGGGCGAGAACGGCGCGGGCAAGAGCACGCTCTCGAAGATCGTGGGCGGGCTCACGGCGCCCACCACCGGCACCATGACGCTCATGGGGCAACCCTATGCGCCGGCGAGCCGCAAGGAGGCGGAAGCGCTCGGCGTGCGCATGGTGATGCAGGAGCTCAACCTGCTACCCACGCTTTCGGTTGCCGAAAACCTGTTTCTGAACCGCCTGCCGCGCCGCTTCGGGCGTTTGGGGCGTTCGGGCCGTTCGGGGCCGCTCGGCTGGGCGGGCTGGATCGATCGCACGCGTTTGCACGAAGACGCGCGCGCGGCGATGGCGCAAGTCGGGCTCGAGGCGATTGCTCCCGAGACGCCCGTGGGCGAACTCGGCATCGGCCACCAGCAACTGGTGGAGATCGCGCGCAACCTGATCGGCGACGAGGCGCAGGGCGCCGCACCGCTGCGTGTGCTGATTCTCGACGAGCCTACCGCGATGCTCACGGGGCGCGAGGTCGAGCTGCTGTTCGAGCAGATCGCCCGGCTCAAGGCGCGCGGCGTGGCGCTCGTCTACATCTCGCACCGGCTCGAGGAGCTGGAGCGCATTGCGCAGCGCGTGGCGGTGCTGCGCGACGGCCGGCTCGTGCGCGTGGATGCCATGGCCAACCTCACGCCCGAGCGCATCGTCGCGCTGATGGTGGGGCGCGAGCTCGGTGAGCGCATCGAGCTGGGCGAGCGGCGCATCGGCGCGACGCTGCTCAAGGTGGACGGCATCGGCCGCGCCAACGTCGTGCGCGACGTGTCGTTCGAGGTGCGCGCGGGAGAGATCTTCGGCGTATCGGGGCTGATAGGCGCGGGGCGCACCGAGCTCATGCGGCTCATCTACGGCGCCGACGCGAAGGATCGCGGCACGGTGGCGCTCGCGAGCGCGCCGGGTGTTCCGCCTGTGCCGGTGCGCATCGACTCCCCGGTGGACGCGGTGCGCCATGGCATCGCGCTCATCACCGAGGACCGCAAGGGCGAAGGTTTGTTGCTGCCGCAACCGGTGGCCGCGAACGTGTCGCTCGGCAATGTGGGCGCCGTGGCGCGCTTCGGCGTGGTGGACGCCGCGCGCGAGAACGCGCTCGCCGGCGCGCAAATCGATGCACTGCGCATTCGCACGTCCGGCCCCGGCCAGAGCGTGGGCGAACTCTCGGGCGGCAACCAGCAGAAGGTGGTGATCGGCCGCTGGCTCGCGCGGCGCGTCGCCGGCGACCGGGACGCGAATCGGACAACGAATCGGACAACGAATCGGACAACGAATCGGACAACCGATCGGGACGCGAAACGGACAACAACGGGCGGGGCGGAAAAGGGCGTGCGTGTGCTGTTGTTCGACGAACCCACGCGCGGCATCGACGTGGGCGCGAAATTCGACATCTACGCGCTGATGGGCGCACTGGCGCGCGATGGCTGCGCGCTCGTCGTGGTGTCGAGCGATTTGCGCGAGCTGATGCTGATCTGCGACCGCATCGGTGTTATGTCGGCGGGAAAAATGACGGCGATCTACGCGCGCGGCGAGTGGACCCAGGATGCATTGCTCGGCGCGGCTTTCGCGGGTTATCGCGCCGAAGACGCGGTGCTCGCCGATGTCGCCGACCTGCCTGACCTGCAAGCGGCCATGCCCGCGGATCGACCCGAGGGCCGTGTTCAATCGCCGCCGCCCGACGGGCGAGGAGGGAGCGCTTCATGACGAACGGACCGTTGCGCGAACAACCAGATCGATCGACGGAATCGGCACATTCGGCACATTCGCCGAGATCGCCGCAGCCCGCGCCGCCAGGCCACGACGCGCATGCCGCCGCGGCGGCAACCGCGAGCGCCAAGCCAGTTGGCACGCGCTTTGGCTTTTCGAACTATCTGGGTCTCGCGCTCGCGCTGGTCGCGATGATCGTGCTGTTCTCGCTGCTGAGTTCGCACTTCCTGACTTACGATACGTTTAGCACCATCGCGAACCAGATTCCCGACCTCGTGGTGATGTCGGTGGGCATGACGTTCGTGCTGATCATCGCGGGCATCGACCTCTCGGTGGGTTCGGTGCTGGCGCTCGGGGCGTCGGTGGTGAGCGTGGCTGCGCTCAAGTGGGGGCTCTCCGCGCTGCCCGCCGCGCTGCTCGGGTTGCTGGCCGCGGCGGCCACGGGCACGCTCACGGGCGCGGTCACGGTGGGCTGGCGCATTCCGTCTTTCATCGTCTCGCTCGGCGTGCTGGAGGCCGCGCGCGGCCTTGCGTATCAGATGACGAATTCGCGCACGGCCTATATCGGCGATGCGTTCGACTTCCTCTCGAACCCGATCGCGTTCGGCATCTCGCCCGCGTTCCTGATCGCCGTCGCGGTCATGGTGATCGCGCAACTGGTGCTCACGCGCACGGTGTTCGGCCGCTATCTGATCGGCATCGGCACCAACGAGGAAGCGGTGCGTCTCGCGGGTGTCGATCCGCGCCCGTACAAAATCGTCGTGTTCGCGCTGATGGGGGCACTCTCGGGGCTTGCGGCGCTGTTTCAGATTTCGCGGCTCGAAGCCGCCGATCCCAATGCGGGCGTCGGCCTCGAGCTGCAGGTGATCGCCGCCGTGGTGATCGGCGGCACGAGCCTGATGGGCGGCCGCGGCTCGGTCATCAGCACGTTCTTCGGCGTGCTGATCATCTCCGTGCTCGCAGCGGGGCTCGCGCAGATCGGCGCGAACGAGCCGACCAAGCGCATCATCACCGGCGCGGTGATCGTGGTCGCGGTGGTGCTCGATACGTATCGAAGCCGCCGCAGCGGCAGCAGATGAAGTACGAAGGGTGACAAGAATATAACGAGAGCGCGGCCGGTGAACCCACTGGTGCGCTCGCCGAGGGCAATCGCCGTGCAAGGCCGCCGCCAATAACACGCAAGAGGCGCGGCCGCGCGGCGGCAGCAGCAGAAAACGTGCAGGACAAAGCAGGAGCAACAGCAAGATGGCGACGATCAAGGATGTGGCCGCCGTGGCGGGGGTGTCTTTCACGACGGTGTCGCATGTGGTGAACAATTCGCGGCCGGTATCGGCGGACGTGCGGGCCAAGGTCGAGCAGGCGATTCGCGACCTCAACTACGTGCCGTCGGCGGTCGCGCGCTCGCTCAAGGCGCGCTCGACGGCGACGATCGGGCTCGTGGTGCCCAATGGCACGAATCCGTATTTCGCGGAGCTTGCGCGCGGCGTCGAGGACGGCTGCGCGCAGAAGGGCTATTGCGTGTTCTTCTGCAACTCGGACGACGATCCGGTCAAGCAGCGCAATTATCTGCGCGTGCTGCAGGAAAAGCGCATCGACGGGCTGATCGTGGCGTCGGCGGGCGACGACGCCGTGCTCGCAGCGACGCTTGGCGAGACGCGCGAGCCGATCGTCGTGGTGGACCGCAACATCGAAGGCCTGGACGCCGATCTCGTACAGATCGACCACGAGCGCGGCGCTTGGCTCGCGACGCGCCATCTGCTCGAACTCGGACACTCGAAGATCGGTTGCATCACGGGGCCGGTCAGCGCGGCGGTGAGCGCGATGCGCATGCATGGCTTCCTGCGCGCGATGGCCGAGCGCGGCGTCGAGATCGCGCCGGGCGCCATTGTCGAGGCCGACGTTTCGGGCGCGGGAGGTTACCGCGCCGCAGCGCAACTGTTCGACACCGTGCAGCCCAGCGCGATTTTCGCGGGCAACGACATGATGGGCATCGGCGCGCTGCGGGCGGCCGCCGAGCGCGGCCTGCGCGTGCCGGCCGATTGCTCGATCATCGGCTTCGACGACATCGAGCTCGGCCAATTTACGTGGCCCGCGCTCTCCACGGTCGGGCAGCCAGCGCGCGCGCTCGGCGAGATGGCGGCGCTCACGCTGATCGAGCGGATCGGCACCCCGGGGCAGACGCGTAGTGACGCAACGGTGCTCCGGCGCGTGATGGCGCCGCAGCTCATCGCGCGCGAATCGACCGCGCCATGGTGCGGCGCCGCCAGGCAGGCTTCACTCGCGGCCTGAAGCCGATTGCATGGGCACGTGAGCAAGCGCGTGCATAATCGGCCGACTGGATACCGCACAGGAGGCAAACGAAGTGGCGATTGACGAAGCTTGGCGCTCAGAGGCGCAATCGGGTACGCAAGGCAGTGGCAAGAACAGCGCGAAAGCGGCGCGCGGCGGCGTCGCGGTGGTCGGCAGCCTGAACATGGACCTGGTCGCGCGCGCGCCGCGTCAGCCGCACCCGGGCGAGACGCTCGCGGGCAGCGCGTTCGCGCAAGTCGCGGGCGGCAAGGGTGGCAACCAGGCGGTCGCGGCGGCGCGTCTGGGCGCGCGGGTGGCGATGGTCGGCTGCGTGGGCGCCGACGCCAACGGCGAGCTGCTGCGCGCCGGGCTCCTTGCCGAAGGCATCGATTGTGGCGCGCTCGACACCGCGCCAGAAGCGCCGAGCGGCGTGGCGCTGATTATCGTCGACGATGCGAGCCAGAACACCATCGTGATCGTGGCGGGCAGCAACAGCAAAGTGACGCCCGCAAGCCTCGCGCGCCACGAGGCGGCGCTCGCGTCGGCCGATGTCGTCGTCTGCCAACTGGAAACGCCGCCCGAGACGGTGCGCGCGGCGCTCGCCACTGCGCGCAGACTCGGCAAGACCACCATACTCAATCCCGCGCCGGCCACCGGTCCGCTGCCCGCCGACTGGCTGCCGCTCATCGACTACCTCGTCCCCAACGAACTCGAAGCCGCGATGCTCACAGGCCTGCCGCTTGCCACGCCCGAGGACGCCTCGCGTGCCGCGCAGGCGCTGCATCGCGCGGGCGCGCGCAACGTGCTGGTGACGCTCGGCGCGCAGGGCGTTTGCGCGCTGCTCGGCGACGGTGAATCGGCTGGCTCGGTTACTTCGGATGCATCCGATGCATCGGGTGCGCCGACGCCCGTTCACTGGCCCGCGCCCAAGGTAGCCGCGCTCGACACGACGGCGGCCGGCGACACCTTTATCGGCGCGCTGGCAGCACGGCTGGCCGCCGGCGAGGCGCCCGCGCAGGCGATCCAGTTCGCACTGCGCGCGGCGTCGATCTCGGTGACGCGCACCGGTGCGCAACCGTCCATTCCCACGCTGAAAGACATGGAACGCTGAAACCGGGCAGCGAGAGGCGGCGCGTCTTCGCACCCGGCGAAGCGCCCGCTGCGGCCCGTTGTAATTTATTCGTCAGCTATTCCAGCAAACTTCTCATATCGATAACTATTTCAAGCCTCGCTACCAATCCGGCGACAAATTCGGTGGCAAATTCGCAGACAAATTCGCAGACAAATTCGGTTGCAACCGCCGCAGCGGGATCGAGCGACGATTGGGAGACCTTCTGACGCGAGGCTGTCACGACTTTCATGCATGGCGTGTTTCCGCGCCTGCTGCGTCCGCGCCGCTGCATCGCAGCGGCGTTTTTTCTTGTGACGAGGCCCATGCATGCGCGGTCCGGAGCCGGTTACGGTACATTGTGAATCTTGTCACGCGCGCAGACGGGGTCGCACGGTACACTGCGCTGCGCTTCGGCGGCGAAGGCCAAATGCCAGATACCAGATGCAATACCAGGCAACGCCGGGTAACACCGTACAACGCCAGACGTCGCGAGCGCACAGCAGGTCCGGGCGTTAGCGGAGCGCCCAAGCAAGGCCGCAGGGCGAGCCGCTTCGCGCTGCGGCTTTGCACCGTGGCTGCGCACTGCAACCGCAGCGCAGCAACACGCATGGCAGCATGCGCAACATGACGCAAACATGCCGGCTCGATGTGCAATTCGCGGCCGGCGCACGAACGCACAAGAAAGGATCCAGACATGACACGTGACGATCTCGCGCAGCGCCTCGTGACGGCGCGCAGCCGCCATCAGATGATCGAAGTGCTGGCGCCGGAATGCCTGCCGCCCGACGCCGCCACGGCCTACGCGATCCAGCAGGCGGTGCTCGCCGGGCTGGGCACCGCCACGGGCGGCTGGAAGATCGGCGCACGCGCGCCCGGCGGCGCGGTCTCCGGCGCGCCGATCCCCTCGACGCATGTCCATGCCTCGCCAACGCGCATCGAGCGCCAGTCGTTCTTCAGGGTGCTCGTGGAACTGGAGATCGCCTTTCGCTTCGCCGAGCCGGTCGCGCCGCGTGCCGACGCCTACGCACGCGACGAGGTGCTCGCGCTAGTGGGCCAGATCCTGCCCGCCATCGAAATCGTCGACAGCCGCTTCGCCGAATGGCCCAACGTCGCGCCGCTCGCGCAGCTTGCCGACGCGCAGAACAACGGCGCGCTCGTGACCGGCCATGCGCAGCCTTACGGGGCGCTCGCGCGCGCGCTCGACTTCGTCGCGCCCGAGCTCGAACTCGCCTTCGACGGCGTCTCGCTCGTGCCGGAGGTGGCCGGCAATCCGGCGGGCGATCCGCGCGAGCTGCTTGTATGGTTCGTCAATCACTGCGCCGCGATGGGCATCACCATCGAGCCCGAATGGACCATCACCACGGGTTCATACGTAGGGGCGCACCGCATCGAGGGCGCGGGCCTGCTGCACGGTCATATCGACGGCCTCGGTGAAGTCGAGATCGAGTTCGTCTGAAAAGCGCCTGCGAGACTGGCGCGCAAAGGACACGCATATACGCCGCGCACCTCACAGCACTACACCGCACTACACAATACGCAAATGGCCCAAGAGGCAAACGGCCGTCACGCATCGCGCGTGACGGCCGTTTTCTTTGGCGCGCCGAATTCGCAAGCGAGCATCGGCAGGTTGAAACGAGGCGTCGATGCACCGCTCATGCAGTACCCGCTCAAGTTACGGGAAAGCCACTACTGCTAACAGGGACAGCGCGGGGACAGCGCGGCTGTTATCGCCCCATGATCGAATGCGCGCAAGCTCACCAACGCAGGCGCATATGCCGCGTATAACGATAAAAAATCGCTCGCGCATACCGGCGACGGTCCGCAACGACACAGCGCGCGCTGTTACAAACACGGCGTTACAAGTATTCGTTGCGATCTGTACACGGCTTGCGCAGCCGTGCGTTTTATGAAGAAGCGACGTCAGGCGTCGTTCGGGGGTGGCGAAGCTGGAAACGGGTTGGATCAGAGAGGGCTAACTGCGGGGCGTAAGTGCGGGGTATAACTGCCGGCTCGCTGCTCGAGCGTCGATGTTCGGCGCTGTGGTCGTGCACTTGCGGCGTGAAATTTGCGAGCGCAGGAAATTGATTGTACGGTGTCCCCGGCCTGGCTCCAAGGTTCGAGTTTGAACTTTCAATCAGGCTCGATTTTTGTGTGAAAAAAAATTCGAAAAGGTTTAGGATGAATTCGAGCGATGTCGTTTCCGAATAGCGCGCCGCGCACGACATCGGTCCAGATCTCGGCGAGGAGGTAGCATGGATATCTACAGCAGCTTCGCGAACCGCTTCGAAAAAACGCGAGAGGAAGAGCTCTCGCTTGAGGAGTATCTCGCGCTCTGCAAAGAAGATCCCAGTGCGTACGCCACGGCTGGCGAGCGCATGCTGACGGCAATCGGGGAACCAGAACAGATCGACACTCGCAACGATCCGCGCCTGTCGCGCATCTTTGCGAATAAGGTTATCAAGGTTTATCCGGCGTTCCGCGAGTTCTATGGCATGGAAGAGGTGATCGAGCAGGTGGTCGCGTACTTCCGCCATGCGGCGCAGGGGCTCGAAGAGAAGAAGCAGATCCTCTACTTGCTGGGCCCGGTGGGCGGCGGCAAGTCATCCATTGCAGAGCGGCTCAAGCAACTCATGGAGCGCGTGCCGTTCTACTCGATCAAGGGTTCGCCCGTAAACGAGTCGCCGCTCGGTCTCTTCGACTATGACGAGGATGGCCCCATCCTCGAAGAGCAATACGGCATTCCTCGCCGCTATCTGAAGAGCATCCTGAGCCCGTGGGCAGTCAAGCGACTGCACGAATATAACGGCGACATTCGCAAGTTCCGCGTGGTGCGCCGCTATCCGTCGATCCTGCGGCAGATCGGCATTGCGAAGACGGAGCCAGGCGACGAGAACAATCAGGACATCTCCTCGCTCGTCGGCAAGGTCGACATTCGCAAGCTCGAGCAATACGCGCAGGACGACGCGGATGCCTACAGCTACTCAGGCGGCCTGTGCCTCGCGAATCAGGGCTTGCTCGAATTCGTCGAAATGTTCAAGGCGCCAATCAAGGTGCTGCACCCGCTGCTCACTGCCACCCAGGAAGGCAACTTCAAGGGTACCGAAGGGTTCGGTGCAATTCCGTTCAACGGGATCATCCTCGCGCACTCGAATGAATCGGAGTGGAAGGCGTTCCGCAATAACCGCAACAATGAGGCCTTGCTCGACCGTATTTTTGTCGTGAAGGTGCCGTATTGCCTGCGCTACTCGGAAGAGATGAAGATCTACGAGAAGCTCCTGCGCAATTCGTCGCTCGCCGACTCAGTGTGCGCGCCGGGCACGCTCAAGATGATGTCGCAGTTCTCGGTGCTCACGCGCTTGCAGGAGCCGGAGAATTCGAGCCTCTTCTCGAAGATGCAGGTGTACGACGGCGAGAACCTCAAGGACACCGATCCGAAAGCCAAGTCGTATCAGGAATACCGCGACTTCGCCGGCGTAGACGAGGGCATGGCCGGGGTTTCCACGCGCTTCGCCTTCAAGATCCTCTCGCGCGTGTTCAACTTCGATTCGACCGAAGTGGCCGCGAATCCGGTGCACCTCATGTACGTGCTCGAGCAGCAGATCGAACGCGAGCAATTCCCGCCGGAAACCGAGCAGAAGTATCTGTCGTTCGTGAAGGACGTGTTGGCCTCGCGTTACGCCGAGTTCATCGGCAAGGAGATCCAGACCGCTTACCTCGAATCGTATTCTGAATACGGGCAGAACATCTTCGATCGCTATGTCACGTATGCCGACTTCTGGATTCAGGACCAGGAGTTCCGCGACCACGACACGGGCGAGAGTTTCGACCGCGCGGCGCTGAACGCGGAACTGGAGAAGATCGAAAAGCCCGCGGGCATCAGCAACCCGAAGGACTTCCGCAACGAGATCGTGAACTTCGTGCTGCGCGCACGCGCGGCCAATGCCGGCAAGAATCCGGCGTGGATCAGCTACGAGAAGCTGCGCGTGGTGATCGAGAAGAAAATGTTCTCGAATACGGAAGAACTTTTGCCGGTCGTGTCGTTCAATGCAAAGGGATCGGCGGAAGAACAGCGCAAGCATGAAGACTTCGTCAACCGCATGGTGGCGAAGGGCTACACGCCCAAGCAGGTCCGGTTGCTCTGCGACTGGTATCTGCGTGTGCGCAAGTCGTCATGAGCGCTGAGGCAATACCTTCCTGCTGCGCCGCCGCAAGTGTCATGCGGCAGCGCAAAAAGGAAATCCGGCGGGGCGCAGGCCACGGAGCCGTGAGTACGTAAACGTGGCATTCCAGACTGCGCACCTCGCCCATTCGAAACGTGAGCGGGAGACTGGATGTGCTTCATCAAATCATCGACCGCAGGCTGGCCGGCAAGAACAAGAGCATTGCAAACCGCGAGCGCTTCTTGCGCCGTGTGAAGAACTATATTCGTCACGCCGTCTCGGAAGCGGTGCGTGACCGCAGCATCAAAGATATCCAGAGCAACCAGAGCATCACCATTCCGCGCAAGGACATTGCCGAGCCTTCGTTCCGGCATGGCCCGGGCGGCCGGCGCGAAATGGTGCACCCCGGCAACGAGGACTATATTCGCGGCGACCGCATTCCGCGTCCGCAAGGCGGCGGGGGCGGTGGCGGCAGTCAGGCAAGCAATGAGGGCGAAGGTCAGGACGACTTCGTTTTCGAACTCTCGCGCGAAGAGTTCATGCAGTACTTCTTCGACGACCTCGAGCTGCCGCGCCTCATCAAGACCCACCTGATGGCCGTGCCCACATGGAAGAGCATTCGCGCGGGCTGGGCGGCCGAGGGCACGCCGAACAACATCGACGTGGTGCGCTCGCTCAGGAGTGCGCTCGGGCGGCGCATCGCGCTGGGCGCGCCGCTCGTGAACGAGTTGCGCGACCTCGAAGAGCGACTCGAGACGCTGATGGCCGATCCGTCCGACCGCCGCGATGAAATCAAGGTGCTCGAAGACGAGATCCATCATCTGCGCGGGCGCATCTGGCGCATCCCGTTCATCGACCCGTTCGACCTGCGTTACGTGAATCGCGTGAAGCAGCCGCAACCGTCGAGCCAGGCCGTGATGTTCTGTCTGATGGATGTGTCAGGGTCCATGGACGAGCAGCGCAAGGATCTTTCCAAACGCTTCTTCATCCTCCTGTACCTGTTCCTCAAGCGCAATTACGAGAAAATCGAGGTGGTTTTCATTCGCCACCACACGCGCGCCGAGGAAGTGGATGAGGACACCTTCTTCCATTCGACGGAAAGCGGCGGCACGGTTGTGTCGAGCGCGCTGGAACTCATGAAAAAGGTGATCGAAGACCGTTATTCGCCGAGCGACTGGAACATTTATGGCGCCCAGGCATCGGACGGCGACAATTGGACCGACGATTCGCCGAAGTGCCGCAAGCTGCTCGCGGATGACATCCTGCCTCAGGTGCGCTATTTTGCTTATATTCAGGTGACGCCGGAGGAGCAGAACCTCTGGCTCGAATACGCGCAACTGGCGCTCACCGAGCAGCATCTGGCAATGAAGAAGGTCGACAACGCGGCGGATATCTACCCGGTGTTCCGCGAGCTTTTCGAGAAGCAGGTGGAGACTTCATGACGACACGCCACTTGCACAACGAGGCGCGCGGCTATCAGCCGGAGCGCCGCAAGACCGGCGGCCACGGGAAGGGACAGCACGGCAATCACGAGGCTGCCGCAAAGCGGGGGGCACACCCGGCCGAGTCGGCGCGCCCAGAGGACGCGCAAGGGCTCCCCGAGCATGACCTCCCTGAACCCCGGCTTCCGGAAACCAGGGAATTGCATATGAACGTAGCCGACAGACGGCCGTTGCCGTGCCCATCCGACTGGACCTTCGAGCTGATCGAAGAATACGACACGCATATTTCGCATGTTGCAGAGCAATACGAACTGGACGTGTATCCGATCCAGCTCGAGTTGATCAGCGCCGAGCAGATGATGGACGCCTACGCGTCGGTCGGCATGCCGGTGAACTACCGCCACTGGTCGTTCGGCAAGCACTTTCTCTCGACCGAGAAGAGCTATCGCCGGGGCCAGATGGGTCTCGCCTATGAGATCGTCATCAATTCGAATCCCTGCATCGCGTATCTGATGGAAGAGAACACGATGACGATGCAGGCGCTCGTCATCGCGCACGCGGCATACGGACACAACTCGTTCTTCAAGGGCAATTACCTGTTCAAGCTCTGGACGGACGCCCACGCGATCGTCGACTACCTCGTCTATGCGAAGAATTACATCGCTGAATGCGAGGAGCGCTTCGGTCTCGACCGCGTTGAGGAACTGCTCGACTCGTGCCACGCGCTCATGAATTACGGCGTGGATCGCTACAAGCGGCCGCAGAAACTCTCACTCGAACGCGAAGCCGCGATGCGCCGCGAGCGCGAAGCGTATTTGCAGTCGCAGGTCAATGAACTGTGGCGCACGCTACCCAAGACCCAGCAGCCTATCGCCGAGGAAATCGACGAACGCTTCCCGCCCGAGCCGCAGGAGAACCTGCTGTACTTCGCCGAAAAGAACTCGCCGCTGCTCGAGCCGTGGGAGCGTGAAGTCATCCGCATCGTGCGCAAGATCGGTCAGTACTTCTATCCGCAGCGGCAGACCCAGGTCATGAACGAGGGCTGGGCCACGTTCTGGCATTACACGCTGCTCAACACGCTGTACGCGCAGGGCAAGCTCGAAGACGGCTTCATGATGGAGTTCCTGCATTCGCACAGCAACGTGATCTATCAGCCGCCGGTCACCAAGCACTACTACAGCGGGATCAATCCGTACGCGCTGGGCTTTTCGATGATGAGCGACATTCGCCGCATCTGCGAAAACCCCACCGAAGAAGACCGCAAGTGGTTCCCGGAGCTCGCCGGCAGCCCGTGGCTCAAGGCGCTGCACTACGCGATGCGCAATTTCAAGGACGAGAGCTTTGTCGCGCAGTATCTTTCGCCGCATCTGATCCGCGAAATGCGGCTCTTCTCGGTGCTCGACGACGACATGCGCGACGCGCTCGAAGTCTCGGCCATCCACGATGAAAGCGGCTACCAGTACGTGCGCCAGGCGCTCTCGCGGCAGTACGACATGCATCATCGCGAGCCGAACATCCAGGTGTGGTCGGTGAATACGCGCGGCGACCGCAGTCTCACGCTGCGCCATTTCATGAGCGACAACCGCCACCTTTCGGGCGACACCGATGAAGTGCTGCGGCACATGGCGCGGCTCTGGCAATTCGACGTGTATCTGGAAAGCGTCGACGAGAACGGCACGGTCAGGAAGCGCTATGAATGCCGCTATGTGCCGCCGCCAGTGAGGGTATAGGCGCTGCTGCGACACAGCGGCGGCAACCAACCAGCAGGAACAAACCAGCAGGAACACTTGCCGCGACACATCCTCATCGCAACCGAAGGCCAGCCCGCGCGCTGGCCTTTTTCTTGTCGTCGCGCAGAATGGCTTTCGCTTTGATTGCGGCATCGGAAGTCGCGCTGAACGAATGCGCTGTGCCGCGCTAAGATACGGCGCTATTCCGTCTCGTTCAACGCGTCGACCACCCCAAGGAGCCTATGCGCATGCAGGAATCGAAAGGAAGCCGTCGTGGCGTTTGAATTCTTCAGTGGCGTGCGGCCCCTCAATCGCGCAGGAGCGTTGCGCGATGCAAAAGCGGGCATCATGCTCGCGTCGATGAACATCCCGCAATTGCTCGGCTATGCGCGCATTGCAGGCATGCCGGCCGTCACCGGCATCTATACCGGCTTCCTGCCGCTGATCGCGTTCGCGCTCTTCGGCGCTTCGCGCCACCTCGTGGTGGCTGCGGACTCGGCCACGGCCACCATCTTCGCGAGCAAGCTCTCGGCCATGGCGCCGCCTTCAAGCGCCGAATATGTCGCGCTGGCCGGCATGACCGCGCTGCTCACGGCGTTCTTGCTGCTGCTCGCGCGAGTTTTCCGGTTGGGCTTTCTTGCCGACTTTCTCTCGCGCACGGTGCTGGTGGGTTTCCTCACTGGCGTGGGCATGCAGGTGGGTGTGGCGATGCTCGGCGACATGCTCGGCATCCCGTTCACGTCGCGGCGCACGGTCCTGCAGATCAAGCAGATCGTCATGCAGTTCTCCGCCATTCACTGGCAAACGCTAGCCATTGCCGCGTTCGTGGTCGCGGTGATTCTCGTTTTCAAGCGCTTGAGGCCGGGCTGGCCCGTGCCGCTCCTCGCGGTGGTGGGCGGCATTGCCGCGAGCGCCATATTTGACTTCGCGGGGCACGGCATCGCCGTGACCGGGCCGGTGCAGGGGGGCCTGCCGGACATTGCCTTTCCTGCGGTGGGCTGGTTTCAGATGATCGATCTGCTGCAGGTGGCGGCGTCATGCTTCGTCATCATCGTCGCGCAGAGCGCCGCGACGAGCCGCGCATTCGCGGAGCGCTACGGCGAGCGTGTGGACGAGGACCGGAATTTATTGGGCCTCGCCGCAGCGAACGCGGCGGCGTCGCTGAGCGGTGCCTTTGTCGTGAACGGCAGCCCCACGCAGACCGCCATGGGCGAGCAGGCCGGCGCGCGCAGCCAGTTCGCGCAGCTCGCGTTCGCCGCGGTCGTCGTGGTCGTGCTGCTGTTTCTGAGTCGATGGTTGCAATATCTGCCGCGCTGCGTGCTTGCGGCCATCGTCTTCACGATCGCAGTCGGCCTGGTGCATATCGGCCAACTGATCGATATTCGCCGGGAAAGCCGTGGAGAATTCCGGCTCGCGGTGATCACGGCGCTCTCCGTGGTCGTCATCGGCGTGGAGAACGGCATTCTCATCGCGATCGGGCTTTCGCTGCTGCGCCACGTGCGCCACAGCTATCGTCCGCACACGATGGTGCTGGCGCCCAACGAGAAGGGGCGCTGGATGCCCGTACCCGCGCAAGCAGGTCTCGTGACCGATTCCGGGCTCATCGTTTACCGCTTCGGCGCAGACCTTTTCTATGCCAACGACCATCTCTTCGTCGACGAGGTGCGAAGTCTGATCGATGGGGCGCCGGCGCCCGTTCACTGGCTCGTGATCGACGCAGCGGCGATCACCGACGTCGATTACTCGGCAGGCCGTTCGGTCAACGAACTATGCGAATCGCTACGTAGTCGCGGCATCAAAGTGATATTCGGGCGGGTCAACCGGTATCTGCGCGCGGACATGGATCGCCACGGCATCACACCCGTGGTGGGCGCGGAAAACCTCTACACGACGCTGCATGAAGCGCTCGCCGCCGTGCATCCGGACTTTGGCCAGCACGCCGACGCGTGACGCGGCCTTGCTCCATACTCGCGAAGCGCGGCCCCCGCTCCGACAGGACTGCCGCACTCGCGAAACTCGCGAAACTCGCGAACGTCGCGAACCGTGAGGCGTGCACCTTGCTGTAGTTCGCGGGCTTGCGCGGGAACTACATAACATTCTCCAGAAAAACCCGGATTGCCCGCTAGATTTCGCGGCTGATATCGTGCGCCTCAAGCGCTGTGGAAGCGCTTCCATTTCGCCGCCGACGGGGCGCTGCAATACCGGCCGACGGCCCTCGCGCAGGAGCTTTCGTGACGCACGATATCGCCGCTTCGCCCCATTCGGGCTCGACCGCCGCGCTCGAAGACGACGCCTTCACGCCGTCGCCCGATTCCGCGCTCTGGCGGCGCGATTTCCTGCTGGGCGCGGCCACCGCGTCGTATCAGATCGAAGGCGCTGTAGAGGAGGACGGCCGCCTGCCGTCGATCTGGGACACCTTCAGCGCCACGCCCGGCAAGGTGCTCGCGGGCGATACGGGCGCCGTGGCTTGCGATCATTACCACCGCTGGGAAAGCGACCTCGATCTGCTCGAAGCGCTGCACTTCGAGGCCTATCGCTTTTCGATTGCCTGGCCGCGCGTGATGGACGCGTCGGGCCGTCCGAACCAGAAGGGCATCGGCTTTTATCGACGCCTGCTGGAGCGCCTGAAGGAGAAGGGCATCCGGACCTTCGCGACGCTCTATCACTGGGATTTGCCGCAGCACCAGGAAGATCGCGGCGGCTGGCTCAATCGCGACACCGCGTATCGTTTCGCCGACTACGCAGCGCTGATGAGCCGCGAACTCTCGGGTCTCGTCGACGCGTGGATGACGCTCAACGAGCCGTGGTGCTCGGCGTATCTCGGCTACGGCAACGGCCATCATGCGCCGGGCCTGGCCAACCCGCGCTATGCGACCCAGGCCATGCATCATCTGCTGCTGGGCCATGGGCTGGCCGTGGCGGCGCTGCGCGCGAATGATCCGCACTCGGCCAGAGGCATCGTCGCGAACGTCGGCCGCGGCACGGCGGACCCGGATTCGCCCGCCGACCTCAGCGCCGCGCGCCGCTTCGAAGTGCAGCACAACGCATGGATTCTCGATCCTCTGCTCAAGGGCGAATATCCGGCGGAGTTGTTCGAGTTGTGGCCCTGCACCGAGCCGCTCGTGCTCGATGGCGACATGCAGACGATTGCCGCGCCGCTCGACTTTCTCGGCATCAACTACTATTTTCGTACCCATGTGAAAAGCGACGGCGCGCGCGGCTTCGTCGAGGTGCCGCTGGCCGGCGTGGAGCGCACGCAGATGGGCTGGGAGGTCTATCCGGACGGCTTGCGCGATCTGCTCGTGGGTTTTCACAGGACGTATGAAAACCTGCCGCCCGTCTATATCACCGAGAACGGCATGGCCTCCGACGACCGCGTGCGCGACGGGCAGGTGGACGATGCGCAGCGCATCTCGTTCCTGAAGCGTCATCTGGCCGCCGTCGACGCGGCGATCAAGGCCGGCGTGGACGTGCGCGGCTATTTTGTGTGGTCGCTGCTCGACAACTTCGAGTGGGCATTCGGCTACGAACGGCGCTTTGGCGTCGTGCATGTGGACTATGACACGCAGCAGCGCACGCCCAAGCGCAGCGCGCAATTGATTGCGCGCTTCATTGCGGAGCGGGGCGCGCGCGGCGCCGCTTGAAGTACGCAAGGTTCGCGCGGGGTTCATACAGGAGACACAATGAAGCGAATGGAGCACTCCGCACTTGTGCTGCGCGGCATCGTCGCGGCGCTGGCCTTGAGTGGTGCGCTCGTGGCTCACGCCGCGGACGCGCCGCTCAAGGCCACGGTGATTCACTGGTGGACCTCGGGCGGCGAATCGGCGGCGATCAAGCAATTCGCGCAAGCCTACGATCGGGCGGGCGGTCAATGGATCGACAACGCGATTGCCGGCGCGGACCCGGCGCGTGCCACGGCGATCAACCGCATCGTCGGCGGTGATCCGCCCACGGCGGCGCAATTCAACACGTCAAAGCAGTTCCACGACCTCATCGACCAGGGACTCCTGAATAATGTCGATACCGTTGCGGCGAGAGAGAACTGGAACGCCATTCTGCCCGAGTCGGTGCTCAACCAGATCAAGGTGAACGGCCATTTCTATGCGGCGCCTGTGGACATCCACATGCAGGACTGGTTCTTCTATTCGAAGCCCGCATTCGCCAAAGCCGGTATCGCGGGCGAGCCGAAGAACTTCAGCGAGCTTTTTGCCGACCTCGACAAGCTCAAGGCTGCGGGCCTGATTCCGCTCGCGCTCGGTGGCCAGGCGTGGCAGGAGAAGATCACCTTCGACGCGATTTTCGCCGACATGGACCGCAATCTCTACATGAAGGTCTACCGCGACCGCGACGCGAATGCCGTCAATTCGCCTGCGTTCAAGGACGTGCTGACGACGTTCAAGCGTCTGCGCAATTATGTCGATCCGGGCTCGCCGGGCCGCAACTGGAATGACGCGACGGCGCTCGTGATATCGGGCAAGGCCGGTATGCAGATCATGGGCGACTGGGCGAAGGGCGAGTTCTCCAACGCGAACCAGGTGGCGGGCAAGGACTTCGGCTGCTTCCCGGGCTTCGCGAATTCACCATATATGGTGGCGGGCGACGCGTTCGTGTTTCCGAAAACCGACAATCCGCAGGCCGTGAAAGCGCAGCAACTGCTCGCGACGGTGATGACGTCGCCGAAAGCGCAAACCGCGTTCAGCGAGAAGAAGGGCTCGATACCGATCCGCCAGGACGTGGACACCTCGGGCTTCGACATCTGCGCGAAGGAGGGCATGACGATCATGAAGGACCAGTCGCGCCAACTGCCGAATCCGGAGATGCTGATTCCTCCCGACGTGCAGGGCGCGCTTCAGGACGTCATCACGAACTTCTGGAACAAGAACCAGTCGGTCGATGATGCACAAAAAGCGTTTGCCACGGCAATCAAGAGCTGAGCGGCCAATGTACGCGCTCAAGCTGGATCACGCGCGGCGCCAGGCCCGACGCCAGGCGCGCACCGGGCGCCCCATGCGGCGGCGTCTGTCGCTTGCCGCGTGGATCGCGCTACTGCCCATGGCGGCCACGGTCGTGTTCGCTTATCTCGGCACGATGCTGTGGACCGCGCGCGTTTCGATGAGCTACTCGCGCTCGCTGCCAACCAGCACGTTCGCGGGCATCACGCAGTATGTGCGGCTCTTCGGGAACGACCGCTGGATCGTCTCGTTGCAGAACCTTGCGATCTACGGCGTCTGCTTCATCGCGGCCTGTCTTGCGATCGGCTTGCTGCTGGCGATCTTCATCGACCAGCGCGTAGCGGCGGAAGGCGCGCTGCGCACGATCTTTCTCTATCCGTATGCGATGTCGTTCGTCGCGACCGGGCTCGTGTGGCAATGGATTCTCAACCCCGAGCTGGGCGTGCAGGCCGTGCTCCGGCACATGGGCTTCGCGCATGCGCGATTCGACTGGATCGTTTCGCAACGCTTCGCGATCTATACGCTCGTGATCGCCACGGTGTGGCAGGCCTCGGGGCTCGTGATGGCGTTGATGCTCGCGGGGCTGCGCGGCATCGACGAGGAGATCTGGATGGCCGCGCGCCTCGATGGCATTCCGCGCTGGCGTGTCTACGCGAGCATCGTCGTGCCGATGTTGAAGACGTCGATGTCGACCGCGTTCGTGCTGCTCTTCGTGATGGTGGTGAAACTCTACGACGCCGTGGTGGCCATGACACACGGCGGCCCTGGCACCGCGAGCGAAGTGCCGGGCAAGTTCATCATGGACTATCTGTTCAATCGCGCGAACATTGGGCTGGCGTCCGCCGCTTCAATCGTGCTGCTCGCCACCGTGCTCGCCATACTCGCGCCGGTGCTCTATGCCAGAAGCCGCGTTTCGGCCATGGCGGCGCGCCGGGGAGGGCAAGCATGAGCTCACCACTGGCCGAACCTCCCAGCTCCGGCGTGCGTGCGGCAGCCCCCGCGCGCCGCAAGCCTGTCCCGAAGCGCCGACGCCATTTCACGCCAGCGCGCCTGGGTATATATGGATTTCTGATCATTTCAGCGCTGTTCTTTCTGCTGCCGCTCTATGTGATGCTTGTCACGTCGGTCAAGCCGATGGACGAGATCCGCATGGGCCATCTGCTTGCGCTGCCGCGCCATGTCACGCTCGCGCCGTGGCAGGGCGCCTGGTCGGCGGCGTGCACGGGCCTCGAATGCGCCGGCATTCGCGTGGGCTTCTGGAATTCGGTGCGCATTGTCGTGCCAGGCGCGATCCTCTCGATCGCAGTGGGCGCCGTGAACGGCTACGCGCTCTCATTCTGGCGGCCGCGCGGCGCGGGCGTGCTGTTCGCGGTGCTGCTCGCGGGCGCGTTCATTCCCGTGCAGGTGATGGTCTATCCGCTCGTGCGCGTGCTGGCGACGGTGCACCTGTTCGCCTCGCTGCCGGGCATCGTCGTGATCCACACGATCTTCGGCATGCCGGTGATGACGCTGCTGTTTCGCAATTACTATGCTTCGCTGCCGCAGGAGCTTTTCAAGGCGGCGCGCATCGACGGCGGCAGCTTCTGGCGCATTTTCGTGCAGCTCATACTGCCGATGTCGACGCCCATCGTCGTGGTTGCCTTGATCATTCAGGTCACGGGTATCTGGAACGACTATATTCTCGGTCTGGTGTTCGCGGGCACGAAGAACTTGCCGATGACCGTGCAGCTCAACAACATCATTAATACCACCACGGGCGAGCGGCTCTACAACGTCAACATGGCCGCGACGATCCTCACCTCGCTCGTGCCGCTCGCGATCTATTTCGTATCGGGCCGCTGGTTCGTGCGCGGCATCGCGTCGGGCGCGGTGAAAGGGTGAGGGGCTGAAGATCGCGGCGGCTTTGCGTGCGACCGCGAAGCATGGGATTGGCCCAGGCACTGACGCGTCGGGTCCGGTCGACACAGGAGACAGACGATGGCGAATCCCGCGAACGTAGCGCTGCGCAATCTGCGCATCGACCTTGGCGCGAATACCGTGATCGAGGACCTCGACCTCGACGTGCGCGCAGGCGAATTCGTGGTGCTGCTCGGTCCCTCGGGCTGCGGCAAATCCACGTTGCTGCACAGCATCGCGGGCCTCATCGACGTGGCTGACGGCAGCATCGAGATCGCCGGCGAGGACATGACGTGGGCCGATCCGAAAGATCGCGGCGTGGCGCTCGTGTTCCAGTCGTACGCGCTCTATCCAACGATGAACGTCGAGCGCAATCTCTCATTCGCACTCCGCATCAATGGCACGCCCCGGGCCGAGATCGCACGGCGCGTGCAGCGTGCCGCTGAGATGCTCCAGCTCGGGCCGCTGCTCTCGCGCAAGCCCGCACAGCTCTCGGGCGGCCAGCGCCAGCGCGTGGCGATCGGCCGTGCGCTGGTGCGCGAGGCCGACGTGTTCCTGTTCGACGAACCGCTCTCGAATCTCGATGCCAAGCTGCGCACGGAACTGCGCCGCGAACTCAAGCAATTGCACCGGCAACTGGGCGCGACCATGATCTACGTGACGCACGATCAGGTCGAAGCCATGACGCTCGCCACGCGTATGGCGGTGATGAAGGGCGGCGTGATCCAGCAGTTCGGCACGCCGGCGGAGGTCTATGCGCACCCCGAGAACCTGTTCGTGGCGACCTTTCTCGGCGCGCCGCCGATGAACCTGTTGCGCGGCGTGCTCGAAGCCGACGAGGGGAAGCTGTGGTTTCGCGGCCCGCGCCTTTCAGTGGACGTCTCGCGCTATGCGTTCAAGGGCAGGCCCAATCTCGCACAGCCATGCGTGCTGGGTGTGCGGCCCGAGGATGTGCGGGCCGGCGCGGCGCACGCCAGCTTGCCTGATGAGGCGCTGCAAGGCCAAATCACGCTGATCGAACCGATGGGCAACCACCGGGTCCTCTGGCTCGATTATCATGGAATGCAGATCGCTTCGATCGACCAGGACAAGACCCCGCTCACAAGCGAAGCGCTCGTACCATTCGAGATCGACGCCGGGCATGTGTCCTTGTTCGAAGAGGCGAGCGGCCTGCGACTCTGAACGGCGCCGAGTGCGCATTCATCAGACGAAATAAGGTGGCGGGCAGGCGACGAGACAAGAGCACACGCAATAAGCGCAACGGCAAGAACGCAGAGGGGCTAACAAGAGTGACAACCCTGAAAGACGTGGCAACGCTGGCTGGCGTAGGGCTCTCGACGGCCTCGCGGGCGATCTCCGGCAAGGGGCCGGTGTCGGCCGAGGCCGCCGCGCGCGTGCAGGCCGCCATCGAGCAACTCAACTTCCGGCCTTCGTCCATCGGGCGGGCGATGGCAATGCAGTCGCTCGGCATCGTCGGCATTTTCGTGCCGACCTTTTTCGGCTCCTATTACGGCACCATCCTCAAGCAGACCGATACCGAATTGCGTGCCGTGGGGCGGCATGTGGTGGTGGCCACCGGCTGCGGCGAGGCCTCGCCACGCGAGCAGGCCATCGAGGCCGTGCGCTTTCTGATCGGGCGCGACTGCGACGGCGTAGTGGTCATCAGCCACGATCTGCACGACGAAGATCTCAACATGCTGCACACGATGCATCCGCGCATGGCATTCCTGAATCGCGTGTTCGACCAGTTGCCCGAGGCGTCGTTCTGCGCCGACCATTTTCATGGCGGCGAACTGGCTGCGCGCACGCTCGTCGAGCACGGCCACCGCGAGATCGCCGCGATCGGCGGGCCGGCCAGTTCTTCGGACAACCTCGCGCGTCTCGATGGCTTCTTCACCGAGCTCGCGCGCCATGGCATCGCGCGCGAAGCGGTGCAGCTCATCATGTCGGACTTCTCGCCCGAGGGCGGCTATGCGGCGGCAGGCGAGCTGCTCGACTCCAGACGGCGCTTCACGGGGCTATTCTGCGCGAACGACATGATGGCGATGTCGGCGCTCGCGCGCCTTCAGCAGGCCGGCATTTCGGTGCCGCACGACGTCTCGGTGATCGGCTATGACGACGATTATTCGGCGGCCTACATGGCGCCCGCGCTCACCTCGGTCCATATTCCGACCGCCGAGCTCACCCGCAATGCCGTGCGCTGGCTGATCAACCAGTGCTACGGCACGCATTGGGATATCGAGCGGAACTTCAATGTGAGCGTGACGATGCGCGCGTCGGTCGCGCGGGCAAATTCTGCGCGCCTGGCCTGAAACTCAATCGACCACGATGTTGCCCTCATCCGCCCGATCGCTTGAGAAGCGAAGGGGCTTAAGCAAGTCTTAAGCTCCCGCCGACGAGACTATCGATTAAGTCTGAAAAAGTGTGCCGATGGAATGAAAGCGATTTACGCCGATCTGAAGCGAGCCCGTATGCGCCCGACCTCGAGTCGCGTCGCCGTCCTGCAGTTGTTCCACCAGTTCCCGCACGAGCACATGACCGCCGACCAGGTGTTTCGGCGAGTCCCGCCCGAAACCGAGCAATGCAGTCTCGCCAGCGTGTACCGTGCGCTGGCGCAGTTGGTTGACGCGGGACTGATCACGAGCGCGTGGATTGGCGAGCAGCGCGTCGTGTACGAACTGAATCGCGGCACACGTCATTCGCATCTGGTCTGCAACGATTGCGGCACGATTCGCGATATCGACGACAGCGCGCTCGAATCGCAGCACGAGGCCATTGCCGCTGCGCGCGAGTTTCACTACACGAGCGCGAGTCTGGTGATTTTTGGGCGCTGTGCGCAATGCGAGGCGTCGCTGGATTCCTCCGTACGGCGTGCGAGCGCGCTGCATGGCGTGGATCGGCGTGCGGAATAGAGCCGGGTTACACGCACGGTTGGATCAGGGTGAGAGGTAAATCCCCAAGGACGGCGGCTTGGGCAATTTGGTGATTTTTTGATTTTACATAACACAAATTATCAACCCAAAATTTGTAGGTCCCAAATAGAAATGTCGGGTTTCCGCTAAATAGAAATGTCGTGTTCCGTGTAGGTTGAGCGCCGACAGCCCCCGGGGAGCGCCGGCCATGAACGCGACTGGGACGATCACGGCCGCCGTGAAGAACATGTACACCGACCCGCAGCATCTGCGGGTGAGCGACCCGGGCCGAGTCGAGGGGAATATCGTGTTCACGTTCCTCGATGCGTTCGAGCCGGATACGGCGAAGGCCGAGGAGCTCAAGACGACACTACTGAAAGGCGTGCGTCAGGGATTTTCCCGAGTGTTCGGGCAATGATCGACGTGCGACTCTATGTCTCAGTGCCATTCCCTACGGAGGCAGGCATGCAAGCTGGGACGCTCAAGAATGCAAAGGTCGCCGCTTTTCTGAACCGGTCGGCGTTGTGTCTGCTGATCTTGCCAGTTGCCTGCCTTGTCTGGGCGCTCCAGGCGTACCCGCCACAGTATGCATACGGGCTTTGCTTCTCTCTCGCAGCCTTGGCCTGGCCTTTGGCCGGGGTTCTGTTTTTGATCTCAGCGGGATTCCACGTCCGCACTCCCAAACAACAGCTCGAAAACGACGCAAGCGATGCCGGATGGCAAGAAGCGCACGGGCACTAACCCGTGTGCCGTCCCGCCGGGCGGTCCGCGATAGCGGCTCGAACAAAAGCCTCCTGAAAACCGGAGGCTTTTGAGGCGGCACGTTGCGAGTCTGCGCGAAATGGCTGCGGCAACACAATCTGAGCCCATGCGCGCTCGGGCATACCGCTGTCGCCGCCCTCACCGCTCGCTTGATCGATGACGCCGCTTTCCGGCTGCGTCCTGGCGATCCTATGCATTGGCTCAATGCGTGCCAATAGCATGCGGGCGCAACGAAGATTCTTGTCATCGCTTGCGGCTCAACTATCTCCTTTGGCGGGAGCCGCCCTCCCACGCGATGTACGCTCTCGCGGAAACGAAGCGACTCGGTGCGCAACGCGCGCGCCCTATGAGCATAGCTGCACGAGGACCCCGGCCGCCACGTGTCGGCTGCCTTCTTCTCCGGCTATACTCCACGCCTTTCACCATTCATTCGTCCAATTCGATATGTCGACAACCATTGGCGAGAATGCCACGATGGAGCGGTTACAAGACTTGCTCAACTCGTTTGAACTGCCAATCAGCCTGTAAAGCAGTCCGTAAATCAGCCTGTAAAGCAATCCGGAAAGCAATATGAAACGCCTGTTACTCGCCGCGCTTGCGGCAGCTTCGTTCGCGCCTTGCGCTCATGCGCAAAGCCACGCGCCAGGTGCGCTCGCCACCCCCACGGGCACGCTGCAATTCGTGCGTGATGACCGGGATTTCGTGGCGATTCTCGACAAGGATATTTTCGATCGTTTCGACGCGAAGACACTCACGCATTTCGATGATGTCGGTCCCGATGGCGGCACGATTACGCGCACGCTCGTGCAGACCGCTTACGGTCCCGTGCTGTACGACTTTCGTCGCCGTCCGCCACTCGTGCAACGCGCGAACATGCGCATGACAGTCAAGCGCGTGTTCTGGCAACCCGATGAAGTCGTGATGCAAGGCTCCGACGGCTGGTTCCGGCTCAAAAACGGGACGCTAACGAAGCTGCAATCGACGAAAACGACATACCGCTAATTACGCGCGTCCGCGTTGGCCATTCTCTCGTCGCTTTCCAGTCATCGTCGAACGGACTAGCATAACAATCTCAGGCCGAAGGAGACGACTATGGCTACGTATGCTGTCGACGGAGTGCGCATCAGCGCTTCAACGGACCGGGTGACGCATGTGCGCTGGGCGCCAATTGACCCTCATACCCATGACTGGCTCTCCCCGCCCAAGATCTCCGAGGTGTCGGACGTCGCGCACGGCATCCGCTCGGGAGCGGTGGTGTATTCCGTTTTCACGCTGGGCGGCATGAAATTCCTTGGGCCGAAGATCAAGGCGGTTCCGCATCCCAACGGGATTGATGGAATCGATATGGAAGTTCCCGATGGCAGCGTCGAAAAATCGATGGACGATCTGCCGCGCGTCTAGTCTCGACCCTGTACGCACCTTCGCGACGCTTCCGGTCTATCTGGCGCCCATCGCACCATCTCGAGCCATGACGATCGCCCAGGCGAAAGAAGGTCGCCATGCCTCACTTACGCGTTGAGATACGCACTGAGCGTCTCGCTCTGCCCGTTTCCCGGCTGGGTCCGGCCAACCCATTGCCGGTCTTCCGCTGGCAACAGCCAACGTCGGCGAACCCCGCTCCGCCCGCCGACAATCTGAGCGCGGACGAACTCGCTCATACGTTCGTCTGGGGCGACGCATCGATTCTGCCGTACCGTGTCCAGGACGATTACGACCGCGACTTGCACCCCGGTCATCTCGATGCAGTGGTGCTCGACAACGGCTTGTTGCGCGCAACCGTGCTGCCGGATCTCGGCGGTCGACTGGCATCGCTCATCGATTTGAGCACCGGGGCGGAACTCCTGTTTCGCAACCCGGTGTTCCAGCCTGCGAATCTGGCGGCGCTCAATGCGTGGTTTTCCGGCGGCATCGAATGGAATGGCCTGATTCCCGGGCATTCGCCGTTTACCTGCGCGCCGGTTTTCTGCGGCGTCGTCGAAACCGACGACGGCCCTATCCTGCGGCTCCATGAATTCGACCGCGTCCGCGAAGCGAGTTGGCAAATCGATCTATTCCTGCCTGATGGCGAAAGCCGCCTTTATGTGCACGGCCGGATCGTCAACCCGAATCCCCGGGAGATTGCCTGCTACTGGTGGACCAACGCCGCTGTTCAATATCGACCCGGCATGCGCGTGCTCGCGCCCGCCGATTACGGTATCGAACACGTGCTGCCGGACAATCATCTGGAGCGATTCGCACTGGACGCGCATGGTTTCGATGCCAGTTATCCCGAGGAATGGAGCACCGCCACGTCGGTGTTCTTCCGCAAGCCCGATGCGGACCGGCTCTGGATTGCCGCGCTCGATAGCCGGGGGCGCGGTCTTCTGCAAACCGCGACACACGAGATGCGTGGACGCAAGATGTTTTTCTTCGGCACAGGCACCGGTGGACGGCACTGGATGGAGGTGCTCGGGCGGCCCGGCGACAGCGAGTATGTCGAGATCCAGGCCGGCATCGCCCCGACCCAGGATCAGGAATTCATACTGCCCGCCGGCGGCTCGCTCGAGTGGACCGAATGCTGGATGCCGTTCGCGGCCGACGCCGCGGCCGTGCACGATCCCTGCTGGCATACGGCCTGCTCGGCGGTGCGCCGCACGCTCGATGCGCAACTGCCCGCGCAGAGCTTGTCCGCGCTCGATATTCGCCTGCGGATCCACGCATCGAAGCCGGCGACGCGCCCGCTCCATCGCGGCGCGGTTTGGGGCAAGCTCCACGAAGTGCTGACTGGCCGGCCGATCGCCCCGGGGCTCGATTTCGACGCGCAACCTGGCGTCGCGTGTCCGTGGGCGGAGCTTGCGGAGACGGGGCGCTTTTCTGCGGCTTCGCTCGCCGCCCTGCCCGAGATCTGGGTTGCCGGAGATCGATGGCAACAGGCGCTCATCGACTCGTCGGCAAGGCATGGCGAGACCTGGCTGCATGCGCTGGCGCTCGGCATCATTGCACTCGATCGCGGTCACACGGCGCCTGCCACCGCATTTTTTCAGCGTGCACATACGTTGCGGCCAAACGCGCTCTCGCTACGCAACCTCGCCTTGTCCGAGCGCGATGTGGAAGCGGCCGAGCGGCTTTATCTGAGTGCCTGGGATGCGCTCGATGCGGCACCGCAGTTGGCCACCCCGTTGATCACCTCGCTGGCCGCCGAGATCGCCGAATGGCTGCTGCGGCACAACCGGATCGCCGCGCTCCGGCGCTTTCTCTACGGGCTGAGCCCCGACGTCGAACGGCACGAGCGCATCCGCCTGACACGCGCGCGGCTTTCCCTGCTCGACGGAAACCTCGACAGCGCGGAGCAATGGCTCGACCACGACTTCGCGACGATCCGCGAGGGCGAGACCGCGCTCGACGAAATCTGGTCCGCACTCCAGATCGCCCGGGCAAGCCGGCGCCTCGGCCGCGCGCTGAGCCCCGACGAGGAGCGCGCGGTGCTTGCCGCCTCCCCTGTTCCATACCGGCTCGACTTCCGCATGGTGCGCATGGTGCGCACGGTGGGGAATGGGCGAGTCTGACGACGAGACAGCGCCGCAAACCGATAAAATCGCGGTGTGCGCTTGCCGGCGCACCAGCTGCGAATGGCCGAAGGCCCGGCGCAGCGCCTTCCACTTCCCCACTCAACGCATAGCGCCATGGCCCGCATCGAGCTCCATTTCCCCGAAGACCAGTATTACTACTCGACGCATCTCACGGTGCGCGTCACCGACATCAATTCGGCGAACCACCTCGCGAACGACTCGATGATCTCGATGATTTCCGAGGCGCGTGCGCGCTTCCTCTTCGATGCGGGCATCGAGGACATGAAGGACGCCCACATCAGCATCATCGTCACGGACCTCGCGACCACCTATCGCGCCGAAGCCTATGCGCGCGAGCAGTTGTGCTTCGAGGTGGGCATCATGGATTTCAACAAGTACGGCGGCGACATTATTTTCCGCATCACGCGGCCCTCGGACAGCGCACTCATTGCGATGGCAAAGTCGGGATTCGTTTTTTTCGACTACGAGGCGAAAAAAGTCGTGCCGATGCCGCCGGCATTCCGCGCGAAATTCCCGGGCGTCAACTCGGTCGCCTGAAGCGCCGCCGTGCGCATTTCCTGGGTGTGCACTTGCGTGCGCATTCAGCGCGGCTGGAACGCGATGACCGCCATGCCGGCCAGCGCAAGCGCCATCCCACCCCAATCCCAGGGGCTCGGCCGAACCGCTTCCACACCCCACAGCCACAGCATTGCCACGCACACGTACACGCCGCCGTAGGCGGCATAGGTGCGTCCCGCCGCGCTCGGATGCAGCGTAAGCAGCCACGCGAAAAGCGCGAGCGACACGGCGGCGGGCACGAGCAGCCAGGCGCTCGCGCCCTCGCGCAGCCAGCGATACGGCAGATAGCAGCCGACGATTTCGGCAAGCGCGGTCGCAACGAAAAGCAAAAACGTCGTCATGGATGGCACAACTGCAGCGGTAGCGTCGAGGGGGCTCATGGTAGCGCAGGCGGCCAAAACGGTAAAACGGCCGTGTACTGAGCTGGCCGACCGGATTATTGCTCGATATGGATGCGGGATTATCAGTGCTTCAAGTGATTAAACGCGGCGCGCGGTTAAATCCATTGAAAATCGAAATTCCCGGAATTCGTTGATTCATTTCTAAAGGCACTGCAAACAATTGTGCCAGAGCGCTTTATCCGCAGCCATTCACGCACGCCGGGCGCAGGCGGCGCGCATTTTCCATTGGACGCAAATCAATTGGCTTTCGCGACGGGATTGAATTCACTCGCGATCGGCGAATAATTCTTTTTTGGAATTTTCGTTTTAAAAAATTATCAACCGCCAAGGAAAAAAACATGAGAAATACCCTTCACGCTAAATATCTTGCCGCCGCGTTCGTGTTTGCCGCCACTGCCCTGCTCTCCGGTATCGCATTTGCCGCCGATGAAACCGTCTCTGCGGCCGCGCCCGCCACCGCACCGGTCGGGCTGCCACGCGTGGCCGTGCTCGCCACGGGCGGCACGATCGCGGGCCAGGCGGATGCGCGCGCGGCCAACGCCTATAACGCCGGCGCCGTGGGTGCTCAGCAGCTCGTGCAGGCCGTGCCCGGCATCGAGAAGCTCGCCCGGCTCAGCACCGAGCAAGTGGCGTCCATCGGTTCGCAGGACATGAACGACAAGGTCTGGTTCGCGCTCGCGCGACGCATTCAGACGATCTTCGATCGCAATGAAGCCGACGCCGTGGTCATCACGCACGGCACGGACACGCTCGAAGAAACGGCTTTCTTCCTCGACAACGTGCTGCGCACCGACAAGCCCGTCGTGCTGGTGGGCTCGATGCGGCCTTCCACGGCCACGAGCGCCGACGGTCCGAGCAATCTCTACGAGGCAGTCGAAGTGGCGGCGAGCCCCGCAGCGCGCGGGCGTGGCGTGATGGTGGTGCTCAACGACACAATCCAGTCGGCGCGCGCGGCCACCAAGACGAACACGACGAGCGTGCAGACGTTCGCAACGCCGAACGGTGGACCGGTTGGCTACGTCGATCCCGCAAGCGTGCGCTTTCTCACGCCCGCATTCCAGCCGGACAATCACAAATACGTGCTGCCTTCAGGCGAGCAACTGCCGCGCGTCGAGATCGTCTACGCGCATGCCAACATGGACGGCGTGCAGATCGACAACGCCATCGCCAACAAGGCAAAGGGCATCGTGCTGGCCGGCGTCGGCGACGGCAACGCGTCGAAGTCGGCGCTCGCGGCGCTCCAGCGCGCCGCGAAGCAAGGGATCGTGGTGGTGCGCGCATCGCGCGTGGGGTCGGGATTCGTGAACCGCAATGTCGAAGTGAACGACGACACGAGCGGCTTCGTCGTCTCGCTCGACCTGAACCCGCAAAAGGCGCGCGTGCTCACGCAATTGCTGATCGCCAACGGGATCACCTCGCCCGCGCAGGTGCAGAAGGCGTTTGCAGCGACGTGGTGACCGGCGCTGCACTTGCCGCTCAGGGACGCTCGCCGCGCGCGAGCCGCGTTTCGATTTCCGTGACCACGGGCAGCAGGTCGGCGACGCTGTCGATCACATAGTGCGCGCCCGCTGCGCGCAGGCGTTGCGCGGCGGCTTCGCGGCGCTGTGCGAAGTCTTGCGGCGAGAGCGCGCGGACTTCGTCTTCGGTGAGGCCGAACGCGTTGCCGCTGACGGCCACGCCCACGGCCCAGGTGCCGCCGTTGATGCCCTCTTCGATGCCCACCTCGGTGTCGTCCACCTTGATCGCTTCGCGCGCGCGCCACACGCCGAGCTGCGGCAGCGTGCGATAGATCATGTACGGCGACGGGCGGCCTTCGGGCGTGTCGCCGGTGCACACGATGCTGTCCGCGACAAAGCCCTGCTCGGCTGCGCCCGGCACGATCTGATCGATGATCTCGCGCGTGTAACCCGTGGTCGAGCCGATGCGCACGCCGTCGGCGCGCAGTTGCGCGGTCACGGCCGCGACGCCCGGAATCACGTCGCTGTATTGCGCGGCCACCGCAACGTTCTTCGGCACGAAGGCGTCGTAGACCGCGTCGATATCGGCGTCGCCGGGTGCGTGGCCGTGGCGCGCCTTCCATGCTTTAGCGACGCGCGGCAGCGCCATCAGCGCCGCAATGTGCGGCCGCTTGGCCATGCCCATCGGGCCGCGTGCTTCCTCGATCGAGATCGGCACGCCAAATTCCTCGAAAGTCTCGACGAACGCACCCATGGGCGCGCGCGAGCCATAGTCGACCACCGTGCCGGCCCAGTCGAAGATCACTGCCTTGACGTATTTCATTTCCGTTCGTTATGCAAAGATTCGTGCGTCTGATTCAAAAGAAGAGGCTGCGTGCGCAGGCGCGCCGCTGGGAACGCCCAGCGTGCTCAAGGCCGCGCCGCACGCTTGAACGACGCGCTGCATGAGCGCTTCGTCGAGTGCGCCGATGCAGCCGATGCGAAAGCTCTCCACGCTGGTGAGCTTGCCCGGATAGATGATGAAGCCCTGCTCTTTCATCAGCTCGTAGAAGCGCTCGAAGCTGAACAACGGATGAGCGGGCGAGAAGAACGTGACGATGATGGGCGAGCGCCACGCTTCGGTCAGCAGCGGCTCGAAGCCAAGCGCGCGCATGCCTTCGACCATGACGTCGCGGTTACGCGTGTAGCGCGCGAGGCGCCCAGGCTGGCCGCCCTCGGCCTCATGAAGGCGCAGCGCCTCGATAAACGCGGCCACGGCGTGTGTGGGCGGCGTGAAGCGCCACTGTCCGGTGCGGTTCATGGCGTCCCACTGGTCGTGCAAATCGAGTGCGAGCGAGTGGCTGTTGCCCTTCGCGGCCGCGAGCGCTGCCTTCTTCGCGATGACGAAGCCAAAACCCGGCACGCCCTCGATGCACTTGTTCGCCGACGAGACAAATGCCTCGCACGGCAGCGCGCGCACATCGAGCGGCACGGCGCCGAAGGCGCTCATCGAGTCGATCAGGAGACGCCGGCCATGGCGCGCCGTGACGGCGGCAATTTCCTCGATCGGATTGAGAATGCCGGAGCTCGTTTCGCAATGCACCACGACGACGTGCGTGATGTCGGCGTGAACGGCGAGCAGGCGCTCGACGTCGGCGGCACGCGGCGGCAGATAGTCGCCTGTGTCGTGCACGGTGTGGCGGCGACCCAGATAACGCAGCGTAGTGGCGATGCGCTTGCCGTAGGCGCCGTTGGCAAGCACCAGCGCATGGCCGTCGCGCGGCACGAAGCTGCCGAGCATCGCCTCGACGCAGTAGCTGCCGCTGCCTTGCAGCGGCACGCAGTCGTACTCGCTGTTCGCAGCGTCGGCATCGCAGCCGGCGATCTCCAGCAGCGCGCGGCGCAGATGCGCCGTCATGGCGCGGAAATCGGCGTCCCACGAGCCCCAGTCGCGCAGCATCGCGGCTTTAGTCGTTGCGGCCGTCGTCAGCGGGCCGGGGGTCAGCAGGTACGGATCTGCGGGAGTGGTCATGCGGCTGCTCCGGTCGGTGTTCAGCAAATGTTCGGCCAGTACCGAACAAGTAAGCGAACACATTACTGCGGTGCAGCACATAGGTAAAATCGATATAATCGATGTATATATCGCTAAAACTTATGGCGCCACTGTTGGCCTGCGCGGGTCTGCGCCATCGCCCCGAGTCGACCGACCAAGCGAATTTTCGAGCCGGAATCCCACGAATATGCAGTACGCCCAGTTGCGAGCTTTTCACGCCGTTGCCGAGCACGGCGGCTTTTCGCGTGCCGCCCAGGCGCTCTCGCTCACGCAGCCGGCCGTTTCCGACCACGTGCGGCGGCTCGAAGCCGACTACGGCGTGAAGCTTTTCGAGCGTGCGCCGCGTGGCGTCGAGCTTACCGAGCTCGGGCGGCGGCTCTACGCGGTGACGCGTCAGATGACCGGCTGCGAGCGCGACGCGCGGCGCCTGCTGGAGGCGGCCGGCGCGCTGGAATCGGGCGAGCTGGCGCTGGTCGCCGACGCGCCTGACCTCGCCGTCAAGCTCATCGGCGCGTTCCGGCGCCGCTATCCAGGCGTGGTGGTGAAGCTCGCCATCGCGAACGCCACCGAGTGCATGCGGCGCGTGCTGGCAAGCGAGGTGGACGCCGCAATCACGGCGGCGCATCAGGTGCACAGCCGTCTGCAGTCGCGCGTGCTGCGCGAAGACCCGCTGGTCGCCGTCGTGCCCGCCGAGAACCCGGTGGCGAAGAGGCGCCGCATCACCTACGAAGAGCTGGTGCGCGAGCCGATGATCTTCCGCGAGGTGCATTCGGTCACCCAGCAGTTGCTCGAGGCGGAGCTGGTGCGCAAGGGACTCCAGGTGGAGCCCGTGCTCTACGTGGACGGCCGCGAGGCACTGCAGACCGCGATTGCGCAGGGCGTAGGTGCGGGCGTCATCGCGGGCGCGGAGTTCGGCGAATCGCGGCGGATTCGCGCGATTGCGCTCGCCGATTGCCAGGTGCGCATGGTGGAAACGCTGGTGCGGCTCGCGGAGCCTTCGTCGTCGAATCTGCTTGATGCGCTCTTTGCCACGCCACTCGATTGAGCGTCGGCACGCTCACGACACCATCACGAAACAATTACGACACGACCGGGACACCATCACGACACGACGATGTCCGCCCCTACTTCGTGCAGCAAGTCGCGCAGCGTCTCGGCCTGCTCCATGCGCGCGCCGCGCCGCAAATGAATGCGCAGCGCACGCCCCGCGATGCCCTCCACGGGCCGCACGAGCGTAAGTTCCAGCGCGAGTCCTAGTCCGTCGGGCGCATCGGCTGCGGCGGGCTCGACGACCCGTGGCGCGAAATTGGCTACGCAAGCGGTGGTGGAAAAGCGGGTCGAAAAACAGGCGGATTCGGACATGGCATGGACCTCGTCGATGAAAAGCTCGAGGTCATCGTAACCACGCCGATGCGCGGCGCCAAACGACAAATAGGCGTATGCAAATGAATCGGCGACGGGAGACGATCGCGCCAGGCACGCTATGCGCTACATGTGTTTCTGAACACGATCGTGCCGCGAATTGAGAGCGAATCCGGGAACGCATCCCGGTGCGGCGCGTGGCACACTGAATGAACCGTTCCACCTCAACTTTCCCTGGGACAGGAGCCGCTTATGGAACGTCCCTTCACCGATCGCCGCGAGGCGGGGCAAATGCTCGCCGCGCAACTCGCGCCCTATGCCGGGCGCCGCGATGTCGTCGCGCTCGCGCTGCCGCGCGGGGGCGTGCCGGTTGCGTTCGAAGTCGCCGAGGCGCTGCGCGTGCCGCTCGACGTGCTTCCCGTGTGCAAGCTCGGCACACCGTGGCAACCGGAACTCGCGATGGGCGCGCTCTCCTCGAACGGCGCGCAATACGTGGACGAAGCGCTGATCCGCGAGGCCGGCGTGAGCGAGGCGCAGTTGCAGAGCGCGCTTGCCCTCGCCCGCATCGAGCTTGGCCGACGCGAGACACGCTACCGCGGCACGCGAGCCCCTGTGCCGGTGGCCGGACGCGTGGCGCTCCTGATCGATGACGGCATGGCCACGGGCGCCTCGCTCAAGGCTGCCGCGCGTGCGCTCGCCTCGCTCGGACCCGCGCGCATCATCGCGGCGCTGCCCGTTGCGCCGGCTGGCGCGCGGGCACGGCTCGCGGAAGCCGTCGACGATTTCGTCTGCGTGCAGACACCCTCGTCGTTCATGAGCGTGGGCCAGTTCTATTTCGACTTCGACCAGGTCGACGACGACACCGTGCGTGACTTGCTCGACCGCGCGGCGGCAGACAATTGAGACCCGCCAGGCCGAACGTGCTGGCATCCGCATGCCGGCACTTGGTGCCCCCGTGCATTGCGTGCGCAGCCATCGAACTTCCCGACGGCGACGCAACCGCGACGAAGCGGCTCAGGATGCCCCGGGTGCTCGCGCTCAGCGCACCGGATTTGCCGCCTTCTCCCCAACCACCGTTTGCCAGGGCCGCACGCGCCACGCCTTGACGAGGCCCGCCTTCACGTAAGGATCGGCGCGCGCGAACGCTTCGGCAGCCGCGGGGCTCTCGCCCTGGAAGAGCAGCAGCGCCTCGTCCAGGGGCTCGGCAATCGCCCCCGCAAGCAGCAGTTCGCCACGCTCGGCCGCCGCCCACGCGAGCGCCAGGTGGTCGCTGCGGTGCTCGGGGCGCCGTTCGAGGTAATCGTCGGCGAGGTCGTACATCAAGAGGTAATGCATGTCTGTCTCCGGTCTCATGCAGCGCGGTCGCGTCCAGAACTGAACTGGACCGCATGGCGGGCGCCATGCCGTGTGCATTCCGCACATTGTGCCCCAGTCCGCGTCAACCGAACCCACTCACGGTTCGTTTTCATGTTGGCTTTGCCATAATGGTTGCGGCGATGGGCAAAGATGGTCTGGATGTGCCGCCTGCTCGCACGACTAACGACAACGTCGATATCCCATGGGAGTGAACGATGAAGATCCAATCCGTCATTGCTGCAATCGTGCTGGGCGGCGCACTGGCCGCGCCGGCGTTCGCACAAACCGCCGCAGCACCGGCTTCCGCGGCCAAGAGCCCCAATAGCCAGCAATCCAGGATGAAGGCGTGCAACACCCAGGCCGCCGACAAGAAAGGCGACGATCGCAAGGCATTCATGAAGCAGTGTCTCTCGACGAGCGGCGTGAGCGCTCCCGCGATGTCGCAGCAAGAGCGCATGAAGGCGTGCAACACCCAGGCCGCCGACAAGAAGGGCGACGATCGCAAGGCATTCATGAAGCAGTGCCTCTCGACCAAGAGCTGATCCGCCACGCGGCCGAAGCGCCTTGTCTGGCCCGGTCGCGGCTTCAGTTCTGCACCACCCCTGCCGCGACGCGCCGCAGCTTTATGCTGCGGCGCGTCGTTTTTCATGGTGCGGCGCCCTCCATTCATTCGCTTGCGCGTTCGCGCCCCCACGCACCGTCGGCGCTGCGCCCGCGCGCCATTTTTCTTCTATGATGGCTGCAGCGGCGCCCCTTCCCTCATTCACGCAGACGCCATCGGGTCGCCGGACGAACGTTGAAGCCGGAGTGATGCCTGTCGCATCGTACGGAGGCGCGGATGGCATGGAAGCACAAGAACCGCTGGTTTCGCCGCTGGCTGGTGGTGATCGTTTTCTGGCTCGTGCCGGTGATGATTGTCGCGGTGCGCGAAGCTCAGGACGAAATGGCCTATAACCGCGCGGATCTGCAGCGCGCCCTCACCAGTTGGACGTTCACCGACGCCGAGCGTGCTGCCGGCGCGCCGCTGCACTGCGAGGGGACGCCCGAGCGGGCGCGCACGCTGGGCTGCTCCGCCGCCGTGCTCGCGGCAAACGCCCCTGCCCATCAGGCGGCGCTCGACGAATACGCCACGCGACGCGCAGCGCTCGCGAGCTACCTGTGGCATGCGTTCGTCGGCTACTGGGTCGTGCCCGCGGCAACCTTGCTCGCCATCGGCATGGTCCTTGGCGCCGTGCGGCGCGCGCTGCGCCGCCCTCCCGCTGTGAAGGCCGTCCCGGAACGCTGACACACATCCTGACTGCGCTGTCTCAAACAGGCAAAGCGGGGGCCTGTGTTATAACCCCGTAAGCTGATTCCGTCACCGGCAAAACGCCACGACGGCACGGCTTAGGCTATTTCGATATTTCGGAACCCAAAACGGAGAACAACATGCAAGGACGCCGTTTCATTCTGAGGACTTCGGTCGCCATCGCGCTCGCAGGCGCAGCGCTCGCAGGCTGCTCCACCACCGGCAACACGCCCCCGACGGCACAAACCAACGAATCGCGCCGCCAGTCGATCGATGCAAGCGTCGACGGCACGATGTCGCGCCTCTTCCAGACCGTGCCCGGCTCGCGCGAGCTCGTAGGCAAGGCGCGCGGCGTGCTGGTATTCCCGTCGGTGGTCCAGGCGGGGATCGGCATCGGCGGCGAGCACGGCGACGGCGCGCTGCGCGTCGGCGGCAGCACGGTCGGCTACTACAGCACCACGGGGGCATCGGTGGGCGCAACGCTCGGCATGCAGTCGAAGGCCGTCGTCTATCTGTTCATGACGCAGGACGCACTCGACAAATTCCGCAATTCGAAAGGCTGGTCGGCAGGCGGCGACGCCTCGGTTGCGCTCGTGAAGGTCGGCGCCAACGGCTCGGTCGACACCACTACGGCCACCAAGCCCGTGGAAGTCTTCGTGCTGACCAACAGCGGCCTGATCGGCGACCTCTCGCTCGGCGGCAGCAAGATCTCCCGCCTGGAGCTGTAAGCCTTTACGCGTTAGCGAGCGGCGTAGTTGCCCGAGCCCTGTGCGGCTCGGGCAACCGCGCAGCACCGCTATGCACTTAGTTCGTGGACGTGTCGATCACCTTGAAGCGCGAACGCTTGTTCGCACGTATCACTGCCTGATACGCCTCGACATATTGCTGCGCCATGCGGTGCGACGTGAAGCGCTCTTCGAAGCGGCGCCGCACACCGGCGCGCGGCACGCGTGCGAGCCGGTTGACGGCCGCGACGGCGCCAATCTCGTCCTCGACGATAAATCCCGACACACCTTCATCCACCACTTCCGGCACCGCGCCGCGATTGAACGCGATCACGGGCGTGCCACACGCCATCGCCTCGATCATGACCAGCCCGAACGGCTCGGGCCAGTCGATCGGGAACAGCAGCGCATGCGCGCCGGAGAGAAACTCGGCCTTCTGGTTGTCGTTGATCTCGCCGACGAACTCGACATTCGGAAGTGCGAAGAGCGGCTTGATCTCGCGTTCGAAATATTCGCGGTCGGCCTCGTCGACTTTCGCGGCGATGCGGATCGGCAAGCCGCAGCGCTGGGCAATGCGAATCGCGGTGTCCACGCGCTTCTCGGGCGAGATGCGGCCGAGAAACGCGAGGTAGCGCGGCTCGACCGGTTGCGGCGTGTAGAGCGCCTCGGGCAAGCCGTGATAGACAGTCTTGAGCCATTTGGCCTGCGGCATCGGCTGGCGCTGCGCGTTCGAGATCGAAACCACGGGGGCGGTGTTGAACGTATCGAACACCGGTTGCTGTTCGGGCAAGTCGAGGCGGCCGTGCAGCGTGGTCACGAACGGCGTTTCCTGGCGCTTGAACACCGAAAACGAGTAATAGTCCATATGGAAGTGCAGCACGTCGAACTGGTCGGCCTGGCGGCGCACCATTTCCATGAGCAGCATGTGCGGTGCGACCCGGTCGCGAATCCCGGGGTCGAGGCGCAGCGCGCGCGGCCACACGGGTTCGAGCTTCGCACGCGTTTGCGAATCGCCGCTGGCGAAGAGCGTCACGTCGTGCCCGAGATCGACCAGCGCCTCGGTGATGTACGACACGGCGCGCTCGGTGCCGCCGTAGAGCTTGGGCGGCACCGATTCGGTCAGAGGAGCGATCTGCGCAATTCTCATAAGGCGTCTCCTTCGTGTTCCGCGCGCGACGCACGCGGAGAAATCCTGCAGGCGGTTCGAGCCATTCTAAAGGAAGCAAAATGCTGCTGCTGTACGCCGGGGCATCGAAGGGACCGACCCGTAAAGTGCGCAGTCGAGCAGTCTGGACGGCGGCTTTCTTGCTCATTATTCGCCCTGTGTGGCGCACGCGCTGCCAGTCTTTCAATTGCTATATGGACTTACACGTCGAAACATCCTGCGGAGCGCGACCGATGCGCGGGTGATGGTGCGGTTCGCACGACTGATCGGGATAGGGGCAGGCCTCGCGGCCCGACCCCTCCCACACCACCGTGCGTACGGGTCCGTACACGGCGGTTCGGATCGGTTGATCGACTACCGGCTAACCGAGGGGAGACCGAGAGAA
>NZ_JAKLJA010000050.1 GCF_022213065.1 Paraburkholderia tagetis
CGACTGCGGGAAGCCGCCGCCAGACTTGCCGTCACTGAGGAATCCGACGCATAATCCGCTCGTCCTGCCTGGGGGAATTTAGCCGCCCACAAGTGGAGGAGTTTGAGCTGCCCATCGGGGTCCTCAATCTCACGGAATTTCGGTTCCCGACGAGATTACGGACGGGCGCGAAGTTTTTGCCTATTACCTCAGTGCTCTCGTCCTTACTTCAATCTTGACTTCGCTAGACTTCAATGCAGAACGCAAAAGTCTCAAGGCCGCACATGGTGCAGTTTATGATGTTCGTATGCTTTCGGGGGTTGGAATCGAATCTCCCAAAGTGTTGTACACATTCTGGGACATAAAATTCAGGGCGGATGATGTAGCGGAGATTCAACTAAAGTGCCTTATGCTCGTATGGCGTGATGGTGAGCGCCTGCGGATTGAACGGGCTATCACATGTGGGGAAGGGGCGAGCCAACTATCAATCGCTGGTAGCCTTTCGTATGGCATTCGACCGCTGATTTCAGCCAGTAACGATTTCTCCGGCGACGTCTCGGAAAACAGACCGTGGCCACGTGAACATATTCCATACGCTGTTCACTATGTGGAGGTTACGCATCCGGGTGGCGGCGTGCTGAAATGTCAGTGGCCTGAACTACTCCCCGCCGGCAAGAGCAGTGAAATCATTAACTTATCGTTTGACGATAGTGGCTTACCGGTAGCAGCACACATAGACGGCCGCAGACTTTTGAACGGATTGGCCGACTCGCTCCCTGACCGAACTCACATCGACTGATTTCGTCCAGTCCGCGAACATGCACAGGGGCGTTAAGTGAGCATGCACCGAAGACCGAGCGCCGACATCAGGTTTGAGTGAGGGGGATACGACTGCGCAGCTCGGTCTTTCACAGTCACTGAAAGCACTTGCTTCATTACAAGGGCGCGAAGCAACCGGACCTTCTGAGTTCGCCTTCTCGCAAGTCGTGGCCGGCCTCAAAATATTTTTTGCAAACAATCTCGCCTAGCCGAAGCCAGTTTTTCGAGCGCATCCTGCAAATGCAAAATCATGACCACAGTCTCGCGGTATACGTATTGCTGCCCGTGCCGCGGTGCAGCCGCGCGACTGGTCGGACATCAACGGCAGCGGTCGTGGGACAGCCGGTACTGTGGGATAGTCTTGAGACACCGGACAGGGTGGCGAAGTTAGCGCCCTGAGACGAACGGCTGACGGGCGACGCTGGCTCCGAGGGGCATCTCATGATGCTTGAACGTGCCTGAAGGCCCCGCTCAGGATAAGGCGGGGCTCCTCTCCACCAAGGGGCATTCACAAAAACAGAAGATGTTCGCTAGAGAGAATGCTCAAACATTGCAAGGTGAAACAAGGGGGCGGAGTTGGTAGGTCTACGCCGCGAGTCGGTGTTCATAGAAGGGGAGTTGCCGGTCGTCCAGGATTGCGTAGAGCGAGGCAAGGTCCTTTGGGTCGGGATGCAACCAAGCTTCGACGTGCTCCGGCTTGATGGGGATGATGCAACGGTCATGGCCCGCCGCAGCGACTTCCGGAGGCGGTTCGTCGGTGATTGGCGCGAACGACAACAGATTCGGTTGCCCTAGAGCAGTCCAGCGGGACCAGAGGCAAGCTACAAACATCGGCTCACCATCCTCCGGGCGGAACTCAATGACCAGGTTCTCGTCCTTTTCGCCATTGGCCAGTGTCCTCCTTTCTGCCTTCGCCTTGCTCACGTTCTCGTAGAACACGTCAACCATTATGATGCCGTGGGTATGCCCGAAGAGCGGTTTCCAGAATCCACCAAGATTGTCGCGACGCGCGTTATACGTTCCCGGATACTTGACGTCGTAGTTCGCGGGCTTTCCGGCAATGCGGCATTGATAGCGCATCGGCTTGATAACTCGCTCGCCATCTTCGACGACGAGAAGGGGCGCGTAGTAGCCCGGATACGGTATATTTAGAGCGCGTTTCGGCAAGGAACCTCCCGAAGGTGTCAGACCGCCGCCATTGCCACAGGCACGTGGGTCGCCGTCGCATAGGGAAAGCGTGGATGCAGCAACAAACCTATCGAGGATATGTAGTCTGGGGTCATGCTATCGCGCATCAGGAAGGCTTGCTGTCGCCTGACCGATTTGCAGCGAGCGGGACTGTCACTCGCGATAATCGGTTTGTCGAAGCCTCCGGTGTGTTAGGTATTTTCGACACGGAGATAGAGGCACAAGACGTGGGTATCTCATGGGCACTTGCGTGGGTTGACAACCACGGCTGACAAAATTCACACCGATACCTGCATGTGACAAAGAAGGCTCAAAGCACGAAAACGGATGAAAACGAGCCTGTGAGAGACCAATTTGAACTTCGGCGCAAACCAACTGCCGCTGCCGTGCGGGCGTTCGGCCGCAACCGCGCCGACGTCTAGCCCATAGCGTGTGTGGCGATACTCAGAACCCAATATCAGACCTTCGTTGAAGAGGCAAAGTGCTAACCGTACCAAAACTGCTCATTGATGAACCGGCAACACGAGACATATTGGGCGGAGCGCACCAGCGCATTGCTCAGACTATCGCCTCTTTAGTTTTGACTTCCGAAGGTGGCCAGACAATTCGCCTAGATGGTACATGGGGCTCCGGAAAATCTACCGTAGTGCGACTTTTGGTTGACGCACTCGAGCAACATCGGACGTCAAGTCAAGCGAACGACCAGTCCGATGAAGAGATTGCAGTCTTTATGTACGACGCATGGGTGCATTCTGGCGACCCAATGCGCCGCTCTTTCTTTGCGGGGCTCGTATCAAAGATTGGCGTTACCGGTTGGCTATCAGAAGCGACCGGTTCCCATAGTCGCGGATACTGGAAGGACCGACTCGACCGGTTGAGCCGACGCTTCAAAACCACACACAAGAGGTCATCGCCCGTATTCTCGACGACCACAAAACTTGTTCTTTCCGGGCTCATCGGTCTGGGCGTGGTCTCTCCTTTCCTAGCTACCCTCGAAAAGCGACTCGCCGACCACCTTCACACTTTGCCCCTGGTCGCCTTCACGGTTCTGCTCGCAGGTATCGCGTTTGCCGGATTGCACTTGCTATCTGACAAAGCAATGGGTCTCGTCATCCGTCGCTCGTCCGAAGACGAGACCGTAGATGTACGAGAAGAACCAGAACCAACGTCCATCGAATTTCAGGAAGCATTCGGCGAGCTGATGGACGCAGTGCTGTTGCGACCGGGCCGGAAGCTCGTTATCGTTGTCGATAACCTCGACAGAATCGATGCGGCAGAAACAAAATCCGCTTGGACGTTGCTACGCTCGTTCCTCGACAATCCAGAGTTCTCCAAGCGTGCGTGGTTCAGAAAATTGTGGGTAATTGTCCCGGTCGCCGACGAGAACAAGTTGAAAGCGTCGGTAGCGAACGGACATGGAAGCAATACGTCAGACGCTCGTCAGAATGGGCCGTCGTTCTTTGAGAAAGTCTTTCAAATTAGACTATCTCTTCCGCCGCTTATGCTCCATTCGTGGAAGAATTTCCTTCATCAGTCACTGACAAGTGCTTTCGGTGAGGACCTTTCCGGCGAGTATGAAGACATCCTACGACTTTATGAAGACAGCCGCGCTGCACAAGTCACACCGCGAGCGATTGTCTCGTTCGTCAACGATTTGGTCGTTGCCAGATTGGAATGGCAAGACAAGGTCCCTCTCGCCGTACTCGCTGCCTTTATTTTGTACGGCTCGCAATTTCCCGCTGCAGACAATAGCCTGCCGAAAGCAGTAACGAAGATACTTCGGCAGTCTGACCTCGCTGGTCAATTCGCGATGTTGCATCATCGCGCGAACTCACTCAGTGAGGCTTCATACATCACTGTTCTGCCCCAACTTGAAGCTGCATTGGACGCTTCCGACTCGGAAAGAATCAGTCTGCTTGTTCAGAGTAGTCCAGCAACCGAGCACATTCTTGACCGGTTCATACGCGAAGGAATTCCCGAGCTTGCGTCGCAACAGGGGCGACTATTGCAAGCCACTCGAGCGCTAATCCCACTCATTTCATCGTCCGAAAGCGTAGGGAGCGCGGTCAAGCTATCTGCAACGACCGTAGCGCACCTCCGCAGCAACGTCCTTTCTGCGTTTGCAGATAGCCGGTCGCTTCGTCTCAATATTCCCGACCTAAAACTGGGCCTGCAGGCACTCCTTGATTTGTCGCCGAACAGAGTCGAAACCGCTCAATTGATTCTGCACATGCTTCGCGCCATAGTTGTAGTGTCTGCCGACTCGAAAGAATACTTAAACAACGCCGTTGCCAACCAGTTTGATACCTGGTCGTCTAACTTACGAGATTGTTTGACACTGACCGAGGTACGGGAACTCACCAGCAAATCCGACTTCGAGAATATCGTGCTTCCAGTCGACTCTGAATCGTGGTCGCAGCTTTGCGCGCGATACGTAAATTCCGAAGACGAGTGGATTCTTAACCGTTGCACAAGTCGAAGCGGTTGGACGTCAGACCTTGATTGGCTTCGCAGCCAAGCCTCCTCGGGATTCTCAGATGCGGCACTGAGCCTGCTGACACATCATCGCAGGCAGGGACGCGATGATTTCGTCGACGAACTCGGAACTGCAGTTGTTGGTCTCGTGCAAGACGCAAAGACCGACATTGATGCTGTCGTTAAAGGGGCGATTTTTCTATTCCAAGCAGACAGGGTTCGTGCGAGACCATATATCAAGGAAATTTCGAGCACGACATTCCCGATAGCTTTGACGCGATATGCGAATGGCAACGCATTTACAGAGGCTCTCGCGGCAACCATCTATCTTGTAATCTTTTCCAACGATGGCGAATTTGGCTTTAGAGCGTCTAGCGGCCTTACATCTGACGCACAGAAGCAAGGAATGCATGGCCTCAACATTTTCAAGATGTACACAAATGGACAACCTGGGTTGGACAAACCGCGAGCCGAGATTTTCGGTCGCGTGCTACGCCAGATGAACGCGTTTGAGATTCTGGATGTTTGTGCCGAGAAATGGGGGGTCAATAAGTTTGTGATGGAAATCGTTTCGGCACTTGCCGCCGATGTCAATTCCTCACCCAGTTCCTTGAACGGCGACGAACAGCACTCGTGGGAAAGTTGGTTTCGCAACGATTTGCTTCGCCTCGAATTTCAGAAGGCGAACGCTCTATACACGAACAGTCGCGAGACAACCGGTACCGTGGGATAGCCTTGAGACACTGGACGGGGTGGCGAAGTTAACGCCCGAGGCGAACGGCTGAAGGGCGACTCTGGCTCCGAGGGGCATCTCATGATGCGTTGGAACGCGTCTGAAGGCCTCGCCCAGGATAAGGCGGGGCTCAACTTCACAAAGGGGCATACAGAAAAACAAGAGATGTACACTAGAGAGAATGCTCAAGAAAGGAAGGTAAAACGAGGGGTTAGAGGCATTCGTCCGTCTCATGTATCGCCGGCTGAGAGTCACCGTCGCAATAAAATTCGCCGGCACGCCGTGCGGGAGATTTTTCAGCTTCGACAGTTTCCCGTTTGGGATGACGCGCGGTAAGCTTATTCACTAGATACGCAAAACGAGAGCACATGATTCCGTACAGCACCGGGGTGCAGCCGCCGCGTACAGCCGAAGATTTTGAGGACTTCTGCCATACCATTTACAGCGAGGTCTTTGACGACCCTACTACAACGAAGAACGGCCGTTCCGGGCAAAAACAGAACGGCGTCGACATCTTCGCGATGCGCAAGGAGAAGCGCTATGGGGTTCAGTGCAAGCGGAAGACATATGCCTCCTTGACGACCAAAATCGTTGATGAAGAGGTCGCGCTCGCGGACACCGGAAAAGTAAAAATCGAAGAGCTAATTGTTGCGACCACGGCGCCCAACGATGTCGCACTGGTCGAATACGCGGCAAATTTGTCGGACGCTCGGCACGCGGACGGGAAATTCCGCGTTAGCGTGGCCTTTTGGGACACGCTTGAAAACTATATCCGGCGGTTTCCTCGACTTCAGTTCTTGCTCGCTCCGCATATGCCGGGGGGAGCCTTCTGGGAACAACGTCAAGCCTTCGCTGAACAAAAGATTGGCTTCGAAAAGTTGGCGAGTGAAATGCGGACGACGTTGCAATCCGCCGAATCGTTGGCGCGCAGCATTCCGGAGGCCCGAGCAAGCTCGCTCGATAAGGTGATGGATGGGCATCTCGACGGAGTAAAGGCGCAGTTGCTTGCCGGTAAGTTCGATGACGCACTCGCCAATCTCAGCATTCTCGGAAGAGACCTGAGCGTACTCGACATTCATCAACGCGCCCGTTGGCATACGCAGCGTGCTCTCTGTTACTGGCAGAAGGATGACTTCGCCGCAGCCGCCGAAGAATTCGCGGCCGCCTATCGCCTCACGCCAGATGACGAGAAGATTGCCGGCAACGCTATCCGAGGCAAGCTGCTCCTCGGAGATTACCCGGCCGCTCTATCTCTCGGTGACGAACTACGTCGACGGTTTCCTGCGTCGGAAGGGGTGTTCACCGCGTGGGCGCAAGCGAGTGATAGAAGCGGCCTAACGCCGGATTGGAAGGCGGTGCCGCTTGAAATGCGAGAGTCTGCGGACGTCTTACACGTTTTCGCTTGGCTTGCGGTTCTTGCCGGCAACTTTTCGGAAGCAGGTCGGATGGCTGCTGCCGCCCAGCAAAAGGGAGACAGAAGTTTTGAAGTCAACTCGCTACGGCTGCTAGCGACGGTAAACGAGGCAACACAAGACGGCGTGCTCGCGAGTAACGGCATCATTGCGCCTGCGATTAAAACATCTCTGGCGGAGCAGATTCCTTCTTTCGAGCCAGTCGACAAGGTTTTGTGGAGCAGGCAGAGCGTTCATTCCCTGAGTCAGGCCGTCGGTTGCCTCGGTTATGCGTACATGATGATTGACCGTGCCGATTTGGCGCGTGAAGTCTTGCGTGAAGCTGTGAAACGTTTTCCTGGTGACGGCCAGCTTGGACGGGTTTGCCTTGAGAGTTGCTTCCGAGCTGAGTCAGGTGACGATGCCTTCGATTTCGGCAAAGAAAACATCGCCAATCTCGATAGCGAGGGCCGGCTTATCGTCGCTGAGATGGCTGCACGACGTGGCGATGTGCCAGTTTTCGAAGCGGTTGTACACGCGTTGAATGAAGAGGAGGAAGGTAAGCGTTACTCGGAAGACCTTCAGGCTTTCGGATGGCTCCTTCTTGCTCGACAAGGTAAGACTGCAGAACTGGCTGGCGCTCTCACCGAGGTGACTGCACAAGAATTGAAGTCGACTAGCGCGAAAGTCACAGCGCTTACCATTGCGAAGCAGGAGCAAATGCCTTGGGCTGATTCGGCAATTGACGCCCTATCTAAAGACGTTACACCCGCGGCCTCGACACGCGATGTTGTCATGGCTGCGCAGCTTTTCCTCTTTGCGAATCGATTCGACGATGTCGTCTCGTGCCTCGAAAAGCGTCTACCGACAGGGTATTTCAGCGAGCCCCACCGGTTGCTCTTCAGCGCACTGGTTCAGCGTGGCTCGCGAAAGCGCGCGCTGCAGATGCTCAACTCTTTCCCAGAAGCCGCGCTCGAAGACTCAAGCGTCCGAGAGGACGCAGTGGAGTTGGCCCGTGACGCCGGCGATTGGGAGCGACTGTCCAAACTCGCAGAGCTGCACCTGGCGGCACATCCTCAACGCGTAGACGCGTGGGGATTTAGGGCATCAGTCTTCATCGCCCAAAAGCGCGCCGGCGCTTTGCGCGAATTCCTCGCACAAGATATTCCCCTGATGCTGGAGGGCCCACTTCGGTATCGAACCCAGCTGGCGCGGTTGGAAATCGAATTCGGCGCCCAAGAGCGAGGTTTCAAACGCTTGTATCTTGCTTTCCGGGAGGCACTAACCAGCGCGGAAGCGGCGTCGGCCTACCTCAGCCATATCCTTATGTTGCCACCGGAGAGCGTGCCGACCGAGCCGACGCTGGTCTCTAGCGGTTGCGCGGTCACGCTCACGGATGAGTTTGGTGAAGCGAAGACCGTAGTTGTTGACCCAGACGGGCTTGGTAAGGTCTCGGACACGAGCAATTTTTTCTCGACCACTTCGCCTGTCTTCGAGTCGCTCAACGGAAAGCGTGTCGGTGACGAAATCGTCGTCTCTGATGGAATGGGCGCGCCCCAGCAATTCGTCATCTCCGGCATCACGTCGTCTTACCGCTGGCTGGGGCATCTTGCGCAAGAACTCATTCGAAAATCAGTCGGAAAAAGTGCAAGTCTGAAATCTGTAGACTTGCATAAAACTCCCGATGGTGAGTACGACCTGTCACGCATTTTGGAGATGCTCAAACAACGGAGCGACCGCGTACGCTACGTGTTCGATGCGTATCAGCGTGGTCAGGTCACCGTGGGTATGGTGGCCAAACTTCTAGGAACATCAGCCGCCGTGGTATCTGGAGATTGGCCGCAGAGCGTGGAGGCGAATCTGTATGTCTGCAATGGAACACCCAAGGAGCGCCTGGAGGCTGAGACTCATCTGAAGGCTAAAGACCAGGCCTTGGTAGTTGACCTTGCGACTGTGAACGAATTGTTGGCAGTCGGTCTCGAGAAAGTATTGGCCTACAGTCGCGTCGTATATCTCGCCGCTTCGGCATCAGGCCAACTAGACAACCTTATCTCAGAGGAAGAAGGCAACAAGAGCAGAGCGAATATGGCGGAGCAAGATGGCCGTATCGTCCTGACGGAACTCGACGAGTCCTATCACGAGAAGCGGCGTGCTTATCTCCTTCGCCTGCGCGGGTGCGTGGACAAATATTGCCAAGTCGTTCCCGTCTATGGAGTTGAAGACCCCCCTCCTGACCTTCTAAAGTTCCGCCAATTAATCGACGAAGAATCGTACGATGCGCTCCTCCTTGCTCTTGAGAAGAATGCTCTCTTTCTTACGCTGGACGGTCGTCTTCGGGAGCTGGCCAATATCGTCGGCGCCATCAAAGGAGTTTGGCCGCAAGCATACGTCACTGCCGCAGGCAACGCAGACTTGTGCTCAACCCGAGAGTATTCGCAGTTTGTGTTCACAAGCCTAATCAAGCGTCGGACGCACGTCGCGATAAACGCGATGGATTTCATGTGGCTACTATCGCAGCCCATGGACTTCCAGCACTTTGCGATGCGTGCGTTATTGAAATATATTGCCAACCCGTCCGTAGAGTGGAGAAGCGCTGTACTGTTTGTCGGCGAATCGCTCAATCGCGCGGCATTAGGTGGTGCGACGCTTGCCGCCCTAGGTCGAATTATCGAGACCTTCGTGCCGCTGCTGTTCGCGCGCGGGGACGCAAATCCGACCCTCGTGCATACCTCGCTTGATTGGGGCGTCGTCCAGATTGTGAAAACGGGATTTGAACCCGAGCGTGCGCATCCGATGGAGGCGCCGAAGGTGGCAGAAGAGCAAGCTTTGTGGCAGCGATTTCTTTCCGCGTCGATAGCTAAGGCTCGGCGTCTGGCGATTGAGCGAACAATAGATGAGCTTGCCGCGTGTTCGCTCAACGTTGCCCCCGTGTACTGCTGCGCTCGACCTATGTACAGGTTCAGCGAGTCAACCAACGCAGTCTAGGGCACTTTGACAAGCGCGTCGTCGGCAGCGGGTACGCGCCGTATAAGAGCATCGTCGGGCAGGTGCGAAGCCTCGAAGGTGTCGGGGCTCATCTTGGTGTGCGAGCTGGTCGGCTAACTGTTGGCACCACGCCTCACGGCGGTGAACAGGGCAGCGGCAGCTAGCAACGCTTCCGGCGGGGCTCGCCGGGGCAGCTTGAACTCGGTTCGCAAAATGAGGCGCCAACGTGCGGCGCGCCTCCGGGTGCTTAGCATTCGCACTAAAATCGCATTATTCTGAACGGTCGCATCAGTAAAGAGGCTAAGATTCGACGGATTTAATCAAGCCTCCATTGTTGCCCAACTTGGAGCGGCAAATGAGCCGCGCTGTTACATACTATCGGTGGCGCTAATGAAAGGATTCAAGCAATTCTTGAAAGAGGTTGAGGAGAGGGAGCGAAAACTGTCCGAGCTTTCCCTCGCGCTAGAACATGAGATTTACAAACCAATTCCGGGAACTCGAAACTCGTTTCGCGTGGACCCTGCGAATACCAATACGTTGACGCAACGTCACGCGCACGTGTATGCGAAGCCACACGGCGAGGGAAGGCAGCTTTACTCAGTAAACCTAGACGGCACTGGACACGATGGTTCTTCTGGAATTGCCATCCCCTCAAAGCACGCAGAGCATCTCCGCGGCCTTGGCTTTGCTATTCCTGCAAACTTGACGCTCGAAAGCCTCGACTATGAGACTCTTAGCTTCGACCTCTATGAAATCTGCATTCTTAGCGATGAGGAGTAAGAGGTCTGCTTAGGAAGGACGATAAGACGAACATTTTCACCCGGCAACTCGATGCCGGTTTATGAGGCACGGGCGAATTGGGCGACGCTATTGTGTGACCGCAAGCTCGTTGATTACAGCTTGCACAAGTGACGACCAGACTTGGTATGTTCAGAGAAGAGGCCATATGCAGCTAGGCTGGCCGCACCCATAAAACGACGGATATGCCAGCAAGTCTTAAAGCTTCTCTGCCCGCTTGCCGTTAACGTGTATTCTATTTAAGGAGTGGTCAATGGTTAAGCGTTTGCGGGGAATATTGGTGACCGTATTCGGGATTGCATGTTGTGCGTGTGCTTCGACGGGTTCGGTCGCAGAATGGTCCTCGTATAACTCATCGGCATACGGCATGTTGCTCGCAAACAAGGAGTCGCTTGTCAGGTCAGGTGATTCCGCCCGCGTCTGGGTGGCCCACGGCGCGACGACGCTGAAACCAGGGCAGGCCGTGTACATGAAGGGGCTATACGCCTTCGATTGTCGAGAGCATAAGTACCAGCTCCTTCAGGAGGTCGGCTACGACAGAGGCGGTCAAGCTTCGAGTATTCCTGTCGAGCAAGGCTTCCAGAATGTTGTGCCGGACTCAATGCAGCAAGCAATCGAACAGTTTGCCTGCAAGCCTACAAATGGCTGGTGGACGCCCGTGGTGCGCGTTCCTGAGACGCTTGAAAAACGTATCCAAGCCGCGAATGAGGGCTTCTTTGACTGATTGTTTTCCGACGCGAGAGCACTTCGGGGCCGTCATTGTGAATGCAGTGGCGTGGCGGACTGTCGCGGGCCGGAAATCGCTCTAGGCGATGACCTCGGCAGATTACGGCTTCAATTGCTGTCGCTCTGGCGGGCGAATCGATGTCCTTTAGCCGCGGCGAACAACGGTCAGATTTCGAGACATACCGGCTTGGGGAATGCCATCGTACTCGCATTTTGGCTTGTCGAAGCTCTCAGCCTGGACAACGGTGGCACCTAACTTCGTGCGAAACAAGCAGAAGGTCACCCCTGTAGTTTGTAATTGTCCAGCATGCGATTGTTGGGATGAGAGTTCGCATTCCCGTTGTTGATGAAGGTGCAACAAATGAGGACGTCTACAAACCGGTCGGCTATCGCTCGTCAACTACGCATCGTTTTAACATATTAGTGTCGTGCCACTGCAGAAAGGAAACTGAAGAAAATGACAGCATCGTTCACTTGGTGGGAGAAAACCGTCGAGTACGCGTTCATTCTCCAAACTGAAAAGAAAGTCGACTTCGCGGCGCCGCTTGCCGGTGTCGAGGAACGCGCCGGCGACGGTATCTTCGCAAGCGATTCGAGGTTGGTTCTGATTGAGTTTAAGCGCAGTTACGACACACTGTCATCGGAGCGTGGGAAATTTGCGAACTTTGCGAATGCGGCGGCGACACTCAGCGCTCGTGACGCTCATCATTTCATCGTTTATGGCTATGAAGTACAGAAAAGAGATGACGATAAACCGTGGCTAGGCCTAGCTGCCGAAACCTACTTCTCAGCGAAAGAACCCAAAACGCTCAACGCGATGTTTGACGCAGGGTTGTCGAAGGACAGTTTTAATGCTTATCTGGATGAATTTCTAAGGTTAAAACGTCCTGACGGCCGGAGTAGCGGTACCATCAGCCCGACCGCATACGCTTCGGTCTTCGGAGTATCTAAATCCCAAGGTGTGAAAACAGTTGCGATGGAGGATTACCTGATACACGAACTAAAATATGAGTACACGATGGAGCCGCCCCAAAACGCTCACGAGATTAGGCTGCCGGGGATGGGGGGCAGGTTCTAAATATCTGCGGTCACTGGATACGAGACGATTCCTCGTCGATGACGGTCTCGCCGTCTTTGTTGACACTTCAGTGCAAATCGCCACGCGGAAAGCGTTAGCGCCCGCGTGCTCGCTGACGAATAAGAAATGCTACTTCATCTACCGTCACAATTTACCTTTGGTATGGCGCTGCCAGAGGTGCGTCACGATTTCCTGCACGACCCGCACGATATCAAGGTCGACTCATACCCGTAGAACCTAGAATCGGAAAGGCCGCAATTCAGCAGTTGCGATGGCCCGCTTTTGCTCTCTATGCTCCGACCCAGGCTAGTGAAAGCGATTCCGCCTGCGACAGCACTGTGTCCGTCGCCTCCTCCTGCCGGTCCGGCGGGTATTTGTAGCGTTTGAGCAGGGTTTTGACCATCACACGCAACCTTGCACGCACAGTTTCCCGCTTCGACCAATCGACCGTGACCGAGCCCCGCAGCTTCATGACCAGTTCAACTGCGATTTTCTTGAGCGTGTCATTGCCCAGCTCGCGCACAGCGGCTTCGTTGGTCGCCAGAGCATCATAAAACGCCATTTCATCGGGGCTTAGACCCAGCTCCATACCGCGCTGAGCCTCAGCTTGGAACGTCTTCGCCATCACAATCAGTTCCTCGATGACCTGGGCGGTCTCCACGGCACGATTGCGGTAACGCGTCAGGCTCTGTTGCAATAGTTCCGAGAATTTCGCGCTCTGCACGACGTTGGTCTTAAAACGCGACTTGATTTGGTCTCTTAGCAGGCGCTCCAGCAGCTCGACGGCTAGGTTGCGTTGCTGCATGTGGCGCACATCCTCGAGAAAGCCATCGGAGAGTATGCTGATGTCGGGACGCTTCAGTCCCGCCGCAGAGAAGATGTCGATGACCTGGTCGCTGACCACGGCTCTGCTGATGATTTGCCGCAGCGCATGTTCTTTCTGCTCGTCGGTTAGCGCCTTGTCAGCGCCGTCATGCTTGATAAGCGCGGCCTTCACGGCCTGCAGGAAGGCTAGCTCGTCGCGATAGGCAAGCGCACCGTCAAGCGTGCAGCACAACGCGAACGCTTTGCTCGCGGCAAGCACGGTGTCGGCAAAGCGTTTCTTGCCGTCGCCTTGACCGAGTACATGGTTTGCCACGTCTGGCAGTAGTTGCCATGCCTGGGTGCAAAACGCCGTGTAATCGACGCCGTGCAGCATGTCGTGCAGAACGTCCATCTTCTCGGCTAGGATAGCCAAGGCTTCGTGCGCGTCGATGGTCGGTCTGCCGCGTCCGTGGGCCTGTGTGTAAGTCGCGAGTGCCGATTTCAGCTCGTTCGCAATGCCGATGTAATCAACCACCAGGCCACCAGGTTTGTCTTTGAATACCCGGTTCACGCGCGCGATGGCCTGCATCAGGTTGTGACCGCGCATCGGCTTGTCGATGTAAATCGTGTGCATGCACGGCGCATCGAAGCCGGTCAGCCACATGTCGCGGACGATGACAAGCTTGAACGGGTCGTCTGGGTCTTTGAAGCGCTTTTCGAGGTCGTCGCGTACCTTCTTCGCGTAGATGTGCGGCTTAAGCATCGTCTTGTCGGACGCCGAACCGGTCATCACTATCTTGATGGCACCCTGTGTCGGGTCGTCGCTATGCCATTCCGGGCGAAGCTGGATAATCGCGTTGTACAGATGCACGCAAATGTCGCGGCTCATCGCGACAATCATTGCCTTGCCGTCCATGACGGACTGGCGGTTCTCGAAGTGGCTGACGATGTCGGCAGCAATTTTCTGGATACGCGGCGGGGCACCAACGATTTTCTCCAGCGCAGCCCATCGACGCAGCGTCGCGACCCTGGTCTCGTCGCTTTCTTCGTCCTCGGTAAGTTCGTCCACCTCGTCATCGAGTGCGTCAGCGTCTTCCTCCTTCAGCTGTAGTCTGGCGAGACGGCTCTCGTAGTAGATGGGCACCGTAGCGCCATCCTTCACCGCCTGCTCGATGTCGTAGATATGGACGTAGTCGCCGAACACGGCGCGAGTGTCGCGGTCATCGAGCGATACCGGCGTGCCGGTGAATGCGACAAAGGTGGCTTCTGGCAGCGCATCGCGAAGATACTGTGCGTACCCATAGCGGACACTCATGCTTTCGCTTCTGCCGTCCGTATTCGGAAGGCGGGCGTCGAAGCCGTACTGGCTGCGGTGGGCCTCGTCGCAGATAACTACAATATTGCGGCGGTCAGAAAGCACGGGAAACGTGTCTTCGTCCGCGCCGGGGGTGAACTTCTGGATGGTCGTGAAGATGATGCCGCCGGACGGGCGATTTGCTAATAGGCGGCGCAGTTTAGGTCGAGTGTCCGCCTGTACCGGGGTTTCGCGCAACAGTTCTTTCGCCCCCGCAAACACTCCGAATAGCTGGTTGTCGAGGTCATTGCGGTCTGTCACGACCACGAGCGTCGGGTTACCCATGTCTTCGTGGGCCATCAGCGCACCAGCCAGACAGGTCATCTCAATGCTCTTGCCTGCGCCCTGCGTATGCCAGACGACACCGCCTTTGCGCGAGCCGCCGGGGGCTGAGGCTTGCAGCACGCTTTGCACGACCGCACGGACGGCGTGGAACTGATGGTAAGCGGCAACCTTCTTGCACAGTTGACCGTCGTCCTCGAACAGAATGAAGTGATGCAGGTACTCGAGCAGGTAGTCGCGCCGAAACAAGCCGCGCGTCAGAGTTTCCAGCTCATGCATTGCGCCGAGTGGGTCGGTCTCATGGCCGTCGATGGTGCGCCATGCCAGGAAGCGTTCTTTGTTCGACGTAAGGGAGCCCGTGCGGGCGGTGGTGCCGTCCGAGATGACCTCAAGCGCGTTGGCGTTGAACAGGTCGGGGATGTCTTGATGGTAAGCCTGAAGCTGGTTCCAGGCGGCCCAGATGTCGGCGTTCTTTTCGCCGGGGTTCTTCAGCTCGACTACGACAATCGGCAGGCCGTTGAGATACAGGACGACATCGGGGCGACGAACCTGCTTCGGCCCCTGGATGGCGAGCTGGTTGACCGCGAGCCAGTCGTTCGCGGCGATGTCAGTGAAATCGACTAGGCGCACGCGGTCGCCGCGTGTTTCGCCGTTTTTCTGAAACTCGACCGGAACGCCGTCCACGAGCCATCGGGAGAGCCGGCGATTGGCGTTAACGAGGCCGGGGATGTTCGGAGTCAGCACATGACGCAGCGCGTCGTCGCGTGCGACGGACGGAATGTGCGGGTTCAGCTTCGCGATGGCGGCGGCCAGGCGGTGGCGCAGCATCACGTCGCGATAGGTGTCACGTTCGGTACCTGGCGTCTTGGCATCCGGGGGAGAGATATCCGCGCCACGCGCGGCCTGCCAGCCGAGGGCGGCCAGCCATTCAAGCATTGCCTGTTCGACTGCGTCCTCGGTTATGCCGCTCATGCTAACGCCTCGTTGAGTTGGGCCTCCGCTTCTGGGAGGCGAAGTTTACCGGATATCAAGCGTGGAAGAAGCGCGTCACGCAGTTCGGCAAGCGTTTTCGCCTGATTGTCGTTTAACGAAATCCGGGCCTGTATATTGGCAAACTCGGCATTGATAGCAATGGCGATACGCTCGTCAGGAGGCGAGACCAGTGAAAACTGCTTCAGTCGCGATAGCTCTACACGTTGACGACCACTCGTACCCGTCATCGCCTGAATAGCAAACTGCCGGAATGGCTCGTACCTAGCCAGCAGATACGCACAGTATGTTGGGAACTTCGGCCCTGAGCGCAATACGATGAATTCAGTTGAGCCCCAGCCAATTTCACCTTCCCCAAGAAAATCAACAAATGCCGCTTTGCCGTTTTCTAAGCACGGGGTGATTTTTGCGAGCAGGGCATCTCCATTCATGAACTTGCAACCTGAGCCGAATGGCCGTGTTCCCACGCGCTCTAATGGACAATGTCCGACAGTCGGCGTGTTTGCCATTTCCAAATAAACGGCGTCTGTTCCTTTGACCAGCGAGCGAGTTGGATTCAATTCGAACGCATCGCCCAAAGTTGTGGTACTCCATCCCTTGGGAATTGCACCCAATGCCGAATCCTCGAACGAATCGGGAAATAACGCTGCCGTTCCCGCATCCATACCGTCGGGCTCGCGGCCCTCTGCTTTCGCACGCACCGGGTCGAAGTCGATGAGCCAGCTTTTGAACAGGACCTGGGCGATAGATTCGAGCGTAGCGTTAGTCTGCCGCAGGAGGTCGATGCGGTCGTCGAGAGCTCCGAGCACCGAGCCAATTTCCCGCTGCACGTCAATGAGAGGAGTCGGAATCTTCAACGATTCCAGAACGGGGATGCGAACATTACTTACCGTCGACCCCGTTCCTTCATTCCAGCCTATCTCGTGCTGTACTTGAGGAGATTGGAGGGCGTACAGCAAATAGCGGCCATCGACCACATCCGGGTTTGGTCGCAAAAGTACTTGTCGCTGTCCAACACAACATTCGAGCCCCTCGGGAATCATGCAAACTTCTCCCATCGGGGCTTCTCGGGTGAAAATTATGTCACCCTCAGTTGGCTTCGCACGTCGAATTCGATGTTCAAAATGCTCGGCATCAGTGAATGACGGTGACGACAAATCTAGTCGCCCGCCCTTGATATTCTGGTTTCGAATGACGAGATATCCTGAATCTGTCCATACAGGTGTACTGTGCGGACAGTCAGCGATGAGGCTACACAAATCTCGAAGTGGGCGTACGTCAGACGGCATATCCGACGCTCCCCAGCTTATCCCGAATTACCGCATCCAACTCCGCCGCCTTCGCCATTTGCTCAGCAAGCTGCGACGTCAGGAATTCCATCTTGTCGCCGAACGCCTCGTCGTCATCCTCGGTTTCTTCCGCACCGACATAGCGGCCAGGCGTGAGCACGTGCCCATGCTCAGCAATCTCGGCCAGTTTCACCGCGCAGCAAAAGCCCGGCACGTTGACATAGGGCTCATCGGCGCCATCCTCACCATCGGCACGCCAACGATGCACGGTCGCGGCAATCTTCGCGACGTCCTCGTCGTCGAAAACCCGCACTACTCGCGATTCCATGCGTCCCAACTTGCGTGCGTCGATGAACAGCACTTCGCCTCGCCGGTCACGAACCGGCTTCGCACCAGCAATCGGGGCACCACTCTTGTCTTTGGCTAAGAACCAGAGGCACGCCGGAATCTGAGTGTTCAGGAACAGTTGCGGCGGCAATGCAACCATCACATCAACGACATCGGCCTCAACCATGGCACGCCGAATGTTGCCTTCGCCGCTCTGGTTGCTGCTCATACTGCCGTTGGCTAGCACCACCCCCGCCTGACCGCGCGGACTCAGGTGGTGCATGATGTGCTGGAGCCACGCGTAGTTCGCGTTACCAGCGGGAGGCGTGCCGTGCGCCCAGCGCCGGTCATCTGCGAGACGCTCACCGCCCCAGTCGCTGATGTTGAACGGCGGGTTCGCCAGTACATAGTCGGCACGCAAGTCCGGATGCTGGTCACGGTGAAACGTATCGGCAGGCTCTTTGCCCAAGTCCGCCGCGAAGCCGCGAATCGCTAGGTTCATGGCAACCAGGCGCCACGTGGTCGGATTGGCTTCCTGGCCGTAAATGCTGATGTCGTCGGCGCGTCCGCCATGTGACTCAATGAACTTCTCGCTCTGCACGAACATGCCGCCCGAGCCGCAACATGGGTCATAGACCCGCCCCTGATGGGGTGCCAGCACCTCGACCAGGACGCGAACCACCGAGGCGGGCGTGTAGAACTGCCCGCCCTTCTTACCTTCGGCGGTGGCGAACTGACCTAGGAAGTATTCGTACACCTCGCCTAGCAAATCTTTCGCGCGGTGGCCTTCGCCGAAGCCTATCTTCGAAATCAGGTCCACCAGCTCGCCGAGCTTGCCCGGTTCGAGTTGCGTGCGGCCGAAACGTTTGTCGAGAATGCTTTTGAGGCGTGGATTATCAGCCTCGATGGCTTCGAGCGCGGCGTCAATCCGCACGCCAATGTCGGCCTGTTTTGCCTGCGCGCGTAGTGTTTCCCAGCGTGCTACCGCAGGCACCCAGAAGACATTTGCCATCGTGTAATAGTCGCGCTCTTCTAGCGCCTCGACATGGTCTGCAGCATCGGGCAGATACAGCTCGTCATTCTCGTCGGCAAATGCAGTAGAGAGTTGCGCACGCCGCTCGTCGAATGCATCCGAAATGTATTTAAGGAAAATCAGGCCGAGGACCAGATGCTTGTATTCTGCGGCGTCCATGGAAGCGCGTAGCTTGTCGGCTGCGGCCCAGAGCGTCTTTTTCAGGTCTTGGTTCATTGTGATGCCGAGTATCGGTGCGAAGTCAGGATGATACCGGGCCTGTCTCGAAACCGGCCTCATGTGTCGGCGCGGAATAGTCGCTGGCTGGAAGGGCATCTTTGATATCACCGCCCCCGGCGGAGAGTCCAACAAGCTTGAAAATTCCGGCAGCATTGCCTACGTTGGTAAACCCAAGCCGGTGCAATGCCGGCACGCAGTACCGCGAATGCGCCTTTTTGTCGCTTTGACCGCCCGCTAGGTCAGGCCCCCATTTTATGAGAGGGTACGGTGGGGGCAGGCGATGAAACTGGTCTGGCTGCGAGCGAATTCTTCGACATGGGGTGTCGGTCGCCTAACCCTTCGAATCCTGTCCCTGATTAAAGGAAGGCAGCGTCACTTTCTCCACGCCCATGGCACAGAGGCAGGCAATCAGGAAGGCCGCCGAGAATCGCTTACGATTGATTTTGCGGTTTACCTGGTCGGGCGACTCGTAGACGCCCAGCTTCTCGAGCATTCGCGAAAGCTGTTTGTAACGGATGCCGCGCCGCTGCATCTCTTCCTCTATCAGACCCTTCGCTTCTTCTTCCCACTGCCCGTGCGGCTCAGCTGGCAGCCGGCCACGCTCATGCGGCAGTCCTTCCATCGTTCCCCCTCGACCTTGTTTGAGCTTCTGCCTTTCTGGCGCCGGGATTCTCTCACGGGTATTTTCGGTCGTATACGACCGACGATAAGTGCCCCGCCCTACACGTCCTCAGCAAGCCAATTTTTTGCGAGGACAGAATGCTAACAACAACTTTACAAACCGGTGTGCCGGCCCGACGGGCCGCCATTGCACGCTGGTCGACCGGCCAGAAGTGCAGCCGGATGCAGACTACGGACGGAGGCGCGAAATGAGAAGCGCACCGTTTTACGGCGTCCGTAGTCGGCGGAGTGCTGCCAACCCGGGCGTCCGACTCACTGCCCGTACGTATGGCAAAGCCCGCATCGGTACCTACGCCGAAAAGGCCGCCGGCCACATCACGGTCGACTCTGACGCGGAGCGCATCGTAGCGCATCTGCTGTCCATCGACCCACGCGTGCGCTCTTTCAGGCAGCAACCGTTCACCGTCGACCTGGTCTTGGAGCGGCTGCTGTTCACGCGTGAGGAACTGTCAGAAGCTCGCAAAGCGCGCGGTGGTCGTGCAGGCGAGGCGGAGTACACACCCGACTTCGCCACTGTTCAGGCCGATGGCCTGCAGCGCGCATACGAGGTCAAGCTCGAAGGATTCGAGGGTGATGGTCGGTACTGGGCCAAGGTTGAGCGGGCTCGGGACATCATGGAAGCGTACTGTCATCCGCTATCCACGGTGGTCGTTCCCGCCGATGAACGGCACCCGGTCCTCGTCAACGCGCAACTGCTGAAGCCGGGGATATTGCGTGCGCGCGAATACGTGACACCGGACATCATCGACCGGGTCGCGAGCTATTGTGAATCGGGCCCGGTACTGCAGCGCGCGCTGTGCACCGACCTCCAGATTCCGACGGGCCTGATTCCTCCACTATTGGCGACCGGCGTGCTGCAGGCGGACCTCGCGCATCAGCACATCTGCTCGACTCTGCAACTGTCGGCCGCATATGGTGACCTGAGCCACCTCTGCCTGATTGAGGAGCTGCAGCCATGATGTCCGACCTGCGTACCGGAGACAAGCTGGCGCCCCCCGGTAAGCCGGACAGCTACTTCGAGGTGCTCGATAGTCGTTTGCATGCCGGCTCAATCCAAATCTTCGACGCAGAGAAATGTGAGTCCCGGTATGTTGATGAGTCACGCATACGAGTCGCGATTTCGGACGGTAGCCTGGTCCTGCATCGAAAAGGGATGCCGCGCGTCAGCATCGCCGCTCAATACGACAACACTGCACTGCACGACCAGGTCCGTGTGCTGAACTATGCTCTGCGGCGGATTGACGAAATCCGCGAACAACGGGGCATTTCGTTTGACGCAGCCATTCCTCTCGCCCGCGACGCCTACGGAAAAGAGCGAGTGGGGCAGCTACTGGTCCGTCCGTTTCCCTCGCGCGCGACCCTGTACCGGGCTCACAGGAATCAACGGCTCGGTCTTCCGGTCCTCAGAGGTGACAGGAATAAAGGCAATTCGACCGCCAGGTATTCAAAGGAGCTTTTCGAATTCGTCGATGACGTCATCGAGAGCGAATACCTGGTCACCGAATCGAAGTGGACCATTCTCGACACGACGAAATATATCGACCGTGAGGCTCGACGTCGCGGACTGCATGTGGCGAAGCACACTATTAGCCGCAAGTTTGTATGCGCGAGGATTCGTCACCTGACCGCTGATGCCGAATACGACCGGATGGACCCGCTCGACCGAGTCGCGGGCAAGTCATACGCGAAAAAGCGAATTCGGGCGGCGCTCCCATTCGCCCGAATCGAGCAGGACGCCCTGCACCTGCCATTCGTCGTGCGCACAGCCGATGGCACTGCCCGGACCGTCTATCTGGTACTGGCCATTGATGTCTGTACCGGATATCCCGTGGGATGGCATCTCGTCATCGGTTCGCCACGGGAGATGGATTCTCTGTTGTGCCTCGAAATGTATTTGACGCCCGCCAAGGGAGCCCGTTTCGCGGAGCTTGGCATTCTTCACGCGCTGAACATTTTTGGCACGCCCGCACAAGTGATTTTTGATAACGGCCCGGAGACAAAGGGAGGACGAATCTTCCGCCTCGAGCGGCTAGGAATGGACGTCAAGCACTGCAAAGCAAAAGAAGCTCAAGGCAAGCCATTCATCGAACGTCTGAACAGGTCGCTCAAGGAGGCACTTCAGCGTCTCCCGGGATGCACGCGCTTCGAGGGAAAGGATGGCGTGCGCGACCCGGAGGCGCTGGGCGACGAGTTGATGACCGTCGAAGCACTCGAGAAGTGGATTGTCAGGTGGCTCTATGAGGACTGGGTCAACAGCCCGCTCGAGCGGCTACGTTGGGACGAACTGCTGGTCGACTCGGTCAAGGGCAAGACGCCGCATGAACGCCTGACTTACCAGACCGAAGAAATGGGACAACCCATCACCATGCCGCCGCCGCGTCATGAATGGATGGCGGCACTCTTCGAGCACGAGGTGTGCACGTTGAACGCCCATACGGGTATCACCCTTAAACATGGATTCAGGTACAAGGGCGAAGCCATTTCGTACCTGCTGGCCAAGTATGGCGACCATGCGGAACTTCATGTGGTCTACAACCCTGACGATTTCCGCCAGGCGTATGTGTACGAGGGAAGTGACCTTCCGCTCGTCACGTTAACGCACGAACACGTGCGACCGGACACACCGGCCTGGACCTTCGCGGAAGCTAAGGCCCGAATCGATACAGGCATGAAAAACTGGACGGCTCCGGACGCGAAAGTCCAATTCGAGCGCGACATGGACGAGGCGGTCACCGGAAACGGAAAAGCCAGCAAGCGCAAGACCCGCGGTAAGCGCGAAGAAGACAAAGAAACGGTGCGTCGCGCCAGAGATGGCCTGGCAATTCAGCGCGCCATCGACCGGCCGCTTTCGGCGGCAGCGCCGTTCGCGCCCGCACCTTCACCTAATCCGTCGGTGCCGACGGTAGACATTGAGCCCGACGTCATCTCATACGACGACGCGCCCGTATGGAACATCGTGGATAGAAACACTGGAGAAAGCCTGCTGTGACACCAGCCCAACAACTACGCATGAAAATCGAGCGCTGCGAACTTCCGCACCCGGTATTCGAGGAGCACCTCACTGCACTCAAACGGCGCATCGATGACGCTCTGGCTGGCTTTGCCCCCAAAGTCGTTCGTGTGCCTGGCCCGAGTCGGGTGGGCAAATCTTCGCTTATCGCAAAGCTGTCACGTGACTACCCTGAAACCCACAACGAAGGACGGCGCCATGTCCCCGTGCTGGCTGTGAGGGTGCCCCACTCGGCAACGGTCAAACTGCTTCCCAAAAGTGTACTGCGTGCGCTGGGCATTCAGGTTCGTGGCGGCATGACAGAGAGCGCGATGTTCGACCTGATGGTGGAGCAGCTTCGCCTCGCCGGCACGCGTGTCGTCATTTTCGATGAGATATCGCACCTCGTCGATGAAGGGTCACGCGTGCCTCCGCGCGCAGCCAGCGACTGGCTCAAGACCCTAACAGACACGCCCGGGATGACGCTGATTCTCTTCGGCATTCCGCGTCTTGAGCGACTTTTTTCGGCTAATGAACAGCTGCGCAATCGGGCTTGTCCTCCACGCAATTTCCTGCCGTACGACGCCAGCGATACCGGGCAGATGACGGCATACGACGCGTGTGTCATGAACTACGCACGAATGTTCGCCGCAGCTGGTTACCCCATTGACGTGCGGCCTCGTGTGCTGACGCAACAAAGCTATCTGCTTACCGGCGGCCTCATAGGCGTGCTGGCTGACTTCATGCGCGAGCTGGCGAGCTTGATGGCGGACGAAGCACCGCGCGCCATTACATACGCTGACTGTCAAAAGGTGCTTGAAGAAGTCAACCACGCGGGGTCGCCGCACAGACTGGCCTTCCAGGATTCGGCTATCGAAGATGCGGGCGTGGAACCAGCGGCACTGAAACAGGCATACGTTCATGTCCTGACCAGTAATGCAGCATCCGTTCCAGTTCGTAAAAAATCAGGAGTTAAATAATGAGCCTCGTTGTTACATACGCACCCAGGGACGACGAGTCCGGGATGGGCTACTACCGACGCCTCGCTGCAGACAACGCCCTTTTCCACTGGCGTGACCTCGCTAGTACGGCGGGCGTCGAGCGGAATCGCCGTTCCTTGCTCACACGCACGGACGAAATGGCCCGTAACCTCGGCCTGGACCCGGCATGGACCGAAATTGCCGGACAGCAGGAAAACCTCTGCCGGGACTGGGGACGTCTGCACCGTGTTCAATCTGATGCTGTGTGTCCGGCGTGTCTGGCCGAGTCGCCTTACCTGCGACGCCACTGGGAACACGTCTATGTGACGGCATGTCCACAACATCGAATCCTGTTAGTCGACCAGTGCAACGCATGCGGGAAGCACCTGTCGCCGGAGCGGCTCTACATTGGACTGTGCTCGTGCGGTCATGACCTGAGCAGCCTGCCACGTGTGCCGGCGACACGGGCACAGCAGTGGTTGTCGGCGCTGATTGCGAGCAACGGTCGGCAGTCTGGCAGCATGAAACCGCTGCTCCACGGCGTCGACATCAATGTGCTGGTAAAGGTCATCCGCACGCTCCGGCAGCATGCGGACCCGACGCGCCCCGGGTTGCCGCGCGGCGCCGCATTGCCGAAGTTCGTCACCGAAGCGGTCGAACTTCTCTCGCCGCTCGAAGCCTTGCTCGCCGACTGGCCAACGGGCTTCCGGAATCACGTCGAGCAGCGCATTGCCGCCGGTCGCAAAGATGCCCGCACGCTGAACACGTTGCTCGGCGACTGGTACATCAGTCTGCGCAAGCTCTGCCTCGGCACTGCGCTCGAACCTCTGCTTCAAATTGTCATCGATGTCGCCGCGCAGAAGTCCGATTGTGTTCTGGGCATGGATTCGGCCAAAGACATGGCCGAAGATGCGACGGGATACATGCGCGCGCCAGCTGCTGCGAAGGCTATCGGCGTTAGCGTTTCACGTTTGCGTGACTCGATAGACGCTGGCGAGTGCAAGCACCGCGCGCGACGCACTGGCACCCGCGGCCAGCTGTTCGAAATTCCGTGCGCTGAGGTTGAGCGCATACAGCGGCAACGCGCCGGGTGGATTTCCGACAACGATGCCAGTGAACTGGCGGGCGTGCCACCCATCGTGCTCGAACGCATGAAAACCGGCGGCGTGGTCCAGTCAGACAAGCGCTGGCGCGAAGACCTGATGAAAGGCGGTCCGGTCGAACGTCAATCCGTCCTGGATTTGTATGAGCGTGTGGGCCGATGGGCGCAGCCTATTGCGGTGGCCGACGATGCGACACTCACATGGGCGCACCTGACCAGCCGGCGAATGGGTGACAGAAGGGCTATCGAGTCGCTGATGCAAGCCATCGCAAATGGCAACGTGAAAGCCGTCGCGCGTGGCCAGACGCTGGGCGAGATGACATTCCTGCGGACAGACGTGTCGCCGTATTTCGGCACACCGCTGCTCGAGGCTGGCATGTCGATTCAGCAACTGGCCAAAGCGACGGGATGGAAATGGGAGTCTATCTCACACTGGGTAGACGAAGGACTGCTGGCGTCGGAGCTGATTCAAAGACGTGGTCAGACTTGCCGGGTCGTGCTGCCGCACCAATTGGTGGAGTTCCGGCAAGCCTATGTTCCGCTGGCCGACCTCGCCCGTGCCATGGGTACGAAGTCGTCGGCACTCTCCCGCTTGCTGCACAGCGTCGAACTGGTCGGCGCGAAACGGCTTCCTGATGGGGCCGTGCGGGGAGGTCTGATTCGTATCGCCGACCTCGGCCGGCTGGCAGTTATCGGTGCGAGAGAAGGTTACGACCTTTTTGTGCCCGCATCGTCGACGCCATGAACCAGCGAGCGACACGTCGAAAGACCGGCATGTCCCGACCGGCGAATCGTGCGCCTGTAGGGACGAGGTCGGGCCCGCACGGAGTGCCGCCAGGTCTCTCGGGCTAAACCAAACGTACGGCTCTCTACCACCACCAGGAGACTGCGATGCCCATCTGGAAACCGCGCCCTACATCCGAAATGCCACGGATTCCGTTGTCTCGATGGCGCATATTCGAGACCGAGGATGGGAGTCGTCATTTTGTTGGCGTGGACATGTTCGACTGGTCCGGTCGCGTCAGTTCCCAGATAGTCGCATTCGACCGCGTCGCGTTGCAGGGTACGACAGAGACGGGTCGCATTTATGAGCTGGTCGGCAGGAAAGGCTCTTCGTTGAATGTCGAATACGTCTGGATAAGGTGGTGCGAAATATACGAGGTGGCGTCCTACACGGACGTCACCGACCGTCTGCTTGAGGGAGAAGATGATGACGACGCCACGTGAGCGCACGAAAGCCATTACTGATACCCGCGAACTATTACAGATGCTCGCCCGTGCTGACGAAATAACCATCGGCGGTCTTGTCCAGACGGTGGCGCTCGGCCTGCTCAGGCACTATCCGCTCGACAACGACCTGGACGTGTCGAGCGCTGCGTTACCCGAAATTTGGGCCGCACCTGAACACCGGCAATCGGGCTCTACCGCGGCCCCGCAGTGTCAAGGAAACGCCCCTGGTGAGAACAACGCTGGTGAAGTTCGCAGTCGAGGAGAAGATGATGGCTGCAAGGCATACGGTTCCTGACGATTTTCCGAGAGCACCGACGCTTGGAGTTGTGTCCGGTGTACAACCTAAGCTCCTGGTGCGAGAGATGGGCGGGCGGTATCACACCGGCCTTACAGACGAAGAGCTTTGGACGCGTTATGACGTGTGCGAGGACCTTGCCGGTCAACTCGCGGGATACGCGTCGCGAAAGATGTCTGTGCCAGGCCTGTCGCTGGACGACGCGTTGCAGCGGGTCGAGAAAGGTCTGAAAGCGAAGGTGGACGGCGGCCAGTGGGATTTTTCTCGCGCAGAGATAGCGTGGACGTTGAATCGCTTGCGTAAGCTGCTCTCGGCAACGCGAAATGAGGTAGGAGACAGTGGGGGTTCGTGACAATACGCGCCCACCGCAAGTTCTCACGCTATGAGTATGGATTCCGGGACGATTGCCACGAGGGGGTTGTTGTGACTATCGCAGAAGCAGCAGATTACCTGTTCGTCAGTCGTCCACACGTTCGCAAGCGCCTCGCCGCAGGAAAGCTCACTGAGGTGTTGCCGAGAGACCCAACTGGCCGCATCAATATCGACGTTGTTTCCGTAGAGTCATACCGGACTGCGAGGGACGCCGCGATGCGCGCCTATCTCGATTCGCAGGCCGGCCGAGGACAGCGACCCGCAGGGACTATGAGAGCGTGTTACGTCGGTCTGTGATTCGGTTACCCGACCGTTTAACCATCGCTCGCCGCTAATGAGGAGGGGAATATGTCTTCGCAAAACAGTCTGGACCTGGATATTGCGCTTCGGAAGATTCACGAGCTGGCTATCGCAGACGGCGATTTAGGGTTCGCCTACTGGCACGCAATCGGGCAGCTTTTACGGCGAGCAGGTGATATGCAAGACGAAATAGATTTCCTCACAAGAGAGCTGGAGCGATGTCGCGCCATCCTTGCTCGAAATTGCGGCTGAACTTCGCGAGCACTATCGTTACGTCACCTATCAGGAGGTCATGCCACCCACGCGGAGCGAACGACGTAAATGGTCTTGCCGTCCCTGGAGAAGTGATAGCTCGCGACCCGGCTGCATGCAGGTGTGGTTGGGTCCTTGAGCTTTTCAAGCGCGCGCACGAGGCTGGCTCGGAAATTACTCTTGTTGGGCCCATATCCGCAAAGCTGATGCAACAGTTCAGCCGGCAACGGCTTCGGCCGAGCGTGCCCCGCATAGAAGTTTGCTAGCCATCCCCTCAACCCATCATATCTTGCGGCACCACTTTCGACAGCTGTCCACGCGCCCGCTCCGAACAGTTCCGCCACGGAAGTCGTGACCCGAAGCGAAAGCACGTCGCTGCCTTTGAAAGGCTCAACGGACTCACCGTCCTCGAACTTCACCGACAGCAGCTTCGGCACGTCGATGTTCATGCGCTCGTGGCGAATGCGCACCTGGGCAAAGCTCAGACGAAGTAGACTGGCCCGTATGGCACTGTGCGCCTTGACGCTGTATTTGTTTCCCATGCGGCACGCGAACTCATAGAACGTAGTTTGCTGATACCGAGGGTTCTCCTCAGGACAAAGGGGTACGTCACGGTAGTATTCGAGACAGGTCGAGTAGACCAGCCGGTCGAACTGACAAAGGCCATACCCGCTGAACATCATGGTGATGTCTTTGAACGTGCCAATTTTCTCTTCAGTCACCAGGCCGGCGGAGCCGCCCGCGAGGATGTTTGCATTGCCGGTCTGAACGCGACACGTCGCGGCAAACAGGGCTGAACGGAGAAACACGTTCGGCAACGCCCGCGCCGTTGTGGACCAGCCCGGCAGATACACATCCGCGCCCACGCGGGTCGCCTGTCGCCGCCGCGAATGGTGAATCTCGCTGGCTGTCGCGTTCGCTGGCAGTTCGGCGACCGCGAGTTGCTCAAGCGACTTCCTGCTCCGGCGTTCGAGTCCGTCAGCGATGTCCTGGAGCCGCTGTGCCGCATCGAGTACAGTCATCTGCTGGTCGGGAGCAGCAGTCAATGCCGCGCTGGCCGTGAGGTTTGCGAGGGCGCGCAGTTCAGCGACTTTGCCCCCTGGATGCCTTGTCGCCTGCAACTTAGCCATTCTGCTGCTCCAGGAGCCGGGCGACGCCTTTCGTCGTTGTCTGCGACATCGCGGCGTCAACGACGCGGGGCTCATAGGATTCGGAAGGCACGTTTTGCGAAACGCACACGCCGACCGAACGGCGAGCCGGTTGATGCTGGCAATATGAAACTGGTCTGGACATGGCGAACACATTCACGTAGGTGATACCCGTGTATATGCGCGCAGGACGACCACAACATCATGAAATTGAGCCTCGCAGCACTACTTTCCAGAATATGCCCGAAAAACAGGGCAGTTATTCGCTTCGGCCGCCGATTGCGCGACTTGTACTCCGCAGCAGCGTGGCTTGTACCCTGTATCGTCGGCACGTGTACCCGACATCACCGCAACTTGTACTCTGCATCGCCTTCCACATGGCCGACGCGAAGAACAACCACTGAAGTCAGGAAATTATCGCCGGCCGCAGCATGGCCTAATATCTGTAGACTCTGTAATCGAGGTAGCCGGGCGAGTGCGGTCTGGGGCTGGCGGGCTTCCTCGTCAGCTGACTTCCGGTGCTCCGAGGCTGCACGGATGTGTTTCCAGCCAAGTCGGTCTGCATTGCTTGGTCACGCGACATCGCCCGATGTTTGAGGAAAACGGCGATGCGACGCACCTCCTCGTGAATGCAAATGACAGTCACCCGCCCTGGTCAGCAAGGCGTGCCTCACTCGAGTCTCTTGTCACGCCCCGTTCGATGGCAACCAGACAGTCATCGCAAACGCCATCTGCTACCCGAACGGGAATAGAATCCTTGGTCGACGTCTTGCTGACCAGGGCGGGCGATACTACACCGCGCGCCGTGAGTCCCGCTACCGCCCGATGGCGTGTCGCCTCGCGTTTCTGTGTAACTCACTAACCGTTCCACCCTCACCACGCTTCCCGGGCGTGCGACGCAGCTTCGGCCTTCCGGTGAATGCCCGAATGCGCGTTGACAAGCCAGTCTCTGGTACGCCGGTAATCCTCAATGTGAATCGGCGGTTCGCATCAACGACGGCCGCAAACGAACGGATACCTGGACAGCACACTGGCTCCCGCCGAAACTCCGGAACGCAGCGCCGCGCAAACAATAGCACGGCCCGACGACGTACTGCTCGTCGATGACAGGCTCCAGCCGTTCTCTGCGTTCGGCGACTTCTCCCGACGTGCATCAATAAGGCCGAATCAATCCTGGTAGTTCGCGGCCGCGTTACCGCGCACGCATCCGAAGCTGGCAGAAGCATCCATCTTCCAGGGGCGACTCACGACAATTTCGCGAGCAATTTGATGAAGTTGCGCTTCGCACGATACGCCGCCCGAATCTCCTCCAGCTCACCAGAGAACTCCGCGCGTTCATCCAGCCGTGCCCGGAGCATGCCGATAGCCCGCACGATTTCAAACGCCTCGTCATATCGGGCGTTGCGCGTGCCGCCCTCGGCAGCTATCGGCAGCAGCCGGTGATACAGGGCGATGGCATCGTGCGGATGAGTCTTGCCGCGGACAGACGCCATTTCAGGCCATAGCTGCGTGGCGACCGGGCCGGCGGTAAACGTTTCCCATGCGACGTCATTTTCCTTGCCAGCGAGAAAAATCCTGACCAGCTCGGTTCGCGTGCCGCGTTGCCAGACGGTGCGCTTCGATTTTGCGGTCGCTTCCTCTTCACTGACCAGCGCCCTGAGATGTTTGAGTGCACGCTCCCGGGTTTCTGCATGTCTGCCGGTGACAGTAGCGACCTCCATCAAAGCCGGAAATGCTTCAGCCGTCGGACGCATCTCGAAACGTCGCCACGCGTACGCGTCGGCCTTGTCGAATTCGCTGCGCCGCAGATACGCCTCGATGCAGAAGTCGAGCAGACGCTGGTCAAAGCTTTGGCCTGACTCCGCGATGCCGCGCTCGGCCCAGGCGAGCCCCTCGTCCGGACGACCGTGCTCCACACAAAGCTCCGCGACCACCTGAAACCGGTACGGGCTGGACAGGTCCTTCGAGTGGATGCGGATGAGCGCGTCGACATCTCCGTCGAGTTCGGCCAGCGCCGCCATCGCGTGTTCGAGCTGCATCCGCGGCGAGTCGTATGAGCGTCGGTATTCCTTGCCCGGTGCGAGTACGGGCATCGCTTCCCATGCTTCGTTGACGAGTTCGCGATAGCGGCGCAACCCGCTCTTGCCCAGCGGCTCCGCGTACGCCGGCAGGACGTTGTAGAAGGTGTCCCACTTGCCTTCTGTCTGGAAGCGGAAGAGCCGCTCCGCTAGCTTCACCGGGTCGGGGCCAGTTACCTTGCATGCATCGAGGTGCACAGAGGCCAGTTCGAGAATCGCCGGCATCACGTCGCCATTGGAGTCGTCAATCTGTTCGAGACTCTTTTCTGCGCCGGCAATCGCCAGCTCGCATAGCTCGACCACCTGCGCGGCGTGAGGTCCGGAAAGCCTTTGCCGCAGCATGTCGGCCAGCGACATCAGGCCGTCGCCGTATGCGCCTGACTCGCGCCAGCCCAGCGGGCGTGAGAGGAGTGTCGCCTGCTTGATGGCAGCCTTCATGCCGGGCAGGTCGGAGGCCCCTGCCGCACGCGCAGCGAACAGCAGCTTGTCGCGCAGCGCAAGGTCCTGTTCGACGGCGTCCATCAACAACTCCTGAAGCGCGTCCCTGCCTAACGTCGCCACATATTCCCGAATGACTTCCTCGTAGGTCTTCCGCTTCTTGCGCAGCTTCCCCGGCGCCGGCTCATCGGCGTGAAACACCTCTTCACCGGCGTTTTCGAGCCAGGAGAGCGCAACGGCAACAGCGTGCTTGCAGAAGACGCCGTCGTCGCCCACGGGGCAGTTGCAGTCGTATGCGAGTTCGCCATTGTCGACGGCGAGTTCGACCCGGTACCTGTGCGTGCCGTGCACGGTCGCACGAACCGATTCGTCGCGCTCGTCCAGGCGGGAGACGACGCCATCGTGGAAATAGGCCTTGCCGCGCGCAAACGTCTTCGTGTCGGCCAGCGACTGGACTTCGGCAAGCGTGAGAACCTCGGAAAGCTTTGCAGACTCGGACATCGGGTGACTGGTGAAAAACGGGAAATGCCGCGACCGGCGGCGCACAGGCACGATGATACGTCGATGGGCAAGCGGGCGCCCGATTCGGAACGTGTGCGTGCTGACCTGACGAACAACATCCTGCCCGGTTCGGCGCGACTTTGCTTCAGATTCCGGGTGGATATTCTCACGGCCCAACAGCTAACGATGCAGCATCAAGGTTTCTTACCCGACCATAAATTCTTTTGGCCTGACTTCGGAACTGGCTGGACTAACCTATACGCTCATTTGACGGGACCGGACACCCAACGACCATGATTGAACTTACCGAAGAACAAATCGCCGACGGGGAACTCCGCAAGGCTGCCTACCATGAAGCGGCTCACAAAATTGGTCTACGAACGATTTGGTGGCGCTGGCGACGCGGTCGTATGGAGAAACGAGAGCGGGAACCCGGAGGAGAGGGCGTGGCGTGGGCAGTTTCGACCTCGCACCTGTCCCGAGGAGATGCGAGCCATTGCTCTGGCGTCCTGGTCTTCCATTCCTGACCTACCCGCGAACTGGAAGGCGCTCGTCGGCATCGCTGCCCTGATGGCCGAGGAAATTCTGTACGATGGCACGGACGATGCCGGTGTAATTGCCGATGCCCTTCACCAGAGAATCTCGGATGGAGAGGCCTCAGCCTCCGACCTCGCGATGATGGGCATCGCGGATATCGAGAGCTATGAGCTGAGAGACGAACTCGTCGAAGAAGCAAGGTGGATTTTGCAAGAAAGGTGGCAGGCCGTGCAACAGGAGGCCGAATATCTGATTGAGTCCTCCACCGAGTAGCTTTTGTTCATTGAACTTCGCCTCGGTGCGGCGGAGCTAGTCGCGCAGCGCGCCTCCCGCGACGTGGACGAAAATCATGTCGCGGGTAATTTAGAGGGCCGCGCTGAATTGCTGCTGGTCGAGAGAAATGGTTGCGATGATGGACTCGAACTCCACCATCAAATCCGGATGGCGTTGGGTAACATATCGCCGTGCGGGTTCATTTTCGAGGAGCTTGGCGAGATACCCTTTCGCGAGCACCAGATTCAACACGTCCTGGCCATAAGTCTGTTCCACAAGCTTGTACTGTCCCTGCAGATTGCTCATTTCCCGCTCCATCTTCGCCATCTGCTCCGGACTGACCCCGCTCAGCTTGCGTGGCTTCTTGCCTTCCACGAGCAGCGCTGCAGGCGTCGCCACCAGCAACGCCTCGGCGTAAGCGACGGACACATTGTTCGCGGCTACCATCAGTTCAACGCATTCGACCTGCCGCATGGGCTTCATTTTGCGAATGGCGCGAACAAGCTCCGGCGAGAACTGCCGGTCTCCGAGAAGTTCGGCGGCCTCCGGGCACACACCGTCGAGGAGCGACATCTTCTTGATAATCTGGGACACGTCCACTGAAAGAGCTTTCGCCAATCGTTCAGGCGGTACGCCTCTCTCAATCACGCGCCGAATCATATAGTGCTCCTGGATTGTCGAAAGGCGATTAACCCGATTGTTATAGGTGTAGCTCTCGTCGTCGGTCGCGACAAGGCAGGTGGCCCGCTCGTGCCCCAGGTCCTGGATGGCAAGTAAGCGCAGATGCCCATCCAGCAGGACGTGTTGTCCGGAAGACTGGTCAGGCGGCGTCACGGAGAGCGGTTCGATGAGGCCCACCTCCGCAATGGAGGTTCTTATCTGCTTGAATTTGCGCGATTCCATCACGGGAGCCGGTATCCGGCGCGATGGCAAAATACTTGCGACCAGCACCGACAACGGCTCGGGAATGAATCCGAGAGACACGCCGGTCATGTAGCACTCCCGCTTGGCCAAACGCGTTCGCCAAGGTACTTGGGAAGGCTGGCCAGTCCTTCCGCGCGCAAAAGGTTGATGAAGTTCTCATCGGCAAACAGTTGCCTCAGTGCACCGACGACAAACAGCAACCGCTGTTGTGTGAATTCGGCCTTTCTGACCATCGATTTCTGACGCTCAACCTCGCGCTCATAGGTCCGCACGAGACTCGATGTCGTGACGGCGGCAGACTTGCTGGTCATATTGCGCGCAGCGCTTCGCCCGAGTGCTTTCCTGCGCTCGATGACGCGGCGAGCGCTCATCAGTTGCTTGCCGCGCAATTTGCCTGACTCGTAGGCCTCCTGGAGTGCGGCCTGTATTTCAGCGTCGTCGTCACCGGCGCCGACAATCATGAGGGCGGCATTCAGGGGAACGAGGCCTTTCTCCACCGCAACCACAAGCCTTTCTTCCCCCTGATGCAACAGCGCGAGGATGCCGTGGACGTAGGTCGCCGTGAGTCCTGTCTTTTCGGCAATGACCTTCGGCGCATATCCCTGCTCCTGCAATTGCCGAATGCCGGCGAGCCGCTCGAGTGGGCGACACTGTCTGCGCGCGATGTTTTCAGTCAGACTCATGACGAACGCGTCCTCATCGCTGACGCTAACCACGAGTGCGGGAATAGTCGTTTCCCCGAGCGTGCGAAACGCTTTCAATCGCCCCTCGCCGCACACGAGCAGATATTTTTCTATGCCGCTGGCCGTGGCTCGTGGCGTGACCACGATAGGCTTTTTGAGACCGATGGTCGCGATGTTGTCGACGATTTCCTTGAAGACCCGACCGTTGCGTTCTCGCGGATTGATGACTTCAATCTGTGAGACGGGAACCATCCGGATTTCCCCGGCCTGCTGCCGCGAGCTCATGCTACCCTCCTGAGACGGGCGCGCTCGGCCATGCCATAGAGGTAGTCCAGCGTATCAAAGCGATAACTCTCAAACTCGATGGGATTCTGGTCTGCCAGATGAATGCGGGGTTGGCAAAAATCCAGATGTGGCAACAGGTAGTAGTCCAGCGTCGCTTCATTGGTCTGGTCGAGCCGCACGGCAACCGTGATGTCCGGCAGAAGGCTCGTGTCAAAGCGCACCTTCCAGTGATTGCGGTCATTGTCATGCGCCTGGCAGCGCGCGAGCACGATGCAGGCTGTGAACTCATCGTTGACCGTCAGCAGGTCGGTTGCCGGGTCGCGTGTCACCGTGCCACCCAAATCCGCGATTTTCGTCTCGGTTTGCGCGACGATTTCCGGATGCAGATGCCGCAGGAAGCGGTTGGTTTCGATGTAACGATAATCGCGCCCGGGCGTAAAACCGACTGTCTGGTATGCACGAATCAGGCTACCGAAGCGGTATACATACACCGACGTAGATGGCATGCCGTCGGTTTCATCAATCACAACGCCTGACAGAAACCCGCGACTCCGGTACAGGCTACGCAGTCGCTCGATTAGCTCCTCATCTGAATAGCGACGCGCTCGCGCTCTCATGATGCCCTGGGCGGTGTAAAACGTCTCGCTCGGCACGATGGCCTGAAATGCACCTTCCTTTCGAATCCACATGTCAGGTGTGTTGGTTACCCGCAGTTTCTTCAATTTGAACGACACACGGTTGTACACGTTGTTGCCGATGTATTTCTCGTTGGTCAATACCTCCCGTACCGTTGCCCGTGTCCATTCCCGGTCAAGGTCAGTCCGCACGCGCATGCCGTTCAGACGCGCAGCAATTTCGTACTCGTCGAGCGACCCATCGATAAACCAGTCGTAAATCAGGTTGACGGTTCGCACTTCGTTTTCCGGCCCCGGCATGAGAATTACGCGGTCTGTCTGCAGACTTTTATGTTCGCCACGGCGCAATTCTGCTTTCATGAGACCGTGGTCATCGACTAACACGCGGCGCAGTCCGTAGCCAGCCGGTCCTCCTTGCCGGAAGCCCATCTCAATCAAACGGCACTGGCCGGCAAACACCTTCGCTGACAGCTCCCGGCTGTATTCGCCGGCCATGGCCCGCTTTACCCCTTTGACGATAGTCGAGACGGGTGAGCCGTCATTCTCAAACTGCTCGGCGCAGTACGCGACCTGGATGCCGGCGCGGCGGCATATGTACTCGTAATACGCGCTCTCGTCAGCATCCTGGAATCGCCCCCATCGACTCACGTCGTAGACGAGGATGACGCAGAAGTCAGCATTGCCGTTGACTACATCGGAGATGAGATTTTGAAGTGCCTGCCGGCCGTCGATTCGAAGGCCGCTTTTACCTTCGTCGGCATATGTGCGGACGATTTCGAATCCGCGGCGGGCTGCGTAGTCTCGAATCCGGTCGCGCTGATTCTCCGTCGAATACTGCTGGTGTTCGGTCGACATGCGGACATACTCCGCTGCACGCCCGGCAGATGAATTGGCTACGACTGGTGCATCCGCGTTATTGAATGACATGCTCCACCCCGCAACTCAGACACGCGGCAGGCATCGGGCGCAAGGGAGCGTCGAATTCGAGCGTCGCGGTTTCACATCAGATGGTCGCGTTCGAAAGCGAACGGTGACAAGGCAAAGGTAGCAGGCCCGACGCCAATGTGTATCAAGTCATCTCTTTGCAATTACATCGGTGGTGCCGTCGGTGCAGACAGCACGGCTATGTGAACGGTCCACGCGTCCATTTTTGCAACGCCGGCGTCATGCGCGTGAGAGAGCACGTAGAACCCGGAGCCCAGCGGCTTGGGGAGCCCGATGACATCCATCTTTGCAATTGGTCTGCAACTCCGGCGCGCATTGCGCAACCGCTGCATAGAGCGGTTGCGCTCCCGATACTCCGGATGGGCCGCGCGATATTCGCGCCAGTAGCTCGAGTGGCGTTCGCGCCATCGTTCCTGCGCCCGGGCCTGGTTGTCCCGATAGTCACTGTCGACGCGGAGCCGGTTGTTCTGCCAGTCGCGGCGCCGGGCGCGCTGGCACGCCTTCGAGGAGCAATATCGCTGGTGGGGAACATGCGGCAACGGCGCGAACGCGCTGCCACAGGCGAGACAAAGGCGGGTCGATTTCATGAGTGCCCTCCGCGCGGGATGCGTCAGGTGAGCGCGGACGCCACGACCGGCCGGCGAAATCACCCGCCCGAAACGAGGATGGGCGAGCTTATTAAGTAGGTGTATTGCTAACTTTCGTCTCCCACAGCTTTCTGGACGCGGCAGTCCAACGGCTCAACCTTGCATTTTCGCCAATCCGCGGTTCTTGCGCACGCAATGATGGGCGATGGTGATGGGAGAATTCCGCCAGGACGGTCCCAGACGATTATCGGGTTCTGGGCTCGAGGAGATAAATCTCACCCGTTGGTTCCAAAAATCTCATGCGACGCTTCTCAGGGACGGCAGAGCCTTGTCGGGTGGTGTGAAAAATCTCGCATTATTGGTCTTGCTACAGGTGGTTGTAGATAGCCTCACACCCCGCGAAAAAACGGACCCATAAGTTGCGAGACTTATGGGTCTTTTTTTATCGATAGACAGATTCCGGGACGACTCCACCGCCGCACATAAAAAAGCGCCGCAGGCATTCAGCCTGCGGCGCCATTACGTTGCGCTACGACGGGAACCTACAACTCAAACAACCCGCCGTAACCCAACCGCACACTTACATCTCGACGGTATTCGCCACTTCCTGGAAGTCAGCGATCTGGTCGAAGTTCATGTACTGATAGATCTTGTCGCCGTCCGCGTTGAGCACGCCCATGTCGGCCATGTACTCGTCCTTGGTCGGGATCTTGCCCAGACGCGAGCAGATCGCCGCCAGTTCCGCCGAACCAAGGTACACGTTCGTGTTCTTGCCCAGACGGTTCGGGAAGTTACGGGTCGAAGTCGACATGACCGTCGCGCCTTCGCGCACCTGTGCCTGGTTGCCCATGCACAGCGAGCAGCCCGGCATTTCGGTACGCGCGCCAGCCGTGCCGAAGACGCCGTAGTGGCCTTCCTCGGTCAGCTGCTTCTGGTCCATCTTGGTCGGCGGGGCGACCCACAGCTTGACCGGAATATCGCGCTTGCCTTCGAGCAGCTTCGACGCGGCACGGAAGTGACCGATGTTGGTCATGCACGAGCCGATGAACACTTCGTCGATCTTCGCGCCGGCCACGTCCGAGAGCGTCTTCACGTCGTCCGGATCGTTCGGGCAGGCCACGATCGGCTCGTGCACGTCGGCAAGGTCGATCTCGATGACGGCTGCGTACTCGGCGTCCGCGTCCGGTTGCAGCAGTTGCGGATCGGCCAGCCACGCTTCCATCGCCTTGATACGGCGCTGCAGGCTGCGCGGGTCCTGGTAGCCCTGGGCGATCATCCACTTCAGCAGCGTGATGTTGCTGTTGAGGTACTCGATGATCGGTTCCTTGTTCAGGTGCACCGTGCAACCGGCGGCCGAACGTTCTGCGGAAGCATCCGACAGTTCGAACGCTTGCTCGACCTTCAGATCGGGCAGGCCTTCGATTTCGAGAATGCGGCCCGAGAAGATGTTCTTCTTGCCTTGCTTGGCGACCGTCAGCATGCCTTGCTTGATGGCGTACAGCGGGATTGCATTGACGAGGTCACGCAGGGTCACGCCCGGCTGCAACTTGCCCTTGAAGCGCACGAGCACCGATTCCGGCATGTCCAGCGGCATCGTGCCCGTAGCGGCCGCGAAAGCGACCAGGCCCGAACCTGCGGGGAAGCTGATACCGATCGGGAAGCGCGTGTGCGAGTCGCCGCCGGTGCCGACGGTGTCGGGCAGCAGCATGCGGTTCAGCCACGAGTGGATCACGCCGTCGCCCGGGCGCAGCGCGATGCCGCCACGCGTGCTGATGAAGTTCGGCAGCGTCTGGTGCGTCTTCACGTCCACCGGCTTCGGATAGGCGGCGGTGTGGCAGAACGACTGCATGACGAGATCGGACGAGAAGCCCAGGCACGCCAGGTCCTTCAGTTCGTCGCGGGTCATCGGGCCCGTGGTGTCTTGCGAGCCGACCGAGGTCATCTTCGGTTCGCAGTACGTGCCCGGGCGCACGCCTTGGCCTTCCGGCAGACCGCAGGCGCGGCCGACCATCTTCTGCGCGAGCGAGAAGCCCTTGCCGCTGTTGGCCGGCTGCTGCGGCAGGCGGAACAGCGTCGACGGCGCCAGACCCAGCGCTTCACGCGCCTTGGCGGTGAGGCCGCGGCCGATGATCAACGGAATGCGGCCGCCGGCGCGCACTTCGTCGAACAGCACGTCGGACTTGACCTGGAACTCGGCGATCACTGCGCCGTTCTTCAGCGCCTTGCCTTCGTACGGGCGCAGTTCGACCACGTCGCCCATTTCCATCTGCGACACGTCGAGCTCGATCGGCAGGGCGCCGGCGTCTTCCATCGTGTTGTAGAAGATCGGAGCGATCTTGCCGCCCAGGCACACGCCGCCGAAGCGCTTGTTCGGGATGAAGGGGATGTCTTCGCCCGTGAACCACAGCACCGAGTTGGTGGCCGACTTGCGCGAGGAGCCGGTGCCGACCACGTCGCCCACGTAGGCAACCAGATGCCCCTTTTCCTTCAGCGACTCGATGAATTTGACCGGACCACGCTTGCCATCTTCTTCCGGTGTGATGCCGGGGCGGGCGTTCTTGAGCATCGCCAGCGCGTGCAGCGGGATGTCCGGGCGCGTCGTGGCGTCCGGGGCCGGCGAGAGGTCGTCGGTGTTGGTTTCGCCCGTCACCTTGAACACGGTGATGGTCAGGCTTTGCGGCACTTCCGGACGGCTCGTGAACCATTCGGCGTCGGCCCAGCTTTGCAGCACGGCGCGCGCGTTGGCGTTGCCCTTGTCGGCCAGTTCCTTGACGTCGTGGAACTGGTCGAACATCAGCAGGGTTTTCTTCAGCGCGTCGGCGGCCACGGTGCCCACTTCAGCGTCGGAAAGCAGCTCGATCAGCGGGGCGATGTTGTAGCCGCCCAGCATCGTACCGAGCAGTTCGGTGGCGCGAGCGCGCGGGATCAGCGCGCAGGCGGTCTCACCCTTGGCCACGGCGGCGAGGAAGCCCGCCTTCACGCGCGCGGCTTCGTCCACGCCTGCGGGCACGCGGTGGGTGATCAGGTCGAGCAGGGTCTGCTCTTCGCCGGCAGGCGGATTCGCCATCAGTTCCACCAGTTCGGCGGTCTGCTGAGCCGTCAGCGGCAGGGGAGGAATGCCGAGCGCGGCGCGAGCGGCTACGTGAGCACGAAAATTTTCAAGCATGGGGGGACCTGCTGGTATTTGCGTTTCAGGGGGAGGCTTTTCCGGCACTGCAAGGCTGTTCCGGGCGCGGCTTTGATCGCGATTCTAATTCCAATACCCAGCAGCGTCAAATGTCTTATGTCTTATATAAGAGTTGAAAAGTACGCAAAAAACCGCCGCTATCAGGGTCCTGGTGCTTCTCGTGGGAAATTTGGCGGCTTGCCCGGGAGCCTTGTCGCACAAGCATTCCGGGCCATCCGGCTGTCGTCAGCAGGTGCGTAGATGATCTGTGTAGCTACTCGCCATCATCGTGGATTGTTCTCTGACTGGAGATGGACCGTACCAGATCGTGAATTTTACTATGTGAAATGAAATAGGGCGTTTGAGGCCCGCCTTGGGCGCTGGCGTTCTCGAGAAAGGAACCGGTCGTGGCTCCGATGGCAGCTATCCACAGACCCCTGCGGATAACCCAAGGAAAAGCCCTGGAAATCACTGTGCACGAATCGGGGATAACTTTGCCGCGCAAAAAAACGGCGAAAAGTTGTTAGCAGCAGCCCGGCGTTGTCCTTGAAACGCCCGCAGGGTTATGAATTTTCCACAACCTTGATTACTCAGTGGTTTTTCACGGTTATCCACAGGAAACCCAGGGGCTTATTAACTATTACTACGTTTACGTATACATAAATTAAAAAACCTTAGAACCGTCGTGCCAGCAGTGATGCAAGCCGCCGGAAACACCTCCACCGGCGGCATCGAACAGAACAGAACAATCAAATCAGCCGGACATACAACTCCGTGCGCAAGTCGTCCGGTGCCACTTCGTCGGGCGTATTCAAATAAATTTCGAACGACGGCGTCGAAAAATCGATCTTGTGCCCGGACTTCGGCAGCCAGTCGTTGTAGAACCACATCCACGCATCGCCTAGACCTTGATGCGGCCCCTTGTGGAGCAGCATCGCGTGCTGGCCGCCCCGCAAATGAATCTTCTCGACGGGCGCAATGATGTCGACGTCCGTTGGCTGCTCCAGATGGATCGCCGCTTTCGAGCGCAGCTTCGACGCTTCGACCTGGTTGGGATCGTCGTAGTAGATGCCAACCATACGCGCGCCCGAGGTGCGCACCTGGCGCTCGCCGAGCCACTGCGCGAGCGTATAGAACGCGTCGCCGATCTTCATATACGGACCCACATGGCTGACGGCCAGCACGTCCATCGGTTCGAGGGTGAGGAGCTTTACGTCGCGGTGTTGCATGATGGCGTCTCCAGGTTCCACGGCCGCGCGGGCCGTGCAGGTTCGGATGCTTGAACGCGCAGGTTCATGCGCTTCAAGATAGCACCGCGCCTGGAAGACGTGCTTTTCCGGCATCAGGCACGCCGAACGCGCCTGTAGTGACTGTAAGTCAAAGCCCCCTGGGCGTAAGTCGTGATGATGCTGACGGCCGCGCACCCGGAGCGCACTACGTCAGAACTGTGCCAGTGAGCGCGCATTCACGGTGCGGCGGGCGTTTGAAGGATCGTGGAGTCGAAAAGATGCGCCTGCTGTGCCGCGGCAGAGCAGTGCGCGGCGAGGCTGCTCAGAAAAGGAATAGCTAAACAAACGCGAGCAAGCGGGAACAAGCTGGAACAACAGGTGAACGCACGGGACAATGCGCCGGGGCGCAGGAAAAGTCGCGCGGGGCGGGAAAAATGCGGCACGCGGGACGCGCATGCTGTAGGCTTTGCACCCGTAACAGCAAGGAGAGTTTGCATGTCGAGTACATTCGTCTGCCGCAATCAGTCGTGCGGCACCCCGTGGGAGCAGAGCGAGGTGGTGATCAAGAACGAGGGCCAGGGCCCGCTGTTCCGTTGCCCGCTGTGCGGCGCTCGCAATTACCTCGAGCAGTTCGAAGACGACGAAGGCAATCCCGTCTATGAGCAGGTGGACGGCAAGCCGTTCCTTTGAGCGGGGCGCGCCCCGGCGATTCGTTAAAGGATTTCGGAGGCGAGCGAGATACCGAAGATGATGCCGCCCACCAGGCCGAGCGCGCGGCCTACGAGCAGCAAGTTCAGATCTTCGTCGAGCATGCCGACATCGCGTCGCTCGCGCAGCACGGTTCGGTGCAGCAGCGGGCGCGGAAACAGCAGACAGGCCGAAATCAGCGCTGGCACGGTGAGCCGGACGGCGGCGCTGTAATGACGATCCGAGGGAAAATCGAGCCAGACCAGTAGCACAACGAGAAGCGCGGTGATGACGGCGCCAACGATTGCGCCGGCGACCAGTTTATCGGTGGGATGCCCTTGCATGACAACTGCCTAAGAGTGTTTTCAATGACTCCATCATCTGATGTACGTCAGAAAAACCCCATCGGAGCAGTCCTAAAACACCACTCGCGCCACGATTGCCGCCAGGGCAATCGCATGAAATGTAAAAGCGCCTGTCACAAAAGTTGTAAACCCGCGCCATGACGCGTTTACTCTGGCTTTTGCCCGGAGAAGACCCCATGCAGGACGTGCTGAGCATCGAGGA
>NZ_JAKLJA010000051.1 GCF_022213065.1 Paraburkholderia tagetis
TGACCATAGCGAGCTGGTCCCACCCCTTCCCATCCCGAACAGGACCGTGAAACAGCTCCACGCCGATGATAGTGCGGATTGCCCGTGTGAAAGTAGGTAATCGTCAGGCTCCCTATGCAGTACGTCCAGAACCCCGGTCGCTCCGAAAGAGCACCGGGGTTCTGGCGTTTGAGGCGACGATCGTGTCCATCGGCCATCACGCGCTTTGAATAGCGCCTGTCACTGACCGGCATATTCGAAGACAGAGAAACGACTGTCTCACGCCGTCACCACGGCATGCTGCATCAGCTTCACGAACCTGTCGGTTACCACAGGTAACGTCCTGCCTCTTTTCTTTACGATTGCGATCGGCCGGACGAACGCCGGATGGTCGATCGGCTTCACGATAAGTCCCGGTTCCGCGCGCACCTCGCGAGCGGTCTCAGGCAGGATCGTGATGCCCAGTCCCGCGCGCACCATTGCGACGGCGGTCATCATATAGGTCGGCTCGCACGAGATATCGGGTGCCTCGCGCGTTTCGCTGAGCGCCGCATCGACGACGGCGCGCACGCTCGTGCCCGGCGCCGTGAGTACCAGTGGCGAGCGCACGAGATCGTCGAGCGTGATGCGGCGCTTCTTCGCAAGCGGGTGCGCGCGCGGACAGACGGCAACGAGCCGGTCTACGCCTGTGTGCAGCACTTCGAGCATCGGATCGGACACTTCTCCACCGGTCAGGCCGACATCGGCATCCTCGTTGCGTACGAGCGCATTCACGGTGCTCGCCACCACGTCGCGAATCTCGAACGCGACGCGCGGCACCTCGCGCTTCATGCCGATCACAAGCTCTGGCAGCACACTTGCCGCGAACGTCGGCAGGCACGCGAGGCGGATCGTCCCGCGTTCCCCATCGCCTAAAGCACGCGCATCGCGCAGCACGTTTTCCATGTCGTGGAGCGACTTGCGCATCAGCGGCAGTAATTCGCGCCCCGCCGGCGTCAGCGCAACGTTGCGGCTGTTGCGATCGAAGAGCCTCGTGCCGATCGTTTCCTCCAGCCTGCGTATCTGCACAGTCAACGCAGGCTGCGACAGATGCAACCGCTCCGCCGCGCGCGTGAAATTGCCCGCCTCGGCTACCGCGACGAGCGCCCGGATATCGCGAAGATTGAGATCCATTACGAACGGTGATTACTGCGATCAAATCATTTCAATTGTGTTATTGCCGCCTCGACCATACGCTAGGCATCATCAAAAGACAAGATTTGGAGACAACTCATGCCGGCTCTATTGGGGCTCGCCACCATCGTCGTCCTGCTCGGGGCGATTCTTTCGAAGCGCATGTCGCCGCTCGTCGCGCTCATCATCGTACCGATCACGGCGTCGCTGATCGGCGGCTTCGGTCTGTCGACGAGCAAGTTCGTCGTCGACGGACTGAAGGGCCTGGCGCCCGTCGTCGGCATGTTCGTGTTCGCGATTCTCTACTTCGGCACGATCACGGACGCGGGCACGCTCGATCCGATCATCGACCGCATCCTGCGCGCAGTCGGCACGAAGCCGCCGCGCATTGTCATGGGCACGACGCTGCTCGCCCTGCTCGTCCATCTCGACGGCTCCGGCGCGGTGTGCTTCCTCGTCACGATCCCCGCGATGCTGCCGCTCTACGAACGCCTGAACATGGACAAACGCGTGTTGGCGGCCGCCGTTTCCATGGCTGCGGGCATCAATTTCCTGCCGTGGACCGGGCCGATGATCCGTGCATCCGCGTCGCTGCATCTGCCCATTTCAGCGCTGTTCAATCCGCTGATTCCAGTGCAGGTGATCGGCATGGCGTTCGTGTTTGGCATGGCCTGGTGGCTCGGCCGCCGGGAGGAAAAGCGCCTCGGCTATTTGGGTGTGAACGGCGCCGTTGCGCTTCCGAAGCGCGAACTCACGCCCGAGGAACAGGCGTTGCGCCGCCCGAAGAACTTCTGGTTCAACATTGTTCTGACGATCGTCGTGCTCGGCACGATGGTCACGATGGGCGAGAAGATTCCGCCCGCGATCATGTTCATGGTGGGCCTGTGCATCGCGCTGATGGTGAACTACCCGAACGTCGAGATGCAGCGAAAGCGCATCGATGCGCACGCGCGCGCCGCGTTGCTGATGGCTGGCATCCTGCTCGCAGCGGGCGTGTTCACGGGCGTCATGCAGGGCAGCGGCATGCTGAAGGCGATGGCGCAGACGGCCATTGCTTTCGTACCGCCGGCGATGGCAGGGCACATTCCGGTCGTGCTCGGGATTGCCTCCATGCCGCTGTCGATGCTCTTCGATCCCGATTCTTTCTATTTCGGTGTGCTACCGGTGATTGCCGAAGTGGCGTCGCAACTCGGCGTGCCGGCGGTACATGTCGGCCAGGCCGCGCTGCTCGGGCAGATGACGACCGGCTTTCCCGTGAGCCCGCTCACGCCCGCGACGTTCCTCGTCGTCGGTCTGTGCGGCATCGATCTCGCGGACCATCAGAAGTTTACGTTCCCGTTGCTGTTCGGCGCTTCGATCATCATGACGATCGCATGCGTCGTGCTAGGCGTGTTTCCGTTGTAACCTGGAATAGTTGACGTACATGAACCAGACAGAATCATCAAAGCGCGTGAGGATCGGCGCGGGAGCTGGTTATTCCGGCGACCGCATCGAACCCGCAGTCGAACTCGCAGAGCACGGCGCGCTCGACTACCTCGTATTCGAGTGCCTCGCGGAACGCACGATCGCGATCGCGCAGCAGGCGCGTCGCAACGATCCCGAACTCGGCTACGACCCGTTGCTTGAAGCACGCATGCGCGCCGTGCTGCCGTCCGCCGTGAAGAACCGCGTGCGCATCATTTCGAACATGGGCGCCGCCAATCCCCGCGCCGCGGCTACGAAGACCGCGCAGCTCGCGCGCGAGCTGGGTTTGCATGGCCTGAAGATTGCCGCAGTGGCCGGCGACGATGTGCTCGATGCGGTGCTGCGATCGAATCTGCGCTTCGAGGAAACCGGCGAAGACGTCAGCACTTATGCCGATCGTATCGTGTCGGCGAATGCGTATCTCGGCGCATCGCCGATCGTCGATGCGCTTGCGGCGGGCGCCGATATCGTACTGACGGGGCGTGTCGCAGATCCGTCGTTGTTCACGGCGCCGCTCATCCACGAATTCGGCTGGCGCATGGATGACTGGAATACGCTCGGGCAGGCGACCGTCGTCGGTCATCTGCTCGAATGCGCGGGGCAGGTGACAGGCGGCTATTTCGCCGATCCCGGCTACAAGGACGTTGGCAATCTGGCGCGCCTCGGCTTTCCGATCGGCGAGGTCAGCGCGGACGGCGCCGTCGTCGTGACGAAGGTGGCGCATGCGGGCGGCCGCGTGACCGAGGCCACCTGCAAGGAACAACTGCTGTACGAGATCCACGATCCGGGCCGCTACTTTCAACCCGATGTCGTTGCGGACTTCACGCAGGTTTGTGTCGCTCAGGAAGCGCAAGACCGCGTGCGAGTGACAGGCGGGCGCGGCCACGCGCGCACCGGCACGCTGAAAACGTCGGTCGCTTATGTCGATGGCTACATCGGCGAAGGGCAGATCTCGTATGGTGGACCCGGCGCGCTCGCGCGGGCGCGGCTTGCGCTCGATATCGTGCGCGAGCGTCTTGCGATCATCGGTGTCGATACGAGCGAACTGCGCTTGGATTTAATCGGCGTGAATTCCCTGTATGGCGATGCACTCGCCACGCACCACGACGAGCCGCACGAAGTCCGCGTGCGCGTGGCGGGCCGCACCTCGAATGCGACAGACGCGGCGCGCATCGGCAACGAGGTCGAAACGCTCTACACCAACGGACCGGCGGGCGGCGGCGGCGTGACGAAGGCGACGCGCGAGGTGATCGCCGTACAGTCGGTGCTGCTGCCGCGCGAGCATGTGAATCCGGTCTTCGAATTTGTGGAGGCAAGCAATGAAACTGCGTGAACTGGCGCATGGCCGCACCGGCGACAAGGGCAACACGCTCAACGTCTCGGTGATCTGCTTCGACGCAAAGCATTATTCCTGGCTGCGCAATGTCCTGACCCCCGAGCGTGTCAAAGCTCACCTCGCCGATGTGGTGAAAGGCGATGTTGTACGTTACGAACTGCCGCTTCTGGGCGCATTCAATTTCGTGCTCGGCCACGCACTCGGGGGAGGCGTCACCCGCTCGCTGGCGCTCGATGCGCACGGCAAGTCGATGAGCACTGCGCTTCTCGATATGGACGTCAGTGAGCCGCCTGAATCAGGGAGAGCGTGACCCAACGCTTGATGTCACGCCTCCAACGCACTCAGCTTGTGCCCGAAGTCATTTGGCTCGCTTTAGCACGACCTCTCCCGAGCCGCCCCCGGAGGCTGCAGGCGTGGTCCACCTGAGCTCATCTCCCGAGAGGACAAACGGTCTGCGTTGCTCGACCCCGTTCCAGTTCGGAAATGTGCTCGTATCTATGCGAAAGGTGATAGTTTTGTCTGCTTCATTTACGACGTAGGTACCAAAATGGGCGATAGAACCTTGCACCACGGCGCGATATTCCTCCGCACTGCCCTTCATTCGATCGTTGGTTACATACTTGGGCAAGTCGCCGCGCGAATTCACTAGCGCGTAGTGGCCATGGCCGTCAAAGATCACGAGGCCGTGGGGATTGGGGCCGTACATTGGTGTGCGGCTGCCATCCGGGCGGACAGTGTCGACCGAGACGTACGTCCATGCGCCGGCCAGTTGCTGGTCCAGTGGCTGTTGGCTCAACGCAATGCCCGATTGAAGCGTGAGTCCCAGAAGCACCAATCGCGGAACGGTGGTGACGATGTGGATGTGATTCACGGACCTCCTCCTCTCGCACAGCGACTTATAACGCGCGCCCGAAAGCACTCGTAGTTAGCGCGACCGTCCACGTCTCCCAGCAATTTCCGGGCTGAAGCAGGGTTTGTGTCGCTTATCGATACGACACGCTATTAGGCAGGCGAACATCGGTCTATCGGTCAGCGGCAGCATTCCATCAAAATTGCCTCGCGTCCGTGCGAAAGCAGACATATCTGGGCTGATACTGCCACCCGTCTTTGTTCTACTTCTCATACTCCGTACGCGCGTCGAACGCGTCCTGCGTCAGCTGTCCTGAATGCGATGACTGGTGATCCCGGCTCTTGTGCAAACTCGCGGGGTTGCCTGGCCGAATCCTGAACCAGATCGAATACATGGCCGGCAAGAACACCAGCGTCAGTACCGTCCCGGCGAGCGTCCCGCCGATCAGCGTATAAGCGAGCGTGCCCCAGAACACCGAATGGGTCAGCGGAATGAACGCGAGGATCGCTGCCATCGCAGTCAGGATCACCGGACGCGCACGCTGCACAGTGGCTTCGACGACTGCGTGGAACGGGTCAAGTCCCGCCTGCTTGTTCTGGTGGATCTGCCCGATCAGGATCAGCGTGTTGCGCATCAGGATCCCCGACAGCGCAATCAGGCCGACCAGCGCGTTGATACCAAACGGCTGCCGGAACAGGATCAACGTCGGCACCACGCCGATCAGGCCGAGCGGACTCGTCATGAAAACCATCACCATCGCGGAGATCGAGCGAACCTGGAAGATGATGATGATTAGCGTGATTGCCAGCATGATCGGGAATAGCGGCAGCATGGCTGTCGTCGCTTTGGCCGACTCCTCGATGGAACCCGCCTGCTCAATGCGGTAGCCCGTCGGCAGCCTGGCGATGATGGGTTGAAGCTGCCTGGTGATCGCCGTTGATACGTCCGGCGGCTGGAGGTTGTCCGCAATGTCGCCCCGCACCGTGATCGTCGGCATGCGGTCGCGCCAGCGCATGATCGGCTCCTCCATCCGCACATCGACCTTGCCGACCTGCGACAGCGGGATGCGCTGCCCGTTGGCGCCGGCCAGCGTGAAGTCGCCGAGCCGTGCGGGGTCGAGCCGCGCCTCGCCGGCCGAGCGCGCGATGACCTGCACGGTTCGAATATCCTCACGCACGGCGGTCACAGGCACGCCGGTGAGCAGGAACTGCAGTTGTTGCGCGACGGCGCTGGACGTCAGCCCTACCGCTTGCAGACGGTCCTGCTGTAACGAGAAGTGCAGCGTGGGCGAGCGCGTGCCCCAGTCGGCGTTGACCGTGCGCATCATCGGACTGCCGTCCATCACCCGCTGAACTTGCGCAGCGATAGCACGCAGCGTGTCGGGGTCGGGGCCGGTGACGCGCCAGGCCACCGGGAACGGCGAATATGGCCCGAACACGAGTTGTGTGACCCGCACACGCGCTTGCGGGGCGAGACCGCCTGCAATGGCCTGCCGCAGCCGCTGCTTCAGTGCATCGCGCTCTTCCTGGCTGTCCGTGCGGACCACGATCTTCGCGAACGACGGATCGGGTAGTTCCGGTCCCATCGCCAGATAGAAACGCGGCGCACCCTGCCCGACGTACGCCGTGACGATGCTCGCTTCCTTTTGCGTCGCAAGCCACGCTTCGACTTTCGCCGTGGCAGCGCTGGTTTGGGAAATCGACGTGCCATAGGGCATCTGCACCTCGACCAGTACTTCGGGACGGTCGGAGATGGGGAAGAACTGTTTCTTGACGATCGCCATGCCGAGAATCGCGAGCACGAACAGGCCGACGACCGAGCCGGCGACGAGCCATTTGCGCGCGATGACGCGCGTGAGCAACTGCCGGAAGCGGTTGTAGCGCGGTGTGTCGTAGATTGCGTCGTGACCCCCTTCGATCTTTTTGAAGTCGGGCAGCATCTTCACGCCGAGGTACGGCGTGAAGATCACGGCGACGACCCACGATGCGATCAGCGCGATGCCAACGATCCAGAACATGTTGCTGGTGTATTCGCCTGCGGTGGATCGGGCGAAGCCGTTGGGCATGAAGCCAACCGCCGTCACGAGCGTGCCCGACAGCATGGGCGCGGCGGTATGGCTCCACGCGTAGGCGGAGGCAGCCACGCGGCTGTAGCCTTCCTCCATTTTCACCACCATCATTTCAATGGCGATGATCGCGTCGTCCACCAGCAGGCCGAGCGCCAGGATCAGGGATCCCAGGGTGATGCGGTCGAAATTCTTGCCGCTCGCGGCCATCGCCACGAACACGATGGCCAGCGTCAACGGCACGGCGGCGGCAACCACCAGGCCCGCACGCCAGCCCATGCTCGCGAAACTCACGAGCATGACGACCAGCAGGGCGGCGAAAAACTTGAGCATGAACTCGTCGACCGCCGAATGAATGTTGACGGCCTGATCGGTGACCTTGGTCAGGCTCATGCCCAGCGGCAACCCGGCGTTGATTGCGCCGACCTCGCTGTCCAGCGCCTTGCCGAGCTCGAGCCCGTTCCAGCCGTCGCGCATGACGATGCCCAGCAGCAGCGCGGGCTCGCCGTTGTTGCGAATCATGAACGTCGCCGGATCTTCATAACCGCGCTCGACCGTGGCAATGTCCGACAGCTTCAGCGTGCGGCCCTGCACGACGACCGGCGTGTCGCGGATCTTCTGCAGGTTGTCGAAGGCGCCGTCCAGGCGAATGAATACCTCCGGTCCCTTCGTTTCGACGGAGCCGGCCGGCGTGAGGGCATTCTGGCCATTGAGCGCGGCGAACACGTCCTGCGGGCTGACGCCGAGCGTCGCCAGCCGGTCATGCGAAAACTGCACGTAGATGCGCTCGGCCTGCTCGCCGATGATATTGACCTTCTTCACGCCCGGCACATGCAGCAGCCGTTGACGCTGCGTCTCCGCATCGCGCACGAGCAGGCGCTGCGGTTCGCCCCTGGCCTTCAGCGCGAAGAGTGCAAAGGTGACGTCGGCATATTCGTCATTGACCATCGGCCCGATCACGCCGGCGGGCAGGTTGGCGGCCTCGTCGCCGATCTTTTTCCGCGCCTGGTAGAACTGCTCCTGCACCTCCGAAGGCGGTGTGCTGTCGAGCAGCGTCAACGTCGTGAAGGCCAGCCCAGGTCGCGTGTAGGTCTCGGTCCGGTCGTACCAGCGCAGCTCCTGCATGCGCTTTTCGATTTTCTCGGCGACCTGGTCGTGCATTTCCTGCGCGGTGGCGCCGGGCCACGCGGTGATAATCGTCATCACCTTGACCGTGAAGGCGGGATCTTCGGCGCGACCCAGCTTGAAGAACGACACGAGCCCGGCCAGCGAGATCAGGCAGATCAGGAACAGCGTGATCGCGCGCTCGCGCACGGCGAGCGCCGACAGGTTGAATCGACCTTCGCTCACGGACGTACTCCTTCGCTCGCCATCGCGACGGCCTGGCCGGACACGCGGACCGGCTCGCCTTCGCGCAGCAATTGGGCGCCGAGCGCGACGACCCGGTCGCCTTGCCTCAGTCCACCGGATACGCGGGCGCTGTCGTCGTCCAGATGTACGACGGTAACGGGCCGCCATGCAACCTTGGCCGGCTCGCCGTTGATCGTCCACACGCCCGGGCCCTTGCCCGTGTCGAGCAGCGCACCGATCGGCACCTCCAAACCGCCCTGGAACGCCACACGCGCGTCCGGAATCTGAACCGTGACGGTTGCGCCTAACGGCGCGTCGTCCAGCGCACCCTGCAGCACATAACGCGCTTCGAAAGTGCGAGTACGTGGATCCGCCGTATCCGAGAGTTGGCGCAGCGTGGCTGGCTCGCTCACGCCGCTGTTACCGAACAGGGTGGCCTGGGCGACCGAACCCATCGCCGGGCGCAGGGTTTCCGGTAACTGGATCAGAGCCTCGCGGCGCCCGGCGTGGGCCAGGCGCACCACGGGCTGTCCGGCGCTGACGACCTGGCCGGGTTCGGCCAGCGTTTCCATCACAACGCCATCGCCGTCCGCCACCAGCTCGGCATAGCCCGTCGCATTTCGCGCGATGTCGGCGTCTGCCTCAGCCGCACTCAGCTGCGCCTTGGCGGCATCGGCGGCCGCCTTGGCCTGGTCGTAGGCCGAGGCCGAAATGGCACCCGTGCCGCGCAGGTCGCGATAGCGTGCCTCATCCTGCGCGCTCTGCTGCGCGCGCGCCCGCGCGGCGGTGACCGCCTCCTGCCGGGCCTGTGCGGCAAGTTTGAGATCGATGGGATCGAGGCGCATCAGCGGCTGGCCGCGTTTGACGGTCTGGCCGGCATCCACAAGCCGTTCCAGCACCTTGCCGGAGACACGGAAACCCAGCTCGCTCTGCACGCGGGCTGCGACCGTCCCCGTAAATGAACGGGACGCGGGAATAGCCGCCTGAACGATGGCTGTGCGCACCAGTGGGGCCTCGGTGCGCGGATCGGACGGTGCTTTTTCGCCGCAGGCCGCTAGCGCAAGCGGCAACGCACAGGCGAGTGCGGAGGTGGCAAGGCGACGCGAGAACATGAAAGCCCCATCGGTGAGTGATGATGGCTTTCATTATTGTTCTTGTGACCAATATAGTCAATAGTCACAATCGCGACCCCGGTCAGGGCGACAGGCTACGCAGTACCAGGCTGGATAGCTGCGCAGGCGCGACGTCGGTGGTATCGCGGTTGTACTGAAGCAGCAACGGGTTGAGGTAGGGGCGCAGCACCAGATAGATCGCCGTCGCGGTTTCGTCCAGTGGCGTCTTGCGCTCGAAGTCACCGCTTTGCCGGCCTGCCTGCAAAACCTCCTGGAGCAGCTTCTGAACACGTGCTTCATAGGCTTGCACGGCCTGCCAGTTTTCCGTGGCGGCCGATGCTGCGATGTCGTAAAGCTTGCGGTCCCGGAAAAAGAGCCGAAGGCTTGCGTCGGTAAAGACCTTGAACATCCGTCGCAACTTCTCCTGCGGCAGGTCGGTCTCCGCGACGGCGGTCCTGACCTCGCTTTCGATCTCGCGCAGGCAGTTCGCGCAGATCATCTCCCCAATGGCCTGCTTGGATTCGAAGAACTTGTAGATGTAGGCCTTGGAAAACCCGATCGCCTTGGCGAGGTCCGAGACCGTGGTTTTATCGTATCCATACCGGCTGAAGTGCTCGGTGGCCGCCGCAACGATCTGGTCCCGCACTTCGTGATCAGCCGGGCCGCGCGCGGAAACGGAAGGAGTAGTGGTGTTTTTCATGGGCGTAGCATACAGCAATGGACAACCAGTGACTATTTGGTATATTAGTCACAACAGGAACTCGCGAAGACACCCATGCTACCTAAACACCTCCTTGCCGCGGTCATTGCCGCAAGCCTCTCGGCGGGCTGCGCTGTGGGCCCCGACTATGTCCGGCCCGATGTCGCCATGCCGGACCATTTCCAGGGCCAGGCCGCGGTAGACCACCGGCACGCGGCGGCGAGTGCCGACCTGGTCACGTGGTGGACGGGTTTCGGCGATCCGCAACTCACACGATTCGTCATGCTCGCCCAGGAACAGAACCTGGACCTCGCGCAGGCCGCCGCGCGCGTCTCACAGGCGCGCGCAGGACTCGGGGCGGCGAATGCCGCTCTGCTGCCGTCCGGCAATGTCAGCGGCCAGGCGGCCCGGGTCTACCAGTCGGTTGAAACGCCGCTGGGACGCGTCCTGAATTCAACGCCCGGTTTCGATCGCTACGGTAACGACTACGAGGCCAATTTCAGCGCGAGCTGGGAACTGGACGTGTTTGGCGGCCTGCGTCGCGGGCGGGAAGCGGCACTTGCCGACTATCAGGCTTCAGAGGCCGGCGAGGTGGCGACGCGCCTGGCTGTGGCAGCACAGACCGCCGACATCTACATCACCATTCGTGGATTGCAGGCTCGTCTGCAGGTGGCCCGCAAGCAGTTGCAGACGCAGCAGGAGCTGCTTTCGACCATCAACCTTCTCTACGGCAAAGGACTGGCGGCGGACCTTCAGGTGAGCCAGGCTGAAGGCGCGCTGGCCCAGGTGCAGGCATCCATCCCGGTCCTGGAAGCAGGGCTGGACGCGGCGTTGAACTCGCTGGATGTGATGCTGGGTTCACAGCCCGGCACGCATCGGGCGGAATTGCTCGAGGGCGGTGTCATCCCGACCGCCCCGCGAATCGCAGGTACCGGATCGCCGGGCGAGTTGCTCAGGCGTCGGCCCGACCTGATCGTGGCCGAGCGTCGCCTTGCTGCATCGAACGCGCGCATCGGCGCGGCGATCGCAGAGTATTACCCAAAGGTGTCGCTCAGCGGATTGATCGGCAGTGCCACCTCGGTGGCCAGCGGCAACCTGTTCAGTACCGGCGCCAGTCAGGCTGCCGGCGTGCTGGGCGTGCGCTGGCGTCTGTTCGATTTCGGTCGCATCAATGCGCAGATCAATGAGGCCAAAGGTCAGGATGCCGAAATGCTGGCGGCGTACCGGCTCGCCGCGCTGCATGCTACCGAGGACGTCGAAAACGCGTTCTCGGCCCTCGTCAAGCGCGAGGAGCAGGCTACCGCCCTTGCAAGCGGAGTGAACTCGCTCGGCAGAGCACGCGCTGCGTCGTTTGCGGCATACCAGACAGGCGCCGTCAGTCTGATCGAGGTCCTGCAGGCCGATGAAAACTTGCTGCGCATGTCGGATGAGCGAGTCCAGGCGCAAACCGAATCGGCACGCGCGGCGGTTGCCGCGTTCAAGGCGCTGGGTGGCGGCTGGCAACCTGGCGAATCCGGGGCGCTCGCCAGCCGATAGCGATGAAACCTGTGCGTTGAAAAGTGACTGCGCGCTTCATCGAGTCGATGCATGAGATTGCCGAAGGCGACGGCGACATGACGCGGCGCCTTCCTCTCACGAGCCGCGACGAAGTCGGACAACTGGCGAATCAGTTCAACGCCTTCGTCGACAAGCTGCATGGTGTGCTGCTGAAGGTCATGGCCAGCAGCAGCCACCTCGAACTGGCCGCTAGTGAAGTGTCAGCCGGCAATCTCGACCTGTCGTCCAGAACCGAGCAGCAGGCCGCGTCAATCGAGCAAACGGCCGCGAGCATGGGAGAACTCGCCGGGACGGTGCGCGGCACGGCCGATCGGGCGATGAACGCCAATGCGGTCGCTGCCAGCGCTGTCGAGGCCGCACGGCGCGGCAACGACGCGGTGGCGAGCGCGGCGAAAACGATGAACGTCGCAGTCGAACAATCAGCACGCATTGTCGGCATCGTCGCCATGATCGAAGGAATCGCATTTCAGACCAACATCCTTGCGTTGAATGCCGCTGTCGAATCGGCGCGGGCGGGCGAAAGTGGCCGAGGATTTTCCGTCGTCGCCGCTGAGGTCCGCAACCTTGCGCAGCGGTCGACCGGCGCGGCCAAGGAGATCAAGTCGCTGCTGGAAGCTTCTGTTCTAAATGTCCAGGCGGGCGCCGAGCAGGTCAACCTGGCCGGCGAAACAATTTCTGAGCTTACGGAGGCCATTTCCAATGTCGCGATCATTACAGGCGAAATAGCCCATTGCGCACGCGAGCAAAGTCGCGCGATTGGCGAAGTTAACCAGGCGGTTTCGTTGATGGATCAGTCGACCCAGCAGAATGCGGCGCTGGTCGAACAACTCGCGGCCGCGTCAGAATCGCTTGGCACGCAAGGCCGCGATCTAAACGCCACGGTGGGCTTCTTCAAGCTCTAGAAAGTGGATCGTGTTTGGCCGACTTGCGCGGGGGCCTAACAAGGCGCGGGCGCAAGTCGGTGAACTCGCACGTGGCGTGCAGCAGGTGACTTTCCGGAAAATTCCCTGCTCACGGAACCAGGCGTTGCCGGGACCTCCCGCTGCGGCTAGTGTGAAAACCCGGAGGCCGTTTCGCTGAGGCTCTTGCCCTTGGTTTCGGGGGCCAGCCATTGCGACACGCCAGCACCGACAGCGGCAATGCCGGCGGCGATGAGTATGGTCACCGAGGGGCCGAGATTGGTGATGGACCAGGGCATCAGGAACGTACCGAGGCCCGCGCCGATCCGGCTGAAGGCGGCGGCGAAGCCCGTCCCGATCCCGCGGATCTCGGTCGGGAATACCTCGCCCGGGTAGATGCAGGTCAGCGTGCCGCAGCCTGCGTTGAAGAACGAAAATGCGAGGAACAGGCCCAGCACGACTGCCCCAGGCGCATCCGTCCACACGCCGAGAATCACCAGAATCACGGTGATGATCCACTGCGGCGGTACGGTCAGCACGCGGCGGCCGGCCTTGTCGATCAGCAAAACCGTGGCGACACTTCCGGCCAACGCAACCGCAGACAGCCCGACCCCGCCGGCGAGCCCGCCACCAAGGCCGAACTTCTGCAGCACACTGTCGGCGAATGTGGCGATCGCGAAGTACGGCGTGACCACGCAGAAAAAGAACAGCGACACGAACAGCGTGACCCGCCAATACTGACGGGAGAACAGCATCCGGAAGCCGCCACCCGAGTGGGCGACTTCGCGCTCCATGTCGGCCATGTCGGAGGCGCTTTCCATATACCGATGAGCGATGGAGCGGGCCTGGTTGACACGATTCTTGCTCCACAGCCAGCGAGGCGACTCGGGCATGCCAATCCGGCCGAGGAACAACGCCATAGCGATAAAGGTGCTGGTGCCGAGGATGTTGCGCCAGCCGAGGTCCGTGTACCGGTCCAGAAGGTAGCCCACGACGAAAGCGAACATGAAGCCGGCATACCAGGCGATGAGGGTCAACCCCATGAGTCGTCCGCGGATACGGGCTGGAGAGAATTCCGATAGCAGCGGCCAACCAACCGAGTATTCTGCGCCGATCGCGATGCCCATAAGCAGTCGCACCACGAACAGTTGCAGCGGTAAGGAGATGAATAACTGCGTGGATCCGACGAAGAACTGCATGACCGACGCGATTACGAACAGCCCCATGTCGAGAATGAAAAGCGGTTTGCGGCCGAACTTGTCGCCAGCCCACCCGCCCAGCGGCGATCCGATGAGGATGCCGAACAGCGCGCCAGCCGCGATCAGACCCTCCCAGACCGTCGATATGCCGAGTTCGGCGGTCATCTTGCTGGACACCGGGCCAACGATGCCAAGGATATAGCCGTCCAGGAACGTGCCGCCGGTAAGAACAATGATCATTCTTATCATGAAGCGTCGTTTGAACGCGGAGGATGTTTTATCCCCAAAAGCTGCTGCTGAAACTGCAGCTTCCTTTTCTAATGAGGTCATGCGTGTCTCCTTATTGCGGGATGCATCAGATAGCCGGGATGCCGCACTAGCCCGGCTCCGGCTACCGTCACAACGGGGGTAATTACCCGATTCCTGAAGAATGGCGGTGGGCGGTCGTGCATTGATCACGCGCGCTACTCGGTCTTGATGGCGCTGGTGAATGCTTTGAGCCGACATAGTGTTGCGAAGGCGGACGACTTGAGAAGCCAGTCGCGTGACACCAGGCGATGCTATTTCAGTTAAGTCTATTGCGCTGCCCGAAATCGCGCTGCCAATTTCGCGCCACGAATCTGCCTGCAAGCGACGCTAACACGAATTCACGCGTAACTTCATCTCGAGGGAGATCTGTCACTGTTCAATGTGCGGGGGGCGTGAAGCACAGGTGGGTCGGAACGTCTCGCGCGTACGGCGGTTTGGCCGTGGTGAACCTTGGCCTCGAGACGAAAGCAAAACCGGTTTTCGCATTCCTGAAGAAGTTTGAATGGAAGCCGGGCGAAATCGACAGCGTGATGCTTGCGATCCAGAACGGCACAAAGCCCGATGCAGCCGCCGACGCGTGGATCGCCTCACATCCAGACCGCGTGAAACGTCGTGTCGCAATAACACAATAGGCGGTCGCAATTGACCGATAACTCATGGTTTTTGTTGGGTGAACATGTCGAGAACGAACTGAATCACGTAAATATCAGTGCACGAGGAGACGGAGCCGATGCATTCCCCAAAGGTCATAGTCAAAGGTCTTTGCAAGGTATTTGGAAACAATCCACCGCAGGCGCTTCGCATGCTTGCTGCTGGGGCTACGAAGGATGATGTGCTCAAGCGCACGGGCCAGGTCGTCGGCGTTCACAATGTCTCGTTCGACGTGAACGAGGGCGAAATATTCGTGCTAATGGGCCTTTCGGGCTCGGGCAAGTCCACACTCATCCGGCTCGTGAACCGGCTCGTCGAGCCGTCTGCGGGCCAGGTGCTGATTGATGGCCGCGACGTGGTAACGGCGCGACGCTCGGAGCTTACGGCGCTGCGCCGCAAGAATATGAGCATGGTGTTTCAGTCGTTCGCGCTGATGCCACAGCGCACTGTGCTGTCGAACGCTGCATTCGGTCTCGAAGTCGCCGGTATGAGCAGGAAAGAGCGCGAGCGCCGGGCGATGGAAGTGCTCGAGCAGGTCGGCCTCGCGCCGTTCGCGCAGAAATTGCCAAGCGAGCTCTCAGGCGGGATGCAACAGCGCGTGGGCCTTGCCCGCGCGCTCGCCGTGAATCCATCGCTGCTGATCATGGACGAGGCATTTTCCGCGCTCGATCCGCTCAAGCGCAAGGAAATGCAGGATGTGCTGCTGGAACTGCAAAGGGAGCACCGGCGCACGATCATGTTCGTCTCGCATGATCTTGAGGAGGCGCTGCGTATTGGCAGTCGCATTGCGATCATGGAAGGCGGCCGTCTGGTCCAGGTGGGTACGCCGCAGGAGATCATCGCCAATCCAGCGGACGACTATGTGCGCGCATTCTTCCACGGCGTTGACACGAGCCGCTACTTGACGGCCCGGGATCTGATGCAGACCGATGCCGTGCCATTGGTCTCGAAGGCCGACACGACGAACGGCAGATCGCAATTCAATGGAAATGCCGACTATGCGTTCGTGTTCGACGGCAGCCGCAAGATCTGTGGCGTCGTCAGGCGCGACATGCCGGCTATGCAACCCGTCGAAAGCATCCGGCACGACGCGCCGCTCGAACACGTCATCACGCGTGTCGTCGCGAGCCCGAATGCACTCCCCGTCGTCGATGACAGCGGGTCCTACTGTGGCTCGGTCGACCGCGCCATTGTCCTTAAAGCCATTACCCGCTCGCGAGGCGCTCATGTCTGAACTCATTCCACTTGGCGCCTGGGTTGACCAGTCTGTTCACTACCTGCTCGATCACGATGCAAATGCGTTCGACGCGGTCGGCCGTTCAATCGATGGTCTCGCCGGGCTCGTTGAGCATGGGCTGCAGGCGATTCCCATGTGGCTCATGATGGCGATTTTCATCGGCGTCGGACTGTGGCGCGTCGGCTGGCGTTTTGCGCTCTTCACGACCGCGTCGCTGCTACTGATTTTTGCGACCGGTTTCTGGGATCAAACCGTGGTCACGCTCGGTCTCACACTGTCTTCGACGATCATCAGTCTCGTGCTTGGCATTCCGCTTGGCATCTGGGCCGCGAAGAGCCGAGTGATCACGACGACCGTTCGCCCGATCCTCGACCTGATGCAGACGATGCCCGCATTCGTCTACCTGATTCCGGCGGCCATGCTGTTCGGTCTCGGCCGCGTGCCGGGCATTCTGTCGACGGTGATCTTTGCCATGCCGCCTGCCGTGCGCCTGACGAGCCTTGGCATCCGGCAGGTGAACATGGAGATCGTGGAAGCGGGTCAGGCATTCGGCTGCACGCCGTGGCAATTGCTGTACAAGGTTCAGTTCCCGAATGCGCTGCCATCAATCATGCAAGGCGTTAACCAGACGATCATGATGGCGCTCTCGATGGTGATCATCGCGTCGATGGTCGGCGCTGGCGGCCTCGGTAACGACGTGCTGGCGAGCATTCAGCGCCTGGATATTGGCCTGGGTTTCGAAAGCGGTCTGTCGGTGGTGCTGCTCGCGATCATTCTGGACCGTATTACTGAAAGCTTCGGCCGCGCGCCCGGCGCCGCAAAAGCGGCCCGCGTTTCCATGCGCAAGCAGCGTTCAAAAACCTCACCCGTAGGGGCGTGACTCCACGTTCGGATTCGCTGGAGTCGACTCGATCCGCGTTTTGAGCGTCGCGCTTACCGAGCAAACTTTTAAACTGGAGTACTTATGAGTCAATCCAAGCACATTTTTCTGCATCGCAACGCTAATGCGGAAGTCGTCATTGACGCGCCGTGGCCGGGAAGTCCACTCAGCGGCAATCTCCATACCGTCACCTTGAACGGGTATGAGTCGCCCGATAAAAAGATGCTTATGGGCATCTGGGAATCGTCCCCCGGACTCTGGAGCGTCGAGTACAGCGATTGGGAGTACTGCCACTTTCTCGAGGGGCGTTGCGTCCTGACGCCCGAGGGAGGAGATCCCATTCATCTTTCTGCTGGGGATGTCTTTGTCATTGAACCGGGATTCAAGGGGACGTGGGAAGTCGTGGAGCGGGTGCGAAAGTACTATGTATTCGCATTGAGCGACGTCGCGAGCACCGCATCCTGACTTGGGCGACCGTCAGGTCGCGCTCAGGGAAGGGCGAAGGATGCGGGGTAACCGCGCGCCAGGTATGCGCTCAGCAGCTCCGCCGGTTGCGGCCGTGCAAGGAGATAGCCTTGCGCTTGATGGCAACCCACTTGCCTGAGGAAGTCCAACTGCTCAGGCGTCTCGACGCCTTCCATGACCACGTTGAGCCCGAGCGCGCGGCCCATCGCAACGGCCGCGCGTATGATCGCGCGATCCGACCGGTGTGCGTCGCTGCTAGCCAGAAACGAGCGGTCGATCTTCAATGTATCGACGGGTAGGTCCCGCAGATAGGCGAGGGACGAGTATCCCGTGCCGAAGTCGTCGATGGCGAGGCCGACTTTGCGCGCCACCAGTTCCCGCAGCAGCGAGCCGATTTCGTCGCGGGTATTCATTGCCATGCTTTCGAGCAGTTCGAGCTGGAGCCGTTCCGCCGGCAGCGCGGTCTCGCTGAGAATCGTGCTCAGATCGCTCAGAAACGTGTCGGTGACGCACTGACGTGCCGAGAGATTGACCGCGATGCGCCCGAACTCGAGGCCGGCATCGAGCCAGGCGCGCGCCTGCCGGCAGGCCTCGCGCAGCACCCAGCGACCGAGCGGCACGATCAGGGAGGACTGCTCGGCGACGGAAATGAATTCGCCTGGCGACACGATCCCGCGCTGCGGATGACGCCAGCGCAGCAAGGCTTCGATACCGACGATGCAGCCCGTCGCGAGATCGTACTGGGGCTGGTAAAACAGGCAGAATTCGTCCTGCTCCAGCGCGCGATGCAACTCGCCCAATATCTCTAGTTGCGCCATTGCCGACGACGTCATGCCGCTTTCGAAAAACTGAAATGCATTGCGGCCCCGGTGCTTCGCGCCGTACATCGCCTGGTCTGCGCGCATCATCAATTGCGCGGCCTCCGTGCCGTCGTCCGGGTAGATGCTGATCCCGATGCTCGGCGTCGTGAAGACCTCGCGGCCGTCCACGTGGATCGCGTCGCCCACGGAATCGAGGATCGAACGCGCAAGACGGCCCACGTCGCGGATGTCGTTGAAGTCCTCCAGCAAAAGTGCGAATTCGTCGCCGCCTAGCCGCGCGACAGTGTCGCTTGCGCGCAGCCGCTCGCGCAGCCGCGTGGCAACCACCTTGAGTACTGCGTCGCCTGTGTTGTGGCCCAATGTGTCGTTGACCAGCTTGAACCGGTCGAGGTCCAGGTACATGACGGCGAACTTGCGCTCGCTGGGTTGCGCGTGGATGATTGCCCGTTCGAGCCGCTCTTCGAACAGCACGCGGTTCGCGAGGCCGGTCAGTACGTCGTGCGTCGCGAGGTAGCGCAGGCGCTCCTCGGTCTGGCGGCGCTGCGTGATATCGGAAAAGATGCCGGCGTAGTGCGAGATGTCGCCTTCGTCGTCGCGAATGCTCGTGATGGTCAAATATTCGAGATACAGCTCGCCGCTCTTGCGGCGGTTCCATATTTCCCCTTGCCAGTGACCGTGGGCCTCGAGAGCGTGCCACAGGTTCTCGTAGAAAGCGGCGCTCTGGTGGCCCGAATTCAACAGACTCGGATCGCGCCCGACGACATCCTCTTCGGTGTAGCCGGTGAGGCGCGTGAACGCCTGGTTCACGCGCTCGATTTTTGCGTTGCGGTCAGTGACCATGATGCCTTCGAGCGCAGACTCGAACACGCGCTCGGCCATGCGCAGACTGAACCGCGCCCGGCCGAGCGCCTCGTCGCGCTCGCGTAGCGCGCCTTGCAGTTCGCTCACGTACTCGCCTTCGATGTTCTGCAGGATGTCCGCGAAACTCAGCAGGCCGGCGAGCAAACCGCTGGCGTCGCGCACGCCGATATGGCGGATATGCTGACGCACCATATGGTGCTGCGCGGCATACAGGCTGTGGGTGGCAGGGAGCGTTTGCAGCGGGCGGCTTGCGTGATCACCGGCTGCGCCGCTCAGCGCCGCGTTGGCAATCAGCCGGACTACGTCGCGTTCGGTCAGGATGCCATGCTCGCCGCAACCGTATTCCACGACGATCGCATCGAGCCGGCGAGCCCGCATGAGTGCGATTGCGTTGCGCAAGGGTCGATGCGCCGGTACGACGACAAGCGGCCGCACGTGAATCGCTTCGATCGGCTTCAGGCGCAGGAAGAACTCGGCGCCCTGGTTGACGACCACGTCGGTCTGCGTCAGAACGCCGATGCATGCGCCATCGCGGACTACGCCGAAATGGCGGATGCCCGACTGCTTGAAGCGGACGGCCGCTTCGCCGAGCGATGTGCTGGCGTCCAGCGTGAGCAGCGGCGCGCTCATGACAACGCTGATCGGGCGAGCGAGTTCTTCGGCATCGCCGCTCAAGGCTAACGCGTCCTGTTCGGTCCAGATGCCGATGGCAGCCCCATCTTCCATCACGACGACGTAGCTGCAGCGTTCGGCAAAAATTCGCTGTGCGACCTCGCGAACCGTGGTCCTTGGAGCGCACGTCAGCATGGGGCGCGTGATCAGACGGGAGATGGGGATGGCGTAGCTGCTCGTATGAATCATGCTCGAACCTGAGGCGGTGGACCTTCATGCGTGCGTGCGCGACCGCTGTGCGGCGGGGCGGCCAGGGTCGGTACGCGGTCAATCGTGACGGCTTAGCGGACGTTGCGGCTTCGAACTGGAGTGTCAAAACGCCGCATGGCGCGTTCCGGGCTTCGCGCGTGAGCAGCCTGAAGGCAAGGTTCGCGCGCGAAGGGCGGGGCGCCTTTCAGTCAGTCGACCGCCGTCTCCGGCTTGCCAATCAGCACGTGCCACAGGTTCATGGCGTCCTTTTCGCCGCGCCACCAGAACCTGTCCGGCAGCTCGGCAACAAACTCTTCGAGCAACGGTTCGGGGTTGTGGTCCGACACGAGTTCGAGCGCCTGACCGGGGGCCAGTCCCGCAAACGTGTCGAACACCATGGAGTGGCGCTCGAGTGGATCAGCAGTGCCAACGTCGACGACGATCACGGCGGCGGGGATTGCCATGGTAGACATGTTCGTACTCCAGAACGAAACGACAAACACAATGGGACGAGCAACAAACATCAAGGCGCAGGCCAGTGAAGCAACCCACGAGCGGTGTCACTCATCATGGCGGGCGGTCAATGTGACGCTCATAACGGCCTCGCAGGCGTGACGGTAGACGACGGCTCGACGGCGCGGGCTGCCCTGTGCTGGGCGAGGAGCTTGGTCATGAAGTCCCAGGCCATCAAGAGGGCGCCTGCGGCGAACACGATGTCGCCCGGCATGCGCATCCACTGCCAGAAGATAGTGGTGTTGTAGAAGGCGAGACTTCGAGCATAGGCATAGCCGTGCGTGTAGACGGCGAGCAACTGCGGCCAGCCTACCGGGTAGAAGTTCATCACGATCCACATCACAAGACCGGCGTTGTAGAGCCAGAATGCCCACACCCCGCACCGGTCGCTCCAGGGGCGATTGCCGTTGAGATAGCGCAGCACCATGTAGAGCAGGCCGATTGCGAGCAGGCCGAAAGCTCCAAAGAGCGACGTATGTGCATGATTCAGCGTGAGGAAGGTGCCGTGCTCGTAGTAATTGACCAGTGGCGCGTTGAGCGTGCCGCCGCCGAACACCCCTGCGCCCACGAAGTTCCAGAATGCCGAGCCGAGGATGTAAAGATAGGCAAGCCGGTACGGAAACTCGCTTTCATGCCGGATGTGACGCTGCTGCTCGATGGCTTCCAGCACCAGCAGGAAGAGCGGCAGGACCTCGATGAACGAGAACATGCTGCCCACGCCCACCCAGAGTCCGGGTTCTCCCGCCCAGTACATATGATGGCCCGTGCCCAGTACCCCACCGATCAGAATCAGGATCCACTCGAACAACACGGCACGTTCGACCATCTGCCGTGACACGAGCCCCAGCGCCATCAGGAAGTAGCCGGTCACCGCTGCCGTGAACAACTCGAAGGCCAGTTCCACCCAGAGGTGCACCACCCACCAGCGCCAGAAGTCGGTAATCGAAAACGACGGATTGGGTGTGCCGAGCGGAATCATGCCGAACACATAGAGCACCGTAACGCTCAGCGTGCTGACCCACAGCAGGTGCTCGATCCGGAACAGGCCGTAGAGCGACCCGCCACTTTGCCTGAACAGCGTCCTGAGCGTCGGCCAGAATGCGCGCAGCAACACCAGGCACCAGACGATCAAACCGACGAAGAAGAGGATTTGCCAGAAGCGGCCGAGCTCGAGGTAAGACAGTCCCTGGTTGCCGAACCAGAACCAGTGCGCGCGGATCAGGCCCATTACTCCGAGATAGTCGCCGAGCAGGGCGCCCGCCACGATCACCACCAGTACCCAGAAAATCACGTTGACCAGGGTCCGCTGTCCTGCCGGCTCACGCTTGCCGATCAGCGGCGCCAGGAAGAGGCCGGCACCGATCCAGCTCACGCCGATCCAGACAATCGGCGCCTGCAGGTGCACACTGCGCAACGCTGCAAACGGCAACCACCTGTCGACCTGGATGCCATAGAAGCTTGATCGATCGGTGTAGTAGTGCGCCATGATCGAACCCGCGAGAATCTGCACCAGCAGGACGCCAGCCACCACGAGGAAATACTTCCACAGCGCGCGCTGACTGGGCGTGGGCTCCGTGAAGCCCCGCAGCACCGGCTCGAACGTTTCGTTACCGGCCTTCGGCTCGATCCAGAGGCGGAAGATCATCAGGATTGCGCCGATGGCGAAAAAAATCAGCACGAAGGACGCCCAGGTCCATTCGAAGGTCGCGGCGGTGGGGGCATTGCCGACCAGTGGCTCGGCCGGCCAGTTGACGGTCCACGAGTAGTCCTTGCCGGGGCGCCGTGCAACGGTCGTGAGCGAAGAATAGAGCAGGAAATTCGCCGTCTGTGCCGCGCTGGAGGTGTCGAGCGCACGCGCTCCCGTGTACCCTTGCGCGAAATTGTCACTGAGCAGCGCCGTGCTGATGCGTTGTTGCAGGGTCTTGATCGCATGTGCCACCTCGCCGGGCAGCACGACATGTTGCTGGCTCAGATCGATGCCCTGGAGTTGCGTCTGCATGGCACGTGTGATGCCTGCCTGCTGATCGGACGTTAGGATATCGAATGATTTGCCGTAGCGCGATAACGCCAGGTTGTTCTGGACTTCCTTCGCCAGCTGGACAAGGTACTCGGCAGTAAAGTCCTCGCCAAAGTAGGAACCCATGCCGTACAGACTGCCGTAGTCCATCAGGTCGGCTTTCTGGAAACCCGACTTGCCGGCGACGATGTCGGCATAACTCATCACCACGGCACCATCCGCCGCGACGAACTGCTGCGGTAACGGCGCCGCCTGCTCATAGGTGGCACGCGTGGCTACCACCATGCCTGCCCAGCAGAGCGCGGTGACAACGAGAAGGATCCAGATCAGCACCCGGCTGGTGCGGTCCTGCGGACAACTATTGCCCGCTGAGAGCGTTTTTGTATTCATGGTTGTTTTCCAACCTGCGGAAAGTTGCGTTCATCGAGCCGACGAAGGACGGTGCCAGCTCACGACGAATGAGGTGTCTTCGCGGAGGCGAAGCGGTTGTCAGTCCCGGTCGTGAATACCGGTTGTGAACACCCTTACGGGCCGGGACGGGGTAGCCTGCCCAGGGTGATGCAGCGCCGCACGGCTGACTGGGTCGTCAAACACATGACATGCTCCTTTCGAGGCCGTCGAGGAGTCGGTCCGGCACCACATCTGCCAGACCGATAAAATGCATTTACAGTACATGTTTTAGCACGTGGCGAAACCCGCGCATTTAATCCAGGTCAATTGGTCGCACCAAGAGAAACGCTGCCCGTCGGTGGCATGAAGCGGGTGGTATGAAGCGACACGGACTTGTGCTGGAGATTCTTCGGATACCAAAGTTGATTGGCCAGGCGAGCCAAATTTGCAGGCGCCATTGCGAATCCGGAATAAATGATGTATTTTTAATGCATGTTAAATGCTGGTCCACGTTGAGCGGCCCCGCAACCGGGTCCAGCCAGAGCGCCTCAGGCAAGGAGTTGCCATGCATCTCACCGTCTACACCGATTACACGCTCCGGGTGATGATGTACCTTGCTCTGAAGTATCCGGATGGTGGCGTCGCGACGATCGACGAGATTGCGGGGGCTTACGGGATTTCGCGTAATCACCTGACGAAAATAATCCACGAACTCAGTCAGGTCGGCCTCATCGAGACGGCGCGTGGCCGGGCCGGTGGCGCCCGCCTGGCGCGCGCGCCCGGGGAGATTTCGGTGGGAGAAATCGTGCGTGTCGCCGAGAAGGACTTCTCCGTCGTGCGTTGCCACGACATGAGCGTCGCGCACGACTGCGCGATTTTTCCCGCCTGCAATCTCAGGCGCAGGTTGTACAGGGCGGTCGATGCCTTTCTCCATGAACTTGACACCATGACGTTGCGGGAGGCCATTGCTGCGCCCACCGTTGCGGCTTCTGTTCTGGGCGTGGCCGGTGATCGCGAACGGGTACCGGTGGCGGTGTCGCGATCGCACGGCGGCACGAGGCACCGGGCAGGAGTCATGTCATGAAAACACCTCTCCCGCATCGTTTTTCTTTCGAGCCACCGGCATTGGAGTTGCCCGTCCTGAGACTCGGCTTCCAGCCATTTATCTCGGCGGCGCGCTGTTCGGTGTGCTCGCCATGCCGGGATGCGAGCACAAAATGAAGTCCGACAGCTTATTGATCAAACCCGCACCTTCTTTCGACGAACCCGTTGAAATGCTGAAGGCGTGTCATGAACGCATCGCTGCGCAATGCACGACGCTTGGGAAACTTGCGGCACACTTGCCTTCGCACGGCGCGGACGTGCAGGCGCAGCAGGCAGCCCGAAACATCATGCGTTATTTCGACATCGCAGGGCCACATCATCATGCCGACGAGGAACAGGATCTCTTTCCGCTGTTGATCGAGGCCAGTGAGCGCCTGCACTCGCCAGTGGGTGAACGAATTGCCTCCCTGCTTGACGAGCATCGGGTGCTGGAGACGTCGTGGGCGCATTTGCGCACGGTACTCGCCGACATTGCCGAAGGGAGAACAAGGCTGCTCGAACCGGTCCAGGTGGCCGATTTTGTCGGCGCTTACCGCAGCCACATCGCTCTTGAGGAACGTGAGATTTTCCCGTTTGCTCAAGCATGCCTCGATCGACAGCAACTGGCGAGGCTAAGCGCGGCCATGGTGGCCCGTCGCACCATTAGCACCACTAGCACCATTACGCCGCAGTGACGGCCACAACCAACCGCCTTTTCAGGAGCAACGGCCATGCAAAATCCAGCAGACGTCCTTCCGATTTTTTCCGAACCGCACGCCTTCGACGCACGCGGCGTTGCCAGGCGTTTCCGTCACGCGGCCATTTTCGGCGCGCTCAATGCACTGGAGCCCGGCGAGGTGATGCGTTTTGTCAACGACCATGACCCGCTGCCGCTTCTCGCACAGATCGAGCAGCACTTCGGGCCACGCGTGGACATCGGATATGTTGCCCGCGAGCCGGGCAACATCGTGATCGACTTTACGGTGAAGGCCCCGGATTGAAATGTCGGCCAAAGCCGGGCATCCGTTCAGTTGGATATTCATGAGCAGAGGGAAGCATGTTGACCACAACCGTTACCGGGAGAAGCGCCACTTCTGTTCCTTTTCGCGCGTTGCCTGCGCAGCCGGGCGACCAGGGGGCGCGGATGATGAATTTCGGCTGCAAAACCTGCGCAATGGCGGGACTGTGCACCCATAGCCGCATTGACACCGCGACCCGTGAGCGGATCAACGATGCCGTCCAGTGCGTGCGCACCGTTCATCGCGGCCACGCGTTGTACCGACCCGGCGACGCGTTCCGGAGCATCTATGCGATCCGCACGGGGTCGTTCAAGACCGTGGTCATGCATCGCGAAGGGCGCGAGCAGGTCACGGGTTTTGGCATCATTGGAGACACACTTGGCATCGATGGCATTGCCAATGGCAGGCATAGCTGCGAGGCGGTCGCGCTGGAAGATAGCTCCGTGTGCGTGATGCCGTTCGATTTGCTCGAAGTGCTGTGCCGGGAAGTGAGCGCAATTCAGCACCATGTGCACCGGATGCTGGGTGCCGAGATCGTGCGTGAGTCCACCCTCATGATGCTGCTCGGCACCATGACAGCGGAGCAGCGGGTGGCCTTCTTTTTCGCCGACCTGTCGCGGCGCTGGCAGGCGCGCGGCTACTCCGCTGCTGTATTTACGCTGAAGATGACACGCGAGGAAATCGGCTGCTACCTCGGACTGAAGCTCGAAACAGTCAGCCGGACAGTAACGAAATTGCAGCGGCGTCAGTTGATTTACGCGTGTGGCAAGGATCTCAGGATTCTTGATATTGACGGTTTGCGAGAGCTGGCGACGGACGTTGCCCCTGCTCCCTTCCGGGGGCAACCGCACCAGCAGGCATACGGGCTGCGTGCCTGAGGCTCGTTTGTCAGAACGTCGGCAGGCATCGAAACGCGCTTCTTGAATCCGCGTCGTCCTCCGGGCATCCGCAATCCGCTTCGGTCGCGATCACGCGGTGCAATTGCACAAAGCGCTCGTAGTGCTCCGAGCGCATGAGGGTGACAGATTTCGACACTTGCAGTGCATCACCGAGGGGGCGAACGTCGAACAGTTCGCCTGTGTCGCCCGTGGCATCGCCATAACAGCCTCGCTATGTGGTTTTGCAGCACTCAAATTGTCCGGCGCGCAAGCATGGTGCGGATCTCGCCTATTGCTCTGGCCGGATTCAGGCCTTTGGGACAGACGTCCGTGCAGTTCAGTATCGTCCGGCAACGGAAGAGGCGGTACGGATCGTCAAGATTGTCAAGCCGCTCGCCCGTGGCTTCATCGCGGGAATCAACCAGAAAGCGATAGGCCTGCAGGAGGCCGGCAGGTCCGACATATTTATCCGGGTTCCACCAGTACGAGGGGCACGCGCTAGAGCAGCAAGAGCACAAAATGCACTCGTAGAGACCGTCGAGTTGATCGCGTTCCTCGGGCGTCTGGCGCCTTTCCCGCTCGGGTGGGGGCGTATCGTTGATCAGGTAGGGCTTGATCGAGTGGTACTGCTTGAAGAACGCAGTCATGTCCACGATCAGGTCGCGGACGACTGGCAGCCCGGGCAGCGGCCGCAGGACCGTGTGGCGGGGGATGTCGTTGAGGTTGGTGATGCAGGCGAGCCCATTCTTGCGATTGATGTTCATCGCATCCGAGCCGCACACGCCCTCGCGGCACGAGCGCCGGAAGCTGAGCGTCTCGTCCTGTGCTTTCAGGCGGATAAGCACATCAAGCAACATCCTGTCATTCGGAGTCACCTCTACCTCGTACGTTTGCATGTACGGGGTAGCATCCCTGTCTGGATCGTAGCGGAAAATTTCGAAGGTTCTTGTGTCACGCACAACTCTGGCTCCGCCGTCGACAAAACCTGGGATCATGGCCTCGCCAATAGTTATATCACGACGTGATAGAAAAGGCTCGGCGCCGCGGTGTATTGCCGCAGGGTGCCAGCTCGAGCAGTGCCATGGAGCGCGAGCGCGTCCTCATCCATGCTGGCCCGCCGCAGGCGTTGTCCGCTTGTATCAGCCCAGTTCTGCGCGCCGTTGCCAGCGTTCGTCCCAGCGCTGACTTTCGCCCCAAAGAAGCGTGTAATCGTTTTTCCTTATGGAAAAAATCCAAAATTCTGCTTGGACACGATTGTTGGTTTGCCTCATGATTCGACCGTCGGTCATGAAGAATAGACGCTTGTCTTCGATTCATATCGCGGTTTAGGAGTTCTGGACCTCGAAGTTAATCGTTTCGATGCGCGGGATAACGTAGCCCCTAAAGGAAACGGATGGGGAAAACCTTCCGTCGCTATCTTCTGGAAGACTCGCAAACCTGGTCGATTGTGCGGGCAGACCAACGCGATACGTGCATTCAGAATGTGTGTCCCGCTTATCAATCAGATTTGAGTATCGTTGTGAACCATCTTATCTCAGCAATGCGAACCTTTCTGAAGGTCGTCGATGTTAACGGGTTTGCGCGGGCAGCCGAGCAATTGCATCTCTCTCCCGCACGAGTGACGCGCCATGTCAGCGAGCTGGAATCACACCTCGGCGTGCGGCTTCTGCAACGTTCCACACGCAGGATCGCGTTGACGGATGTGGGCTCGCGCTATGCCGATGGATGCCGTGCGCTTCTATCCGATCTTGAAAGAATCGAGTCAGGCGCAATGGTGCAATCGAGTCGAATTTCGGGCGATCTGCATGTTGTCGTGCTCGGCAGCCTCATGTCACCAGAACTTGGTGCGCTGTTTGCCGATTTTCAGGAGCGCCATGCCGATGTTTCGCTGCACATTTCGCTAACCGAATCAGAAGTCGATCTACTCGGCGGAGGTTTCGACGTCGGTATTGTGGCGGACAGAATGATCACTTCCATCTCCCTGGTGTCGCGCACACTCATAAAGTCGCCACTGGTCGCCGTTGCGTCTCCGGCGTACCTGATGAGTACGCAGATGCCGCAGCGGCCGGCAGACCTCGCTGAGCATCGCATCATTACGCATGCGGCTCGTGGGAAGACATTTCGGTGGATCGACGAGCGCGGAGCGAATCACGGCGTGCACATCGACGCATGCTTTTCGGTCAATAGCGCACTGCTGCAGAGGCAGATTGCGCTGGCGGGCGCGGGCATAGCACTCTTGCCTGAATTCACGATCGCGAACGACGTGCGGATCGGAACGCTAACCAGGGTGCTGGGCGAGTACCGTATCGAGAATGATGCGGTAGCCATACAGTTGGTCTATCAAGGGCGCGAACTCTTGCCAGGCAAGGTCCGCGCATTTGTCGATCTCGCAGCTTCACACTTTGACCCGCGTTTAATTGCTTCCGCACCACCGCGCGCATTTCACTTCCATGAAGTTTCTTCGCGTAACCAGCAGATGCCACGCCAGAGTGACGGTTCTACGGTTCTCTGCGAAGAGGCCGCCGACGCTTCAATTTGTGATTAAAGCAGCGCACCGCTATTGTGCGAATGAGCGACGGCTCGCACGGTACGTCCATAATGATAAAAAAAGGAAATCGACGCGCTCTGGCATTGACCTGCATACCCTCTTTATGCTGAAAAAGCCCCGGCGGATCACGCCAGGGATAAGGGCCTGTTCACATTCATAACGGGCCCTTCTGGCGGCCAGCCCCTGGAATGGAATTCGTTAATTGGGGAACGCACCTTGCCGGCCGCATTGCGGCGTCGCGCGTCGCTTGTCTGGCAACGCCAAAACAACGGCGCTCCTTGCTCCTTGCACTGCAGCCGGCAAGGTACGTTCGCAAGCCCGTTATGAATGTGAACAGGCCCTGGTGCCCGCCGCGCTTGCTCCATGTAAGCCGCGGGCTCTGCGGGTTGGTTAGTGAATCGGGCACTTGCGCAGTAATCCCGGCACGTTCTGGGCCGCTTGAATAGCGGAGCTTCCCACGGTGTGCCACGCCTCTGAGATTATGCAGCGAAAAAGGGTTTATAAACGATTCGTCCATTCGAATTGTCTTGTAAAACTCAATTTCGAAATCTCCATAGTGACGAGTGCGTCGGTAATGTGCTTCACCACGCTGGCCGTGGCCGCTGGATTCCCCTTTACGTCGTTTCGATACGGCTCAGAAGATAATTTCGTATTCCTATAGAAAAATAATAGTGCGTAGCGCTAGGGAGCGCGTCGGGAGAACAATGGACGCCGCCTGGACCCGTACCGTTTGGTGACACCTCCGTTGCCCGGTTGCAACGAAATGCAACACATACCGTGACAACTGCGGCACGCGCCCGACCGCTCCATGACGTCGTAAAAATCGCGGAAGCCGCTATCCAGCATGGACTTCTGCGCGATGGCATGGAGTTTGCGTATAGCGATGGCGCTGGACCGCGGCCCATCCGGGCATCTGTGTGTCCTTGCTTCTTTTTTCTTTCGAACGGTGCGCGCAAATACAGATGGAGACAATGATGAGAGAACGTGCAGTTTCGGCATTCCGAATGACCTCACGGGGGCTTGGGCTGGCCGCAGCCTTGATGCTCAGTGGCGGCATGGCCTACGCGGCCGCCGATTATCCAGTGGTCACTTTCGACCGATTGGCGAACGCGCAGAGCGACCCGGGCTGGTTGACCTATTACCGCACCTATAACGGCCAATCGCATTCGCCCCTTACGCAGATCAATACGTCGAATGTGGCGAACCTGAAGCAAGCATGGGCTTACAAATTTCCGGACGACCTGAAGCAGGGATTCGAAGCCACCCCGATAGTTAACGGCGACTATCTTTTCGTCAGCACGCCGAAGGACAACGTTTACGCTTTCAACGCAAAGACCGGCGAACAGCTCTGGAAGTTCGAGCCGAAGCTCGGGCCGGAATCATTCAAGACGGCCTGTTGCGACGTGATCAACCGTGGCGTTGCGCTGTATGGGAAAAACGTCTATGTAGCGATGCTGAGCGGCGAAGTGGCGGCCATCGACGCGCAGACCGGCAATCTGGTCTGGCAGAAGCAGATGTTCGATCCGGGTCTCGGTTATGCGTTCTCGCTCGCGCCTCTCGCGCTGAACGGTTCCATCGTGGTCGGCACGTCGGGTGGCGAATACGGCATTCGTGGCTATATCGCGGCGTTGAATCCCGAGGATGGTTCGATCCAGTGGAAGCGCTACACCATCCCGGGAAAGGGTGACAAGGGCAGTGAAACGTGGCCCGACGGCATGCAGGATCACGGTGGCGGCGCAGCCTGGTTGACCGGTACCTACGATGTTTCGTCGAACACCCTGTACTGGGGTGTGGGCAATCCCGGCCCGTGGCTGGCTGCGCTGCGTCCGGGCGACAATCTGTACTCCGATTCGTTGCTCGCGCTCAACCCGTCGAATGGCTCGATCAAGTGGCACTACCAGTTCACGCGCAACGACACGTGGGACTACGACGGCGTGAATACGCCGATCCTGGCCAAGCTCACCTACCACGGCAAGAACTACGACGCGATCGTGCACGCCGACCGCAATGGCTTCTTCCACGCGATTGATCGCACGACCGGCAAGCTGATCTATGCCAAGGCGTTCGTCAAGACGGAATCCGTCACGGGTTACACGAAGGACGGCCAGCCGATCGCCGACGCGAGCAAGTACCCGAAGGCTGGTACCACCATCGAGACCTGTCCGAGCTTCCTGGGTGGCAAGAACTGGTGGTCGGTGTCGTATGACCCCAGCCGTCATATCGCCGTGGTGCCGACCCTGCACGCCTGTATGAGCCTGTCGGGCAAGTCGGTGAGCTACATGGAAGGCCTGCCGTATCTCGGCGAAGGCTTCGAGATCAAGCCGGAGCCGGGTAGCGAGGGGTACGGTGAACTCCAGGCGATTGATGTGAACACCGGCAAAAAGCTCTGGAGTCACTGGACCAAGATGCCCTGGAATGGCGGCGTGGCCACCACGTCAGGCGGTCTGGCGTTCAGCGGTTCGCTCGACGGTCACCTTTATGCGTTCGACACCGCAACCGGCAAGGTGCTCTGGACCAGCCCGCAACTGGCAAGCGGCATCATCGCGCAGCCCTCGGTCTTTGAGGTGGATGGTCAGGAATACGTGGCAGTTCTGGCCGGCTACGGCGGCGCCAACCCGATCTGGGGTGGCCCGATGGCCGACGTCGCTAAGGATGTTCCGCGCGGCGGCACGCTCTATGTGTTCGCCCTGAACCACGACTGATTCCTGTCCGCGCCGCGCCCTGTCAGGGGCAGAGCGCGGCGCTTGACTTCAATCTGAACGCATCATGAATACTCGACTGATTTCTCTTTACATGGCTGCTTCTCTGGCCGTTGGCCTGGCATCGCTGCCGCTTTGCGCGTCGGCGCAGAGCGGCGTTATCAAGGTGTCGGACAGTACTGCGGGCAATGGTGTGCCGTCGTTCGACAGTGAGCAGGTCGCGCACGGCAAGGCGCTCTATGCCGACTCCTGTGCCAAGTGCCACGGCGACAAACTCGAGGGCAACGTCGCCCCCGCGCTGAGCGGCCCGGCCTTTGCACCCGCTGCGAAATCGCACATTACGGTCGGCGGCATTTACCAGTACATGGCCAGCAATATGCCGGCGGATAAGCCTGGCCAGATGAAGGATGGCGAATACGCCGACCTGATGGCTTATCTGCTTTATGTCAACGGCTACGACAGCGGCAAGACGTCTATGAGCGCGGCGATTGCGAGCGCGTCGACGACCCCGCTCATTTCCGGGCCACGGCACTGACGTCTACGCAAAGCGCGCCTGAGCGCGCATGGTGCCGGCTCGTCCGGCGCTTCCCGTCCCTAACCCCCGGCATTCGCAGCATGACACTAACCATCGGCGCACTTCTGGCGCTTTCATTCCTGATCTCTGTGCTCGGCCTGTTCCTGTTTATCTGGGCGCAGACGAAGGGGCTCATGCGCGCCGGCCCCGCAGCGGCAGAGGTGATCTTTGCCGCGGACGAGGTCGGTGTCGTCGAGGATCCCGCTGCTCCTGCGCAGCAGCTCGCGGCATTGCAGGCCGTCGAGCGTGCGGCGGAGCACGGGTCCCACGACGGCAGCGCGCTTCACGCCCTCGGGCCAGATGCGTGTGAAGCGCGTCTGAAGCAGGACCGTTCGAGTCGCACGCCAGCCTTCGCTTTTCTGAGCTCTTCGATCGTCTGGCTCGTACTGGGTTCGCTGGCCGGCCTGATCGCCTCACAGAAGCTGACCTCACCCGACTTCCTCGCGCAGAGCGCCTGGCTCACATTCGGCCGCATTCGCACGGCCCACCTGAACATGGTCGCGTATGGCTGGGCTTCGATGGCCGGTCTCGGCGTGGTGCTGTGGATGCTGCCGCGCTTGCTCTGCACCGAGCTGGTTGGCGCGCGCTTCGCGACGCTCGGCGCACTGGTCTGGAATGGCGCGGTGGCGGTTGGCGTCTCGGCGATCCTGTGCGGCTGGACCGATGGTCAGCAATGGCTCGAGATTCCCTGGCAGATCGGCATCCTGTTTGCAGCAGGCGGCGCGCTCTGCGCGGTGCCGTTGTTATGCACGCTGCGCCGGCGCACCGTCGATCACCTGTACGTGTCGGTCTGGTATGCGAGTGCGGCGCTGCTGTGGTTCCCGATCCTGTATGTGGTCGCCAAGGTTCCGCACGTCCATTCCGGCGTCGAGCAGGCGATCGTCAACTGGTGGTATGCCCACAACGTACTCGGCCTCTGGCTCACACCGATCGGCCTGGCTTCGGCCTACTACTTCATCGCCAAGGTGCTTGGGCGTCCGATCTATTCGTACAGCCTGTCGCTCGTCGGTTTCTGGGCGCTCGCCATGTTCTACAGTCAGGCCGGCGTCCATCACCTCATCGGCGGCCCGGTGCCAGGCTGGCTCGTCAGCGTGTCGGTGGTGCAGAGCGTGATGATGGTCGTGCCGGTGCTGGCCGTCGGCGTGAACCAGCATATGACGATGGTAGGGCGCTTCGCCGCGCTGCGCCATTCGCCGACGCTGCGCTTCGTGGTGCTTGGCACGATGCTCTATACGCTGGTGTCCCTGCAAGGTTCGCTCGAGGCCGTGCCATTTTTCAACCGGCTGGTCCATTTCACGCAGTACAAGGTCGCGCATGCGCACCTCGGGGTCTATGGCTTCTTTTCCATGATCATGTTCGGTTCGATCTATTTCATCATGCCGCGCGTTCTCGAACGTATGTGGCCGTACCCACGCCTGATCGCGGCACACTTCTGGCTCGTCTGCGTCGGCTTCGCGATCTATTTTGTCGCATTGACGATCGGCGGGGTGTTGCAGGGCATCGCATTGCTCGATGCCTCGCGCCCGTTCATCGAGTCGGTGACGCTGCTCGAACCCTGGATGTTGGCGCGCACGGTCGGTGGCGCGCTGATGACGCTTGGTCATGTGATCTTCGCCGGTCATTTCCTGGCGATGGTATTCGGGCGCCGTGCGCACGGGACCGGTCACGCTGGTATCGAGCGAGCGGGCGCGCTGGGGGTACAGGCATGAACCGGCTGCTGACCATTTTCATCGGCGCGCTGATCACGCTTGCGCTTGCCACACTGCTGCTGGTGGCCTTGCCCTACCGGGAACTCAGGGCCGTGAAGGCACCGGAGGCACTTGCCCCGTACACGGTGGCCCAGTTGCGCGGCCGCGGCACCTATATTTCGATGGGTTGCGTCTACTGCCATACACAGCAGCCGCGCGCAGACAGCTTCGGTCCGGATGGGCTGCGCGGGTGGGGCCGGCCCTCGGTGCCGGCGGACTACGCCTATGACGATCCGCATCAGTTGGGCGTGGCGCGGACCGGGCCCGATCTGTTCAATGTCGGCGCGCGCCAGCCGAGCGTCGATTGGCAGCTCACACACCTGTATCAGCCGCGAGCAGTGTCGCCTGGCAGCGTGATGCCGTCGTATCCGTTTTTGTTCCGGCATGTCGCACAGGCCGCGCCTGGCGAAAAGGTGGTCAGCCTGCCGCCGCAGTATGCGCCGGCGCATGGCCAGATCGTCGCCACCCAGGAGGCGCTCGACCTGGCGGCCTACCTGATTTCGCTCAATCACACGTATCTGATTTCCGCTTCCGAAGCTGGAGCCTTGCAATGAACCGCCGTCCCCAACACGACCCCTCGATTGACATGCACGAGCACGCGGAGCCTGAGGAGCATACCAATCCCGTTCCCTGGCTCTTCTGGATCACGGTCCTGTCGCTGACTGTGTGGGGCGCCAGTTATTTCTGGCTGGAAATGTATTTGCCCGCGCAGGGCGGCGGGGTCAGCACGGTGGCGCAATCTCGTGCGGCTGTAGCGCCGGGGCCAGACGGTGCGCAGATTTTTGCGAGCCGATGTGCCGCGTGCCACCAGGCAACGGGCAGTGGTCTGCCGGGCATGTTCCCGCCGTTGGCGGGATCGGAGTGGGTGAATGGCGACGCGCACAAACTTGCCGATATCCTGCTGCTCGGTATCGAGGGCGCGCTGTCGGTCAAGGGGGAGAACTTCAACGGCACGATGCCGACGTTTGGGGCGACGTTGTCGGACGCGGAAATGGCTGCGGTCGGCAACTATGTGCGCTCAAGTTTCGGCAATCATGCGCCTGAGTTCGACACGTCGCTCGTCAAGGCCGAACGTGATCGCCTCGGCAATCGCTCCACGCCGTGGAAGGGCGATGCCGAGTTGAAGCCGGCGCAATAGTGCTATGTCCATGAGCGCAGCATCGACCCTCGACAGCATCACGCTCGACGTGCGCGGCATGTGGTGCACGAGTTGTGCCAACGCCGTGGAGCGCGTGATGAAGCGTCAGTGCGGCGTGCTCGATGCCACCGTCAGTTTCGCCTCCGAGTCGGCCCAACTGCAGTGGGATCCGCATGCGACTACGCTCGATTCGATTGTCGCGGCCGTCGAAAAGATCGGTTATTCGTGCGCTGCCGAGGGCGCCGGCCACGACCGCCGTGCGCACTTTGCGCGGATCCAGCGGGATCTGGGCTTGCGTCTGGCCGTGGCAGTGTTCTTCGACATGTGGGTGATGGTCGCGCAATGGACGCGCTATCTGTCTCCCGACGGCACGCTGTCGCGGGCTGCGCAATATGACCTCGCGCTGTTTGCGGGCGTGACGTGTCTGCCCATCATCGGCTGGTGTGCGCTGCCGTTCCTTCGCGCGGGCTGGCGTACCCTGCGCGCCGGCGCGCCGGGCATGGACCTGCTGGTGTCGCTCGGCGCGCTGGGATCCTTCGTCTTGTCGCTTTGGCGCCTCGCGCAGCGCGATCCTGTGGTCTACTTCGACTCGGCGGCCACCATCGTGACCTTCCTGCTCGCAGGGCGGTTGATCGAAATATCGGTGCGAGCCCGTTCAGCAGATGCCGTGCGAGCCCTGCTCGATCTGCCGCCCGAGCAGGTTTGCGTCGTCAATGCCGATGGATCGGAGGCCATAATGCTCGCCAAGCGGGTCGCGCCGGGTAGCACCATCCGGATCCGGCCGGGCGAGCGTGTTCCACTCGACGGCATCGTCATGCATGGCGCGTCGCTGCTCGATCGTTCGCTGCTGACCGGCGAGACACGGCCCGTGAAAGCCGGATGCGGCGACGCGGTGGAAGCGGGGACGCTCAACGGCGATGGCGAACTGATCGTGCGGGTGCAGGGTGCGTGGGGGGCGCGTCGGGTCGACCGGATCGCGCGCGAAGTGCGTCGCATGCTGGCCCGCAAGACCGCCTCGCAGACGTTTGCCGAACGTTTCACGCGCCATCTGGTGCCCGCGATTTGCCTGCTCGCCGTGGATGCCTGCGCATGGGATCTGTACCGCGGCATGGCGTGGCCGATGGCGCTCGAGCGTGCGGTGGCGATACTGGTGATCACGTGCCCGTGCGCCCTCGGCATGGCGGTGCCGCTGGCATTGTTGGCGGGGGCCGGGCGCGCTGCGCGCGAAGGCATCCTCTTTCGCGACGTCGAAGCGCTTGAAAAGGCGGGCCAGGTCTCGCAGATTTACCTCGACAAGACCGGGACGCTGACCGAGGGCCGGCCGAAGCTCGTAAGCCTGCGCCTGGCACCGGGTATCGAGCGCGATGCGCTGATCGAAGCGGCGGCGCTGGCCGAACGCGGCAGCGAGCATCCGCTGGCGAATTCGATTCGCTCGCTGGTTCCGGCAGAGCGACTCGAGGCGCTCGACCGCACCGTCGGCACCTCGCGGGCGGTGCCCGGGGCCGGCGTCGAGTGGCTTGGCGCGAATGGCGTTTGCCTGCGTGTGGGACAGGCCGCCTGGTTAGCCGGAAATGGCATCACAGTGCCGTTCGAGTCCGTGCAGCATACGCTGGCACACGTGGCGCGCGGGGATCGCTGGCTGGGTGCATTGGCGTTTGCCGATACGCCGAGAGACGGTGTCAGGGATACCGTTACGCGCCTGCGCGCGTCGGGCCTCGCCCTCGCGATGTTGAGCGGCGACGCCGTCGGTGTGGCCCAGGACATTGCACGCAAGGTGCGTATCCCGGAAGCCGATGTCTACGCCGAACAATCGCCCGAAGACAAGGTGCGCCGCATTCTGGCTGCCCAGGCGAAAGGGGCCTGCGTGATGTTCGTCGGCGATGGGTTGAACGACGCACCGGCGCTGGCCGCGGCCGATCTCGGCGTGGCGGTGGAGGGCGCTACCGCATCGTCTGTGGCATCGGCTGCGATCGTCCTCACGGGCGCCGGGATTGCGCGGCTCGATCAGGCACTGCTGATCGCACGACATACCGCGCGCACCATGAAACAGAACCTGGTGGCCGCAGCCGCGTACAACCTGCTGGCGATTCCGCTTGCGCTGACGGGGTATGTCTCTCCCACCATGGCCGCTGCGCTGATGGTTGCAAGCTCGCTGTCGGTCACCGCCAATTCGGCGCGTCTGCTGCGCGCTGGCGGCCCGCACGATGCCGCGATGTTCAATATCGCCCGGTTATCCCATGCGCGGCCATGACACTCGATGCGCGTGCCGTTCTGGCGCGATGGGCAAATGCCTCGCAGCGCCCCGTGTCGTATCGCGCGGGCTTGGGTTGACGGTTTTCGCACTGCAGATCGTGGCGCCGAAGTGCGCGATCTGCTGGACGACCTACGCGGGATTATTCGGCGCGAGCTGGTTCGCGGCCACGCGATACAACCCGCTCTGGTTTACTGCAACTCTGTGCGCGACGATCGTCGTGCTGTCGCTGACGTGGCGCGAGGCCCGGCGTGCGCACCAATACGCCGCTGCATGCGCGATCCTGCCGGGCTGGCTGCTGATGCTTTCCGGCGCATTCGTCGGGGTCGCCTGGGTCAGATGGGTCGGCGTGTCATGGCTGGGTATCGTCATGGCGTTGTCGCATCGGCGGAACAATCAGCGTAACTAAACATCAGGAGAATAAAGGGTCGCTGGCTAGCTGGCGCAATTATTGCGTTTGTCCCGCGTACCGATTCTATCGGGAACAGTTAGCAGCCTATGTTCCATCGGGTGACAGTCACACTCCAGGGCGTCGACCATGAACCTCACACAGATTTCGCAATCCTCCGCATCCACGGCGCAGCAACCCACTGCAGCGGTGCCGGCTCCATGGCTTGATGTCCGCCCGTTCTGGCGTCGCCTTTCGCCGCTCGACTGGTTGTTCGCGCTGGCTTTCGCGACCGGTGCCGGCTATGCGCTCGTGAGCTATCAGGCGCGCATGGACTATTACGACGAAACCGTGCTGGTTGGCGCGACATCTGCATCGATTGTGCTGGGGTGGCGCTGGAAGCAGGGGCGCCTGCTGATGATGCTGATCGCGACGCTGTCCGTGGCGGCAATTTCGGTCTATCACGGCGATCTCGCGCGTGCCGATTCGGTTTTCCTGCTCAAGTATTGCCTGTCGAGCCAGTCGGCGATCCTGTGGATGAGCGCGCTATTCGCGCTGGCCACACTGTTTTACTGGATCGGGCTGCTGTCGCGCAGTGATACCGGAGGCGCGATCGGTACATGGATGACCTGGGCTGCAGCGTTGATGGGTTTTGTGGGCCTGATGGTGCGCTGGTATGAGTCCTGGCTGATGGGTGCCGACATCGGCCATATTCCCGTATCGAACCTCTATGAGGTTTTCGTGCTGTTTTGCCTGATCACGGCACTGTTGTATCTCTATTACGAGCGCCACTATGAAACGCGTGCACTCGGCGCTTTCGTCCTGTTGATCATCACCGCCGCAGTCGGTTTTCTGACGTGGTATAGCGCAGCGCGCGACGCGCAGCAGATCGAGCCGCTGGTGCCAGCGCTGCAGAGTTGGTGGATGAAAATCCACGTGCCTGCAAACTTTATCGGCTACGGCAGCTTCGCGTTGTCGGCGATGGTTGCTGTGGCTTATCTGTGCAAGGAGCACGGCATTCTGGCCGGGCGCCTGCCGGACTTCGAGGTGCTCGACGATCTGATGTACAAGTCGATCGCGGTGGGCTTTGCGTTCTTCACGATCGCAACGGTTCTCGGCGCAATGTGGGCAGCCGAGGCATGGGGTGGCTACTGGAGCTGGGATCCGAAGGAGAGCTGGGCGTTGATCGTGTGGCTAAACTATGCAGCCTGGTTGCATCTGCGGCTGGTGCGCGGGCTGCGCGGCGCGGCGGCGGCCTGGTGGGCGTTGACCGGCTTGCTGGTCACGACCTTTGCATTTCTCGGCGTCAACATGTTCCTGTCCGGCTTGCACAGTTACGGCAAGCTGTGAGTGCCAACGGCATTGCAAGCAGTGTTGCAGAAGTCAACAGCCGCTGTTGCGTTGGCATACAGGTGCGTAGGTTCGCTCGGAAAACCGGGCCAATAATAGGGAGTGCCAAGCTGGCATGTGTATTGCAGATGAAGTCGATGCATACATCACTTCATCATGGAGATACCCATGTCAGCGATCGAATCGGTTCTGCACGAACAACGTACATTTCCTCCGCCCGAATCCATGGCCGCTGCGGCTGCGGTGTCGGGCATGTCCGGTTATCAGGCACTCGTGGCTGAAGCGCACCGCGACTACGAGGGTTTCTGGGCACGTCTCGCACGCGAGAATCTGACTTGGCACACGCCATTCGCCAAGGTGCTCGACGAATCGAATGCGCCGTTCTACACGTGGTTCGCCGACGGTGAACTCAACGCGTCGTACAACTGCCTCGATCGCCATGTCGAAGCCGGGCATGGAGAACGTACCGCGATCATCTTCGAGGCGGACGACGGCAAGGTGACGCACGTGAGCTATGCTGATCTGCTGCAACGCGTCGGCCGTTTCGCGAATGCGCTGCGCAAACTCGGCATTGAGCGTGGCGACCGCGTCGTGATCTATATGCCGATGTCGATCGAGGGCGTGGTCGCGATGCAGGCCTGCGCACGTATCGGTGCGACGCATTCGGTGGTGTTCGGCGGTTTTTCGTCGAAATCGCTGAACGAGCGTCTCGTGGACATCGGCGCCTGTGCGCTGATTACGGCCGACGAACAGATGCGCGGCGGCAGGGCGCTACCGCTCAAGTCGATCGCCGACGAGGCTCTGGCCATGGGCGGTTGCGAGGCGGTCACGGACGTGATCGTCTACCGTCGCACCGGCGGCAAGGTCGACTGGCATCCGGGTCGCGATCGGTGGATGCACGAGATCGCTGAAACGCAAGCGTCTGACTGCATGCCTGAATGGGTCAGTGCGGAGCATCCGCTGTTCATCCTCTATACGTCGGGGTCGACCGGCAAGCCCAAGGGCGTGCAGCACAGCACGGGCGGCTATCTGCTATGGGCCGCGCAAACCATGAAGTGGACTTTCGACTGGAAGCCGTCGGATGTCTTCTGGTGTACAGCCGATATCGGCTGGGTCACAGGGCATAGCTATATCACCTACGGACCACTGGCGATTGGCGCGACTCAGGTGGTGTTCGAGGGCGTGCCAACTTATCCGGACGCGGGCCGCTTCTGGAAGATGATTGCCGACCATCGGGTGAGCGTGTTCTATACCGCGCCGACCGCGATTCGCTCGTTGATCAAGGCCGCCGAATCCAACGCGGAGGTCCATCCGGACCGCTACGATCTGTCGAGTCTGCGCATTCTCGGCACCGTTGGCGAGCCGATCAATCCGCAAGCGTGGATGTGGTACCGCAAGCATGTCGGCGGCGAGCGCTGCCCAGTCATCGACACCTGGTGGCAGACCGAGACGGGCGGGCACATGATCGCGCCGCTGCCCGGCGCGATTCCCGCCGTACCGGGGTCGTGCACGCTGCCGCTGCCCGGCATTCTGGCCGCGGTGGTCGACGAGACGGGGCAGGACGTCGAGAACGGGCAGGGCGGCATCCTGGTCATCAAGCGGCCATGGCCGGCGATGGCGCGCACGATCTGGGACGATCCGGAACGCTTCCGTACCAGCTATTTCCCGCAGGAACTCGGCGGCAGGCTGTACCTGGCCGGCGACGGTGCGGTGCGCGACAAGGACAGTGCGTACTTCACGATCATGGGGCGCATCGACGACGTGCTGAACGTGTCGGGCCACCGGCTCGGCACGATGGAGATCGAATCGGCACTGGTCGCTCACGAACTGGTAGCCGAAGCCGCCGTCGTCGGGCGGCCTGACGATACGACGGGCGAAGCCGTGGTTGCGTTCGTCATGCTCAAGCATGCGTGCCCGGTCGGCGACGAGGCCGCGCGGATAGCCAGGGAACTGCGCGACTGGGTCGGCAAGGAAATCGGGCCGATCGCCAAGCCCAAGGAGATTCGTTTCGGCGACAACCTGCCGAAGACACGCTCGGGCAAGATCATGCGCCGGCTGCTGCGCTCGATCGCAAAAGGTGAAGCTGTTTCGCAAGATACCTCAACGCTCGAGAATCCCGGGATTCTCGAACAGTTGAGCACCCTTGCCCAGTAAGCACCTCACAGGCTCCGTCTTGACGAAATCCGCTACCGCGTCCGCGCTGAACTGGGCACGGCAGCAGATCGGTCACCTTGTTCCGATCTGCAACAGAATCGCAGTCTGTGACACCGAGTGATCCGCATTGCAACAACCGTATGCGCATGCGCCCGGATTCGATGGCGTAAATGGGCGCCGGCACCCCCATCTCCGAATGGCATGGGATTTGCAGATAGCGTGGCGTGCCATCAGCACCTCAGCACGCTTTCAACCTCACCTATATTGAGCAGGAGACACACGATGAACCCGTTTGATTTGAAGCAACTGGGCATTGATATCGAATATCCGTACCGTAAGCAGTACGAAAATTACATCGGCGGCAAATGGGTGGCGCCGCTCGACGGCGACTATTTCGAGAACCTGTCGCCCATCAACGGGCAGCCGTTCTGTAGCGTGCCCCGCTCGCGCGGTGCCGATATCGATCTCGCCATCGACGCGGCCCATGCGGCACGCCGCAAATGGGGCAAGACGTCCGTGACCGAGCGGGCGAATCTGCTGCTCGCAGCGGCCGACCGGATGGAAAAGAATCTCAAGCTGCTCGCCGTCGCCGAGACGATCGACAACGGCAAGCCGCTGCGCGAAACGATGGCTGCGGATCTGCCGCTCGCCGTCGATCATTTCCGCTATTTCGCGGGTTGTATTCGCGCGCAGGAAGGCGGCATCTCCGAGATCGACGACAACACGGTCGCCTATCATTTTC
>NZ_JAKLJA010000052.1 GCF_022213065.1 Paraburkholderia tagetis
ACGGCGAGCGAGCGCACGCCGTCCCAGCGCAACTCCATGTTGTAGTTCAGGCCGCCGCGAATCAGATGCAGGTGGTTATCGATCAGGCCTGGCAGCGCGGGCCGCCCGCCGAGATCGACGACCCTGGTCGTGCCGCGTGCGAGCGGCATCACATCGGCGTCGCTGCCGACCGCGACGAAACGGCCACCGGCGACCGCGACCGCTGTGGCGTTCGGGTTCGAACGGTCCAGTGTAGTAAATCGTCCGTTATGCAGAATGAGATCAGGTGGGGTATCGGTTGCGCTCATGGGAGTGTCCTCGCTTCGCTCGTTGCACTGATTGCATTCAAAATCCGAGCAACGGCTTGAGTGTCGGGATGGCCTGCGCGCCAATCAGCATGCCGAGCAGGCCGATAAGGGCGATCAGCGGCGGCGCGGGGGAACGGACCTTGATGGCGCTGTAGATCACGCCGATCAGCACGCCCCCGCCTAGTGACACCAGATACGGTTCCATACGATCAGTCTCTCCGACGGTTCAAAAGGCAGGTCATGGCATCCCGGTGTTCGCCGTCTGGAGTGGGTGGGTTTGTCCTTCTGACCGAATCCTTGATGATCCTGGTAGACGAAGCAGCGACTCCAGACCTGCGCCGGATCATGCAAATTTTCCCGGTCCCGAAGCCGAGGCCGCAGCTGCAGCTGCCACGCTTTCGCGTGGAGCACGCCGCAGCGGCCTCAACAAATCGGCTTCGAGCGTCGCGACAAGCGCGACAGGCCGCGATCGGGTCGCGATCAGGCCGCCGGTACTGCGGGGAGCGCCTCATGCGGCGTTGCGGTACGCTGCGGCGCCTTGTGAACCATCGTGTACGCGTAGTCGATGCCCATGCCGTAGGAGCCCGAGTGCTCCTTCGCGATCGCCATGACGGCGTCGTAGGTCTCGCGGCGTGCCCAGTCGCGCTGCCATTCGAGCATGACCTGCTGCCAGGTGACGGGCACGACGCCCGCCTGGATCATGCGCTGCATGGCATAGTCGTGCGCTTCCTTCGACGTACCGCCCGAGGCATCGGCCACCATGTAGATTTCATAGCCGCCTTCGAGCATCGCGCACAGGGCGAAGGTGTTGTTGCAGACCTCGGTCCACAGGCCCGAGACCACCACCTTCTTGCGACCGTTCGCAGCAAGCGCGTCGCGCACTTTCTGGTCGTCCCACGAGTTCATCGAGCTGCGTTCGAGCAGCTTCTGCCCCGGAAACACGTCCAGCAATTCCGGATACGTGAAGCCCGAGAAGCTCTCCGACTCCACGGTCGTGATCGTGGTCGGAATATTGAACACCTTGGCCGACTTGGCCAGTGCGACGACGTTGTTCTTCAGGACCTGCCGGTCGATCGATTGCACGCCGAAGGCCATCTGCGGCTGCTGGTCGATGAAGATGAGCTGGCTGTTCTGCGGCGTGAGTACTTCAAGCTTCGGATTGCTCATGACGGGTGTCCTTAGATCCGGAGATAAAAGAAGACCGCCTCGCCGGATTAACCGGAAGGAGTCGAATGTGTGATTGAGCTGGGAAGATCAGTCATCCAGCCCTATTCATTTAACACTCAAATCCGCCAAAAGAACATCGAATAAATGGAATTAAAGCGATTCCAAAAAGCGCCTGTCAAATCTCCGTATTTACCCTTTCCTTATTCCGGCAAACCCGCTAGGCTTTCACCCAATTCGCGGCGCAGTGCCTCTCACCGATCGATCGTCAACGAGACTCGCATCATGAAATCGTATGTTCTATCGCTGCTCGCCGGCGTGCTTGCCGGCGTCGTCTATCACACGATCGGCGTGCAATCGCCCGCGCCGCCCACTATTGCGCTGGTGGGTCTGCTCGGCATGCTGGCCGGCGAGCAGATCCTCCCCGTCGCACGCCGGATGTTCTCGGGTCTCAAGCTGAACACGGCCTGGCGCGAAGCGAAATGCAGCCAGCACATGTTCGGCGCACTGCCTGGGGCTCACGTACCCGATGCCACCGCAAAGGAGCGGCGGCCATCGTGATGCATTATGATTTGCGCAATCGCGCGCCGCGCGATCTACCGGCACGCGGATGAACAACGTCGAGCTATTTCATTACCTGCTGTTGTTGATCTGCGGCGCGGGCGCGCTCACGTGGCTCGCGGAACGTATCGCCATTGCGCCTGCCGTCGTGCTGCTGCTCGGCGGCTGCGCGATTGCGATAGTCGGCAAGCGCGTGCCCGACATGGACCCGAACCTGCTGCTCGCGGCCGTGCTGCCGCCGCTCCTGATGTCGAGTTCGTTCTACACGGCGTGGAAGGAATTCCGGCGCGAGCAAGGCACGATCGTTTCGCTCGTGATCGGCGCGGTGACGTTCACGACCGTTGCGGTCGGCGCCGCCGTGCATGCCTTCAATCCTGCGCTGCCCTGGGCTGCGTGTTTCGCGCTGGGGGCCATTGTCTCACCGCCCGATGCAGTCGCCGCGAAGGCGATCCTGCAGCGCCATCCGTTGCCCGCGAGGCTCGTGGCCGTGCTCGAAGGCGAGAGTCTCGTCAACGACGCATCGGGCCTGCTGCTCTATCAGGTGGCGGTTTCGGCGGCCATGGCCGCCACGATCACGGCCTCGGGCGCAACGGGCCTCTTCTTCACGCTCACGCTGATCGGCGTCGTGGTTGGCCTCGTGTGCGGTCAGGCCATGTGCTGGGTGCTGCCGCGTCTGGCCGACCCCATGCTCGGCATCGTCGTCACCTTCGTGATGGCCTGGGCGAGCTATGGCATCGCCGAGGCCGTCGGCGGATCGGGCGTGCTCTCCGTGGTGACTTGCGGCCTCGTGCTCGGCGTCCGCCAGCATCGCGTATTCGATGCCGACATGCGCATCAAGGCCAAGGCCACGTGGGAAGCGATCGTGTTCGTGCTCGACGCGTTGGTCTTCATCCTGATCGGGCTCGCGCTGCATGGCATCCTCGCGCGCGTGAATCACGAAGGCGCCGTGTTGATGGCCGGCCTGCGCGTCGCGTTGCCGGCCACCGCCGCCGCCATCGCGGCCCGCCTGGTGTGGGTGTTCGGCGCGCTCTGGCTGCCCGGCCGCATGCGTGCGAAACGCGCGGGCCGCGAGCCCTGGTCGTTGCGCGAAGCCATGGTGCTGGGTTGGGCCGGCATGCGCGGCGTCGTGAGCCTCGCCGCCGCGCTTGCGCTACCCGCGAGTTTCCCGGGCCGCGACCTGATCGTCTTCAGCACCTTCTTGCTCATCATCGCGACGCTCGTCGTGCAGGGCGCGAGCCTTGCACCGCTCATCCGCGTGCTCAAGCTGCGTCCGAGCCTGCGTGAAACGATGTCCGAGCACGAGGCGCGCGCTACGACGTTTCGCGCAGCCCTCGCCGCGCTCGAGGAGATCGGCAAGCGCGCATCCGGTCTCGAGCGCGCGACGCTCGATCGCCTGCTCACGGAGTACCGGGTTCGCGTCACCGCGAACGAAAACGCGCATACGTCGGGCGCGGAGCGCGTCGAGCACCGCGCCCGCTTCCTGCGCGTCGAGCTCGAGCTCGTCGGCGTATCGCGCGAGGCATTGCTCGGCCTGCATCGCGACGGCAAGATCGACGACGCGCTCCTGCACCGCATCGAGTCGGAGTTCGACCTCGAAGAACTGCGCCTGTTGCGCCTGCTCGAACCCTGACGGCTCCTCCGGCGCCAGCAAGACGCCCGCCCGCCGCCAGGATGCCGCCCCTACCTGAGCGCTTGTATCCATACTTCGTTGCGGTGTCACGCGCCGGAAAGCAACGCGCCCGCGCCAGGAACGATTGGCTCAAGCTCGAGATGGTCCAGCATGCGCCGGACGGTGCATACCGCAGTCGAAACGGTGCGAATTCCAAGCATGTCTTCGATGCGCTGAATCGCCGGCAATGAAGGCATCTGGACGCATGCCGACGCCACTACGACGTCCGCACCTTCGGTATTCAGGCCGCGAACGTCGTCGACCAGTTGCATCGGGTCACGCAGACCAACCTCAAGGTTATCGGGAATCTCAAAGCAGATGGAATCGATGACCTCGATGCCTTCGTTTTCAATGTAAGCGACGACGAGATCGGTCAATGGCCGCATATACGGCGCCATCAGCGAAATCCGGCGAGCGCCCATGATCTTCAGACCGTCGATCAGGGCTCCCGCGGAAGTCATGACGGGCGCAAGGCAATGATTGGCACGCGCAACCTCCAGCAGGTCGCGCTCGGTCTCCCGATGATATCCGGGGCCCATCGCCATGATCGCGACCAGGCATGCCGTGCTCATGACATCGACACGAGCGTCGGCAAGTTCCGCCGCGCAGCGCAAGCCTTCCTTGTTCATTGCGACCAGTTCCTCCTTCGTCACCTTGTGCATTCTCATCCGGCTCGAATGGAAGGTGAACCGCTCGGGGCGGATCGATTCACGGGCACGCAACATGGCGGGAATTTCCGTTTCCATGGTCGTATTCGAGCTGGGAACGATCTGTCCAATACGAAAATTTTGAGGCATTTTTCCTTCCAGAAATAAAGTTAGGTGTCCGGCATGCTGATTGACTCAGTCCGGCATGCCCGCGCCACGCGTCTCGGGCAAGAACCAGGGCAATACGATACCGAGCAGATAGACGCTGCCGAGTGCCAACGCAGCCTGCGAGACACCGCCGAACGATTTGATCATGCTGCCCGCAATGATCGGGAAGATCCACGCGATAAGGCGCGCCGCATTGAACACGAAGCTGATCGCAGTGGAACGCACACTCGAAGAAAAGAGTTCACAGGGGTAGATCGCCATCCAGACATAGGCGCAGCCCAGGGTAAAGAACCCGTTGACAGGCGCCACGACCATCATCGCTTCAACGCTTGTGGTCAGCTTGTACGTGATGACCGTTGCCACCAGCGCGCCGGCAAAAGTCAGTGACAGGAACGCCCGCCGGCCAATCGCATCCACCACGAAGCCGGCAACGGTATAGGCCGCAATCGCGCCAACGGTATACGCGATCGATATCTTCGAGCCCCAGGACAACGCGTCGGGGTAGCCTTCGGCTTTAGCGAGCGCCACGGTATAGGTCGGCAGCCAACTGGAAATCGCCCACCAGCCCACCGTCGCAGCGATCGACAGCACGACCAGCAGCATGGTGCGGCGCAGCGCTTCGGATTCGCTGAACAACTGCGTGAGTGTGAAGGGACGCTTGTCGGATACTGCCGTGTTGCCGGCAACCGGCTGGGTACCGGTCGCGCTCCAGCGTTTCTCGCGCACTGCGGATTGCCATTTTTCCGACTCGTCGACGCCGCGGCGGATATACAGCACAAAGAACGCGGGGGCTGCGCCAAGCACGAACATCAGCCGCCAGGTTTCGGCGCCGAGTGGATGCGTGAGCGAAAGTGCGTACCACACGACCGCTGCGACCAGCGTGCCCCAGCCGAAGCCCGATTGCAGGAAACCCGCCCCTTTCGCACGAGCCCGTTCCGGCCAGGTCTCCGATAGCAGCGCGACGCCCGTGCTCCATTCGCTGCCCATGGCGAGGCCAGTCAGGAAACGCAGCCCGCATAACGCCCAGAAGGTTTGCGAGAACGCGGTCAAACCCGACAACATCGCATAGAGGAACACGGACCAGAGCATCATTCGCTTGCGTCCGACATAGTCCGCGAGAATCCCGCCGACCAGTCCGCCCGCGCCCCAGCCAAGCAACGTAATGCCGATTACCAGGCCCGCGTAGGTCGTGGGAGAGGCGGCTTGCGCCGGCGACAGCACCGAATGCAGCATCGGACCCAGTACAACAACGAGCGCCAGTGCCTCGTAACCGTCGAAAATCCAGCCAAGGAAGCTAGCTTTCAGCACCCGCCAGTGCATCGCCGTGAGCCCCTCGTACCAGTGCGTTCGCGAGCCCGATACAAATTGCCTGTGTTCCATCTTTAGTCTCCGTCATTTTCTTCAACCGGGTTTTCACGTATTTCGGCCGTCCGCCGGCGCGCAGCGTGCCATGTCCCAGCGGTATCTGCCGAGACAACGCCGCCTCCTCGACATAGAATCGCGATGCGCGCTGCTCAGCCTTGGCGCCTGGACCGATGGCTCCGCAAGGCTGGAATGCTTTGGCACACAGGATGCCGATTGTCGGGATTATTGAAAACTTCTCAATGCTCAATAGAGGCATCGCCAAATGCGATGGGAGCCAAACAGATATCCAACCCGAAGGAGCGAGGATGCGTGTTTCAGTAACCCGGCCATTTCGACTCGACATGGAGTCGCTGCGCATTTTCGTGGCGGTCGTCGAGGAGGGCAGCATTGCGGCGGCGGCGGCCCGCACGCACATTGTGGCGTCGGCCGTCAGTAAGCGTGTATCCGATCTCGAAGGCGACGCGGGTACGCCGTTGTTATATAGGCACAGCCGCGGCGTGCAAGCTACGCCTGCGGGCGAGGCGCTTTATCACCATGCAAAGCGCCTCGGCGAGCACTTGCAGCAAATTGCGGACGAACTGTCTGAGTATTCGGCGGGATTGAGGGGACACACTCGAATTTATGTGAACTTCACCGCCATGGTCCAGTATCTGCCGGGCGTGCTGCGCACCTTTTTACGCACCAATCCGAAAGTGCGGATCGACATGGTCGAGAAGTCGAGCGATGAAGTGGTGCAGGCGATCACGGGCGGCGTCGCCGACCTCGGCATCTGCGCTGCCACCGAGGACGCGCTGGGCGATCTGCAGTGGCGGCCATACAGCGTCGATAAACTGGTCGTGATCGTCCCGTCGGATCATCGGTTCGCCGGGCGCGAAAGTGTGTCCTTCGCGGAGGCGCTGGACGACGACGTTGTCAGCATGCCATACGGTACGTCCATTTCGAAACTGTGTCGCGCTGCCGCGGAGCGTGCCGGCAGGCGGCTTCGCGTGCGCATCGAGGTGACGAGCTTCGAGGGGGTGCGCAATATGGTCAGCGCGGGTCTCGGCATTGGCATCCTGCCCAAGGGAAGCGTGACACCTTATATGCAGTCGGTCCCTTTTCACGTCGTTGAGCTTGATGAGCCGTGGTCGCTGCGGCCGCTGTTAATTATTGCGCGCAATTTTGAAACGCTGCCGCTTCCTGCGCGCATGCTGGTCGACCACCTCGACAAGCAACAGGACAACTTATCATGAGGCGTTGCCAGGCGTTCGATCGAGCCATTCGACGATGTTGCGCACGGTATCGCCATAGAATGTCTCGTACATCTCACGCGTAACGTAACCGATATGCGGCGTGGCGAGCACGTTGTCCAGCGTGCGCAACGGATCGCGCAGTTCGAGCGGCTCGCTATCGTACACGTCGATCGCGGCGCCTGCGATCTGGCCGCCCTTGAGCGCCGCGAGCAGCGCCGCCATGTCGACGATCGGCGCGCGCGACGTATTGACGATCCGGCTCGTGGGCTTCATGCGCGCAAGCTCGGCAGCGCCCACCAGCCCCCGGGTGCGCTCGCTCAAGCGCAAATGAATCGACAGAAAATCGGACGTCGAGAACAGCGTGTCTTTGTCGACCCGTTGCACGCCCTTCGATTGCGCGCGCTCCGCAGTGAGGTTCTCGCTCCACGCAATGACATTCATTCTGAACGCGCGGCCGATCACGCCGACCGCCGACCCGATATGACCGAGGCCCAGGACGCCGAGCGTCTTGCCGGCCAGCTGCGTTCCGAGCGTGCGCTGCCAGCCCCCCTCGCGCAAGGACTGATTCTCGCGGGGAATATTGCGCGCCATGGCCAGAATCATTGACCATGCGAACTCGATGGTGGGCGTGGACGAGTACCCCGTGTGCGCGACTTCGACACCGCGCTCGGCCGCCGCGTCCATGTCGATCGATTCGTTGCTCACGCCCGTGGAGGCGATGAGCTTGAGATTGGGAAGGTTTTCGATTATCTGGCGCGTGAGCGGCGTGCGCTCGCGCATCACACACACGATGTCGAATGGCGCGAGGCGCTCGATAACCTGCGCGGTCTGCGCGACGTGATCGTTGAAGACCGTGATCTGCGCACGACCATTCAACGCGGACCAGTCCGCCACGTCGAGCGCGGCGTTCTGGTAATCGTCGAGAACCGCAATTCTGATGCACGATGAGCCAGACATGGTTGTCCTCCTGCGGGAAACGCTCTGTTGCAAAAGCACGGATTGGTTTTCTCCCCGCGGCCCCCATTTTCAATTCAGACAAAATTGCCGATGGGCATGGAGAGCAGCAATGGAAACGACACTGGAAACCTTCTCGCGCGATGTGATCGACCACTCCGCGAACACACCCATATTGCTCGACTTTTGGGCGCCGTGGTGCGGTCCGTGTAACGTCCTCGGGCCGAGGCTCGAAAAGCTTGAGGCCGAGTACGAGGGGCGCTGGAAGCTGGTCAAGGTGAATGTCGACGAAAATCGCGAGCTTGCTGCCCAATTCAGGGTTCGCAGCATTCCCCATGTGGTTGCATTCGCGAATGGCGAGGCAGTCGGACAGTTCACGGGAGCGCTGCCTGAAAGTCAGTTGCGCGACGTGCTCAAGCAATTGACGTCGCTTGCGCCCGCCAATTGATGTGCCGGCCACTGAGAGGGCTTCGCCTCTCAGTGGCCAACCTGCATTTACGAAGCGAGCTTTGCCGCCAGCTCGGCAACGTGCTTGCCCTGATAGCGCGCGATATCGAGTTCATTCGCGCTCGGCGTGCGACTGCCATCGGCACCGGCAAGCGTCGTGGCGCCATAAGGCGAGCCGCCGGTAATCTCGTCCATCCTGGTCAGCCCAGCGCAAGCGTATGGCACGCCAACGATCACCATGCCCTGATGCAGCAGCGTCGAGTGGAACGACGTGATCGTGGTTTCCTGGCCGCCGTGCTGCGTACCCGTCGAAGCGAACACGCTGCCGATCTTGCCGATGAGCGCACCCTTCATCCACAGGCCACCGGTTTGATCGAGGAAGTTGCGCATCTGTGCGGCCATATTGCCGAAGCGTGTTGGCGTGCCAAAAATGATCGCGTCGTAGTCCGCCAGTTCGTCGATCGTCGCAACGGGTGCAGCCTGATCGAGCTTGATATGGGCCGCCTGGGCCTGCTCGGGAGGAATCGTTTCCGGCACGCGCTTGACGGTTACCGTCGCGCCCGGTACCGACCCGGCACCCTCGGCAACGGCCTTCGCCATCGTTTCGATATGCCCATACGACGAGTAGTAAAGCACAAGAATTTTGGCCATCTGGTTTCTCCGGTTTTACGTCGAATGATCGATCCCACCGCCCCACCGCTCGCCGATGCATCATCCGCACAGGCAAGCGTCAACTACGGCGCCGACGGCAAGCTTTCTGCAAGATAGTCGAGCAACGCCGCGACACGCGCGGGACGGATGACCCGCGAAGGCGTCACCAGGCTCAGGTAAGCCTGTGCAATCTTCCATTCCGGCAAGACCTCGACCAGGTCGCCGCGCGCCAGCGCGTCCGCAACCACGAACTCCGGCTGCAGCGCCATGCCCATGCCGGCCAGCAGCGGCGGAATCAACGACTCTGCATTGTTGGTCCGCATGCGGCTGTCGATCGTTATACTGCATTCCTCGCCGGACGTGTGTCTGAAGCGCCACGACAGCGATGTCGAATGACTCGCGTAGCACAGACAGGTATGGTCTTCGATTTCCCGAGGGTGACTGATGGGCCCATGCCTGGCGAGGTACGTCGGGCTTGTCACCAGCAGGCGGCGTATAACGCACAGATTGCGAGCCCGCATCGACGAATCTTCGGGCGCCGCAATGCGAACCGCCACATCAAAACCGCCGCGCACGACGTCGACCACGGCGTCGTCGAACGAAACGTCGAGATTCACATCCGGATAGCGCGCGAGAAACTCGGGCATGAGCGGCGCCAGATACTTGAGGCCGAATGACATGGGCGCTGAAATACGCAGCAAGCCTTTAGGCGCACGCGAGTGCGCCGATGTCTCCGCCTCGATCAACTCGCCCTCTCTGACGATGTGCCTGGCGCGCTCCATGACGAGCTGACCGATTGGCGTGAGAGAAATTCGGCGCGAAGTCCGGTATAGAAGCGTCGTACCCAGTCGCCGCTCGAGCCGGATAATCGCCTTGGACACGGTGGGCTGCGACATGCCGAGGGTTTCGGCCGCTTTCGCGAAAGAGCCGGCTTCGAGCACGCGCGCGAAAATCGCCCAAGCTTCGAGATCGGGAAGATTTGGCATGCAATTGTAATTAATGGGCGAGCATTGCTTCTTGAGGCAATGTTATCGGACCGGAAGCCAACGAAAAATAGAAAGAATGGAATAGAAGACATTCCATTTTGATAGGCATCTCAGCAGCGACCTGCCCGCTTCTCGAAACACCGAATGTCGACTGTTTTCCAGATGCCCGCTATGTTGAAGGGATCTTCAAGCACGAACGCCCGCACTGTCTCGATGTCGTGCGCATCGTAGAGAAAGAAGCTGCCGACGATGGTCCCGTCCGGCTCGGTGAGCGGCCCGGCAATCACTGTGTGAAGCGGCGAAGTCTCCAACCGTGCCTTATGCGCCGCAAAGTGCGTGCGACGAAGCGCGATCACGTCGGGGTGATCGAGGCAGTAAACGACGATATGCATTCGAGTTCCTTACTGGACAGAACATACGGGCGGCGCAAAACCGTCCGGAAACGTTTGACACAGGGCAGCACGCTTGCATGGCGTTAGCGCCCATATCTCAGCAAAAAATCCCTAAGCGGCGGATTGACGTCATGAGCATGCGTCAGGTTCGGCGTGTGCCCGGCCCCTGGCACGGTCACCATCCCTTTGCAGTTCGGCAGCCTCGCAGCCAGCGCTTCGCCGCAACGTGGATCGATGGCCGTATCGGCATCGCCATGAAATATGATGGACGCATGCGTAATTTCGCGTAGCTGGTGGGTGATGTCGTCACGCGAAGTGAGCGCATCGACCGGACGGTTGAAATGCTCGCGCGACATGCGCAGCCATTTCGAGGTCCACGCCGCTGCCGCATAGTCAGGGCCAAGAAGAAACGTCGCGAGATGGTCGGCTACGTTCGTGCCGCCGTTGCGTGCCCATTCCGCCTTCAATTGCTCGAACGAGTCCGTGACTGACGCGTCGTCAAGGTCGCTGCGCGTCGCAATCAGGGCGAGTGAGCGGAACCGGTCGCGCTCCAGCAGCGCGGCACGCATCGAAACGAAGCCGCCCTGCGACATGCCCACCAGCGACGCAGTGGCGATCTCCAGGTGATCCAGAAGGCCAATCAGATCGCGCGCGGAATCCCAATAGGTGAATGCCTGCCCGGTAGGCCCCGTTGTGCCGAATCCGCGCTGGTCCCACACGATGCACCGGAATACGTCCCGCAGATTCTCGACATTCGGCCGGAACATTTCGCCGTCCATCAGAAAGCCGTGGCTGAAGACCACCACGGGTCCATCCGGCGGACCCGATTCCTCATAGGCAATCTGGACGCCCTCGCGCTCAAACCATGCCATTTCGCTCCCTCCTCGATTGCGATGCGCTGTCGTGTGCACCATCGCGCACATGGGTATCACTATGGTTCGACTCACCCTCGGCGTGGTAATCGAATGAAGCGATCATTTGCCGTATCGTCCGGAAATCGCGCTACGCCACGCCTCGTGCACACCTGCGTCTTATACCCATTGACTTGTCGTGATTCATTTGATTTAGTGACAGGCGCAATAACGCACCGCCCATGACCATGCGCATGTCACAACGGCATCGCACCGCCAAGAGAACCCCGTATGCCCCCCATGACGATCGATTCGGAGAAGCCAGTCTGGATCCTGCAGGGAGACTTTGGCCGCGCGACGGTCAATTTCATCAGCCGCCCACTCGTCGCGCATGCGCACGCGCAGTATCAGTTCCTGTTCAAGCTCGGCGGCGCCGACTGCGGATTTCGTATCGGCGGACAAGAGTGCACGCTCACCGGCGAGCGTGCGATTTGCCTGAATCCGTGGATCGAGCATGCGAAGAGCGACAACGGCGGCACACCATCGCTGATCCTCTCGCTGGTGGTCGAGACGGCATGGTTGCGCTCACGGCTGCAACTCGCGGAATCGGGTCCCACGGGGATCTTTCCCAACGCTGTGGTCGTCGTCACGCCGGACGTGCGTCACCACGTCGAACGCCTGGCGGCCGCGATTACCCACCACCTCGTCGCGCATGACGATGGCGGCATGCCAATTCTCGAAGATCTCGTGTCCGCACTCGGGCGCGATTTCGCCGATCCGGTGCTCACCACGGGCATCGCACCGTCCACACGCCCCGTCGACTTCCGCATCCGCAAGGCGCTCGACTTCATCAAGCGGTCGCCGGAACCGAATCCCAGTGTTGCGCAGGTCGCCGCGCAGGTCGGGTTGTCGCGCTCGCGCTTCTTCGAGCAGTTCCGCCGCTGCATGGGCATCTCGCCTCAGCATTACATCGACTGGGTGCGAATGTCACATGCGATCCAACTGCTGGGCACCAGCGACCGGCCGCTGGCCGACATTGCCGACGAGTTGGGCTTCGAAGAACATAGTCATTTCACACGCTTCTTCTCGCAGCACATGGGTGTGCCGCCGAGCGAATTCCGGCGCCGCTCGGTCGTGCTGGGCAATTTGCAAGAGTAAGCCAGTAAGCCACTAAGCCGCGCGCGCGCGCGGCGCGGCACGCGCGGCGCAGATGCGCCCTGTCATCGCGCCGCACGCATGCGAGCGGTCTACCGCGTATCGCTCTCGCGGGACGGATCGGGGACCACCGGATTGCGCAACACACCCAGGCCGTCGATTTCAATTTCGACCGAGTCGCCAGGCCGCATGTGCACGAGCCCAGGCGTCGGGAACGGTCCGTATTGGCGCGACAGATCGTTGCCTTCAACATCGTCCGGCTGGGGCTTCAGCGCGCCCGGCGTGCCCATCGCGATCAAATCGCCCGGCCGCAGCCGGTAACCGCAACTCAGGTAGCTGATCGTGCGCGCGACGTCTATCAGCATGTCGTCGAGCGGCGCCTGCTGCCGGACCACGCCGTTCACGCGTGTCAGCACGGAACGCCGCGCGGGGTCGCCGAATTCGTCCGGCGTCATCAGCCAGGGACCATACGAGCCCGATGCCTCGAAGTTCTTTCCGAGTCCGAATTGCCGGTTATGTATTTGATATTCGCGCACCGAGCCTTCGTTCAGGCACGTATAGCCGGCCACATACGCGAGGGCACGCTCGACCGGAATGTAGCGCCCCGGCTTGCCGATGACGACGCCCAGTTCGCCCTCATAGTCGAACGCGCGAGCGACCGATTCGGACGGCGCGAAGATCGGCTCGTTCGCTCCCACATAAGACGCGGCGGTGCGCAGGAACAGGTGGGGATAGTTGGGGTTGGTCTGCAGACCGGTTTCGGCTATATGGCTCTTGAAGTTCAGCGCCAGCGCCCACATTGCGTTTGGCCGGCTCAGAAACGGCTTGAGCGTCACATCGGCTAACAGGCGGTCGCCCTGGCGGCCTTGGGTCGATTCGCGCAGGCGGGCGAGGCCGTCGTCGAGTTCGAGAATCTCGATCAGGTCGCTCGGCAGATCCGGCGCAACGTCCGCAACGGCGACGAAATGGGTCGGGCTGGTCACGACGCCGAGCACAGTATGGCCGGCGTCCAGATAGGCAATGATTTTCATCGGTACAGGTTAAGTCGAGTTGAATTGAGGAGACCAAACTGCGCCAAACCGCGCGGACTGCGCCAGACTGCGCAGCGGCGCTGGCGATTCAGCGCTCCGGCAACGCACTGGCGGCAGCGCGGCGCCCGGCTGCGGAGAGCGCACCGAGCACCACGATCGCCAGGCACGCGGGCACGATGGCGGTCAATACGATGTCGCGCGGCGCCCAGCCGAGCGAGAGCAATGCCCCACCGATCGCGGGGCCGACAAACGACCCAACGCGTCCCAGCGCATGGCCCCAGCCCACTCCGGTCGCACGCAGGTGCTCGGGATAGAACGCGACGGCAAGGGCGGTCTGGCCCATGATGCCGTTGACGAGGCCCGCCCCGATCACACCGATCAGCAACAGAACGACCGCGGGCAGCACGGCAACATGCGCGAGCGCGGCGATGCCCGCGATCACGGCCACGATGCCGACCGTCAGCGCCGATTTCACACGCACCTTGCCGGCGAGCGTCATGGCCGTGACTGCCGCGGTCATCAGCAAATTGCCGCTGAGCCCGCCGATGCTGAACGCGGCCATTCCGGCTGGCGCGTGTTCGAGCGTGAAGCCGAACGACAGCAACAGCGTGGGCAGCCAGAACAGCAGCGCGTAGACGTCCATGAAGATCAGGAAGGAGAACAGCCAAAGCAGCCCCGTGTAGGTGGCGTATCCATTGCCGAAGAGCGCCTTTACCGGGTTCGTGCGCATCTGCGGCTTGTGTGCGGCACGCGGTGGAACGCCAGCCGGCAGGATCCGATAGAACGCCGGTGCGACGACGAACGGCAACGCGCCACCTAGCACGAACACCGCCTGCCAGCCGAACCGGTGCATCAGCGGACCGCCGACGACGCCGCCAATCACCGCGCCCACCGACATGCCCGTTGTCACGAGCAGCGATGCCGCAACCTTGTGCCGCGCGCCGATGATGGTTGCCGACGCGGCAATCGCGATAGGCAGCGCCGCGCCGAGGCCGATTGCCGACAACACGCGCATCGCCGACAGCGCGGCGACATTGTCCGCATACATCGTGAGCCACGTCGCCCCGCCAAACAACACGACGCTCGCGAGGCCCACCAACCGGTGTCCGAAGCGATGCGCGAGCGATCCTGTGATGATGAAGCCGATCGCAGCCCCGATATTGGTCGCGACGAATACCGGCGTAAACGCGGCGGCGCTCAGTTGCCAGTCATGCGCAAGCGTTGGCACGACGAACGAAATCGAGGTGGTGTTGAATCCGTCCAGCACCACGACGAGAAAACAGACGAACAGAGCGATACGCCAGCCGGTGCGGCTGGCGTCCGGAATCGCGTCACCCACTGCAACCGGCTTGGAGTCTTCCACATTCATGACCTTGCCTCCTGCGGCGCGCGGGGCGGATGCCCGCGCGGCCGTATCCATACTCAAAAACGAAAACCCACGCGGCCTACGCGCGCACGTGCGAGGAAATGCGATGTTGCAGCTCGGCCGAGAAAATGCGCTTGGGCAGCATGCAGTGAACGCCCTTCGGGGGCTTGGTCGCATAGACGGTATGGGTCTGGTCCGCGAACTGCGTCACGCGGAAGCTGCCCGCCACACTAAGGATGCCGTAGCAATCCACCGGCTCGATGCCCGCGGCGGCCGACATCCAGCCGATCATCTGCCGCAGACACGCGACGAGCGAACTGTCGAGACTGTCGGCGAAACCGAAGCCAATCCAGTGATCAGCGGTTTCGGCCATCGGGCCGTCGAGCGCCTTGTGCTTGTGCAGCACGTACTGGATGCGCATTTCTTCGAACGCGGTCTCGATCGACGTCTGGTCGACATTGCCCTCGCCGGACGCGCCCATCGAACCGCCGGTCCACACGCGGCCGCCACTCTGCTGCACCGGCAGAAACACCGAGCTGCCGGGGTTCAGCACCGCACAGTCGAGGTTGCCGCCGTAGCTGCCCGCGAAGTTCGCGCTGACCGGCTTGTCACCGGGCGGTTGCGTGCCAAGGTAGGCCTGAAACGGATTGACGGGAATCTTGACGCCCGGGACAAAGTCCGCGTAGGTCCGCGCATCGTTGAACTTCAAATAGCGCAGGTACGGCGGGAAGTCGTGCGGCAGCGCGCCGACTCCGGGCGGCGCCGAGTTCCAGCCCCAGTAGATCGGCCGCATCTTCATCAGACGGCACTCGATGAGATCGCCTGGCTGCGCGTCGTCGATCACCACGGGTCCAATCAACGAGAATGCGCCGTTCGGATACTTCTTTCGGATCGGCTCGCGCTCCTTGAAACCCATCCCGTACTTGGGTTCGTTGCCCCAGTTGGTCCACGTGCCGTCGTACCAGACGGTGTCGCCGGAGCGGATCGTGACAGCAGCCGGCCGGCCCGGATCCATTTGTCCGACCTGGACGGTGTCCCACGACGGCACGAGACGGACCACCTTGCCGCCTGGCAAGGGCTGCATTGCGTTGCCGCCCGAGGACGAACCACTCGTCGCCGCACGCGCGACGCCCGCGACGCCCGCGAAGCCCGCGGCACCCGCGGCACCCGCGGCACCCGCTGCAATCGCGCCGAAGCCGAGCTTGAGCATCGTGCGCCGGCAGAGCACGGTTGCATCCTGTGTCGTCGCGCCAGCCACCTGCAGGTCGTTCGCCGAGGTTTCGCGCGCGTTATGGATATCGGTCGTATTTTTCATAAGTCATCCTGATGTTATTTCAACGGCAAAGGCGTCGTCATCGCGTAACCTGCGCACCGAACGCCTCAATGGCTTCCTTGAGCACTGCGTCATCGATTGCGGACGGTGCGCCACCCGCACCGACTGCACCGAGCAAGTGTCCGTTCTGGAACACCGGAAACACGCCGCGCCCTGGAAGGAACGGTGCGTAGTAGCCAGCGCTGGACACGTTGCTGTATTCCGACGGGTCGTCGCGATAGCGCTGCTCGAGCGTGACGCCCGACTGGCCGCCCAGCGCCACGGAGGCAAACGCCTTGCCGCGCGCGAAATCGACTGTCGCGAATGGCGCACCGTCCATGCGCACCGCCGCAAGCAGATGCCCGCCTGGATCGACCACGGCGAAACTCATCGAGAGATGGCGCGCATTGGCGGCGGCCACTGCGATGCTCAGCAGCTTCTGCGTTTGCGCATAGCTGAGCACATAGCTTGCGATGGGTGCGGGCGACGCAGCCTCCTGTGCCGCCGCACCCGACACGCCCGCGATGCAGCCGGCCACAGCGACGGCTGCGTATGCCGTCAAACGAACCGAGAACCTGGCATTCAACTTCTTCTCCTCCTTCTCAGCAACCGGTTGCGTTACGTCACAGCGTAGCCGCGGGTATGCGAACTTCGGTGACCGTTGAGCCCAGGCGCTTACCGGCAAGTCCGAAAAATGCCGGCAGCGAAGAAAAAAACCCGCGGGGCGCTCGCTCATGCGCCTCGCGGGCAAGCTGCATGCACCTACAGGAGACGCTCGCCCTTACTCCGTCGCGAACACCGAAACGCCGGTCCCGGCAAACTCCGGCGACGGTCCCTTCGCGAACGGCACGAACACCCGATGCGCTTCGCCGTCCACCGCCACCGAGTGCGAACCGGTGCCCGTCGGCACGACGGCGACGAGGCTGCGCGTGCTCGCGTCGACGATGCCCAACGCCGGATCGAACTTCGCGGCCTTGTTGCCGACCTGGGACACGTTATCCGCCGAGTGATGGCCGGCGGCCAGGAAGTAGCGGTTCGAGACCGGGTCGTAGACCGCCTCGTCGGTGCCGCCAAACGGCAGTTCGGCCAGCGTCGTGCCGTTGGTGCGATCGATAATCACGGTGGTCTGCTTGCCGCCCTCATCCGGATCGCAGCCGATCAACGCATCGTTGCCCGGCCCGATTGCGAGACCGGTCGGCCCTTCGCAGCCTTTGAGCTTGAGTACTGTGGCGATTTGCGGATTGCCGTCGAGCACCGATTTCACTGGAATCAGATCGACCTCGCCCTTCGGGTTGGCCTTCGTGCCGTCGTTGTTCAGCATGAAGTTTTGGGCTTTGGGATCGTAGGCGCACGCCTCGAGCCCGGTCGAATCCTTCAGCGGCAGTTTCGCAATGACCGACTGGGAGTCGGTGTTGATAAACGTCGCGAACGGCGGCTCTTCGGCGCCGCTCGAGAACATCACGACGTGGTGGACGGGATCGAGACAGCCTTCATCCGCGCGAATGCCCGAGGTGCTGACCTCGATTCGCTTGACAAGCTGCTTCGAAGCCACGTCGATCACCTTGACGGCGTTCACGTCGCCGATGTACACCAGCGACGATCCCGGAATCGGGATCACGCCGGACGGGCCCGATTTGTCATGGGTCGGTCCAATGCCCGCGAAATCCGCGGAAATCCGGTCGCGCAGCGTCATCGTCTTCGTATCGAATACGTCGAGCGTCGCGTTCGATCCGTTGGCCAGATAGTAGTTGCCGTCCGACGCCGCGCTGATGTCGAAGCCAAACGGTTTCGCGCCCGTCACCGGAATGTTGGTGATCAGCTTGGGACCGTTGTGGGGCGCGTCGCCCGCCCACACGACGGCTCCTGCCGCGGCGACACTCGTCAGTACGGCTGCACAAATGGCTCTTTTCATGTTTTGACTCCTCCAACCTCGTGTTGATATGTGTCCGGCCTGCGCCGGGATTAGCTACCGCTTGTGGGTACGCACTTAGAAGCTGTGATAGATGCCGACCCGCAGATCCGTCTGATTGCCCGTCAGCGACGGCTGGAAACTCGCGCCGATCACCGCGTCCACGCCGGCCGACGCCTTCAGGTAATCCCCCGACACATAGAGCTCCGTGCGCTTGGACAGCAAATACAGCGCGGCCGCCGTCACCTGGTTCCAGGTGTGGCCCTCGAAGCCCGTGTGCTGATAGCCGCCGACCAGCTCGAACGCTGGCGTCACCTGCCAGGTCGCGCCGCCTTCGTAGACGTGCATCACCGAAGTCATGTCGAGATACTTCAGGACGGTGTCGCTGAAGTTGCCGAACAGCGTGACATCGCCGATCGCATAGGACGCGCCGATGCCGAGCGTCCCAAGCGAGCGGATCTGGAACGCCGGTGCGAGGTCGGTCGCGGTGTTGCCGGTGACGCTCGCGACCGTCTGGCTGAAGAACGAGTGCACGCCGATTTGCGCATAGGGGTCGATCGTCGGCGTCGCGACATGCGTGTACGCGGCTGCGACCGTCAACGGGCCGTTGGCGTACTGCGCGCCAACACTCCAGCCGCTGTTGTCGTGAAAACTGCCCGGCGTATTGCTGAAGCCGTACATGCCGCCGAACGTCAGGCCGCCGAACAGCGTCGGGCTCATGTACTTGATCGAGTTTTTCAGCCGGTCGTTGTTCGTGTGATCGAAGTCGCCCTGGTGGATTGCATAGCCGCTGCCCGCCGAACCCACGTTGAACTGGCCGAAATACTCAGCGCTGAAATCGAACTGGTTACCCATCGAGATCGTGCCATAGGGCGACTGGATGCCAACCCAGGCCTGCTGCCCGAACAAGGTGTTATCCTGGTTCAGTTGGCCGTTGTTCACGTTAAAGAGCGAGGACAGCTTGAACACCGTCGAGTAGCCACCGCCCAGATCCTCGTGGCCCGAGAGAATCCACAGGTTCGGAAACAGTACCCCGCTGTCCATCCTCGTGTTGGAGGAGCCACCTTCCTTCGTGACGTATGTGATACCGTCGTCGAGCCTGCCCGACAGCGTGACGCTGCTCTGCGCCAGCGCCCCGGTGCTCAAAGCAGCACCCACCAGCGCGGCTATCATCGTTCTCTTCATCTCCACCTTGCCCCTCCATTTTCCCGGCCTTCAGCCGATGTTGATCGCAATCGCACTTTTACTTATTTGTACTACGAACTATTTTTTATACTGCTTCAGCCCCACTGAACCGGCGGCCGTCACGCCAGGCAGACCCGAATCCATACTGGCTCACGCTGTCGGTTCGATTCGCCTGCGCCGCCTTGGCGAGATCGATCTGTGCCGCATCGTTGACTCAATGTTAGCCACGGTCGGCGCAGAGGCCTTCGTCGATCAGTCTCGCCGCTTGTCAAATCGTCTCTTTGTTACGTCTGAAATACGTGTCAAGGCGCGCTGAAACGGATGCGCGATCAGCGCTTGCGGCTGCCCTGCCGCCGCGCGAGCGCGTCGGCCAGCACCGCCAGCAGCAGAATCGCGCCGACCATCATCGGTTGCCAGTTCGCGTTGAGATTCAGCAGGTTCATCCCGTCGATCACGAGCGAAAGGGTCACGCAACCAAGCAGCGTGCCGAACAGCGTGCCCGTACCGCCGAACAACGAGGCGCCGCCGATCAGGATCGCGGCAATCGCCGGCAGCAGGATCGGCTCGCCCATCGCGGAATCGGCCGCGTTCACGCGCGCCAGATAGACGACCGCGGCGATACCAGCCATCAGGCCACTCATCGTATACACCGCGATCCGCCTCGCGCGCACGGGAATGCCGGACAGTCGGGCCGCCTCGGCGTTCGCGCCGATCGCATAGATCTCGCGGCCGAAATTCAGGCTCGCGGTGACGAGCGTGCCGCCGATCAGCACGATCAGCATCATGTAGACCGGCAGCGGCACGCCGAGCCAGAACCCGGTGCCGAGCGCGCGAAACCCCGCCGGAAAACCAAAGATTTCGTTACCGCCCATGTAGTGAAACGCGAGCCCCTGGATAATCCAGAGCATCCCGTAGGTCGCCAGGAATGGCGGCAGCCTCAGCAGCGTGACGGCCAATCCGTTAAGGAATCCGATTGATGTGCCACACCCCATCGCGGTTGCGACCGCCAGCACGGGCGAGCCGCCGGCTTTCATGGCTCCTGCTGCAAGGCACGCGGACAGCGTCAGGTTCGCCGCGATCGACAGATCGAAGCCGCCCGAGAGGATCACGAGCGTGAGTCCGGACGCCAGCAGGAACATCAGGCTCGCCTGCCGCAGGACATTGAGCAGGTTCGCCGACGTCGCAAAGCCGTCGGTCGCGACAGTCAGCGCGAGCACCATCGCGGCCACCAGCAAGATCCGGTAGATCAGCGCGGCGGTTTCGTCACTGGCGTGACGGCGGACATCGAGGCGGCCGACGTGGTTCATCAGGAAACGGGCGGGATTCTGGATACTCATGCGGACGCTCCGAGGAAGCGGGATTTACGAACGCTGTCGACGAGAATGACGAGCAGGACCAGCACGCCGACGGACACCACCTGCAGCGACGACTCGACGCCAAGCAGGTTGAGCGCATTGCGCAACATGCCGATTGTCACGACGCCGAGCACCGTGCCGGCCAGCCAGCCATCGCCGCGCTCGAACGAGGTGCCGCCCAGCACGACAGCGGCGATCGCGTCGAACTCGATGCCGGTTGCGGCAGTGGGCTCGGCCGCGTTCATCCGCCCGACGAGGAGCAGCGCGGCAAGCCCGGCGAAAAGTCCACTGAGCGCGTAGATCGCGATGTGGAAGGCCTTCGCCTTGACGCCGGCCAGCGTCAGCGCGTCACGATTGCCGCCGATCGCGAATACGTAGGTGCCGAACTTCGTGTGATAAAGCAGCACGTGTATGAGCGCCCACGCCATGAGTGCGCAAACGACTGGAAAGGGCACGCCGAAGACGGTCATCGCGTAGAGCTGGGCGAGCGCGGGCGCCGCGACCACGACGGCGTTGCCGTCGGTCAGCACCAGCGCAATGCCACGGGCGATGCCGAGCATGGCGAGCGTGACGACGAACGGCGGCAAGCCGAGTTGCGCGATCAGCACGCCGTTCACGCCGCCCGCCAGCACACCGACGGCGGCGGCCGCGAGCAGCGCGGGCACGATGCCGGTGCTGCCGCCACCTAAAGCGAGCGCCTGTGCGAATACGACGCCGGAGAGGCTCAGCACCGCGCCGACCGAGAGGTCGAGCCCTTCGCTGAGGATCACGAGCGTCATCGGCATCGCGACCACGACGAGCATGGCGATTTGCAGGCCGATGTCCGAGACGTTGCCGCCCGAGGCGAACCCATGAACGCCCATTGCCGAGACAGCCGCGAGCACGACGCTCACCCATACGATGGACGGCAGCGGCCGCCGCGGGCGTACCGCGCGCGGCGCCTGCAGTGGTTCAATCGTTGCCATTCTTAGTCCTCCTCATGCATGGCGAGCGCGAGGATGTTTCGCTCGCTCAACCGGTCTTTGGGCAGTTCGCCGGAAATGATGCCTTCGCGCATCACGTATGCGCGATCGCATACGTGCACGATCTCCGCAAGCTCGGAGCTGATCAGCAGCACTGCGGCCCCCTCCTCCACGAGCCGTTCGATCAGCGCAAAGATTTCGGTCTTCGCGCCAATGTCGATGCCGCGCGTCGGTTCGTCGAAAATGAACAGCCGGCATCCGGCGCTCAGCCATTTGCCGATGACGATCTTCTGCTGGTTGCCGCCGCTCAGTAACTGCGCGCGCTTGCCCGGATCGCCCGGCGCGATGCGCAGCGACTCGATCAGCGCGCGCGTCGCAAGCCGCGCCTGCTCCGCGCGGTACCAGCCCTTCGGGAACAATCGCCACAGGCTCGCGGCCAGCAGGTTCTCGTGCACCGAGCGCGTCAGCGCGAGCCCTTCCTGCTTGCGGTTCTCCGGAATCAGCCCGACGCCGCGCGCCGCCACCTTGTGCGGCCCGCCCGTCACCCGTTCGCCGAAAATTTCGACCTGGCCGCCCTGGATCGGGTCGGCGCCGAACACCGCCCTGACCACCTCCGAGCGCCCTGCGCCGACGAGCCCCGAGAGCCCGACGATCTCGCCGCAGCGCACGTGCAGATCGACGCCCTTCACGCCGGTTGCGGTCCTCAATTGCTTCACGTCGAGCGCCATCTCGCCCGGCTTGCCGACGTAGCGGCGCTGATAGACGGTGCCGACCGAGCGGCCGACCATGAGCGCGATGAGTTCGTCGGGCGTGGTCTCGGCGGCCGCCATCGATTTCACGAGGCGTCCGTCGCGCAGCACGGTCACGCGATCGCCGAGGTCGAACACCTCCTTCATCCGGTGCGAGATGTAGACGATCGCGACACCGGCATCGCGAAGCTTGTGCACGACCGCGAACAGCGCATCCGCCTCGCGCTCCGAGATCGCGGCGGTCGGCTCGTCCATCACGAGCACGCGCGCCTCGTGCGACAGCGCCTTCGCGATCTCGACCATCTGCTGCTGGGCGACGCCAAGCTCGGCGGCCTCCATGCGCGTGTCGTACGCGAGCCCAAGCTCGCCGAGCACGGCGGCGGCATCCGCATGCATGCGGCGATGATCGATGAGGCCGATCCGGTTGCGCGGCTCGCGCCCGAGATAGATGTTCTGCGCGATCGAGAGGTGCGGGACCAGTGAGAACTCCTGAAAGATCACCGCAATGCCAAGCCGCTTCGCATCGGCGGGTGAGCCGATCGCGACGGGCTGGCCGTCGAAGAAAAATTCGCCGGCGTCGGCGCGGTACGCGCCGAACAGCACCTTCATCAGCGACGATTTGCCGGCGCCGTTTTCGCCAAGAAGCATGTGCACTTCACCGGGATACAGTTGCAAGTCAACGTCCGACAGCGCGCGAACGCCAGGAAAGCTCTTGCAGATCCCGCGCAGTTCGAGCCGCGGCACGGTGCTGGCATCAATCCTTGTTTGCATGTCTACCTCTGCAGTGCGAACGACGCGCGGCGAATGCGCGACACGGCTTGCGCCGCGCGTCGTCGGGTCAGTTGCTGACGACGTTGTCCCATTTCGGGCACTGCCGCTGGTCGCCCGGCAGTTCGAACGGCGCATAGTTCGTCTTGTCGATGACGATGCCCTTGATCAGCAAGGTCGACGGCACGCTTTCGTGGCGCAGCGTGCGCACCGCCGCCATCGTCGCGATGCAGCCCATCTTGAAGCCGTTGAATTCAGCCGTCGCGAGCAGACGCCCGTCCTTGATCGCCTTCACCGATTCCGGCACGCCGCCGATGCCGACGACTTTCGTATCCTTGCGCCCGGCGGCTTCCAGCGCCTCGATCGCGCCCATTGCCATCACGTCCGCCGCGGCCAGCACGCCGTCGATCTTCGGATTCGACTGAATCAGGTTTTCCGTCACCTGTAGCGCCTGCAACCGCTGGTAGTTCGCGGGTTGCGACGCCAGCAGGTGCACGCCCGGAAATTCCTCTAGCGCCTTCTTGAACCCGCGCATGCGCTCGTCGCTCGTGGTCGAGCCCTTCACACCTTCGAGAATCACCACGTTGCCCTTGCCGCCCATGCTCTTGAACAGATAGGTGGCGACGTCATGGCCGAGGTCGAAGTCGTCGGCGACGACCACGGAGGCGAACTTGCCCCCCGCGACCCGATCGTTGTAGTTCACGATCGGGATGCCGATCGAGTTGAGCTTCTCGATCTCAGGCACCACGCCGCGCGGGTTCACGCCCATGAACAACACCGCGCTGGGCTTCTTGACGCTCACGTCTTCGAGTTCGCTCAATTGCTCGCCCAGATCGTTCGGACGCGTGGGCGCATAGTGCGTGACGGACACGCCCATCTGCTTCGCTTGCGCGTCCACGCCCGCATGCACGAGCGCGAAATGGGGATCCACCTGGTTCTTGTAGAACGCTGCGAGGGTCTCGTTCGCCGCAATCGCGGCGTTGCCTCCGGCCAACCCCAATACGATGACGCACGCGGCTGCCATGCGTGCGCCGGCCTGCCTGCCTGACACTGCCTGCTTCTGTTTCAAGTTCGTCTCCTTCCACCTGTTCGTCGGCTCTGTCCGCGCCTCCTGCGCCCGCCCGTGCAACGCCTTGCGCCGCACTGCCGGCCTGCCAGGAAGCCCATTTTTATGCAACCGTTTGCATTAGAGGGCAAAAAAACCCTGAATGACGTGCACCGGGCGGGCTACGGAGAATGCATCGTGTCACGCCCACGTCGATCATTTTGCAAACGTATGCATATGCTACTGCTGCATAATGACTTGTCAATGCGTATTCACCGCTGAAAACGCTGGGTTTTTATTGCAACATTGAAAGCAATCCTTTGCATCGATACAATCGGCACACACCCACCGACCCGTTCCATGACCACGACATCCGATACGCGAGGCGCGCGGCGCATCACCATCCGCGAAGTGGCGGCGGCCTCCGCCGTCAACATATCGACCGTCTCGCGCGTGCTGAATCCCGCAACGCGGCACCTGATCGGCGACGAAGTCGTGCATCGCGTGCTGGCCGCCGCGAAGTCGCTCGGCTACCGGCAGAACCGCCTCGCCGCGGCGCTGCGCGGCGGGCGCTCGCGCGTGATTGGCGTGTGCTTGCCGGACATCGAGAACCCGGTGTTTCCGCCCATCGTCTGCGGCATCGAGGAAGCGCTCGCGGCCGAGGGCTACGGCGTGCTGATCTCCAATATCGCCGGCAAGCCGAAGGACCAGGAACGCCTGATCGAGCAGATGCTCGAGCGCCAGGTCGATGGGCTCGTGCTGGCGACGGCGGCACGCCAGGATCCGCTCGTACAGCGCTGCCTTCGCGACGGCATTGCGGTCGTGCTCGTCAATCGCGGCATCGACTGCGGGCAGGCACCGGAAGTGGTCAACGACGATTTCCTTTCGATGCGGCTCGCGGTCGATCATCTGGTGCGGCTCGGCCACACGCGCATCGCGCATCTGGCGGGGCCGGCGCGCCTGGCAACCGGCCTGTCACGCTTGCAGGGCTTCCAGATCGCGGCACAGCAGCATGGCGTCACGGGGAGCGTCGTCGTCGAAGCCGCGGAATTCACGCGCGAGGCCGGACGTGCCGCGTGCGAGCAACTCCTCGACGCGCATCGCGACGTCACCGCGATCATCGCGGCGAACGACCTGATCGCGCTCGGCTGCTACGACGTGTTCGCCGCGCGCCGGATCGCGTGTCCCGGCGCCATCTCGCTGATCGGCCACAACGACATGCTGCTCGTCGACATGCTGAATCCGCCGCTGACCACCCTGCGCATCCAGCATCGGGAGATGGGGCGTCAGGCCGCCAGGCTCTTGCTCGGGCGCATCGCGACGCCTGACGCCTCGCCGCTGCGCGTCACGCTGCCGCCGGAGCTGATGATCCGCGGCTCGACAGCGGCGCCGCGCGCCATCGCATCGAGCCACAAGCGCTAACCTCGGCGCTAACCTCGGCGCTACCCGGGCGGCCCGGCCAGCCATCGGTTGGGCGCCTCGCCGACGCTTGACTTGAAGAACGTCGAGAACGCGCTCGGCGTGAAGCCGAGCTCGCGCGCCGCGGTCGAAACCGGGCTGCGCCATTGGCTGAAGTCACAGCGCCTCGGGCCGCGCCAGCGGCATCGCAAGCAGGATCATCGCAGGGCGCGCGCCGCGGTTGTGCAGCGCGCGCCGCGCGCCGGGCGCAAGCCGGCACGAGTCGAAGCGGCGCAATGCGACTTCGCCCTCGACCGTCTGCACGCAGACTTCCCCGTCGAGCACCACGTAATGCTTTTCCACGGGCGATGCGCTCATCGACGTATGCCCGCCCGGCTCGATCGTCGAGACGCCGAGCCACAGCGATTGCGCGGGCCCGGCCTCATGACCCTGCAGCCGCACGCAGCGCATCAGGAAATGCTCGCTCGGAAAATACTGCGGCGCGTCGCCGAAGCGGGTCACGTTCATGGCTTGAGCAGCACGCGCTGCGCCGCGCCGCGATACACGGCCTGATAGGCGCGCGCCGCGTCGTCGAGCGCGAACACGTGGTCGCCATCGACCGGGAACGGCTTGAGCATGCCGCGCTCGAACGCGGGCAGCAGCGTGTCGAGAATCGCCGCGCCGGCCTGCGCGTCGAGCGCGAGCGTATCGATCCCGACATAGGTGTGCTGGCCGCGATAGAACGCGAAGATGTCGAATGGCACCGGCCGCTCGATGGTCGAGATGAAAATCTGCGTGCCGCGCACCGCCATCGCGTGATTCGCGCGCTCGAAGTACGGGCTGCCGACCGTGTTGTAGACGATGTCCGCGCCGTGCCCGTTGGTCGCGTCGCGCACGACCTCGTCGAGCCTGGCCGACGACGCATCGATCATCCGCACCTGGCCGTTCGCGTGGCCGAGATACGGCTGGCCGCTGCGCTCGACGCCGATCACCGTCGCGCCCGCCATCGTCGCGAGCTGGATGGCCGCTTGCCCGACTTTGCCGTTCGCGCCGAGCACCAGCACCACGTCGCCCGCCTTCGCGCCGCCGGCGCGCCGCAGCCCCTCGAATGCCGTGATGAACGGCACGCCGACCGCGCCGGCTTCGTCCATCGTCAGATTCGCCGGCTTCTCGCGCACGCTCTGCGCGGGCACGACGAGGTAGCGCGCATGCGTGCCGTCGCGCCGGATCCCCAGCTCCCCGCCGCTGCCCCAGACGGCCTTGCCGACGAGCGCCGCCGGCCCGTCGACCACGCGTCCCGCGTAGTCGCGGCCCGGCGTGCGCGGCCACACCGCGTGCGGCATGAAGCCGAGCACGGCCTTCACGTCGCTCGGGTTGACCGCCGCGCTCGCGATTTCCACCAGACACTCCGCCGCGCCGAACGCGGGCACGGACTGGGTTTCGAACTGCAAGGCCAGGGCGTCGATATCCCGGCTTTTTTCCAGAACGCGAACGCTCTTCATCGTGTTTTCTCTCCTGCTGATGGGTGCAACGATTGACGAAATGGCTGACGCAACTTCACGCGAGCCCGAGCAGCTCGCGCGCCTCGCGGCTGGTGACCACCTCGCCGCCGAGCATCGTCACGATGTCTTTCGCGCGCGCGACCAGCGCCGCATTGCTCTCGGCCAGCACGCCCTTCTCCAGATACAGGTTGTCCTCGAAGCCGACCCGCACATGGCCGCCCGCCAGCCACGCCTGGGCGACCATCGGAAACTCGAAGCGGCCGATCCCGAACGCGGACCAGATCGCCCCGGGCGGCAGCAGGCCGCGCGCATAGAGCAGCGTCTCGGGCGAGGCCGCGAAGCCGTACTTCACGCCCGCCACGAAGGTCCAGAGTCCGGGGCCTTCGAGCACGCCCGAGGCCATGAGGTCACGTGCGAGGTGGATGTCGCCGGAATCGAAGATCTCGAGTTCGGGCTTCACGCCCGCCTCGCGAATCACGTGCGCCATGCGCGCGACGGTCTTCGGCGTGTTGATGACGACTTCCGCGCCCGAGTTCATCGTGTTCAGGTCGAGGCTGCACACGTCCGGCTTCAGCTCGAGAATGTGCTCCACGCGCTTTTCGGGCGGCAGCAGCGTCGTGCCGGGTGCGGCGATCTTCGGATCGTCGTCGCTCGGGACGAAACGGCCGCCGGGGCCGGTCGTCAGGTTGATGATCAGCGCTTGATCCACGGCGCGAATGCGCTCGATCACCTCGCGGTACAGGCTCACGTCCATCGACGGACGCCCGGTCCGCGGATCGCGCACGTGGATGTGCACGGCGGCCGCGCCGGCCTGCGCGGCCTCGAGCGAGGCGGTCGCAATCTGCTCGGGCGTGACCGGCAGGCGCGGGTGCTGGTCCGGACGTGTGATGTTGCCGGTGACCGCGCAGGTGATCAGTGTCTTGCGTGCGTGCATGGGGTTTCCTCTCAATTCAACCTTCTGCCGCCGTCGACGACGATCGTCACGCCGGTGCTGAACCTGAGTTGCGTCGCGCAGGCCTCGATTGCCGCCGCGACGTCGTCGGGCGCGCCGATCCGGCCGAGCGGCGTGGTGGCCGCGGCCTTCGCGTTGAAATCGTCGCTGCGCCCCGGCACGAAGCCGGTATCGACCACGCCCGGCGCCACATTGAGCACGCGGATGCGCGGTGCAAGCGCACGGCCGAGCGCGCTCGCCATCACGTCGAGGCCCGCCTTCGCCGCGCAGTACGCGATGTTGCTGCCAACGCCCGTCGTCGCCGAAATCGACGACACATTGACCACGAGGCCGTCGCCGGACGCGTCGAGCAGCGTGCGAAATGCACGGATCGCCGCGAACTGGCCGCGCCAGTTCACCTTCATGATGTCGTCGATCAGGTCGTCGGTCAGCGCGTCGAGGTCGGCGTGCCGGACCGGCTTCGTGAAACCCGCGGCATTCACGAGGATGTCCGCGCGCCCCTCGCGCTCGCGCACGCTCTCTGCAAGCGCGTTGAGCGCGGCGCTGTCCGTGATCGACGCGACGGCGCCGCGATGCCCACCGCCTGGCAGCGCCTCGGCCACGCGCCGCGCCTTGTCTTCGTCCTGCTGGGCGACCACGACCACGCGCGCGCCGGCTCGCGCGAGGCGCGCCGCTGTGGCGGCCCCGATGCCCCCGGTGCCGCCCAACACGACGGCTACTTTTCCCTGCAACTGGCTGGACACGGTCACACTCCTCGTCACTGGATGGGCGGCGTCGGGTACGTCGGCGTCCCCTCGGCCAGGATGAAATCGAAGTCGAGCGTGTAGTAGGCCTCGCGGTGATCGCCGTGCGGGCCGGTGCCGGCCTCGTGATGCTCGAACGTGCCGACGAGGCGGCGGTTCACGCCGAACACGACGTCGCTGTCCAGATGCTCGGAATCGTCGGCGAACACTTGCGAGACGAGCGTTGCATGACCTTCGGCGAAGATCGCGAAATGCAGGTGCGCGGGCCGATACGGATGACGCTGCTGCGCCGCGAGCATCGCCCCCACGGGGCCGTCCGTCGGCACCGGATAGCCGGCGGGGCGCACGCTGCGGAACGTGAACATGCCGTCCGCGCCCGTGCGGAAGCGGCCGCGCAAGTTGTGCTCGGGCTGGCTTGCGTCCTGATTTTCGTAGAGACCCACCGGCGACGCCTGCCAGACGTCCACCGTGGCGTCCTGCACGGGCCGGCCGCTCGTGTCGAGCACGCGGGCGTGGACGAACAGCGCCGCGCCAGGCGAGCCCTCGCAAGCGATGCACCGGCCGTTCTCGTACTCCGGCGAGCCGCCGCGATAGAACGGCCCCAGCAAGGCGCCCGGCGTGCGTCCGCTCTCGTCTGCGTTGTTCAGCAAGGCGACCAGCGTCGAGAACCCCAGCACGTCGGCGAGCAGCACGACTTCGTTGTGCCGCTCGTTGCACGCCTGGCCGACCGCGCGCACGAACGCGAGCCCCTGTTCGAATTCCGCGTCGGTCAGGCGCACCTGCTGCAGGAACGCATGGCCGTGCTCCACCAGTGCGTCCAGGATTTCCTTGAGACGCGGGTCCCGCGTGCCCGACATTGCGGCCTTCACGATCGACGTAACCGAGGCCACGTCGTTGATGATGCCGCCAGGCTGATCCGAATTTGCCATGATGCTCCTTAATGCAATCGTTTGCATAACATGTCGCCAATATACACGCCATCTCTGGCCCAATGAATAGCTCGTTAACCCTGAAAATTGGCGCTTAATTTTCCTGTTCGGGTAGGTCTTTATAAGCAAACGTATGCAGTACCATATCCAGGCCCGCTCTCCCCATCCGGGTGGACTGCAGATTGATGTAAAACGCCGAAATCTGGAAGATCGCACAAACCGTACGCCCTAACGTCTCCATTACGCCCGACTCGATCAGGCAGATATCAACGATCAGGAGACGTCCCCGTGAACACCGGCACACATGAAACTTCTTCCTCACTCGACGCCCACCAGCCAGCCGAACCGTTCGACATGATTGTCGTGGGTGCCGGCGCTGCCGGTCTGGCCTGCGCGCTCTTTGCCGCCTGGCAGGACAACAGGGTCCTGTTGCTCGAAAAGGCGCCGGAAGTCGGGGGCACAGCGCGCAAGGCGGCTTTCTGGTACTGGGTGCCCAACAATCGCCCACTGCGCGAGATGGGCATCGAAGACCGGAAAGAAGATTGCCTTCGCTACATGGCCCGCCTGTCGCGTCCGGAGGCCTACAGCCCCAACCTGCCCCGTTTCGGCATGACGCAATGGGAGTACGACATGTGCGAGGCGATCTACGACAACGCGAGCGTTGCCGCGGAACTGCTCGCGCAGAAAGGCGCCCTCGAATACCGCCACTGCCCCGATGTCGCCGATTACTGGGCGGAATTGCCAGAAGACAAGGCGCCGCGCGGACGCGTACTGCTGCCGAAAGGCGCGTGCGAGTCGATGTCCGATGGCGGCGCCGTGGCCGTCCAGTCGATGCTGGAGGCGGCGCGCAAGGCGGGCGTGGTGGTGCGGACCAGCGCCCGCGTGCAGCGCCTGCTGACCGACGAAACGGGCACCGTGACCGGCGTTCAGGCGCAACTTGGCGAATCCGGCTCAGCGGTATTCAACGCGCGCAAGGCCGTCATATTCTGCTCGGGTGGCTTTACGCACAACAAAACGATGCGCAAGAACTTTCTCAGCGCGCCCGTATTTGGCGGCTGTGCCGCCCGTTCCAACGAAGGCGATTTCGTGCGCATCGGCACGGCCGCCGGCGCCGAACTGCGCAACATGAACTATGCCTGGATGTGCCCCATCGTCCTCGAAAAAGCCCTGCGCGAAGATCCCGGCCTGATCGGCACGTTTTCGGCCTCTGGTGATTCGATGATCTACGTGAACCAGCATGGCCAGCGCGTGACGAACGAGAAGCTGGCCTACAACGAAGCCGCGCAAGCGTTCTTCAGCTGGGACCCGGCCAGCTCGTCGTACCCGAATCTGGTCCTTGCCGCCATCTGGGACGCACGCAGCCAGCAACATAGCGCGAGCACGGAATACGGGCGCTTCATCGTACCGGAGGGGTCGGACGATGCCCATGTGATCAAAGGCGAGACCCTCGCGGAACTCGCGCGCAACATTCGAGCACGCGTGGCCGAACTCGCGCCGCAGATCGGCAATCTGCACTTCGGCGAAGACTTCGAAGCGAACCTGGCCGCGACGGTCGAGCGCTTCAACGGGTTCGCGCGCAGTGGCCGGGACCTCGACTATTATCGAGGCGAGCGGCCGGTCGAAGTGCTGTTCAATGGCCCCGCTGCAACCGCGCCTGTCGCGCCGAACCCAACGATGTACCCGATCAGCGACACTGGGCCCTACTATGCGACGTTGCTCACCGGCGGCAATCTCGATACCAAGGGCGGCCCGGTGACGAACCGTCATGGGCAGGTGCTCGATCACGAGGGCGCGCCCATTGCCCATCTGTACGGGGTGGGCAATTGTGTCGCGTCGCCATCGGCTCGTGCGTATTGGGCGGGCGGCGCAACGCTCGGGCCTATTCTCGCATTTGCCTACCTTGCTGCGCACAGCGCCCATAACGAAGCCCCCGCTTGCGTTGCTACGCGTCGATCGACATTCGACGCGCTTTAAGCCTCACATTATCGTCATCACATGGAGGAAATCATGGCACTGACCATGCAAACAATGACCGACGAGCAAAGGAAATCCGTCGCCATCGAATATCTGAAGGCGTTCGACAATGGCGGCGTGACGTCGACGGGCGGCAGCATCCTCGACCTGTTCGCTGAGGATGCCCAGGTATTTTTCCCTAAATGGGGCGTGGCCAACGGCAAGGAACAGATCGGCAAACTTTTCGGCGACGTCGGCGGCACGCTGAAGTCGATCGTGCATCACTACGCGCACTTCAACTGGATCTTCTCCAGTGGCGACGTGATTGTGTGCGAAGGCACGAGTCACGGCGAGCATCGGGACGGTCCATGGCGTGCCGGCGTTCCCGCATGGGGCGCCGGTAACTGGTGCGACGTGTTCGAGATTCGGGACTGGAAAATCCAGCGCGTCTACATCTATCTCGACCCCGATTACGCGGGCAAGGACACGGCTCGTTATCCGTGGTTGAGCGCAAAGTGACGCCGACGGCTCATCACTTTTGACCGGCTCTCGCATGGCGCGGTGTCATGCCGCGCCGCTGCGAGAACAGCGTGGTCATGTGCTGCTGGGAGGCAAACCCGCAGGCGGCTGCCACGTCGCACAGGGGCATGTCGCTTTCGCGTAGCAGTTGCATCGCCGCGTCGAGACGCCGCTCGACCACGAGCCGATACAAGGACTGCCCTGTCCTCGCCTTCACTGCATCGAACACCGAGCGCAGCGGCAAGCCAAGCTCGTTTGCGAGGTCGGCGCAGGTGATCGTGGAATCGATATGGTCACGAATGTAGGCTTCGAGTTGCTCGAACCCTGCGTCGGTGAGCCTGGGCGGCCGGCGGGGTGCGGTGCGGCTCAGGGCCTGCACCATTTCGACATGGACGAGCGTGGAGAGGCACTGCATTTCCCACGGGTCGGGGTGCGTGCCGCCCATCAAGCGCGTGCGTGCGTAACCAATCAGATGCCTGAGCCCTTCCCCGCCAATGTTTTCCCGATTGTGGCTCGCAGCGCGTTCGATCGCCTGGGCATAGCTGAACGCGACGAAACCCTCGGTGACGTTCGTCGCGTCTACCCGCAAGTGGCTGCCGCGAGGATGGAATGACGCCGTTTCCGGCGCGAAGGTCAGTGGCCTCGCGGGCTCGTCGTCATACTGCGTTTGCGTGACGATGCGCCCGAAAACAAGACAGATCGTGTCGGAGTCCGCCGTGTAATCGAGCGTGTAGGGTTTCGCGCCCGATCGCCAGTATGCGAGCCCCGGCGACCCGGATGGCGGCACGCCAAATTGCTCCATGCCGCGCCAGTTCTCCGCAATCGTCGGCTCTCCCATCGGTGTCTCCTGCAAAGGCTGCGGGCGCGCCCTGAGCGTCGGCACAATCAGAACAATGTATGCAAGCCAATGCGCACGGCTGTCTGATTTTCGGAACTAGATGCGCCATTGGCATCCAGCACACCATTTATCTGTGCGTTTGCGCCGCTATTTGCTCGTTGGTAGTCCGCAGAAACGTAGACCATCGTTCGCTTCGTCAGTAAATACTGAGCGGCGACGCTGACCTGGTGAGCATGGTTGTTGCTCACAGCTTCGTTACCCTTCATATACATGTATTTTGCTCCGAGGAACACGTCGGGCCTTAGCTTCCACCCCCCTCCTGCTTCTGCCATCCATACGCCAGCACCGTTGAAGGAATTGTGCACGGTTGTCACTAGCGCCTTGGCAGTGAGTGCGCCGAACGTGTAGTGCATGCCGGCGCCCCAGTTGCGCACGCTCGTCGAAGGTATACCGGCGGCCGGACCGTACTTCTCGTTGGTGTACGCCGCACCCGCGCCGAATGGCCCCATCTCGTAGTTCAGGCCGACGCTGACCGTGTTGTCCGCGCCGACAGAGCCGGCCACTCCGCCGAAGGCGTACATCACCCCGCCCGAAATCCCCGCGAAAGTGGGCGAGCTATATTTGACCGAGTTCGCGACGGGCTTGCTGCCTGCGGTGCGGTCCCAATCAAAAGCACCCGTCGGATTGTTCGGTAGCGCCAGGCGCTGGAACGGGCCGTTACGGAAACCATAGAGACCCGTCAGGTCCATCGAAATCGCATTCCCCTTGGAAAAAAGGGAATCCACCATGAAATCGTACTGATTCCCGAGCGTGAGACTGCCAAGGCGATCGCTTTCGAGTCCGACATATGCGTTCCGCCCGAAGATGCCGCTTCCGATGATGCCGCCGTTAGCCATTGAGAACTGGTTGACCAGTGCAAAGGTTGCCCGGTATCCACCACCCAGGTCCTCGCCCCCGCGAAAGCCAAAAAGATTCGGGGTGAATATGCCATCGTCAAATTTGGCGTTCTTGCCTCCGCCTTCATTGCTCACGTATGTTATTCCGGCATCGATGAGACCGAACATCGTTACGCTACTTTGAGCCCAGGCACCTTGGGCCAGCACGAGAAATGTGAGTGCTCCAAACCGTAGTTTCATTTTGTCTCCGTTGATTTTCATTTATGTAATTCGTTCTACCATCGCGTCTGCTCGCCCGCCGCGAGTTCGGGTCGCATCGAACGGCGTTGCAGCACCGCTGGCGCGGTCTCCTTCAAAAGCACGCTGACCAGGATGCCGAGGACGACTGCACACATCGGCAGCCAAAGAATGTTCTGGATGCCGAAATGAGATGCGACATAGCTGCCCATCGCCGGGGCAATGCCGCCACCGAAGATTTCGCCAACGCCGACTACCGCGCCAATGGACGTCGAGACGAGTCCGACGGGGGCCGCCTCGGTTGCCACCGGCCCGGACAGCAGCGAGACCAGGCCGAGCGTGAAGAACGATGCGACGAACAAAACAGCGAACAGCGCAAGCGGCTGTGCGCCGAGGCCACGAAAAATATAGAGCATCACCGCCGTTCCCGCGAAGATCAGGGCTGCGAAGACGCCCCACGACAGCCCAAGCACACCGATGCAGTTGCCTACGTCCTGCGCCGTCAGGTTGAGGTCCTTCATGATTGAAGGAAACAGCGGTGCGATGAGCCAGCGGTCCAGGCCGACCAGCCCGAAGCCAAGGGCCAGCAGCGTCACCGCCTTCCATTCGTAGGAGGTGTCCCATTCGTTTGCTTTCATTTACGTCTCCTTGGACATTGGATCCCCGCGCATGCGCCGGGGGCGTCCATGCCTGGGTCAGTGCCGATGATTTTTGCGTGCGAAGTCAGTCGCGAGGAATGGTCGAGCGTCTCATCAGCGCGAAGCGCCCTGGATTCACCCGGCCAACGCCACAAAGATAGATGCAAGGCTTATTAGTCGGGTATGGAAGAACCCGCGAACGCGACATTCGCGAATCGCGAATAATCGGTGTGTGCAAGCGAAGACGTCCTCTGGAAAGCACGACGCGACCATCGAAAGAAGAAATGATTGCTAAATCGCCGTGTCCAGGGGAATCCCTCGTAGACATGGAAAGGCGAGCGCAGCGGGGCTTTCCAGACTGCCTTACCGCGACAGATCTGAACCCCGCCCGCGCGCCGCCTGCGCCGCAGACAGTGCAGTTTCGAAGCTCAGCGCTGCATTCTCGAAGCGCTCCGCTCCGACATCGAAGCCCCAGCGTTCAAGCGCCGGCTGCGGAGCCATCCCGAGTTCAACGAGCCGATGCTGCGTATCGAGGACGGCCAACACCGCGTTCATCATCGCGGCCGGCATACCTCCCGTAACGTCCATCGTCAGGCCACCGTCGAGAACACTGGGCGCGAATGCCGCGCTTTTTGCGTTCAGTTGCAGTGCGGTGCGCATCGCGGTGGCGGCCGCCTGCGCGCTCGCGCCGACGGTCCAGAACGCCGGATCGCCGAGACCGACCAGGAGGACCGCGTCGGCAGCCACGCCCACGGGCGGGCGGCTGATGAGCAGCGTCTCCATCGCTGTGGCAGCAAAATATCCGTCACGTCTGAGACCGGTCAGTGCGCCCGACAACGCCGTATCGAGATGCAACAGCCCACCTACCGGTCCGCCAGGCGTCACTTCGTGGGTAAACATGCAGACACAGGAAAGCTCGACTTCAGCGCGTGCACCATCCCAAGCAGCGGCCTCGAACGAAATCCCTCGCCATTTACCGATCTCGCGGCGCAGCGGCATGATCGCACTCCTATGGATTAGAACCTGACCCATTACCACGCCGCAGCTTCAGTACGCAGTTGCGTACCTGACCCACGACGCAGCCGGCGTGTAAGATTTGGCATGCAATTATGGTTAACGATCGCGTAATACTGCTGGAGGCAATGTTATCGGACCAGAAGACAACCACAAACAGAACAAATGGAATAGAAGTCATTCCATATTGACCCGCCCCGGTATCGCGCTACCATGTCAACGCTCTTCACGTCATTTCGAAAGAATGGAGCTGCTTCCATTCGGCTTTCCATGCAAACACTCCCTGACCTCGAAGCGTGGGCAATCTTCGCGCGCGTGCTCGAAACCGGTTCGTTCGCCAAGGCCGCCGAGTCGCTGGGCATCTCGCAGCCGACCGTATCGAAGGCCATTTCGCGGCTCGAGCGCAAGCTCGGCACCACGCTCCTCTATCGCAACACGCGCCAGCTTTCGCTCACGCCAACGGGCGAAATCGCCAAAGCGCGCGCCATTCGCATCCTGACCGAAGGCGAAGCCGTAGAGGCGGAAGCATCGTCGCAAGCGACCCAGCCACGCGGCATGGTGCGCATCACCGCGCCGATGTCATTCGGCATCCGCCACCTTGCACCGTTGATCCCCGCGTTTCTCGAGCACTACCCGGAAGTGGAAATCGACCTCACGCTCACCGATCAGATTGTCGATATGGTGGCGGGCGGCTTCGACGTGGCCATTCGCATTGCCGAGCTTGGCGATTCGCCGCTGCGCTCGCGCCGGCTTTGCGTCGTGCATCGTCCGTTGGTGGCCACGCCAGCGTATCTCGAGCGTCATGGGCACCCCACCCACCCGCGCGACCTTTCGCAGCACGCATGTCTCATCTATACGAATCTGCCCACGCCCGAGTTATGGCAATTTCGCCATACTTCCGGCGAAGAATTCTCCGTGCCCGTGAAGGGCCGAATTCGCAGCAACAACGCCGACGTGATCGGCCCGGCACTGCTCGCGGGGCAAGGTCTCGCGTTGCAGCCGGAATTCATCGTTTGGGATGCGCTAAAGGCAGGCTTGCTGGTCGATGTACTTCCGGACTGGCGGATCAGTCAGATCAACGTGAATCTCGTCACGCCGCCCAACATCCTGCGTCCCGCACGGGTGACGGCACTGCTCAACTATCTGTCCGAATGGCTCGCCGCGGCGCCATGGGCCAGCGCCGGAGCCTGAGCGCGGCACGGCCTACCATCCATACTTGAGCTCGACGCCCGCGTAATCGGCGTTGTGCCCGCCCGCCTGGCGAAGCGAGTTGCCCACCTGGAAATGCACGGCTTCGATCGCCCCAATCAGGTTCGGTTCGATCGTCCAGTCCGCGCGCAACTGCACGTACATGCCGGTCCACAGACTGCCCTTGCCCGCGGTGCCCGGCACCACCTGATTCGCTTGCTGATACACGGCGTCGCCGGTCGTCTCGCGCCACTGAAAACCGAGTGCTGCAAGCAGCGCAAGGTCGTTCGTCGGCTTGAGCGTGATGGACGGCTTGATGTGAATAAGGTTCGAATATCCCGTATAGCCTGCGAGCGTAAAGTAGTAGCCGTTTGGAAACAGCGTATTGAACGTCTCGATGCGGCCGTCGTGCGGGTGCCGGTCGCCCGACGCCGCGTCGATCTGCACCGCGATGTGCGGCGACCACGGCAGGTCGAGCTTGTAGCCCGCAATCGAGCCCACCGCCCAGGCGAAGATCGTATTGTTGCCGACCGTACCCGTCTGCAGCATTGTTTCGACATCCCAATCGAATCGATCGTGCGAGCCGAAGTAGCGCACATCCCAGACGTCGCGGCGCTCGGGGCCGCGTGCATCGAGAAAGTGCGCGTTGCTGCGGTTATAGCGCGACCAGTAGCCGGAAAGGTCTCCCGGTCCGACTGACTTGCGTTCGAAACGCACGCCGCTGAAGGTGAGATCGCGGTTCGAGACGTCATCGAACACCGTGGCGTCGCGGTTCTGCACGGGCTGCGTCGCGTAGGCGATAAAGCGCCACTTCTGGTATTCATAGTCGGCCCAGATCGCGTCGTAGGCCTGGCGCACGTTCGGACCATCACGCACGGAGATGAATCGCTGAAGGTCGAATGCCATCTCCTGGCGGCCAACACGGAACTTGAACGTGCCGCCACCCAGCGCGCCAGTGTAGGTGACGAATGCCTGTTCGAGTTCGAGAGGGTTCTTGTCCACCGGCGTGACCACGTTCTTGCCGAACGCGCGTGCGTCCTCGAATTGCACAAAGAACTGCCAGTGATCGGCAAGATGGGCATCCGCATGAACCTGGACGCGTTGGATCAGATACGTATCCGACTGGGTGCCAATGCCGAACAGCGGAGCGTTGTTGCTCTCCACACGCTCGCGCAGGTTCACCCCCAACGACAGGTACGAGGCGGGATCGCCGCCAAGCGGTATGTACTTGAGGCTGTCGAGCGGCTTGCGCGGCACACAGGGATTCGCGAGCACCGACCAGTCTTCCTGCCAGCGATTGAATAGCACGGCGGGCCGTTTCGCATTGCATGTGGCTGCCGACGAACTGGCAGCCGCTGTCACATTGGTCGCGGCCGTCGCGCTGGCCTGCGCGGGTGCAGCGGCAGACGCACCCGCCGCTTCCGGGGCCACGGTCACGCCGGCGGTGGGTTGTGCGGCCGTGTCCGCGAATGCCGGGTCCACACCCACTAGCAACAGGCTCGCGAATGCCGTGACACTGGCGGCCTTTTCGAATTGACGCCTGCGCATTGCAGTCGACATGATGTATTCCCTTGTCTTTAACTGCATGTTGTTATGTGCGCCCGCCGGTTTATGCGGGGCGGGGAGCGAGCCCGGAGCCAAGAGTCATTTCCCAGGCTCCCCAGGCTCCCCAGGCTCCCCAGGCTCCCCAGGCTCGCAAACTCATGCGTGCCCGGGTGCGGCCGCCCGCTCGTGCTCTCCCGTGGTCGCTGCGAGAACCACGAGTGCGCACGCCGGCGCGAGCAGCGCCCAGAAGCCCACATAGCGGTAACCCAGCGCACCGGCCATCGCACCGATGGCGAACGCAACGATTGCCGGCATCATCTTCGCGAAGCGCGCGCGCGCCGTCGCGCGCACACTTTCGTCCGTGCCCGCGGACAGCATGTCGACCACATCGAGGATCGCCTGCGTGACATTGCCCGTCATCACGGTATTGGGCACGCCGGGTCGGTTGATGAGCTTCGGATGCGCATTCTGAATGCCCATCGCAAACGCGCCAACCACGCCGGCCACGATGGCCGGCAGGCTGTCGGGCGTGCTGACCGGCGTCGCCCAGATGCCCGCCAGGCAATAGCCGAACATCAGCACAGCCTGGACCGCGTGGAGCAGGCGCGCGCCCTGACGCGCATGCTGCCCGGAAAGCGAGCGCACGAGCAGGCTGCTCAGCACGACGCCGCAGACAAACGCCGGAAACACAATGAGCTTGAGCATGACGCCCTGGCCGAAGCCCGCGACGCCCGCGCCGATCAGCACGAAGTTGCCCGTCACGTGCGCGGTGAACAGCCCGAACAGCGCGACGAAGCTCAGCGTGTCGACATATCCGGCAATCGCGGCAAGGATGGTGTCCTCGGATTTCATTTCGACACGCTGGCGTGGATCTCGGCGATATAGCCGCCCGGGAACTGGACGATCGCGGCTTCGCGCCCATCCGAGGTGAACGGCGGCACGAGCACGTTCACGCCCGCGGCCTTCGCCTTTTGCAGCGTCTCGTCGAGATTCGATACTTCGTAGCCCGTAGTTTCTCTTCCGAACGGGTAAGACAGATGGCCGTCGGTCACGAGCACGGTCATCTTGCCGAAGCCCGATTCGATGCGAATGCGCCGATAGGTGTCGTTCGGCCGGCCGATTTCGATGCCAGGCGCCTTGAGGTCATCGGACACCACCTTGCCGTGCGAGAACTTCACGAAGTCGTGCACCAGCTTGGGCAGGCTTTGCGGCGAGACGTAGACACGGTTCTCGGGAACCGTCTGCAGCGCGTCATAGTGCGGCGCCTGGGTATGCCAGTACAGCTGCATGTTCACGCCGCCCGGCCACTGGATCACCACGTCGCGGCCAATCGGGTCGGGGAAGGGGTCGACGATCACATCCGCGCCATGCGCGCGCGCCGCCTTCACCGCCGCGTCCATGTCGGTCACGAGATAGCCCGTGCGCTCCGCGCCGAACGGGTACGGTGTGGGCGTCTTGAAGCCGAACACCGAGATCGTGCCCACCGGCGTGAACACGAGCTGCGACATCGTCTGGCTGGGCGTCGGCGTGACCTGGAAGACGCCCTGCTTCGACTTGCTGCCGCCGAACGTCGCGACGAAGCTGTCAGTGAAGCGGTCGTAATCCTCGGGCGCGACGTACACGTGTGTCGTGTCGTACTGCGGACCGACGGCGACGGCTGGCGTCTCGGGCGTCAGCACGGGCGGCTTGGCGAACGACGCCGGTGCGGCGGCGAGACCTGCGGCGATCGTCAGCGCGAGCCATGCCGAGCGAACTGTTTTCATCACGGGATTTCCTATTGTTTCATCGTATTGTTCAATCGATCAGGCGCCGTGATCGCTGGTCCTTCTTTGCTCATCGCCGAGCATCGTCGCGAGCACGAGCGCCGCGATCAGACCCAGATGCTCGAAAAAGCTGTTGAGCGCCATGAAGCGCGCGATGCCGGTCTGGTTCCAGAAGTCATTTGCGACCAGCATTGCGACGACGGTCAGCATGCCGAGCCCGCCCGCACCTATCCACGTAAAGCGGCGCAACACCACGCACAGTGAACCGATGATCTCGACAGCAACAGCCAGCGCTGCCCAGAGCGCCGCCGGGTGCAGGCCGAAATGCGCCTGCTCCGCGATCGCGCTGTCGAAGTGCAGCGCCTTGTTGATGCCGCCGATCAGGTAGGCCGACACGAGCGCGAGACGCGCGAGCGGGCCAACCCACGGCTGCGCCAGGATCGCGTGGATCCATGCAGGATTGCTGCGCCCGCTCAATGCCGTCATGTCAGATCGCCCAGCAAGAGCAACCGAACGCGCCCCAGAAACCCTTCACGTCCGAGGTCGGCAATGCGCTGCCCCAAGCGCCCGCGTGCGCATGACCGTGCACGTTGCACGCGCTCGCGCAACCGCACATTGCCGCTGCGGCAGCACGCGCGAGCGGTGCGCCGTCGCGCTGCATGGCGTTCGAGCCGCCCCATGCACCGTAGCCGCCATACTGGCGCACCGGCGACCAGTCGGGCATCGCCGGTGGAATCGGCGCATCGTGTTGCGAGAACGGCCCCGCGCCCCAGACGATCCTGCCGCCGACCACCGTCAGCAACGCGGTGGTGTCGGCGATATCGTCCTCGGCACACGCGAAGAAGTCGCGGTC
>NZ_JAKLJA010000053.1 GCF_022213065.1 Paraburkholderia tagetis
ACAGCTCCACGCCGATGATAGTGCGGATTGCCCGTGTGAAAGTAGGTAATCGTCAGGCTCCTTATGCAGTACGTCCAGAACCCCGGTCGCTCCGAAAGAGCACCGGGGTTCTGGCGTTTGGGCGCGGGAAATTCAAGAGGTGCGCAAATCACGCACAAAGCAAAAGCAAACAAGCCGCCCCGCGAACGCACAGGACGGCTTTTTTGTTGAAGCCGCTGTAAATCTATTTCTGTGCCAGGAATTTCGTCGCCAGATGCACCCAGAACGAGGCGCCAACCGGTAACAACTGATCGTTGAAGTCGTAGCTGGCATTGTGCAGCATGCACGGACCTGCGCCGTGGCCAGCCTCGCGGTGCCCGCCGTCGCCGTTACCGAGGAACGCGTAGCAGCCCGGTTTTTCCAGCAGCATGAACGAGAAGTCCTCGGCGCCCATGGTCGGCTCGACGCTATCGTCGACGCGATCGGCGCCCACGACTTCCCTCATCACTTCCGCCGCGAACTGGGCTTCCGCGCTGCTGTTCACCGTCGGTGGATAGTTGCGATGGAACGCGATGTCGACGGAACATTCGTATGCGTCCGCCGTGCTTTCGGCGATCTTGCGCAGACGCGTCTCGATCAAATCGAGCGTTTCCGTCGTGAAAGTGCGCACCGTTCCCGCAATCCAGGCCGTATTCGGCACCACATTCACCGCGTCGCCGGCATGAATCTGCGTGATCGATAGCACGGCCGTATCGAGCGGCTTTTTGTTGCGCGTGATGATGCTTTGCAGTCCATTGGCGATCTGCACTGCGGTGAAAACCGGATCGCGTCCGTTGTGCGGCAACGCGGCATGCGATCCCACGCCTTTGATTTCGATGCGAAACTCGTTGCTCGATGCCATGATCGGCCCTTCGGTCACGCCGAAGTAGCCTGCTGGCATGCCGGGCCAGTTGTGAATGCCGAACACCGCATCCACGGGAAAGCGCGCGAACAGTCCGTCATCGATCATGGCTTTCGCGCCCGCACCGCCTTCCTCCGCCGGCTGGAAAATGAACACGATGGTGCCGTCGAATTGACCATGCTGCACGAGATGCTGCGCTGCACCGAGCAGCATCGCGGTATGCCCATCGTGGCCGCATGCGTGCATCTTTCCATCGTTGTGAGAGCGATGATCGAATGTGTTCAGCTCCTGAATGGGCAGCGCATCCATATCGGCGCGCAGCCCGATGGATCGCGTACCGTTGCCGCGTTTGAGCACGCCGACAACGCCCGTTTTACCCAGCCCCCGATGCACTTCGATACCCCATTCGGCGAGCTTCGCGGCAACCAGCTCGGCAGTTTGGGTTTCTTCGTAGCGCAGTTCCGGGTGGGCGTGGATCGTTCGTCGTAGGCCCTGAATTTCGCCTTGGGCGGCCTGGATTTCCGGGATCAGTTTCATGGCGGACAGTGCTCGAGAAAGTGGGTGCCCGCCTTTGTTTTTAGGCGGACCTGGACGAACCATTCTACGCCGAACCTTTTTTTTCGCGGCAACCACCCGGGCGCGTGCCGGCTCTGCACGCTGGACATAATAAAATTGCGATATCGACATCACCTTTCATCGACGGATTCCTCATGAACGCCCGAGCCGAGTTTGCCCGCGCAGTCTGTCCCCACGACTGCCCCGATACCTGCGCGATGCGCGTGACCGTCGAGAACGGCAGGGCCATCAAGGTGAGCGGCGATCCCGATCATCCGCCAACGCAAGGGGTGCTCTGTACGAAAGTGACCCGTTACGCCGAACGCGTGCATCATCCGAAGCGCCTCACGCAACCGATGAAGCGCGTCGGCCGCAAGGGGGAGGGACGTTTCGAGCCGATCAGCTGGGACGAGGCATGCGAAATCGCAGCCGAGCGTCTTGGCGAGATCGCGCAACGCGCGCCCGAAGCGATCCTGCCGTATAGCTACGCAGGCACGATGGGCCTCGTGCAGGGCGACAGCATTGCGCAGCGGTTTTTCCACAAGCTTGGCGCGTCGCGGCTCGACCGCGCGATCTGCGCAGCAGCGGGTGCAGCCGGACTGCGCTACACGTACGGGGCGAGCCTCGGCATGCACACCGAGCATTTCGCCGAAAGCGAAGTGATCCTGATCTGGGGCGCGAATCCGATTGCCTCCAACCTGCACTTCTGGACGCGAGCGCAGGAAGCGAAGCGCAACGGCGCGAAGCTGATTGCGATCGACCCGTATCGCTCGCTCACGGCGGAGAAGTGCAATCAGCACATCGCGCTGAAGCCGGGCACCGACGGCGCGCTCGCGCTCGGCATGATGCACGTGCTGATCACCGAAGAGCGCCTCGATCAAGACTACATCGCCGCGCATACGCACGGCTTCGAGCAACTGAAGGCGCGTGCGCTCACGTATTCGCCCGAGCGCGTCGCGCAGATTTGCGGCATCGAGGAGCAGACCGTCGTCGATCTCGCGCGCCTCTACGCTTCCACACGCAAGGCGGCGATTCGCATGAACTACGGCCTGCAGCGCGTGCGTGGCGGCGGCAACGCGGTGCGCGCAATCGCGTGCCTGCCGGCGCTGACTGGCGCCTGGCGCGAGCGTTCGGGCGGCGTGCTGCTTTCTTCGTCGGGTTGGGCGCCGGTCGACGGGAACGCGCTCCAGCGTCCCGACCTGATTCCTGGCTGGCCTGAGCATCAGCCGCGCATCGTCAACATGAACCAGATCGGCGACGCGCTCACGCATGCGGGCGACGCCACGTTCGGCCCGAAGATCGAGGCGATCGTCGTGTACAACTCGAATCCGGTGGCGGTCGCGCCGGAGTCGGTGAAGGTGGCGGCGGGCTTCGCGCGCGAAGATCTTTTCACGATCGTGCTCGAGCAATTCCAGACCGACACCGCCGATTACGCCGATTTGCTGTTGCCCGCCACGACCCAGCTCGAGCATCTCGACGTTCACAAGTCCTACGGCCATACGCACGTGATGGCCAATTTGCCCGCTATCGCGCCGGTAGGAGGGGCGCGTCCGAACACTGAGATCTTCCGCTCGATTGCGCGTGCAATGGGCCTGACCGAGCCCGCGCTCTTCGAAAGCGACGAGGAGGTGGCCGCGCACGCGTTCGACTGGAGCGATCCCGCGCTTGCGGGCGCCGATTGGGCGAGGCTCAAACAGAACGGCTGGGTGAAGCTGAATATCGCCGATGCGCCGTTCGCCAATGGCGGTTTTCGCACGCCCACGGGCAAGTGCGAGTTCTACAGCGAGGCGCTTGCGAAGGCGGGTATCGATCCGGTGCCCGACTACCTGCCGCCGCATGAATCGGCGGACGGCGCGCCCGAGTTGGCCATGCGCTATCCGCTCGCGATGATTTCGCCGCCCGCGCGCAATTTCCTCAACAGTACCTTCGTGAATGTCGAGAGCCTGCGGGCCACCGAAGGCGAGCCACATCTCGACCTCCATCCCGCCGATGCGGCGCAACGCGCCATCGCCGACGGCGACCAGGTGCGCGTATTCAACGACCGCGGGTCGATGCAAGCACGAGCGCGCGTCTCCGAGCGCGCGCGTGAGGGCCTCGTGGTCGGCCTGTCGATCTGGTGGAAGAAGCTCGCGCCGGACGGCCGCAACGCGAACGAAGTAACGAGCCAGGCGCTCACCGATCTGGGCGGCTCGGCCACGTTTTACGACTGCCTCGTGGAAGTCGAACGCGCGTAAGCCTGAACAAAGCACACTAAAAAGGCCCTTGAAGAGCACTAGCTGTAGTTCGAGGGGGCTTTCTAACTCGCTGATTCGTGGCGGAAAAGCGCGGGAGCGCATGCTACGATCAGCGTTTTAGCACGACCATTCTAAAATATTCAGGAGGAGACGCCGCATGGATAAAGTCTGGCTGAAATCGTACCCACCCGGCGTTCCCGCGGAAATCGACGCGAGCCAATATGCGTCCATCACGGCGCTGCTCGCGGAGAGCTTCAGCGCGAACCGGTCGAAGCCCGCGTTCGCGTGCATGGGCAAGGCCATTACCTACGGTCAGCTCGACGAACTCTCGAAGCGGCTCGCAGCATGGTTCCAGTCGCGCGGCATCGCGCCCGGCGCGCGCATCGCGATCATGATGCCGAACGTGCTGCAGTATCCCGTCGCACTTGCCGCGATCCTGCGCGCGGGCTATGTCGTCGTGAACGTGAATCCCCTCTACACGCCACGCGAGCTCGAACATCAGCTCAAGGACAGCGGCGCCGAAGCGATCGTCATCCTCGAGAATTTCGCGGTTACGCTGCAGGCGGTCGTCGCGCAGACACGCGTGAAGCACATCGTGGTGGCGTCGATGGGCGACATGCTCGGCGCGGCGAAGGGCTTCATCGTGAACTACGTCGTGCGCAGCGTGAAGAAAATGGTGCCCGCATGGAGCCTGCCGGGCCACGTGAGCTTCAACGACGCGCTTTCGGCTGGCGCGCGCCTCACGTTCAAGCCCGTCGAGCAGAAACCCGAAGATATCGCGTTCCTCCAGTACACGGGCGGCACGACAGGCGTGTCGAAAGGCGCAACGCTACTGCATCGCAACCTCGTCGCGAACGTGCTGCAGTCGGCCGCGTGGACCGAGCCCGCGCTCGCGCGTCTGCCCGCCGGCGCTCAGCCGGTGACGGTCGCGGCGCTGCCGCTCTATCACGTATTCGCGCTCACCGTTTGCGGTCTCCTGACGATGCGCACGGGCGGCCTCGCCGTGCTGATTCCGAATCCGCGCGACATCGCCGGCATGATCAAGGACCTGCAGGGCTATTCGATCACGACCTTCCCTGCGGTCAACACGCTCTACAATGCGATCCTCAATCATCCCGATTTCGACAAGCTCGACTTCTCGCATCTGCTGGTGGCGAACGGCGGGGGCATGGCGGTGCAGGAAGCCGTGGCGAAGCGCTGGTATGAACGCACGCAGACACCGATCGTCGAAGGCTACGGTCTTTCGGAAACCTCGCCCAGCGTGACCTGCAATCCGACCAATGCGACTGAATACACGGGCACGATCGGCCTGCCGCTGCCGTCGACCGAAATCTCGATTCGCGACGACAGCGGCAATGAGCTACCCATTGGCGAAGCGGGCGAGATCTGCATTCGCGGCCCGCAGGTGATGGCGGGCTACTGGCAGCGTCCGGAAGAAACGGCGAAGGTCATGACCGCAGACGGCTTCTTCAAATCCGGCGACGTGGGCGTGATGAGCGATCGCGGTTACGTGAAGCTCGTCGATCGAAAGAAGGACATGATTCTCGTCTCGGGCTTCAACGTCTATCCGAACGAGATCGAAGATGTTGTCGCGAAGCTGCCGGGCGTGTTCGAAGTGGCGGCCGTGGGCGTGCCCGATCCGCACTCGGGCGAAGCGGTGAAGCTCTATATCGTGAAGAAAGACCCGGCGCTCACCGACACGGATGTCTTCGAATACTGCAAGACGCAACTGACCGGATACAAGCGGCCGAAAGCGATCGAGTTCCGCAGCGATCTGCCCAAGAGCAACGTCGGCAAGATTCTGCGGCGCGAGTTGCGCGACGCGCGCGCGTAATCTCCGCCGCAGTCACGTAAGGTCACGCAAGGTCACGCAAGCACCGAAGGCCCGCCCGCAAAGGTGGGCCTTTCGTTTTGGCGGGTAAGGCGGCGGCCGAAAAAGCACGCCGGGCGCGCCAAAGAAAAAAGGCGCCCGCAGGCGCCTTCGAGACTGAAACGGCTGTTCTTATTAGAACTTGTGACGGATACCGACGCGAGCCGTGAACTGGTTGTTGTTGCTCGACGCCGTCAGGCCGTTGATCGAGGCAACTGCGTCGTGGCCGGTCGAGTCCGTGCCCGTAGCATGCTGGTACACGCCGACCACGTAGACGTCCGTGCGCTTGGACAGGAAGTAGTCCGCGCCGAGTGCGTACTGGAAGTACTTCGCGCCGTCGTTCTTGGTACCGTTCGCGAGGGTCGTGCTGCCGCCGTCCGTGAAGTCGAACGCGAAGCCAGCGAGCAGTGCCGGCGTGAACTGGTACTTGAAGTTCGCTTCGACGTTGTTGAACGTGGCGTTTTGGCCGCGGCGATAGAGCGGGCCGGCCTTGGCGATCGCGGCCGTCTCGAACGAGTCGAGGTTGCGGAAGCTGACGTTCGAGTACGTCAAGCCGAACGTAGCCGCGCCGAACGTGTAAGCGCCGCCTGCGCCGATCGACTGGTACGTGTTGGCCGACTGGAAGCCGCCGTAGACGGGCGAGCTGACCGGAGCCTTGGTGTCGGTAGCCGAGCCGCCATTGTTGAACAGGCCACCCGTTGCGCCCGGCGTGCGTGCGTTCAGGTAACCGGCTGCCAGCACGAGCGGACCGTTGCTGTAGTTCGCGCCGACCGACCAGATCTGGTTGTGCGTGAAGTCGCCAGCCGTGTTGCCGAAGCTGTACGTGCCCGTGAAGTGCAGGCCAGCGTAGTCGGCGCTGGTGTACTTGACGGTGTTGTTCGTGCGATATGCGTTGTTGAAGTTGTCGAGATCGCCCGGGTGAGCGCCGATGTAGCCAGCCCACTGGTCGCCGGCTTCGAGCGGGCCGACGTTGTCGACGAGCGCGTCGTACTGGCGGCCCAGCGTGACCGTGCCGAACTGGCCGCTGCTCAGGCCGACATAGGCTTGACGGCCGAACATCAGGCCGCCCTGGCCGAGGCCGCCGTTGTTCACGTCGAAGCCGTTTTCGAGCACGAAGACCGCTTTCAGGCCACCGCCGAGGTCTTCAGCACCACGCAGACCGAAACGGCTGCCTTGCATCACGCCACTCGAGAGGTTGTACAGGTGCTTGCCACCCGAGTTCGTGTTGATGTTGAAACCTTCATCGATGATGCCGTACAGCGTGACGCTGCTCTGAGCGTGAGCAACGCCCGCGAACGCGCCCAGCGCAGCGAGCGCGAGAAGCGACTTCTTCATTGAATGATCTCCAGTGTTTTACGACTTTTATGCGTCTTGTCAGCGAGGCCGTTTTATTGTCTAGCGGGGGGCCCGGCCATCCAACTTCGCGAGAAGTTGCCCGTAATGTAACAAACCGTTTATGTGAGAAAAAGGAAAAGGCGGGCGTACGTAAGTACCTGTTTCGTTTACACAACATGGTCTAAAATATGCGCCTGAAATCGGCGCAGCCCCGGATTGACGGCGCGATGAGAGTTCCTGTAGTGATCTCGAACGTCCGGTCGGTCGGGTTTTGTGCGGTCCGCTTTGCGGTCGATGGCGGCAGGTTGCGGAAGGTACGGAGGGAGGTTGGATGACGTTTGACGAATTGATTATCGAGTTCGATCGAGGCCTGCGCTCGATCACGGGCGTGTCGCGCATGTCGCGACCCATGCCGCAGCCATCTGCTGCCACTGCCGATCTGCCAGCGGCCGCCGTGGATTGGTCCGCGTCGCCGGAATCATTCGAGGCGTCCGGCTCCACGGTCGCGGCGCCGCAGCCCGGCGAGCTCACGCCTGCCGAGCGTACTCACGCGGCTGGCCTCATGCGCGTGAATCACGTGGGCGAGGTGTGCGCGCAGGCGCTTTATCAGGCGCAAAAGCTTTCCGCGCGCTCGCCCACACTCAAGGCTGCGTTCGAGCAGGCCGCACGCGAAGAGGAAGATCACCTCGCGTGGACCGCGCGCCGCCTCGAAGCGCTCGACTCGCGTCCGAGCCTGCTCAATCCGCTCTGGTATGCCGGAGCGCTTGCCATCGGCCTGGCGGCAGGGCGTCTTGGCGACAAGATCAGCCTTGGCTTCATGGCTGAAACCGAGCGTCAGGTCGAGCATCATCTGGACAGCCATCTCGATGCGCTGCCGCCCGCCGATGTCGAATCGCGCGCAATCGTCGAGCAGATGCGTACCGACGAGATCGCCCATGCGAAGTCGGCTACGGACCTGGGTGGCGTGGAATTGCCGCTGCCGGTGCGCTCGTTGATGCGTGCAGCATCGAAAATCATGACCCGCACCGCGTATTACATTTGATATGCTGCCGCGGGCCGGTGCGTCAGCCCGGCCCGCGCAACGCTTAATCTTTCACAGCTTTCACCCGCCCGAATTAATCCCGCCAAGCCCCCGCACCAACGTGGTTTCTCCGCGCATTTCACGTATCACCTTCACAACCTTCGTTAGCTCATTCATTCATAACGGTTTTTGGTTTTTCGTCTGACTTGAACAAGCGCCGCTAAGTCCTTGTTCTAGCGGATAAATTTCGTCAAAAATCGCGCCACCCACCTTGACCCTCGTGGGTCGTTCCTCTAAAGTGGGAGACAGTGTGAGAAAGTGTATTTTTGTGTGATTTCAGATACGCGTTCGGGTAAATTTCCTGAGATTTAGACGGGCGGCGATCGGCGCCGCATGAGGGGAGCAAATTGTTCCAGGGGGCGTCGGCGCTCACACTCGATGCGAAAGGACGGATGTCGATTCCGTCCCGCTATCGGGATGCGCTGCAACAACAGGCAGAAGGCCGGGTGACGATCACCAAGCACCCGGACGGCTGCCTGTTGCTATTTCCGCGCCCCGAATGGGAAGTGTTCCGCGCGAAAGTCGCGGCGTTGCCGATGGACGCGCACTGGTGGCGCCGCATTTTTCTCGGCAATGCCTCCGACGTCGATGTCGACAGTGCGGGCCGCGTGCTCGTGTCGCCTGAATTACGTCTTGCAGCAGGAATGGAAAAGGAAGTCATGCTGCTCGGCATGGGTAGTCATTTTGAGTTGTGGGATGCGCAGACCTACGCCGCCAAGGAACAGGCGGCGATGGCGCAGGGCATGCCCGACGCCTTGAAAAATTTCACGTTCTGATCGCGGTTTTAAAACGCTATGGCATCTGCGATGGGACAGGGATTGCAGCATCGCACGGTGCTGCTCGATGAAGCGGTCGATGCGCTCGTGACGCGCGCGGACGGCGTCTATGTGGACGGCACGTTCGGGCGCGGCGGGCACAGTCGCGCGATCCTCGACCGGCTTTCCGAAGCCGGGCGTCTGATCGCGTTCGACAAGGATCCGCTGGCGATCGCCACCGCACAGCAGGTGAGCGACGCGCGGTTCTCGATCGTGCATGAGAGTTTTGCTTCACTGCGCGACGCCATCGCGGCGCGCGGGGTAGGGCGTGTGTCGGGTGTGTTGCTGGACCTGGGTGTGTCGTCGCCGCAAATCGACGACCCGGAGCGTGGTTTCAGCTTCCGCGCCAATGGTCCGCTCGACATGCGGATGGACCCGACGCGCGGCGAGTCCGCAGCCGACTGGCTCGCGCGGGCCACGTTGCAGGAACTGACGGAGGTGATTCGAGATTATGGGGAAGAACGGTTTGCTTTTCAGATTGCAAAGGCGCTTGTTGCTCGCCGGGCAGAGTCCGACCGTCTCGGGCCTCTCGACAGCACGGGCGAGCTTGCCCAAATCGTGGCTAACGCCGTCAAAACCCGTGAGAAGGGTAAGGACCCGGCAACCCGCACCTTTCAGGCTATACGGATTCACGTCAATCAAGAGCTTGCGGAGCTGCAAGTCGTACTAGACGCAGCAATGTCGTTGCTGGATCAGGGGGGGCGGCTCGTGGTCATCAGCTTTCATTCGCTGGAAGACCGGATCGTGAAACGGTTCATGCAGGCGCACGCCACGGCGCCTGCGATCGACCGCCGTCTGCCGATTCGTGCCGTCGACCTGCCCAGCCCGCCTTTGAAGCTGCTCGGGCGCGTGTTCGCGAGCGACGAGGAAGTCGCCGCCAATCCGCGTGCCCGCTCGGCCGTGATGCGCATCGCGGAGCGCGTCACGCCATGAACCGTCTGAATATTTTCCTGCTGATCGTCGTCATGGGGTGCGCGCTGTCGGTCGTCAACGCCACCAATCAGCAGCGTCAGATGTTTTTCCAGTTGCAACGCGCGCAGTCGCAGGAGCGTCAGCTCCAGCAGGACTACGCACAGCTTCAATATCAGCAGAGCGCGCTGTCGCGGACGTCGCGCGTCGAACAAATCGCTACCGATTCGCTCAAGATGCAGCCCGTGACGACCGGACGCACGCAATACCTGACACTCGCGCCGGGCGCCGTCAGCGCTGCCGACGCGCCCGTACCCACCTCCGCGCCGGCCCAGGGCGCGGCTGCCACTGCCGCCGCAAAAAGCCGCCGTGGGGGTACGCGATGAAAAAAGGCAATAACCGCAAGACTGTCGCCTTTACCCCGAACCCCATTCTCTCGGTGCGCCTGCCGATGTGGCGCTCGAAGTTCGTCGTGTTCATGCTGTTCATGGCGTTCGTCGCGCTCGCCGCGCGGGCGTTCTGGATCCAGGGTCCGGGCAACGCGTTCTATCAGAAGCAGGGCGAGAGCCGCTATCAGCGCACGCTCGAGCTGCCCGCCACGCGCGGCAAGATTCTCGACCGCAACGGCCTCGTGCTCGCGACGAGCCTGCCCGTGCGCGCGATCTGGGCGATTCCCGAAGACGTGCCCGACGACCTCGGCGCCGACAAGCTCACGCAGCTCGGCACGCTGCTGAACATGTCCACCAAGGAACTGCGCGGCAAGCTTTCCGTGGACAAGACCTTTGTCTACGTGAAGCGCCAGGTGCCGATCGACGTCGCGCAAAAGGTGGCGGCGCTCGACATTCCCGGTATCTATCAGCGTAACGAATACAAGCGCTTCTATCCCGAAGGCCAGGTCACCGCTCACCTGATCGGCTTCACCAATGTCGAGGACGAAGGCCAGGAAGGCGTGGAGCTCTCCGACCAGAAGATTCTCGCGGGCGTGCCCGGGATTCGCCACGTCATCAAGGATCGCGTGGGCCACATCGTCGAGGACGTGGACGAGACCGTCGTGCCGCATAACGGGCAGGACGTCGAACTGTCGATCGACAGCCAGATCCAGTACATCGCCTATTCGAACCTGAAGGCGGCGGTGGAGAAGTTCAAGGCCAAGGCCGGAGCGGCGATGGTGGTGGACGTGCGCACGGGTGAAGTGCTCGCGCTCGTGAACTATCCCACTTACAACCCGAACGATCGCTCGCACCTCACCGGCGAGCAGTTGCGCAACCGCATCCTGACCGACGTGTTCGAGCCGGGCTCGATCATGAAGCCGTTCACGGTCTCGCTGGCGCTCGATTTGCATCGCGTCTCGCCGTCTACACTGGTGGATACGGGCGGGGGCCACTTTACGCTCGACGGCGCGACCATCACCGACGATGCCGCGTTCGGCGTGCTCACCGTGGGCGGCGTGATCCAGAAGTCGAGCAACATCGGCGCGACCAAGATCGCGATGACGCTCAAGCCCGAAGAAATGTGGAACATGTACACCAGCATCGGTCTCGGCCAGGCGCCGAAGGTCGGGTTCCCCGGCGCGGCGGCGGGCCGTCTGCGTCCGTGGAAAAGCTGGCGCCGCATCGAGCAGGCGACCATGTCGTACGGCTATGGCCTGTCGGTCTCGCTGTTCCAGCTCGCGCGCGCGTATACGACCATCGCGCACGACGGCCAGATCCTGCCGGTGACGATCTTCCGTCACCCCGGTGACGATCAGCCCGTGGTCGGCACGCAGGTCTTCTCGCCCACCACGGCGCGCGAAGTGCGCACGATGCTGGAGAGCGTGGTGTCGAAGGACGGCACGTCGCCCGACGCGGCGGTGCCGGGCTACCGCGTGGGCGGCAAGTCGGGCACGGCGTACAAGCATGGCCCGCACGGCTATGACCGCTCGAAGTACCGCGCGTCGTTCGTCGGCATGGCGCCGATGCCGAATCCGCGCATCGTCGTCGCGGTGTCGGTGGACGAGCCGACGGCCGGCAGCCACTTCGGCGGCGCGGTTTCGGGTCCGGTGTTCTCGGGTATCGTCGGCGATACGCTGCGCACGCTCAATGTGCCGCCCGACATGCCGGTCAAGCAGCTCGTAGTTTCCGACGACAGCGCTTCGGCACCTGCCGTCGCCAATGCACCTGCCGCGCCTGCTGCTTCCGCGAAGCACGCGGTGAGCGCACCTGCAAGCAAGAGCTCGGCCGGCGCGCGTCATATGACCGTCGCCGACAACGCAAAGAACCGTCCCGGAGTCGTCCGATGAGCGCCACGCGCAACCAGCATCCCGCGCACCGGCAGATCGTGGACGCGCTCGCGTGGCTGCGCGCACGCGTGGCGCCCGAAGCCGCTCTGCACGCCGACACGCGCTCGCTCAAGGCGGGCGACGTGTTCCTCGCCTATGCCGTGGAAGGCGCCGACAACCGTGTGCATATCGAAAATGCACTCGCGCGCGGCGCGGCGGCTGTCGTCTATCAGCCGGAAGGCTATACGGGCCAGTTCGACGCGGCGCAGGCGCAAAACGCGCTCGCCGTGCCGCAGCTCGACGTGCTCGCGGGCGAGATCGCGAGTGGCTGGTACGGCAACCCGAGCGACGCCATGCTCGTGATCGGCGTGACCGGCACGAACGGCAAGACCTCGTGCAGCCAGTGGGTCGCCTCGGCGCTCACGGCAATCGGCCAGAAGTGCGCGATCGTCGGCACGCTCGGCAGCGGTTTTCCGGGCCAGCTCGTGCATACCGGCTTTACGACGCCCGATGCGCCGCAACTCCAGCGCTCGCTTGCCGAATTGCGCCAGCAAGGCGCGCAGGCCGTGGCGATGGAAGTCTCGTCGCACGCGCTGCACCAGGGCCGCGTGAATGGCACCTCGTTCAACATCGCGATCTTCACCAATCTCACGCAGGACCACCTCGACTATCACCGCACATTCGAAGCCTACGAGGCCGCGAAGGCACGTCTGTTCGCGTGGCCGGGCCTGCACGCTGCGGTGATCAACGCCGACGACGCGGCGGGCCGGCGCCTGCTGGCCGCCACGCGCGGCAAACTGCGCACGATTGCCTGTTGCGTGGCGACGCCTGCCGCCGATCTCCCCGCCGCCGACGCCTGGCTGCGCGCGGACGACGTGCGCGCGACGGCCACGGGCACGGCGTTCCATCTGGAAACCTCGGATTGGGGCGAGGCGAACGTCGAAGTGCAGACGCTCGGTCTCTTCAACGTGAGCAATCTGCTGGGCGTGCTCGGCGCCCTGCTCGCGGCGCAGGTGCCGCTCGTCGCGGCGCTCAACGAACTCTCGAAGCTGCAGCCGGTGAACGGTCGCATGGAGCGTCTGGGTGGTCGTGCGGACCACGACGAGCCGCTCGTCGTGATCGATTACGCGCACACGCCCGATGCGCTCGAAAAGACGCTCGAGGCGCTGCGCCCGATCGCGGCGGCGCGCGGCGGCCAGCTCGTCTGCATGTTCGGCTGCGGCGGCGACCGCGACGCCACCAAGCGTCCGCTGATGGGCGCGATCGCCGAGCGTCTCGCCGACCAGGTCGTCGTCACGAGCGACAACCCGCGCAGCGAATCGCCTGCCGCGATCATCGACCAGGTCGCGGGCGGCATGCGCGAGCCGGAGAAGGCGCGCCGCATCGAGGACCGCGCGAGCGCGATCCTGCAGGCGGTGCGCGGCGCGGCGAAGGAAGACGTCGTCGTGCTGGCCGGCAAGGGGCACGAGGCAACTCAGGAAATCATGGGCAAGAAGCGCGCGTTCTCCGATCAGGACCACGCGCGGCTTGCTCTCGCAGCTCGTCCGACCTCGGATCGGCATGGGCGCGGAGGCGGTGAATGACAATGCTTTCCCTGCGCGAAGCAGCAGCGATGATTCCGGGCGCGAGCGTACTCGGCGACGAGAACGCCACGTTCGAGCGCATCGCAACCGACAGCCGCACGGCGGGTCCCGGCGATCTTTTCGTCGCGCTCAAGGGCGACCGTTTCGACGCGCACGACTTCCTCTCCGAAGTAGCGGGGCGTCACGCGAGCGCGGCGCTCGTGTCGCGCAGCCCCGGCGACTGGCGCATGCCGGCGCTGCGCGTGGACGACACGCGCACGGCGCTCGGCGCGCTCGGGCTCGGCTGGCGCCGTCGCTTCACGATGCCGCTCGTCGCGGTCACGGGCAGCAACGGCAAGACCACGGTCAAGGAAATGATCGCGTCGATCTTCTCCGCAGCGGTGGGTGAAGACGCGCGGCTCGCGACCGCGGGCAATCTGAACAACGACATCGGCGTGCCGCTCACGCTGCTGCGCCTGAACGCCGCGCACAAGCTGGCGGTGGTCGAGCTCGGCATGAATCATCCGGGCGAGACGGAGCTGCTCGCCAAGTTCGCCGAGCCCACCGTCGCAGTGGTGAATAACGCGCAGCGCGAGCACCAGGAATTCATGGCGACGGTCGAAGCCGTCGCGCTCGAGCACGCGAGCGTGATCCACGCGCTCAAGCCCGAGGGCACCGCGGTGTTTCCCGCCGATGACGCCTACGCGAGCATCTGGCGCGTGGCGGCCACGGGCTCGCGTGTGTTCGATTTCGCGCTGCATACGGACGAGCGCGCGGTCGAAGCGGCGGTGACGGGCAAGCAGGTGGCGGGTCCAGGAAAAAGCGCTGGCAAAAGCGCAGGCGCAAGCCGTCTCTCGATCGCCACGCCCGAAGGCCATCTCGAAGTCGAGTTGCAGGTGCTCGGCGCGCACAACGCACACAACGCGCTCGCGGCCACGGCGGCGGCGCTCGCGGCCGGCGTTTCACTCGACGCGATCCGCCGCGGCCTCGAAGCGTTCCAGCCCGTGAAGGGCCGCTTGCAGGTCAAGCGTGCAGCGCTTGGGGAACTCGCGGGCGCTCTGGTGATCGATGACACCTACAACGCGAACCCCGACTCCGTGCGTGCGGCCGTGGACGTGCTGGCCTCGCACGCGTCGCCGCGCGTGCTGGTGCTCGGCGACATGGGCGAAGTCGGCGAAGACGGTCCCGCGTTCCACCGCGAAGTGGGCGCCTACGCGAAAGAGCGCGGCATCGACGCCCTCTATACGCTCGGCGACGCAGCGCGCGACACCGCGGCGGCATTCGGCGCAGGCGCACTGCATGCCACCGGCGTGCCCGAGCTGGTTCGCGCGCTCGCAGGCGCCGGTTACGGCGCCGCTGCAACGATCCTCGTGAAAGGCTCGCGCTTCATGCAGATGGAGCGCGTGGTGGCTGCCCTCACGAATCCGCAACCCCCTGCACCGGACGCAGCGTCCGGCGCGCACTGAAATACGAAGGAATACAAGGCATGCTACTGGCGCTGGCGCAATGGCTGCAGAATGACGCAAGCTTCTTGCGCGTGTTCAGTTATCTGACGTTCCGCGCGGTGATGGCGACCATCACCGCGATGGCGATCGGGCTTTTTCTCGGCCCGTGGGTGATCCGTAAGCTCACCGAAATGAAGGTCGGCCAGGCCGTGCGCACGGACGGCCCGCAGACGCACCTCGTGAAATCGGGCACACCCACCATGGGCGGCGTGCTCATCCTGCTGGGCATTGCCGTTTCCACCCTGCTGTGGGGCGACCTCACGAACCGCTTCATCTGGATCGTGATGCTCGTGACCTTCGGCTTCGGCGCGATCGGCTGGGTCGACGACTATCGCAAGGTCGTCTACAAGGACCCGCGCGGCATGTCTTCGCGCGAGAAGTACTTCTGGCAGTCGGTGATCGGCCTGTTCGCGGCGGTGTACCTCGCCTTCAGCGTGTCCGAGGCGAGCAACGTGCGCGTGTTCGACCTCTTCATGGCCTGGGTGCGCAGTGGCCTCTCGATGGGCCTGCCCGCGAAAGCGGACCTCTTGCTGCCGTTTCTCAAGTCGATCAGCTACCCGCTTGGCGTGTGGGGCTTCATCGCGCTCACGTATTTCGTGATCGTCGGCGCGAGCAATGCCGTGAACCTCACCGACGGCCTCGATGGCCTCGTGATCATGCCGGTCGTGCTCGTGGGCGCGTCGCTCGGCGTGTTCGCCTACGTGATGGGCAGCTCGGTCTACTCGAAGTACCTGCTGTTCCCGCACATTCCAGGCGCTGGCGAACTGCTGATCTTCTGCTCGGCGATGGGCGGGGCAGGTCTCGCGTTCCTCTGGTTCAACACGTATCCGGCGCAAGTGTTCATGGGCGACGTGGGTGCGCTCGCGCTCGGCGGCGCGCTCGGCACCATCGCCGTGATCGTGCGCCAGGAAATCGTGCTCTTCATCATGGGCGGCATTTTCGTGGCCGAAACGCTCTCCGTGATGCTGCAGGTCACCTGGTTCAAGTACACGAAAAAGCGTTACGGCGAAGGGCGCCGCATCTTCAAGATGGCGCCGCTGCATCACCATTTCGAGCTGTCCGGCTGGAAAGAGACGCAGGTGGTCGTGCGCTTCTGGGTCATCACGCTGATGCTGTGCCTGATCGGCTTGTCGACTTTGAAGCTGCGTTGATCAGCACTCCAGATCCATCAAGGTAAGAAAGGGAAGCAAGCGATGTTTGGCGAGAAGTTTCGGGATCGGCAAAAGCCGATGGTGCTCGTGCTGGGACTCGGCGAATCGGGGCTCGCGATGGCGCGCTGGTGTGCGCGCCATGGCTGCCGCCTGCGCGTCGCCGACACGCGCGAAGTCCCGCCCAATTTGCCCGAACTCGCCGCGCGCGGCATCGACGCGGACTTTGTCGGTGGCGCGTTCTCTACGGCGCTGCTCGAAGGCGTGGAGCTTGTCGCCATCAGCCCGGGCCTCTCGCCGCTGGCGGCAGACCTCGTGCCGCTGATCGCCGCCGCGCGCGAACGCGGCATCGAAGTCTGGGGCGAGCTCGAACTCTTCGCGCAGGCGCTGCGCCATCTCGGCGAGAGCGGCTACGCGCCGAAGGTGCTCGCCATCACGGGCACCAACGGCAAGACCACCACCACGAGCCTGACGGGCATGCTCTGCGAACGCGCGGGCAAGCGCGTGGCCGTGGCGGGCAACATCAGCCCGGCGATGCTCGACAAGCTCGCCGAGGCCATCGACAACACGGCGCTGCCCGACGTCTGGGTGCTCGAACTTTCGAGCTTCCAACTGGAGACGGCGCACAGCTTCGCGCCCGACGCAGCGGCGATCCTCAATATCACGCAGGACCATCTCGACTGGCACGGCGGCATCGACGCCTACGCGGCCGCGAAGGGCCGCATCTTCGGCGCGCGGACCACGCGCGTGCTCAACCGCGACGACGCGCGTGTGATGTCGCTCGCGAGCGTTCAACAGAGTGGCGAGGCGAAGGTCGTGACCTTCGGCATCAATGAGCCGCAGCGCGAAGGCGACTATGGCGTCTCGCGCGACAACGGCATGCTGTGGCTCGTGGAGGCCCACGACCGCGACGCGACTGACGAGCCAGTCTCGCCACGCCGCCGCAAGCAGCTCGACGCCGCGCCCGTGAATCTCTCGATGAAGCGCCTGATGCCCGCGGACGCGCTGCGCATCCGTGGCCTGCACAACGCGGCGAACGCGCTCGCGGCATTCGCGCTCGCGCGTGCGATCGATCTGGCGCCGGCAGCGCTGCTCCACGGCCTGCGCGAGTATCGCGGCGAGCCGCACCGCGTGGAGCTGATCGCGTCGATCGACGGCATCGACTACGTGGACGACAGCAAGGGCACGAACGTCGGTGCGACGGTGGCGGCGCTCGACGGCCTCGCGCAGCGCGCGGTGCTGATCGCGGGCGGCGACGGCAAGGGTCAGGAATTCGAGCCGCTCGCGGCGCCGGTGTCGCGCTGGTGCCGTGCGGTGATGCTGATCGGCCGCGACGCGCCCCAGATTCGCGCAGCGCTCGAAAGCACGGGTGTTGCGCTCGCCAACCACGCCACGCTGGAAGAAGCCACGCGCGCGGCCACGGCACTCGCCGAGCCGGGCGACGTGGTGCTGCTCTCGCCGGCGTGTGCGAGCTTTGACATGTTCAAGGGCTACGCTCATCGCGCGGCGGTATTTCGCGACACGGTGGAAGAAATCGCCGCAGAACGGGGGACGATGATATGAGCTGGTCCGAACGTTTCGGCGCACGCGTGTCGCGCGATGCGAGCGGTGGCGCAAGCGACGCCCGTGGTGTCGGCGGTGTCGGCGGTGCCGGCGGTGTCGGTAGTGCCGCAAGCGGCGGCGCGCGCGCGCGTGGCATTTCGAGCGTCGTCAGCGGCGTGCGTCCGGCGCGCTCGCGCATGCTCGACTACGACCACTCGCTGCTGTGGGCCGTGATTGCGCTGCTCGGCCTTGGCGTGGTGATGGTCTACTCGGCCTCGATCGCCATGCCCGATTCGCCGAAGTACGCCCAGTACCGCGACTATGCGTTTCTCGTGCGCCATCTCATCTCGCTCACGGTTGCCGCGATTGCAGCGCTGGTGGCGTTCCGCATTCCCATTTCCACGTGGGACCGCTACGCGCCCAAACTCTTTCTCATCGCCCTGGCGATGCTCGTGATCGTGCTGATTCCGCACGTCGGCAAGGGCGTGAACGGCGCGCGGCGCTGGATTCCGCTCGGCATCACGAACATGCAGCCTTCGGAAATCATGAAGCTCGCGGTGACCATCTACGCCGCGAACTACACGGTGCGCAAGCAGGAATACATGCACAGCTTCGCCAAGGGCTTCTTGCCGATGGCGTTTGCCGTGGGCGTGGTGGGCGCGCTGTTGCTGCTCGAGCCCGACATGGGCGCGTTCATGGTGATCGCCGCGATCGCGATGGGCGTGCTGTTCCTCGGCGGCGTGAACGGCAAGCTGTTCGGCGGCCTCGTGGCCACGGCCATCGGCACCTTCACGTTGCTCGTGTGGGCGTCGCCGTGGCGCCGGGAGCGGATTTTCGCGTACCTCGATCCGTGGGACGAGCGCTACGCACAGGGCAAGGCCTATCAGCTCACGCACTCGCTGATCGCATTCGGTCGTGGCGAGTGGTTCGGCGTGGGTCTCGGCGGCAGTGTCGAGAAGCTCAACTATCTGCCCGAAGCGCACACCGACTTCATTCTTGCCGTGATCGGCGAGGAGCTGGGCTTCGTGGGCGTGCTGATCGTGATTCTGCTGTTCTACTGGATCGTGCGCCGCTCGTTTGAGATCGGCCGCCAGGCGCTCGCGCTCGACCGCACGTTCGCGGGACTCATTGCCAAGGGCCTCGGCGTGTGGTTCGGCGCGCAGGCGTTCATCAACATGGGCGTGAATCTGGGCCTGCTGCCGACCAAGGGTCTTACGCTGCCGTTCGTGAGCTACGGCGGCTCCGGTATTTTGCTGAACTGTATTGCTATCGCGGTGCTGCTTCGCGTGGACTACGAGAACAGGGTATTGATGCGCGGAGGCAAGGTATGACCCCTGCAACGCGCACGCTCATGGTGATGGCCGGCGGCACCGGGGGACATGTGTTCCCGGGGCTCGCCGTCGCGCATCGCATGGAGCAGTGGGGCTGGCGCGTGGTGTGGCTCGGCAATCCCGCGGGCATGGAAGCGACGCTCGTGCCCAAGCACGGCATTCCGATGGAGTACGTGCGGTTTGGCGGCGTGCGCGGCAAGGGCCTCAAGACCAAGCTGATGCTGCCGTTGAACATGCTGCGCGCGTGCACGCAGAGCCTCGCGGCGCTGCGCCGCGTGAAGCCCGACGTCGTGCTCGGCATGGGCGGCTATATCACGTTCCCGGCGGGGGTGATGAGCGCGCTGTCGGGCCGCCCGCTCGTGCTGCACGAACAGAATTCCATCGCGGGCCTCGCGAACAAGGTGCTCGCGAAGCTCGCGAAGCGCGTGCTCGTGGCATTCCCGGGCGCGTTGCCGCACGCCGAGTGGACCGGCAACCCGATTCGCGAGGAACTCGAACACGTGGTGCAGCCGCAGGCGCGTTACGCACAGCGCAGCGGTCCGCTGCGCGTGCTGGTGGTGGGCGGCAGCCTCGGCGCGGCGGCGCTCAACGAAGTCGTGCCGCGTGCGCTCGCGCAACTCGCACCGGAAGGGCGTCCGCACGTGGTGCATCAGGCGGGCGCAAAGCATATCGACGCATTGCGTCAGAACTACGTCGCTGCAGGACTCGAGCCGGGCGACACCGTGCAGCTCGTGCCGTTCATCGACGACATGGCAAGCGCTTACGAAAACGCGGATCTCGTGATCTGCCGCTCGGGCGCAATGACGGTGGCCGAGATCGCGGCCGTGGGCGTGGCGGCGCTGTTCGTGCCGTTCCCCTACGCGGTCGACGACCACCAGACCACCAACGCGGCGTTTCTCGCGCAAGAGGGCGCGGCACGCGTGGTGCAGCAACGCGAGCTTTCGGCAGAGGCGCTCGCGGACTGGCTCAAGCAACAAACCCGAGCATCGCTCACAGACATGGCCGGGCGCGCCCGCGCGCTCGCAAAACCCGACGCCGCCGATCAGGTCGCGCGCATTTGCGCGGTCGTGGCGGGCGCCAGTCCGGGAGGAAAGCAATGAAACACATCGTCAAACATATCCATTTCGTTGGCATCGGCGGCGCCGGCATGAGCGGGATCGCCGAAGTGCTCGTCAATCTCGGCTATCACGTGAGCGGCTCGGACCTCACGAAGAACGCAGTCACCGACCGCCTCGCCGCGCTCGGCGCGCGCATCGCGATCGGCCATGACGCGGAGAACATCGAAGGTGCGAACGCGGTGGTCGTCTCCACCGCAGTGCGCAGCGACAACCCCGAAGTGCTGGCGGCGCGCCATCGACGCATCCCGATCGTGCCGCGCGCGGTCATGCTTGCGGAGCTGATGCGCCTGAAGCAAGGCATCGCGATCGCGGGCACGCACGGCAAGACCACCACCACGTCGCTCGTCGCGAGCGTGCTGGCGGCCGGCGGGCTCGACCCGACCTTCGTGATCGGCGGACGCCTGATTAGCGCGGGCGCGAACGCGCGTCTCGGCACGGGCGATTTCATCGTGGCGGAAGCCGACGAATCGGACGCATCGTTCCTGAATCTGTTCCCGGTGATCGAAGTCATCACGAACATCGACGCCGACCATATGGACACCTACGGGCACGACTTCGCGCGCCTGAAGCAGGCGTTCATCGAATTCACGCACCGTCTGCCGTTCTACGGCATCGCAGTGCTTTGCGTCGACGACCCGAACGTGAAGGAAATCCTGCCGTTCGTCTCGAAGCCGATCATCCGCTACGGTTTTGCGTCCGATGCGCAGGTGCGCGCGGTCAACGTGATGGCGCGCGACGGCAAGATGTACTTCACGGCGATGCGCGAAGACGCGCCTTCGATCGACATCGTGTTGAACCTTCCGGGCACGCACAATGTCCAGAACGCACTGGCCGCAATTGCGATCGCGACCGAGCTCGAAGTGAAGGACTCGGACATCCAGCGCGCGCTCGCGGAATTCAACGGCGTGGGCCGACGTTTCCAGCGATATGGCGAGATTCCGGTCAACGGCGGCGGCACCTATACGTTGATCGACGATTACGGTCATCACCCGGTGGAAATGGCCGCGACGATCGCGGCGGCGCGCGGTGCGTTCCCCGAGCGCCGCCTCGTGCTGGCATTCCAGCCGCACCGCTACACGCGCACGCGTGACTGTTTCGAAGATTTCGTGCGGGTGCTCTCGACTGTCGATGCGCTCGTGCTGACCGATGTGTACGCAGCGGGCGAAGCGCCGATCGTGGCCGCCGACGGCCGCGCGCTCGCACGCGCGATCCGCGTGGCGGGCAAGGTCGAGCCGGTGTTCGTGGAAACGGTGGATGAAGTGCCGGACGCGCTGGCCGCGGTGGTCCGCGACGGCGACGTGGTGATTACGATGGGTGCGGGTTCGATCGGCGGTGTGCCGGGCCGGATCGCGCAACAGGAACAAAAGGCGTGAGTGACATGAGCAGTATCGATTCCAGATTCGATCCGAAGCAGTTCGGCAAGGTTGCGGTGCTGTTCGGCGGCGTGTCCGCCGAGCGCGAGGTGTCGCTCAAGTCGGGCACGCTGGTGCTTCAGGCGCTCAAGAGCGCGGGCATCGACGCGCATCCGTTCGATCCGTCCGAGCGGCCGCTTTCGGCGCTCAAGGACGAAGGCTTCGTGCGCGCGTTCAACGCGCTGCATGGCGGCTACGGCGAGAACGGCCAGATCCAGGGCGCGCTCGACTTCTACGGCATCCGCTATACGGGCACCGGCGTGCTCGGCTCGGCGCTCGGCCTCGACAAGTTCCGCAGCAAGCTCGTGTGGCAGCAGCTTGGCATTCCCACGCCGCCGTTCGTCGCGGTGCTGCGTGGCGATGACTACGCTGCGCAGGCCCCTGCGATCGTCGCGAAGCTCGGCTTGCCGCTCTTCGTGAAACCGGCGAGCGAAGGCTCGAGCGTCGCGGTCATCAAGGTGAAGAAGGCGGAAGAACTCGTGCCTGCGATCGAAGAAGCCGCGCAGCACGACAAGATCGTGCTGGTGGAGAAGAGCATCGAAGGCGGCGGCGAGTACACCGCGTGCGTCGCCGGCGACCTGGACCTGCCGATCATCAAGATCGTGCCGGCGGGCGAGTTCTACGACTATGACGCGAAGTACATCCTCGACACCACGCAGTACCTGATTCCGTGCGGCGTGGCGCCGGAAAAAGAAGCGGAGCTCAAGAAGATCGCGCGCCGCGCGTTCGACGTGCTCGGCTGCACCGATTGGGGCCGCGCCGATTTCATGATGGACGGCGAGGGCAATCCGTATTTCCTGGAAGTGAACACGGCGCCGGGCATGACCGATCACTCGCTGCCGCCGAAGGCCGCGCGCGCGGTGGGCATCGAGTACCGCGACCTCGTGGTGCAAGTGCTCGCGCTCACGCTGAAGGATTGAACCGCTAAGCAATCTCTGACTAACGAATTGCAGTCCGTGCATTGAATCGACAATCTCGACATGTGGAATAACGTACGCCAGCTCAATCTCGCCGCCAACGCGTTGCACGCGCTGCTCGTGCTCGCGCTCCTGGCGGCTGGCGGCTACTGGCTCGTGCAGCGCCCGAATTTCGCGCTGCGCGAGATCCGCATCGAGGGCGACACCGAGCACATCAACGAACCGACCGTGCGCGCGAGCGTGGTCGGGCGCCTGAAGGGCAACTTCTTCACGGTGAACCTGGATGCCGCGCGCGCCGCGTTCGAGCAGATGCCGTGGGTGCGCCATGCAAGCGTGCGCCGCGTCTGGCCGAATGCGCTTGCGGTGAATCTCGAAGAGTACAAGCCGCTTGGCACGTGGGGTAGCGACCAGCTCGTGAGCACCGATGGCGAGCTGTTCACCGCGAACCAGGGCGAGCTCGACGAAGACCTGCCCGCGTTCGATGGTCCGGACGGCACCGCGCCCGAAGTGGTCGCGCGCTATCGTGATTTCCAGAAGTGGTTCGCGCCACTGGGCCTCGACCCGGAAGAGGTGATGCTCTCGCCGCGCTACGCGTGGACGGTGAAGCTCTCGAACGGCATGCAGGTGGAACTCGGACGCGAGCGCAATGCCACCACGCTTGCTGAGCGCACGCACCGGCTCATCGTGGCATGGACGCCGCTCACGCAACGTTGGGGGAAAGAGATCGAATATGCGGACCTGCGTTATCCGAACGGTTTTGCCATTCGGGCGGCCGGCATGCGCTTCATCAGCGACACGCCGACTCCGGGGAAGAAGTAACAGCACATCACACGCAACGAGCACGATATGAGTAAAGACTATAAGGATCTGCTGGTCAGCCTCGACATCGGGACAGCGAAGGTGGTGGCCATCGTCGCCGAAATGAAGGGCGATGGTCACTACGAGGTGATCGGCCTTGGCCAGAGCGAATCGAAGGGTCTCAAGAAGGGTGTGGTGGTGAACATCGAGGCCACGGTGCAGTCTATCCAGCGCGCGCTCGAAGAAGCGGAACTCATGGCCGACTGCAAGATCACTAATGTGTTCACCGGCATCGCAGGTAGCCATATCCGCAGCTTCAATTCGAGCGGGATGGTCGCCATCAAGGAAAAGGAAGTCACGCAAACGGATGTCGCGCGCGTGATCGAAACGGCGAAGGCGATCAACATCCCGACCGACCAGCAGGTGCTGCATATCCTCACGCAGGAATTCATCATCGACGGTCAGGAAGATGTGCGCGAGCCGATCGGCATGAGCGGCATCCGCCTCGAAGTGAAGGTGCACATCGTCACGGGCGCCGTGAGTGCGGCGCAGAACATCGTTAAGTGCGTGCGCCGCTGCGGTCTGGAAGTGAACGATCTGGTTTTGCAACCGCTGGCGTCGTCGCTGGCGGTGCTCACCGACGACGAGAAGGAACTCGGCGTGGTGCTGGTGGATGTGGGCGGCGGCACGACCGACATCGCGATCTTCAGCGAAGGCGCGATCCGCCACACCGCGGTGATTCCGATCGCGGGCGATCAGGTGACGAGCGACATCGCCATGGCGCTGCGCACGCCCACGCCCGACGCGGAAGACATCAAGGTGGGCTACGGCATCGCGAAGCAGGCGCTCGCCGATCCCGACGAAATGATCGAGGTGCCGGGGCTGGGCGAGCGCGGTCCGCGCACGCTGTCGCGCCAGGCGCTGGCGGCCGTGATCGAGCCGCGCGTGGAAGAGCTGTTCTCGCTCGTGCAGCAGGTGGTGCGCGAGTCGGGTTATGAAGAGTTGCTGAGTTCGGGCGTCGTGCTCACGGGCGGCGCCGCGATGATGCCGGGCATGGTGGAGCTCGGCGAAGACATCTTCTTGAAGCCGGTGCGCATTGGCGTGCCGGAGTACGCGGGCGGTCTCGCCGACGTCGTGCGCAATCCGCGCTATTCGACGGCGATGGGGCTGCTCGTTGAGGGCCGCGCGCAGCGTATGCGCGGTCGCAAGGTTGCCGTGCAGTCGGGGTCGATGGGGCAGGTCTTCTCACGCATGAAAGACTGGTTCCTCGGCAACTTCTGATGCAGTGGCTGGTGCAGCGATTAATCAATGCAGTGAATAACGCAGTGACCCGTGTGTAAGGGTAAGAGCAGAGACCGATTTAGCGCTGGTGCCGGCGGCTGGCGCGCAGGAGTGGGTTGCCCGACTCACCCCTGAATAACGGCCGAGGTGCGGATATCTTTTTCTTGACGGAGGCAACATGGAATTCCAGATGCTGGAAACGGAAACCAACGGCACCATCATCAAGGTGGTGGGCGTCGGTGGCGCTGGCGGCAATGCCGTGCAGCACATGATCAACCGCGGCGTGCAAGGCGTCGACTTCATCGTGATGAACACGGACGCCCAGGCGCTTTCGCGTTCGCGCGCGTCTGCCGTGATCCAGCTTGGCAACACGGGTCTGGGTGCGGGAGCAAAGCCCGAGATGGGCCGCGCGGCAGCGGAAGAAGCGCGTGAGCGTATCGCCGACGCGCTGCGTGGCGCGCACATGGTGTTCATCACCGCGGGCATGGGTGGCGGCACGGGTACGGGCGCGGCGCCCGTGGTCGCGCAGATCGCCAAGGAAATGGGCATTCTCACCGTTGGTGTGGTGAGCAAGCCGTTTGAATTCGAAGGTGGCAAGCGCATGCGCGTGGCGGAAGCCGGCTCGCAGCAACTGGAGGATCACGTCGACTCGCTGATCGTCGTTCTGAACGACAAGCTGTTCGACGTGATGGGCGATGACGCCGAGATGGACAAGTGCTTCCAGTGCGCGGACGACGTTCTGAACAACGCAGTTGCAGGCATCGCTGAAATCATCAACGTGGATGGCCTCGTGAACGTCGACTTCGAAGACGTGAAGACGGTCATGGGCGAGCAGGGCAAGGCGATGATGGGCACGGCCACGGTGGCCGGCGTCGATCGCGCGCGCCTCGCGGCGGAACAGGCCGTGGCGAGCCCGCTGCTCGAAGGCGTGGATCTTTCGGGTGCGCGCGGCGTGCTGGTCAACATCACGTCGAGCCGTTCGCTGCGTCTGTCGGAAACGCGCGAAGTGATGAACACCATCAAGAGCTACGCGGCCGACGACGCCACGGTGATCTTCGGTGCGGTGTACGACGATGCGATGGGCGACGCGTTGCGCGTGACGGTGGTGGCCACGGGCCTCGGCCGCGCGGCGAACAAGCAGCAGGCAGCGCCGATGACGTTGCTGCGCACCGGCACGGACAATCACCCGGTTGCCGCGGTTCAGCACACCTACGCGCCGCAGCAAGGCCAAACCGCCGACTACGGCGCGCTCGACACGCCGGCAGTGTGGCGCACGTCGCGTGACACCGCGGCTTCGCACGTTCAGGCGCTGCAGGAAAAGGGTGTCGACACGTACGACATCCCGGCGTTCCTGCGCAAGCAGGCCGACTGAGGCGCACTGCAAGCGAAATCCTGCTGCGGCGCGGCGCAAGCGTTACGGGTGCGCCCGCCCGCAGACGGAGTTGCCGGCATGGTGCTGCAATGAAGACGAAGAAGCGCCTCGACGCCGCATCCGCGAGGATGCCTGGCAGGGCGGTCTGTCCGCCGCGTTTTGACGCGCGGCAAATAGGTGCAGGCAGTCCGTGTCAGTAGCACAATGGCGAGGTCTTCGGCGAGGCAGTTGCCAACTGAATTGCAAGCGTGCCGGAACGCTTTGCGCATCGATGTGAAGGACGAGTCATGATCAAAGTGGGTGATACGCTGCCCGACGCAACGCTCTTCGAATTCATCGAAGACGAGCGTGCGGGCTGCACGCTGGGGCCGAACAGCTTTAGCGTGCGCGAGCAGACGGCGGGCAAGCGCGTGGTGATCTTCGGATTGCCGGGCGCCTTTACGCCGACGTGCTCGGCAAAGCACGTGCCAGGTTATGTCGAGCAGTACGAAGCACTGCGCACAGCGGGCGTCGACGAAATCTGGTGCGTGTCCGTCAACGACGCGTTCGTTATGGGCGCGTGGGGGCGCGATCAGCGGACCTCGGGCAAGGTACGCATGATGGCGGACGGCAGCGCGGCGTTCACCCGGGCGCTCGGTCTGGAGCAGGATTTGTCGGCGCGCGGCATGGGAGTCCGTTCCCAGCGCTACGCCATGGTGGTCGACGGCGGTGTGGTCAAGACGCTGAACGTCGAGGCACCCGGCAAGTTCGAAGTCAGCGATGCCGCGAGCATACTTGCCGCGTTAAGCCCCACATGAGCGCATTTACCGCGCCTGCGTTGCCCGAGTGCAACGGGCCGGCGGCGTAAATGTGACGGGCTATTACCACAAGCCGTGCGGGCCGCTGGCCGGGAACGCCTCCGTTCCGGTCATCGGCCCGTCGTCCATCCCGCTCGAGTAACAACGGGAAACAGATTGTCACGCCTGCGGCAACGACGGATTCAGCAGACTTGGAGTATAATTCGCGCTATGAGTTAAAAAGTCCCGATTGGGATTTTCAATGAGCAGAAAACTATGTTGAAGCAGCGAACCATCAAATCGATCGTGAAGACGGTCGGCATCGGCCTGCACTCGGGCCGCAAGGTCGATCTGACGCTACGCCCGGCGGCGCCGGATACGGGCATCGTGTTTTCGCGCGTGGATTTGCCGACACCGGTGGACATCCCCGCGTCGGCAATGTCGATTGGCGATACGCGCCTGGCTTCTGTGCTGCAAAAGGACGGCGCACGTGTGTCGACGGTCGAGCACCTGATGTCCGCGTGTGCGGGTCTTGGCATCGACAATCTTTATATCGACGTCACGGCGGAAGAGATTCCAATCATGGACGGCAGCGCATCGTCGTTTGTGTTCCTGATCCAGTCGGCCGGCATCGAAGAGCAGAACGCGCCCAAGAAGTTCATCAAGGTGAAGAAGCCCGTGGAAGTGCGCGATGGCGACAAGTTCGCCCGCCTCGACCCGTATTTCGGCTTCAAGCTGAAGTTCACCATCGACTTCCGTCATCCGGCCGTGGACAAAACGGGCCAGGCGCTCGAAGTCGATTTCGCGAATACTTCGTATGTGCGCGAGATCGCGCGTGCCCGCACCTTCGGCTTCGCGCATGAAGTCGAGATGATGCGCGAGCTGGGCCTCGCGCGCGGCGGCAGCATGGACAACGCAATCGTGCTGGACGAGTACCGCATCCTCAACAACGACGGCCTGCGTTACGACGACGAGTTCGTGAAGCACAAGATGCTGGACGCGATTGGCGACCTGTACGTGGTCGGTCATCCGCTGCTGGCTTCGTACGATGCGTACAAATCGGGCCACGGCCTGAACAACGCATTGCTGCGCGAGTTGCTTGCGCACGAGGACGCGTACGAGATCGTCACGTTTGGCGACGCACAGAAGGCGCCGCGCGGCTTCGGTTACGAGGCGCAGACGGCGTTTGCCTGATCCGCGCGCCGGGCGTCTGCTCCGGCTGTGCAACGAAAAAGGGTGGCTCGACGCCACCCTTTTTTATTTTCCCTTCAGATTATTTTGTTTGGCCTTGCTCAGCGCCGCGTCAAATGGCGCGCGGCCATCTTCGCGAGCGCTTCTTGGAGCGGTGAGGGCGGCAGGTTTTCACTGAGCGCGGCGAGCGCGGCGGCGCCTGCCGGTGTCATGCGCGCCTGCTTGGGCAATGGCGCGTCCTTTACCGCCTGCGGGCGCACGCGAATGCGCACGCCGTCCAGCGGCCAGCCGCGCGCCTGGAGATCGGCCACGAGGCGCGGCTCGAGGTGCCGCAGCCGTGCCGCGAGGGCGTTGTGCGCCGCGAACAGGGCGAGCTTGCCGTCCTTGATGAAGCCCGGTTCCACGCTCGCGGCCAGATAGTCGGGCAGCAGCGCGTCGAGGTCGCGCTGGATGGCCGCGATTTGCTCGACGCCGGCGCGCAGGGGCGCGAATGCGTCGGTGCGGCTCAGGACCTCGGTGAGCGGCTGCGGCGCGCGCGGCGAGGCAAATTTGCGCGATTTGCCCGGCCTGGCCGAAGTGCCTGAGATACCCGAGGTACGCAAAGCCGCGGCTGCTGCGGCATCCGGCCTTGAAAACGGCGAGAAACGGCTCATGTGACAGGAAGAGGAGGCGCGCGGGCTGCGCGTTATGGTTGTCATTGTAGCCCGCGTACTTTGCCCCAACGCGCCTTGCCGCCATTCGGCCAGGACCGCCTGGCCGCAAACCGCCGAGCCCGCAGGACGAATGCGGCGGGCATCCGCGGCATGGGGCTCGGCCCGGACTGTCAGCCGACCGCGAGCCGACCGCGAGCCAACTGTCCCAACGGCTCGCAAGGCGCGTCAGCGCGGGCGTTGCGCACGACATCCTTCAAGCGGCCGACACGGGCGGCGACCAGGGTGCGTGCTAAAATGCCCGATTCGAATCCACCAATTTGGGCTTAAGCCGCCGAGGTCCTTCCGATCCGGGTGCGTGGCGCGAGAATCGTTTGCAAATCCGGCGCAATCCGGGGCTGAAGAGCCGCAAGCGAGCTGCGCAGGAATCCCGGCCGAAGCCGCGACGCAGACACCGATCCGATGACCACCGGTTTCTTACAGAAAATCTTTGGCAGCCGCAATCAGCGCCTGATCAAGCAATATCAGAAGAAGGTCGCGGCGATCAACGCGCTCGAACCGACGATCGAGCAATACACCGACGACCAGCTGCGCGCGAAAACGGTTGAGTTCCGCGAGCGCGTGGCCAATGGCACGTCGCTCGACGAGCTGCTGCCCGAGGCATTCGCCGTCTGCCGCGAGGCCAGCAAGCGCGTCCTGAAGATGCGCCACTTCGACGTGCAGCTCATCGGCGGCATGGTGCTGCACTACGGCAAGATCGCCGAAATGCGCACGGGCGAGGGCAAGACGCTCGTCGCCACGCTGCCCGTGTACCTGAACGCGCTGTCCGGGCGTGGCGTGCACGTGGTCACGGTGAACGACTACCTCGCCCAGCGCGACGCCGAGTGGATGGCGCGTCTGTACAACTTCCTCGGTCTGTCCGTCGGCATCAATCTGTCGCAGATGGATCACGCCATGAAGCAAGAGGCGTACGGCTCGGACATCACCTACGGCACGAACAACGAGTTCGGCTTCGATTACCTGCGCGACAACATGGTCTACGAGACCGAGGCGCGCGTGCAGCGCGCGCTGAACTTCGCCGTGGTCGACGAGGTGGACTCGATCCTGATCGACGAAGCGCGCACGCCGCTCATCATCTCGGGCCAGGCCGAGGATCACACCGAGCTCTACGTGCGCATGAACGCGCTGCCGCCGCTGCTCGAGCGCCAGATCGGCGAAGAGAAAGCCGACGGCACGGGCGTCGAGAAGCCGGGCGACTATACGCTCGACGAAAAGGCGCGCCAGGTGTTCCTCACGGAATCGGGCCACGAGAAAGCCGAGCGCATGCTCGCCGAGTGGGGCCTGATCGGCCAGGGCGAGAGCCTCTATGCGGCGCAGAACATCACGCTGATGCACCACGTGTACGCCGCGCTGCGCGCACACACGCTGTTCTTCAAGGACCAGCACTATGTGGTGCAGAATGGCGAGGTGATCATCGTCGACGAATTCACGGGCCGTCTGATGGCCGGCCGCCGCTGGTCGGACGGCCTGCACCAGGCCGTGGAAGCGAAGGAGCACGTGAAGATCCAGAGCGAGAACCAGACGCTCGCCTCGATCACGTTCCAGAACTACTTCCGCATGTACGCGAAGCTCTCCGGCATGACCGGCACGGCCGACACCGAAGCGTACGAGTTCAACGAGATCTACGGCCTGGAAACGGTCGTGATTCCGACCAACCGCGTGCCCAAGCGGATCGACAAGCAGGACCAGATCTACAAGACCGCCAAGGAACGCTACGACGCGGTGATTCGCGACATCCGCGAATGCCACGAGCGCGGCCAGCCGGTGCTGGTCGGCACGACGTCGATCGAGAGTTCGGAATTGCTCTCGAACCTGCTGACCAAGGCCGGTCTGCCGCACGAGGTGCTCAACGCGAAGCAGCACGCGCGGGAAGCGGCCATCGTCGCCGAAGCCGGCCGTCCGAAGCGCGTCACCATCGCCACCAACATGGCGGGCCGCGGCACCGACATCGTGCTGGGCGGCAACGCGGAGAAGCAGGCCGCGTTCATCGAAGCCGACGAATCGATTCCCGCCGACGAAAAGGCGCGTCGCATCCAGCAACTGCACGACGAATGGCAGACGCTGCACGACCAGGTGAAGGCCGCCGGTGGCCTGCACATCATCGGCACCGAGCGTCACGAGTCGCGCCGTATCGACAACCAGTTGCGCGGCCGTGCGGGCCGCCAGGGCGACCCGGGTTCGTCGCGCTTTTATCTGTCGCTCGAAGACCCGCTGCTGCGCATCTTCGCCGGCGACCGCGTGCGCGCGATCATGGACCGCCTGAAAATGCCGGAAGGCGAGGCGATCGAGGCGGGCATCGTGACGCGCTCGATCGAGTCGGCGCAGCGCAAGGTCGAAGCGCGCAACTTCGACATCCGCAAGCAACTGCTCGAATACGACGACGTCTCGAACGACCAGCGCAAGGTGATCTACCAGCAGCGCAACGAGCTGCTCGAGGCGCACGACATCACCGAAACCATCGGCGCGATGCGTCACGGCGTGATCACGGACATCGTGCGCCAGTTCGTGCCGCACGGCAGCATCGAAGAGCAGTGGGACGTGCCCGAGCTCGAAGAGGTGCTGCGCAACGAGTGGCAGCTCGACCTCGCGATCCAGGAAATGATCAACGAGTCGTCGTCGATCGATGCCGATGAGATTCTCGAAGCCGTGCTCGCCGCCGCCGACGAAGCCTATGAGCAGAAGGTCGCGCTCGTGGGCCGCGAATCGTTCAGCGCGTTCGAGCGCTCGGTCATGCTGCAAACGCTCGACCGTAGCTGGCGTGAACACCTCGCCGCGCTCGACCACCTGCGCCAGGGCATTCATCTGCGCGGCTATGCGCAGAAGAATCCGAAGCAGGAGTACAAGCGCGAGGCGTTCGAGCTCTTCGCTGCGATGCTCGATGCCGTGAAGACGGAAGTCACGCGCATCGTCATGAACGTGCAGATCCAGTCGCCGCAGCAACTCGAAGAAGCCGCAGAGCAGATGGACGAGCATGGCAGCCATCTGGAGAACGTCGAATTCCGTCACGCCGAATTCGCTGAAGCCGAGGCGGCGCCGACATCCGACACCCCGGTGACAGCCGATGCCGCAGCGGCCATGGTCGGCGCGGCCATGACCCACGCGCACGCTGCTGTGCCCGACGGCCAGGGCGTGCCGAAGGTCGGCCGCAACGATCCGTGCCCGTGCGGCAGCGGCAAGAAGTACAAGCAGTGCCACGGCAAGATCTCGTGATGGACGCGGCGGCGCGTGTGCAGCGCAGTGTGCATTTGGCACGGCTCGCGCCGCTCACCACCCGCCGCTCGCCACCCGCCGCTCGCCACATTACGCGGCTTGACCGTTGATTCCGGTGGCCCGCTCTTCCTGGCGGGCCTTGTGTTTTGAATCCCGAATGCCGGCCCGGCTGACAGATGCCGCCGCCGGCATTGCCTTTTCGACAGGTCGCCACCATGGCTGTCAATTTCCCCTCGATCGATCCCGCACAACTTCACCCGGTCGCCGGCGTGACGCTCGGCTGGGCGGAAGCCAATATCCGCAAGCCCAACCGCAAGGACGTATTGGTGATCTCCGTCGATGAAGGCGCGAGCGTCGCGGGCGTGTTCACGCTCAACCGCTTCTGCGCCGCGCCGGTGACGGTGTGCCGCGAGCATCTCGCGAAGGTGCGCGCGGGCGGCAAAGGGATCCGGGCGCTGGTGATCAATACCGGCAACGCGAACGCGGGCACCGGCGAGCCGGGTCTCGTGAACACGCGCGAAACCTGCGACGAACTCGCGCGTCTCGCGGGCATCGAGTCTTCGCAGGTGCTGCCGTTCTCGACCGGCGTGATTCTGGAGCCGCTGCCGATCGACCGCCTGAAGGCGGGCTTGCCCGCAGCGCTCGCGAACCGCAAGGCCGCGAACTGGTACGACGCCGCGCAGGCGATCATGACGACCGATACGCTGCCGAAGGCCGCATCGCGCCAGGTGACGATCGACGGTCACACGGTCACGCTCACGGGCATCAGTAAGGGCGCGGGCATGATCAAGCCGAACATGGCGACCATGCTCGGCTTCCTCGCGTTCGACGCGAACGTCGCACAGCCCGTGCTCGACGAACTCGTGAAGCACGTGGCCGACCGCTCGTTCAACTGCATCACGATCGACGGCGACACCTCGACCAACGACTCGTTCATCCTGATCGCATCGGGCAAGTCGAGCCTGCCCGCGATCACGTCGACGGATTCGCCCGCCTATGCCGCGCTGCGCGACGCCGTGACCGAAGTCGCGCAGACGCTCTCGCAACTGATCGTGCGCGACGGCGAAGGCGCGACCAAGTTCATGACCGTGCAAGTGGAAGGCGGCAAGGACGTGGCCGAGTGCCGCCAGATCGCTTACGCGATCGGCCACTCGCCGCTCGTGAAGACGGCGTTCTACGCGTCCGATCCCAATCTGGGCCGCATTCTGGCTGCCATCGGCTATGCGGGCGTGACCGATCTGGACGTCGAAAAGATCGACCTGTATCTCGACGATGTGCTCGTCGCCAAGGCCGGTGGGCGCAACCCCGACTACCGCGAGGAAGACGGCCAGCGTGTGATGAAGAAGAGCGAGATCCTGATCCGCGTGCTGCTCGGCCGTGGCGATGCGCAGGCGACCGTCTGGACCTGCGATCTGTCGCACGACTACGTGAGCATCAACGCCGACTATCGTTCTTAATTCCGGTTCTTAATCCCGGTTCTTAATCCCGGTTCCTGATCCCGGTTCCTGATCCCGGCTTTTAATTCCAGCTTCTGATTTCAGCTCGATTTCCATGGACAAGCTCGAACAGTTTCTGACCCGTGCCGAAGCGCTGCTCGGCCGCCTTGAAGCCGTGCTGCCGCCGGCCACGCCCGAAGTCGACTGGAGTGCGGGAGTCGCGTTTCGCTGGCGCAAGCGCCAGGGGCGCGGTTTTCTGCAACCGGTGCCGGCCATCTCGGCGATCTCGCTCGATGACCTGCAGAACATCGAGCGCCAGAAGGACCTCATCGACCGCAACACGCGTCAGTTCGTGCAGAAAAAGCCCGCGAACAATGTGTTGCTGACGGGCGCGCGCGGCACCGGCAAATCGTCGCTCATCAAGGCCTGCCTGAACGCGTACGCGAAAGACGGCCTGCGTCTGATCGAAGTCGACAAGGACGATCTGCACGATCTGGGCGATATCGTCGATTTGATCGCGTCGCGCCCCGAGCGCTTCATCGTGTTCTGCGACGATCTCTCGTTCGAAGACGGCGAGTCGGGCTACAAGGCGCTGAAGGTGGCGCTGGACGGCTCCGTGGCTGCGCAGTCGGACAACGTGCTGATCTACGCGACCTCGAACCGTCGCCACCTGCTGCCCGAGTACATGAGCGACAACGAGTCGTACAAGCACATGCCCGACGGCGAGATTCATCCGGGTGAAGTGGTGGAAGAGAAGATTTCGCTTTCCGAGCGCTTCGGGCTGTGGGTGAGCTTCTATCCGTTCAAGCAGGACGACTATCTGACGATCGTCGGCCACTGGCTGCGTCACTTCGGTTGCGGTGACGCCGAAGTCGAATCGGCGCGCGGCGATGCGCTCGTCTGGGCGCTGGAACGCGGTTCGCGCTCGGGTCGCGTGGCGTGGCAGTTTGCGCGCGACTGGTCGGGCAAGAAGGCGCAAGAGGCATGAGCGGCATGAGCGATCAGATGAAGGATCCGGCTGCGCCGGCGCGCCCGGTGACGGAAGTTGCGGTGGGCGTGCTGGTACAACCCGATGGCCGTTATCTACTGGCCCAGCGTCCCGAAGGCAAGCCTTATGCTGGCTACTGGGAATTTCCGGGCGGCAAGCTGGAGAAGGGCGAGTCCGTCGAGGCTGCGCTTGCGCGTGAACTGCACGAGGAACTGGGCATCGACGTGAAATCGTGCCACCTGTGGCATACGCTCGAGCATGACTACCCGCATGCCTATGTGCGGCTCTACTTCTGCAAGGTGACCGAATGGAGCGGAGAGCCGCATGGCCGCGAGGGCCAGGCGTTCGTCTGGCAGTCGCTGCCAGCCAGCGTCGAGCCGCTCTTGCCCGCGACCATTCCTGTGCTGGAGTGGCTGGCGGCCGAGTGAGCCTGCCTCTCGGGTGAGTCTGCCTCGATAGAAAGACAAAAGCCGCTGCGCACAACGTGCAGCGGCTTTTTTTACGTCGCGCGCGGGCGCGGCGCAGTGCTTGCGCTTACTGGCGCGTGTCCGTGGGCGGCGCTTCGTCGTCCGGCGGCGTATCTTCTTCGTTGCCGCCGATCCGATACTTTTCGGCGGCCCATGCGCCGAGATCGATCTGTTTGCAGCGTTCTGAGCAGAACGGGCGGAAGCGGTTTTCCGGCACCCAGCGGACATCCTTGCCGCAGGTCGGACATTTGACAACGGTGGTCATTCGTTAGAACGGTCTGTGACTGGGCACCGCCTCGCATGACGGCGCCGAGATTGGCAAAAGCGGTAAAAACCGCGGCGCATCAGCAAGCGCGCAATTGGCGTGCCTTTAAGGGGCGACCTCGCGGAAGCACTTCGCGGGCGCACCTGGCAGGAGCACTACACAATCAGCACTTTACAGGCTGCACAGCGTGAGCTGGAACGGCACGTCCTGATCAACGGCACGCGGACGCAGATTGCCGTCCTGCACGGTGAAGCGCACCCAAAGCATGTACTTGTTGGCGCTCGCTTCGGGAATGACATGCAATTCCGGTGCCACGCGCACCTGCATCAATTGATACGTGCGACCCGAGAGCATTTGCTGATAGCTGCCTTGCATCGCCATGACTTTCGATGCCTGGCCGGACTCGCGCGCGAGGCGCAGCACGATGCTCGCGGCGTCGCGCAGCGGCAAGAGGGGCGTGACCCACTTGGCGATGTCCTGGCGGCGCTGGTCCGGATGCAATTGCTGCCATGCGTAGTACGAAGGCAGATCGAACTTGCAGGTGCCGCCCGGAATGATCGCGCGGCTACGGATGCTGGTGAGCCATTCGTTGTCCGCGAGATGCTGGCCGGTCTTGCCTTGCATCTGCGTGAGGCCCGCGAGCGTTTGCTCGATTTCGCCAAGGACGGCTTCGAGTGCGTTCTGTTCGATGCCGGGATTTCCGCGGAACGGTGCGAGCGTCTGACGTTGCCTTTCGAGTTCCTTCATGAGGTCCGACTTGAGGTCGGCGCGGCCAGCGACTTCCGCGATTTCGAAGAGCGTCGTGAGCGCGACGTGATGTTCCCTCGGATCCTCCTGGGTCAGGAAAAACGTGAAGCGCTCGAAGAGATCTTCGAGGCGCAGCAGCGTCCGGATTCGCTCGTTGAAGGGATACTCGTAAAGAATCAAGCGCGCTCGCCTCGGACGTGGTCGGTGAAGGATTGCAGCACATTCTAATGCCGCGAGTCTGCGGTCGCAATCGCGCACCACCCGCACTATGCCCGCGCAAGCCCCCGATTCAAGGCATTTTGCCGACCCGCACCGTTCTCTAACGCCGCGAAACAGCGAGCTTCGCTACGGCGCGCGCCGCAGGCGGTTTGACCACTGTTTTTACCCTTCGTTACGCGCGTGACAGGACGAGGTAGCGCTCGTGCAGCGTCTGGACGTCCTGCGCGAGTGACTCTGGCGTGGCACCGTCGTTGACGATCACGTCGTCGGCAGCGGCGAGGCGCGCTTCGCGCGTGGCCTGGCGGGCGATGATCGAAAGCACTTGCTCGCGCGTGAAGCCATTGCGACGCATCACGCGCGCGATCTGCGTTTCCACGCTGCAATCGACGGCGAGCACGCGATCGACCCGCATTTTCCAGCTACCGGATTCGACGAGCAGCGGCACGACCACGATCACATAAGGCCCATTGGCCTCGCGCGTCTCGCGCTCGGTCTCGGCGCGAATCAACGGGTGCGTGATGGCTTCGAGCCGCTTGCGCGCCGACTCGTCGCCGAACACGAGCGTGCGCATGCGTGCGCGGTCCATGGAGCCGTCGGCGGCGACGAATTCAGGGCCGAATTGCGCGGCGATCTCGGCCATCGCAATGCCGTGCGGCGCGGTGATGCGGTGCGCGATCACGTCCGTGTCGACGAGCGGCACGCCGCGCGCCGCGAACAGATCCGCGACGGTGGATTTGCCGCTGCCGATGCCCCCAGTCAAGCCAACCGCAATCATTGGTCCATTCCCCTACACAAAAACAGCATAAAGCGGTGTGCCTGCAAACAGCGTGACGACTGCGCCGGCAGCGAGATACGGCCCGAAGGGCAGCGGCTCTTCGAAGCGCATGCGTCCGCTCAAGGTGGCGGCGAGACCGATCACGGCGCCGGTCACCGCGGCGATCACGACGATCTGCGGCAACGCGGCCCAGCCGAGCCAGGCGCCGAGCGCGGCGAGCAATTTGAAATCACCGTGTCCCATGCCTTCGATGCCGCGCAGTAGCCGGAACAGCCAGTAGACGCACCAGAGTGCGAGATAGCCCGCTACGGCGCCCATCACTGCGGCGTGCAGGTCGGCGAAAGTCCCGGCGAGATTCACGAGCAGCCCGGCCCAGATGAGCGGCAGCGTAATCGCGTCCGGCAGCAGTTGATGTTCGAGGTCGATGGCGCTCGTGGCGATGAGCGTCGCGCACAGCGCGAACGCAGCAAGTGCCTTGCCCGTGGGGCCAAACGCGAGCAACGCGGCAGCGGCGCACGCCGCGCCGGCGAGTTCGATCACCGGGTAGCGCACGCTCACGCGCGTGCCGCATTTCGAGCAGCGGCCGCGCAGCGCGAGCCAGCTCACGACGGGAATGTTTTCCCATGCGCGCAGCACGTGGCCGCAATGCGGGCAGGCGCTGCGCGGCAACCACAGGTTGTAGCGGGCGGGCAGGCCGTCGTTCGGGGCGTGGTTTGCGCTGCCATTTACGCCGTCGCCCGCGCCGTCATTTGCTCGGTCGTTTCCAGAGAACTCACCGCTCGTGGGCGCGTGGCCGAATGCTTCGGCGGCGTCCGCACGCCATGCGCGCTCGAGCATGATCGGCAGCCTATGCACGACCACGTTCAGGAAGCTGCCGACGACAAGGCCGATCACGATCGCGAAGCCCATCAGCAGCCCGGGCGGTAGCGTACCGAGGGCGGCAGCGAACGAGGCGGCCGTATCGACGGACGTGGTCGACGCAAGCGACGCAAACGCTGCGGCCGGGACGCTCGAATCCATCATGGAAGATGCGGGCGCAGCAATGGCGGACGAAAGGAGGGCGGGCATGAGTGGAGAACCGTAATCTGGCAGCGATGCTACACCACGTTGCCGAGTTGAATGATGGGAAGATACATGGCGACGACGAGGCCTCCGACCAGTGCGCCGAGCACCACGATCACGAGCGGCTCGCACAGGCTGGCGACAAGCGCGATCTTTTCGTCCACCTGACGGTCTGCGAGCGCGGCCACGTCGAGCAACATGGCGTCGAGCGCGCCCGATTCCTCGGCGACCGCAACGGGCTGGATCACGTCCGCGGGAAAACAGCCGGCCGAACGCATGGCCGAGGCAAGCCGCTCGCCGTGCCTCAGCCGCGCACTGATATCCGCGCTCGCGCGGTCGAAGAAGGCGTTGCCACTCGCATGCGTAAGCGAGTCGAAGGCATCGGCTAGCGGCGTGCCTGCGGCGAGCAGCGTACCTAGCGCACGGCTCCAGCGTGCGGCGCACAACGTAGTGAGCAGCGCGCCCGCGAGCGGCAGCGCGAGCACGACGCGCCCGAAAGCGAGGCGAAATGCTTCGGAGCGGCGCAACAGCGCGTGCAACGCGAATGTGGCGCTGGCGGCACAGACGGCGGCAGGCATGCTCCAGCGCGCGGCGGCGTCCGAGAGCATCAGCACGAATTGCGTGGGGGCGGGCAGGGTCGCGCCGAATCCGTCGAAGATCTGCTTGAAGGTGGGCACGACCCAGACCAGCAGCGCGGCCGTAATGGCGAGCGCGAGCAGCAGCACCGCGACCGGGTAGGTGAGTGCCGCGCGCACCTTGGCGCGTTGCGCGGCGGCGCGCTCGCGGTCGTCGGCTAGGCGGGCGAGCACGGCGGCGAGCGCGCCCGAAGCCTCGCCGACAGCGACGAGCTGGCAGTAGAGCGCGCCGAACCGTGAAGGATGCTGTGCGAGCGAGTCGGAAAAGCGCATGCCCGCCGTGATCTCGCGCGCGAGTGTGGCGGCGATGCGCGGCAGCCCACGCGGTCCCGGCGCCTGCGCGAGCAGGTCGAGCGCGCTCGCTAGCGGCAAGCCGGCGCGCAGCAGACTGGCGAGCTGACGCGTGAAGCGTGTGATGTCGGCCTGACTCGCGCGCGGTTGCGGAGCCGGGCCGCGCCGCTCGATTACGGTGGCGGTGACGCGCTCGCGTTTGAGTATGCCGCGCACTGCCGCCGCATCAAAAGCGATCAGCGTGCCGCTTCGCGCGGTGCCTGCGGCATCGAGCCCGCGCCAGGCGAAGCGCCAGTCGGACGGCGGCGGTGCGCGCCTCATGACGGAACGTCCGTTGTGCAGAGCGCTTCTGCGAGGCTCGTCGTGCCGTCGCGCACGCGTGCGAGCGCCGCGTCGCGCAGTGTGGCCACGCCTTCCGCGCGCGCCTGGCGCGCAATCTCGTGCGCGCTGCGTTGCGCCACGATCAGGTCGCGCATGGCGGCACTCACCGGCATGACCTCATGAATGCCGATACGCCCCCGGTAGCCGATGCCGTGGCACGCCTCGCACCCGTGCGCGACAAAGGGCTGCGATTCCTGCTTTGCGTGGTCCTGGCGGCAATCGAGACCGACTGCGCCAAGTGCCGCTGCCGATTCATCGGCTCTCATGCGGCATTGCGGACACAGGCGTCGCACGAGCCGCTGCGCCGTGACGAGCCGCAATGCAGCGGCGAGGTTATACGGCTCCACACCGATGTCGATGAGCCGGGCGAGCGCGGCGGGCGCATCGTTCGTATGGAGGGTGGAGAGCACGAGGTGGCCGGTTTGTGCTGCCTTGACCGCGACGCTGGCGGTTTCTTCGTCGCGGATCTCGCCAATCATGATGACGTCCGGATCCTGGCGCAGCAACGCTCGCAGTGCCAACGCGAAGGTGAGCCCGGCCTTCTCGCGCACGTTGACCTGATTGATGCCGGCGAGCTGGATTTCCGCGGGGTCCTCGACGGAGCAAAGATTGCGCGATGCGTTGTTGAGCATCTGCAGGAAGCAATAGAGCGACAGCGTCTTGCCACTGCCGGTCGGGCCTGTGACCAGTACGAGTCCATGGGGTGCACCGATCGCCGCCTCGAGCGTTTGCTGCTGCGTTGCATCGAGACCGAGCGCGGCGAGCGAGAGATCGGCAGGCAAGGCTTCGAGCCGGCGCAGCACAAGTTTTTCTCCGTGCAACGTAGGCAATGAGTTCACCCGATAGTCTTCATGCGCCTGCGTTTCACCGCGTGGCGCGAGCCGCAGACGTCCGTCCTGGGGAACGCGGCGCTCGGCGATATCCATGCGCGCGAGCACCTTGATGCGCGTGACGAAGGCGTCGCGCAGGTGCGCCGGCGGCCGCGCGGCTTCGTGCAATACGCCGTCGATGCGCAGACGAATGCGCCAGCCATGTTCGAGCGGCTCGATATGCAGGTCGGAGGCGTTGCGCCGTGCGGCTTCGCGCAGTGTTTCGGAGAGCAGGCGCACGGCCGGTGCGTCGTCGGGCGCAACGGAGGCTTGCGTAGCGAGGCCAACTCGCACGGCACCGCCAGCGCCATCGGCAGTGAGTGCTGCACAGGCACGCGCAGTGCCATGCGCGCTAAAACGATCAGGAATAGAAAACATCGATTGCCGGCCGGAAGCCGCGGTGAGCGAAAGACGGCTTTATCATCGGCTGGCGCGACTCTTCGCGCCACTCGGCCGAACGGCTGATATGACTCCCGGTGTCAATCGGGATCGGTTTTTCGGTTTCTCTGGTTCATGTTGCCGGAATTTCCTGAGGGCGACGTAGCAGTACATCTCGACGGTGGATCAAGCTGATATC
>NZ_JAKLJA010000054.1 GCF_022213065.1 Paraburkholderia tagetis
TATGGGCTGCTCTCGCCGATCCTGCATGTGGTGCCGCTGCAGATGCTCGCGTATCACACGGCCTGCACACGCGGCACGGATGTGGACAAGCCGCGTAATCTCGCGAAGTCGGTGACGGTGGAGTAAGGGGGGGAGTAAGGGTGGAGTAAATGCTGAGCAAATAGCGAGGGCGCGGCACACCGGCCGCGCCCTCGCTGAACCACTGGTCTCACATCCCTCAAGACATCCGCATTTCGGGGCGCAGTGCCACCGCGCCCCAATATCCCGCCTTATTAATCGTCGTCGTCTTCGCGATGATGCTTGTGCCAGCCGCGATGGCGGCCGTGGTCGTGCCAGCGGTGGTCCCAGTCGTCGTCTTCGCGATAGCCATAACCGTAGCCATAGCCGTAGGCCGGCGCGGCATAGGCCACCGGGGCCTGCTCGTAGACCACGGGCGGCGGCGCCTCGTAGACCGGCGCTACGGGCACGCCGAGCATGACGCTCAGATCGGTATGCGCCGACGCCTCGCCGCACGCCGCGGCAAGGGCCACTCCCAGAACGGAAAGAATCAGTGTGCGTTTCATGGTGCTCCCTCGTCTTTTGTATTCGTGTTTCCGGACGCTGCAATGCGCCCGCGGATGCACGGATACTAGACAGTGGAATCGATCCAAGGTGAAACGGTGTGCGCACTGCTGTAACCGTCTGTAAAAAATCGCCATCGAATGGCCGCTTTCCGCACGCCCCACGGCCCTCTGTCGAAAGCCGAAAGGCGGCGTCATAATGGCGCCGATCGAATCCAGGAGATGAAAGTGGCCGATTTGGAGCAAACACGGCAGCAACCTCGCCAGCAGGGGCGTTTGCCTCGCTTGTACGTGTTTTCAGGCGCGGGGCTCTCGGCGGAAAGCGGTATTTCGACGTTTCGCACCGGCGACGGCATCTGGACGCATGCGAGCATCGACGAGGTCTGCAACTACCACACATGGCGCCGCAACCGGCCTGCGGTGTTTCGCTTCTACAACCAGCGCATCGCCGAATGCTCGGACGCGCGCCCGAACGATGCCCACCGCTTGCTCGCGCAGTGGCAGAACATGTGGGGCACGGAGCGCGTGCACCTCATTACGCAGAACATCGACGACATGCTCGAGCAGGCTGGCGCGCGCCAGGTCACGCATCTGCACGGCGACATGATTTCGCTGCTCTGCACCGACTGCGACTACCGTTTTCCGAGCAGCGGCGTGCTCGATCCCGGCGCGGCCTGTCCGTCGTGCGGCCAGGTGGAAAGCGTGAAGCCGGGCGTCGTGTTCTTCAACGAGGCCGCGCCCGAATACCAGACCCTCTGGCGCATTCAGCAGGCCATGGGCGACGACGATCTGTTCATTGCCGTTGGGACGGCGTTCGAAGTGATTCCGCCCGAGCGGTTGCTGCCGTCCACGCGCTACGGCCGCTACGCGCGCAACATGCTCGTCGATCCCGCACCTCAGCGCACGGAGTACTTTGGCGTCGTCGAGCACGAACCGGCGACCGTCGGCTTGCGCAACCTCGAACCGGCCATCGAGCGGATGATGGAAGGCGGCTAACGCAGCCGCGCTGTGGATCGCCCCAAGGGCGTGCTGGCTTCGCGGCCGCACGCCCTTTTTGTTGCCTGCGGGCTGCGTAGGGGCGTGCCAGTTCTGTGCGAGTTGCGGGCGGGCATCCGGTCCGGCGCTACGTGGGAAACTCCGTGCATCGGCAACACGACATCATAGGCGTATGCGACGATTAAAAGGGTTCCAGGAACCATGAACATCTCGAAGCAGATCATCGGTTATCTGCAATCGCGCGAGCTCGTGCTAGCGAGCATCGAAACCTGCACTGCCGGTGCAATCGCGTCCATGCTCGCCGATGTGGCGTGCGCCGCCGAATACCTCGATATCGGCGTCGTCGCGCATACGCGCGCCGCGTTGGCGGGCTTGCCTGTAGCGCACGCGCAGGCCGTGGAGGGCGATGCGCAAGCGGGCGAGCTGTTCGCGCGCGCACTGGTTGAAGCGCTGCTCGTGCAACGCGCGGGGTGTGCGAACGTCGCGCTCGCAAGCATCGGATGGTTTGCGGCAGAGCAGGAGGACAAAGCGCCTGTCTCGCACTGCTTTGCGTGGGCGTGCATGCATCGCGGCGCCGTGGCTTCGGCGAGTGAGACGGTGCTCTTTTCCGGGCGTCGCGCGCCGGTTCGGCGCTCTGTTGCTCGACGCGCGTTGCTAGGGTTGCCGCGCTTTGTCGATGAGATTCTCGCGTGCAACGACACAGCGCCCTGAAGCGACAGCGGACAACGCACGTTATTCAATAAGAGTTATGAATTTATATATGTATACATAGTAATAGTTAACAAGCCCTGGCATTTCCTGTGGATAACACGGTATTTCTTATTCCGTTCAATTCGATGCAATCCGGACAGCCATGCGGACAATCGCTGTATGCATTTCGAACCTCGCGGATAACTTTTTGACCTTTGATAGATCGCGCGGAGTTATCAAGAAATGATCCACAGATCGTTCGCCAGGTCGTCCCCAGGTTATCCAGAGCCCGCCGTGGATAACTTGTATGGCGAAAAAAAACGTCGCCCGCAGGCGACGTTTTTTCGCAATGGAACGCAATAAACGCGATTCAGACCGATTCCGCAGCCTGGGTCTCGTGCGCTTCGACGCGCCCGCGTGCAGCCGGCAGCAACTGGCAGGCGAGCAGCCCCGCGAGCATCAGCGCGCAACCCACGAGCGCGCGGTTGCTGAGCGTCTCGCCAAGCGCGATCCAGCCCGCGAGCGCAGCGAACACGCCTTCCATGCTGAAGATCACCGCGGCATGCGCGGGCGCCGCGTCGCGTTGCGCGACCACCTGGATCGTGTAGGCCACGCCCACGGAGAGCGCGCCGCCGTAGAGGATGGCGGGCGCTGCGCGGACGATATTGGCCAGATGCATGGGCTCGACCACGACGCCAATGGCGAGACAAACCAGCCCGCAGGAGACGAACTGCACGATCGAGAGCATGAGCGGATCGTGGCGCGGCGCGTAATGGCCCACGAGCATCACCTGAATGGAGATGACGAGCGCACAGCCGAGTTGATACCAGTCGCCGTACATGATCGAAAAGTGCTCGTTGATGCTCAGCAGGTAGAGCCCGGTTGTTGCGAGCGCCGCGCCGACCCACGTGCCGGGGCCGGTGCGGTGGCGCAGCAGTACACCCAGCATGGGCACGATCACGACATAGAGCGAGCTGATGAAGCCTGCGTTGGCGATCTTCGTGTAGCGCAAGCCGATTTGCTGTAGCGAAATGGCCACGGCGAGCACGAGCCCGAGCACCGTGCCGGAGCGCAGCAGCGCTGCGTCGAGGCGGAATGCCGGGGCGCGGTCGTGGCTTTCGCGGCCCTCGCGCATGCGTTGCACGTGCCCCATCGCGAAGACGAATGCCGACACGACGCCTGCACCCAGCAGGAACCGCAGGCCGGTGAAGAGGAACGGGCCGATGGCGTCCAGGCTCAGCCGCTGAGCGACGAACGCGGAGCCCCAAATCATGGCGGCGGCCAGCATCAGCAGATTGGCGCGCAGGTGGTGGTTGGCGGGTTTCAAGCGAAATTCTCAATACTGGAGTGACCCTGCCGCAATTCTGTTGCGAGACAGGGGGGGCGGTGCGCAGGACGAACAGTCGTGCGAAAGCTCGATCGTATCCGAATTGAAAGAAAATTGTCTCACCGACAATACACCGGCCCAATTACGGATGACAAACCGCCAACGCTGCGTAATACTGCTTCGCGCGAATCGCCCGTCGAGATCGGCCAGCGGACGGTTTCGCCGTATCGAAAAGCTCAATTCACAACGTGCCGGTCATACCAGGTTTGGGGAACAACAGATGAAAAAGATTCTCGCCTCGCTCATCGCAGCATCCTTCGCACTGATTTCGGCTCAGGTTTTTGCTCAGGAAGCAGCTTCGGGCGCCACTGCAACCGCACCGGCGGCTGCCAGCGCTCCGGTCAAGGCCAAGAAGCACCACAAGAAGCTCAAGCACCACGGCAAGCGCGCTCCGGTCGAGGAAGCAGCGTCGGCCGCCGGCACGAGCGGCAAGGGCGCGACGAACTAAAGCGTCTGGCCGCTCGCGGGTTGGTCTGCGCAGGGCCTTGCCGGGCCGCGCGACAACCAGGCCCGCCGAGCGGGCAGCGAAAAGAAAAAAGCCAAGGCATAGCCTTGGCTTTTTTGTCTCCGTTTTTTGCGCTCGATGTGACGCGCAATCCACACGTCATGCACGCTTCACTGCGCCGCGCGTTCAGGCTGCGTCGTGTGCGAGCCCGGCTTCGAGCAACTCCGTCAAAAGACCGGTCATGCCTTGCGCATGATTTTCCGCGCGTGCCTTCAGCTTCTCCACCAGATCGGCGTTGAGCTTGCACGCGAACGGCACGAGGCCGGCGGCCTGATCGAGCTTGCGCTGCTCGCGGCGGTCGAGCGCCGCTGGCGCCGAGCCCTTGCCGAAGCGGTCGGGGCCGGCCTTGTTCGTCGATTGCATCAGTTTTAGCGCCTTGTTTTTCTCAAGGTCGAATTTCTTCATGGCCATGGGTTCGGCTCCGAGGTTGGGCAGTGGCGCGCATTGTACGCAAACGCCTGCGCGCGTCCATCGCGGCGATGCGCATCAGGGTGCGGGATTGCCGTCCGGGCGCATTTCGACTCGTGTACCGGCCACGTCGTCGATCAGCGCGCGCATGCGTCGCCAGTGCGAGCCCTCCCAGAACACCCTCCCGCAGACGTCACAGGTGACGAAACGCGTCTGCCGCTCGAACACGCCGTCGGGCACGCGCGAGCGCACCTCGTCGCGCGCGATGCGCCGCAGCGGCGCGTTGCACGCAAGGCATAGCCGGAACGGCCGCACGCTCGCGGCGAGATCGAGCCGCTCGAAGAGCTCATAGAGTTGCGCGCGCGGTTTGAGCGCGCGCACGTAGCAGCCGTGCGTGATGCTGCGCCGCTTGAGCAGCTCGCGGTCGCGCGTGAGGACGATGCGGTGCTCGGCCGCGGCGAGCGACTCGATGGCGTCATCGGCGAAATGGTTGTCGTAGAGCGTGTCGAATCCCACGAGCCGCAGCAGTTGCGCGAGGCCGCCCAGATGGGCGTCGGCGATGAAGCGCAGCTCCCGCAGCGGGCTCGCGCGCACGCGCAGCAAGGGCCGGATGTCGAGCGACTCGAACTTCGGATAGACGGCCACGCGGTCGCCTTCCGCGAGCGGATGCTCGAACCCCACCGATTCGCCGTTCACGAGGATCAGCTCCACTTCGGTGTGCGGCACCCCGAGCGCCTCGATCATGTGCTTTGCCGTAGCGTTGTGCGCACACGGGCAAGTGAACGCACGCCGGCGCAGCGGCCGCGCGAGAAAGTCGTTCAGCTCCTCGTAGAAGCGGAAGGTGGCGGTGACCATGGCGCCAGTATCGCACCGCTATCGCATGCCTGGCGCGGCATGGCAGCAAGAGCGTGCTGCAGCGGCTGGCAGACTGTGTTCTACTCCGGGTTTTCATCATGAGGAGCAGGCAATGGATATCGGCTTTATCGGCCTTGGCGAAATGGGGGCCGTGATGGTCGTGAACTTGCTGAAGGCCGGGCACTCGGTGCGCGTCTGGAACCGCACGCCGGCGAAGGCACAGGCGCTGGCCGCCGCGGGCGCGCGCGTGGTCGCGTCCCCGGCTGAAGCGTTTGCCGGCGACGCCGTGATTTCCATGCTCGCCGACGACGCGGCCCTGCGCGAAGTGTTCGACGTCGCGCTGCTCGCGCAGGCGCCTCGCGGCCTCGTGCACGTGAACATGGCGACGATTTCGGTGGCGCTTGCCGAGACGCTCGCGCGCGAGCACGCCGAGCTGGGCCTGCATTACGTTGCCGCGCCCGTGCTCGGGCGGCCCGACGTGGCAGCGGCTGCGAAGCTGACGATCATTGCGGCAGGCGCAGCCGAGGCCATCGACCATGTGCAACCGCTCTTCGACGCGCTAGGCCAGAAAACCTGGCGCATCGGCGCGCTGCCGCAGCAGGCGAACGTGATGAAGCTGGCCGCGAACTTCATGCTGGCGGCGGCGGTGGAGGCGATCGGCGAGGCGGCAGCGCTGCTGGGGGGCCACGGCGTGGCGATGCGAGATTTTCTCGACGTGATCACGGGCGGGCCGTTTCCCGGTCCCGTCTACGCGGGTTACGGCGGCATGATCGCGGAGGGCCGCTACGAGCCGGCGCAGTTCAAGGCGCGGCTCGGCCTGAAGGACGTGCGGCTCGCGCTGGAGGCCGCCGACTCGGTAGCGACCCCGCTGCCCGTCGCGAGCGTGCTGCGCGACAGCCTGCTCGACGCCGTCGCACATGGCGACGGCGAATGCGACTTCGCGGTGCTCGGCAAGGTCGCGGCGCGGCGTGCGGGGCGTGGTTGAGCGAGCGGGAGCCAGTGGGCGGCTGTGGTCGCGAGTATCGTCGCGGGTGATGCGCTGAACGGGGCGCGAACAAGGGAGCAAGACGCCCCGCGCGCGGTCAAATTCTCGGACGACCGCTCGCTGACGCACAAAGTCCGGCCGGGCGGTGGCGCATAATGCGAGACGAATAAGGCGCTGAATAAAGCACTTGAATAAGGCGCTTGATGGCAAAGCGCCGCGCCATGCGAGCGGGCGGGGAACGATGCAAACCGAACCAGTGAGAATGGAGACGGCGGATGGAGACGCGCATCCTGATCGCCGATCATGACGAGACGTCGCTGGCGGGGCTCGGCACGTTGCTGGCCGACCTCCAGTACGCGACCGCCATGGCGAAAACACTCGATGACGCAGCCGAAGCCGCCGCGCGCTTCGTGCCGGATGTGGCAATCGTCGCGCTCTCGCTCGCGCCCGACGACGAGCCGGCCGCTCTCGTGCGAAGGCTGCGCGACGCCTGCGGCGCGCGCACGCCGCTCCTGATCGCGCTGAGCGGCTGGGGCGAGTCGCGTCACCGCGATGAAGCGCTCGCCGCCGGCTTCGATGTGCATCTGGTGCGCCCAGTGGGGCTCGACCAACTAACGTTCATTCTTTCGATGGTCGCCCAATAAGGGCTTTTCGGGCTCGCTTGGGGCATCTTCGGCTGCCATTCCGGCGCTGCTCGAACCCGCGACGCATTATCCGGGTAATCCTGATCACCGTTTTCGTTGTTTATTTGCAACGTTCAGGGTCCGTACTACTTTACATGTTGCGTTGCACCAAGTAGTTCGCTATACTGGTTCTTGTCTCCTCCATGTCTCCTCTGATATGGATTCAGCCCGCCAACCATGGCGGGCTTTTTTTTTGCCCGCGCGGTTTGCGGCGCCGCGCACAAATAAAAACCCGGCGCTTCGCAGTGCCGGGTTTTCGTTTTTCAGCCGCCGCAGGTGTGTTCAGCGGCCTAGGCTTAGCGGGGCCTCAAGCCTTCAGTCCGGCATCTTCTGCCGCGCCGATCGCGAGATTCATGCACTGAATCGCCGCGCCCGAGGCGCCTTTGCCCAGATTGTCCAGACGTGCGACGGTCACGAACTGCTCGTCGTTGCCGAACACGAACAGATCGACGCGATTGGTGTCGTTGTTCGCCTGGGCGTCGAACATGCCCGAATCCAGATTAGTTTCCGCGTTGAACGGCATCACGCGCACGAATTTTTCTCCGCCGTAGTACTCGGCGTAGAGCGCCAGCACGTCCTCGGGCTTGGCGCGGCGCGTGAGCTGCTGCGGCGAATAATAGGTCGTGACCGCGAGGCCCTTGTAAAACGGGCCCACGATGGGCGTGAACACGGGCGCGCTCTTCAGGCCGCCGTGGAACGCCATTTCCGGCAAGTGCTTGTGCGTGAGACCGAGCGCGTAGGGTCGCGGGCTCATGAGCTTCTCGTTGCCGCCGGCTTCGTATTCCGCAATCATCTTCTTGCCGCCGCCGCTGTAGCCTGTGAGCGAATAGGCGTGCGCCGCGAAGTCGGGCGCCACGAGCCCCGCCTCGACGAGCGGACGCATGGCCAGCACGAACGCCGAAGCGTGGCAGCCCGGCACGGCGATGCGCTTGGCGCTGCGCACGCGCTCGCGCTGCGCGCGGGTCAGCTCGGGCAGGCCGTAGGCCCAGTCGGCGTGGGTGCGGAAGGCCGTGCTCGCGTCGATGAGCACCGTGCGCTCGTTTTCGACGAGCGAGGCCGACTCGCGCGAGGCGACATCGGGCAGGCACAGGAAGGTCACGTCGGACGCATTGATGAGACGGCGGCGTTCCTCGACGTCCTTTCGCTTCGCTTCGTCGATCCTCAGGATCTCGACGTCGGCGCGCTGCGACAGGTATTCGAAAATCTTCAGGCCGGTCGTGCCTTCCTGTCCGTCGACAAAAACTTTCGTGCTCATCTCGGTCTCTCTGAAACTTCGGGGATTGCGGACGCTGCCCGCCGCGCGGGCGTTGGTTGCCGCGCGGCGCTCACTCATGCGGCGCCGGAACGGTATTTTAAGACCGATGGCCGCCCGACGTGCGGCGGCCGCCGGAAAAAAATCGGGAGTAACCCGGGGAGTAGCCCGTAAAGCAGTGCGCTGGCGAGAGCCTTTTGGGGGAGCGAATACCCTCGCGCACCCGGCCAGCGAGCGGGCTGTGACCGTGGTCTCAACGTCCGTACATGACCGTGATTTTGGCGCTGCCGAGCGCGGCGCCGTGGATCTCGTGATCGAACATCATCGCAGGCCCGCCTGGGGCGAGCGCGAGCTTGTCGACGCCGAGCGCGTAGACGGTCACCACATAGCGGTGCGGTTTTCCCGGCGGCGGGCACGGGCCGCCGTAGCCCGCGCCACCGAAGTCGTTGCGCGCCTCGAGCGCGCCGAGCTTCTTTAGCGCGCCCGAGGCGCTGGCATTTTCGGGGAGCGCGCTCACGCGCGCCGGAATGTTGGCGACGGCCCAGTGCCACCAGCCGGGGCCCGGCGCATCGGGATCGAAGACCGTGACCGCGTAGCTACGCGTGCCCGCTGGCGGGTTACGCCATGTCAATTGCGGCGAGCGGTTAGCGCCCGTGCAGCCGTTATCGTTGAGCACCTGCGGCGCCGCAACCTTGGCACCGTCGCGAAAGTTCGCGCTGCCGAGCGCAAACGTGCCTTGCGCGTGGGCATCCGCGCAGGCCAGTGCACTGACAAGGAGTCCTGCGCCAAGGAGACAAGTCGTTCGCGCATCGATTGCGCGCGCAGCTTTCATGGTCGATAACGGGGAACGCGCATACGCATGCGCAGTACGAGGGGCAAGGTCGTGTGAGCCGCGCATGGGCTGGTTCTCCTGTATGTTTGTCAAAGACGCATGACACATTGCCGACGGCTTGTTTCGAATTGTGTTCTGCATCGAACTTCGTTCAATATAACGTCATTAAGCGAACGCGTTTGGCCGTCTGACGGCTGCGCGCCCGGGGAAATCGGCTATAGTCGCGTGCTTTCCTGCCCGTGCGGGAAACGATGTTTCGAGAACGAGGGGTTTCTCGGAGCAGATAGCCGTTCAGAAAGAAAGACAAGCAAGACGGTCTCTACGGAGGGGTAATGCAGCAGCAGCCAATCAGGGTCGTAGTAGCGGACGATCATCCGGTGATCTTGTTCGGCGCGGAACATGCGCTGCTCAAGTTCCCTGGCATCCAGGTCGTTGGCCGTGCCCGTCAGTCCACAGAACTGATCAAGGCGCTGCAGACTACGCCGTGCGATGTGCTCGTAACCGACCTCGCCATGCCGGGCGGCCAGTACGGCGACGGCCTGCCGCTCATCGGCTATCTGCGGCGCAACTTCCCGGATGTTCCCATCGTCGTCCTTACGATGCTCGAAAACGCGGCGCTCCTGAAGCGGCTGGGCGAGCTCGGCGTGATCGCCGTCGTCCACAAGTCCGACGACCTGAGCCATATCGGGCTCGCCGTGCAGCACGTGAGCCGCAATCTCGAATACATGAGTCCGCAAGTGAAGGTGGCGCTCGAGTCGTTGCGCATCAACAGCGGCGGCAAGAACGACGAAGTCATCCTCTCGAAGCGCGAACTCGAAGTGGTGCGGCTTTTCGTGTCCGGCATGACGATCAAGGAAATCTCCGAAAAGCTCAATCGCAGCATCAAGACGATCAGCACGCAGAAGAACACGGCCATGCGCAAGCTCGGGCTCGACCGCGACTCGGAACTGTTCCAGTACGCGCAGAGCAATGGCTTGCTCAATCTCTCATCGCATGCGCCGGATAACGGCGCGACGGGCGAAGTCGTGTCCTGAGCACGCCATGCCGCGCAGGGTTTTGCGCGAGGCATAAAAAAAGCCATCTGTCCGAAAGGCAGATGGCTTTTTTGCTTGAGCGGAGTGGCGCGGGCGAGTGAGCCGCGCGCCGCCCGCTCGCAGGCTTACTGCGGTGCCGAGGTTGCGCCGCCGTGCGCCGCCGACCATTCGGCCGGTGCGTGCAGGAATTTCTCGACTTCGTCGAGCGTCTTCGTTTCGAAGTAGCCCGAATCCTTGGCGACGCGCAGCACGTCCCACCATGTGGCGAGCGCGTGCAGGTCGACGTCGATGTCCTTCAGGACCGAGACGCTTTCCTTGAAGATGTTGTAGTGAAACAGCACGAAGCAGTGGTTCACCTGCGCGCCGGCGGTGCGCAGCGCGTTGATGAAGTTGATCTTGCTGCGGCTGTCCGTGGTCAGATCCTCGACCAGCAGCACGCGCTGGCCTTCGGTGAGCAGACCTTCGATCTGCGCGTTGCGGCCAAAGCCCTTCGGCTTCTTGCGCACGTACTGCATCGGCACCATCAGGCGGTCCGACAGCCATGCCGCGAACGGGATGCCTGCGGTTTCGCCGCCGGCGACGGCGTCGATCTGCTCGTAGCCGACGTCGCGCAGAATGGTGGCTTCAGCCATTTCCATCAGGCCGCGGCGCACGCGCGGATACGAGATCAGCTTGCGGCAGTCGATGTAGACCGGGCTCGCCCAGCCAGAAGTGAAGATGAAGGGTTTTTCGGCGTTGAAGTGCACGGCCTTCACTTCGAGCAGCATTTTGGCGGTTGCGTCCGAGATCGTCTGGCGATCGTTGCCTGTCATGGGCGAATCCTTGGATAGATGAATGCGGGAGGCGGGTGGGCGCTGGGCCCGGTGGCGCTGGCACGGTGAATCCGGATGGCTGGCATCGGAACTCGCGATGCGCGGCCCGGATGGCGTCGATCGTCTGAGGTTTTGCTTCAGGCGACCCGCTCGCTCCGGACGGCTTCTCTTGCGCGCGTAGCCGGGCATTTTACCCGACTTGACGTTCGCCGACGAGTCGCACTGACAGGTGTTCGCCGGCTTTGTGGGGTGGGATCGTGGTTTTGCTCGTGGCGCGCACGGCCATGCTGTTCTGGTTGTGGCTGCGCGGGCACGCCAGTAAACTCACGCCGGTTTTCGTCTGGCCCGCGCCCCGCAAAGGATTGTCCGAATGACCGCCGCTTCTCGTCCCGAATCGCGTCCCGAACCGCGTTCTGCACCTCACGCCGAATTGCCTTCCGATTCTTCGGGACTCACGCCCGCCGATACCGCCATCGCGCCCGCCGCCGTCCCGCACACGGGCGAACCCGTGCAGGTGGCTGTCGCGGGCGGCCACGCCATACGCGCGCTGATCGCCTCGGTGCTCGGCTATGCGATGGACGGCTTCGACCTGCTGATGCTCGGCTTCATGCTGCCCGCCATCAGCGCGGATCTACATCTCTCGGGTGCGCAGGCCGGCTCGCTCGTCACGTGGACGCTCGTGGGCGCGGTCGTTGGCGGCATCGTGTTCGGGCTGCTCTCGGACCGCTTCGGGCGCGTGCGCGTGCTCACCTGGACGATCCTGGTGTTCGCCGTGTTCACCGGGCTGTGCGCGCTCTCGCGCGGCTACGCCGACTTGCTCGTCTACCGGACGATCGCCGGCATTGGCCTTGGCGGCGAGTTCGGCATCGGCATGGCGCTGGTCGCCGAGGCCTGGCCCGACCGGCTGCGCGCGCGGGCGTCGTCGTATGTCGGGCTGGGCTGGCAAGTGGGCGTGCTCGCCGCGGCGCTGCTCACGCCGTGGCTCCTGCCCGTGATCGGCTGGCGCGGCATGTTCGCGATCGGTCTCCTGCCCGCCGTGGTGTCGTTCGTCATGCGCCGGCGCGTGGAAGAGCCCGAGCTTTTCGTGGCCCATCGGGCGCGCGTCAGCAAGACACAAGAGCGCGGCGCATGGCTGCGCGCGCTCGGCCTGCTGGTCGCCGACGCCCGCACGGCGCGCGCGAGCCTCGGCGTGACGGTGCTTTGCTCGGTGCAGAACTTCGGCTACTACGGGCTCATGATCTGGCTGCCCGCCTATCTCTCGAAATCCTTTGGCTATTCGCTCACGAAGTCCGGCCTCTGGACCGCCGCGACCGTCGCGGGCATGGCGCTCGGCATCTGGCTGTTCGGCATTGCCGCCGACCGCTTCGGGCGCCGGCCCGCGTTCCTGTTCTATCAGGCGGGCGCGGTGGTGATGGTGTTCGTCTACGCGCATCTGAGCACGCCGTTCGCGCTGTTGATCGGTGGTGCGGCCATGGGCGTGTTCGTGAACGGCATGATCGGCGGTTATGGCGCGCTCATTTCGGAGCTCTATCCCACCGCCGCGCGCGCTACCGCTCAGAACGTCCTCTTCAACATCGGCCGGGCGGTGGGCGGCTTCGGCCCGCTTGCGGTCGGCGCGATGGCGGCCCGCTATTCGTTCACGGCGGCGCTCGGCATGCTGGCGGCGATCTACGTGCTGGACATCGTCGCGACGCTCTTCCTGATTCCCGAGCGACGCGGCGTGGCGCTCGAGTAAGCCCCGAATCTGACGAGATCGGCACACCGGGTGCGGCGCAACGCCGCATCTCGCGCAGCCTGGGATGCCACACGCGGCGACGCATGCAGGGCGGCGTGGAAGTCGCGTGTGAGTCTGATGGGGGCCGCATGAGGCGTCGCGCAACGCACGCTACGTGGTGATTCCAGCGCGCTACAAATTCCCGGTATCAGTCTTTGACCCGACTCGCCGCGCTCATGGCGGGGTGTACACTAATCCCCCGCCATTTCGTCCGCGCCGTTTCGCCTATGGTTTGGGCCTGCCGCCGCCGCCGCGTTTGCTGCATGTGCGCAGGACCTGCCACCGTCGAAAGCTTCGCGCGAACCGGCGGGCCAACGAACATAAAACTTCACTCGTCTCTCACGTCCCGGCAGGCCCGAAAATGGATGAACAACTGAAGCAAAGCGCGCTCGCGTATCACCAGAATCCGAAGCCCGGCAAGATTTCGGTCACGCCCACCAAACCGCTCTCCAACCAGCTCGACCTCTCGCTCGCGTACTCGCCGGGCGTCGCTGCCGCTTGCGAGGCGATCCACGCCGAACCGCTCGATGCGCAGAAATACACCTCGCGCGCCAACCTCGTCGGCGTCGTGACCAACGGCACGGCCGTGCTCGGTCTCGGCAACATCGGCCCGCTCGCGGCCAAGCCCGTGATGGAAGGCAAGGGCTGCCTCTTCAAGAAGTTCGCCGGCATCGACGTGTTCGACATCGAACTCGACGAGACCGATCCGGACAAGCTCGTCGAAGCCATCGCCATGCTCGAGCCCACGCTCGGCGGCATCAACCTCGAAGACATCAAGGCGCCCGAGTGCTTCTACATCGAGCAGAAGCTGCGCGAGCGCATGAAGATTCCCGTCTTCCACGACGACCAGCACGGCACGGCCATCATCGCTTCGGCGGCCATCCTCAACGGCCTGAAGGTCGTGGGCAAGGAACTCGGCAGCGTGAAGCTCGTGTGCTCGGGTGCGGGCGCGGCGGCCATCGCGTGTCTGGACCTGCTCGTGAAGCTGGGTCTGAAGAAAGAGAACATCCTTGTTGCCGACTCGAAGGGCGTGATCTACGAAGGCCGCGGCAATCTCGATCCGTCGAAGGCGCGCTACGCCGCCAACACCGAGGCGCGCACGCTCGGCGACGCCACCAAGGGCGCCGACGTGTTCCTCGGCTGCTCGGGCGCGGGCGTGCTCAAGCCCGAGATGGTCAAGGAGATGGGCGACAAGCCGCTGATCCTCGCGCTCGCGAACCCGGAGCCGGAAATCCGCCCGGAAGAGGCGAAGAAGGTGCGTCCGGACGCGATCATCGCCACGGGCCGTTCGGACTATCCGAACCAGGTCAACAACGTGCTGTGCTTCCCGTTCATCTTCCGCGGCGCGCTCGACGTGGGCGCCACGACCATCACGGAAGAGATGAAGCTCGCGTGCGTGCGCGCGATCGCGGAACTCGCCGAAGAAACCGATCAGGGCGACGAAGTGGCGAAGGCCTATGAAGGCCACACGCTCGAATTCGGCCCGGAATACCTGATTCCGAAGCCCTTCGACCCGCGCCTCATCATCAAGATCGCGCCGGCCGTCGCGCAAGCCGCGATGGATTCGGGCGTGGCCACGCGCCCGATTACCGACATGGACGCGTACCGCGAGCAACTCGGCGCGACCGTCTACCGCTCAGGCATGGTGATGCGCCCGGTGTTCGCGGCGGCCAAGGCTAACTGCGCGCGCATCGTGTTCGCCGAAGGTGAAGACGAGCGCGTGCTGCGCGCGGCGCAGTTCGTGCTGACCGAGAAGATCGCCAGGCCGATCATCGTGGGCCGTCCGTCCGTGGTCGAAATGCGCCTGAAGAAGATGGGCTCGAAGCTGCGTGTGGGCACCGACTTCGAGATCGTCGATCCGGAAGACGATCCGCGCTTCCAGCAGAGCTGGCAGGCGTACCACGAACTCGGCGCGCGCCAGGGCGTCACGCCCGAGGTCGCGAAGGCCGCGATGCGCAAGTTCAACACGCTGATCGGCGCGATCCTCGTGCACCTGGGCGACGCGGACGGCATGATCTGCGGTCTCGTGAACAGCTTCGACTATCACCTCAAGCATATCGAGCAGGTGCTGGGCAAGGCCGCCGGCGCCGACAGCTACGCGGCCATGAACCTGCTGATGCTGCCGGGCCGCAACCTGTTCATCAGCGACACCTACGTGAACGAAGTGCCGAGCGCCGAGCAGCTCGCCGACATGACGATCCTCGCCGCGCGCGAGATCGAGAAGTTCGGCATCACGCCGAAGGTGGCGCTGCTGTCGAGCTCGAACTTCGGCAACGTGCGTTCGTCGACCTCGCAGCGCATGCAGGCCGCGCGCCAGTTGATCGTCGAGCGAGCACCGCAGCTCGAAGTGGACGGCGAAATGCACGGCGACGCGGCGCTCTCCGAGCTGATCCGCAAGCAGTCGTTCCCGGGCACGACGCTCGCGGGCGAAGCGAACCTGCTGATCATGCCGAACGTGGAAGCGGCGAACATCGCGTACAACCTGCTGAAGGTGGTGGGCGGCGAAGGCGTGACGGTGGGCCCGTTCCTGCTGGGCGCTTCGAAGCCGGTGCACATCCTCACGCCGGCGGCAACCGTGCGACGCATCATCAACATGACGGCGGTGGCTTCGGCTAATGCCACGGTGAACAAGGCCGTGCGTTAAGCGGGGTTTGCGAGTGCATTGAGGCTGGCGGCGCGCCGTCGGCCTCAACCAACAAGAAGGGCGCTCCGCTTCTGGCGGAGCGCCCTTCGTTTTTTACGGCTTCGTTGCGAAGGCCGGGACTAAGTTCGGAGTCAAGCCGCGTGGCGCGCCGCCCCGTTCTCCGGCGCGCGCCACTTCGCGATCAGCGTCGTCCACTTCGCGCGCGTGGCCTTGAGGTTGTTCTCCTTCACGTGGCCGTAGCCGCGAATCGCATCGGGCAGATTCGCGAGTTCGAGCGCGAGCGGGAGGTTCGCCTCGCTCAATCCACCGATGACCTCGCGCACGAGCGCTTCATACTCGCCGATCAACGCACGCTCGTGGCGACGCTCCTCGGTGCGGCCGAACGGATCGAGCGCCGTGCCGCGCAGGAACTTGAGTTTCGCCAGCATGCGCATGGCCGTGAGCATGCGCGGACCGTACTGCTTCTTCACCAGATGACCCTTGTCGTCGTGCTTCGCGAACGACGGCGGCGCGAGATGGAAGTGGAGTTTCCAGTCACCCTCGAAGCTCGCTTTCAGCTTTTCGACAAACGCCGGATCGGCGTAAAGACGCGCGACCTCGTACTCGTCCTTGTACGCCATCAGCTTGTGCAGGTTCTTCGCCACCGCTTCGGTGAGCGGCTGTCCGTTCAAACCGCCATCGGGTCGGTCGAGCTTCGCTTCGGCGCGCCGCACCTCGTCGACGAACGTGCGATAGCGCTGCGCCCAAGCCTCGTTCTGATAGGCGGCGAGATACTGGGCGCGTTTTTCGATGAGCGTGTCGAGTGCCTTGGGCGTATGCAGCGAAACGATCCTGGCGTCCCCGGCATCGGCACCCGCGTCCGGAGCAGGCTGCTTCACGGTCACCAGCCGGTCCACGACCTCGCGGTCGTGCGCGACGCGCCGGCCCCATTCGAAGGCCGCGAGGTTCTTCTCGACTTGCACTGCGTTCAACTCAATCGCGCGCGTGAGCGACTCGTGCATGAGCGGCAGCCAGCCGCGCTGCCAGGCGTAGCCGAGCACGAACGGATTCGTGTAGATCGCGTCGCCGAGCAGCGCGAGTGCATAGCGGTTCGCATCGACGGTCGCGACCTGGTCGGCGCCTGCCGCGGAGCGCACGTCAGCCTCGGTGTTGGAGCCCGGGAACTGCCACTGAGGGTTCTTGATGAACTCGGCCGTGGGCGTGGGCGCACTGTTGAGCACGACGTGCGTCCGGCCTTCGTGCATGCGCGAGATGCAGTCGTCGCTGGCGGTCACGATGGCGTCGCAGCCGATCACGAGCCCCGCCTCGCCCATGGCGATGCGAGTCGCGTGGATGTCCGTCGGGCGATTGGCGATCTGCACGTGGCTCATCACCGCGCCGCCCTTTTGCGCGAGGCCGGTCACGTCGAGCACGGTTACACCCTTCGCTTCGAGGTGCGCGGCCATGCCGAGCAGTGCGCCGATCGTCACGACCCCGGTGCCGCCCACGCCTGTCACGAGCACGCCATAGGGCTGGCCGATCGCCGGCACGTCGGGCATTGGCACGGGCGGCATCGCGTCGCTCACGACCGTGTTCGACTTCGGCTTGCGCAACTGGCCGCCTTCGACCGTGACGAAGCTCGGGCAGAAGCCCTTCACGCACGAGAAGTCTTTGTTGCAGGTGGACTGGTTGATCTTGCGCTTCGTGCCGTATTCGGTTTCGAGCGGCTCGACCGAGAGGCAATTCGACTGCACCGAGCAGTCGCCACAGCCTTCGCAGACCGCCTCGTTGATGACGACGCGCTTCGCCGGATCGGGATACGTGCCGCGCTTGCGGCGGCGGCGCTTCTCGGTCGCGCAGGTCTGGTCGTAGATCAGGATGGTCGTGCCGGCAATCTCGCGCAGTTCGCGCTGGATTGCGTCGAGCTGGTCGCGATGATGGATCGTCACGCCTGGCGCGAGCGTGGTGACGCCTTGATACTTTTGCGGCTCGTCGGTCACGATCACGATCTTCGTCGCGCCTTCGGAGGCGAGCTGATGCGTGATCTGCGGCACGGTGAGCACGCCGTCCACGGGCTGGCCGCCCGTCATGGCGACCGCGTCGTTGTAGAGGATCTTGTAGGTGATGTTCGCCTTCGAGGCGATCGCCGCCCGGATCGCGAGCAGGCCCGAATGGAAGTAAGTGCCGTCGCCGAGGTTCGCGAACACATGCTTGTCGTTCGTGAACGGCGACTGGCCGACCCACGCGACGCCTTCGCCGCCCATCTGGCTGGAGGTGCTCGTATTGCGGTCCATCCACACGGTCATGTAGTGGCAGCCGATGCCGGCCATCGCGCGCGAGCCCTCGGGCACGTTGGTCGACGTATTGTGCGGGCAGCCCGAGCAGAACCAGGGCTTGCGCTCGGCCTGCACGCGCGGCTTCGCAAGCGCCTTTTCCTTCGCCTCGATCACGGCGATGCGCGAAGCAATGCGTGCGCGCACGTCCGAGGGCATCTCGAACTTGTCCAGACGCGTGGCGATGGCCTTGGCGATGATCGCGGGCGACAGTTCGTAGTGAGCGGGCAGGAGCCAGTTGCCCATCGGCACGGACCATTCGCCGCCGGCGCCGTCCTTTTCGTCGAACTTGCCGTACACCCGCGGACGCTGCGCGTCGGGCCAGTTGTAGAGCTCTTCCTTGATCGCGTATTCGAGAATCTGGCGCTTTTCCTCGACCACGAGAATCTCTTCGAGCCCGCGCGCGAACGCATGCGCGCCTTGGGCTTCGAGCGGCCACACGCAGCCCACCTTGTAGAGCCGCAGCCCGATGCGCGAGCAGGTTTCGTCGTCGAGACCGAGGTCGGTGAGCGCCTGGCGCACGTCCAGATACGCCTTGCCGCCCGTGATGATGCCAAAGCGCGCATGCGGCGAATCGATCTCGATGCGATCGAGCTTGTTGGCGCGCACGTAGGCGAGGCCCGCGTACCACTTGTAGTCGAGCAGGCGTGCTTCCTGCACGAGCGGCGGATCGGGCCAGCGGATGTTCAGGCCACCCTCGGGCATCGCGAAGTCTTCGGGCAGGATGATGTTCGTGCGATGTGGATCGATTTCCACCGATGCCGACGATTCGACCACGTCGGTCACGCACTTCATCGCGACCCAGAGACCCGAGTAGCGGCTCATGGCCCAGCCGTGCAGGCCGAAGTCGAGATATTCCTGCACATTCGAGGGGAACAGGACCGGCAGGCCGCAGGCCTTGAAGATGTGCTCGGACTGGTGCGCGAGCGTGGACGACTTGGCGGCATGGTCATCGCCGGCGAGGACGAGCACGCCGCCGTGAGGCGACGAGCCGGCGGAATTGCCGTGCTTGAACACGTCGCCGCAGCGGTCGACGCCGGGACCCTTGCCGTACCACATGGAAAACACGCCGTCGTATTTCGCCGAGGGGTACAGGTTCACCTGCTGCGAACCCCACACGGCGGTCGCGGCGAGGTCTTCATTGACGCCGGGCTGAAATACGACCTGATGCGCGGCGAGATGCTGCTTCGCCTTCCAGAGGGACTGATCGAGGCCGCCCAGTGGCGAGCCGCGATAGCCCGAAATGAACCCCGCGGTATTGAGACCAGCGGCCTTGTCGCGTTCCTGTTGCAGCATCGGCAGGCGGACCAGCGCCTGGATGCCGCTCATGTACGCGCGGCCGCGTTCGAGGGTGTATTTGTCGTCGAGCGTGACGGAAGCGAGTGCGGCTTCGAGCGAAGCGCGCTGACCTGCGTCTAGCGGGGCATTCATTATGTGTCTTCCTCCATCCAACCAATCCGTTGTTGGGATCGCCAGAACGCTTCACGACCTTCGGCGTCTCGTGAACGCGTTGGCCAAGGCTCGCCATGGTGGCTTGTGTTGAACGATGGTAGCACTCGGATAAACCCGCCGCCTTCACGGGAAACCCTGCATGAATCGTGCGAGCCACGCACTGTCAGGCTTGATTCAGCGGCCGTGTAAGAGCCCTGAAGGTCCTGTGTAACAAAGGATGTGTCGGAGTTCGGTGCGAGGTAACAGCGTGTAAAAGTTGCACCGCAGAGTGTCACCCTTGAATATCCTCTCTACCTTCCTCATCTGTACGAACCGCGACGCGCCCGAAGAAATTCAGGGTGCGAACGTGGCATTGTGCAGTGACAGGCAGTCTGAAAAAGGAGTACGCATGAACCATCGACATATCCAGACCTTCCTGACGGTTTCGGCCGCGTTCTTCGCCATGAGCGCGCCGCTGCATTCGAACGCCAGCACGAAAAGCGGCGCGAACGAATCGACGTCGTGCGCGCAGTACACGCTGTGTGCCAAGGCTGACTCGAACGCCATGCTCGCTGTGAAAGCCGAGCGGAGCGTCAAACGCTAATCCCGATGCAGCGCTGATCCGCGCAGCATTCCATTCATCCGAATCCATTGCCGGGGTGTGCGGCGGCGGATTCCAAAACTAAAAAGGGCGAAGATCGTGTGATCTTCGCCCTTTTTGCATCCTGATAACGCGAAATTTTGCGTCGCTTAGGCCTTGTCTTTCACCACGCCGCGGCGGATCTGGTCGAGTTCAATTGATTCGAACAGCGCCTTGAAGTTGCCCTCGCCGAAGCCCTGATTACCCTTGCGCTGAATGATCTCGAAGAAGATCGGGCCAATCTGGTTTTCCGTGAAGATCTGCAACAGCAGGTCTTCGGGCATCCCGTCGATCAGGATCTTGCGCTTCTTCAGCTCGTCCAGTGGTTCGCCGTGATTCGGAATGCGGCGGTCCACGAGTTCGTAATACGTGTCGATCGTATCGAGCAGCGCGATTTTTGAGGCGCGCAGGCCATCCACCGTGCGGTAGATGTCATTGCTGCCGAGCGCGATGTGCTGGATGCCTTCGCCGTGGTACGCGTCGAGATATTCCTGGATCTGGCCAGCCGTCTCGCCGCCTTCCTCGTTGATCGGAATGCGGATCTTGCCGCAGGGCGAAGTCATCGCCTTCGACTTCACGCCCGTCACCTTGCCTTCGATGTCGAAGTAGCGGATTTCGCGGAAGTTGAAGAGGCGTTCGTAGAACTCCGCCCATTCGTTCATGCGGCCACGATGCACGTTATGCGTGAGGTGGTCGATGTAGGTGAGGCCGTGGCCGACCGGGTTCTGCTCGGCGCCCGGAATCGGCTCGAAGTCGACGTCATAGATGCTGATGTCGCCGATGCTGCCCGGCGCCGCGCCGTTCTTGCCGCGCCAGCGGTCGACGAAATAAATGAGCGAGTCGCCAATGCCCTTGATGGCCGGAATATTCAGCTCCATCGGGCCGGTCTTGTTGTCAAAGCCCCATGCGCCCAGTTCGAGGGCGTGCTTGTAAGCCTTGGCGGCGTCCTGCACGCGGAACGCGATTGCGCAGATCGACGGGCCGTGCAGGCGCGCGAAACGCTGCGCGAACGAATCCGGCTCGCCGTTGACGATGAAGTTGATGTCGCCCTGACGGTAGAGCGTCACGTCTTTATGACGATGACGTGCCACGGCGGTGAAGCCCATGCTCTCGAACAGCTTGCCGAGCGCCTTGGGGTCCGGCGCGGTGTATTCGATGAACTCGAAGCCGTCGGTGCCGACGGGGTTCTCCCAGGTGGATACGTGCATGGTTGTCTCCAGTGTCGATCGCGCAATGTCGCGGAATGCTGATGTCGTGCGGCAAAGTGTAGCTGTCCAGATTGGGCGAAAGCTTGCGAGTTGGGTCGCATGATCGGCAATTTGCGCTATAAACTGCTTTAATCAAGACAATGGGTGGCAGAAAATGGCGGACATCGAACTGGACGCGATCGACCGGCGGATTCTGGCGATTCTTCAGGAGAATGGCCGGCTCTCGAATCAGGAAATTGCCGAGCGTGTGAATCTCTCGCCAAGCCCGTGCCTGCGGCGCATCCGGCGGCTCGAGGAGATCGGTGTGATACGCAGCTATGTCGCGCTGCTCGACGCGCAGAAGCTAGGGCTCGACCTGCTGGCCTATGTGAACGTGCGGCTGGAAAAACGTGGGCCCACGGCGGCGGGGCGCGAAGGGGTCACTCATGCGGAGCTTTTTCGCGCGGCAGTGCAGACTTGGCCGGAAGTGGTGGCGTGTCACGCGATGACGGGTGACATGGATTTCCTGCTGCGCGTACAGGTGGAGGATATGGCGCACTTCTCGCGCTTCGTGCAGGACCAGTTGCTGCATCACCCGTCGGTGATCGATGTGAAGTCGAGCTTTTCGCTCCAGACCTTCAAGGAGACAACGGCGCTGCCTATTATTTGAACCCTATTTGGCCCAGGTTGGCCCCGATTTGCGCCTTGAATTTGAGCGCTAGCTTTGATCCTTCAGGCGCCGGTTACGCCGCCCAGATGCAAAAAAGCGGCCGAAGCCGCTTTTTCTCGATCTACTTCAGCCAATGGGGCAGGAGTCATGCCGCAACTGCTTGCGGGAGGATCGTCTCGATCAGCCTGGACGCCTGGCGTGCCTGGCGTTTGAGTGCATAGTCGAACACGGCCGCCTGCTCCTGGAGCATTTCCGCGATGATGCTGCTCTGGTCGGCGGGGTCGAGCGAGAGATACGCATCGGCCTCGCCATAGGCGTACTCGATCTTCATGCCCGACTTCTTCGCGATATGCATCATCGTGGAATTGCGCGACAGACAGTGCATATAGAGCGTGGTGACGTGCGTGTTGCGGCTGCGGATAGCGGCGCGCTCGAACAGTTTCGTGCCGATGCCCTGGCCGCGCGCGCTTTCAAGCACGGAGACGCCGAACTCGGCGGTGCGGCCGTTACCGTCGGCCGGCAGATAGGCCAGATGGCCGACGCCCACGAGCTGAAGCTGATGGTCGAACACGCCGAAGACGGTGTCGCGCGTGAAGTCCATCGAGCGGACGTAGTTCTCGATTACGTGATCCGGTGCCGCCTGGCCGAAGCGCAGGAGGCGGTCCTCGGTGTCGAGCGCGAGGAAGTGCGTGAGCAGGCGTTCGCGGTCGGCAGAGGTGAGGACACGCACCATGGCAGGCGAATGACCGGACGATAGCGAGCGGCCGGACGGCAGAATCGGCTCGTTAGCAGGGGTCGAAAGCTTGTTCATGATGGGTTCTCCTTAGAATGCGAGGTACGGCGCACGCATGATGCACCGCAAAACGAATTCTAGCGGAAACCCTGGGTGCGATCTAGGGAAAACCCGTATTTCGAATCTGAGGATCGCGTCTAATTGCCAGGATTGATCGCGTAAATAATTGATTTTAAACGATTATGTTTTTTGGGTAGCTTGACGTATCAACTGTTGCGTCGATGTGACTTATTGCGTTGCATCAATTTGATCTGAAAAATCGCGCCTGTCAGACGGCCTTCAGACCGTGGTCGATCACCTCGATGACCTGCTCGGCGAAGTCCCGGTACCCCATGCGGCCGCCCGGCTTGAGCCAGGTGAAGGTCCAGTTGATCATGCCGAACACCATCATGGTCAGCGACGTCTGGTTTTCCGTCGTCACTCGACCGGGATAGGCACGCGCAAGCTGGCGCGTGAATGCGGCGACCACGTCGCGCTGGCGGTTCAGGACGATCTCGCGCTGCGCGTCGACGAGGTACTTCACGTCGTTGAGCAGGGCCACATGACGGCTGTGCGAGGTCTCGTATTCGGCGAGGAACGCGCGGATCAATTCGGCGAACGTCTCGCGCTCGTCGAGGCCCCGTCTCTGGCTGGCGCCTTCCACCTCGGCAATGATCAGCATCAACCGCTTCGTGTAGCGGTCGAGCAGATCGAAGAGGATGGCTTCCTTGCTCTCGTAATAGTGGTAGAGGCGCGCCTTCGAAGTCCCGCTCGCCGCAGCGAGATCGGACATCGACGTGCTTGGGTAGCTCGTTTGTGCGAACTTGGCGGCCGCGAGCTCGAGGATCTGGTCGCGTTGCGTTTCGTGGTCGGGCGCTCGGGTGCGTGCCATGGAGTATCAGCGGGGAAGGGAAAGATGGGCTGCGGTGCGTGGGAGCGCGGGACGTGCGCCGTGCGAACGGTGAGTGGTGGCGCACGCGCTGGCTTCGGCGGCGCTCGCCTGCGCGACGCACATGTCGTCGCGCAGGCGCAATTCACCGGCGGCGGCCAGCTCGCGCAGGCGCCAGAGCACGAACGGCTCGCCGACCGTGAGACCCGCGCCGCCACGCACGAGCGCCGCGCCGAGTGTGTCGCATGCGAGCCAAGACGTGCCCGCCGTGCCTGACGTGCTGGCAGGCTGGGACGCGCCAAGGATCTCCAGGATCAGCGCATCCAGATCGGCCCACGTGCCGCTCGTGAACGTATTGTCGCGCCAGCGGCGCATCTCGCCGTTGGCGAACTTCGCTTCCTGCCATTCGAGCGCGAGCCGCGTAATGCGCAGCACCGAAATCGGTGCGGCGTCCGGCAGGTGCGCCAGCAGACGTGCGGCGGCCGCATCGGGCGGCCCGGCCAGGTCGTCCGCCGCGAGGCGCACCTCGTTCAGGCGCTGGGGCGCGTTACGCAGCCGGTAGCAGACGCGCCGTAGCGCGAGCTGGTCGGCGGCGTTGTGTGTGTGCCAGATCACAACGTGGGCGTCGCTGGCCTCCAGGGCGGCCAGCGCCATGCAGTCGTCCTGCACGAGCGTCTCGGGCATGCCGTCCAGGCGTTGCCAGAAAGCCGTGCGCTGTGTGGCCCCCGGGTTGCCTGTCTCGTCGATGTCGCGCAGCGGCCCGACCGTCAGGTCGTCGGCCAGTGCGATCACGCGCTCGGCCGGTCCCCCTGCGGGTGCGTTTTCGCTGCGGCGCGAAGCTTCACGGGCCTGGAGGGCCTGACGCAGCGCGGCCGCTGCCGGCTCGCCGTGGATGAGGTGGATCGTGGTCATCGACAACTCGTTGCGTTCGCTTTGTTTGAACGCCGAAGACGCCTGAAAGCGCGCCAAAGACAAAAGGGGCCGCCCGCGAGTGTGCAGCGCTGCGCTGCAACACCGGCGGGCGGCCCCTAGTGTAAGCGGATCGCCTGCGGGCCGAAAGCGTGTCGTTGATTTAAGGCTTATTCCTGAAATCGGACGACCTCGCACGATGCCGCGGGGCGCGAACAGGCCCCGCCGCTTTCGTCATCGCTCGTCGAAGCTCACTACCACGCGCTCGCTGACCGGATGGCACTGGCAGGTGAGCACGAACCCGTCTCGCACTTCCTGCTCTTCGAGCGTGTAGTTCTTGTCCATTTTCACCTCGCCTTCGAGCACCTTCGCGCGGCAGGTGCAGCACACGCCGCCCTTGCACGCGTAGGGCAGCGCCAGCCCCGCTTTCAGGCCGACGTCGAGCAGGCTCACACCCTCGTAGGGCAGGCGCAGCTTGCGCTTCTTGCCGTCGATGACGATTTCCAGATCGGCGGCCGGCGTGCTTTCGGTGATCTCGACCTGCGGCACGCCCGCCTGCGGCAGCGGCGAGCCGAAGCGCTCGACGTGCACCTTCTGCTGCGGTACGCCACCTTCCTTGAGCGCAGCTTCGGCGGCATCCATCATCGGGCCGGGGCCGCAGATGAACGCTTCGTCGATTTCGTCGACCGGCAACAGCGTTGCGAGAAACTCCGCACACTTGGCCTGATCGAGCACGCCGTTGAAAAGCTCGACGTCCTGGATGTCGTCGGAGAGCACGTGGTAGAGCCGGAAGCGGTTCATGAAGCGGTTCTTCAGGTCTTCCAGGTCTTCGGCGAACATGATCTGATCGACGCTGCGGTTGCCGTAGACCAGCGTGAATTCGCTGCGCGGCTCCGTTTCGAGCGTCGTCTTGATGATCGCCAGCACCGGCGTGATGCCCGAGCCGCCCGAGAACGCCACGTAGTGCTTGCCGTGGTCGGCGTTCAGGTGGGTGAAGAAGCGCCCGTCGGGCGTCATCACGTCGATTTCGTGGCCCGGGGCGAGCTGATCGAACGCGAAGTTCGAGAAACGCCCGCCGCGCACGCGCTTGATGCCAATACGCAGTTCGCCGTCGCGGTCGTAGTCGGTCACGCCGACGCAGATCGAGTACGAACGGCGCGTCTCCTCGCCTTCGATATGGGTCTTGAGCGTGACGAACTGCCCCTGGGTGAAGCGATACGCGTCGCGCAGCTCGGGCGGGACTTCGAAAGCGACGGAGACCGCGTCCGCGGTTTCGGGCCGCACTTCGCGGATGCGCAGCGAATGGAATTGCGGAGTGGCCATATCAGTAGGGTTTGAAGTAGTCGAAGGGTTCGCGGCAGTCGATGCAGCGGTAGAGCGCCTTGCACGCGGTCGAACCGAATTGCGCGAGACGTTCGGTATGGTGCGAGCCGCAGTGCGGGCAGGCGGGCACAGGCAGCGGTTTCGGCATGAACGTGATCGGCTGCTCGCCGGCTTGAACCGTGCCGCTGCCGCAATTGCCCGTGGGCGGCGCGATGCCATAGGCGCGCAGCTTCTCGCGCGCTTCGTCGGTGATCCAGTCGGTGGTCCACGCGGGCGTCAAGGTCGTCGCGATGCGGTACGGCGCCAGTTCGGCGACGTCGAGCGCGTGTGCGACGTCTTCCGCGATCTGCGACATCGCCGGGCAGCCCGAGTAAGTGGGTGTGATAACCACTTCGATCTGGCCATCGGCGGCGCGGCGCACGTCGCGCAGGATGCCGAGTTCGCGAATCGACACGACCGGAATCTCCGGATCGGGCACCGATTCCAGCACTTCCCACGCGCGTTCGAGTGCGCGGTCTGCCGTTGCTTGCATCGTGACTTCCTCTTTTCCTGCAGGTGGCTGCGGGTATGAAACTGCGCGCGCTGCTTACCAGCGCGCGCCCGGATGCTGGCGCGCGAGGCTCTGCATCTCGGCGAGCACGAAGCCCATGTGTTCCGAGTGCTCGCCGAGCTTGCCGGTCGTCACGTGCTTGACCGGCGCGGGCGCGGTGAGCGTGGCTTCTTCGAACGCGGCTTCCACGTCCGCGCGCCACGCGGCTTCGAGCTGCGCAGCAAGCGGCGCGACGCCGGCTTCGGCGACAGCCGCTTCCACGGCGTCGGTGCTGAAGAATTCGCGCGTGTACGGCATCAGCCAGTCGAGCGCGGCCTGGGCGCGGTTGTGCGATTCGTCCGTGCCGTCACCGAAGCGGATCAGCCACTCGCGCGCGTGATGCACGTGGTAGCGCGTTTCCTTGATCGAACGCTCGGCGATCGCGGCCAGTTGCGGATCGGCGGAGCGCAGCAGCGCGGTCCACAGATGTGCCATCAGCGAGGCGTAGAGGAAGTTGCGCACGATCGTCACGGCGTAATCATTGGACGAATGCGTCGTGCCGACGAGCGGGCCGAAGTGCGGCAGCTCCGCGAGCGTGTAGTTCGCGAACTCGCGCTCGGCGCGGAAGTAAGCGTAATCGTCCTCGGTGCGCTCGCGGCCGGTGAGGGCCTTTTCGAGCGTGGCGGCGTGCGTGTAGAGCAGGCGCGCCTGACCGATCAGGTCGAGGCTCATATTGGCGAGGGCGATGTCCTCTTCGAGGATCGGACCGTGGCCGCACCATTCCGTGTTGCGCTGACCGAGGATCAGCGCCGTATCGGCGAGGCGCAGCACGTAGGCGAGATGTTCGGGCGTGGGCGTCGTCATGTTGGCGCTCTTACATGTGGTTGACTTCGTCGGGCAGCGTGTAGAACGTCGGGTGGCGATAGATCTTGTCGCCGGCCGGCTCGAAGAGCTCGGCCTTCTCGCCCGGATCCGACGCCGTGATCGCCGACGACGGCACCACCCAGATGCTCACGCCTTCCTGACGGCGCGTGTAGACGTCGCGCGCCATGCGCAGCGCCATCGACGCGTCTGAGGCGTGCAGGCTGCCGCAGTGCTTGTGGTCGAGGCCCTGTTTGCTGCGCACGAACACTTCCCAGATCGGCCATTCCTTGTTCATCGTGGATCTCCTTCCTGTGTCGGCCGGAGCGCGTGCTTCGCACTAGCTCCGGCTCCATGTGGGTTTCAGTGAGTTACGCGGCGTGCTTCTCAGCGCGCTGACGCTGTTTTTCGGCATGGGCGAGGGCGGCTTCGCGCACCCACGCACCTTCGTTGTGCGCCTTCACGCGCGTGCCGAGACGCTCGCGATTGCACGGGCCGTCGCCGTTCACGACGCGCCAGAATTCTTCCCAGTCGATCACGCCGTAGTCGTAGTGACCGCGTGCCTCGTTCCATTTCAGATCGGCATCGGGGAGCGTGACGCCGAGCACCTTGGCCTGCTCGACCGTGGCATCGACGAACTTCTGACGCAGGTCGTCGTTCGAAATGCGCTTGATCCCCCATTTGGCCGACTGGTTGCTGTGAACCGAATCGGCGTCGCTCGGGCCGAACATCATCAGCACCGGCCACCACCAGCGGTTCACGGCTTGCTGAACGAGTTCGCGCTGCGCTTCAGTGCCGCTCATCATGGCGAGCAGGGCATCGAAGCCCTGGCGCTGGTGGAACGACTCTTCCTTGCAGATGCGGATCATCGCACGAGCGTACGGCCCGTAGGTGCAGCGGCACAGCGGGATCTGGTTCATGATCGCGGCGCCGTCGACGAGCCAGCCGATCACGCCGACGTCGGCCCACGTGGGCGTCGGGTAATTGAAGATGCTCGAATACTTGGCCTTGCCGGCGTGGAGCGCGTCGACCAGCTGGTCGCGCGAAACGCCGAGCGTTTCCGCCGCGCTATAGAGATAGAGGCCGTGACCCGCTTCGTCTTGCACCTTGGCGAGCAGGATCGCCTTGCGCTTGAGGCTCGGCGCGCGCGAGATCCAGTTGCCTTCCGGCAGCATGCCGACGATTTCCGAGTGCGCGTGCTGCGAGATCTGGCGCACGAGCGTCTTGCGATAGGCTTCGGGCATCCAGTCCTGCGGCTCGATCTTGCCGTCGGCGGCCATGATGGCGTCGAACTGCGCCTGTTCAGGCGAGGCCGCGTCCGCATCGAGCGGGGCGACATTGCCAGGAATGTCGAGGGATTGCGTGTACATGGAGACGCTCTCGTCGGTGTTGGGTATGGCGCAGTATAAACCAACCGACCGGTCGGTAAATCAATTTTTTGAGGTTGGTCAAAAAGGGCTGTCGTTTGCCACTTAAGTTGAGCACATTGACATCTATGTCGAGCGGCGATGCCTAGATGCAATGCAAATCCGGTACGATTTCTTCGCGCTGACGCCAACTCTTACTGCCGAGGCGTTTCCCGCGGATAGTCCTGAATCTTCGCGATCTAGAATCCCCGAGACCCTGAAGTCGCGATGCCAGCCTTTGCTATCGAATGTGGGGGGCGATGCAAAAAAACATCGCCAAGAGGCAGGCCGACTTGGTTTGCCAATTGGCGCATCGGGGCTGCTAGGAGAGGTCAGGGTAATGTGGGCACTCTCGCATTGAGAGCACCCACAGAGAGCGTCGCTTCGAATCGCGCTTCGAACCCGGAGCCGGTCTCAACCGAAAATCCACCGCAGGAGCCGCGCCAGCCAACCCTCGGCCCTTGCTGGAACTTGCGGTCTGTCATTCGAGTCGCGTTTCGCGTCTGCGCTCGAGTCGCCCTTAGCCTGATGGCTGTAATAACTGGCCTTCGCCGCCTTGTCTCGCCGGATCTCGGATTCGATCTTTTTCGGGGTCCACGGCGCAGCCTCGATCACCAGATTCCCCCTAATGACGTAATGAGATTTGCACGGAAGATTCCAGTTCCCGACAGAGGGCCAAAGCGAGACGGTATTGCCGTGCATTGAAAGCTTCCAGTCCGTCGGGGTCAGTGGCGTGACGACTTCCTGACCGCACCCGCAGCAGCAGCTATGCACGGCCGTTCCGTATTCCGTCGAGATGTAGAGCACGCCGGATTCGAGGTCCCGTGGGACCTCGGTCACAAAGCGGGGCTCGATACGATGGTGACGAATCATGCAGCAGCCCCGTTCGCCAGATGGTTACCATCCGTGGTATAGGCACTGTGGTGCTCGCCTTCCAGGTCTCGATAGAAGCCGCGATATCGCTTCCAGCGAATCACAGCGAGAGTAGCGTTCAACGCGTTCAGATCCGCGACCTGAATGTTTGACGCGTAGACATTGTCGCCGCTGCGCTCCTCGAACGAGATCTTCTGGCGAGCGATCCCACGCTCTTCGGCCGTGCTGAGCGTAACGCGCAAGATGCCTCCCAAGCTGCCGTCCGTGAGTTCAAGGCCCATTCCGACGTCGATGAACGGCACGCCGCGTGTCTCGAAAAATTCGACAGCAACACGTTTCGATTGGCCAGGGTCCATGCACAAGAACGCGAACGTGACGCCTTCAAGCAGGTGTGCGGAGGTCGCGTCGAGCTCGACCGGGTGGGCATGAATACCGCGTCGCATCTTGCTGTAGATGTCGCGGAAGTAGTGGACCTTCTTCGGGACCGTTCGAAGTTCGTCAATCGTCGGGGCACCCGGAGCGCGAAAAGCATTGTGCTGCAAGAACTCATCGGCATCGATGAGACGGATCTCAAGAACGGGCGTCTTTGCCACAAGGTCCAGCACGTAGGATCCGGTGCCGCCGACGCCGATGATCGCAATGCGTTCGCCCGACAAGAGTTCAGTGAGCCGCTCAATACCGACGCGTCCCGATGCGTTCTCGATGTAGTTGAAAACGCTGTCGTCGTCAGGCATCACCTGCCACACTTTTCGCGCGCTCGCGGTGCCATCAACCACGGATGCCGGCCCCGCGATGAGGCTCGCGTAGGTCGCCATCTTTTGATAGAAGTCGGTGTAGCCGTTGCTGTCGGGCTTGGTCGACAGGTAATGGCGCATCACCGCGTGCAGGTCCGCGGGAACCTGGTTGCCCGCGGCGATGTGTCGAAGCGGGTTGCGCTGCGCATCACACGGAAACTCGCCCTCGAAATGCACCGTGTGCGGTTCCGGCTTTTGCGTCACGTCACCCGCCAAACTGAGCGGAGAGATGATTGAGCCACGCTTCACCTCTCCCTTCGCGTTCACGTAGGGAACGTCGGACATCACCAGCGCCCCGTCTTGGACGCGGATCTGGTATCCCTCGTCGCAGAGACGCTTGAGGTCCGGATTACGATTGAATAGTGCGGCCGACATTGAAGATACTCCCGTCCTTGACAGTGACAAAACCGCCCGCACCGAGCTCGCCTTCATGCGGAAACGAGGCGACTTTGCGGTAGGTGACCGTGTATGCGATGTTGGGCTGCGGTGCCGGGCCCGGATACGCAAGCGCGACCAGTTGGTCGAACGTCACGCGGGCGTCGCAGACTTCGTACTTGCGGCCGTTGATGATGATTTCGTAAAGGTGCTCGTGCTTGGGCGCGGTCTTGAAATGCTCAACGCCGGCGTGACCGAGTTCGATACGATCCTCAAGTTCGAGCTGGCGAGCCTCGCCGTGCTGATTGATCTGGAATACCGCGTATCCGACTGCCGGCTTGGCCAGTGCGTACAAGTCTGAGCCCGTGATCGTCGGTACACCCCAGAGGCCTTCGCGCTCGTTGAGCTTGAATTTGAAGTCGCGATCCGATTCAAAAACAATGAAGCGCTCGGCCCCCGGGCGACGGAGGTCCAGCGTTTCGTCCAAGCGCACCATCTGGAAGTCGCCGGTATCGAGGATGTTGTAGAGACTGAAACGGTCATCGGCCGGATAGCCAGCGGTGGCCAGAATCTCGCGGCCAAGAGCAGTGTGGGTGGGCGACTCGACCTTGGCAAAGGTCGTGCCCTGGAAGGCGACCTCAATCGGGTACGCGGTTTCGGAGGGGTTCAGCATATGGAATGTCCTTTTAAATCTGCTTAAATTAGTCTGTTTAACATGGCGCAAACCGCCACAAGGGACAGACGATGGCATTCTATTCCCGTAATCTGATTAAAGCAAGCTGTTTATGCAGATTGCCGGATCGGCATGTAGATGTACTCGACGCCACCCGTATCGGCCGTGTCTTCGCGCCGAAGGAGATAGCCGTCACTGACCAGCTTCTTCAGGCGCGTACTCGCGTTGGGGACGGAGATCGCCAGATCCGCGGCAACCTGGCTCGTGCCGACGCGTCCGTGCTTGAGCACGTAGTTCAGCAGTTCATTGGCCGCCGGGCTGATTTCGGGTCCGATTACTTCGAAGTCCGACTCCGAGCGCCAGATCACGAGCGGCTGGTTTTGCGCTTGGGCAGCGTACTTCCAGTTGTCCACCAGATCTCGATCCTTTACGTCCGTCAGGTAGAACCAGTGCTTGTCCCGATACAGCCGGGCAATCGCGAACACGCTTTCACGAGGAAAGGACGCGTCAGTACCCTCGATTCCGAGAAGGGAAATCCGAAAAATCGTCGGGTTGGTGTGGGAGCTAACGATTTCGTTGAGTCGGCTGAAAACTTCCCGACCCTCTGCGTTTCCGTAAGGAAACTCCGTTCTGGTCAGCGCGCGTAGCTCTACGCGAAAATTAGCAATCTGGTTCATCGCGCTAATTTAACGGGCAGCGTTTTTGCCCGTCAAGTAAAACTTGACGCAGATATGGGTCCCGCGCAGCGGTTGCAATCCCAATTGATGGGAAAATTTCTTCTCGCCTTTTCGATATGTCAGCGTGACTTCGAACGTTTCCTGGCGAACCACAATGCTGCCATTGAACTTCTCGGCGTAGTCGCTGGTGCTTTTGAGGCCGAGTCCTCGCGCTGCATCCTGCAAGCGGCTCAGATGCCCTTCGGAGAAAATTTTCTCGATCAGCGCAACGCCTGCATCTTTTCCTGACGACTCAAGCAGGGCGCGTGTTTCCTTTGGCAGTGCGGGCCACAATGTTCCCACAATTCCAGTGCCGTTGTCCGAAAATACGGTGCTCACATACGGGTCGGCGCCTCTCTTGTACAGTTGGAGCGCAGCAAATCCCGGGATGGGTGAACTCGAATGCTCGCAAATGTTATGGAAGAGTTCGCTCAAGATCGAGCCCATCTGCCGCTGTTCGTTTGCATGCGCACCAACCGCTTCTCGAAGGCGATGGGGGATGTTCGTGTCGATATTTGCAAGATCGATTTTTGCGACCTCAACGAGCGAGTCAGTCTGCCCGTGACGTGACTGTGCCGTCGAAGATTTCGGGCGGGACGGAACGACCGCGACTTCGACGTCCAGAAGATCGAAAAACCCGGCGCGGTTCAAATAGGCCGAAACCTTGATATCCGGGAGCACGAGGGACACGGATTTCCCTTCGTAGATCAGTTGATTGCAGAGTGCCAGCAGCCGGGCCGCGGCCTCCAGCAGAATGTTCAAACCCTCTGGAAAGACGAAACGTATGCGAGCGCATGTCGAATCCAGCGGAGAGCCGCATGCATTCAAAACCTGCTCAAATTGATCCGGCCGAAGCCACCCTGGGAATGAAAACTCCACAACCAATTCGTCGGGGGCGCGTAGCGACCATTGGTCGTTCGCATCCTTAACAAATATCGAGTCGTTCGCATGCAGAATTTGATTGACGATGCGGCGCTCCGTGTTGAGTTTCCGGGCAATCTCGCGTGCTTTAAGCGGTGCCTTCTCTCTCAAAATCGCTGTTATTTCGTTTTTCATAGGAGGCAATGCTTAAAACGATACGGACTTTGTTCGTACTGCAGGTTGCAAAGTATACACGCGTGTTTATCCGAGGAGCCAACAGCGAAACAGATACAGCAGTCCGGATATCGAACAAAAAAGGCTGCTCTTGGATTTCGCCTCAATGTCCGCCTTGGGTCAGTTTGCGGCGGTTGTACTGACCGAAGCAGACTTGTCTCGTCCGGCTGACCGAGGACGTGTGAAAATGCGAAGCTAAGGATCGCCCCTAACGGCGTTTCGGCTCCTGCGCATGTTTAGCCATGGCATTTCTTGTACTTCTTCCCTGAGCCGCATGGGCACGGATCATTGCGGCCGACCTTGCCAGGTTTTGCCGGTTTGGCGGCGCGTGGCGGCGGCACAAACTGCGTGACGCAGTCCTGGAACTGCCGCAGGGCAGGCGTTCCGAAGAAATTCCACTCTTGGTTCATCTCCTCGTAGTGGGCCTTCATTTCTTCGGGCCACGTCTCGCACTGCATCAGGATGAAATCCTCGGCGACTGTGCCGCCTGAGAACTTGGGGGCATCAATGCCGATCCCGATGACCTTAACCAGATGCGGAAACTTGTTCTTCGCCGCGCCGCATGCGATCTCCAGAAGAGTTTGCCGCTTCTCGCGATAGTCCGGTTCGGAGCGGAACGCGTCGGGCGCACGTAGTTGCAGGAGGACGTAGCCGACATTCGGCTCGAACGAGGGAAGGAATGTCGCCTGCCGCGTGAACGGACCGGTGTCGGGAAAGCGCTCGACGGCGGTTAACATCCTCGCTGCCAGGCCCCGACGCATAAAGCGTGGTTCCTTAACCATCTCATAGATGGCGCTTTTGCCTCGTGCGATGTCGGAGTTGCCGCCGAGCGTGCCGTCCAAGCTGTTCTGGCACGTTCTCTGGATCAGTTTGTCCCAGAAGTACGAGATGCGATCTTCCTTCTTTGTATTCTTGTAGAGGTCGGTCTGCACGAAGTCGTGCCACTCGCCCTCGCCGATCATTACGCCGTTGAACTGCCCCTTCTCCTTGGGGCCGATCACGTGGCGTTGCGTCGCGGCGTCGTAGTTTAGGAGATAGTGGCCGAGGAGGTCCTCCTCGCCGCAATAGCTCAGATGGTCGAAGGCGGCGGAAGCCCGAACCTTCTCGTCGAGATACGCCTTGAAGTCGTTGACCGTGTCCAGTTCGCGCAGCACGATCGGCATGTTGTGGCTGTCGAGCACATGGACCGGGTTGCGCTTGTCGATTTCGATGTGGAACGGTTCGGTCGGGCCTCCCTCGGTCTCCGTGTAGGTGATCGCGAGGCTACCGTAGACATTCTGCTGCGACGCCCGTTCGCAGGCGTCCCTCGCACCATGGGCGACGATGATTTTGTGGATCACCGCTTTATCCCGGTCGAACGGGATCGGCAAGGGCTCCTCGCGCTTGGCATCCAGGAATATCGGCCTGCCACTGCGGATGTAGCGTTCAGCCCCATGCGCGGTCCTAACCTGACGGTCGATGACGTTGCGCTTCCAGCGGTCCCACAGGACCTGCGGGTCCCTGTCGGGAAATTCGGGCAGCGCGTTCTCGCGGTCGAAGAAGACGAACAAGGTGTCGTCGAAGACCGCTAGCAAGTCGCACAACTCGTGTCCGTCGTCCTTGTACGGGTTCGGATAGCTCCAGAGCTTCAGGAACGACCGCTCGCAGAACTCCGCGAGCAGTCGCTCCGTCGCCGTCACACCGCTTCCCTTCCCGTTCATAAGAGCTTTGCTCCGATAAATTCAGCGGCCTCACGCGTCGCCTCGGCGACCTCCTGCAGGAATGCGTTGCGATCCGGCGAGGGCGTCACGTCTGGGATTGGCGCGGCGCGGTCGTAGATTTGTCCGGCGATCAGCTCGGCGCGCCGAAAGGTCGAACGCGGTCCGGATTCGTCGAACGCGCTGCGCCACTCCGACAGGCGCTCGGTGCGGACGCGTCGGGAGGCAAGCTCGATGAGCTTGCGGCTTAGTTCCTCGGCGATGGCATCGTAAAGATGCTGCTTGTCGTCGTCGCTCGGCTCTGGCCCGGACCACGAAATCGGGTTTTGAAGGAGGACATAAAGGCGCTGCTGGAGCTGTTGCTTCAAATCCGCGACGGGCCTCAGGCTGTCGTACTCATCCCCAATGCCGGTTGCGAGCCGTCGGCTGAGCGCCTTGATCCGCGTCCAGTGCTCTTTCTCGAATCCTTGTTTGACGGTGAGACCAAGGCGAGGCCGCCATGCGTTGCGGAAAGTCTCTGCGGCGCGCTCGACTGCGAGAACCAGGTTCATGCGGTCATAGGCCGGGCGCGAGTCGGCCGGCTTCGGCCGCGAGACGATGCCATCCACGATCTCCAGCAGTTTGTCGATCTGCTTGATCGTTCGCTGTCCGTCGGCGGACGTTTCGTCGAGCTTGGCGTCGATGCTGGAGAGGAACACTCGCGTGCTAGTCAATCGCGCCCGCAGAGCACGCTCGGCAAAGGGCCCGAGATCCTCGCCGATGGAGGCGAGCACGTTTTCGGCAGAGGCGAGGACGTGATGTACCCGCGCTGCCGGGGTCGGCAGGTTGTCGCCCTCCACCTGGTCGAAGTGCGTGAACGCGAAGATCAGCTTCGGCGCGCTACCCGAGGACACAAGCTCCTTCATGGCCGCCACGGGCGCAGCCAACATCGGCTGGGTCGCGTTGTCGACCAGGATGACAGCGTCCACCATCTCAATGCGTTTCGCGAGCGTCGTCGAAATAGTGGACATAGATCGCGGCGTGTGGCCTAGACCCTCACCATCGAGCAACGCGAGCTTCGGCACGTCGTTTGTCCACGTTGGCTTGAACGGCCCGGCGACACGAACGCCATTGACCAGTGGAGTCAACAGCGTGCCGAAGAGCGGTGCATAGTTCGAGGAAAAGCGGGCCAGCGTCCGGATGAAGGCGTCCCGGTCTTCCGTTTCCAACATCCAGCTCACTGGCCAGCCGACCTTCGTCTTCTGAAGCTTGCCTTCGGCGAGCAGAGCGAAGCGCTCCTCGATCTCGTCCATTAGCGCGTCCACAACCTGCTGAAAAGCCTCGTCGTCGCGGATCCGGTTGTCCAACTCTTCCTCGAACAACTCGTCGATAACGCGCTGGTCTTTCTCATCCGTCGCGTTCAGTTCCTGTCGCAGTCCGTCGCTGTGTCGGAGCGTGACGTCCTTGAGTGCAGCAAGCGCCTGCGCCAGGACCTCGTCCGTGTGCCGGAGCAAGTCGCTATTCTCTGAGGGTTCGCCAGCCTCGGGCTCATCATCGAAGTCGCTTACCTCCTTCACCGGTCCGTTGCCCAGCACGTAGTTGAAGCGGAAGCGCTGGTTGACGTGAGTCAGAAGACGGCGCATTTGCTCGCTTTCGGGCTCGCCGCGGTAGACGGCTAGGACCGCCGCCGACGCGCATTCCTTCAGGTGTTCGCGCACGTCCTCCATCGGGAAGAACGTCACCACGGCGCGGTATGCGCCTTCGCTCAGGATGATCTCCGTCTCGTGGACGGTGGTCTTCGCTGTGGAAGTGGATGGGAAGCGTTCGCGCGCCGGATCGGTGCCGATGATCTGACGTAGCAGTGTCGTTTTCCCGGCGCCCGTGGTGCCGACGAGAAGCGCACGGCGGTATTCGCTCGATTGCGCGGAGGGCAGGGCTATAGCCGCCTCACGCAGGTCGAGAAAGTTGGTCTCACTACCTTCGAGCTTGTAATAGAAGATGTCCACGACGCGGGTATCGAGCGCGACGAGGGCCTGGTCGCGCGCGCCGAGGTCCCACAGGTGCGGGCTAGAGAGTAGGACGTTCATGTCGTCCCGGAGCTTCGCCGCCTCCTGCTCATCGTCGGTCTTCAAGCTCTGCCGCACCCGGAGCCCTGTCTTTCCAGTTGTCGGGTCGGTGCGCTTCGGATGCCGGAAGATGATGGCCCAGGTGCTCCTGCCTTGGGTCCGGCTCAGGCTCGCTGTGTAGAAGGCGTCCGTCATAGCTCAGCTCCGTTGTTCCAATGTTGTTCCGGATTCAAGTGTTGTCGATTGACATCACGTTGTCAAGGTTTTTGGAACAACGCTGGAACAACGCTCTGAGATGGTTCCCTTCTAACGTATGAACGCTTAACCAAATGCGCCAGCAATTCGCGCGATCATTTCGTCGTTAGCGAAATAGGGGCGACGAGTCCCACGTCCCTGCAAGCCACGGCGGAAGTCTTCGCTATCAAGCGTGGCGAAGCGATTCAAAAAATCAACGTCAGGGCGCAAACTGGTTTGGTGGGGCACCTTGACGCCGCGCCCTCTTGACGGCGGAAAGAAATCATAAATTTGCCAGATCTCCAGCTTGGAATTTTGGGTATTGGGTTACGCAGAAACAGAATGCATATATTTTTTTGCCATTTCAAACGTATTCCTAATCAAATTGTTGGCGTGGCACACCGGGGTGGAGACGTTGACTGCTGCGCTCTCGTCTTCTATTGTCATGCAAAGTGCAACCTAGTCCCAAAATGGACGCCCAGGCCCCCAAAATTTCCTTCGCGGAATGTCTCCTTTTGACCCGGCGCCGGAGCGGTCTAAGGCAGAAGACCGTCGCTCAACGTAGCGGCCTCGACCCCTCGTACCTCGCCTCGTTGGAGAACGCCCGTCGTCCCCCACCATCCCCTGAAGTACTTGCCCGAATTCTGGACGGTCTAGATGCTAGTCCAGAGGATCGCCGCGCACTGGAGCAACTAGCGTTGTCCCATCATTTGAAAGCACAACTCTCGCGACGGGCGCCACCCGAGTTGGCGGAGGTGCTTTTTGCCGTCACGACGTTATCTGCGGAACAGCTGAAAGCGACGCGAGCTTTTCTGCGCCATCTGACTTCAGTTCGAAGCACTCTCGAACAGGAGGCCACCATGTAAACGAGAAACGGCGAGAAAACCCTTTCGAGCCTTCCCGCCGCGTGGGCTCAGCAATGCGTCACTGAGGCCCGGGAGAGTCTTCAGTATCAAGCTTTGCTGGCAGGCGCGTCAAGGCTCCCTTTTTGTCAATTTTCTTCGGGGACGCCGCAGAAATGGACTTGCGCGTCCCCAAAAAGGGACGCGAAATGCCATTTCCAAGCAAGCGTAAGAAGAAAACGATCGCACCGGATGTTAGCGTTGCCCTCGAATGGGACAACCTTGAATCTCTGCCCGCGGATCGCGAGCGCAAACTGCCGGCGCGGACGATCGTTACCAGTACCCCCTACAGAATCGTTGGAGGATTTTCCCTTCCATCACGATCACCTTGGCCTCTTGAGTGGGAGTCCTATGGGGAGCGAATGACGCTCGCGACGCTAGCACTGTCGCAGGGCCTCGATTTTGTGGCCACCCAGCCCGATGAGCTGAGATATCACCTGGACGGCATCCCCCGTCGTTACTACCCTGATCTTTTAGTACGTGGGCCTTTGGGGGAGTGTTTTGTAGAGGTAAAGCCTTTACCGATCCTCGTCAAAGACGAAAATGTCCAGCGGTATGCCGAAGTAGCCGCGCGGTTGATGGCTGTTGGCAAACGGCTTGAATTTCTCACCGACGATCAGATCATCATAAAGCCGCGCGTCGCGAACGTCTCTCTACTTCGTCGATATATCTCCAGTCATCTCGAAGCAACTGAGGTTCCCCCGGTTTTTCGCCTTCCAAAGGCCCCGGGTTATGCAGCCGTATCCCTTGTCCGTCGAGCCACAAGCCAGTCTTGCATGAACTGGGTTGGCGACATGAAGCCAAGCGATGAATGACGACGACTGCGGTTATAAAACACTTCGATGTATTCGAACAAGTCCGCGACGGCTTCGCGATGCGTGCGATACCTCGTGCCATACACGCGCTCGTTCTTCAAGCTGTTGAAGAAGCTTTCCGTTGGCGCGTTATCCCAGCAACTGCCTTTGCGGCTCATCGAGCATTGCATGCCGTACGAGTTCAGTTTTCGCTGGAAGTCGTGGCTGGCGTATTGACTGCCTCTATCCGAATGATGCAGCGCGCCGGGCCCGGGCCGGCGGCGGAACCATGCCATCGTCAGGGCGTCGGACACGAGTTCCGTCGTCATGCGCGGCTTCACCGACCAGCCCACGACTTCCCGGTTGAACAGGTCCAGCGTGACGGCCAGGTACAGCCAACCTTCATCGGTCCAGATGTACGTGATGTCCGAGGTGAACACTTGATTGGGCTGTGCCGGCGTGAAGTTGCGGTTCAACACGTTCGGCGCGACCGGCAGTTTGTGCCGGGAATCGGTTGTCACGCGGTAACGGCGCTTGTGGCGGGCTCGAATACCGTTGGCGCTCATCAACCGCTCTATCCGCGCTTTGCTGGCTGGAAAGCCGCGAGAGCGAACCTCTTCGGTCATGCGCGGCGAGCCGTAGGCACCTTTGACCTCGGCGTGAATCGTCCGAATCAACGTGAGCAACTGTGCATCGGTCAGCCGCTGGCGCTCGGGCGTGCCGCCGCGCTTCCACGCACGATAGCCGTTGACGCTCACGCCAAGGACCTCGCACAGCGCCGCAAGCGGGTATTGCCGGCACTGTGTGTCAATCCAGGCGAACTTCACAGGAGGTCCTTCGCGAAGAACGCCGCCGCTTTTTTTGCGATTTCCAGCTCCATCTGCAAGCGCTTGTTCTCCGCTCGCAGTCGCGACAGCTCCATCTGTTCCGCCGTGACGGCCTTCGCCCCGGGGCCATTCAGCTTGCCGGCCTCGAAAGCCTTCAGCCAGTTGCGCAGGGTCTGCGTCGACATACCCAATTCGCGGGCCACGGCACTGACGCCTTGCCCATCCTTGATTCGTTGCACGGCGGCTTGCCTGAACTCTGCCGTGTACACCTGGTGCGGTACCTTGAACATTTCTGCTTTCCTTCCTTTGGGTCGAGTTTATACGCGACCTGACCAGAGAGCAGAGTACGTTGACAAGATTACATTAGATACATCTGCACTTGTCCAAGCAACCGCAACTATCGATGTTCTTATGGGAAAGGCAAGAAAATTTCGCTTTCCTGGAGGACTTCTTGTAGTGGGAGAAGGGGGGGGGGGGGCAGGGAAGACTCTTATCGCGGAAAGCTTTAAAAAGAAATTGGCTCTTTTGAAATTCAAATGGGTTATGCGGTATGCGGGTTGATCGAAGTGAAGTTGAGCTTGCCAGCGATCAGGAACAGCACGGTACGCATGGTTTCGATATTCGCGTAGCCACGAGCGC
>NZ_JAKLJA010000055.1 GCF_022213065.1 Paraburkholderia tagetis
CGCGCTCGTGGCTACGCGAATATCGAAACCATGCGTACCGTGCTGTTCCTGATCGCTGGCAAGCTCAACTTCACTTCGATCAACCCGCATACCGCATAACCCATTTGAATTTCAAAAGAGCCTTAATTAATTAGCGTCACTGGACTTTAGACATTCGCGCCCGATGCGGATGCCGAAAATTAGTTTGGACTTCGAAAAGTACTTGACATGAAACGGAAATCGTGGGGCCGCCGCGCTGCTTGCGCGAGGTTTTAGCGCAAGCAGCGCGGCGGCCAATGAGAATCGTTTTCGGTTCTCTTGCGATAGCCATGTCACTGTCGAAACGCACTGAGTTTTACCTGAGCCAATGGATCAACGTTCTGCTTACCGCCGTGCCGATTCGCTCGCGAACCAGCTTCCTCGAGCTGCTCTGCGGGTGCATGGTTTCGCCCGAAGGATGGGTGAGCCGCGCGATCTCGGCCATTGGCTGTACGCGGCACTGGACGGCGTATTTCAAGCTTCTGGAGCGTGGCACCTGGCGTACGGTGCCACTCGCGCGAGCGCTGCTCAGACTGGTGCTTGCCGTCTTGCCCAGCGGCACGCTCACCATGGTCCTGGACGATACGCTGATCATGCGGTGCTCGAAGAAGGCACCGGGCGTGGCCTGGCGACGCGAGCACAGCGGCAAGACCAACCGGCCCAAACACGTCTGGGCGCAATGCATTGTGACTCTGGGTGTGAGTGTGCTGGGCAACGGGGGCGTCGGCATGGTGCTGCCGATCCTCTCGCGACTGGTTCCGGAAACGGGCAACACCAACAAGCTCAAGATTGCGCTGGCGCTTGTGCGAGCGGTCTCGGGTGTGACCGAGCGGCCCATCCGTGTGCTGTTCGACTCCTGGTTCATGCGCGCGCGTCTGGTCCTGCCATTGCTGCGTCGGAACATGCACGTCATCGGCCAGGCGCGTATCGATACCGCGCTGTTTCTGCCGCCCGTACGATCCGGTGCGCCCGGGCGTGGACGCCCGCGCATCTATGGCAAGCGTCTGAGCGCCGAGGCCATCGAAACGCTGCCCGCAACCGAATTGACGATGAAGCTCTATGGCAAGGAGCAGCGCGTGCGCCTGCGTTCGATAGTCGCCGTGGCCCGCTTCCTCAAAGGCACGACGGTGCGCGCCGTCTGGTGCCAGTTCTACAACGACAAGCGGCAAGAATGGACAAAGCGACGTCTGATCCTGGCCTCCGAAGTGGATCTGGAGGCTCAAACCGTCGTTCAGCTTTACGCGCGCCGGCGCCGCTGGGGCATCGAACCGCTGTTTCACAATCTCAAGCGTTGGTGGGGATTCAACAATCTCTGGCAGCAAAAGCGCACCGTACTCGAACTCTGGATGCAGATTCGTTCGTGCGCCTGGACACTCACGCAGTTGCTCAGCCTGGCGATTGCCGAGGACTTCCCCATGCACGAAATTGCGCCGTGGAGAATCGGTCAGCCCGTCACCGCTGGCCTGGTCGCCCAATGGCTGCGTCGGGAATTTACCGGACTTGCCTCCCACACTCCCGTGCAGGGGAAGTCCCGAAAATTCCAGAGGCCCGAAGCACGTCACGCCCCTTGAGTTACCAGTCGATGCCGCTTCTGCGGCCCCGCATGCTCGCTTCATCGCAATCTCAGTCTCGTTCGCTGCCTCGCCACCGCTACTCACAAGCGGCCGGCGACGGCGTTCGAGTGTCTAAAGTTCAGTTAGCGTCAGTCATCTCAACTATTATTTGGAGTGAGTGAAAATCGAATCGATACATTTAGTTAGCCAATCTAAATGCGTTGCAGAGACCGCGAATCAACTCCAGATCTGCGCTAGCTTATTTCTGTCGATTCTCATCGTGGAACTCGACGTCCTCGATTACGTCGCCGATATCCACGCGCTGGCCCGCGCGTTCGCGCACCTGTTGCTCGTGCATCTCTTGTGCGCGCATTGCCTGCTCGCGAAGCTGTTGGCGCAGGTCGCGCGTTTTCCACCAGACAAAACCGCCGATCGCGATGCCTGCCCCAAGCACCACTGCCAACATCACGAGCGACACGGCGAACCCCACAACGAGCAGCGCAGCGCCTATCACCACGGCTAACACCTTCGCCAGTACGCCTGGTGGACCATGACGCATAGTTGCGCCATTTTGCCTGAGTCTCTCCTGTTGCTTGTCAAATTGCATCGCATCTCCGATCTAGGGTTTCCTGAGGCGGTTTCAGGGGTGGGGCGCAACAGCGAGCTGGCTATTTAAGCGGGTTGAGTTTGATTTACAGATGCGACGCTCGACCCTTACGAACAAAGCTGCCCGGTTATTGACTCAGTATGCGCCGAAGATCCGGTCGAGCGCCGCAAGAATGGCCTCACGTCGATCTGAAAGGGAACCGACGCACTTGCCAAGAGTGTTCAGGGGGACCGCGCTCATGCCGGGCGTATCAAGGAAACATTCTTCGCCGTGGACTTCGAACACGGGAAGTAGATCAGATGGCTTACCGGAGAAGGCGAGATGTCGGACAGGTCGCAGAGGAATTACGATCCGCGTCGGCAAAATGCCGACATGGGTGCTTTGCACGTCGAGCAGGTAAGGTGCCAGTTTGCGCGTCTCAATGTCGGGGTTCGCGTAGAGATCAAACCTGGCCATTAAAACGTCCTGTATTTCGCGAGCGGAAGCCCGTCGCGATCGACCATCGCAGTGTAAGCGGCGACCAGCTCTGCGTTATCCTCCGCCCAGCGGCGGGCCTCCGCCTCCCGGATTTCTTCACGCACGCCGCGCTCGCTCGCGCGCGAAAGATTGATGCCAAGCTGCTTGGCCCGCTCAAGCACCTCCGGCGGCAAGGTGACGTTGGTGGATTTACGCGGTCGAACTTCGAGTGCTTTGCCCATGTGCGGCTCCATGTTGCAGATCATGTGCATTATCCTGCACAAGTCTGACGGGTCGCAAGCGTGCCGGCTGCTGGCAGATCACCGCTAGACCAATCTCGGGCAATCGGGGGAAGTAGGGTCGGATAGCTGACCCTCTTAACCACTCGGCAACGATATAATTTTACATAATTTTATTGATCGATTTTCAGTTTGTAGTCCTATGCTTTGGATCGAAGCGGTGCGGACGTCGCGAGGCGATCTGACCTCGGGGCCGATCACTCTCGTGAAAGCGGGGTCGTGAGCGCCGAGGAAACTGCAGTTCGACTCAGAAGATGAATGAGTGTTCGGTAGAGCGTTAAAGACGGGAGAGCATGGCCAGGCGAGATTGGAGCGCAGGGCGACTACTGATCGCCATTGCCGCCGGATGCGCCTGTTTCATCGTTCTCTGCGGGGTCGGGCCGCTTCCTGGCGATGGCGCGTAAGAGTAATTTCCGCGCACTGAGGCTCGATGCGTCGACGCTCGCAGCATGTGCCGCGTTATGCCGCGCGCAGACCCACTGTCCGTCGCGCGCGCATAACCGGGCGGAGGCAAGCAGCGATTCACGCTCGCGTTCTCGCGAAACCAGTTCCGCTCGCATCTGCAGCGCCTCGCCATTGCCTGGCTGCTCGGCGAGCACGGCCATGATGTCCCTGCGTGCCGGCCAAAGACTATTTTTGTTGAGGCTCGCGCGCGCACGGCTGAGACTTCCGGTTACACCGGTATGCGAGCTGATGTTGATTTTACGCGTGGCGGAAAGATCATCTTGCGAACGGGCGTGCCGCTCGGGGACAGCCTCATGTGCGGCGTCGATTTGCGCCGCCAATGAAGGATTCGGCGGCATTGATGCGAGCGCAGGTTGCTCAGTGCTCACCGGCTCGCTGGGTGTTGGAACGGCTGGCACGTGCGCCCGCTCAAGCACAGTGCCCTCGACCGCCGGAACTTGCGGGGTCTGTGCCTGCTGATCGTGATGCGAGATGCCTAAAGCGGTAAATACGACCGCAAACACAGCCACCGTGGCGAAAGCATAGTACGGCGTAGTCGAGTGGTCTGTGGCAGCTTTGCTCACCGCTGCTTGCTGGAAGATTGCGATTTGCCGGGGAATTGGGGCTTGCCGGGAGATTGGCGCTTGCTGAGAGGCTGGGGCTTGCCGGGGAGCCTCGGCTTGCCGGGGGACTGCGGCTTGCTGTTTCTTGCCGCACGTGGGACAAAAGTTCATGGAGGCGCTGAGCCTAGTCCTACACGAGGGACACAGCCGCGGAACATGGAGAGCACGGCGTGGTTCGTTGAACATTGGAATGCTCCGGCGGTAGATCTATATAACTTCTGCCTGCTGGCATATCGCAGCAGATGGTAAGGAATGCGAAAATATTAATAGCTATCAGAGCGATGCAGGAAGCATAAATATGGACTACTTCGCCGTGGAGATCAATCGGCGAATTTGGGGCACGCTGACACGCATCGCCATGTGTCGGAAACGCAAGATCTATGGCGCGCGTTGTTCGTGAGGGATGGGTCTATCAGAGAGACGGAACGCCGGATATTCCCGAAGAGATATGCGTTTTATGGGATTTCCCGTGAGGTGGCGGTCCGATGCGAAGCATCCCCAATGCGCTGCACGTTGTGCTGTGGCGGTGGCTCGCCTAAGATGACCGCACAATTGCGCGAAGCCGGGGAGGGGGACAACATGAAGGTCTATAAGGGACCGTTGGTCGATTTGGACGTCGGCATCCTTTGTCCAAAGCGCTAACCAGACGCGTCACGCCGGAACTGGAATAGTCCGAGCTCGCTCACACGGGCTTTTAGGGCTTCACCGAAGACTCGCATGCAACCAGGCGAAGGCGCGTCCGAGGTCAGACCTCGTCCTCAGCAAACACGCTGTGCTCGGCAAGCACGGTGTCCTTGTCGACGCACTGCACATGCCAGTGCCCTGCAACGCCTGATCCGCTTTCGCGTTCAGTGCAGCACCAGAGTGCCTCGCCTGATTCCCCCTCGAACGGCCCAGTTCGGGCTTCCATAGTGAGACCGTCGAGGATGAACAGGGGGCGCGCATCATGCTGACCGCACACCAGTGTGCCGCGCGCATCGACCCGCAGCTTTCCCCGGTCGGGAAATTGGAGACCGGCATGACCCTCGCGCGACCACTTGTGGGTGTCGTTGTCGAGCCAAAGGATCGCATAGGCATTCGGGTCAAGGCGGTCGAAGGTGTCGAGATGGAGCGTGATGCGCATGAATTTCTCCGGTCGTGTTCGTGGCTTCGTGACCCGCCACAGTAGTCGGCTGACATACCAACTGTATGTGCAGCGGCAAGCTTGTGCATGCGTCAGGGTGTCGCTTGCTGCCGCTTTATACTTACCAGGGCGCCGGCGCGGCGCTTCCACGTCTACCGGTTTGAATTCGGCAGGGCTCACGATTTCGATGTACTCCATGTCTGGCGCGTGTTCGAAGAGGGCGGCGCCTGATACGCGCAATCGCTCGCTTCGACGAGCGTTTCCTTGTCGCCATACACGAAGCGCGCCCAGTCTTTGACCATGCTGACGATATGAAGATCTGCCTCATGCCGATGCCAGCCCGCGCCCAACTGCGTGGGCGCGCGCGGCGCCGGCCTTTTCGTCAGGACGAACCGGATTTCAGGCGTTCGCGGCGCGCTCCAGCACTTCGCGCGCGGCGCGGTCCAGCATTTCCTCTGACCACTGGTTGACGCTCTCGCCGGAGACAGCCGCCGCAATACCCACACGGGCATGCACGTCAGGATCAATGCGGAGCATGAGTTTGCCCGACGCGGGTTTTTGCGGCTTGCGGCCGGCCTGCTCGCAGTCCGTCAGGTAATGATCGACCGCCGCATGAAAATCGACGGTGAGCTCGTCAACGGTCGAGCCGTGAAAGCTGATCCGGTCGTCCACGCCCAGGACATGTCCGACGAAAATGTTGTCGCGCCCGTCGAAGTCGATGCGGGCGAAATAGCCCTTGTAGGTCATTGCATTGCTCATGGCTTGATCCCCATTTCGCTGAACCAGTCGCGCAAGTCTTCCACCTGATATCGCTTCGCCTCTTTGCCCGGGTGCGGGCGGTGATGGTAGCGGCGCTGGCCGTTCAGCGCGAAGGCGATGCGCGACCCCGCGCCTTCGTGGATTTCGCCACCCAGGGCGACGACGAGCGCTTCAATGTCCGAAAACACGATGCCACCCGGGGTCGGTTTTGTGTAGATCGCGGCGAGGGTGCGGGCGTGTTTCGTCTTCAAATGATAGCAAAAAGTGATAGCTACGTGCTATCAAAAAATGATATCACAAGCGGAATCCCGACTTTGCCCTGGTCTGGCCCGACACCAGGGCAAAGCGCTGGGTGCGTGAATCCCATCACGGGGTGGACCTGCCGAGCTGGGGCGAGATGGAATCCGATGTCCAGACCGTGCTGTGCGCGCCGGCGAGCAACCGGCCGCTATGCACAATCAGCGGCTTCATCGTGACGCCACGACACGAGATCAGGGCAACACAGGGACAGGCAATCTGGCCGTCAAGCGAGTTGCAGGCGCCGGGGCCGGGACACTGGCGCCGTCAGGCGATGGATCGCGAGTGGATCTCCGTGGCCGATTCCCTGTTTGCCGGTCACCGCGAACTGCGCTCACGCAGGCAGTGAACCGTCGGCCGGCCGGAGCCGGAACGTCTTCAGTGCAATGGTGATGCGACGGGTGGATGTCGGCCGCGAAAAACGGATTAAGCGAGCTGCGCGCCCATATGCCGCGTGTGCCGGGTGCGTTGCCTGCGCGGTCACATGGCGGCTTAAATATCATAACGTTAATAAACGTCTTAAAAACTTCGATCATTTGCATTATGTTAAATAACGTCGACCATCAGTCTCGTAACCTGTTGCGATCTGACCGATAACGGTCTATATTCAGTCCAGTTTGACCCCAACGGAGCGCCCCATGCACCTCGCCGATCACGTCAAGCCGATCAGCTACCTCAAGAGCGAAGCCGCCCAGATCGTCAAGGACCTTACCGACTCGGGAGAGCCGCTCATCATCACGCAGAACGGCGAGGCGAAACTCGTGGTCCAGGACGTGCGAACCTACGAAGCGACCCAGCAGACCATTGCGCTGCTGAAGATCCTGGCCATTGGCCAGAAGCAGATCGAGCGCGATGACCACGTCGACGGCGACGACTTCTTCGCGGAGCTCAACGAACTCGACCGCCAGGAAAAACTTCGCTGATGCCGGCCCCGCTGCTGAAGTACCGCGTCCTGCCGACCGCGCGGATCGGCATCGACGAACTGAGAAGTTACATTGTCCGCACCTTCGGATGGCCGACCTGGCGTCAGACATCGGCGCAGATTCAGGAAACCATCACGCAGATTCGCCGGTATCCCGACAGTGGCCATATGCCTGCCGAACTCGAAGGCTTCGTCGATGAGCGTTTCCGGCAGGCCCTGTCCGGCAAGAACCGGATCATCTACCAGGTCCGGGACGACACCGTTTTCATTCACCTCGTGGTCGACACACGACGCGACCTGCCGGCCATGCTCCAGAGGATCGTCCTTCGACTCATGTAAGCGTCAGGATGACGCAACAATTGTCCGCTGCCTGGGGGCAATTGCAAACGAGAAACGACCCCGCGAGAAGTATGGCGTCACCGGGCTGAAGAGGACAAGTGTGGATGGTGTGGTGGCTGGCGTGCTGGCGGCCCTCTCCTACCCGTTCGACAGTTAGCAATCGAGTCATTTGCAAACCGATTTGAAGCTCAATTTGACACCGAACCGCGAGAATTTACTAAGCATTCCTTGGCAACCTGCGATCAAATAAGTGATTATGTCAACATGGTGACGGCTCGCGATGTGTCTGTCACGCCGTCTTTTGTCACTTTCGTGGGCGTTGATCAGGTACTTTCCTTAGTTGCTGCGCCGCCAGGCAGGAATCCCGATCTATACGTGGCACGGATGATTTTTCGTCGCTACGCTTGTCCGCTCATGTCATCGACGCGGAGCTGCCCGATGGATCACTGGCGACTGGCATATCTCGGGATCCGGCAGGTGCCGCACGAGTTGAGCGAATTCGAACTCAGCACATTCTTGACTTTTTCAAAACGCGAACGCACTCAGATCGATTCGCGGCGCACCGATCTTTACCGGTTGGCCATCGCTCTGCACGTCGGTTTCCTGCGAATGACCGGTCGGCCGCTTGATTCATACAGGCAGATCCCCACCATTCTCTGGCGACACCTTGGCCAGCAGCTTGACGTCCAGCCGCCGGACGTCGGGACGCTGCGCTCGATCTATGACGGTAACTTCAGGACGCTGTCGGACCACCAGGGCTTCGCAAAAACCATCGTAAATTTCCGGTCGATCGCCGAACATCAGCGTCGGTATGTGAGCTCGTACATCGCGCGGCCGAATTGGGTCACCCGGCTGCCGCTCTTGTCCGCGCGTGTCTTGCGAAACACGCTGGCGCGGTCGCTGTAAAACGCCCCGGGCTTGCCGTGGGATTCGATGTAGGCACGCGTCGCCTCGTAATAGCTGAAGGGTCGACTCGCTGGCCGTGAAATGCAGCGTCATCAGACAGCTCGTTGCGTCATCGACGTACACCAGCAGCGTGCAGGCCGGCGCGCGCTCCTCGAACCAGGCGTGCTCGCAGCCGTCGATGGCGACCCCGTCCACCACCGCGATTGCGCTTTCTACGACTGGCGCAGCCTCGCGAGCACGGCTTCGACGACGTGATCGCAATACCTGCCTCCAAACTCGAATAGTTCCGGGCCCATGCGCTCGACTTCGTCAGCCAGCGCATCGCGCAACATCTGGCGCGCCCTGAAATGACGGCTGCGTACCGTGGACTCAGGAATGCCCAGGCTCTGAGCGGTTTCTTCGATGCTCATCTCCTCGACCGAGCGCAGCACGAAAACCGTGCGGAAACCCACGGGTAGCGCATCGAGCTTGCGTTCGAGCAGCGCGCGGATCTCCGCGCGGGAGGCGGCCTGATCGGGTGCGTTATCGTCGTGAGTGTTCGAAGGCATCATATCGAAGAACATCTGCTCGTCGGGGGAATCCAGCAGCCTCGGCATTATGTTCTGGCGCCGCGCCTCCCGGCGTATCCTGGCGAAACATTCGTTGAGCACGAGGCGCGAGAGCCAGGTTGCGAGCGAGGCGTCTCCACGAAAATGCTCGAGCGCCCTGAAAGCGTTCAGATACGCGTCCTGCAAGGCGTCTTGCGCTTCCGCGTCGTTGCGCAATGTCGCGCGCGCAAGCCGGTAGAGGCGTCGGTTGTGGCGGCGCATCAACAATTCGAAAGCAGCGACGTCGCCCGCTACGATGCGCCGCACAATTTCCGCGTCGCCATCCGTCAAGCCGCTGGAACATGCATCGGCCATTGCCCTCTCGGTTTCCGTCATGGATTTGGCTTCACGATCAGTGTGCCATGCATCTCCGGATGAAACAGGCACTTGTAGGGATGGCTCCCAGGCGCGCGCGCGACGTACCGCCATGACGCTGCCGGCGCAATACTGCCGGAATCGAAGCCCTTGAGGTCAGCGCTCGCGGTGTGGGCAACGAGATCCCTGTTGACCCACACGACGCTGTCGCCGCTATGCACCGTCACGATTGGCGGATTGAAGCGCATTTGCTCGATCGTCACGACGTAAGTGCTCGCGGCCGCCGGCCCGGCGACGGTCGCGAACGCGATTGCACAGGCGCCCAGCGCAACTCGCAGCAAGCGGTTCATTGCACATTCGCCAGCGAAGCCTGCAAGTGCTTCGCGTGATCCAGGTGTGCAACGAACGCCGGGCGGACTTTCACCAGCAGCTCCTTCAGCTCGGCGTTTTTCGCGCTGGGGATGAGCGTCTTGTCGAGCGCGTCGATGACCTGCTCGTGATACGTCACTTCATGATCGATATAGGCACGATCGAACGAGGCCCCTTGCAGCGTCTTCAGATTGGCGGTGTTCTCCTCGCCGCCTTTCGTCAGACTGTCGCTGGTCGGATTCGCCGCGGGCTTAACGCCAAGCTTGTTCACGAGATTGACGGCCGCCTGGTTCACACTGGTATGGTCTGTCACCATGCGCTGTGCGAACGCTTTGACATCTTTGGACTGCGTTTTCGATTCGGCGAGCTTGCCGGCGTCGATGTCGGCTTGGTTCGCCGCCACGACGATAGCGGCAATCTGGGGATCGGTCGGGCCAGGGCTTTGGGCTAGGGCAATGGCGCTCGCGAACACGGGCACGGTGAGCAGCAACCAGCGGATAGCGTTCATATGAATCTCCTCGAAGGGCGGAAGAGGCGTTCTTCCGCGTAGACGTCTGGCGTTTTGCCAGCTTTCGAGGGAATAGATGTCACGAGTTGGAAGGCTGTTCCCGATTCCAGCGGGTTCCCGCCGGGAGCCCTACGTGGCGGGCTGGTGGTCGTCCAATTTCCCGTGACGCCTGAACCAGCGGCAAAGTCTCACCACCGCCCTTCAATGGCGTTTGTGCGTGCCCGTATAAAGCACGGACGCAAACGCGATCGAAGGAATTAGCAGAATCACGGCTAGCACGATGTAATGGTCCATGGAATCTCCTACGCGCCATTGGTGGCGTGCGCATCCCATGTTAAGCATATTTTTAACACCTTGCCGATGGTGTCTAAAGCACAGTGCCGCACTGCTCGTTATGGCCTACATAGACCTTTCAACCACGAAGCGCTGCTCAAGAATTAAGCAGTTACTGGCGACCGGGTGTCGCACTGCACAAACGGGTAATATCTTTATATTGGTAGGGTTTGGGTCGACCCTCTTTTTGCAGTGCGGTCCAGATCACCAGGCGCGATCGGACCCCGTGCGCGGCCTTGCCGGTTGTCGACAGCCATGGCGCCGAAGTGATTCGGCCCCCTGTCAGCGTCACCAGTTTCTGCCCGAACCTCGAAAGGAAGCCCCTGTGAAATACGTTCCCCGCATCGCCGCATCTGCCGCCCTCGTCGTCGTCGCCTTCGCTGTTGTCACGTTCGCCCAGATCAAGTTCGCGCCCCAGTCCGCAGACAACAACCCGCTCGCACAGATCGTCCTCAACGTCGAGTCGCAACTGAACGGCTGATCCCCGCCGTCAAAGACAGGCGTCGTCGTTCTCGGCGCTCTCGCGCCAGTCGCCACCCGTCCCGCGGCACCACGCGCACTGCTGGCAGGCAGTGCCAAACTCATGTTCGAGCGTTTCCAATCCCTCGTCGCACGCCGGATTGCTGCACGGAAAGAACGTCTGCATTTCTCCCCCCTGAGCGTGCAGCAAAGCTGCCAGCGCACACGATTGGAAAACCCGTCGCCATCCACATGGGATGTGCAGCGGGCTGCACGGATCGTCCTGAACGTCGACTCGTGGAACGGCTAACACGCCAATCGAAGGCGCCGCGCGCATGGCGCAAATCGGATCCTCTGCGTCATAGATCTGCAACTCCTGGAGCACGATCCAGCGACGTCCCTCGCTGCAGTCCTCAACGCCGATGGGCGTCGGGTAATTTCGGGCTTTGGTGTCTGACGCGCGAGTGCGGTGGGCGAATAGTCGGAGCGATGCGTGGCTTCAGTGATCGATTCCCAGGCTGAGCGCGATCCACCCGTTTTAGGTGAAACATACTGACCAGTGCGCCCGGCGCGTACGTTATCCTGGTAGCGGAAATCATACGTTCGATCAGGCCGAGCAGATCGGCAGCCGTGCGCAGACGGGCGGCGCTCAGCGTCCCGCAGGTCAACGGTGGCAGATCATCGGTCGTGGCGACCGCGCACCGGATCTCGATGCGGCTCGCAATGCCGTAACTGTCAAGCACGATTTGCACATCAAACAGGCGGGCATGCCGTCCTGGCGGACGATACCGGAAGTAGATCCGGGTGGATGCCGGTGGTTCGATCCAGGGGCGGATAACTCGCGCAGGAATCATGTTGTACTTCACCCAAATGCACTCGCCTCACGGGTGTCGCAGAGACAAACTTATCGTGGTTTTCGGGTCTGCACGACATCGCGCCGGTCAGCGCAGTCCTGGCCGGCGCGATCTAAGACGACTTTACTCAACTGCTGCTGCCCGTTAATGCAGCCCCACCGATTCGCGGCGCTTACAGCCGCTCATCTCAGCGTTTCAGGACCATCCACGTTGGTCGCAGTTTTCAACAGATGGCCTTCCACCCGTCGGAGGTCGGTTTCGTTCATAACTCTGGCCGACAAGGCCCCGTGCTTCACAGCGTGAAATCAGCACAACCACGCCATGATTCTGCGCCTGCAGGCCCTGGGCCATTTCGCCGACACCGAGAATCGCTCGAAACCCGCCTTCATCAGGTCCGCTGACCGGATGTCCATCACTGCCCGCAGCAATCTGTTATGGATAACGAATAGATCAGGAGGCGACGAGTCACCGCCTATTCCTCGCCCCAGGCGGAGGCGGCGTCAAGCCATGTTTGCGCCGGTTTCCAGAGCGTGAGCCATCGCGCTTTAATATATCACGTTATGATATAAAATTGAAGGAAACCTTCCGATGCACGTGAGTCCGGTGAATGACGGTCTACGGGGAATACAGACACGATTCGCGTGGGCGGAGCATAACCTTGGGGAACTACGCCTGATCCCGGCCGCCGCAATCCGGGTCTCGTGAGGGCCTCGGCGCGGCCGCGCGCGGGGAAGATATGGCGTGCGTGCAGCACATCATGGCAAGAAATCGCTGGCACAACGGAGGATGCACCTTGCTGGTCACGTTCCAGTCGAGCCGCACCGGAAGTCCTAATGCCGGGACATCTCGCGCAGTACCTGCTGAGTGTCGTCGGTAAGAGGCTCGGCACGCGCGGCGTCGTCCTCCACGATGAGCTGCCGGGGATGATCAGCCGTCTCGAGACAGTGATCTCTGACGACTGTGCGAGGCGATCGCGCACGACCGTCGCCAGACACATACCAGGTCTGACCAGCCAGGAGGAACACGATGTCCATCGTACCGATGTTTCTCGTAGCCCTTTTCGCGTTAATTGTGGCCATGCACCGCGGCGTGACCCGCAGGGCAGACGCGAGCCTTCGCGCGCAATTCGAGGCGGAAGGCCCGGGCAGCGAGCTGTCACGCCAGTTGATGCGCGTCTCGGGATTTAGCGTCTGAGTTCCTGCGTACCTATGGACGATTGGCCGAGCGTACTGTATTTGTCGATCGGGCCGCTCTGGGGTTTCGCATGAACCTCTGACTGAAACGACGAGCGCGTCCGATCGTGGATCGCGGCACGGCCGGAAAGCGGCCGCTCGAGAACGAATGAGTCGAACGGCCGCTCGGGGTCCACCAAGCTATGGTTGAATCGGTTGCCGCATTCGGCACGAGTCATCTTCCGCCCCCTGCACGAGGACCCTGTCGTCCCGCGCACCCTCGCGGGTATGTCCATTGCGCATGGCGGGATTTGACATTACCCCGTCGGTCAGCATTCCGGGTTCGACCGGCGACTCCATGCGACTCAGCGTTATTGCGCGTCACATGAGGGAATTCGTATCAACTTTAGTTCGTTTGACAGCAAGAGATGAGACGTGTCGCCGTCGCTCGCGTGGTCTTAGGTAGCGCAACGTCACCTTGTGCGCCTGCCTGCAGCGCGTTTCCTATTCGTTGCCAATCGTCTGGATGACCTGGGAGTGCAGATGCAGCCCCGCCTTGCTGGAGCGTCGCAACCGAAACGTCCATCAAGCCGTCTGCCGTCGTGGCCACCATCCCAGGCTACATCGATACCGACTTTGACGCGTGCTCTTCGCAGCTACCATCGCGTGGCCGCATGATTTCGGGCGACTGCGCATCCGCTTCGAAGGACTCGCGGCCACACACATCCGTTCATGCATGAAGATGGTCGCCGGCATCACCTGCTGGCCACACCTTCGAAACTCATTCTATCAGCATGTTTAAGAAAATTTTAAGGTATGAGGCCTACGCTGGTTGCACGTGCCCAAGGACTTGTACGGTTCCAACGATACCCAGGTCGTGCAACAAGGGGACCGATTGTTTCGCGGAGAACACCATGAACTCGATACTTCTAATCGGCGGCGCGCTCGTTGTCGCTCTGCCCTCGCTGACATTTGCCAAGCCGCCGGCCGCTCCCTCCGCATCTGCAGCTGTGGAAGGCCAAGCGCAACCGGGCGGACAGACGGGGCAAGTCCGGAAGATGAACACTGATATGTCTAGCTATCCCTTCCATTTGCAGGGCGCAACGGCCAGTCGGACCGAAGGCTCTGCGGACTACGGCGGCGTTGCCGAGACGGGACAGCAACAAGGCAGCAGGTCGACGAGCCAATCGATCCACTCGTTGTTCGCGCACCATTAGATGTCTGGAGCGCCGCGCAGAGCGTCGCTTGACGCGAGGTCTTGCTCAAAATCAGCAGAATCGCCGACAATTGTTAGATCGGGGCTGGAGGGGCATCACTGCTGGTAGCATGAAGATTGCAGCACTTTCTGATATTCACGGCAACCTTGCCGCGTTGAACGCCGTGCTCGACGATATCCAGCGGCAAGGGGCGGACGTCATCGTCAATCTTGGCGATATCGTGTCTTGTCCGCTTTACCCCGCCGAAACAGCTGATCGGCTTATACCGCTGGGGCTTCCAACGATCGGGGGCAATCATGACAGACAGTTGCTTGCTGCCGATCCCTCACGAATGGAACCGTCCGATCGCTTTGCCCACGATGCCCTGCACTCTGAGCAACTCACGTGGGTCCAACGGTTGCCGATTTCTTTAAGGTTTGAAGACGACGTGCTACTGGTGCATGGCACGCCGCAAGACGACCAGTCCTACTTCCTTGAAACCGTCACGGAGAGCGGCTGTAGGGTGGCAACGCATGGTGAAGTCAGGCGGCGTGCAGGTGATATCGAAGCGACGTTGATTCTGTGCGGCCACACCCATCTCCAGCGATGGATGAAACTCGGAGATGGACGCTTGATCGTGAATCCGGGCAGCGTCGGGCTGCAGGCATACGGCTACGCCCGTCCGTTCCCGCATCGTATGGAAATGGGTTCACCGCGTGCCCGGTATGCAACCGTCACCAGGACCCAGTTCGATTGGGAGGTGGAATTCCGATCCGTCGAGTACGACTGGAATGACGTTGCAAACTGCGCGGCGTTGAATGGGCGATCAGATTGGGAAACCGTGCTGCGCACCGGTTACTGCTGAAGATCTGACGATGTCTGGGTCCACTCACAGATGTCGCCGTGGAAAGGTCTGTCGCAAATGCTTTCTTGGGCACGTCGTGTCCTTGACGAGATAACCGCCGAGCCACCATCACTGTGCACCACGGCAAGCGAATCTGACGCGACGGCAGCGCATGCTCCACGAGGCACGCGAAGAAAGCAGCGTCGACGGTGTTCATGTACTCTCACCCCAGAGAATCACCCGTTCATTGCCAGGGCGTCCCTAACAGACCGCATACCATGATTCCATCACCGCGCTTCCGGCTCGCAGCTGGAGTCGCGATCACGCAAGACACGTCGGCCTTCGAGAACCCCGCTGCAGTCGGGCCAATCGCACACCCGGCCTGAGCCCTGTGCCTACACGGTGGGGCTGCTCAACATGGTCGCTTGATTTATCTGTAGCGTCCGCGCTGGATTCCACCGCCGGTTTCACAACGATTGGGCGTAGCGCCGATCTAAGCGCTGGTCGAAGGGCGCTGATCGTTGATCGCGAATCAGCGCGCGACGCCAAGGCCCTGTAACACAGCTTTGCCTTCGGGCGTGAGGCGGATCTGCGCAGCGCCTGCGGCGGCATTGCCGGGTACCTGCTCGACGAGCCCGGCGTCCTTGAGCGCGAAGAGCTCGGGTTTGGCCTGTGCGTCGATGGGCGCGTGCAGCAGCAGCAACAGCGTCGCGAGCTCGTGATGACTCAGCCGCCGCAGCAGGATCGTACTGTTCGCAGGCCTGGCCGGCTGCTCGTTGCATGTTGCCTGATCCTTCGATCCCGTCCCGTTCACGGGCCACCTCCTGCTGCGTTTCTTCGGGTCACGCAATGATGGGGATGAAGACTTAAGCGATTCTTAAAACCCGGCCGAGAAAATGTGTCGCCGTGCTACATCGCATGAAGGCACGAGCCCGGCTGTCAAGCGCGCCAGCAAGCGCACTTTCGCCGACGCGTCTCGCGAGCCTGACGCCTTACGCTCGGGTGTCGTCGATACGCACTTACGCGTGGGTCACGAAACCCATCGCGTCCAGTTCAAACAGGAAGGAATTCGTGCGAAATCTGGCCCGGCAGATTGCCCCGTTGCCGCAAATACGCGCCGCCAGTACGATAAGCTACACTCCGCGCAGACGGAATAGCCTCGGCACATCGGGAACGCCATCACACAGTACCAGTCTAGTCTTGTAGGGTCGAGAACTGGCGCGCGTTGCTCAGCGCTTCCTTCAGCGCTTTGTGTCGGCGGGCTCGTCCGTTGTCATTCCCGGCCGCTTGCCGGTCGGGGTGTAGCGCGTACTGTGCGGAACCCACACGCGCCGGAACCGTTCGCGCTCGCGCTCCTCCGTGAACACAGACAACGAGGGCTTGACCAGGTCGTGCCGCGAGACGATACCCAGCAGGCGCCGGGTCTTTTCGTCATCGACCACGGGAACGCGATCGAGGCCCGTAATGGCAAGACGCGCGGCCACGTTCCGGCAGGTCTCGCCGGGCAGTGCGATCTCGGGCGGCGCCTGCGTGAACAACTCGCTGATGGGCGTATCGGCCTTGCCCGGAGGCATGCTGTCAAGCAACGCCCGGTCGACCATGCCCACGAGCACGCCGTCGGCGACAACCGGAAAAGCGCGGAACTTCTGCTGCGTGCCGAAATGGCTGCGCAGCACGTCGCCCACCGTCACGCGCGCGTCAATCGTCTGAACTCCTTTCGTCATCACCTCTTCGACGTAGTGGCGCTCGAGCGGGTCGATGCTGTATTCGCGGTAGATGTGATAGCCGCGGCGGGCAATTTTCTCGGTCAGGATCGAGCGGCGCATGAGCAGCACCGTAAAGCCGTACGCGACCGCGGCCGAGGCCAGCAACGGAAGCAGGGCGTTGACGTCGCCCGTCAATTCGAACGCGAACACTGCGGCCATGACTGGCGCGCGCATCATGCCGCCCAGCGCGGCCGCCATGAAGATGAGCGGCCACACCGCGGGCTCGCTGCCGGGCATGTACGGGCCGGCGAGCGCACCCACGCCCGCGCCCATCATCAGCAACGGCGCCAGCACGCCGCCCGAGGTGCCCGAAGCCAGCGCAATGACCCAGATGATGGCCTTGACGACGACGATGCCGATAACGGCCTGCATGGCGAGGTGATCGTGCAGGAGGTCACCTATCACGTCGTAGCCGACGCCAAGCGTGCGCGGCTGAAAATACCCGCCTATGCCCACTGCGATAGCGCCGAGCGCCGGCCACCACATCCAGTGAATCGGCAGCTTGCCGAACAGGTCTTCGACCTTGTAGAGCCATGTGGAGAGGCCCCACGACAACGCGCCCGCGATCAACCCCGCGATGCACGACGACACGATGCCGACCGTTCCGAGCGGCACGGTTTGCAGCGGAAACAACGGGCCACTGCCCAGTAACAGCGGACGCGTGAACCCTGCCACGGCACAGGCAATGGCGACCGGCAACAGGCTGCGCGGCCGCAATTCGAACAGCAGCAGCTCGATGGCGAGCAGCACGGCGGCGACCGGCGTGCCGAACACGGCGGTCATGCCCGCTACCGCGCCCGCCACCAGCAGCGCCTTGCGTTCCGCACCCGAGAGATGAAAGTACTGCGCGATGAGCGAGCCGATCGCGCCGCCCGTCATGATGATCGGGCCTTCGGCCCCAAACGGGCCGCCGCTGCCAATCGCGATGGCGGAAGCAAGCGGCTTGAGCACGGCAACCTTCGGCGACATCCGGCTCTTGCCGAACAGAATGGCCTCGATGGCTTCGGGTATGCCGTGGCCGCGAATCTGTTCGGAGCCGAACCGGGCGATCAACCCCACCAGCAGACCACCTATCACGGGAGCCGCGACGACAAACACGCCAAGCGTGTTCTCCGCAGGAGAATGATTCGCCGTGGATAGAGTCTGGAAGAAAAAGAGGTTCGTGAAAAAGCGGATGAGGTGCAGGAGGAAGTCGGCCGCAACGGTGCTGAGCGCGCCGCCAGCGGCCGCGATGGCGCTGATGCGCAGTAGCCGGACGTCGGTAGCGAAATCGCCCTTGTGATCGCTCATGATTCCCCTTGCCGGGCGAGAAGACGGTGGCGCCCTCTCGCAACGTATATCACATTATGATGTAAATGGGTGAGTCACGGGAAAGCAACTTACACTATGAATCGCGTCGGGATCACGGGCCATCGCGCTCACGATAACCGTACCGTAATCGGTCAGCTTGCTCATGCGGAGCATCGGGGTACCTCCGCCTGATTCAGGACCAAGGTTGTACGATTTGATCGACACCGACGCTCCGCGTTGACTGCTGAGAGCTCCTCCAGAGGCGGGGGGGCTTGCCTGCTGCGCCGGTGACTTGTCGGCGTGTGGGTCACAACCGACACAATCGATTAGGTATCCTATACAACATTCCTTTGATTCTAGGCGGAAATTCAAAACCCTGTCATTGCATGGGTCTTCTGCTTGCCCTGAGCGACTGTGCAGCACCGGACAGAAGTGTTGGAAGAAGCCGCGTTACTTCAATGAGGTCATCCTGTTTGTATATTTATATATCACATTGTGATATAATTTGAATATCTTGATCTGGCGCAGAGCTTTTTCACCTTCCTGAGATAAGGTGAAGAGACTGATACGGCACACCGGTTCTGTCGGCGTGCACCCCGGCTTCATCATGTGGGCCGGTTACAACCCGTGACCTTTTTTCGCTTCGCTCAAGTCGTTAACCGGTTATCAGGACTCTCAGGTGCTTCACGGATGCGATCGCCTGCATACAGGGTGGTTCAGGCGTCCGGAAAGTTGACTGGTTGACCTCTCAGGGAGGGACAAAATGCAGGCCGTAACTCAAGAATCGTGGAGAGGCCGGGCAATCCGCATTCACGTTTTCCCCGTTCGTCGAATCGTCACACCCGATACCGCACCCGATAGTTATATCGCGACGGTCAAGATCGAAAAGGCCGGTCGGATACTTGCCGATTGGCATCTGCCGTTTTTCAGCGACCGATGGTTATCCGAAGACGAATCCCGACGGGACGCGTTTGAGTACGCTGTCAAGTTAATCGATAGTGGCGTGCTGGACGAACCGCAATGGTTGCGCGAACGGGCTGCGTGACAGCGACGCGATGCCGCACCGTAGACGAGATAGCGTGCCAGGTTACCTGGATCTCCCATGAATACGCCTGCCACTGACGTTTCGCGTGCTGCGCCCGGCTGGCCCGGCATTGCACCTACGTGGACCTCGAGTGCAAAGGATCTGGTGACGACCGCACTGGGCCGCGGCCGGGTATGGGCATCGATCGGCCATGGCATCCTCAATGAGGTGTACTGGCCATCAGCCGGCGAGCCTCAGGTTCGTGATCTGGGTTTCATCGTCGCCAGCCCTGGTCGCTGGCACGAACTCAAGCGCATCAGACAGTACCGGCTGTCGCTGCAGCAACCATTCATACCCCTGCCGCGAATCGTGCATGAGGGTGACGGATATCGCCTCGAACTCAATCTGTCGCCCGACCCGATTCGTGACGTACTGCTGGTCGCCTTCCGTCTCGAGGGAACCGACCTCAAGCTCTACACCCTGCTCGCGCCCCATCTGGGCGGCAGCGGTTTGCGCAACAATGCGCGTGCGGCGGATGGTCTTGTGGCATGGACAGACGGTGTCGCACTTCATCTGGCTGCCGACTGCGGGTTCTCGCGCGCGAGCGCCGGCTACGTCGGGTCTTCCGACGGCTGGCAGGATTTCGCGCATCATGGACGGATGGACTGGACTTTCCAGGACGCGCTTGACGGCAATGTTGCCCTGACAGGGGAACTTGGCGCCTGTGCGGGCGTACTGGCGCTCGGTTTTGCACCAACACAGGAAGGCGCTGGCACGCTTGCGCGATCGAGCCTCGCCGAGGGCTTCAGTTCCGTGCGGCGTTCATGCGCGGCTGCGTGGCAAGCATGGGCGACAAAAGTCATCATTCCGGAAGCGCCGGAGCCGGTTCGGCGCGAAGCATGGCTCTCGGCAGCGATGCTGAAGGTCCACGAAGGTCGGAGCTATCCCGGCGCACTGATTGCCAGCCTGAGCATTCCATGGGGCAACACGAGCGACAGCACCGGCGGGTACCACCTGGTCTGGACGCGCGACGCCGTGGAAGCCGCCTTCGCACTGCTCGCAATCGGCTGCGTGGAGGATGCGCGCCGCGTGCTTGAGTACCTGATTGCGACGCAAAGAGCAGACGGAAGCTGGAGTCAGAACAGCTTTCCAGATGGACGTCCATTCTGGTCCGGCGTCCAGCTTGATGAAGTGGGTTTTCCGGTACTGCTTGCAGCAAAACTCGCTGAGCAGGGCGCGATAGACGGACTGACAGGCGTGACCGAAATGATTGGGCGTGCCGTCCGTTATCTGGCGCGCCATGGCCCCGGCAGCCCCCAGGACCGCTGGGAGGAAAACGCGGGCATCTCCCCGTTCACACTTGGTGTCGAAATCGCGGCCCTGGTCACGGCGGCCGAACATTTGCCAGCTGCGGAGAGTGCCTACGCCCTCTCACTTGCCGACTACTGGAACGAACGGCTCGAGGACTGGACTTACATCGAGAATGGAACGTTTTCCCCGGCCTTCGACATCGACGGCTATTACGTCCGGATCGCGGCGCCGCTGCTTGAAGGTGGTTTGCGCGGGCGAATCGACATTTCGAATCGGCCCGGCAGCAGCACACCCGTTGTCGCATTGATCGGGATGGAATGTCTCTATCTGGCTCGTCTCGGGTTGAGGAACGCGCGTGATCGACGTATCCAGAACACCGTAAAGGTCATTGACGGTTTGCTGCGGGTCCAGACGCCGCACGGCATCGCGTATCGGCGTTACAACGGAGATGGTTATGGCGAACACGAAGACGGTGCCCCGTTCGACGGCACGGGCGTCGGGCGTTTGTGGCCTCTGCTGACGGGCGAACGGGCGCATCTCGATCTGCTGCTGGGGATCGACACGTTGCCTTGGCTCGAGATGATGACGCAAATGACCGGACCCGGTGGCCTGATTCCGGAACAGGTGTGGGACGCTGATCCGGTACCCGGGCCGGGACTGGAGCCTGGCAAACCGACTGGCAGTGCCATGCCACTTGTCTGGGCTCATGCGGAGTTTCTCAAACTGTTGATTGCGCGGCATCAACAGCGTCCGATTGAGCTGCTCGCGGGTGTTGAGCGGCGCTATCGCGGCCGGCGGCCGGAGGCGGCGACCTGGCATTGGCGACGGACCCAGCCATTCGATGCGCTGCCCGCAGGCCGGGAACTGCTCATTGAAAACCCGGAGCCCTTCCAATTGCACTATGGGTTCGATGGATGGCGCGAGGTGACTGATCAGTCATCGGAGGCGAGCGCGTTTGCGATACATGCCGTCCGGTTTGATAACGCTGATGTCGCCGGCCACTCAGTGCTTGATTTCACTTTCTATTTCCCTGAGTCGCACCGTTGGGCCGGCATCGACTATCAGATTCTGCTGGGTGAACCCGACACAGGAGTAACGCGATCATGAAACACACAATCGATATTCAACGCATTTATGGGAACGCTGGCGATGACGGACATGTGCATTTCCTGGTTGACCGTCTCTGGCCGCGGGGCATCAAGAAGGAATCGTTGAGTCTTGACGGCTGGCTCAAGGACGTTGCGCCCAGCAATGAGCTTCGCGACTGGTTCGGACACGACCCGCAGCGCTGGGACGAATTCCGCCAACGCTACGAACACGAACTGGATGCCAGTCCTGCCGGTTGGCAACCGATACTGGCCGCCGCAAGAAAGAAGCCCGTGACGCTTTTTTATGGTGCGCGGGACACCGAGCACAATCAGGCGGTCGTCCTGCGCGACTTTTTGATGCGCAAGCTCCAGCATGGTTAGTGGCGACCGTGCAGATGGCCGCCAGGGATGGTCCTCCATGGCATCGTGCAACACTGCTTGCGTTCGGCAGCGCGCGCGGGCTGTCAGGTACATCGCCGCAGGATTCTTCGATGACAGCACGTGCGCGATGGTGGCAATGCGCATTCACGCGATTTCGCAAAAAAGGAGGGGCGATGAAATTCAACATACTGGAAACGTTCAGTGATGGCGATGTACCGAAACTCACCAAGGCCATCATTTCGGTCGATCCCGACGCGAAGGTCGCTGCCGACGTGCGGGCGAACTCGGTGGACGTAGATTCCTGGCTCTTCGCCGAGGAATTCCTCGTGGCTTTCTACGATGCCGGGTATGACGTTCGAATAGCACAACGGTAGCCCATCGTTTTTTTCTTCGTTCAGCAAGCATGCCGGCTGGCTTGTCCTCCGATATTACTTTCCGGCATTTGTTGGCCATCACGTGATTCTTGCCAACGTGAGAATGGGTGTGACACGATGTGGTTGCTGCGGCAACCTCAGGTTGAATTCGATGCAGCCCTTTTATATCACGTTGTGCTATAACTGTCGGGCGCAGGCATGATCATGGCGTGGATCGACGCAGGGAACAATGCGCCGGACACGGGATCTCCACAGAGGAGAAACGTCGTGAGTAACACAAGAACCTTCGAAATTTTCCGCTACGATCCAGACCGGGATGCCAGGCCGTACATGCAAACGTACGAGATAGAGGTGCCCCCTGGTGACCGGATGTTGCTTGATGTTCTTATCCGGCTCAAGGCACAGGACGAAACGCTAAGCTTCCGGCGGTCGTGCCGCGAAGGCGTGTGCGGTTCGGATGCGATGAACATCAATCGCAAGAACGGGCTCGCCTGCATCACCAACCTCAACGACCTTCCCCGCCACACGGTCCTGCGTCCACTACCCGGTTTGCCGGTCGTTCGCGACCTGATCGTGGACATGACCGCGTTCTTCAAGCAGTACCACTCGATCAAACCTTACCTGATCAATGACACGCCGCCACCCGAGCGGGAAAGGCGCCAGACGCCCGAGGAGCGTGATCAGCTCGACGGCCTCTACGAGTGTATCCTGTGCGCGTGCTGTTCGAGCGCATGCCCCTCGTACTGGTGGAATCCGGATAAATATGTTGGTCCTGCCGGCCTCCTGCAGGCCTATCGCTTTCTGGTCGATTCCCGCGACGAGGCCACGGGTGAGCGGCTGGACAATCTTGACGATCCGTACCGCCTCTTCCGGTGCCGGACGATACTGAACTGCACGGATGTCTGCCCCAAAGGCCTGAACCCGGCCAGGGCGATCGGCGAGATCCGCACCATGCTTGCGCGCCGGACGATCTGAGTACCGAAAACTGATGCAGGGAGATGCTATGGGAGCTGTGAAAGCAAATTCGTAGGAGTAAAACGAGAGTCGCAGACTCGTTTTCTTCCGAAGGAGCACACAAAATGGATATGCCTGATACGGCCCTCCACGGTCACGATACGATGGCAGGTGATCGGCTACACATCGCCTTTGAACTGGGCGAAAAAAGCTGGAAGCTGTCAGCGGGTGACGGCCAGCGTGCACCCAGCCGATATACGGTTGGCGCAGGTGACACCATGGCCGTCCTTGCCGCCGTCGCGAAGGCGAAGTCCCGCTGTCACCTCAACACCGAAACGCCTGTCTACAGCTGCTACGAGGCTGGCCGGGACGGCTTCTGGCTGCACCGCTGGCTGACCGAACAGGGCATCATCAATCTCGTGGTGGATTCGGCCAGTATCGAAGTGAACCGGCGAAGGCGCCGCGTCAAGACCGACCGGCTTGACAGCGACAAGCTGCTGTCCATGCTGATCCGTTTTCACGCCGGCGAGCGACGACTCTGGTCGGTGGCTCGCATCCCCACGCCTGAGCAGGAAGACGACCGGCGTATGCACCGCGAACTCGAACGCCTGCGGCACGAGCGAACCGCGCACACCAACCGGATCCGCGCCCTGCTCGTCCTGCACAACCTTCGGGTCAAGTATGTCGGCGGGCGCATATGGACGCACTGGTGGGCCCAGCAGCGCGAACGGTTGCTGCCCGGACTGCGCGCCGAAATTGAGCGCGAATTTGATCGGTTCACGCTGGTGTGCCAGCAGATCCGCCGGCTCGAAACGCAGCAGAACCAGCAGATGCGCAGCGGCACCCACCCGGGCATGGCATTGCTGGCACGGCTGGCCGGCATTGGGACGGGCAGCGCGTGGACCCTGGTCAGGGAACTGTTTGGCTGGCGCCACTTTCGCAACCGCCGGGAACTGGCCGGCAGCCTGGGCCTGACGCCGACGCCATATGCCAGCGGCACCAGCGAGGTCGAACAGGGTATCAGCAAGGCGGGCAACCGGCGATGCCGGTGGCTGCTGGTAGAGCTCGCCTGGAGTTGGCTGCGCTGGCAGCCCGACAGTCCGCTCAGCCAATGGTACAACCAGCGATTTGCCGGCGCCGGCAAGCGGCTGCGACGCATCGGTATTGTGGCGCTCGCACGCCGTCTGGCAATCGCGTTGTGGCGCTATCTCGAACATGGCGAGATTCCCGCTGGTGCGATACTCAAATCATGAGGTATCAATATGATGGACTCCTGAACACAACTGAAGCATGACGGCATGTCAAGGTCAACGCGCCCGCAAAACAGCCGGGTCACCTCCTATGCGGGTAGCCGTTTTCGGAGATGGGGCGCGTCGGTAACAGGGTGGCGCCAGCGCTTTGCGCATGTGGCATAAGGTAACCGGCCTGGCTGGCCGGCACGGATAGAAGGTCGGCCCCGGCACGATAGACGAGGCCCCGTCAGACGCCCTGACCTGAATGACGCAGACATGCCCTCAGGCCGCAAAAGCTGTTTGTCATCCGCATCGGGTTGTCTGTGGCCCGCCTGCGTTTGGTCGTAGTAAGCGACCCCGCAGGCGGGCCACAGACAACGGCAAGGAGAGAGAGGTTAATTCGGATAGCATAATTTTTGTCTTGGAATGGTTGACTTTCAACGCCCCATAGAAGGTTGTTTTTCTGGTAGGCCTCGTTCACGCGCTGCATCAGCCGGGTCTTGCGCTCTCGCTCCTGCGGGTCGGTTTCGCGATCCGGATGCAGTTCGCTGGCCAGTTTGCGGTAGACCTCACGAATGGACAGGTTCAGCTTTGCCTGCTGCTCCTGTGCCCGCGCTTCGGCAGCCTGCTGCCTGGATGATTTCTTCCGCTTCGCGCGTCGGGCGTCGCTTTGCCTATTCTCGCTTTCCCGTTGCGCCTGAGCCTGCTGAAAATGGGACTCAGCACGTTGCAGCAGGTCTTCCGGGGTATTCAGATCCTCATCGTCCCCCAGATCAACGCCAAACATCGCCTCGAGCATGGACTTCATCCCGCCGACTTCGGTAGCCACCTCGCTGTCGTAGCTGGTCGGGCTGTACTTGTCGTAGATCACCTTCAGGGCTTTGCCTTCCTGCTCGTCTTCGCCGATCAGATCGCCTGCCAGATCGACGATCACAAGCGCAACCTTCCGGCGCTCTGTCTTGGTCAGGCTATCGTAGGCCTGGTCCAGGCAATGCACCATCCGGGCCTGCAGTGCCGCCGAAGCTTTCTCTAGGGGCAGGAGCTCATCGACGTACCGTTTCTGGAAGGCAGGCGTAACCGTTTCCCAGTCGCGCAGGCGCTTGCGTCGTTTCCCGATCTTCCCGATCAGCGAGTTGAACGTCTTCTGGGCTTTCGACAGGGCTGACGTGTTGTGATCGGGCGCAATGCTGACAGATCGCGATGTTCTGGTCATGGGGAACTCCGCTGAAGGCGGGGAGAAAGTCAACGACAGCGCCCATTTTACCCGACGCAGGGCCACGTGCACCGGGATGCCGAACGGTCCGGCAGCGAAATTACATGAAGCTGTATCGCTAACCCTTATTATCGATAGGGATACATTTTTCGATGAAACTCCCGTTTCGGGAAACGTGCCACACCTGACGTGCCGCTCCGCTGCCATCACGTTGCCTATAATCTCCGGATGCCGAACGTTCCGTTGCCCCCGTCCTTTCCTGACATTGCGTCCCTGTCCGCGCTGCGCGCGTGGTACGCAGGCGTCGGCGCGCGCGAGGTGGTCGAACGTTATTGCCCGCAGGCGCTCGAAGGCGGCCAGTCGGCGCGCGGCGTGATCGGCCGGATTCGCCGGCAGCTTGCCGGTTTCGCCCTCAGCCGGCATCGTGCCGATCTGGCCCGGCTGTTCCAGTGCGCGGTGGGCGAACGGTCCCGTCACCGCAAGGCCGCGACCCGGGCACTGGATGTCCTGCCAACGCTTGCGATCCCGCAACCGCAGGTGAGCGATGCGGTCGATGTCTGGCTGCCAGCCCGTGTTGTCCCTATGCTGCATCAGCATGGCATCCGGACGCTGGCTGATTTGACCGTGCGCATCCCTCGTCGGCAGCGCTGGTGGCGCACGATTGCCGGACTCGGCGTGCGCAGCGCACGTCATATTGAGGCCTTCTTTGCCTCTCACCCGGAGCTCACCGAGCGCGCCCGCGCGCTGATCGTGGTGGCGACGCCGGAACCCGTGGTGCCGTGGGAAAACATTCGCGTGCCACATGACGTCGATGGCTCGCGCGGCATCTTCCGAGCTCCCAGGCCCATGTGTGCGCTCGAGGCCAATAACGACTATCAGGCGATCAGCGCCTGGCTCGAACGGCACGAAGCCGCCGAAACGCAGCGCGCCTATCGACGGGAAGCCGAGCGTCTACTGCTGTGGGCGATTGCCGAGCGCGGCAAAGCGTTGTCTTCGCTCACGAGCGAGGATGCGACCGCTTATCGCGCCTTCCTGCGCCATCCCACACCCCGCGCCCGGTGGGTCGCGCCGGCGCGCCCGCGATCGTCGTCCGAGTGGCGGCCGTTCACGGGCGCGCTGTCGCCAGATTCCATCGCCTATGCGCTGTCAGTTCTGAGTGCAATGTTTCGCTGGCTGATCGAGCAGCGCTACGTGCTCGCGAATCCGTTTGCCGGCCTTAGGGTGCGCGGCGCGCAGCGCAATGGCGAGTTGGACATCTCGCGCGCCTTTACGGCCGGAGAGTGGGAGTTGATCCGCACGATTGCCGATGGCCTGGAATGGTCGCATGGCTGGGCGGTTCCCGCCGCACAGCGTCTGCGTTTTCTGCTCGATTTCGGTTACGCGACCGGCCTGCGCGCAGGCGAACTGGTCAGCGTTACACTCGGCGGCATCATGACCGGCACGCGCGGCGAGCGGTGGCTTCACCTCACCGGTAAGGGGGCGAAGGCTGGCAAGGTGGTGCTGCCGCCGCTCGCACGATTTGCGTTGGACCAGTACCTGATGCAGCGCGGTCTGCCCGTGAGTCCCGCACGCTGGGCACCGGATACGCCGCTGCTCGGCCATCTCGATGAACCCGGCGGCATCACCACGCCGCGTCTGAGGGAGGTGCTGCGCCGGTTCTTCCGGACCGCCGCCGACGCAATTCGGGCCGACCACCCGGCACTCGCCGACAAGCTGCAGCGCGCGACGCCACACTGGCTGCGCCACACGCACGCGACAAATGCTCTCGCGCAGGGCGCCACGCTAACGACTGTGCGCGACAATCTGCGTCACGCGTCGATCACAACGACCTCGATCTACCTGGACGACGACGAAGTTCAGCGTACCCGGCAGATCGAGCAGATCTTTGCGCGGCGGCAGCCAACGTGACGACTGTCCACGAGACCATCTATCCGGTGCTGCCTGCGGAGCCGGGCGCGGCGGAGCTGAAAGCGGCGTTCACGCCGAGCGCCGCGGAAATCCGCTTCGTGCGCCGGCAATCCCGGCAGGAAGCCTCCGCCGTATTGATCATGGTGCAGCTGAAGCTGCTGCAGCGTCTAGGTTACTTCCCGATGCTCGCGGAGGTACCGCCCGCCATTATTGATCACATCCGGACGTCGATGCGGGCCCGCGTCCTGTCCCGGACGGCGATCGCACGGTATGACGTGTCGGGCACCCGCATTCGTCACCAGAAACTGCTGCGCGGCTGGCTTGACATCCGGGCGTTCGATGCGAGTGAGGCGGCGTCGCTTGCTGAACTGGCATCGGCGGAAGCCCGGACAAAGATCGAACTGCCCGATATCATCAACGTGCTGATCGAGGAACTGGTCCGGCGCCGGTACGAGCTGCCGCCACTGGCAACGCTGCAGCGCATCGCCACGCAGGCGCGCAACGATCACAACGAGGCGATCTATGGGGCCATCACCGGCGCACTCGACCCTGCGCTCGTCGAACGCATCGACGCGCTTCTCGTCGTCAAGGCCGGCAAGTCCGGTTGGGACGATCTGAAACAGGAGCCGAAGCGACCCGCCGCGCGGGCGATCGCCAGCTTCCTCAAACATATCAACGGGATCAGGACACTGGCGGAAGGCTTGCCGGCGCCACCCTCGATCCTGTCTGTTAGCAAACGAGCCCAACTGGTCACCGAAGCGCGGGCCTTGGACGTCGCGGAACTGCGTTCGCTCAAGACCGCGAAGCGTCACGCGCTTGCGGTACTGTTCATCCAGGCGCAGTTGCAGAAGGCGCTTGATGACGTCGCTGAGATCTTCATCAAGGTGGTGCGCAAGCTGGAGTCCTACGCAAAGGTCCGACTGCAAAAATACCAGCTTGAACACGCCGGTATGCTGGAGGGGCTGGTCGGGCAGTTCCGGGACGTCCTGCAGATTCTCCAGGATGAGGGCGTACCGGAGCCTAAGCGGTTACCGAAAATCCGCGAGGCGCTCGGCGACCCGGCCGAAGCGCTCGCGCAATGCAACGAGCACATCGCCTATGCCGGGCAGTTCGATCTGCCGTTCATGCTCGTGCCATACCGCACCCAGCGCTCGCTGCTGTTCCAGTGCCTGGACGTGCTGCCGCTGCAATCGAGCTCGCAGGACCGCGCGGTGCTGGTCGCGCTTGCGTGGCTGCAAGGTTTCCGGAACGCGCACCGCGAATACTTGCTGCTGACCGACAACGACCTCGCGAACCTGCCGCTGGAGTGGTTGCCGGAGAAGTGGGAGCGCGCGGTGTTCCCGCACGGACGGGACAGCCGGATGCTGCACCGCCGGTTCTTCGAGCTGGGCGTCTTCAGCCAGATCATGCGGGAACTCAATTCCGGCGACCTCTATGTGGAGGGCAGCGACCGCTTCGACGATTATCGGGCGCATCAGGTCACCGACGAGGAATTCCGGCGTGAGCTGCCGCGCTACTGCGAGATCGTGGGCTTGCCCACGGACGGCAAGAGCTTCGCGAAGGATCTGCGAGACAGGCTGAACGCGGCGCTCGACGAGGCCGACGCGAACTTCCCGGCAAACGACAGCATCGAGTTCGTCAATGAGGAACTCGTCATTCACAAGCCGGGCAAGGAGCCCGAGCCGCCGAACCGCACGCTGATCGATCAGGCCGTCACGGCATCGATGCCGCAGCTCAGCATCCTGGATCTGCTCACCGAAACCGAGCAGTGGCTCGACCTGCATAAACTGTTTGGACCGCTGTCCGGGTTTGATACGAAGATCGACGATCCGCGCAAGCGTTTCATCACGACGCTGTTCTGCTACGGCTGCAACCTGGGGCCGAGCCAGACGGCGCGCTCGGTGAAAGGGCTCACCCGCAAACAGGTCGCCTGGCTGAACCTGAAACACGTCACGGAGGAGCGGCTCGACAAGGCGAACGTGAAGGTGATCAACGCGTACAACCAGTTCGCGTTGCCAAAATACTGGGGCAGCGGCAAGCGCGCGTCGGCCGACGGCACCAAGTGGAGTCTGTACGAGCAGAACCTGCTGTCCGAGTATCACGTTCGCTATGGGGGATACGGCGGGATCGGCTACTATCACGTATCCGACATGTACATCGCGCTGTTCAGTCACTTCATCCCGTGCGGCGTCCACGAAGCCGTCTACATCCTCGATGGGCTGATCCTGAACGGCGCCGACGTCAAGCCCGATACGATCCACGGCGATACGCAGGCACAAAGCGGTCTGAGCTTCCCCCGAAATTTCGCCTTCCAGCAGGTCGTGTGTAAACTCGACCCGAAGGAAGGAAAGAATCGATGTTCAAAATACCAAAGCAGGCATACACCGCTGAGTTCAGGACGCTCGCGGTACAGCGAGTGAAGGACGGGCAAAGCGCGCGGGACGTCGCTCGTGAACTGGGAATTTCACACCAGTCGCTGCGCAACTGGGTCAAGGCCGATGAGGCAGGCACGCTCAATGGCGCGGGGACAAAGGTTGTCACGCCGGAGCAGATGGAGCTCTCGCGCCTGCGGGCCGAGAACAAACGTCTGCAGATGGAACTTGAAATCGCAAAAAAAGCGGCGGCGTTCTTCGCGAAGGACCTCCTGTGAAGTACGCCTGGATTGATTCGCATCGCCGGCACTATCCGCTGTCGGCGCTGTGTGGGGTCCTGTCGGTCAGTCTGAATGGCTATCGGGCGTGGAAGCGCGGCGGTACGCCTGGGCGCAAGCGCCTCACTGATGCCCAACTGCTCGCCTTGATTCGGGCTGTCCACGCCGAGGTCAAGGGCGCTTATGGGTCGCCACGGATGACCGAGGAGATTCGCGCTCGCGGCTTTCCTGCCAGCAAAGAGCGGGTTGAGCGGCTCATGCGCGACCATGGCATCCGCGCCCGTCACAAGCGCCGTTACCGCGTTACGACGGACTCGAAACACAAGCTGCCGGTCGCGGAGAATCTGCTGGCGCGCAACTTCACGCCGACGGCGCCGAATCAGGTCTTTACGTCGGACATCACGTACATCTGGACCGATGAGGGCTGGCTGTATCTTGCAATCGTGCTGGACCTGTTCAACCGGGAGATCGTCGGCTGGTCGATCAAGCCGCGCATGACGGCTGACATCGTGACCGACGCGCTGACGATGGCATGGTTCAGACGCCGGCCCGAGCCCGGCGCGTTGCATCACTCGGACAGGGGTAGCCAATATGCCAGCGACGACTTCCAGCGCAAGCTGGTGCAATACGGCATGCGCTGCTCGATGAGCCGTAAAGGAAATTGTTGGGACAATGCCCCGACGGAGAGCTTCTTCAACAGTCTGAAGAACGAACGCGTGCATGCTACGCGGTACCGTACCCATCAGGAAGCGATGGCGGACCTGTTCGAGTACATCGAAGTGTTTTATAACCGCAGTCGTCGTCATTCGTCGCTCGGCTTCGTATCACCGGTTCAGTTCCTGCAAAACTGGATGAAAGCTCAGCAGACCAAGGATGCGGCTGCATAGCCAGAGGCCTCTGGAAGGCGAAAAACCGAGGGAACCTCAGCGAAGATAATTTCCTCGTGAATGCGCTTGTTGTCGCCCCCGAGCACAACGAGTCGACCGTGAGCGACGACAACTGGAACATCAGATATTCGATTTGGAATCACTCTCGCCGTAACACGATGAAGTCGATGATGACCGGCGACGGACCAAATCTCCGCCCTCAACCGCTGCAAACAGTTCTGAACGAGCCGGTGGTTCAAGTGCGCAAGAACGACGTCGTCTCGACCAGACGCGAGAGTGTGGTCGAAGACAATTGGGCGAATCTCTTGCGTGTGCGGATGTCGTAGCCCCTCAGTAGCGAGGCTCCAAGACCCCGTCAGATGCGGCAGTCGGAAAACGGGACACTTTGCACGCTTGCCGCTGGGGTCTGGCCAAACTCCCTCCAGCGTTGCCTCCTGCAGCGGAGGCTGTCCGGCAAGCGATAATCCTACTGTAACTACCGAGTGGATGTTATCCGGGTCCAGATGCAGTTCGCGCTTTGTCTCCGAGAGTTGCTCGTGAAGTTGCTGAAGCTGAGACCGAAGGTCATGTCTGACGCGAAGTAGCTTGCGCGAAGCCTCGCTATCGCGCTCGGCTTGTTCCGTATTGAGGTGTTTGCGACGCCCAAGCATCGCCTCAGTTACCTGCGCGGAAATAACCGGGCCAACCTTGCCCAAGTCCTCTCGAATGTTTTCAACTTTCTGAGCTGCGCGCATCAGAAACTCAAGGTCTCCCTCAAGGTCCCCCGGCGCGGACACTACTGCGCTTTTGGCGCTCTGGCGATAGCCTCTGCCCACGAAGTGGTAAATCATCACTTTCGGTTGACGCTGACCATGCCGGTCGATTCGGCCGTTGCGCTGCTCCATCCGATTCGGATTCCACGGAATCTCGTAGTGGATGAGTCGCGAACAATAGTTCTGTAGGTCGATACCCTCGGATGCTGAGTCTGTCGCCAGCAGGATGCGAACGGGCGATTTTTCCGGTGATGTTTGGAATGCGGCTTTCACACGTTCGCGGTCATCGCTATGCATACCGCCATACATCGTCATGACACGGTCTTCACCAGTGAATCCATTGAAGGCAAGCAAGCCCTGCAGCCACTTCTGTGTTGCACGATATTCGGTGAAGATGATGACGCGTTCGCCAACCCAACTTCCATTGGACAACAGTGTCGACTTCAACCAGGAAAGCAATTCGGCCGCTTTCGCATCGGGCCGCATTGCAGCGTCGCCCGCCCAAGAACGTAGCTCAACGAGCAGTTGGTCTTCTTCCGCAGTTAGGGGACTGAAGAGTGCAACAGCCGAGTCGACGGCCTCATCCGTTGCGAAATCTAGCTGACTATCATCGGCCGGGTCTTCATCCAGTGCCTCGACTTGGCGGCGCAAAATACCAACGACGGGCTGTTGCTTACGACCTGCCGGCCGACGGGCGTTGCGCAGCGATTCGAGATGCTTCTCGAGCGTGAGACGAAATGCTTCCGGTGACGAGAACAGCCGCTTCTTGAGGAGCTTCATAACGAACTCGCTCGCGAAGCGCTCCGCGTCGTCTTTAGCAGTAGTACGCAGTTCCGCGTATCGGGAAAGCGCGCGATGCGCTGCCCGCTCGGCGTCGGTGTATGGTACTTCCAATGGTTCGATGAGGCGTTCCGGATACCGAGGCGTCCCATCCCACCGTGGTGGCAATTCGCGCTTCAGCCGTCGAACCATGACTGCCGCCAGTTGCTCCGGATTCGGTCGGACACTACGCGCGAATCGCTGATTGTCCAGCAATTCGAGAAGAGACGAAAAACTCTCCGAGTAGCCGTTATGAGGCGTTGCGGACAAGAAGAGTTTGTGCTCGAAATGTGGCGTCAACAGACGAATTGCCGCCGTTCGTTGTGAGTCGGTCGCGTATCGCCCCGTGCCCGCTGGCGCTACGTTATGTGCCTCGTCAACAACCAGCAGGTCAAACCGACGCGGGTAAATCGGCTGCCCGGGAGCGGGCAGCGCTTCCCGCATCAGTCGTAGCGGCCGTTCACGCTTGAGAAAGTCGATGGATGTGATGAGACGCGGGAAATGCGTCCATGGATTGACGTTCAAACCACGGGTGCGTCGGAGCTCCTTCATCAGCTCGCTGTCCACGATGCGGAAATCGAGTCCAAACTTGTCCCGCATCTGGTCGCGCCACTGAATCTGGATGGCGGACGGACACACGATTAGCACCGTCCGCGCTCGGTGCCGCAGCATCATCTCCTGAATGACCAGGCCACTTTCGATGGTCTTTCCGAGACCTACATCATCTGCAATCAGCAGATTGACCCGAGGCATCTGTATGGCGCGCGCCAACGGGTCGAGCTGATAGTCCTCGATTTCGACACCGCTGCGGAAAGGAGCCTGAAGCGTTCGAGTATCGCCCTGGGCGACAGCGCCCCATCGAACCGCATTAAGGAACGCGTCAAGGCGCTCCGGCTCATCGAATCCGGATACATTCGGCATCGAAGCGCGCTCGAGAATCGAGGCGTCAGGTTCCAACTCCCAAATCACCCGCAGTTCCTCACCGGCGGCGTCGTCTTCGACACATGACAGCGATACGAGATTTTCGCGATTGGCGCCGTCGGTCATGCCGCTGGCGGCGACCGAATTGACAACATACCGTCTGTTGCGGACCGATACCAGTTGGCCGTTGACTGGCACCCCAATGGATTGAACGATGGTCATATATCTTTTCTTGCAAGGCTAGGCGGCGTATTTTAGGGCCAAATCATCCACTTTGGAGACGGGTTGACAGTCATACCCCTAAGACCGAGCGCTCCGTAAGCCCTTGATTCCAAACAACTCCCCAAAAAACCAAGGCTCTCGACCCAAGTGGCCGCATTCACAGCGGTTTACGGCTTCTATTTGTCTTTACAATAGGTTCAAAATCCTAACACCACTGAAGCCGGGGGCAACGGGGGATGAAGGCCGAATTTGAAGCGGTTTTACGAAGTGAAGCCGTCACAAGGCTTCCCGTAGACGCATTTGTGCGCGCAATTACTGTCAATAGGGGGCGCCGAATTGCGCTCCTGCTCGGCGCAGGTGCCTCGCTCTCATCTGGAATGCCAAGCGCCGAAAGATGCATCTGGGAGTGGAAGCGTGACATCTTCGTAACAAACAACCCAACCTTACGCGATGCCGTCGGCGAGCTTTCGCTTGCCGGAACAAAAGCTCGGATACAGCAGTGGCTTGACCTTAGGGGAAACTATCCGACTGCGGGAGCGGAGGCCGAGTACTCCTTTTACGCCGCCGAATGCTACCCGACTGGGGCTGATAGGCGTGCGTTCTTTCACCGATATGTTCAGACTGCTCTCCCCCATACCGGATACAAGCTGCTGCCGCTGCTGGCCCGATGCGAACTCCTAAAGTCCGTATGGACGACAAATTTCGATGGGCTCGTAGCGAGAGCCTGCGCGACAGCTAACGTTATTGCCGTCGAAACTGGCATCGACTGTCTCCAGCGCATCCTACGCCCGCATGTCAACGGTGAACTTAGAGTAGCGTCTCTGCATGGCGACTACAGATATGACGCGCTGAAGAACACCGGCGAAGAACTCCAACGGCAGGAGCATGAGCTTACCCAAGCACTTATGCACGAAGTCGTTGATTGTGACCTAGTCGTGCTCGGATACAGCGGACGAGACACGTCCCTGATGAACCTCCTTGAAGACGCCTTTTTGAAGCCCGGGCAAACGCGCCTGTATTGGTGTGGTTTCGGAGACACGCCCTCCGCTAATGTCGCGGAGTTACTGGGTAAAGTGCATGCGTCAGGACGAGATGCCTTTTATATCGCGACCGAAGGCTTCGACGACGTAATAGCGCGTATCGCACTCCACTACCTAGACGGTCCACTTCTCGCCGAAGCAAAAACTATTCTTGATGTTGCCGGGAAGCCCCAACAAGCTACCAGGCTCTTCGCTGTTCCACCGCTGAGCGCCACGGCACTCGTCAAGAGCAACGCATACCCGATGACGTACCCACAGGAAATACTCCAGCTCAGGCTCGATTTCCCCGAAAACGAGCACCGCCGGTCATGGCTGGAGGGAAAGCTCGATGGGATAGACGCCAGCGCGGTGGTCGCAGGAGATGGAGCATTTGCGCTCGGTGACGCAGCGACACTGGCAAAGTGCCTGGGCGACAACCTGACGGCGAGCATCTCGGCTCTTGCGATTTCCGACGACGAGTTTGCAAAGGACGGTCGTATCAGGTCAGTGCTGCAGCGATGTCTTGTTCGCAGTGCGGCGCGCCTCCTAAACGTAGAAAGTGACGGGTGGCGGCTGTGGGACGCATCCCCGTACACCAAGAAGCGCTTCGATGGTGGAACGTTCGCGATTCATCGAGCCGTACGCATTCGGTTTATGTCCCTGAGCAAGCAGCCACTAGCCGTCCTCATGCCTGAAGTAATCGTTAAGGATGCTACAGGAGCGCTAGCTCACCGCGACATAGCGAAAATCCTGAAAAACGAAATCTATGGCTTCCAGCACAACAGGGAATTCGACGCTGACCTTCAACATTGGACTTCTCGCCTCGCGGGAATCGACATACCAGCTTTGGGTGGAGGGCATTACCGCCTCCGCAAAGCGCCCTGGTATGCTGGTCTCGCACAAAAAGGAAAGCCGCCTCTTCCACAGAAGTTCGAGAAGCACGCTCGGCAAAACGGGCTCATTGTGCAAGACGTGCCGCTCGTCTTCTCATCTTCTACTGGCTCACAGGAGGTGAGGCACGCGAATCCGCTTCAGGGTTTGGTCCAAAACCGCCCGTGGGACTTCGGTATCACTCGCGCGGGTCTCGCAAGCAATATCGAGGTTTCCGTAGTATGTCCCAAGAGAGATGGGGAGCATCTGAAGCGCTTTTTGCTCGGACTACATGAGCGTGCCGCCCCCGAACAAGCTGAGCAAGACTATCTGCATGTTTATCCCGGCTTCGCTGCTGGGTTCGGGCTGCCCCTATCGGTACCCTCCCCAGGCGACGCTAACTGGCTTGACGTTGACGACATTCTGCCAAGCGACGTTCTATCCGCCGCCAAGAAGCTAGCGCTGAGGATTTGCCGTGGGCTCGACGCAATCCGGTTGCTAAATCCGAGAGCCGTCGCCATCGTCTACGTTCCTGCGCGATGGCAGGACCTCAATATCGTGCGGACGGATTCTGAGAATTTCAATCTGCATGATTACGTCAAGGCATATGCCGCGCGCGCGGGCTTGAGCACCCAACTAATCCGGGAAAAAACGGCAGGCTCTACTCAGCTCTGCCGCGTTCGATGGTGGCTTTCCCTAGCGCTCTATACAAAAGCGCTCCGAACTCCATGGCGACTGGACTGTATCGACGATGAAACGGCGTACGTCGGCCTTGGGTACAGCATTGACCATACCGCAGAACTTGGCACGCACATCCTACTCGGCTGTAGTCACCTTTACAGCGCAAGAGGTGAGGGGCTGCAGTTCCGCTTGGGCCGTATAGAGAACCCGATTATCCGAGGCAGGAATCCGTTCATGTCAGAAGACGACGCGCGCAGAACTGGAGAAAACATTCGTCAATTGTTCTTCGACTCAAAGATGAGGCTCCCTTCGCGGGTTGTAATCCATAAGCGCACGGGCTTCATCGAAGAGGAACGGCGCGGCTTGTGCCAAGGGCTGGACGGCGTTCCGAACATAGAACTTATAGAAGTCAAGATAGAAGAGTCGCTGCGCTACATTGCATCGAAGCTTGTATCAGGGAAGCCGGAAGTCGACAGCTTCCCCGTGCCTCGTGGGACGACGATTGTCACAGGCGGCCATTCGGCTTTGCTCTGGCTACATGGTTCAACGCCACATGCCCAGAATCCCAGGCTCAAGTACTTCCAGGGCAAGCGTCGTATTCCTGCGCCGCTTTCTATTCGACGGTACATGGGCCAGTCCGACATCGTTCAGGTCGCATCCGAAATCCTGGGCCTCTCGAAGATGAACTGGAATACCTTCGACTACTACTCGCTTCTGCCTGCGACCCTGGATTCCGCATCGGCAATTGCAAAAGTTGGCATGTATCTAAGTGGGTTCACGTCCGCACCCTACGACTACCGACTTTTGATATAACTCCATTCGACCGGGGCCACACTAGCTATGCGAAACGTCAAAGCGATTTCCCATGAGCGCTTCAACGTTTACGTCGACTGGACTCGTTCCGCGCACATTCGCGACGCAATTCTCGAGCTCGAATGGTACGCGGACGTTCATGAACGCGTGCTTGGCGTCGTCGCCATGGACCTGACGGACGAAGACTATAGTGGCTCTTTTGAAATTCAAATGGGTTATGCGGTATGCGGGTTGATCGAAGTGAAGTTGAGCTTGCCAGCGATCAGGAACAGCACGGTACGCATGGTTTCGATATTCGCGTAGCCACGAGCG
>NZ_JAKLJA010000056.1 GCF_022213065.1 Paraburkholderia tagetis
ATCGACTGCGGGAAGCCGCCGCCAGACTTGCCGTCACTGAGGAATCCGACGCATAATCCGCTCGTCCTGCCTGGGGGAATTTAGCCGCCCACAAGTGGAGGAGTTTGAGCTGCCCATCGGGGAACAATGAATACATGGCGCGCTCAGGTTTGATTGTTAGTCTACGCATGAATCAGACGGGGGCGCGCACTCACGTGGCTCCTCTCCTGTCACCAGATCAGCCATACTACCCTGATATTGAAGATGCAGCTCGCGACTGGTTGCCATTCACCGTTTACCATGGAAATAACGATGGTCGCAACGATCAGATTTCTTTCTTGCTGCCTGAGACAAGAGCATTCGTTTCTGACGCTAAATTCGTGGATGATGGAACGCTTGAGATTGTCGTGGCCGGAACGCTGGTTGAACACGTTTCCCTGATCGCAAAGGGCGCATATTGGGAAGGGAAGGCCATTCATCATTTCGACGCGCGAATAGAGGATGGAGCGTGTCGGGTAGCAGTCCCCGCTCATATCGATCGTCTCGACTACTACATCATTGATCAGGATGGCACTTTGTTCGATTTTCATCGCGAGGAGCGCTTTTCCAGCATCTCGTTCGGAAGGAAAACACTCGGGTTAAAGAAACAGCCGCTCAGCGACCAGATCAGGACTGCGTTGCATCAAGGAGAAGGCCAGCGTATCGAATTCAAGCCATTCGCCGATCCGGATCAATCGCTCGGCAGCTCGACTCACAAGACGAAGCTCCGGGAGATAGTAACCACTGTAGTTTCGTTCGCTAACACACAGGGCGGCCATATTTACATCGGAGTTGATGACGATTGCAATCCAGTAGGTGTCAATCAGCAATTGGCGCAATGGGCGAAGGCGCCTGCTAACGGCGTCAGTGTTGATCGGTACCTCGGTGCACTGAAGAGCAAGATCAAGGATCTCGTTCAGGGAGAAGTGGAGCTTCAGCTTTCCTACAGCTACATCGATGAGGCGCTGATAGTGATTGTCGAAGTTCAGCCTGCCACCCAAATGCCGGTCGCCGTGCAACAGGACGCGCACCTATACGCACGAACTGGGGCAAGCAATCGAAAAGTACCGCCCGGATTGTGGAGAAGCATATTGGACACGCAGTTGACTGACGAATATGGACTCTCATCGCCACGTTAACTTGCAGTTATATGACTGCCGAAGTCTGCCCGATGCGAAGGCCTCTAGCGTCACGAACCGCACCTGAGGATGCGCCTGGCAGCCTTCTAAAATCGAATGTCGACGGCTCGTTCGGTTTTTTCGCAAGGACGTTGCAAGGCGGTACTCGGCATCGCAGGCGCCGGTGAGCCTCACGGAATGGGGCCGACCCTACAGCCGTAGAACACAATAAATCTGTCAATTCAGAATCCTGCTGAAACCCCCGCCGCATAACGAAGGCGTTGGGCGGATTGACAAAATTATTGCCACTCACCGGAGAGCGTGCAAAACCTGGGGAGGTTCTCGAGGAGGGACGCTTGTGCTTGTTGACGCGGTGCGGGTTGAGTTTGGGGTAGGCTGACCGGCCAGGCAACGGTGGGAGCGAACCATGCGGTTGATTATCCAAGCAAGGTTGGCCGACGGAGATAGCGCCACGACCGGGGAGGGTGACGAAGTGCTGGCCGTGATTGAGCGCCCTGACTGTAGTCTTGCCGAACTGGGCCTGACTCTCGCGGAAGGCCGATCGATGTTGGCAAAGGTGCAGGCCGAGCTCATATCGAAACAGGTGCAGTGCTGGATGTCAGGCCAGATCCATTGCCAGAGCTGCGGTGCCGCCTTGCGCCACAAGGACAGTCGCTCGACGGTGCTGCGCACTGTGTATGGCAAAGTGACCATGAAGAGTCCGCGGCTATGGTCGTGTGAATGTCAAGGGACCTTGCAGACGGAGCAGCGTGTAGTGCACCCCTTGTCGAAAGCACTAACCAGACGCGTCACGCCGGAGCTGGAATATCTTGAGGCGAAGTGGGCAGCTCACTTGCCCTACCGGCAGGCGACAGCCATGCTCACGGAAGTGCTGCCGCTAGAGAAGGGCATCTCGTCGAGTGGCATCCGGGATCGGATTCTTGATCTTGGAAAACAGCTCGACGCTGATATAGAGCGCGACATCGCGCAGTTGCCCCAGTCTGTTGCAGACGAACAGGTTCGCGAATGCAGCCATGTCGCCGCTGTGAGCGTCGACTCGGCGTGGCTGCGCAATTGCGACCCCGGGAGAGCCCCTGGCCGCCATGTGAACATCGTCGCGGGACGAGCGACATTCACCGACGCGCCCCCAAAACTGTATGCGTATGTGCACAAGGAGGTCACGTCGGCCGCAGCGCGACTCGACCAATTTCTTCGCCGGATTGGTGTGGCGACCAATGAGCGCGTGACAGTGATCAGCGACGATGGTGGTGAATTTGGGAAGACGGTCGAGGGCAGTCAGCTGGCTCGCGGCCGGATTCTCGACTGGTTTCACATCGCGATGAAGTTCCAGGCGGCGGAGCGCTCCGTGTTCGGCAGCAAGATGATCGACTCGATGGAACGGGAGTCGGTGGAAACAGAGATCATTCACGCGAAATGGTTAGTCTGGCATGGAAAGGGCGGCAAGGCGTTGGAGCAGATCAAGGCGCTGGACAGCCGGCTCCTGGCGAGGGAGGGACACGAATTCAAAACGCTGTGGTGGAATCTGAACACTGTCTCCAGTTACCTGAAGAAGAACGCGGGCACGTTGGTCAACTACGGCGCCCGGCATCGCAAGGGCCTGCCGATCAGCAGCAGCATCGCCGAGTCGGCGGTGAATCAGGTCGTCAGCTACCGTATGGCCAAGAAGCGACAGATGCGCTGGACGGATGAAGGGGCGCACTGCATGGCGCAGGTCAGGGTTGCGGTTTTGAACGGAGAATTCTCGCCTCGTCGCATCTCGGCGCTCAAGATTGCCGACATCGATTACGGCAAGTGCATCGGGTCAGTGTCGGCCGGTAGCAGCCGATTTACAGAACATACTGCCGTAAGCAAGGGATAGCTGACGAGATCCGCCTCCCCAGTTTTTGCACGCTCTCACTCGCCGCACAATAAAACTGTCACTTCGCATGAGATCCCAATAATTTTGTCAACTTACATAAAAGTCAGCGAATTTCCGCTTAACTGATTGATATTATTGTGGTTTCTCGTCATGCGGAATGCCGGGAGGCTTTCGGCGTAGTTTACAACACAACCAGGGCTTCAAAGTGGGTCGACAAATCTTGACGGTCGTCTTCATATGCGCTGGAAGCAACCGGCGAGTGCACTATAGCAAGTTTATGTAATTAGGAATGCGAATGGTGTATTCAAAAGAAATTTGCGCCACGTAGGCTAGAAAACGCGCATTTTCGTGAGACCGGATGACGCTATCTTCTAGCTTGGCATGCACAACGCTTGCTGCGCACAGGCCTAGGGAAATTTCCAACCCACACTATCAATAACGTGGTGCCCGTCGACATTTCGGCGCCCTCGCGGACGGACTTTCGAGCGGGAAGCTTTCAATTGACGCTACAGTGCGAAAGGTGCGTCGAGAAAAGCACGCGAAACCAGGCAACCCATTGTTTTTTTTGACTTTTGTTCAGATCTGGGAATGCGTCCGCGCCGATTGACAGTTTTGCTTTCGAAAGAGTGACAAACTTAATATGTTCTACGCAAGGGCGGGCCTCCCTGAGTGATGAGTTCCGACCTTTCCGCGCCGCTTCAGCGCAATGGTTGATCACCATCATGTGCTCAATCCCACATATTGGGGAAATTCCTGGCCCTCGCGCGGATTTAACAAAGTTAGAATCGACCCTCTAAGTTTCATCGGCAGGGCTTCGCGAGGCAGTTTTCGCGGTTGCCTGAAATGCCGACGATCGGCCGCGGTGGCAGCGGCCACGCGCTTGTTGGTCACCGCATGGAGCCATTTCGTGAGTATTCCTCATCAGAACGCATTTGCCACAAGAGAAGCCTGTGCGACAGCGTTTCCTGTTCTCGCCCGTCTGGCCGTTGGATTCAGTGAACTCGCGCGACTGAACCTCTCGATGTACGGAGCAGTCCTCGCAGAAGCGCAGAAGAGCCGGGAAAGCGTACTTTCATTGCAGACGTCCGAGCTGTTTGCCTGGCTCCCGGGCAACCTGATGCTGTCGATTGCGGCGCAGTGGGGCGCGGATACCAGTGCCATGATGGATATGGCGTTGCAGACGACAGCAACACTTAACCGGTTTGCCTTTGCTAGCTATGTTGAGACTGTCCAGCACGCGACGGGGATGTGTACCTCGATTCCCAGGAGCGTTCGGGGCGTCGACGTCATCGATGTTCACCACTGCGCCGTGGCTGTGACACCCACAACTGTTCGGCATGACATTGCTCTCAAAAATCATCTCGCCAGAGGCACAGCGCCGGCAGACAGAGGCGGCGAAGTCCTTCCCGAGGATGTGGCCTGCCGTCCGCAGTGATGCTTGTCGGATAGCCGCTGGTTTTCGATCGGGCGGCCGTTCCAATGCGACCCTCCGGCAGGAGCCGTTTTTTCTCAACCCCTGATCGAGAGGGAATCTCATGTTGAGTGCCCACGAAATTGCCACGCTGATGCTGGTGAAGGATGCGCCAGAGCGGATGGACGTGGATCGCATGGAGCTCTGGGCGTTACGTGAGCTCCAGTTGGTGGAGATGGAGCCGCCCGAAGCCGGCCTGCCCATGGCTCGCGTGACGCCGCGGGGCGATGCCGTTTTGCGTGCGATAGCCCGGGTGCACTGACCGGGAGCGATAGTCTGTCACCACGACAGACCGTGTTCGTGGCACGTACCGCAGGCGGCGTGCCAGCGGAACTTGGAAAGGGTGACCTTGAGCAGGCCAGGCTGGATATCGCTGTCGACATCGCCGTCCGCATGACAGCTTCAGTTGGTAGTTGGGTGTGTTCACTATCGGTTTGACCGGCCCCAGAGGCTCGGACACCGGCCGGATCCTGGTGGACCGAATCGGCGACTATAACCATGACGATTGGGAGCAGGGACAATGGCTCAACGGCCTGAGGACATACTGGTGAGCATGCTCAACATTGATGCGGAGATCAGGGGTCGCTTGGTCCGTCTCGCGGAGCTGGAGCGTAGCGCTGAAGACAGTATGGCACCGTGGCTCAACGAAGCGCGGACCGTCCTGCGAGGGGACATGGCTGTACTGAGAACGCGCCGCGAAGAACATTTTCTCAGGCTGAATGCTCTGCGTGCGGGTGGCCCGCACGGCCAGCCTCGTCTGGACTAAATTCGCGCGCCCTTAGCGGAACAAGCAAAGCCCGTCCCGGAACCTTGCCAGGGCGCTAGTCTCTCAACCCAGGCAAATCCCTTCGCATACCATAAAGGCCAGAGGCTACGGGCCAGCCAGTGTCGATCAGGATGCGAGGCCTCGCAGGTCGCCGGCGAGGCGAGTGCCGGCAAAGGGATCATTGCGCCAGTCGACGCCGCCGCGTTTGCGCACCACCTGAGCGGCAGTCCCGTTGACTGAAAAATGCTCAAACGATTGTCCAGCGCTGATTGCCTGTTGAAGCCAGCGCGGGATTTCACCCTTGCCGTCCCAGGTTTCCCCTGAGGCGTTGCGATAACATGCTTCCCTCTGCCGGCGCTGATCCAATGCGATTGATTTAGCAAGATCGTCGGGCTCGATGCCGAATTCCGACATCCGCCTACGTAGATAACTCACCATGCTTTCCCGCTTACGCTCGTCCACCGTTCGTTCCCTTCCATTATCCGTCTCGACTTTGTGCCGCCAACCAGAATAGCGCCAGGCACCATGCCACCCGGACAGGATGCAGAGGCTCAAAACAGTCCGGCACAATTCCTTAAAGAGTGGCGAAAATTGTAGGGCGTATCCTGCGCGCGGAATATCGCGGATGACCCTAAAGGTGCGATAGCCGGCGAACCGCGCCGCCAGAAAGACACTGGTAAGTGTTGCTGTCAATCTTCGCGATGCTGTATGCGAATGCGCGAGATTTGCGCGCCCAGGTTGCGCGCCAAATAGCGACTGTTGCGCTGCTCTGGCGGGTTGTCCGAACGCAACTGCGTAATCCGCCTGATACCTGCGTTACATGTCGCAACATCCGACCGATGTCACCGGAGCTCGTATCCCCGACGGTGAGAGCGACACGACACACAGGATTTGTTCCAGTGGCCGTTGCGCTTGTGCGGTTCGCTGCTTTCACGGTACGGTTGTGCGTTCTGGAATTGCGTTAGCCGGCGTTTAGCGGTTGCCGTAATTTGTCAGGCCTTCTTATTCACCAGAGGAAGAATCTCATGAACAAACAGGAACTCATTGACGCCGTCGCATCGGCTACGGGCTCAAGCAAGGCGATGACCGGTGAGGCAATCGATGCCGTCATTGGCGCGATCACGAATGCCGTGGTCGAGGGAAGGACGGTGCAACTGATTGGATTTGGCTCCTTCAGCTCAGGCGAACGTGCTGCACGAACGGGCCGCAATCCGGCGACGGGTGAGGAAATCAGCATCGCAGCTGCGAAGACCGTGAAGTTCACGGCAGGCAAGACGTTCAAGGATGCGGTGAACGGCACCGCCAAATGAGCGTTGCTGGCACCCGGTGATGGCTGCCCGGTTTCATGATTAGTGACAGGCGCAGATCGGCGTCAAGCCATCCATCGGCTGGCTCGCATCGACGCCAGGCCTCTGGCTGAAATACACCGCTCCTGCGAGAACCAGCCCGCGTCGCACGGTGACTCGTATGTGAAACGCGATAGAAGTTCGTGGCTTCCCATATGCTCACAGGCTTCTCATCGCAGGCCATCCGGAAACGAGAAATTAGGCGCGGTACCGCGTCTCGCTGCTAACACGATGAGGCGCTGCGTGCACAGGTACCGCGCAACACCCAGAAAACACATGCGCTCGTGACCACCGATCACCAAAGTCGCCCGCGCGATGAGACGCGCCGCGTTCTAGTTCCGGCGGGCACGTCGAGAGTAAGGCCGAAGAGGCAAGGGAGCATTTCGCGAATGCGAACGTAACTCAGACGCAGAGGTGTCGTTTGACTCTGCGGTGTGGCAAGTTGTAGCGCCGACGTGAGGAAAGCGGGATCTCGGCTGAAAGGGTGAAACAGCCACGCACTGGTAACACGACGAAGGCGGCGAAAGGGAGTTATCGGGCCGATCGCTGTCCAATTGCGGTAGACCGTGAGTGTTTCGGTTCTTGCCAGACGGGGCGTGGCGGCCTTGAAATCTCTCCTCACACATCATTGCGCCTTCAAGAGCTCGCGAAGAATGGACGAGCCAGCCCTAACGCGTTTGGAATCCTTATCATCCTGACGCGGAGGAATTAGCCTACTGGGCGAACGCTTTGGGCGCTCGAGTAGGGATCCCAATGCTCGATTCCCGTACAACAAGGCTCGGCTTCACAAGGTACTGAATCGGTGGTCCGGATACCGATGGCAGCGATGCAATACGGTTCAGCAGTATTTCGCTGGCCTTGGCGCCGAGCCTCTCTGCACCGGCAGACAACGTGGTCAGCGGCGGATTAGTATGTTCAGCCGCAACCACGTTATCGCAACCCACGACAGCCAGCGCCTTCCCGGCGCGTTTTCCCATGCGGTCGAGTTCATGCAGAACGCCAATTGCGACCTGGTCGTTGTAGCAGACCGCTGCTGTTGGCCGATGCTTCATGTCGAAGATGGCGCGAACGGCCTTGCGTCCTCCTTCGGGCGTCAGTTCGACATCGACGATCCATTCGTCGGCGACCGCGAGGTCGTGTCTGGCCATTGCGGACAGATAGCCCTGGCGTCGCTCGTTCGCGACTGCATAGCCGGCACGGTTGCCGACAAACGCGATTCGGGTGTGGCCCTGCTGGATCAGGTGTTCGGTTGCAAGCGCGAAGCCGACGTTGTTGTCGACACCGACCGTGTCGACGTCCGGGCCCATCGGACGCATCGCGAGCACGAGCGGAATGCCCCACGACGCGATCTCGCTGGGCATATCGTCGGGCGTGCCGAGCGCTGGAGACATGATCAGCCCGGCGACATTCTGCTCCCGCATCGACTGGAGCACGCGGGTCTGGGTCGCGACGCTTTCAGCCGTGTGGGCCATCAGCGTCGTGTAGCCGGACTGCGCGAGCACCCGCTCGATTGCCACCAGCAACTCGACGAAGAAGGGGTTGGTGAGGTCGTTAATGACCATGCCGATCGTTGTGCTGCGACCGCCGCGCAGGTTGGCGGCGCCGCGGTTATAGACATAGCCGAGCGCGCGCGCGGCCTCGCGGACTTTTTCGGCGGTCTCTGCCTTGATCTTGGGGCTGTGCTGTAACACCAGCGAGACGGTGGACTTCGATACGCCGGCCGCCGCCGCGATATCCTGGATTGTCGCGCCCGTTTTCATGTTGCTCTGCACAATTGGATCGTTCCAAAAAGTGTTTGACATCGCCAATGCAGTCTACTACAGTTCGTTGGAACGATCCAATTGAGTAATTTGGAACGTTCCAAAAATTCCTGACCAGTACCCAGCAAACCTTTGGTATCGCAGTTTGGCACCCAGACTGCGATGAATTCAGCGCCAAAATTGGAACGTTCCAATTTTGGCGACCGGAGGAGACGAACATGAACAGTAGCAAGGGTTGGGCGCCGCGCGGCGCCGGCGCGATCGCGTCTACCCGGAACGCTGAAGCCTCGTGAGGAGACGTGTTGTGGTTTCCAGCAAAGTAGTTTCATTGGCCGAGGCCGCAAGCCTGATCAACGATGACGACATCGTCACGGTCAGCTCGTCAAGCGGCCTCGGTTGTCCCGATGCGATGCTCGCGGCCATCGGCGCGCGGTTTGAGCAAGAGTCTCATCCGCACCAGCTCACGCTGCTGCATCCGATTGCCGCCGGCGACATGTATGGCATCAAGGGCATCGACCATCTCGCGAGGCCCGGCCTGATTCGCGCCGTAATCGCAGGCTCGTTTCCGAGCGGCCCTTCGAGCCTGCCGATGCCCGACATCTGGCGCATGGTCGTCAACAACGAGATTCGCGCCTACAACCTGCCGAGCGGCGTGATGTTCGACATGCATCGCGATGCCGCCGCGAAGCGCCCCGGCGTGCTCACGAAGGTCGGCCTCGACACGTTCGTCGATCCCGATCGGCAGGGTGGCGCGATGAACCGTGTCTCTGAAGCCTCGCCAGTCGTGCGCAAGGTGCAGTTCGAGGGCGAGGACTGGTTGTTTTTCCCGAACATCGTGCCGCGCGTCGCGATCGTGCGCGCGACCACGGCCGACGAGAAGGGCAACCTGTCGTACGAGCATGAAGGCGCACTGCTGGGCGGCCGCGACCAGGCGCTGGCCGTGCGCAACAACGGCGGCATCGTGATCGCGCAGGTCAAGCGCGTGGTCAAGGCCGGCTCGCTACCCACCCAGCAGGTTCATATCCCCTGCAATCTCGTTGACTACGTGGTGGTCGATCCCGAGCAGAAGCAGACCACGCAGATCGAGTACGACCCGGAGATCAGCGGCGAAATCAGGGTGCCGGAGAGCGCGTTCGAGTTCGCGCAATGGAATGCGGAGAAGGTAATTGCGCGCCGCGCAGCGATGGAGGTCGGCGATGGCGACGCGGTCAACCTCGGCTTCGGCATCTCGGCGAACGTGCCGCGCATTCTGCTGGAGGAGGGCCACGACGGCAAGGTGACGTGGGCGATCGAGCAGGGCGCTGTGGGCGGCATGCCGCTGCTCGGTTTCGCGTTCGGCTGCTCCGCGAACGCGGACGCCATCATGCCTTCGCCATCGCAGTTCATCTATTTCCAGGGCGGCGGCTTCGACGTGTCGCTGCTGTCGTTCCTGCAAATCGACCAGTCGGGTAGTGTCAACGTCTCGAAGCTGCCGAGCAAGCCCTATCTCACCGCTGGCTGCGGCGGCTTCATCGACATCACGACACACGCAAAAAAGCTCGTGTTTTCCGGCTTCTTTACGGCTGGCGCGAAGCTCCAGGTGGGCGATGGCCGCCTCGCGATCTTGCAGGAAGGCAAGTCAAAGAAGTTCGTGGGCGATGTCGACCACGTCACATTCAGCGGTCGCATGGCGCAGCAGCGCGGGCAGCAGGTCCTTTATGTGACTGAGCGATGCGTCCTGCAACTGACGCCTGCGGGCCTTGAGGTTATCGAGATTGCGCCGGGTATCGATCTGCATCGCGACGTGCTCGAACAGGCCGAATTTCCTCTTGCAGTCTCGCCGGACCTGAAGACGATGGATGGTGCGCTCTTCACCGACGCCCCGTTCGGGCTGCAACTGAAGGAGACGCGCCGTGGCTGAGATCGAACTCGTGCAGTACGAGCGCCGCGGCGCGGTCGCGATTGTCACGCTCAACCGCCCGGAGAAGCTCAACTCGCTCACGCCGGTGATGCTGGCGCGGCTCGATGAGCTGATCGTCCTGATCGACGCGTCGCCGGATGTGCGCGCGGTGGTCGTGACCGCAGCCGGTCCGAAAGCGTTCTGCGTGGGTGCGGACATCAACGAATGGTCGGCGCTCGAACCGCTCGACATGTGGCGCCAGTGGGTGCCGCGCGGCCATCGCATCTTCGGTCGTGTCGCCGGTCTGCGTGTGCCAGTGATCGCGGCGATCAATGGCCATGCGTTCGGCGGCGGGCTCGAACTGGCTGCGGCAGCCGATCTGCGCGTCACTGACCCAGCGGCGACCTTCGCGTTGCCGGAAGCGGGCATCGCGACCTGTCCAGGCTGGTCGGGTACCCAGCGGCTCGTGTCGATCATCGGCGCCAGCAAGGTCAAGCTGCTCGCGCTGACCGGGCAGCGGATCGATGCGAAGCGGGCTGCCGAGATTGGCCTCGTGGATGAAGTCGCGGCGCCGGGCGGCGCGCTCGATACCGCGCTTGAGATGGCCGCGCACGTCGCGCGTCTCGCGCCAGTCTCCGTGCAACTGACGAAACAACTCGTGAACGCGGCAAATGGCGACGGGACCGCAGCGACGCTCGAGGCCATGGCGGGCGCCCTGGCGGCGACAACGGCCGATGCGCGCGAAGGCATGTTGAGTTTCCGCGAAAAGCGCGCAGCGAACTTTGAGGGCAAGTGAAATGAGCACAGCAAGCATCAACACAGGACTGAGGCCGCTGCTGGTGGCATCGTCGGCACCCCGGATCGACGTGTATCACGGCCAGCTCTTCATCGAGGGCGAATGGCGTGCGGCTTCCAGCGGTGGCCGCATCGAGCGGCGCAGCCCGGCGCACGGCACGCTCGTGAGCACGTATGCGGCGGCAGCGCCTGAAGACGTGCATGCCGCAATCGACGCTGCGCACCACGCGTTCCGCAAGGGCCCCTGGCCGAAGCTCAAGGGTGCGGAGCGTGCCCGCGTGCTGCTCGCGATTGCGGAGGGCATTCGCGAGAACGTTGATCGACTGGCGCTCGTCGAGTCGCTCGAAAGCGGCAAGCCGCTCACCCAGGCACGTGCCGAAGTGTCGGGCTGCATCGATCTTTGGCAGTACGCAGCAAGTCTCGCGCGCACGACTTCCGGCGACACCTACGACACGCTCGGCGAAGACATGCTGGGCCTCGTGCTGCGTCAGCCGGTGGGCGTCGTCGGGCTCATCACTCCCTGGAATTTCCCGCTGTGGATCCTGAGCCAGAAGCTGCCGTTCGCGCTCGCGGCCGGATGCACCTGCATCGTCAAGCCGAGCGAACTCACATCAGGCACTACGCTGATGCTGATGGACATCGTCAAAGCGGCTGGCGTGCCAGCAGGCGTGGTCAATGTGGTGACCGGGCTTGGTGCTCCGGTCGGCCAGCCGCTCGCCGAGAGTCCGCTCGTCGACATGCTGTCGTTCACGGGTTCGACGCGCGTGGGCTCGATGCTCGCGGGACTCGCATCGTCGAAGCTCAAGAAGGTGTCGCTGGAGCTGGGCGGAAAGAACCCGCAGATCGTGTTCCCCGACTGCGATTGGGACGCCATGATCGATGCCGTCGTGTTCGGTGTCTATTTCAACGCCGGCGAATGCTGCAACAGCGGCAGCCGCGTACTCGTGCATGAGTCGATCGCAGAGCGTTTTGCCGACGCCGTTGTCGAGCGTGCGAAGGCCGTACCCGTCGGCGATCCGCTGCATCCTGACGCGAAAGTAGGGGCGATCGTCAGCGAGCAGCAGATGAGGGACATCCTCGCGCACATCGAACACGGCGTTGCAGCGGGTGCGCAGGTTCGCGTCGGCGGCGCGCGCTACGAAGGCGCCAGCGGCACCTATCTCCAGCCGACCGTGCTGACAGGAGTCACGCCTGAAATGAGTGCGGCGCGCGATGAAATTTTCGGGCCCGTGCTGTCTGTCATTCCGTTTCGTGACGCGCAGCACGCCATCGAGATCGCAAACGACACGGCTTACGGTCTCTCCGCGGCGGTGTGGAGCCGTGACATCGACACCTGCCTGAAGGTCGCGCGCGGCGTCGATGCCGGGACGATCTGGGTGAACACGTTTCTCGATGGCTACCCGGAGCTGCCCTTCGGCGGTTTCAAGGCAAGTGGCGTGGGCCGGGAGCTCGGCAAGCAGGCGGTCGAGGACTACACGGAGACCAAGACCATTCAACTGCATATCGGCGAGCGCAACAGCCGGTGGGTGCCGTTGAAGCAGTAGCAGCGGGTTAGCGCGGGTCCAGCATCGTGCTGGACGCGTTTTTCACATTCTCTCCGGAAGAGAGAGAACAACCTGGTGGAGTGAGACATGTTGAAGAGGACCCTTCCTGGTCTGATGGGCCTTGTTGCGGCCATCGCTTTGAGTGGCAGCAGCATGACGGCGTCCGCGGCCGACAGCAAGACGGTAGAAGTGATGCACTGGTGGACGTCCGGCGGCGAGGCCAAGGCCCTGACCGTACTCAAGGATGGCCTGAAAACGCGTGGCTACACGTGGAAAGATGCGCCGATCGCGGGTGGCGGCGGCGAGGCCGCGCGCACGGTGCTCAAGGCGCGCGTGGCGTCGGATAATCCGCCCGATGCCATACAGATGCTCGGTTTCACCATCCCCGAATATGCCGGGCAGGGCTATCTTGCGAACCTCGATTCATTGGCGGCGAAAGACGGCTGGGACAAGGTGGTGCCTGCGCCGATCCAGCGCTTCTCGAAGTACCAGGGGCATTGGGTCGCCGTGCCGGTCGACATCCACCGCACCAACTGGATCTGGGCGAACAAGAAGATCTTCGACCAGCTGCACCTCACGCCGCCCCAGACGTTCGACCAGCTCGTTGCCGATGCGGCGGTGATCCGTAAAGCCGGTTATATCCCGCTCGCACACGGCGGTCAGCCGTGGCAGGAAGCCACCCTCTTCGACAGCGCGGTGATGTCGGCCGGCGGTCCGAAGTTCTATACGCAGGCGCTCGTCAACCTCGATCCCACCGCGCTCGGCTCAAAAACGATGGAGAAGGCGTTTGATCAGATGCGCGCGCTGCGTGGCATGGTCGATCCGAACTTCCCGGGCCGCGACTGGAATCTCGCCACGTCCATGGTGATCAACGGCAAGGCCGCGATGCAGATCATGGGTGACTGGGCGAAGGGTGAATTCGTGAATGCGGGCAAGAAGCCCGACGTGGACTACTTGTGCTTCCAGTATCCGGGCACCCAGGGCGACTTCATTTTCAACACGGACCAGTTCGCCACCTTCAAGAAGGGCGATGCAACGCTGCCGGGCGAAGACGCATTCGCCGAAACGGTGATGGACAAGGCGGACCAGGCGAAATTCAACCAGATCAAGGGCTCGATTCCGGCACGTCTCGACGTACCCTCGGACGGTTTCGATGCATGCGGCCAGAAGTCGATGGCGGACCTGCGCTCGGCCCTGAAGAACGGAACCATGGTCGGCAGCTTTGCACATGGGCACGCCATGCCGGACGGTCCGAAGAACGCCGTGTATGACGTCGTGACCCACTTCTTCAATTCGAACCAGTCGTCGGCGGATGCGGTGAAGCAGCTTGTCGACGCCGTCAACGAAGCGAAGTAGCCATCCCAGGCAAGCCTGATCAGCCAACCGGGACGTCCGCATGCGGGCTTCCCGGTCCCGAAGCTCCGAAGTGGAAGGTGGTTTACATGCACACTACTCACCGGACTCCCCACGCCTCGACTCGAGATGCCGTGGCCATGTCTTCTCCCGAATCCGCTCGACGTACGAGCCTGCGCAACCGCATCGAGCAGATGTTGCCGAAGGTGGTGCTTTCGCCAACGTTGATCACCACGCTGATTTTCGTCTACGGCTTCATCATCTGGACGACACTGCTGTCCTTTACGCGCTCGCGCGCCTTCGCGAACCTCCACTGGGGTGGTTTTACGCAGTACATACGAGTCTGGGAGCATCCCCGCTGGCACGTCGCGGTCATGAACCTCGGCATCTATGCGTCGCTGTATGTGATTCTGTGCATGGCGATCGGCCTCATGCTCGCGATCCTGCTCGACCAGCGCATTCGCCTCGAAGGTGGCTTGCGTGCGATCTTCCTGTATCCGATGGCGATTTCGTTCATCGTCACCGGCACGGCGTGGAAGTGGATCCTCAATCCTGGCCTCGGCCTCACGAAGCTGTTCCATGACTGGGGTTGGACGAGCTTTCAGTTCAACTGGATCATCGACGACCACATGGCGATCTATTGCGTCGTCATCGCCGCTGTGTGGCAGGCCTCAGGCTTCGTAATGGCCATGTTCCTGGCGGGCCTGCGCGGCATCGACCAGGACATGGTGAAGGCTGCGTCGATCGACGGCGCGCGTATGCCTTCGATCTATCGACGCATCATCATCCCGCAACTGCGTCCGGCGTTCGTCTCGGCGTTCGTGATCCTCGTCCACCTCGCGGTGAAGAGCTATGAGCTGGTGGTCGCACTCACGGGTGCGGGTCCAGGCTATTCGACTGAATTGCCGTCGACCTTCATGTACTCGTTCACGTTCACGCGCAACGAGCTGGGCATGGGTGCGGCGAGCGCCGTGATGATGCTGTGCACGGTCGCCGCGATCATGGTGCCGTACCTGTATTCGGAGCTCAAGCCGCGCAGCGGCCGCGGCGCCCATTGACGAGAGCAGGGAGACTGTCATGTCGAAAAAAGGATGGGATTCGCCGCAGATGGTGATGGGGCGGCACAACTACGTGTCGCGCATTGTGATCTATGGTTTGCTGGCCATCTTCGCAGTGATCTATCTGGTGCCACTGCTGGTGATGATGCTGACGTCGTTCAAGCCGCTGCCGGAGGTGTACAGCGGCAACATACTCGCGCTGCCGCAGCACTGGACGCTGCAGCCCTGGCTGAAGGCTTGGGGCGAAGCGTGCGTCGGCCTCGACTGCTCGGGCGTGAAGGGCTTCTTCTGGAACTCGACACGGATGGTGGTCTCAGCGGTTTCGATCTCGACATTCATTGGCGCCCTGAACGGCTACGTGCTCACGAAATGGCGCTTCAAGGGAGACAACATCCTGTTCGGTCTCGTGCTGTTCGGCTGCTTCATCCCGTTCCAGATCGTGCTGATTCCGATGGCGACCTTTCTCGGACGCATCGGGCTCGCGCAGTCGATCACGGGCCTCGTATTCGTGCACGTGGTCTACGGGCTGTGCTTTACGACGCTGTATTTCCGCAACTTCTACGTCGCGTTCCCGGACGAACTGGTGAAGGCCGCAATGATCGACGGCGCGCGCTTTTTCCGCATCTTCCTGCGCGTTTTGCTGCCGTGCTCGGGCGCCATCATCACGGTGACGGTGATCTGGCAGTTCACGAACATCTGGAACGACTTCCTGTTCGGTGCGTCGTTCACGACGGGCAGCACGGCGCCTATCACGGTGGCGCTCAACAACATCGTGAACACGTCCACGGGCGTGCGTGAGTACAACGTGCAGATGGCTGCCGCGGTGATTACCGCGCTGCCCACGCTGCTGGTTTATGTGGTCGGCGGCCGCTACTTCGTGCGCGGCATGATGGCCGGTTCTGTGAAGGGGTGAGCAAATGGCTTCGCTGCATATTTCGAACGTCCGCAAGGCCTACGGTGCCACGGAAATCCTGAAGAACATCAACATCGATGTGACGCACGGCGACTTTCTCGTGCTCGTCGGCCCCTCTGGTTGTGGGAAGTCGACGCTGCTCTCGCTGATCGCGGGGCTCGATACGATCTCCGGCGGCGAGATCCGCATCGACAGCGACCGCGTGAACGACCTGCATCCGAGCGAGCGGGACATCGCAATGGTGTTCCAGAGCTACGCGCTCTATCCGAATATGACTGTCGGCCAGAACATCAGTTTCGGCCTGGAGATGCGCAAGGTACCGAAGGCCGAGCGTGAAAAGGCTGTGGCGGACGCCGCGCGCCTGCTCCAGATCGATCATCTGATCAACCGTCGACCGGGGCAACTGTCCGGTGGTCAGCGCCAGCGGGTGGCGATGGGACGTGCACTGGTTCGCAATCCGAAGATATTTCTGTTCGACGAACCGCTCTCGAATCTCGATGCGAAGCTGCGCGTGGACATGCGCACCGAGATCAAGAAGCTGCACCAGCGTCTGGGCGCAACGATCGTCTATGTCACGCACGACCAGATCGAGGCGATGACACTGGCCACGCGCATCGCCGTGATGAAGGGCGGGGTGATCCAGCAGTTCGGCACGCCTGCTGAAATCTACAACACTCCGGCCAACACGTTCGTTGCGACATTCATGGGCTCGCCGTCGATGAACCTGATTCCGGCCACACTCAATACCAAGGGCGGAAAGCTGTTCATCACGATGGGTGAGGACGCGGCCGCCGTGAGGCTCGAGTTGCCCGAGGAGCAGGCGTCGGCGGTATTCAGTCATGCGGGCCGCAAGGTGATCGCGGGGCTGCGACCCGAGGCAATCGGCGTCGAAAGCAGCCGGAATACGCACGCGTTGCGCGACGTCGAGGTCACGATGCAGGTGATGGAGCCCACCGGCCCCGACGTGCTCGCGGTCATCGAGATGGGCGGCATGGAAGTGGCGGCACGGCTTTCGGCCGATATCCCGCACGCGGCGGGCGAACGGTGCAAGCTGCGCGTCGATCTCTCGAAGCTCGTGATCTTCGACGCGCAGACCGAGCAAAGGATCGCATGATGGGCACCGCAGCCGCTACTGACGTTGCAACGAGCGCACGTCCCGTCGCACTTGTGACGGGCGCCCGCCGCGGCATTGGCCGGGCCATCGCATGCGAACTTGCGCGCCGGGGCTACGACGTTGCCTTCACCGATCTTGAGGATGACGAATACACCAACGTCACCGCGCGAAGCATTGAGGCACATGGCGCGCGAGTGCTCTTCGTGCGCTCGAATCTCGGTGACGTGGCCTCGCACGCGGGGCTCGTCGAGCGTGTCGTGGAGTGGGGCGGTTCTGTCGACTGCCTCGTGAACAACGCGGGCATCGGCTCACCGGTGCGCGGCGATTTGCTGAATGTAGCGCTGGGCGGATTCGACGAGGTCCTCGGCGTGAACCTCAAGGGAACGTTCTTCCTGACGCAGGCGGTTGCGCGTCACATGATCGCCGCTTCTTCTGCACACCCGCGCTCGATTGTCACCGTGTCGTCGGTGTCCGCGACGATGGCGTCGCCCGAGCGCGCCGAGTACTGCCTTTCGAAGTCAGCGTTGCCGATGCTCACGAAGCTCTTTGCATTGCGCCTCGCGCAGGCGGGAATCGGCGTGTTCGAGGTGCGCCCCGGCATCATCCGTACGCCAATGACCGCCGGTGTCGCACAAAAGTACGAGGCGCGTTTTGCCAAGGGGCTGGTGCCGATGCAGCGCTGGGGCGAGACCGACGATGTGGCACAGGCCGTCGCGCAACTGGCGGGCGGCGCGTTGCAGTTCGCGACGGGCAGCGTGCTGCATGTCGATGGTGGCCTCTCGATTGCCGCGTTCTGAAGGTGAGCATCATGAACACAGAGACGTTTGACTACATCATTACGGGTGGCGGGTCGGCCGGCTGCGTGCTCGCCAACCGCCTGAGCGCCGATCCGGCTGTGAAGGTGTTGTTGCTCGAAGCGGGTGGGTCGGACCGCAATCCGCTCTTTCATATGCCGGCCGGCTTCGCGAAGATGACGCGGGGCATTGGCTCATGGGGCTGGCATACGGTTCCCCAGAAGCATTTGAAGAACCGCGTTCTGCGCTTCACGCAGGCGAAGGTGATCGGCGGCGGTTCGTCGATCAACGCGCAGATCTACACGCGCGGCGTACCGGCCGATTATGACGAATGGGAATCGATTGGCGGCGCCACGGGCTGGAGTTATCACGACGTGTTGCCGTACTTTCGCCGGTCCGAAAACAACCAGCGCTTCGCCAACGAATTCCACGCGTACGGCGGGCCGCTCGGTGTCTCGAACCCGATCAGCCCGTTGCCGATCTGCGAAGCGTTTTTCCAGGCCGGGCAGGAGATGGGCATGCCGTTCAATGCCGACTTCAATGGCGCAAGCCAGGCCGGTCTTGGGTATTACCAGTTGACGCAGTTCAATGCGCGTCGCTCGTCTGCGGCGGTTGCGTTTCTCGAACCGGTGCTCGGTAGACCTAACCTGACCGTGCGGCTTCAGTCGCGCACGTTGCGCGTGATTGTCGAAGATGGGCGCGCCGTCGGCGTCAAGGTGGCGAGCGGCACCGATCGCACGCCGACGACGATTCGCGCAAGCCGCGAAGTCATCGTTTCGTCGGGCGCGATCGGATCGCCGCGCCTGTTGATGCATTCGGGAATCGGACCGGCGGACCATCTCGAGTCGGTAGGGATACGTACCGTTCACGACTTGCCGGGCGTAGGCGCCAACCTCCAGGATCATCTCGATCTTTTCGTGATCGCCGAGTGCACGGGCGATCATACCTACGACAAGTACAACAGGCTCCAGCATGCCGCCTGGGCTGGGCTTCAATATCTTCTGCTGAAGAAGGGGCCGGTCGCGTCGAGCCTTTTTGAAACCGGCGGGTTCTGGTACGCCGAAGGCGCGCCGTCACCTGCGGTTCGCTCACCCGACATCCAGTTTCACCTCGGCTTGGGCTCCGGTATCGAGGCGGGCATGGCGAAGCTGAACAACGCGGGCGTCACGTTGAATACCGCGTATCTGCGGCCGAAATCGCGTGGCACCGTGCGTCTGCCCAATGCCGATCTCAACGCGGCACCACTGATCGACCCAAACTATTGGGAAGACCCGCTGGACCGCAAGGCGGCCATCGACGGATTGCGGCTCGCGCGCGAACTGATGAGCCAGCCGGCAATGCAGCGCTTCGTGCAGGCGGAGATTCTGCCCGGCGCGAAGGTGCGCACTGAAGCGGAACTGTTCGACTATGCCTGCGCGAACGCCAAGACCGACCATCACCCGGTCGGCACCTGCCGTATGGGGCCGGAGGCCAATCCGATGAGTGTCGTCACGCCGGAGTTGCGGCTGATTGGCATTGAGAACCTGCGCGTCGTCGATGCGTCGGTGATGCCCTTCGTGCCGTCGTGCAACACCAACGCGCCGACGATCATGATTGGCGAGAAGGCCGCCGACCACATTCTCGGGCGCGTGCAGCCACCCGCTCAGGCGAGTGCCGATTCGCGTCCAGCGATGACCTCCGCTTCGACCATCCATTGAGAGATCCGATCATGAAGATTCGCCTTCCCAACGCAGACGGTTGCGTCGTGGACTACGTCCTCCAGCGTCCCGAACCGCTGGTCGCACCCCGACCCCCTGCTTTCAATCGCACCGCCTATGCGGCCGCGCACGTTGTCGTCGATCCGATACAACCTTACGAGTCATGGTCCGGTGCACCGGCTATCGACTGGGACAGGACGCTGGCTTTTCGCAGCTACCTCTATGGCCTGGGCTTCAAGGTAGCGGAAGCAATGGACACCGCTCAGCGCGGCATGGGGCTAGGCTGGCAGGGCGCCGCCGAGCTGATCCGCCGCAGTGTCGCACATGCGCGCCAGATTCCGGGCGCCGATCTCGCGTGCGGTGCAGGAACCGATCAGCTCGACGACAGCCGCCGGCACAGTCTGTCCGACGTGATCGCGGCCTACAAGGAGCAGTTCGACGTGGTCGAGAGCGCGGGCGGCCGCGCCATCATGATGGCGAGCCGGGCGCTGTGCGCCGCCGCCCGCTCGGCTGACGACTACAAGAGCGTCTACGACGCCGTGATCGCGGAAAGCCGCAGAAAGGTCGTGCTGCACTGGCTTGGCGACGCGTTCGACGCCTCACTCGACGGCTACTGGGGCAGCCGTGACGTGCGCACGGCGATGGCCACCGTGCTGGAGATCATCCGGCTTCACGCGGGCAAGATCGAGGGCATCAAGATCTCGCTGCTCAATGCCGAATATGAGCGCGAACTGCGCGCGCAGTTGCCTGACGGCGTGAAGATGTACACCGGCGACGACTTCAATTACGGCGACCTGATCGCGGGTGACAGCACGGGCATTTCGCACGCGCTCCTCGGCATTTTCGATCCGATCGCACCGGTCGCAGCGAAAGCGCTGGGCCTGCTCGCGAAACAGGATTTCGAAGGCTACTGCGCAGCCATTGATCCGACCGTTGCGCTTTCGCGCGAGCTGTTCCGCGCGCCGACGCAGTACTACAAGGCTGGCGTCGTGTTTCTGGCATGGCTCAACGGACATCAGGATCACTTCTCGATGGCGGGTGGCATGGAGTCCGCGCGTTCGGTGCTGCATTTCGCGGAGGTCTTTCGCAAGGCCGACGAAGCAGGCGTGTTGATTCGTCCCGAGTTGGCGCTCGAGCGCATGGCGCGCTTTCTGGGCGTGCGTGCAGGCGTGGAGCAATGAGACAGAAGGGCATGTGAGGAGATGGACGATGTCACGACGCAACGGAACCATGCGCGACGAAACATTCGACGAGCAGGCTCGACGCACGACGCTCCCTGTGTTCAATGCCGAGGTGGCGCGCAGGCTGGGGGAGATCACCGTCAACATTGCGGCACGCCGTAGCCTGGCGGTTGCGGTGGGTCTGGCTCTGCCGGAGCGACCGTTGTACTTCTGCGCACTCGACGGCAGCAATGCGGAAAACGTCGACTGGATCCGGCGCAAGCAGAACACGGTCTTCCACTTCGAGCGCAGCTCGCTCGAAGTTGGCGTGATGCTTGAACGTGATGGACAGCGGCTGGTGTCGCTCGATTTGCCGGAGGAACACTACGCGACATATGGAGGCGGCGTGCCGCTGCGTGTGGCGGACGAGGGCATCGTTGGCGCGATGTGCGTCTCGGGACTCGAGCACGTTGCCGATCACGAACTCGTGGTTGAGGCCCTCTGCTGGCATTTGGGCATCCCGCACTTCAACGTGATCCTGACGCAGGTCGCAGCGACTTCGGGCCGGCACGCGAGCCATTCATCCGAACGGCGCGCGACCCGCGCCTGAACGAAGCACGATAACAAGCGATAACGACACAGGAGAAACATTCATGGAAGCGAATGTAGTGCGCAGTGTGATATCGCACGCGCATACCGGAGCGAAGGCTGGCACCCGCGATCTGGTCCGCGTGATTGCGGCGAGCACGGCTGGAAGCGCGATGGAATGGTACGACTTCAGCATCTACGGCACGGCGTCCGCGCTGATCTTTGCTGATCTGTTCTTTCCGGGGCTCAGCAAGGCAGCGGGCCTGCTCGCGATTTTCGGTGCCTACGCGGCAGGATTCTTCGCGCGGCCTGTGGGCGGGCTGTTCTTCGGCTGGCTCGGCGACCGGCTTGGGCGCAAGGTCGTCCTGGTCGCAACTGTGCTGCTGATGGGCGGGTCGACGTTCTGCATCGGCCTGCTGCCGACTTATGCGAGCGCAGGCGTGTGGTCGACCGTGTGCCTGGTGGCGTTGCGGCTGTTGCAGGGCTTTGGCGCCGGCGCGGAACAGGCGGGCGCTTCGCTGATCGTCTCCGAGTTTGCTCCGGCTGAGCGGCGCGGCTTCTATGCCGCACTGCCGTTCGCGGGCTGCATCATCGGCATTCTGCTGGCCGGTGCGATGTTTACATGGGTGCAGCATCTGCCGAAGGACGTTTTCTACGCGTACGGCTGGCGCATTCCGTTTCTCTTCAGCGCGCTGGTCGTGCTCGCGGGCATCGTGATCCGCATGCGGGTGAAGGAAAGCCCCGTGTTCGAGGACATCCAGCGTCGCGGGCATACCAGCGAGCGGCCCGTGCGCGATCTGCTGACCGATTCGCGCCGTACGCTGCTCGTGGCGTTCGGGCTGCGCGTGGGCGAGAACGGGTCGTCGTACCTGTATCAGGTGTTCGCACTCAGCTACCTGACGAAGGTGCTGCTCGTCGACAAGTCGGTCGGCACGCTCGATATCACCATCGCGGCCGGGCTGGCTGTGGTGACGATTCCGCTGATGGGCTGGCTGTCCGACCGGTTCGGACGCCGCATCATGTATCGGCTGGCCGCGCTCTTCACCTGTGCATGGGCATTTCCCGCTTTCTGGCTCTTCAACACGAAGGATCCGGTGTGGATCATCGTCGGCATGAGCGTGGCGATTGGCGTTGGCGTGTTCGGGATGTACGGCATACAGGGCGCGTATTTTCCGGAGTTGTTCAGTGCGCGCTATCGCTATACCGGCGTAGCGGTCAGCAAGGAGTTCGCAGCGGTGGCGTCGGGCGGCGTCGCGCCTTTCATCGCAGCGGCATTGATCGGCTGGTCGGGCGGCGCGTATTGGCCGATTGCAACCTATATCGTCGTATTGGCGGGAGTGACTTTCCTGTCAACGTTCTTTGCGCCCGAGACGCGAGGTTGCGATCTGGCCGAATGAATTGGCGTGTGCGGGGCGCGTTTGCAGGCGCCACCATAGCGGTATTGCGCTGGCGCCTGAATTCCATCTACGGCCGCTTTTCCAGCGAAAGCGGCCTGGATTCGAGGGGCCGCGACTCCTCCGGCGCCGGGTTCGCTTGTGCAAACGTATCACGATAAGCAGCCGGGGTTGTCTGCTTCACGGCCCGGAATTGCCGGTTGAAGTTGGCGACGTTCGGAAAACCCGATCGCGCAGCAATGATGGAGACGGGCCACGCCGTCGTAACGAGCATCCGGCACGCGTGGCCAATGCGAACCCGATTCAGGTATTTGCCGACGCTTTCGCCCAGATGCTGAACGAAATAGCGGTTGAGCGTGCGCTCGGAAAGCGTTGCTGCCTCGGCCAGTTCCTGGAGCGTCAGGCGCTCGGCAAAGCGTGCGTCGATGACGCTCAATGCGCGATTCAGGCGTTCGGGTTCGTGGCCCGATGGGCGGCCCACCTGCCCTTGGCTGAAAGCGGCAGGGGAGGCGAGCGGCGTCGCGTCCCTGTCTGCGAGCTCGCACAACACGTTGAGGGCGGCGCTCAACCGCGCCCTCGGTGATTTCGACAGCAGTGCATCGGCCTGTTGACTGACCGTCAATCCGGCTTCTGGTGAAAAGGCGAGGCCGGATGCACCGCGACGCAAAAGCTTACGGAGCGGTTCGTATTCGGGGCAGCAGTCCGCAAGGCGCCTTGCCCAGTCGCCGTTAAACCAGATCACGATCGCCACCTGCGGTGCACCGGCATCGATCGACTTGTTCGAGGCCCACGTATGCGGCAGATCCGGCGGAACGAGCACGAGGTCGTTGCCTTCGTAGTCGTCGACCGAATCGCCGATATAGCGCTTGCCACGACTGTTCATCGTGAGCGTGAGTTCGTACTCGGGATGGTGATGCAATTCGAACGGTATGCGGGGGAGCTTGCGGTGATAAACCCGGATGGAACACCCGGCATCCATCGTGACGTGTTCGTATGCAGGTTTCATGGCCGGATACGCAAAGAGATTGTCTGAATTGTATATCTTCTCGGGCGCGTCGGGGGCTAAGCTTTGGGCACTACAACACACACGGAGACGCATCATGGAATCCCTCCACATTGAAGATTTGCCGGCCGCAATCCGCTCGGTAAAGAAGCAACTGCGCGAGAGCCTTCCCAACTACCGGGAAGTGTTCGAGCAGGTCGACGCCGAAATCCGGCGCAAGGTCGATGTGATTACGCAGGAGCGCCAGCGCGGCGAATCGGTGATCCCGGAGATCCCGTTCGCGGACATTGCCGCGGGCCGCGTGAGCGAGCAGGCCATCGCCGCGATCAAGGAGCGCGGAGCGTGTGTTGTACGCGGCGTATTCAGCCCCGAACGAGTTGGGGCATGGGACGATGAGATCGCGCAATACGTCGAGCGTAATCGACTGGACGACAAGCTCGCCCATCGCGCCGAAGACAAGTTTTTTGGCACGCTCGCATCGAGCAAGCCGCAAATTTACGGCATTTACTGGTCTGGCCCGCAAGTCGAGGCGCGACAGTCTGCCGAGCTCACCCAGACACGTGTCTTTTTGAACCGGCTCTGGAAGTGGGAGAGTGAAGGCCAGATTCACTTTGATCCGGACAGGGTTCCTGTCTACGCGGACCGCCTGCGCCGGCGTCCTCCGGGCTCCGAATCGCTGGGGCTCTCCGCACATTGTGATGGCGGGTCAGTGGAGCGATGGCTGGATGACAATTTCCGGCGTGTCTATCGTCACGTCTTCAGCGGTGAGTGGTGCCGGTATGATGCCTTCGACGCGGCCTGGCGGCCACAGGCGCGAGAGATCCGTTCTCCGACGGTCTGTTCGATGTTCCGCACGTTTCAGGGGTGGACCGCGCTCACTCCCCAAGGGCCGGGGGATGGAACGTTGCAGCTTGTGCCGATCGCGAACGCGATGGTGTATGTCCTGTTGCGCGCGCTTCAGGACGACGTCCCCGACGAAGATCTGTGTGGTGCAATGCCGGGCCGCGCCCTGTCTATCGATGCAAAGTGGCACGCGCCGCTTCACGAAGCGCTTTCATCCATTCCATTGATGCAGGCCGGAGATACCGTCTTCTGGCATAGCGATGTGATTCACGCGGTCGAGGACGCGCATCGTGGAACCGGATACAGCAACGTGATGTACATCGCGGCGGCGCCCGGCTGCGCGAAAAACGACGAATACCTGAAACGGCAACTGCCGACTTTCCTGCGAGGCGAAAGCCCGCCCGACTTTCCTGCCGACAACTTTGAGACCGATTTTGTTGGCCGGGCGACCGAAGACAGCCTGACGGAACTCGGAAAAACACAGCTCGGATTCGACCTCTGATCCAGCAACCCGGTATGCAACGTCCCTCGCGCGGCGACTCGCACGAGGACAGATGCGCGTCGTGGAATCGTCAGGACGACCATGGCGAGATCAATAGAAGATATGGAGACTGCAATGCACGCCGACGTTGTCATCATTGGTTCGGGTGTAGGAGGGAGCGCCGTTGCATGGCAACTGGCTCAGACGGATGCGCGCGTGCTGATTATTGAGCGCGGCGATAATCTGCCACGGGAGCTGGAGAACTGGGATGCCGAGGCCGTGTTTGGGCAGCTTCGTTACCGGACACGCGAAACCTGGCTGAACGGCGCGAACCAGCGATATCGCCCTGGTCAGTACTATTTCGTTGGTGGACATACGAAATTCTTCGGGACAGCAATGTTTCGATTCAGGGAGGCGGATTTCAGTGAGGTGCAGCACGAAGAGGGTGTCTCTCCAGCATGGCCGATCTCCTATGCGGATCTCGCGCCGTACTATGACCTCGCCGAATCGCTCTTTGGCATCAGGGGGGATGTGAGTGGGGACCCAACCGAGCCGCCGCATTGCCGCCCCTATCCGCATCCTCCCGTGCCAGACGAGCCCGCGATTGCGAAGCTGCGCCGAGCGTTCGAACGCCAGGGGCTCCATCCCTTCCATATGCCGACGTCCATTGATCTGGGTTCCGGGGGAGGCTGCATTCGTTGTGGGACCTGCGATGCCTTTCCTTGCCGCATCGATGCGAAGGGCGACGCGGAGAAATGCCTGCTACGCCCGGCCATGCGGCGCGGTTCCGTCACGCTGATGACCGGCGCACGCGTCACTCGCCTGGTGACGGACACGACGGGAAAAAGGATCGTATCGGCGGAGGTCGAATCGCGCGAAGGCCGAAAAACCGTGACCGGCGACACCTTCATACTGTCCGCCGGCGCGATCAACAGCGCAGCCTTGTTGCTTGCGTCGGCCAATTCGCGCATGCCGCAGGGCCTCGCTAACTCCTCGGGTGCAGTGGGGAGGTATTACATGAACCACAATTGCACGGCCGTCCTCGCGATCGATCCGCGCCATGTGAACGACACCCGGTTTCCGAAAACGCTATCCGTGAACGACTTCTACTTCGGAACCGAACACGACGAGTGGCCGCTCGGCAATATCCAGATGCTTGGCAAGATTCGCGAAGCGATGCTGCGAGGCGCGATGCCATACATGCCAACGCGCGCGCTTCGCTACCTGAGTGACCACAGTGTGGACCTGTACGCGATGTCCGAGGATCTGCCGGATCGCGATAGCCGGATCGAGTTGACGGAGCAGGGCGAGATCAGGCTTCTGTGGAAACGCACGAACCTGAAGCCGCATGCGCGACTTGTCAGGAAAGCAAAGGAAATTTTGCGTCGCTCGGGATTTCCACTCGTTGTGAGCCGTCGATTTGGTGAGGACACGCCGTCACATCAATGCGGCACGGTCCGCTTCGGTGCCGATCCTGCAGCGTCGCCGCTGGATCCGTTGTGCAAGGCGTATGACCACGACAACCTCTATGTTGTCGATGCAGGGTTCTTTCCATCGTCCGCTGCCTTGAATCCGGCGTTGACGATCGCTGCGCAAGCTTTGCGTGTGGGGGAATCGCTGTGCCGCAGCCTTGGCCCGTCGGCCACGGCTATTCAGACTGTTGAACCGACCTGAAAGGAGACGAAAGATGGGAACCATTGTTCATTGGGCGCTCGTGGGCGCCAGCACGATTGCGGAAGAATGGATGATCAACGCCATTCGCGCTCAGCCCGATGGCGCGATCAAGGCCATCGTCAGTGGCGACATTGGACGCGCCCGGAAATTCGCGGACAAGCATGCCATCGCGCAAGCCAGTGCTGATCTGGACGAAGTACTCAAAGACCCGCAAATAAACGCGATCTATATCAGCAGTACAAATGAAAAGCACCTGCCGCAGGTTCTCGCAGCGGCCGCCGCGGGCAAGCACGTGCTCTGTGAAAAGCCTCTCGCGCTCACCACCGACGACGCCAGGAAGATGATCGAAGCCTGCGCTCGTCACAATGTCGTTCTCGCGACCAATCACCATCTGCGCTGCGCGGCCACGCATCGGCGTATGCGCGATCTGATCCGGGAGGGTGCGATCGGCACGCCGCTGTTTGCTCGCGTCTTTCACGCCGTTTCGCTGCCGCCGCACTTGCGCGGCTGGCGTATCGAGCGGCCAGAAGCCGGCGGCGGCGTTGTGCTCGACATCTCGGTACACGACGTCGATACCTTGCGCTTTCTGCTCGACGCGGAACCTGTCGAGGTGAGCGCCATGACCACGTCGGGAAGCATGGGAAACGCCGGGCTCGCGGACGGCGTGATGGGCATCATTCGGTTTGACAACGGTGTGCTTGCGCAGATACACGATGCGTTCACCGTTCCCTTCGCAGCCACGGGACTTGAGGTACATGGCTCCGAAGGCTCACTGCTCGGGCGTGATGTGATGACCCAGCGGCCGATCGGGGAACTGACGCTGCGAACCGCACGAGGCGAGGAACGGATCGAGGTCTCGCATGGCGACCTGTATGTCACGGGGGTTGCCCAGTTCCATCGCGCCGTTACGGCAAATGAGAGCCCGGCTGCCAGCGGCCGTGACGGGTATCTGTCGCTTGCTACGGCGCGCGCCCTCGAAGAGTCGGCGGAAAAGCATCGCCACGTGAGCGTCCAATCTCCGGATTTGCGCTAACGCTCCGGCCTGTCCGATTCAAGGATACGGGCGGAAGAAAGCCGCCCGATAGGTTCCACCAGCATGGACTTGTGGCGCAATGCGAATATCGGGGACCTGACGTTCGGTATCAACGGAGATGCTGGTTACCAGAGACATCGCTCGAAACGCGAATATACATAAAATAAACGCCAGTCTGAAAACAAAAAGCCCGCTCACAATGGCGGGCTTCCTGTCAACGTCGCAACGGGCCTCAGGCTGCGGCGGCGTCCTTCAGCTTCTTCAGCGCGCGAATCTTCAGCTTCACCGTTGCAGGCTTTGCATCGAACCAGCGCTCTTGACCGGTGAACGGGTCCTTGCCGAAGCGCTTTTTCTTCGCGGGGACAGCCTGGACGCCGATTTTCACCAGCCCCGACAGCGTGAACTCACCTGCACCCTTCTTATGCACTGAGCCCAGAATCGTGTCTTCGAGCGCCGCCAGAACGGCTTTGGCTGCTTTCGGCTCGACACCGGCTTTTTCGGCAACGTGCGTTGCCAACGAGGCCTTCGTGAACGTTTCCTTCAGCGGCTTGAGTGCGCCATTGGTCGCAGCCTTCTTCGCCGGCGCAGCAGCCTTCGGTGCTGCCTTCGTTGCGGCCGGCTTTGCAGCCTTCGGTGCTTTCGCTGCGGTCTTCGTTGCCATGAATAATCCTCTATCAGGTTGAGAACCGCTTAAGACGGTGCACGACGCCTTGCGTTGCTGCACCGTCTTAAGCTGGCGCCTAGCGTATCAATGGTTTTCGCGATTCGCAACAGGAAAACGCCTTCTGGCAAGCCATTTTTTCATCGCCAGCGCAAAAAGCCCAGGACGTGCGCCAGTCTTCGCAGCGGGCGGGAGTGAGAGCTGCGTCCGAATAGGGAAAAACGCACAGTCCGACCGTCCGCATGCATCTGCGTATCGGTGAACAGGGACGGCAGGACAAGGAGCAACCTCCGTATGAACCTGCTTGAGCACGGACCATCTGTCGGTAAGGCAACCTACCTGGGTTACGGCGCTTTACGACTCAAAGGGCTGGCTGCGGCGGTGAGCGGCGGGCTGAATGCGCGCGATGGGCTGGAAATCATGGGACACGCGGGATCCATGTTTTCCTCACTTTGACTTCGTGAAAGCCTCCGCGATCTGCCGTGCCCGCTTGACCTCGTCGCTGTGCAGGTAGATGGAAGTCGTCGACACCGAGGCATGCCGAAGGTTGTCCCGCACGGTGGTGAGTTCCGCGCCGCGGCCGAGGGCGTGCGTCGCGTGCGTGTGGCGCATCCAGTGCGGGCTCGCGCGCCGGAGTTTTTCCGCGAGCGGCGCGTGGTCGGCCTCGATGGCAAGCGCCGCCAGTACAAAGAACCTGCGCATCACCATCCAGAGGCGCGTGCCGCTGATGGCGGTGCCGCTGTCTGCGTGGGTACCGCCGTCGAGACTGCCGATCATGGGCGTTTGCGGATTCCAGCGCACGGGCAGGACCGGCAGCCCGCGTTCGGCGAGATACCGGGCGAGCGCGTCCCACGCGAGCGGCGGCAGCGCGACGCTTCCCCGTTTCTTGCCTTTCCCCGTGACACGCAGCCAGTGGTCGCCGCGCGGGTCCGTCTCTACGTGGCCCAGCGTTGCACCGATGAGCTCGCTCGCGCGCAGACCGGTCGCATAGCCGAAATCCAGCAGGAAGCGCAGCCGCTGCGCGGCCGGCGCCGACCAGCGCGGTGACCCCTCCGACGACCACTCGAGCCCGTCCGCGATCGTCCGCACGAGCGCCCATTCGCCTTCGGTGAACGCGTGCGAGGTATCGAGCACCCGGGTGCCCGTCGCGTCGCGCACCTTCACGCCGGCAAAGGGATTGGCGAGCACATAGCGCTGCTCGATGAGCCAGCGGAACAGGGCGCCGAGAATCGACAGGGCATGCGCGACCGAGCGCGCGGAGAGGCTGCCGTTGAACGGTCGCCAGTCCGGCGAGGTGCGCGCCCGTACCGGTCCGACCCAGCGGCCCCGCGGTGAAGGATGACGCAGGAACGTGCGGTAGGCGAGGGCATCTTCGGTCGTGAGTGAGGAGAGCGCGCGGCCGCGTTCGACGATGGCCCACAGGATCAGGCGCTCGGCCTCCTTGCGGTAGGTGCGCTGCGTGGCGGGCGACTCGTGCAATGCGAGCCAGGTCTGCACGGCCTCGTAGTCGTTGGACGCGTCGAGCGTGCAGGTGGCAACGGGTGCGCGAAACGTTCCGGCGGAGCCGTCCACCTCATGCGGCAGGCTGATTGACTCCCACGGCACGATGTCATTGCGCCGGGTCGCGACGACCAGCGCGCGGGCCTTCTCGGTGAGGGCGGGCCAGGCGGCGAAGAACGCCTCGATGGCGCGGGCGCTCGCCATGCCGAGCCCGGGCACGGCCTTCCACCACTGGCGGCGGCGCGGGATGCGCACGGTCAGATCCGCGAGCGTCGTGATGCCGTGCGCGTGCAGCACGCGCACCGCGCGCGGCGCGAACCACTGCGCGATGGCGTCAGCGATCTGCGGCTCGGGAGGGCGCGCGGTGCGCAGGGCGTCGATCGCCTGGGCGACGGCCTTCGCGTGCTGTTTGCGTTCTTCCGCGGGATGGTCGAAGAGGGCCGCCAGATCATCGCGATGCGCTGCGCGGGCGAGGGCCTGCAGGCGGCGCCGCAGGGTGCCGAGCACGCCGCGCGCGGACTGGCCGTCGCCCAGCCGCCCGGGCAGGTAGCGCGCCACGGCCTGGCGCACGGCGAGGCCGGAATACCAGGCGCGCAGCATGGCGAGTTCATCCGCATCGGGAAAACCGGCGGGTTCGGGGGCGGGCGGGGCGGGGACCCGCATCGGGCGATTTTTCATACCAGCAAGTTTAATGCATAAACAGACGACTTATGATAAGAAAACTTAGTGTGTCACGAACGCGGGCGAAAGCCTGCGGTGCTGTACTGAAGATGGGAGCAGGCCTCCCGAAGTCGGCTTTCAGGAGCAGGCTTCAAACCGCCCGGTGCTGCTGCGTCCAAAAGGCGCGGTGGTGAGCGACTGTGGAAAAGTCACCCGTCGAGGGTGGCAGGTACGTGTTGAGCAGATGAGCGAAAGCGAACCGTCCGATGACGCATCGTTACTTATTTAAAGGCGCTGTCAAAACTGGGGTCGTAAGTTTGCTCCAGGATCAGTCGGGACGACACCTGATTACGGACTCGATGGCAGCCGGTGTAAAGGCGGCATGAACTCAATACAGGCTTCGGTATGGAACGTGAGAACCTTGCTTCGGATGTGAAGGGAAAAGACAAATGGGTGCGCCGGGAGACCGGTAAGGAGTAGATGGTGAAAGTCCATTACGATGAAGGCGTAGCGAACCACATCGGCCCCAAGCCGTGCGCTGGCGTCCGCGAGGATGTCGGCGAAGCGTCGGTAGGGGAGCGTGCAGGCCAGCCATTGAGCCGCGATATCTTTAACGTCTCGGGTGCCGACGTCGTCTATTTGGCGGAAGGCAACACGGAGGGGCGCGCCTTCGCGAGCGCCTCAACGACCTGGCGCGGTCGCAGACCCTGGCATGCACGGACGCTCCTTGCGCGGGAACCGGGAGATCTCTCGTCTGGCCTGTCGCAACATTGGCAGGTCCGCATCGGGAAGGCGAGGAGCCGAAGCCGATGATGAACGGACGGGAGAAGTCAGACTCCGCCGTAGTAGCTACGAAGCCCGCGAACAACACCGGGAAACCGGCTGCGGAGTGGGTGGAGCCAAGGGCGGGGACCAAGGGGAACACGGGTCAGTTCAACACGTGCCGGGCACAGAACCGGGAAAGCGTGTCACACGGGCTGGAACGTGTACGGCAGGCTGCAAGGCAGCGGAAGAAGGAACGGTTCACTGCGCTGCTGCACCATGTCACCATCGACCGGCTGCGAGAGTCATTCCATGCGCTCAAACGCAAGGCGGCTCCCGGAGTGGACGGTATGACATGGCAGTACTTCGAGGCAGGGCTGGAAGATAATCTCCAGCGCCTGCACAAACAGGTACAAAGCGGCGCGTATCGGGCGCTGCCCGTTCGGCGACAGTACATACCGAAGCCGGATGGCAAACAGCGCCCGCTGGGAATTGCCGCGCTGGAGGATAAAATCGCCCAGCGCGCGGTGGTCGAAGTTCTCAACGCTATCTACGAAGAAGACTTCCTTGGCTTCTCGTATGGGTTTCGGCCCGGGCGCAGTCAGCACGATGCGATGGATGCGTTATCAGTGGCCATCGATCGCACCCGAGTGAACTGGATACTGGACGCCGATATACGGAACTTCTTTGACGGCCTCAGTCAGGAATGGCTGGTCCGTTTTCTGGAGCACCGGATTGGCGACCAACGCATCATCCGCCTTGTGCGCAAGTGGCTCAAGGCGGGCGTTCTGGAAGATGGAGAACTTAGCGTCAGTGAAACCGGTACACCGCAAGGGGCAGTGGCGTCGCCGCTGCTCGCGAACGTGTACCTGCACTACACTTTCGATCTCTGGGCTCAACGGTGGCGACGGCTGGAGGCCAAAGGCCACGTGATCATCTCGCGGTACGCGGATGATATCGTGGTCGGCTTCGAGCATGAAGCTGACGCGAGGCGCTTCTGGGACGCGATGCGAGCGAGGCTGGAAAAGTTTGAGCTTACGCTACACCCGGAGAAGACAAGGCTGCTGGAGTTCGGCCGCTATGCGGCGGCTCGGCGGCAGCGGCTGGGTCTTCCCCGGCCAGAGACGTTCACCTTCCTGGGTTTCATCTTCATCTGTGGGCGCTCACGCCGCGGTGCCTTCCAGCTACAGCGGAAGAGCCGTGGAGATCGCATGCGGGCGAAGCTCAGGCAGATCAAGGATGATCTCCGAAGGCGCTGGCACGATTCGATTCCAGAGCAGGGGAAATGGCTCAAGCAGGTCGTTCAGGGGTACTTTGCATATCATGCAGTGCCCACAAACTTCCGTGCGCTTCACGCTTTTCGCCATCACGTCCGAACCCGGTGGATGCGCGCGCTGCGGCGTCGCAGCCAGAAGGATCGCACATCCTGGGCGCAAATGACGCGAATCGCAGATACATGGCTCCCGCGTCCCCGCATACTTCATCCGTGGCCGAACCAGCGCTTTGCCGTCAAACACCCGAGGTAGGAGCCGTATGCCAAATGTGGCGCATATCCATATGTGGCGTCGATCCTTCGTGCGTCGCTAAAATGGGCGGAGTGTCGGATCGACGACCACATATAATTCCAGCTACAGCCTACGCAGGAACTCCATCAATCCTGGCTGTTCTCTCCAGTGCTTCCTGAATTTCCCGCCATCTAATGGAGCACAAGTGGCCAACGCTCTCGCTTTGGTTTCCAGATCAATTTCGGCGTAGACGTTCGTCGTATTAAGCGACACGTGACCGAGCCAGCCGCGGATCGTGTTGATATCGACACCGGACCGAAGTAGCGCCGTCGCGGAGGAATGTCGAATCGTGTGTGGACTGACGCGCTTGCTCTCCAATGATGGGGCTAGCATGCTAGCTCTGGATGCGGACCGCTCGACCAACGTATGAATACCGAAGCGAGTGACTGGCTGGCCACAGCGGTTCAGGAAGACGTGATCGAGTTGGCTGCGCCCAGCGATTAGCGGCATGAGTTGATTAGCCATCGTCGGCCACAACGGGCAAAGGCGCAGCTTTCGACCTTTCCCAATGATTCTGACAAACAGGCCTGGCAAGTCGACGTCCCGAATCAGAAGCTGTGCGGCTTCGCTCGCACGTGCCCCCGAATTGTAGAGAAACAGCAGCAATGCATAGTCACGCTGACCCTGTGCAGTTTCCCGATCGGGCGCAGAAAGGAGCGCATCCATTTCGGCCTTATCCAGATAGGTGATGCCCGGCTGGCTGGTCTTCTTATAAGGAATGAGGCGAATCTGGGCACACCAGTCCACATGCTCAGGGCTGTGCTCGCCAACAAAACGTGCGAAGGCATGGAGGGCACCCAAACGCTGGTTCCGGGTACTTACCTCGCACTTACGCTGCTGTTCCAGATGCTCCAGAAACGATCGTGCGAGTTTCGGCGAGAGATCAACGACGGTGAGGCGGTCGATAGGTTTCCTGAGCTTCTTTGCCAAGAACGGCAAGAGCAACGTCAGCATGTCGCGATAGCTTCTTTGAGTGTTGAGAGCGAGATTACGCTCTCCGACCAGATGCTCAAGCAGAAAGCGTCGGACCCACGGCCCGAGAAGAGTCGAATCACGCATGGGAAGCCTCCATCGCAAAACGTTCGAATCGCAAACTAGCTTCGCGCAGCAGTTCGGGAGTGAGGGTAAGGTAGCGCTGCGTACCGGCAATGTGGACGTGCCCGAGATAGGTTGCAAGCTGAGGCAACAGGCGCTGAACATCGGCCCCGCTGCGATACCAGGCAATGAGCCGATGAACTACGGCCGTGTGCCGCAGATCGTGAAGCCGGGGTTGATAACGGGCACCATCGTGCCGAAAAACGCCGGCACGATTTCGCACTCGTCTGAAAGCGTTCTCGGCAACGCGGACGGTGATTGGACTACCATCGCGGCAGGGGAATACCGGAGACTCTGGTCTGCAAGAATACCTCCTGTTGCGATTTGCGATGAACTGACCAAGAGCCTTGGCGAGGTCCGGTCCCATCGGGACCAGCCGCGTGTTATAAAACTTGCTTTCTCGAATGTACAACACCGATTGCTCGAGATCCAGATCAGCCATCGTCAGTGAAAGTGCCTCGCTGATCCGGAGAGCGGCTCCATACAGGAGCAGAAGCAGCGTACGGAGGACTTGAGGATCAATGCGAGTGCGTGGATGATCAATAGACGAGGCGACATCGAGCAAGCGACGCAGTTCCGCGCGAGTATAGATATACGGCACGAACGCCAGCGGTGGTTTAGGGACATGCGAAGGCAACGGCGAGCGTGTCGCGTAGCCCCGTGCGATAGCAAAGCGATAAAAACCTGAGATCGCTCCATGCTTGCGTTCCCAGAATGAAGTGACAGGTCCGGTTCCGGCTAGATATGCAAGTACCTCATCAGGTCGGACTTCTGTCATTGGAATATCACCCAGAGCTCGACAGAAAGACTTTAGCGTACGGGCTTCCGTGTTGAATCGCATACCCACTGAGCGCTTGTAGGTCACGTACATTGCCACAGCGGCGGAGAGTTTCATAGCAACCCCCGTAGATCAAATTCAGCGACTCGCCGAAGTCCACCTAGATCTGTCTTGGCGTAAATGCGGGTGGCGTAAGTACTTCGATGTCCAAGATGATCACCGATTTGCTTCAGAGAAAATCCAGAGGCGACAAGGTGACAGGCACAGGCGTGTCGAAGGCAATGCGGGCCGAGCCCCGGACCCCGCCAACGCAACAAATCCAGACGGCTCTTTACTACGTAGTACATACCGCTAGGCGACAACGGTCGAAGGGGAGCCTTAAGAGTCAGAAACAACTCTCGTCGGGAGCACGAAGGCCGGACTTCCCGAAGGTAACGCAGAATCGCCTCGCCTACCACGTATGTCAGTGGGTAAGTCTGGATTCGGCGCTGTTTGGGACGAGTTACGCGAATGATCTCGTGCTCCCAGTCAATGTCCTCCAGTAGCAGATGTGCCACTTCCCCACTTCGCAATCCGTATATGGCTAAGAACATCAAAATTGCGTGGTCGCGAATGTCACGGGCCGCTTCGCTGTCGCCGGTGGTCGTGATGAGGCGTTGAACCTCATCCCACGCGGGCCCGCGAGGTAGCCCTTCTTGCCTGAATATGCGTGGAGCGCTGATTCCATCGGCGAACCCGGTGGCGCACCACTGCTGGTGCTCGGCGTACAGGAAGAAGTTGCGGAATGCGTCGGCTGCTGAAGATACCGAAACCCGGCACCAGCCATGGTCGCCCTGGCGGGCAAGATAGGTGTCGATCTCTTCCAGGGATATACGGCTTAACGAGCGCTTTTGAATGGGCAGCGAGTCGAAAAACGTCGCGAGGTGCCAGCATCGATTACGAATGGTGGCCGCTGCCAGGCCACGCTCGTCTCGCATGAATGCCGCGAATTGTTCAATCTCGTCCGCGAACGGGCCCGTCTTGTTCGGGGACAGCTTCATGCGGCCAATGAAGCGCAACCATGAAGTCGCAGTCGCGATAAACCACCGCCGCGACCATTCGCCCGTCCGGGCGCGCTTGTGCCGCTTCTGATGCGTGGCCCAACGATCGGCGGCAAGTCCAATCTCCTGAGCAGTGATCTGGCGCCTGCCCATATGCAGGCCCTGCGCAACGACCAGCAGTTCACTGGCAAGTTGCGCCAACGTCGCGCGAGACAATCCTTGCTCTGCGCAATGCAGCAGAAACCTCTCACGTGCTTCAGCCTGCGGCCCGTTCCGGTGGCGCGCCACGACCTTGGCGTAAGAAAACAGAGTCTCAAACATGATCGGACCTCCTTGCTGAACTCAGATCCGAACACCAGTATCCAAGGAAATTCGAAGAACTATATGTGGTCTTGATCTACCGGATTTCCGCTGCCAGAGAAGGGGGCAGCATTGGCCGCCACATATGGATAAACGCCACATTACGCATAGTATGTTGGCAAACACATACTATGCCCGAATTGGGCACGTACGGATCTGTGCGGGGGGTGCCCGGTAACGGGCATCCCTACCGCGATCAGACACCATGAGGATGAATACCGATGCCGGAGTGAGGGGCGGAGCCGCCCGTAGTAGTGCTGAAGCCTTTGTAATGAAGGTGGAGCGAAGGGGCGGCGTTATCCTGTTGACGAAGGTCACCAACCTGCGCTGTGGGGATGAGTGACATGACATCAACGAAACCGTACAGCATTGCGAAGCGGGTCGTGTGGGAAGCGTACCAGTTGGTGAGGGCCAATCGCGGCGCTGCGGGCGTGGATGATGAAACCATCGCCATGTTCGAGCAGAACCTTTCGGGAAATCTGTACAAGCTGTGGAACAGGATGTCGTCGGGGTCGTACTTCCCACCGCCGGTGAAGCAGGTTGAGATTCCGAAAGCCAAGGGCGGCACGAGAAAACTGGGGGTTCCGACGGTGATTTCATAATGCACCTCTGCCAGTTGAGTGTTGGAATGTTACCGCTGAAGATGTCCTGAAGTGCGTATCCAACGCCGCAGTTGTTGTTCTTTGGTGCGATTGAGCGTGATC
>NZ_JAKLJA010000057.1 GCF_022213065.1 Paraburkholderia tagetis
ACAACGTGTCGATCACGGTGAAGCTGATCGCTCCGATCGCGATGGAAGAAGGTCTGCGCTTCGCAATCCGCGAAGGTGGCCGTACCGTCGGCGCCGGTGTCGTCGCCAAGATCATCGAGTAAGTATTGCCAGTCTCGTTGATCGACTAAGTGGTTTCGGGGTTGGCGATGCCGCCAACCCCAAAATGGTTTAGGGGTATAGCTCAACTGGCAGAGCGTCGGTCTCCAAAACCGAAGGTTGGGGGTTCGATTCCCTCTGCCCCTGCCAACTTCTCGCGCCTCTGGCGCGTTGTTCTTTAAGGTGTTATGGCGAATCCTTCCGTCGAAACTGTTAATACTTCCAGCGACAAGCTGATGCTTGCGGCGGGCGTATTGTTGGTTGTGGCCGGGTTCGTAGGGTTCTACTGGCTCGGTAGCCAGGAGTGGTATGTCCGCGGTGCAGCGCTCGCAGTGGGCGTGATCGCGGGGGTGGTAGTCGGTCTTCTTTCGGCGCCCGGCAAGAGCTTCATCGCGTTTGCCAAAGACTCGTACAAGGAAGTTCGCAAGGTCGTCTGGCCGACTCGTAAAGAGGCCACGCAAACGACGCTGGTGGTCTTCGGTTTTGTGCTGGTAATGGCCATCTTTCTCTGGGTTAGCGATAAATCCATTGAATGGGTGATTTTCTCGGCGATTCTGGGTTGGAAATGATATGAGCGATACACCGGCATCCCCGAGCGGAAAACGTTGGTACGTGGTGCACGCCTACTCTGGTATGGAGAAGAGCGTGCAACGTGCGCTTCAGGAGCGCATTGAACGTGCTGGCATGCAGGACAAATTTGGCCAGATCCTTGTTCCGACTGAAGAAGTGGTCGAGGTGAAGGGTGGTCACAAGTCAGTGACCGAACGTCGTTTCTTCCCAGGCTACGTCCTGGTTGAGATGGAAATGACGGACGAAACGTGGCACCTCGTGAAGAATACTGCAAAGGTGACGGGTTTCGTTGGCGGGGCGCGTAATCGCCCGAGCCCGATTTCCCCGCGCGAAGTCGAAAAGATCATGTCGCAGATGCAGGAAGGCGTTGAGAAGCCGCGCCCCAAGACCCTGTTCGAAGTCGGCGAGATGGTCCGCGTGAAGGAAGGTCCGTTCACGGACTTCAACGGCAGCGTCGAAGAAGTCAACTACGAAAAATCGCGCGTTCGGGTCTCAGTCACCATTTTTGGTCGCGCCACACCGGTCGAACTAGAGTTCGGCCAGGTCGAAAAGCTGTAAATCGAATACGACGGATCGCATCTTTGATGCGGTCCGTTTTTCCGCGCTTACGGTCCGCGTTATGGCCGTAGAGGAGCGCCAGTAGTCCAGTCGGCTGCGAATGTCGATATAGCAGTTGGCACAGCGAAGATTGCGGCGAGCGCGCGCTACCACTCACCAGAACGCTCACGCGTTCCAAAGAGGTTTTCAACATGGCAAAGAAAATCATCGGCTTTATCAAGCTGCAGATTCCTGCAGGTAAAGCCAACCCGTCGCCGCCGGTCGGTCCGGCACTGGGTCAGCGCGGTCTGAACATCATGGAGTTCTGCAAGGCGTTCAACGCGCAGACTCAAGCGATGGAACCGGGTCTGCCGATTCCGGTTGTCATCACGGCATTCGCGGACAAGAGCTTCACGTTCGTCCTGAAGACGCCGCCGGCTACGGTCCTGATCAAGAAGGCAGCGAAGGTCGACAAGGGTTCGGCCAAGCCGCACACCGACAAGGTCGCCACGATCACGCGTGCCCAGGCTGAGGAAATCGCCAAGACCAAGATGCCGGACCTCACGGCAGCGGATATGGACGCAGCGGTCCGCACGATCGCTGGTAGCGCCCGTTCGATGGGCATCGTCGTGGAGGGCGTGTAAATGGCTAAGGTTTCCAAGCGTCAAAAGGCACTGGCTGCCAAGATCGACCGCCAGAAGCTGTACCCAATCGTCGACGCACTGTCGCTCGTGAAGGAATGCGCCACGGCGAAGTTCGACGAGTCGATCGACGTCGCAGTCCAGCTCGGCATCGATGCCAAGAAGTCGGACCAGGTCGTTCGCGGCTCGGTCGTGCTGCCCGCAGGCACCGGCAAGTCGGTCCGCGTCGCAGTGTTCGCGCAAGGCGAGAAGGCCGAGCAAGCGAAGGCTGCTGGCGCAGAGATCGTCGGCATGGAAGACCTCGCTGAGCAGATCAAGGGCGGCAACCTGAACTTCGACATCGTGATCGCTTCGCCGGACACGATGCGCGTCGTCGGTACGCTCGGTCAGATCCTCGGCCCGCGCGGCCTGATGCCGAACCCGAAGGTCGGCACCGTGACGCCCGACGTGGCGACCGCGGTCAAGAACGCGAAGGCTGGTCAGGTGCAATTCCGTGTCGACAAGGCCGGTATCATCCACGCGACCATCGGCCGTGCTTCGTTCGAAGCAACGGCACTGCGCAGCAACCTGGACGCGCTGCTTGAAGCGCTGAACAAGTCCAAGCCGGCGACGAGCAAGGGCGTGTACCTGCGCAAGATCGCTGTGTCGAGCACGATGGGTGTTGGCGTTCGCGTCGACCAAACGTCGCTCGCGGCGTAAGCTGCAAAAAGTTTTGCCGCGCTGAGGTCTGGAACGAGGTTTGGTCGGATCGCAGTGCGGATTTAAAGGGCTTTGGGCGGTTGGGCGGTGGCAATTTCGCATCGCACAACCGGTTGTCAAAGACCGTTGGCGGGAGTGCAGTAGTTGGGTGCTTCCTTAATGCAAAGCCAACGCAGATGGCGAACCCGAAAAAGTTTTGAAGTGCTGATGTGAGCGTAAGCGGGCGGCAACGCCTGACGAAGCAAACTGATTTACTCCGGACTGGTCGGTCGCCGTTGTTGAACGCGGCACATGAGGCAAATGCCAAGTGTGTCGAATCTGGAGGTTAACCGTGCCACTGAACAAAGAAGGTAAGCAGGCCGTCGTGGCTGAAGTCTCCGCGCAAGTCGCGAAGGCTCAGACCATGGTGCTGGCCGAGTATCGTGGAATCGCGGTTGGCGATCTGACCAAGCTGCGCGCGAAAGCGCGTGAGCAGCAGGTGTACCTGCGCGTGTTGAAGAACACGCTGGCGCGTCGCGCTGTCGAAGGTACCCCGTTTGCTCCGCTGGCAGAGCAGATGACTGGCCCCCTGATCTACGGCATCTCGGAAGATGCAATTGCTGCAGCGAAGGTCGTCAACGACTTCGCGAAAGGCAATGACAAGTTGGTCATCAAGGCTGGTTCCTATGAAGGCAACGTGATGGACAAGGCAGGCGTGCAAGCGCTGGCCAGCATCCCGAGCCGCGAAGAACTGCTCTCGAAGCTGCTGTTCGTTATGCAAGCCCCGGTTTCCGGCATGGCGCGTGCTCTTGGCGCGCTGGCGGAAAAGAAGCAAGCCGAAGCTGCGTAATAGCGAACACGAGCAAGCGAGAAAGATCGCTAGCTGTTTCCGAATTCAAATCTGGAGTAATTTCAAATGGCAATCGCAAAAGAAGACATCCTCGAAGCCGTTGGCGCGATGTCGGTTCTCGAACTGAACGAACTGGTCAAGGCATTCGAAGAGAAGTTTGGCGTGTCGGCAGCTGCTGTGGCAGTCGCTGGCCCGGCAGGCGGCGGCGCTGCTGCTGCCGCTGAAGAGCAGACCGAATTCACGGTCAACCTGCTCGAAGCTGGCGCGAACAAGGTTTCGGTCATTAAGGCCGTTCGTGAACTGACGGGTCTCGGCCTGAAGGAAGCGAAGGACCTGGTCGACGGTGCACCGAAGCCCGTGAAGGAAGCGGTGCCCAAGGCTGCTGCTGAAGAAGCGAAGAAGAAGCTGGAAGAAGCCGGCGCGAAGGCTGAAATCAAGTAAGTTTCAGCGCGCTGTGCGAAGGCTGGCGGTTTTTACACCGCCGGCCTTTTTGTGCTTTGTGGGTTCTGCGTTTTTGTGTTCGATTTTTTGAAGATCGGAGGCGGGATGCGGGACCCAGAAGCCAAAGAAAAACGTCTTTCGCCGGGTGAAGGCCCTAAGGGCATGATCTGTGCGCACGACGCTTCTCTTTGTCTTCTGAAGCGACTGCAGAAGGCAAGTTTGGTCGGGCAGCGGGCAAGTTATGACAAGCCGGTATCCGCTGCCGTCAGCCAGCGGTTGGTAGAGGCCAACCACCAAGCTTCCAGGGCTCGCGTAGCCATCGGGTCTCAGTCGGTGAACACTCGGGTCGTCCTACCCGCCGTGATTCGGAGATCGTATGCAATATTCCTTCACCGAGAAGAAGCGTATTCGCAAGAGTTTCGCGAAACGCCCCATCGTTCACCAAGTTCCTTTCCTGCTGGCTACCCAGCTTGAATCATTCAGCACGTTTCTGCAAGCAGAAACGGCGACCGCACAACGCAAACCGGAAGGTCTGCAGGCTGCGTTCACGTCTGTTTTTCCCATTGTTTCCCATAACGGCTTTGCTCGTCTAGAGTTCGTGAGCTACATGCTTTCGTCGCCGGCATTCAACATCAAGGAATGCCAGCAACGGGGTCTCACGTACTGCTCGGCGCTGCGTGCCAAGGTGCGTCTCGTCCTGCTCGACAAAGAATCGCCGAGCAAGCCGGTCGTGAAGGAAGTGAAGGAGCAGGAAGTGTACATGGGCGAAATTCCGCTCATGACGCCGACGGGTTCGTTCGTCATCAATGGCACCGAGCGTGTCATCGTCTCGCAGCTGCACCGCTCGCCTGGCGTGTTCTTCGAACACGACAAGGGTAAGACGCACAGCTCGGGCAAACTGCTCTTCTCGGCACGTATCATTCCTTACCGCGGTTCGTGGCTCGATTTCGAGTTCGACCCGAAGGACGTGCTGTACTTCCGCGTCGACCGCCGCCGCAAGATGCCGGTCACGATCCTGCTGAAGGCCATCGGCCTCACGCCGGAACAGATCCTCGCGAACTTCTTCGTGTTCGACAACTTCTCGCTGATGCCGGAAGGCGCGCAGATGGAGTTCGTGCCGGAGCGTCTGCGTGGTGAAGTCGCGCGTTTCGACATTACCGATCGCGACGGCAAGGTCATCGTCCAGAAGGACAAGCGGATCAACGCGAAGCACATTCGCGATCTCGAAACCGCGAAGACCACGTTTATTTCGGTCCCCGAAGATTATCTGCTCGGCCGCGTTCTCGCGAAGAACGTCGTCGATGGCGATACGGGCGAAGTGATCGCGAACGCGAACGACGAAATCACCGAAACGGTGCTCGACAAGCTGCGTGAGGCGAAGATCAAGGACATCCAGACGCTCTATACGAACGATCTGGACCAGGGTCCGTACATCTCGTCGACGCTGCGTATCGACGAAACCGTCGACAAGATGGCCGCGCGCATCGCGATCTACCGCATGATGCGTCCGGGCGAACCGCCGACCGAAGAAGCGGTCGAGGCGCTGTTCAACCGCCTGTTCTACAGCGAAGAAGCGTACGATCTCTCGAAGGTGGGTCGTATGAAGTTCAACCGCCGCGTGGGCCGTGACGAAATCGTCGGCCCGATGACGCTGCAGGACGACGACATCCTCGCGACCATCAAGATCCTCGTCGAGCTGCGTAACGGCAAGGGCGAAGTGGACGACATCGACCACCTCGGCAACCGTCGTGTGCGTTGCGTGGGCGAACTCGCGGAAAATCAATTCCGTGCGGGTCTCGTGCGCGTCGAGCGTGCAGTGAAGGAACGCCTCGGCCAGGCCGAAAGCGAAAACCTGATGCCGCACGACCTGATCAACTCGAAGCCGATTTCGTCGGCGATTCGCGAGTTCTTCGGTTCGTCGCAGCTCTCGCAGTTCATGGACCAGACCAACCCGCTCTCGGAAATCACGCACAAGCGCCGTGTTTCCGCACTGGGCCCGGGCGGTCTGACGCGTGAGCGCGCAGGCTTCGAAGTCCGCGACGTGCACCCGACCCACTATGGACGCGTGTGCCCGATCGAGACGCCGGAAGGTCCGAACATTGGTCTGATCAACTCGCTCGCTCTGTACGCGCACCTGAACGAATACGGCTTCCTCGAAACGCCGTATCGCAAGGTCGCGGACGGCAAGGTGACCGACCAGATCGACTACCTCTCGGCGATCGAAGAAGGCCGTTACGTGATCGCTCAGGCGAACGCGGCAGTGGCCGACGACGGCACGCTGACCGACGAACTCGTCTCGTCGCGTGAAGCGGGCGAAACGCTGATGGTCACGCCGGACCGCATCCAGTACATGGACGTGGCGCCGTCGCAGATCGTCTCGGTTGCTGCTTCGCTGATTCCGTTCCTCGAGCACGATGACGCGAACCGTGCACTGATGGGCTCGAACATGCAGCGTCAGGCCGTGCCGTGTCTGCGTCCGGAAAAGCCGGTCGTCGGTACGGGCATCGAGCGCACCGTTGCGGTCGACTCGGGCACGACGGTTCAGGCGCTGCGTGGCGGCGTGGTCGACTATGTCGACGCGGGCCGTATCGTGATTCGCGTGAACGACGATGAAGCTGTCGCCGGTGAAGTCGGCGTGGACATCTACAACCTCATCAAGTACACGCGTTCGAACCAGAACACGAACATCAACCAGCGTCCGATCGTGAAGATGGGCGACAAGGTTGCGCGTGGCGACGTGCTGGCTGACGGCGCATCGACCGATCTGGGCGAGCTCGCGCTCGGCCAGAACATGCTGATCGCGTTCATGCCGTGGAACGGCTACAACTTCGAAGACTCGATCCTGATCTCGGAGAAGGTGGTTGCGGACGACCGTTACACGTCGATCCACATCGAAGAACTGAATGTCGTTGCACGCGACACGAAGCTTGGACCGGAAGAAATCACGCGCGACATTTCGAACCTCGCGGAAGTGCAGCTTGGCCGTCTCGACGAGTCGGGCATCGTGTACATCGGCGCGGAAGTCGAAGCGGGCGATGTGCTCGTGGGCAAGGTCACGCCGAAGGGCGAAACCCAGCTCACGCCGGAAGAAAAGCTGCTGCGCGCGATTTTCGGCGAGAAGGCTTCGGACGTGAAGGATACGTCGCTGCGCGTGCCCTCGGGCATGAACGGCACGGTCATCGACGTGCAGGTGTTCACGCGCGAAGGCATCACGCGTGACAAGCGTGCGCAACAGATCATCGACGATGAACTGAAGCGTTATCGCCTCGACCTGAACGACCAGCTGCGTATCGTGGAAGGCGACGCGTTCCAGCGTCTGGCTCGCATGCTCGACGGCAAGGTCGCGAACGGCGGTCCGAAGAAGCTCGCGAAGGGCACGAAGATCGACCAGGCTTACCTGGAAGACCTCGACCACTACCACTGGTTCGACATCCGCCTCGCGGACGAAGAAGCAGCGGCGCAGCTCGAAGCCATCAAGAACTCGATCGAAGAAAAGCGTCACCAGTTCGATCTGGCGTTCGAAGAGAAGCGCAAGAAGCTCACGCAAGGCGACGAACTGCCGCCGGGCGTGCTGAAGATGGTCAAGGTGTACCTCGCGGTGAAGCGCCGTCTGCAGCCTGGCGACAAGATGGCAGGCCGTCACGGTAACAAGGGTGTGGTGTCGAAGATCGTCCCGATCGAAGACATGCCGTACATGGCCGATGGCCGTCCGGCTGACGTCGTGCTGAACCCGCTCGGCGTGCCGTCACGGATGAACGTGGGTCAGGTTCTCGAAGTGCACCTCGGTTGGGCCGCGAAGGGTCTGGGCTGGCGTATTGGCGAGATGCTTGCGCGTCAGACGAAGATTGCAGAGATGCGTGAGTTCCTCACGAAGATCTACAACGAATCGGGCCACAAGGAAGACCTCGACAGCTTCAGCGACGACGAGATCCTCGAACTGGCGAAGAACCTGCGCGAAGGCGTGCCGTTCGCAACGCCGGTGTTCGACGGTGCGACCGAAGAGGAAATGGGCAAGATGCTCGATCTGGCGTTCCCGGACGACATCGCGCAGAACCTCGGCATGACGCCGTCGAAGAACCAGGTGCGTCTGTACGACGGCCGCACGGGCGAAATGTTCGAGCGTACGGTGACCGTGGGCTACATGCACTACCTGAAGCTGCACCACCTTGTCGACGACAAGATGCACGCGCGTTCGACGGGTCCGTACTCGCTCGTCACGCAGCAGCCGCTGGGTGGTAAGGCGCAGTTCGGTGGCCAGCGCTTCGGTGAAATGGAAGTGTGGGCGCTCGAAGCGTATGGCGCTTCGTACGTGCTGCAGGAAATGTTGACGGTGAAGTCGGACGACGTGACGGGCCGGACGAAGGTGTACGAGAACCTCGTCAAGGGCGACCACGTGATCGATGCAGGCATGCCGGAATCCTTCAATGTGCTGGTGAAGGAAATCCGCTCGCTCGGTATCGACATCGACCTCGACCGCAACTAATCGGACTACGGAGAGAAGGCAATGAAAGCTCTGCTCGATCTATTCAAGCAAGTCCAACAAGAAGAAGTTTTTGACGCGATCAAGATCGGTCTGGCCTCGCCGGACAAGATCCGCTCGTGGTCGTTCGGCGAAGTGAAGAAGCCGGAGACCATCAACTACCGTACGTTCAAGCCGGAACGCGATGGTCTGTTCTGCGCGAAGATCTTCGGGCCGATCAAGGACTACGAGTGCCTGTGCGGCAAGTACAAGCGCCTGAAGCACCGTGGCGTGATCTGCGAGAAGTGCGGCGTGGAAGTCACGCTGGCGAAGGTGCGTCGCGAGCGCATGGGCCACATCGAACTGGCCTCGCCGGTCGCTCACATCTGGTTCCTGAAGTCGCTGCCGTCGCGTCTGGGCATGGTGCTCGACATGACGCTGCGCGACATCGAGCGCGTGCTGTACTTCGAAGCATACGTGGTGATCGAACCGGGCATGACGCCGCTGAAGGCGCGGCAGATCATGACCGAAGAGGATTACTACAACAAGGTCGAGGAATACGGTGACGAATTCCGCGCCGAGATGGGCGCGGAAGGCGTGCGCGAACTGCTGCGCGCGATCAACATCGACGAGCAGGTCGAGACGCTGCGCACGGAGCTGAAGAACACCGGCTCGGAAGCGAAGATCAAGAAGTACGCGAAGCGCCTGAAGGTGCTCGAGGCCTTCCAGCGTTCGGGCATCAAGCCTGAATGGATGGTGCTCGAAGTGCTGCCGGTGCTGCCGCCCGAACTGCGTCCGCTGGTGCCGCTGGACGGTGGCCGCTTCGCGACCTCGGACCTGAACGACCTGTATCGCCGCGTCATCAACCGTAACAACCGTCTGAAGCGTCTGCTCGAGCTCAAGGCGCCGGAGATCATCGTCCGCAACGAAAAGCGGATGCTCCAGGAAGCGGTTGACTCGCTGCTCGACAACGGTCGTCGCGGCAAGGCGATGACGGGCGCGAACAAGCGTCCGCTGAAGTCGCTCGCCGACATGATCAAGGGTAAGGGCGGTCGCTTCCGTCAGAACCTGCTGGGCAAGCGCGTGGACTACTCGGGCCGTTCGGTCATCGTGGTGGGTCCGACGCTCAAGCTGCACCAGTGCGGTCTGCCGAAGCTGATGGCGCTCGAGCTGTTCAAGCCGTTCATCTTCAACAAGCTGGAAACGATGGGCGTTGCCACGACCATCAAGGCTGCGAAGAAGGAAGTCGAGAACCAGACGGCGGTGGTGTGGGACATCCTCGAAGAGGTGATCCGCGAGCATCCGGTCATGCTCAACCGTGCGCCTACGCTGCACCGTCTCGGCATTCAGGCTTTCGAGCCGGTGCTGATCGAAGGTAAGGCAATCCAGCTGCACCCGCTCGTTTGCGCGGCGTTCAACGCCGACTTCGACGGTGACCAGATGGCTGTTCACGTTCCGCTGTCGCTCGAAGCGCAGATGGAAGCGCGCACGCTCATGCTCGCGTCGAACAACGTCCTGTTCCCGGCCAACGGCGATCCGTCGATCGTGCCGTCGCAGGATATCGTGCTGGGCCTGTACTACGCCACGCGTGAAGCGATCAACGGCAAGGGCGAAGGCATGACGTTCACGGGCGTGTCGGAAGTGATCCGCGCGTACGAGAACAAGGAAGTCGAGCTGGCCTCGCGCGTGAACGTGCGTATTACCGAAATGGTCCACAACGAGGACAAGTCGGAAGGCGCACCGGCATTCGTGCCGAAGATCTCGCTGTACGCGACCACGGTTGGCCGCTCGATCCTGTCGGAAATCCTGCCGCCGGGCCTGCCGTTCACGGTGCTGAACAAGCCGCTGAAGAAGAAGGAAATCTCGCGCCTGATCAACACGGCATTCCGCAAGTGCGGTCTGCGCGAAACGGTGATCTTCGCCGACCAGCTGATGCAGTCGGGTTTCCGCCTCGCAACGCGCGCCGGTATTTCGATCTGCGTGGACGACATGCTCGTGCCGCCGCAGAAGGAAACCATCGTCGGCGAAGCCGCGAAGAAGGTGAAGGAATACGACCGTCAGTACATGTCGGGTCTCGTCACCGCGCAGGAACGCTACAACAACGTGGTCGACATCTGGTCGAACACGTCGGAAGCGGTCGGCAAGGCGATGATGGAGCAGCTCGCGACGGAACCGGTTACCGATCGTGACGGCAAGGAAACGCGTCAGGAATCGTTTAACTCGATCTACATGATGGCCGACTCGGGCGCGCGGGGTTCCGCCACCCAGATTCGCCAGCTGGCGGGTATGCGCGGCCTGATGGCGAAGCCGGACGGCTCGATTATCGAAACGCCGATTACCGCGAACTTCCGCGAAGGTCTGAACGTGTTGCAGTACTTCATCTCGACCCACGGTGCACGTAAGGGTCTGGCTGATACGGCACTGAAGACCGCGAACTCGGGTTACCTGACGCGTCGTCTCGTGGACGTCACGCAGGATCTCGTGGTCGTCGAGGACGATTGCGGCACCTCGAACGGCGTGGCGATGAAGGCCCTCGTGGAAGGCGGTGAAGTCGTCGAAGCGCTGCGCGACCGTATTCTCGGCCGTGTTGCAGTGGCGGACGTCGTCAATCCGGAAACGCAGGAAACGATCTACGCTTCGGGCGACCTGCTCGACGAAGACGCGGTCGAAACGATCGAGAGCCTCGGCATCGACGAAGTGCGCGTGCGCACGCCGCTCACCTGCGAAACGCGTTATGGCCTGTGCGCCTCGTGCTATGGCCGCGACCTCGGCCGCGGCTCGCGCGTGAACGTCGGCGAAGCCGTTGGCGTGATCGCAGCACAGTCGATCGGCGAACCGGGCACGCAGCTCACGATGCGTACGTTCCACATCGGTGGTGCGGCATCGCGTGCGGCAGTCGCTTCGTCGGTGGAAGCCAAGTCGAACGGTACCGTGCGCTTCACGGCGACGATGCGTTACGTCACGAGCGCGAAGGGCGAGCAGATCGTCATTTCGCGTTCGGGCGAAGCCATCATCGCCGACGATCACGGCCGCGAGCGCGAGCGTCACAAGGTGCCGTACGGCGCGACGCTGCTGCAGCTCGATGGCGCGCAGATCAAGGCCGGTACGCAGCTCGCGACGTGGGATCCGCTCACGCGTCCGATCATCACCGAGTACGGTGGTACGGTGAAGTTCGAAAACGTCGAGGAAGGCGTGACCGTGGCCAAGCAGATCGACGACATCACGGGTCTGTCGACCCTCGTCGTGATCGATGCGAAGCGCCGTGGCTCGCAGGCTTCGAAGAGCGTGCGTCCGCAGGTCAAGCTGCTCGACGCGAACGGCGACGAAGTCAAGATCCCGAACACCGAGCATTCGGTGCAGATCGGCTTCCAGGTCGGCGCACTGATCACGGTGAAGGACGGTCAGCAGGTGCAAGTCGGTGAAGTGCTCGCACGTATCCCGACCGAAGCGCAGAAAACGCGTGACATTACCGGCGGTCTGCCGCGTGTGGCGGAACTGTTCGAAGCACGTTCGCCGAAGGACGCAGGTATCCTGGCGGAAGTCACGGGTACGACGTCGTTCGGTAAGGACACGAAGGGCAAGCAGCGTCTCGTTATCACGGACCTCGAGGGCAATCAGCACGAGTTCCTGATCGCGAAGGAAAAGCAGGTGCTGGTCCACGATGCCCAGGTCGTCAACAAGGGCGAAATGATCGTGGACGGCCCGGCCGATCCGCACGACATCCTGCGTCTGCAGGGTATCGAGGCACTGTCGCGCTACATCGTGGACGAAGTGCAGGACGTGTACCGTCTGCAGGGCGTGAAGATCAACGACAAGCACATCGAAGTGATCGTGCGTCAGATGCTGCGCCGTGTGCAGATCACCGACAACGGCGATACGCGTTTCATCCCTGGCGAACAAGTCGAGCGTTCGGACATGCTCGACGAGAACGACAAGATGATCGCGGAAGACAAGCGTCCGGCAACGTACGAGAACGTGCTGCTCGGTATCACGAAGGCATCGCTCTCGACCGACTCGTTCATCTCGGCGGCGTCGTTCCAGGAAACGACCCGCGTGCTGACCGAAGCGGCGATCATGGGCAAGCGCGACGATCTGCGTGGCCTGAAGGAAAACGTGATCGTCGGCCGTCTGATTCCGGCTGGTACGGGTCTCGCGTTCCACAAGGCGCGCCGTGCGAAGGAATCGTCGGATCGCGAGCGTTTCGACCAGATCGCAGCGGAAGAAGCGTTCGAGTTCGGCACGCCGGAAACCCCGGCTGCAGAGCAACCGCAGCAGCCGCACACGACGGACGAGTAAGCTTCTGGCGAACATGTTTCGCCATCGGCTGAATGTCGAATGAAATCCGCCCGGGTCAACCGGGCGGATTTTTTTTGCCTGCAAGAATCGAGGCGCGACATTTTGTCATGGCGCCGCCCCGTACTGGCGTCTCCCCTGCATGGGAAGGGCACCCGTGCTAATGTGGCGCCTCGCGCGGCCCGCGCGTCTGTCGGACGGGCTTTGTCGTGTAATCTTTACCCCATTCCGGAGGCGTGAATCATGTGGGTTGTTGGCGTTGGTCTGATTTTGAATCTGGTGGCTTCGGTCGGCGTCTTCTCGTATCTGCTGCACCACGTCGGCATTCAGCCCGCCGCGATGTTCTTTGCAATCTTCCTGGTCGTCTGGGCCTTCATCATCATTGGCTTCATCATGCAGGTCGCAGGGAAGGTGCGTACCGGTGCGCTGCTGATTAGCATTGGCTCGCTGGTTTTTGTGCCCGTCGGGCTCGTCGCGATTATTGGCAGCATTCGGGTGGCACGCAGGCAAAAAACACCCGCAGCCGACGGGCGCGCCATCTGAGTTCAGAACTTGTACTCGATGCCACGCTCGTGGCATCGAGAATTTTCGGAAGTTGGTGCACCCAAAATATATTGGAATCCTAATAAAAAGAATTCTTACTACACCAAGTATTGATGCTTCTGACATGACTTGTTTTAGATGTATCTAAATCCATTTACTTCAGCTTCGTTTAATCTCCCTCTTTCTCACCGGTCTCTCGGTGAATTCCTCGATCTTTCCTCTCCATGGCCTTGGTCGTGGACCCTGGCTGTGTCGACTTCTGCCTTCCGCGTGGTGTGTCTAAATTGAACTCCTAAGTCAAGGGTGGTTCTTTAAGGGGATTTTTCGGTTGAGGAAAATCAAATCGTGAGTCGAATCGCCGAAAATTTACAAATCTTTATTCTCTAACGTTCATCCAGCGACTAAAGTTGCGCAACGCTGTAGTTCATGCCAGATGACAAGCCGAAAAGTGCTTGCGATTGTGACAAAAAAAGACCAACAACGCTGGCAGTAGCGACAGCTTCAAATTAAATAAAGCGTACGGGGTATATCGTTAGATATGCGAATTGGTATAGATATCGTCGAAACGGGGCGGATCGCGCAAGCGATTGAGCGCAGCGGGGATGCATTCATCGGGCGTTTGATCTCCGCAGAAGAAGCGCATGGGCACGACCTTGGGCACAGCCAGCAGCAGGGTGCCGAGCGCATTGCCGGCATTTGGGCCGCCAAAGAAGCCGCGGTCAAGGCGCTGGGAACGGGTTTTCGCAACGGCATTACCTTTCACGATATCAAGATCCTTCACGATCCGCATGGAAAGCCGTATTTCGAATTTTCGGGAGAATTCGAAAAAATAATGCGGCTCGAAAATCTGAAGACATCAATTTTAACGATCTCGCATTGTCGGACGCATGCCGTCGCGGCGGTCGTTCTAGATTAATAACCACGAAACATAAAAATTATGGCCAACTATCCAGAACTCGAAGATAAGACCGTAGTGGTGACCGGCGCCAGCGGTGATCTCGGTATGGCAATTTGTCGAAAATACCTCGCACTTGGTAGTAACGTGATCGCGCTATACAACAGTGCGAAAGCCAGTCTCGACGCACTCGCGTCCGAATCTGCAAGCGCAAACCGCTTGACCGTCGTGAAGTGCGACGTTGCAAATCGCGATGACGTCGAACGCTTGCGCAGTGAACTGGAACAGCGCATCGAGGCCGTGGACGTTCTCGTCAATAACGCGGGTATTAACAAGGACAACCTGGTCTCCACTATGACGTTCGAGGAGTTCGACGAGGTGGTGCGCGTCAATCTTCATGGGACGTTCAACATGACCCAGGGGATGCTGAGGCTGATGAGGCACGCGACGCAAGCCAGCATCGTGAACGTGACTTCCGTTGCGGGGGTGACGGCGAGTTTCGGGCAGTCCAACTACAGCGCCGCCAAAGCGGGCATTTCCGGCTTCACGCGCTCGATTGCGAAAGAACTCGCATCGAAAGGGATCCGGGTCAACGCCATTGCTCCAGGCATGATCGAGTCCCGAATGGTCAAGAAGGTGCCGCGTCACATCGTGCGGACCATCTTCGATGCCATTCCACTGAATCGCTTCGGGCGTCCGGAAGAGATTGCCGAGGTGGTCGCGTTTCTTAGTTCCAACGCCGCAAGCTACATCGTCGGGCAGACGCTGGTGGCCGACGGCGGCCTTGTAATGCGCTAACTTGCGGAAATTTTCATGTCCAAACTAGATCGTAGTCTGATGCCCGCGCAGCAGTTGTTTGAGATCGGCGTGTGGCGATCCCCCATATTCATGGTGGACCGTATTGCCGATATCGTGGTTGGCCCCAAGGCGAGCATTACTGCCGTCAAGCACGTCACCTTCAACGAGTCGTATATTGCCGGCCACTTTACCGACAATCCCGTCATGCCCGGCGTGATGATTGCGGAGGTTTTCGGCCAGGCCGGCGAGTACTGCGCCTTCTTCAACGACGTCTGCTCGGCATACGAGAAGGAGACTGGCCGTGTCGCCAAGCGATTTGAGAACGTTGCTGAAATAATTAGCACACCAGAAGGTAAGCGAATCATCAAAGAGCAGAAATCGCAGGTGATCGGGTTTCTTGCCGCCCAGAATGTCAAGTTCAAGAGGGTTGTTTATCCCGGCGACACGATTTATGCCGAGTGCCGGTTGTCGTTCACCGATACCCAAGGATTCAATCACTTCAACGTGGAAGCGCGCGTTGGGCGCCACGTCGTTGTAGAGGGAACCATTATCAATTTCCGGACCTACCGGGACAAGCTCGGTAGCAATGTTGCTGCCGGAATCTCACGATAAAGAGCGAAAAAATGACCAATTCAACGATCCTGGACGATGTCGAGCGACGCAAGGCCGTGCTCGAAAAACTCAAGGCGGGGCTGATTCAGCGTCTCAATCTTCCGCAGACCGTCGAGCAGATCGACGACGACACGCCGCTGTTCGGCAGCGGCCTGCGTCTCGACTCGGTCGACGCAACCGAAGTGTTCGTGCTTCTCGATGAATCCTTTGGCATCCGCGTGTCGGAGGGTGATGAGCCTTCCTATCTGCGAAGCATCAATACGCTTGCGTCGTTCATTCTGGAACGCACCAAAGACGCGTAAGCCGACGCTGCCTGAAGAAAGTCCGATCAAAACTCGACACAAAGAGAAGACGAGCAAGCTATGACGAGCCTGAAAGACCTGCATATCAGCCACGGCGCAAAGATGGGCGTGCGCAATGGTGTTGAAATCCCGCTGAGCTATGGCGACACCGCGCGCGAAATCGCTGCCGCCCGCAAGCACATTCTGCTGACCGATTACTCCCATATGGGCATCGCCGAAATCGCCGGCGAAGACGCCTACGAAGTGCTCAATACGATCGTTGGCGGCGACGTTTCCGCGTTGCGCGACGAGCAGGGCATGTACACCGTGATGCTGGACGAAGACGGCAAGATCGTCACCGACGTCTACATCCTCTGTGACGAGGAGCGCTTTATCGTCGTTACGGAATGGCTGACGGGAAATCAGCTGCGCGACCTGATGCAGGCCGCTGTCGATCGCTGCAAGGACGAATTCAGCGAAATCGACGGGGTGAAATCGCTCGATGACGAACGTGGCGTGCTGCATTTCGAAGGCCCCTACGCATGGGAGCTGATGGCCGAGATGTTCGGCATGGACGTGATTGGCCTGCCGTTCCATGAATACATGTATGTCGGCGACGATGAAATTCTGTTCCGTGCGGGCAAGCACGGCGAGTTCTCGTACAAGCTCATCCTGCCGGTCGAGCGCCTTGCCGAAGTGTGGCAACAAGCCGTGGAAGCCGGCAAAAAGTTCGATATGGCCGTTGGCGGCCTCGACTATCAGTGCCAGGTGCGGATCGAGAATCCGTGCTGGGATCCTGCGGTGCTCGCCGCATTCTCGCGCTGTCCCGTCGAGCTGCAGATGCAGTGGGCGCTGCGTTACACGAAGGACGATTTCGTCGGCAAGGCCGCGCTCGAACAACGTCTTGCACAGGGTGCGACCCGCCGTGCGGTGGGGTTCGAGCTCCAGGGCGAGCACGCCGCAGCCGCGGCACAAGGCGACGCCATTTATTGCGGCGATCAGAAGATCGGCGAGGTGATGGTGTGCGGCACGGTCACCGAAGACGGTCGGCATGTGGGCCGCGCGATGTTGAATCAGGCGCTGGCTTATGCGGATATCGGTCCGCTGCGCGTGGTGACGGCGAAGGGCGATGCACAGCTCAGAACTACCGCGATTCCGTTCCTGCGTAACTTCAGCTTCATGGTCAACCCGTCGGAGCACAGCTACGTCGATCCTGCGAAGCCGAAGCATCTGCTCGAGCAAATCGAGCGAAAGAAGCAGGCAATGGCCGCGTCAAACTAAGTCCCGAACAGCGTAGTTCACGCAAGCATCGGGCAGTCGTGAAGACTGCCTGATCGATCGATCCGCCTGCCGGGAAAGTGCGGGCGGATCGATACGAAGCCAAGGTGAGTGGCGGCGGTCAAGCGACTTTGCATTGGACTACATATCAATTGATGCCAGATCGGGGCACCCGGAAATACTGGTCCCGGGTAGAGATAAGGTGGAAAAATATATGCAAACGCAGCGTAAGCGGGTCGTAGTCACGGGGATGGGGCATATGTCGTCCATCGCCGATAACGTGGACGAATTCAAGGAAGCGCTTTTCAATAAGGTCTGCGGGATTCATCCGAGCGAACACTATCAGCCCTGGTTCGATGGTGCGAACGCATCGGAAGTGCTGCGCGAGGTCATCTATGAAGATCTGCCGGCCGAGCGCGCGGAATTGCTCGACAAGGCCGCACTCTGGGCCTACAAGGTCGGCCACGAAGCGCTGAAGCGCGCGGATGCCGCGTCGGCGGAACTGCGGGCGAAAACGGGCTTGATCATCGGCATCTCGTCCGCGGGCACCGAAGCCTATATGCCCATCCTTGAAGAGAATTACGAAATTTTTTCTCTCAGGAAAATGGTCGTTTCCGGCAGCTTCGCTTCGCCTAGCGCGATCGTTTCGGCGCTGCTCGGCCTGAAGGGCGGCTTCGAGTTGGTGGCTACGGCGTGTACCGCTAGTACCAACGCAATCGGCATGGGGTTCGACCAGATTCAGAACGGCAAGAATCCGGCTGTTCTCGTAATCGGCACGGAACCGCTCTACCTGCCGACCTTCGCGGGCTTCTACGCACTGCATGCGATGAAGCGCAGCCCCGCGAGCCCGTTCTCGGGCGAACCTGGCATGTCGATCGGCGAAGGCGCCGGCGCGCTGATGCTCGAGGAATACGAGCATGCGGTCGCGCGTGGTGCGACCATTTATGCGGAAATCGTTTCGTACGCAACGTCTGGGGACGCGTACCACGAGACCGCTCCCGACCCGCGTGCGGAAGGCGCTGTTCAGGTGATGCGCTCGGCGCTGAACAACGCCGGCCTCGAGCCGCATGACATCCAGTACATCAACGCCCACGGAACCGGAACGGACGCCAACGACCGCTCCGAGACGCTGGCGATGAAGAAGGTCTTCCCCACTATCGCGAATATTCCGGTGAGTTCGACGAAGGCTTACGTGGGGCACAACATCGGGTCGGCCGGCATCATCGAATTGATCGCCTGCTACCTGACGCTGCCGGAAAAGAAGATTCTGCCGACGTTGAATTTCACCGTGCCGCGTCCCACGTGCGACCTGAACTACGTGCCCAACGAGTTTCAGGCCGCGGACGTCGGCGTGTTCATGAAGAACAACTATGCGTTCGGCGGCAACAACTGCTGCATTATTTCCAGCACTCGCTCGGGTATCGTGCCCACAACGTCGTATGAGCCGAAGCGGGTTGGCATTACGGGCATGGGCGCGGTTGCGTCGGCTGGGCATGACATCGAGGAAATCCTCGATGTCGTCTGGAGCGGCAAACCGTCCGGCCGGAAGGTCAAGCTCACCGGCGAGGTCGAGGAAAGCCATTCGTTCGCGGGCCTCGTGGATCACCCGTCCGTGCGCAACGAAGTGAGAAGACACCTGCTGGGCATTTTCAGCCCGGACGTTGTCGAAACGCTCGGCGAGCGGGAAATCTGGGTCCACGCGGTCGACGATCTCGATCCGCGAAAATATCTGCGACGCTTCGACGAACGCAAGGCCAATCCCATTTGCACTTTTGCGCTGCTCGCCTTGACTCAGGCGCTCAAGGGTGCGAACCGGAAGATCCGGCGCGACGGTCACGACCTGGGGCTGGTGCTGGGCATGGCGAAAGGCCCGCGCACGACTGTCGAGACGTACATGCGCAGCATGATTCCCGAGCCTACGAAAGTCCGTACGTCGGAGTTCCCTGGCGCGCTGATGAATGCGATCGCCACGTTCTGTTCGATTACGGAAGGCATCAAGGGCTACAACACGACGCTGGCTACCGGCAACAACGCGGCTTTCGGCGCGTTGGGTTATGGCTATGAGCTGATTCGTCAGAGCCTGCAGCCGCAGGTGATCGTGGGCGGCGCCGACGAAAGGCCCACGCAGTTCTGGTCCTATCTGCAAGCGATCAACGATGGCCTGCAACTGGCGGACCGTCCCGAAGCGTACGAAGTCTATGGCGAGAACGGCAAGGGCTACCTGTTGGGCGAAGGCGCGGGCATGCTCTTCCTGGAGGATGTCAACTACGCCAGGGCGCGCGGCGTGCCGGTGCTTGCGGAGATTCTCGGCTATGGCAGGGCATGCGACGCAAGCTATTTCGACCGCGACGCGGTCGAGCCGCGAAGCGAGTCGATCGCGACGTCGATCCGGCAGGCGCTCGACGAGGCAGGAATCGGCATCGACGAGGTCGACCTGGTTTGCGGCAACAGCGACGGGACAGCGTTGAACAACGCGGCTGAACTGGGCGCGATTCGCGCGATCCTCGGCGAGCGCGTGGCGCAGGTGCCGGTGGTCAACTACAACGGCCATTTCGGCAATGTGGAGTCGTGCAGCGGGATGCTGAACATGATCGTCGTTCTGGAGATCATGCGCCGCGGCGAAATTCCGCCGATTCCCCATACGAAGACGTTCGTTGCCAACGACATCCAGTTCGTTACCTCCCTTCAGCGCAAGCAGGTACGCACAGCGCTCGTTCTGGGCGCTACGGAGGGCGGCAATCATTACGCGTACGTGCTCCGGGCGGGTGCCTGATGACTGTCAACGTCCCGGTAGTGCTGGGCGGCGCCGGACTCGAATGTGCTTATGCGGGCAGCCCCGCCGAACTCGTTCGGCGGCTGACCGCCCGCGAGCGCGTGGCTGCCCAGCCATGGTTCGCGAGCGATTGCGAAGCCACGGACCTGCGCCTTCCCGGAAACCCGCATCACGCGAGATTCTTTGTCGGCGAAGCGGCACGGATGCCCGTGATGGAGCGAGTACAGCAAGCGCTTGAGCGGGTCATCGCTCAAGCGCTGCAAAACTCGAATCTCGATGAAGCCAGCCTTTGCGACCCAGATTTGCGGGTCTATCTGGCCGGCCACGGCATGCGTCCCGATTACGGCGATTTCGCGGGTTACGAGAACCGGAACGACGAGGAGGATCGGCTGTATTTCCCTGAGAAGCTCAAGGGACTGAATATCTCCAGTTACGCTCAGGACGAACTTGCCCATCGGCTTGCGGCCAGGTATCGGCTGGCTTCACCGCCGGTTCCGATCTATACGGCCAGTTGCTCCGCCATGTCGTCGCTTTATCTCGCGTGGCAGGCGATACGCTCGGGCTTTGCGCGCAGGGCACTCGTTGCCGGATGGATGCAATACACGCTGCAGGACATCGTGTTCATGGGCGGGCAGGGTGTATTGAGCGTCGGCAATTCGCAGCCGTTCTCGGCGCAGAGCGGCGGCATGTTGCCTGCGGATGGCGCGTGCGCGCTCCTGCTCGAAGCCGGCGACGAACCGCTCGGCGTTACGACGTCGCCCCGGATACACATTGCCAGTTGCGTGTCGTATCAAAGCAGTGGAGAAGCGGGCGGCGCGATGACTGCGGATTTTCGTGGGATTGCTACCACGATGGAGCGGGCAATCGAGGCAGCGGGGCTCAAGCCCGAGGACATCGCATGTGTTGTTCCGCACGCCAACGGCGCGCCGGCGAGCGACAAGTCCGAAGCCATGGCGATGCTGAAGATATGGGGCAAAAACGGCGTGCCTGTCGTGACGTACAAGGCGCAGACCGGCTACATGTCGGTCTGTAGCGGGCTGCTCGATCTAATTGTGATTTCCGACGCGCTCGTGAAGCAGGAGGTGGTGTCTGCTCAAACGCAACTGCCTTTCGACGACACGTTGCAGGTCGATGTTCATGCCAATCGTGACGTGCTGCCGCTCGCTGGCGGCCCGATTTTGAAGACCACACTCGGTCTCGACGGCTCCGTTATCGCGTGTGTCTTGACGCACGGGCCACTGTCCGGAGGGTTGCATGAACTGCGTGGTTCCTGTTAGCGCGATCGGCGTGTTCGGGATAAGCATGGTGGAAAGCGGGCATTCGTTCGTCCCCTTCGAGCCGAGCTGGTTCAACGCCAACGAAGCGCGCTTTTTCAAACAGGCGCAGCGGCGCCAGGCGCAGAAGGAATGGCTTTTCAGCCGGTTCGGCTTGCCGGACACGGAGGTGGACAGCGAACAGATGCGCCGGGCCGCGTATCGCGAAGCGCTCAATGCTGTTGCGAAGGTTTGCCGAAATGCATTCGGCCAGGTCGGCAGGAAGCTGGAAACACAGATTCGCAAACAGCGGTCCGCATTCGTCTATTTCGATGCGTGGGGAGAGACGGCCACGTTCGAGGGAGCGAACAGCTGGCGGGACGTCATCAGTCTCGATCTGCTTCCGAAGCCGATTCTTCGCGACTATGGATTCCGTGACTTCTCGTGCAAGGTGCGCGGGGAACGCAATGGCTTCATGCACGCGATTCGTTTGGCATCCGATCTGCTGAATTCCAATGAGATGGATACGGTCGTGGTAGCAGGGCTGTTTCGAAGCTTGCCTCTCATGGTGCTGTCTTCGGCGGCGGAGCGTGTGGCGTTGCACGGCGGTGCGCGAGCGAAGCTGGGCACGCCGTGTCCGAGCGTCGAGCGCGCCGGCTGTGTCGTGCTGCGCCGGCGTCCAGCACAGGGCATGTCGATCGCCATCACATCGTATAGCCAGTTGCCGGGGCACCAGCAGCTTGCGCGCGAGCATCTCGCCAGCGAGTGGAAGGTGCGCTGCAACGAGCGCACCGCATACGTCCTGGCCGGCATGCATCCGAGTGCCGCTATGCGTGAGCTGGAGCGCGAGGCCTATGCGGCATCCGCTATGGGCAGGCGTTATCTCTCGGTTTGCGATGTCTACGGCGACAGCGGATGCATGAATCCCATGCTCGCGCTTTCCCATTTGACCAGCGCACCGGAGTGGCGAGCGCGCAGTCACGCATTGATTAGCGCGGACGACGGGCGAGGAGGTGTCTGGGCAATGGAATGCTGGAACGGCTCGGATGAAACGAGGGACATTGAATGAGGAATGCTGACTATCGTGCGCGCGAAGCAATGCGCAACCAGCAGGCACCATGGGAGGTTCGGTCATGACGATTAACGTGCAACCTTTGCCGATCGTTCACATGCAGGGTGCGGGAAAGCGTTACGGAACCGGCGCCGGGGCAGTGCACGCGCTGAAGGGCATCGATCTCGCGATACGGCCGGGTGAATTCGTCGCGTTGTGCGGGCCGTCGGGCAGCGGCAAGAGCACGTTGCTCAATCTGATGGCGGGCATCGACTCGCCTACCGAAGGACGCGCGCTGCTCCTGAACCACGATTTCGGAAGCCTGAGTGACGTTGCGGCGGCTGCACTGCGGGCAAAGACCATTGGCTTCGTGTTCCAGTTTTTCAACCTGCTGCCGGTGCTCAGCATATTCGACAACGTGTACTACCCGTTGATGCTCAACGGGCACAGCCGTGCCGACGCGCGTGACGAAGTGATGTCGATGCTCGAGCGTGTTGGCCTGATCGCGCATTACAAACGCCGGCCGGGCGAGCTTTCCGGTGGGCAGCAGCAACGTGCCGCCATTGCGCGTGCGCTCGTGAAGCGTCCCGCGCTGGTCGTTGCCGATGAGCCGACGGGCAATCTGGATACGCATACGGGCGAGGAGATCGTCGATTTGCTGCTCGACATGAACAAAGAGTTGCAGACGACGTTCGTGATCTCCACGCACTCGCTGCAATTGAAGGACCGGGCGCGACGCGTCATTGAGATCGAGGATGGGAGGCTCAAGCGGGATGGGCAGCAAAATTAAGGTGCTATTGCGCGGTGCTATCGTCGCGACGCTTTTCGCGAGCGTGCAGGCCATGGCGGATGCCCCGGCGAGCGATGCGGCGCAAAGCGCGGCGATGCTGTCCGCCCTGAGCAAACAGAGCGCAGGCGACGCCCGCGCGCAGGCGATTCTTGCGATTGCGCAGCGCGTGTCGGGTTCCGATCTCGATCGCGCAGTGTCGGCACTCAGGACGACGCTCACGCGCAATCCAGCGGACCTCGACGCGAAGATGTACTACGGGTACGGCCAGTTGCGCCTGGCACTGCAGTATCTCGACAAAAAGAATTTCTTGCAGGCGGCTGAACGCGCGAAGCAGGGATTTTTCTATGTTGACGAAGCGGCGGAGAGTGCGCCGGACGACTGGAGGCTGCGCTATCTGCGTACGCGAGTGGACGCTTTCTCTCCGCCTTCGAATGGACGCTGCGTGGTTGCGCTCAAGGACATCGCGTACCTCGATGCGGACGCGGCGGTGCCGCGCGACCTGATGCCGATGATCGGGTTCATGCAGGAGCGTGCTCAGGACGCGTGCCGCAAGAGCTGGTCGCTGGCGGGCGGCAATCCCGAGCGGGCTGCTGCCGCCCCGCCTCCGCCGCCGCTCGCGCCGGTCGAGATTGCCCGCGTGCTGGAACCCGTCGTGAAGGAGCAGCGATGAGCACTGTATTGTTTTATCTGTCGAACGCCGTGATGGTCTATGCCCTCGCGGTAGCGCTTGGCGCTTGCCTTTGGCGCCGCACCGACATTCAGTATGTTTTTCTGAATCTCTTTCGCCAGCGCAGGCGCTCGGGCATGACGCTGCTCGCCATCGTTCTCGGCGGCGTCGCGGTCTTTTTGTTCGGTGGCTTTGTCGACTATTCCTTCTGGGCTTTGCGCGAGCAGACGATCCGCACCAATGTCGGTCACATCCAGCTCTACGAGAAAGGCTATCTCGAGAGCGGGGCGGCGGTCGGCACCATGACGCACAGCATTTCCAACTACGACGAGATCGCGCGCATCCTGCGCACCGACCCGGTGATCGGGCCGCATATCAAAACCGTGACTGGCCGCATCGAGTTTTCGGGAATCATTTCTCGCTATGAAAGCGGGGTGTCGACCTTTTTCACAGGTGTGGGCGTGGAGCCCGAGACTTCGCTCGAAATCGGCGCGCTCGATCGCGTGGTGTCAGGAAGCGATCTCTCGCGTATCCAGCCGCAGGGCGTGACGATCGGCTCGGGCGTTGCCGCGGCACTGAAGGCGCAGTACGACGACTACACCGATCTGCTCGTGGTGACGCCCGGGGGCGGGCAGAACGCGATGTCGGTACAGGTTCGCGGCGTTTTCTCCTCGGGCATCAAGGAGTACGACGACACCAACATCAAGCTGCCGCTCAAGACCGTGCAACGTCTGTTGCAGACCTCGAATGTGAGCCGGGTCATCATCCTGCTCGACGACACGGACTATACCGACGCAGCCATGCGGCGCATCGACGAAATCATCAAGGCGCGCCATTTGTCGCTAGAAGCGCGCTCGTGGTCCGACCTTGCCGTGTACTACCACCAGGTCGTCAATCTGTTCGAGGGCATTTTCTTTTTCATCAAGGCGCTTGTCAGCGTGATCGTCGTCTTCATGATCGGTAACACGTTGATGATGAGCGTCATCGAGCGCACCCGGGAGATCGCGACGCTGCGCGCGCTCGGCCTTACGAAGCGTCACGTGGGCCGGCTCTTCATGCTCGAGGGCATCGTGATCGGCCTGCTCGGTGCGCTGATCAGCGTCGTGCTGGGGATCGGCCTGGCGGAACTGATCAACATTAACGGCGTGCCCATGCCGCCTTCGCCGGGCTACACCCAGGGATATCTGGCTTTTGTCAGGTGGACCGGCGATTACCGCTTGTTCTGGTTCGCGTGCGCGCTACCGCTGGTCACCGCGGTGGTTGCCTCGATCATGCCGGCGCGGCGTGCTGCGAATCTCGTCATTGCCGAAGCATTTCGATTTGTTTGAAGTACATATCAATATTTATCGACCACAAAGGGAGAAGTAGATGAAGAAGCAGCAACGCGTTTTGATTACTGGAGCGGGCCGTGGCATTGGTTTTGCGATTGCACGGGTGCTGGCCGCTGAGGGCTACGATCTGGTGTTGAACTACCGCTCGGAGCAGGGCAAGTCGATTGCGAATCTGCAACGCTTCATTCAGAGCGATGAGGTGAAGGGCATCGATGTCAAGCTGGTCAAGGGTGATATTGCCGAGACTCGCGATGTCGAGAACATGATGAAAGCGCTGCGCGCCGATGGCGTCGATCAAATCGACCATCTTGTGCTGAATGCCGCTGCCTCGCCTTTCAAGCCGTTCCTCGACATGAACAAGTTCGACTGGAAATTGCTGCTCAACAGCAACCTGGTCGGCAACGTTGCGTGCGTGAACGAAGTGGTGCCGATGATGAAGAACGGCGGCACGATCTGCATTCTCTCGAGCATGGGCAGCCGCGTAGTCATGCCGAAGTATCCGCTCGGCATTATGAAGTCGGCGCTCGAGAATCTCGTGCGCTACCTCGAAGTCGAACTCTATGACCGCAATGTGCGGGTCAATGGCGTCTGCGCCGGTCTCGTCAATACGGACATGGGGCCGATTCTCAAGGAAATGTGGCCGGAAGCGGTTGCGCGCTTCGAAGCAGGCAAGCGTCGCTGGGCGATCGAACCCGAAGAGGTCGCTGAAATCGTTGCGTTCCTGATGTCGCCGAAATCCTCGGCTATCCGCGGCGCGACGGTGCTGGCCGATCTGGGCGGCGGGCTGGCAGCTTGAGGAGGCGCCGATGAAACACAGGAAAGTAGCGCTGGTTGCGGTGTTGCTCGCGGGTGCTGCATCGGTTGCGTCGGCAGACGACGCGATTCCGCTCGCTTCGCCGGCGCCCGCCACAGCCCAGTCGTCCATTCCGTCGGCGCCGAGCGAAAGCGGTGCTCCCGTGCAGCAGGACGCTCAGGCCCAGCAGATCATTCGCACGGCCGATCGCATCCGTGCGCCGAACGAGTCGTTCCGCTACACCGTGAAGCTGAACGAGTTTCAGGGCGGCAAGAGCGTGATGCAGCAGACGCTCGACATCTCCATGCGCTTTTACAAACCCGCGGAGCGTGCGAAAAAGGGCGACGCGCGCGCGCTCGTGCGCTTTGTCGAGCCGGTCAAGGACAAGGGCAAGGCCATGCTGTCGGACTACGAAAAGATGTGGTATTACGCGCCGGATCTGCGCCGGCCGATACCGATCTCCAAGCAGCAGCGGCTCATTGGGCAGATCTCGAACGGCGACGTCGTTGCGGCGGATTTCGATTATTCGTACGTCTCGCAGCTACAGGGCGAGGAGCCTTGCGGCAAGACGGTGTGCTATCGCCTCTCGTTGCAGCGGCGCTGGCCGTTCGTGACGTACCCGAAGATCATGTACTGGGTCGAGAAGGATACGTTCTATCCGTGGCGAGCCGACTTCATGTCCGATTCCGGCGTGGTGATCAAGCGGTCGTATTACAGCGACTATCGTACGGAGCTTGGGCAGATACGTCCGCATCGGATCGTCGTCGAGGATTCACTTCGTAAGGAAAACTATACGACCATGGACTATTCCGATGTGCGCTTCGAGTCGCTGCCGGAGAGCTATTTCCAGGTCGACTATCTCATGCGGATGAACTGATCCGCCGAGCCGCTGTGGACATGACATGACAGGACAGAGATGGGGAAGAACCGGGTTGCATTAACGTGTTTGGCTGCGCTGGGGGCGCAGTGGGCCGCGACGCCGGCGCATGCGCTCGACTGCGCTTCCGCGCGCGGCTACGTGGGCCTCGAGGGTGTCGACACGTTCACGCGCGACAGCTTGTGGGGCGACGACGCGTTCCGCAGGAATGTCGCCTTTGACGGCTATGCCAGCGGGACCGTCTCGTGTCAGTTCTCCGGGCAGCTCAGCGCGAAGGCGACGGCGGGCGCGCAGTACGCGGCGGGCACGGAAGATCCCGGCATGCTCGACGGCAAGAAGGACAGCGGCCTTGCCATCCTCAACGAGGGGTACGTCACCTGGAAGCCCTCTGAGCAGATCTTCCTCGACGTCGGCAAGATCGAGCGCAATAACGGCAATCTGTTTTCGCAGAATCCGCTCGACGTGGTTCGCAATACGTCCGGAAATCTGCGCTCGACGCTCGCCAACAACGGCGACACGAACCGCTATGGTTTCTACCGCGAAGGGTCGGTGGGAGTGGGCGTGACGGCTTACAACGACCATGGCACGATCGACCTCGCTTACCTGCCGAAGCTTGCGACCAATAACGACCAGACGCAATCCGCGGAAAAATGGAGCTCGCTCGAGCGCACCAACTCCAACAATCGCTTTTACGCGGCATACACGTCTTCGGCGCTAACCAATTTCAATCCCACCGTCGCAGCGGTGGTGGGCGACTACAACGTGCTCGGGGTGGGAACCAGCGGTTATTTGACGGACAACCTCATGCTGGGCGCGCAGGCGTCGGTCAGCAAGGGGCAGCGCTGGCGCCATTTGAACATGGCCAAGGCAGCGGCCATCCGCTCGTATGAGAACGCGGGTGATCCTTTTTCGATCGACCGGACCGGTGCGCGCACCGATATTGCCGTTGGTCTGCGCTACACCGATTCCGGGCGCACGGAATACGGCATCGAATACTACGGCCAGAGCCAAGGCTATAGCCGCAACGAATGGAAGAACTACTTCGATACGGTCACGTTTATCAACGGCGGCTATGCGAAAGGACTGCCACCGCCCGTCGCCAACAGCCTGGCGTCGGGCTACGACCAATATTCGAGCCTCTTCGGCTCGGAGACGGACAACGCGAATCGCGGGAGCAACCTGCTCGGCAAGCATTATGCGACCGTCTTCGTCAGTTCAAAGAAGCAGGCGATTCGCAAGCTCGATTGGACTGCGTCGGCGACGACGAATCTGGTCGACGGCAGTGCGTACGTCAACGCACGAGTGAGCACCTACGCAAGCAATCACGTTGAACTCTACACGGGCGTATCGATGAGTTTCGGATCGAGCCGTTCGGAATTCGGGCAATTCGGCAGGAGGGGGTATGTTTATGCAGGAACGCGAATCATTGTTTGAACGTGTGATTTCCGATCACGTTTTTCTGTTCCCGGGGCAGGGAAATCCGGCCATCGGCATGGGGGCCGAGGTTTGCGACGTGTCGCCCGCCACGACCGCCGTGTGGGACTGCGCGAGCGACTTCTCCGGGGTCGACGTGCGCAAGCTGTGCCGCAGGGGGCCGATGACCAGGCTTACGCGCACGCGCTTTCAGCAGCTTGCGGTGACCACGGTGAGCGTCGCAATGTTCGAGCGCCTGCGCGAGAGCGTGGCGATCGAGCGGCCTGTTTTCGCCGGGCACAGCGCGGGCGAGTACGCAGCGCTCTATGCCGCGGGTGCCTTCGACATGCCGACGCTCTTCAGGGCGATTACCGCGCGCGCCAACCTGATGGAGGAAATGGCCGAGGCGAGCGACGGCGCGATGTACGTGGTGAAAGGCATCGAGCGGTCCACGCTGCAGCGTCTGCTCGACGAATCGGGCGTCGGTGAAAGCGTGCAGATCGCCAACGATAATTCACCGCGTCAGCAGGTTCTTTCCGGAACGGCATCGGACGTCAAAGCGATGATCGCGGAGGTGCAGCGCGGTGGCTACGATGTCGTGAAGCTGCCGGTCAATGGCGCGTGGCACAGCCATCTGATGGCGCCGGCCGTGCCGCGTTTGCGCGAGGCGCTTCGCGCGCTTTCGGTTCGCAAGCCGGTGCATCCGGTTTATATGAATCTGAGCGCCAGCCTTGAAGAGGACGTGGACGTCATCGTCGAAAACCTGTGCGGCCACCTGACCCAAACGGTGCGCTGGCGGGAAACGATGGATGCGATGCTCATGCACGGCTGCAAGCGTTTTGCCGAAATGGGGGCGAAAAAAATGCTCACGCACATGCTCGCGTCGCATTACGCCGTGGGCGCGCAGCTCGACGTTTCGTGCTTCGACGACTGGTCCGCGCAATGCGAGCCAGCCGAGTCTGTTTGCTGAGCGAGGTTGCGATGGTGCCGAGTTCTTCTGAATACCTCTGGCGTCGCGTGACGGCGACCGCCGCCGTGACTGCCGTGATCGCCACCGTACTGGTGTCCTCGCTGACGCGCAACGCACCCGGCCTTTCGGCCGTGCAGGCGCTTGCGGGACTCGGCATGATTTCCGCATCGGTTTTTTTTGCCATTGCACGGGACAGTGGCGGCTATTGGTTCTACGCAATTCGCGCAGGCAAGGTCTTCGACCAGAATCCACAATGGCCGCCGGAGACCGAGGACAGGACGTGGCGGGGCACGCTGGTGCGAAGTCCCTGGCTGGCGGCGGCTGCGGGTTTTGCGTTTGCGGCGCTCAACTGTGCTCTAGCGACGACACTCGTTGCGCAGCATCTCGTCCTTTATGCCTGGTGCTACACGCTGGTGCTGCTGCCTGCCGCGACGGCGGGCTTTTCGCTTATGGCTGCGCATGCGGGGGCTCAGGATGCGCTGCGGCTTCTCGGCGGCAAGTCCGCGGCGCCCTCGTCGCCGCACCGCGCGCGGCGATTGGTCGCGGCCGATCTGGTTTTCGCTGTTGTCACCAATTTCGCACTGGTGCTGCCGGTTCGGCAAAAGCCCACCTACTCGCTGGAGCATGGTTACGGCTACCCGCCGTTCGTGGTGGCCTTTGCCATTCTGCTGGTGATTGTGTGCGCTTTCATGATTGGCTTTGCGTCCCGGTCACGGCGCGCCACTTTGACGGGCGAATTGCTGATGGGCAAAGCGGATGAACGGTTCATCCGGCTTGCCGGAGCGCCGAGACGCTGGTTCGGCACATCCGCAATCGGTCGCTATACGTTCTATCTCGTATCGACGGTCATCTGGGCGGTGCTCGTGTGCGCAGCATTCGAGAAGTGGGCGCCAGGGGCAGGCTTCGTGCCTCTTTATTGTGTTGCCCTCGTGCCGCTGATGTTCATGTATGCGGGCGAGCGTTGCGTGTCGATGCACCGTGATCTGACAGAGGCCCGGGACGGCGAGCGCCGTGTGCTATTGACGTTCAAGGACCTGAAGCTGGCATTGCCTGCAGATTAGCGTTGCTCGCCTGAGTGCGGGAGCCCACCTCACTGCCGTTCGGCCAATGTCGCGGAGATTGGCGGTCGAGGAGGGTGCGGGTTGGTAAAATGCGGCAACCCCGCCTCGTCACCTGTGCCGCCTTCATGTCCCGCTCCCTCGAAATCCTCAACGAAGTCTTCGGTTATCCCGCCTTTAGAGGGCAGCAGGCCGAGATCGTGGAGCATGTCGCGTCGGGCGGCGATTCCCTGGTGCTCATGCCCACGGGCGGCGGCAAGTCGCTGTGCTACCAGATTCCCGCGCTCGTGCGCCACGAAGCGGGCCACGGCGCCGGCATCGTGGTGTCGCCGCTCATTGCGCTGATGCAGGACCAGGTCGCCGCGCTCACTGAAGTGGGCGTGCGCGCCGCGTACCTGAACTCCACGCTCACTGGCGCCGAGGCCGCCGCCACCGAGCGCGCGCTGCGCGAGGGCGACATCGACCTGCTCTATGTCGCGCCCGAGCGCCTCATGACGCCGCGCTTTCTCGATCTGCTCGAGCGCGCGCGCATCGGCCTCTTTGCGATCGACGAGGCCCATTGCGTTTCGCAATGGGGGCACGATTTCCGCCCCGAGTACATTCAGCTCTCGGTGTTGCACGAACGCTTCCCGGACGTGCCGCGCATCGCGCTCACCGCCACCGCGGACGCGATCACGCGCGACGAGATCGTGCACCGTCTCGCGCTCGACGACGCCCGCATCTTCGTGTCGAGCTTCGACCGGCCGAATATTCGCTACCGCATCGTGGAGAAGGACAACGCGCGAACGCAACTGCTCGACTTCATCCGCGCGGAGCACACGCGCGCCGACGGCACGACCGACGCGGGCGTCGTCTACTGCCTCTCGCGCCGCAAGGTGGAAGAGACCGCGGAGTGGCTGAAGGGGCAGGGCGTCCGGGCCTTGCCGTACCACGCCGGCATGGAGTTCGAAGTGCGCCAGAACCACCAGGAGCTCTTCCAGCGCGAGGAAGGCGTGGTCATGTGCGCGACCATTGCGTTCGGCATGGGCATCGACAAGCCGGACGTGCGCTTCGTCGCGCACCTGGACCTGCCCAAGAGCGTGGAGGGCTATTACCAGGAAACTGGCCGCGCGGGCCGCGACGGGCTGGCGGCCAATGCGTGGATGGCCTATGGCCTCGGCGACGTCGTCCAGCAGCGCAAGATGATCGACGAGTCCGACGCCGACGATCAGCACAAGCGCGTCCAGACGGGCAAGCTCGACGCGTTGCTGGGCCTGTGCGAGACGGCCACGTGCAGGCGCGTGCGCCTGCTCGCGTACTTCGGCGAAGAGAGCAAGCCGTGCGGCAACTGCGACACCTGCATCGAGCCGCCGGCCACGTGGGACGCCACGCGCGAGGCGCAGATGGCGCTTTCATGCGTGTTCCGCGCACAACGCGCGAGCGGTTTCAACTTCGGTGCCGGCCATCTGATCGACATCCTGCGCGGCAACCGCAACGAGAAGATCATGCAACGCGGGCATGAGAAGATTTCGACCTTCGGCATCGGCTCGGCGCTTTCCGAAGCCGAATGGCGCGGGATTTTCCGGCAACTGGTGGCGTTCGGCTATCTCACCGTCGATCACGACGGCTTCGGCGCGCTGGTGCTCACCGAGGCAAGCAAGTCCGTGCTCAAGGGCGAGCAAAAGGTCACGATGCGCCGCTACGTGAAGCCCACGCGCACCCGCACCTCATCGAGCCGCACCAGCGAGCGGGCTGATCCGACCCTCGGCATGAGCCCGCGCCAGCGCTCGCGCTGGGAGCGCCTGCGGCTGTGGCGCACGGAAACCGCGAAGAGCGAGGGCGTGCCCGCCTACGTCATCTTCCACGACGCGACGCTGGCGGAGATCGCGCGCAACGGCCCCGAGTCAGTCGACGAACTGCGCGACATTCCCGGTATCGGGGCGCGCAAGCTCGAGCGCTTTGGCGAAGAGCTGGTCGAGGTCGTCGGCGACGATTGAGCGTGCCGTCCGGGTGGCCCGCCGCCGTCGCGCCCGACGTCACCCCTCGCGTTACCTGACGTTGCCTCAGGCCGCCATCACATCGTCCGTCCTCCGAAATGTCGCAAGCCATTGACTTGCTTGGCATTTCCGGAATATCATGCTCGGTTCCGGTTTCTGGAATGCTTGCGCGCGTCGGTTAGTTTGACTAATTCGTGAGCTGATCAGTGCAAAAGCGGCGCAAAAAACGCCTGCAATTCTCGGGTTCCGGAGTTCGATACGCATGGTTTTCCGCTTTGCCCGGAATAAATGCGTCGATTTTGTTCAATTTCAGGAATAAACAATGCCAACCATCAATCAACTGGTTCGCAAAGGCCGCGCTTCGGAAGCTACGAAGAGCAAGTCGCCGGCCCTGCAGGACTGCCCGCAGCGTCGCGGCGTGTGCACTCGCGTGTACACGACGACGCCGAAGAAGCCGAACTCGGCACTTCGTAAGGTCGCCAAGGTTCGCCTGACGAACGGCTTCGAAGTCATTTCGTACATCGGTGGTGAAGGCCACAACCTGCAGGAGCACTCGGTTGTGCTGATCCGCGGCGGCCGTGTGAAGGACTTGCCGGGTGTGCGTTACCACATGGTTCGCGGCTCGCTGGATACCCAGGGCGTCAAGGATCGTAAGCAGGCTCGTTCGAAGTACGGCGCGAAGCGCGCGAAGGCTGCGAAGTAAGAGTCAAGCGTCGTCTCGCTTTTTCGAGGGCGGGCGATAAAAGCGACAGGTGCCGGATTGGCCGGTGCTGTCGAGTAAGTGGTCACCCGACCAGGCTGGTAAGTCGTGAGATGAATCGGGTTAGTTGGTGGCCGCGGAGCGTAGGGTTCAGTCCACGCTTCAACTGAAAAGTTAAAGGAAGAAACATGCCGCGTCGTCGCGAAGTCCCCAAGCGGGAAGTGTTGCCGGATCCGAAGTTCGGCAACGTTGATGTAGCCAAGTTCATGAACGTGCTGATGCTCTCCGGCAAGAAGTCGGTTGCCGAGCGTATCGTGTACGGCGCTTTCGAACAGATCCAGACCAAGGGTGGCAAGGACCCGCTGGAAGTGTTCACTGTCGCGCTCAACAACGTGAAGCCGGTGGTGGAAGTGAAGAGCCGCCGCGTTGGTGGTGCGAACTATCAGGTTCCGGTTGAAGTGCGCCCCTCGCGTCGTATGGCATTGGCGATGCGTTGGCTGCGTGAAGCCGCGAAGAAGCGCAGCGAGAAGTCGATGGCCCTGCGTCTGGCAGGTGAACTCTCCGAAGCGGCCGAAGGCCGTGGCGGCGCGATGAAGAAGCGCGACGAAGTTCACCGGATGGCAGAAGCGAACAAGGCGTTCTCGCACTTCCGCTTCTAAGAGAAAGCCCCTATCGGGGTTTGCTCAAAAAGCGGAAAAAAATCCGGGCGGGTGCGCTTATCGAGCGCCTCGCCCGTTTGTGTTCAGGCGCGTTGGGTCAACCCGGTCGGGATCGACCCGGCGCGCACCTCCCCATAGAGGATCAAAGTGGCTCGCAAGACTCCTATCGAGCGCTACCGCAATATCGGTATTAGCGCTCACATCGACGCCGGCAAGACGACGACGACCGAGCGCATTCTGTTTTACACCGGCGTGAACCACAAGATTGGTGAAGTTCACGACGGCGCTGCGACCATGGACTGGATGGAGCAGGAGCAGGAGCGTGGCATCACGATTACCTCGGCTGCTACCACCGCCTTCTGGAAGGGCATGGCTGGTAACTATCCGGAACACCGCATCAACATCATCGACACCCCGGGCCACGTCGACTTCACGATTGAAGTCGAGCGCTCGATGCGCGTGCTCGATGGCGCGTGCATGGTCTACTGCGCAGTGGGCGGCGTGCAGCCGCAGTCGGAAACGGTGTGGCGTCAGGCGAACAAGTACAAGGTTCCCCGTCTCGCGTTCGTCAACAAGATGGACCGTACCGGCGCGAACTTCTTCAAGGTCTACGACCAGTTGAAGACGCGTCTGAAGGCGAACCCGGTTCCCGTCGTCGTGCCGATCGGCGCGGAAGACACCTTCAAGGGCGTGGTCGACCTGATCAAGATGAAGGCGATCATTTGGGACGAAGCGTCCCAGGGCACGAAGTTCGACTACGTCGACATCCCGGCTGAACTCGTTGACACGTGCAACGAGTGGCGCGAAAAGATGATCGAGTCGGCCGCTGAAGCCAGCGAAGAGCTGATGGAAAAGTACCTCGGCGGCGAAGAGCTGAGCGAAGCGGAAGTCGTCAAGGCGATCCGCGACCGGACCATCGCGTGCGAAATCCAGCCGATGCTGTGCGGTACCGCGTTCAAGAACAAGGGCGTGCAGCGCATGCTCGACGCCGTGATCGACTTCCTGCCGTCGCCGGTGGACATTCCCCCGGTTAAGGGTGAACTCGAAAACGGCGAAACGGCTGAGCGCCGCGCAGCCGACGACGAGAAGTTCGCGGCACTCGCGTTCAAGATCATGACCGACCCGTTTGTCGGCCAGTTGATCTTCTTCCGCGCGTACTCGGGCGTCGTCAACTCGGGCGACACGGTGCTGAATTCGACCAAGGGCAAGAAGGAACGCCTCGGCCGTATTCTGCAGATGCACGCGAACAACCGTGAGGAAATCAAGGAAGTTCGTGCAGGCGACATCGCTGCTGCGGTCGGCCTGAAGGAAGCGACCACGGGCGACACACTGTGCGACCCGGCGAACCCGATCATTCTGGAACGCATGGTGTTCCCGGAGCCGGTGATTTCGCAGGCCGTCGAGCCGAAGACCAAGCCTGACCAGGAGAAGATGGGCATCGCCCTGAACCGCCTGGCACAGGAAGACCCGTCGTTCCGCGTCCAGACGGACGAGGAATCGGGCCAGACCATCATTTCGGGCATGGGCGAGCTCCACCTCGAAATTCTGGTCGACCGCATGAAGCGCGAATTCGGCGTGGAAGCAACCGTCGGCAAGCCGCAGGTTGCCTACCGCGAAACGATCCGCGCTACGGCGAAGGACGTGGACGGCAAGTTCGTCAAGCAGTCGGGTGGTCGCGGCCAGTACGGTCACGCGGTCATCACGCTCGAGCCGAACGAGCAGGGCAAGGGCTACGAGTTCCTGGACGAGATCAAGGGTGGTGTGATTCCGCGTGAATACATCCCTGCGGTCGACAAGGGTATCCAGGACACGCTGAAGGCAGGCGTGCTGGCGGGCTTCCCGGTCGTCGACGTCAAGGTTCACCTGACCTTCGGTTCGTACCACGACGTTGACTCGAACGAAAATGCGTTCCGCATGGCCGGTTCGATGGCGTTCAAGGAAGCAATGCGCAAGGCGCAACCGGTCATCCTCGAACCGATGATGGCTGTCGAAGTCGAAACGCCGGAAGACTACATGGGCAACGTGATGGGCGACCTGTCGGGCCGTCGCGGTATCGTCCAGGGCATGGAAGACATGGTTGGCGGCGGCAAGATCGTTCGCGCCGAAGTGCCGCTGTCGGAAATGTTTGGCTACTCGACGTCGCTGCGCTCGCTCACGCAGGGTCGCGCAACGTACACGATGGAATTCAAGCACTACGCAGAAGCACCGCGTAACGTGGCCGACGCGATCATCAGCGCGAAGGCGAAGTAAGCATCGGCGCAAAAGCGAACCGGGCATTGGCTCCTGGTTCGCATCGCTCAGTCACCGATTCACCACTTTTTTGAAAGAAGAGAAACATGGCAAAAGGTAAATTCGAACGGACCAAGCCGCACGTGAACGTGGGCACGATCGGTCACGTTGACCACGGCAAGACCACGCTGACGGCAGCGATCACGACGGTTCTGACCAAGAAGTTTGGCGGCGAAGCCAAGGCATACGACCAGATCGATGCGGCGCCGGAAGAAAAGGCGCGTGGTATTACCATCAACACCGCGCACGTCGAGTACGAAACGGCTAACCGCCACTACGCACACGTCGACTGCCCGGGCCACGCTGACTACGTGAAGAACATGATCACGGGCGCGGCACAGATGGATGGCGCAATCCTGGTGTGCTCGGCCGCTGACGGCCCGATGCCGCAAACGCGTGAGCACATCCTGCTGGCCCGTCAGGTTGGCGTGCCTTACATCATCGTGTTCCTGAACAAGTGCGACATGGTCGACGACGCCGAGCTGCTCGAGCTGGTCGAAATGGAAGTGCGCGAACTCCTGTCGAAGTACGACTTCCCGGGCGACGACACGCCGATCGTCAAGGGTTCGGCCAAGCTGGCGCTGGAAGGCGACACGGGCGAGCTGGGCGAAGTGGCGATCATGAACCTGGCCGACGCACTCGACACGTACATCCCGACGCCGGAGCGTGCAGTTGACGGC
>NZ_JAKLJA010000058.1 GCF_022213065.1 Paraburkholderia tagetis
TTACTGCTCGCTTACGCGTGGAATTCGCGCTCGGGTGTGCGTGGAATTCGCGCTCGGGTCATCGTGGAATCGGTGCTCGGGTCGCCGTGGAATTCGCGCTCGAGTACGCGTGGAATATGCACCTCGACGCGTTTTGCTGACCCGAGATCCTCGAGCGTGGCCTTCTGCAACTGCTTGCCGGTCTCTTCCGAGATGACGGTCGCGCCCGTGAGGATGGCGATGTCCTCGAGCATGGCCTTGCGACGATCGCCGAAACCGGGTGCCTTGACGGCGGCGACCTTCAGGATGCCGCGCATCGCGTTGACCACAAGCGTGGCCAGTGCTTCACCGTCGATATCTTCCGCAACGATCAGGAGCGGCTTGCCGGCCTTGGACGTCGCCTCGAGCACCGGCAGCAGGTCGCGGATGTTCGAGATCTTTTTGTCATGTAGCAGGATCAGCGCATCGTCAAGATAGGCCGCCTGCTTGTCCGGATCGTTGATGAAGTAGGGGCTCACGTAGCCGCGGTCGAACTGCATGCCCTCGACCACGTCGAGTTCGTTTTCGAGCGACTTGCCGTCCTCGACCGTGATCACGCCTTCCTTGCCGACCCGCTCCATCGCACCGGCGATGATCCTGCCGATTGCCTCGTCGGAATTGGCCGAGATCGAACCGACCTGAGCGATTTCGCGGTTCGTCGAGATCGGCTTCGACAGCTTGCGCAACTCATCGAGCACGGCAGCCACGGCCTTGTCGATACCGCGCTTCAGATCCATCGGGTTCATGCCGGCGGCGACATGTTTCATGCCTTCCTGCACGATCGCCTGGGCGAGCACGGTGGCTGTGGTGGTGCCGTCGCCGGCCACGTCGGCGGTCTTCGACGCGACCTGCTTCACCACCTGCGCCCCCATGTTCTCGAAGCGGTCCTTCAGCTCGATTTCTTTCGCGACCGACACACCATCCTTCGTGATGGTCGGCGCGCCGAAGCTGCGCTCGATCAGCACGTTGCGGCCTTTGGGTCCGAGCGTGACCTTCACGGCATCGGCAAGCACGTTCACGCCCTTGACGATACGGGCGCGGGCGCTGTCATGGAATTTGACGTCTTTTGCACTCATGTTGTTGCTCCGGGTAAAGTCGTTGACTCAACACGTCGCGAACGACCGGGCGGTGTCCGCGACCGGTCGAAAGTTCAGGCGGCCTTGCGGGCGGCACCCGCGTCGGCCTCGAGGACGCCCATGACGTCCTCCTCGCGCATGACGAGCAGTTCCGCGCCATCGACCTTGACGGTCTGGCCTGCGTATTTGCCGAAGAGCACCTGGTCACCGACCTTCAGCTGGAGCGCGCGCAGCGTTCCATCCTGCAGCAGGCGGCCGCTGCCGACGGCGACGACTTCGCCCTGTTCTGGTTTTTCTGCCGCTGAATCGGGAATTACGATGCCCGAGGCCGTCGTCCGCTGCGTTTCGATTCGCTTGACGATAACCCGGTCGTAGAGGGGACGAATCTGCATTTCCATCTCCTGAGCGATTAAAGGATCACCAATAAGGGAATCCGGCTGCATATGGGGCGCGTGAAAAGCCTCCGTGCAGCCGAGCCAATGTCTGGCGGAAAGCGAAATAGAGGCGGCCATCGCGCCCTTCAAGGGGGCGTGAAAATAGCTATTTGTAACAAATTGTTTCAGCGCGACAGCAGGACGCGATGGACGGCGCCGAGGCGATAAACCGTGCGGCCGCGCCCGCCAGGCCGGCGAGGCGCCGGTGGTACCGGACACGGTGGCTGGCGTCCGCCGTCGGCGTCCAGGGTGTCGTCCGGCTCATTGAGCGTGCCCCACAGGCCGCCCTTGACGGGGCGGAAGAGCCAGCGCACATACCCCCTGGACGCGGCAAGCTGCATCAGCGCCTCGCGATCGGTCTCGTCATCGAGAAGCGGCCGGTCGCGGGCACCGTCTTCTCCGTAGTCGCCGAACGCCTGCCGGCAGGCGAATGCCTCGGCGGCGCTCGCGCCGATCACGTTGCAGCCGCGCCGCTCGACGCGCTCGACATCCCACGCGCCGGATTGCCAGGCAGCATCCAGCAGCATGGTATCCACGGTCTCGAAGCTGTGCCAAGGTGCATCGAGCTGGACGGCCGATCCCGGGACCGGTCGTGGCGGGATCTCAATGCCGGGCAGGACAAGCGGCGTCGCGCGCCGGAATCCGTGCCAGTGGAGTATTGCGATGAGCGGCGTATTCACCTGCGCCGCCGCCGTGACGGTGACGGCAAAGAGCGGCAGGCGCACGGTGTCGATCTGCTCCTGAAGCCTGTCGAAAAGGTCCATGAAGCCTCCCGGTTGACATGTTGCAGGGCCTCTTGAAATTTCCGTTCCTTGCGCTATTTTATGCATCGCTCAGGCAGTCGCGATAAGCGCTGCGTGTTTCGATTTGTTTGTCGGCGGGGCTTCCCACGGGCAGGCGGACTGGAGCGCGTGGTTCCGTTCGTCTTCGTGTGCGGCCCCGGTTTCTGGGAGCCAGTCATGAGCGATCTTTTCTTCAGCACCGATCTGCTGGGCGAATTCGACCGCCTGCAACGGCAGATGGCCAGCGTCTTTGCGGGCTTGCCCGCAAGCCTGCGCGCCACGCGCAGCGAAACCTTTCCACCCGTCAACATCGGCAGCACCGACGACAGCGTCGAGATCGTCGCGTTCGCGCCAGGACTCGATCCGGCAGCAATCGACGTCTCGATCGACAAGGGGGTGCTGACGATCAGTGGCGAGCGCAAGCCGCCGCAACATGAAGCGGACGATGAGACGCGCGTCTACGCCAGGGAACGCTTCATGGGGGCATTCCGGCGCGTGATCGAGCTGCCGCAGCACGCGGACCCCGACAAGGTCAGTGCGCGCTATGTGAACGGCTGCCTGACGGTGAGCGTCGGACGTTCCGAGGCGTCGAAGCCACGCACCATCGCCGTCCAGTGAGCCCGGCGCAAATGGAGTACGTGAAAGCACGGAGGACATCATGAACGACAGCACTGAACTGGCCACCCGTGAGTCGCGCACTGACGTTGCCTCGCGCGAGGGTGCGCAACCTGCGAAGCAGCTGACCCGGATCTCACCTGCGGTTGACATCTTCGAGGACAGCCGCGGCATCACGCTATATGCCGACCTGCCGGGCGTACCGCGCGAAAAGCTCGACGTGCGCGTGCACGACGGCAGTCTGAACATCGAGGCCGAGGCAGTGATTCCGGTTCCATCAGGACTGCGCCTGCAGCATGGCGAGGTGCTCCACCCGCACTTCAGACGCGCCTTCACGCTTAGCCCCGATTTCGACGCCTCGCGGATCGACGCACAGTTGCGCGATGGCGTCCTGAAGCTCACCGTTCCTCGTCGTGAGGAGGCAAAGCCGCGACGCATTGAGGTGAGCGTTGGCTAGGCGTACGCACAGGGGCAAGTCCGGTCATGCGGAGTGGACCGCACGGCCCGCGCCGCGTGACCTGTCACGCGGAGGTATTTATGGACAACGTACGAAGCGAATGCTGGAAGGGCTTCGTGATCGAGACCAGCGCGTTTCCGGTTCGGCACTGCGCGCTGCCTCCTGCCGGCCGCGATACGTACGTGGCCGTCGTGCGCATCCGGCACGCGGAGCAGGCGGTCGCGGACTGGCATCTGCCGCGCTACGCCCAGCACTGGGCAAGCGTGGACGAGGCGCATCGGGAGACGGTCGAGTACGCGATACGCGCCATCAAAGCGGGCTGTCTGAACGATACGGGTTCGCCGGCGCGATTCCTCGCGTGACAGCGCCGCGTTGCATGGTAGCGCAGCCCCTGTCCGGCTTGCACTACGTTTCGTTTTTCTGCAGGGGGCCGCTGCTTTCGGGACCCTGCCTTACGGGAGAAGAAAATGCTCAGTCCACACGAATTTGCGACCCTGATGCTGGTTCGTCAGGCGCCGGACCAGCTCGACATGGAGCGCGCCGAGCTCGACGCGCTGCTCGAACGCCAGCTGGTCATGCTGGAACATTGCGCCGAGGGCGCACGCCGCGCATACCTGACCGGGAAGGGCCGAACGTTCCTCGACGCGCTCCACCCGGGGAGCGCAACACGTCGATGCCGGAAGACCGCCGGCAACGGCGGTGGGGAGAGGCCGGAGCCGTCCCCCGTGCCGGGCAGCCAACCGACGGATATCGTGGTGCCGGGACATGCAGGCTGAATGGTTGTGCAATCGCAACGCCTGGCTTGTCATCTCCGCGGTCGCTGTGGGCGCGAGGTTGCCGTGAAACTCTCCGGTAACCGCGCTGCGATACAGGTCGTCGCGGCAGCGTCCAATCGATGGCGACCCGGGCGTGCAGGTCGGGGAATGACAGGTGCTGCACTTAATAGACTGGACGCGAATTCCGCGTGTCCGGAACTGTTTCGGAAATGATGCTCAGCCGGAGGTGTGATATGCAAACGGACAAAGTCATCGAGTATCACGGCTGCGAGGTCCGGCCGGTGGTCACCGCCACCGGGAGTGGCCGTTACACAGCTGCGGCCGTCGTCACCGACCGGGCGGGCGAAATACGCACGCTCGGTGTCGATGGAGATTTTGCCAACGTCCAGGAGGCACGCGATGAAGCGCTGGAGCTTGCCGTCGCATGGATCCAGCAGCGCTCGGTTGTTTCGGACCGGTATGTCCGACGGACCTAGCCTCCAATCAGCAACTGCCGTCCGGACGCAGGGTGAACAACGGCGGATTCGACGGTCGATCCGAGTCCGGTTCGCCGTGCTTCCGGAACTGTTTGGGCACAAGCCACCTCGAGGAAAAGAGAATGACAGATATTGCAGTCATCGATCCCGACGACGACGACGCGCTTTATGCACGCATCCGGCTCCTGCTCTTTAGCGCTGACCTCCCGGTGCAGCGTCTGCAGGCCGACATCGACGATATCGGACGTTTCACCACGCCGGATGTGCGCTCACCGCACGTGCGCCTGGTCGAGGCCATGCCGCCGCTTACGCCCGCTGCGGAAGCGATCGTGCGCGCCATGATCCGCGCATACGGCATGGAGCTGTTCGGGCGCGGCAGCGCGAATTCCGGGCTGCGTGCCTTGATCAAGGCTGGACCAGTCAAGTTCGGACAGACCGCCTTGATGCTGGGGCCTGACGCGCCCGTGCCGGTGCGTGCCCGTCCGCTCGTCGAGGAGTTCAACCGAATTTTCGAGCGCTACCCCGAAAGCGGTTTCCCGCAGGCGCGATACTTTCTTTCGGCTATTGGGCTGCCAGTCGGCCGCGACATGAATTCGCGAGTGCGTCGCTCGCTCCAGCGCAACTAGCACAGATGCCGTACTGACAAATATCCGGCTCGGGAACTTCGCTTCATGTCGTAGCGGTCGGTTTTCGCGAGCCATCGGTCGCATCGGCGAACCCGCTTCAGACTGAAATGCTGCTGGAGCAGCGTTCTATCGCCGCGCATCCGCAGGATTGCCAAGGGAAGCGTCTATGTACTGCAGCGCATAGACGCTTTCCTGTTTCCCCCCTTGAGCGCGCGAACCTCCCTCCACTGCGGGCTAGCGGGAACAGACGACCGGGGCAGCGCAGTGATATTCGAATGGCGATGGACTGATAACTTTTCTTATCGGTCCATCATCAAATGTGGACTAAACTGGCGGTCATGAAAACACGCAAGACCGAATCCGCCGGTTTCCCCGACGACGCCGAACTCGCTGCACTGCGCGCGTGGTATGCCGGACTCGACGCCCTTACGGCTGTCGCACGATATCTGGGCGAGCGCAAGGCGCCGGGAATGTCTGCTCGCGGCGTGCTCGGACGCATCCGGCGCGCACTGATCGCATTCGCGACGAGTCGGCACCGTCCCGACCTGGCACAAACATTCGACGGGCGATCGGCAGCGTCGGCTGATATCGTTGCACACTCGATCGAGACCCTGCGCAACCTGCCCACACCGGAGCCGTCCCTCGCCGACGACGTCGACCAGTGGTTGCCACCGCGGGTGGTTGCCGCTTTGCAGACGCACGGGATCCGGACGCTCGCAGACCTGACCGTGCGGATTCCGCGCCGGCGGCGCTGGTGGACAGCGATCGCCGGACTCGGCACGGCAGGGGCACGCCATGTCGAAGCATTTTTTGCGGCCCATCCGGCTCTGACTGAACGTGCCCGTGCGCTGGTTGCGGCAGCACCTTCCGGACCGGTCGTGCCATGGGAACAGCTGCGTCTGCCGCACGAGGTCGACGGCTCGCAAGGACTGTTTCGCGCGCCACGGCACGTCTGTTTGCTCAAGGCATCGAACGACTACGAGGCAGTGCAATCGTGGTTGTCCCTGCACGAGTCCGCCGCCACCCAGCGGGCCTACCGGAAGGAGGCGGAACGCCTGATCCTGTGGGCAATCGTCGAGCGGGGCTGCGCGTTGTCGTCGCTGACCACTGACGACGCGATAGCCTACCGCGCGTTCCTGCGACGGCCGACGCCTCGCGAACGCTGGATCGGGCCGTCGCGGTCGCGAGAAAGCGTGGAATGGCGACCGTTCAGCGGACCACTATCGACGCGCTCTGCCGCGTACGCACTCACCGTACTTGCGGCCCTGTTCCGCTGGCTGGTCGAGCAGCGCTACGTCCTAGCGAACCCGTTCGCCGGCGTCAAGGTGCGAGGAAGCGCGAAGGCGGGCCTCGATGTCACCCGCGGTTTTACCGAAGGCGAATGGCTGCTGCTCCGCACGATCGCCGATGGCCTCGAATGGTCCTACGGCTGGAGCGAGGCGGCCGCCCAGCGCCTTCGGTTCCTGCTCGATTTTGGATACGCGACCGGCCTGCGGGCCAGTGAACTGACAGGCGCCACACTCGGCGACATCCGCATCGACGAACAGGGTGATCACTGGCTGTACCTCGTCGGCAAGGGTGGCAAGACGGGCAAGGTCGCGCTCCCGACGCTGGCGCGTATGGCACTCGATCAGTATCTGGTGCAACGCCAGTTGCCGGTCACGCGCGAACGGTGGGATCCGGCAACGGTGATCGTGGCCAGCCTCGCGGAAGATGGCACCGGGATCGAAACCACGCGACTCGGACGCGTGCTGCGACGCTTCTTCGCACTGGTCGCCGACACGATCAGGGATGAGCGGCCTGCGATGGCGGACAAGCTGCGCCGCGCGAGCCCCCATTGGCTGCGCCACACGCACGCTTCACTCGCGCTCGCGCGCGGAACCGAACTGATCATGGTGCGCGACAATCTGAGGCACGCGTCGATCTCAACGACGTCGATCTACCTGCACGGCGACGAGGTCAAACGGGCAAGACAGTTCGATCAGGCGTTTGGTGTACCCAGCCGCTAGCGATGGCGGCTACATGGCCATCAATCCGGACCCGGAAAAGCTTCATCTTTACTTCCCGAATCTCGCAACCGGTTGATTTTTAACGAAAACAATTCTTCGGAATCGCGCAAATTCATCTGAATTCAGCGAAGTTCCAACTTTACTTCGCAAAACGGAACATCTTTCCTTCGGCAGACGCCGGAAGTTCAGGTATTCCATAATCATATACATAGAGCATTATTCTTCATTATAAAGGGATGGCGATCGTCGTTAGTATGCAGAGGCTTGGCTGCGCCCCCGCGTGGACCCGACAGGCGCTCGGCGTCGATCCGCCGCGTCGCCGCGCTGGACCAACGCGGAAAGGCCGAACCAACCATTCACTCATACGCAGCGTCATTGAGGGCGTGGCGAGTGTGTGAGGAGGAGACTCGAACGTGAAAATGACCTTTCGCTGGTATGGCGACACCGACCCCGTGCCGCTCGCTTACATCCGTCAGATCCCTGGCATGGTCGGGGTCGTCTCGGCGATCTATGACGTGCCTGTGGGCGACGTGTGGCCGATCGACAGGATCCTGTCGCTGAAGGAGAAGATAGAGGCTCACGGCCTGACGCTGGAAGTGATCGAAAGCGTGCCGGTGCACGAGGACATCAAGCTCGGCAAACCGACGCGCGACACGCTCATCGCCAACTACGGCCAGACGCTGCTTAACCTCGGCGCCTGCGGTGTGAAGGTGGTCTGCTACAACTTCATGCCGGTTTTCGACTGGACCCGTACCTCGCTGGAAATGCCCCTGCCTGATGGATCGACGACGCTCGCGTTCGACACGCAAGCGATCCGCGAACTCGACGTCAGCCATGGTATCCAGGTGCCCGGCTGGGACGCGAGCTATCGGGCCGAGCAATTGAAAGCCCTGTTGCGCGACTACGAAGCGCTTGACGAAGCCGGTCTCTGGGCCAATCTCGACTACTTCCTGCGCGCGACGATTCCGGTGGCCAAAGAAGCCGGGATCAAGATGGCGATCCACCCCGACGATCCGCCGCGGCCGATTTTCGGGCTGCCGCGCATCGTGAAGAATCGTGCGGACCTGCAGCGCGTGCTGGCTATCGTCGACGATCCCGCCAACGGCCTGACGCTGTGTTCGGGGTCGCTGGGCGCGGACCTGCAGAACGATATTCCGGCTCTGGTGCGCGAGTTTGGCGCGCGTGGCCGGATTCATTTTGCACACCTGCGTAATGTGCAAACCAATGCGGCGGGCGACTTTCATGAGACCTCGCATCGCTCGGCCGACGGCTCGCTCGACATGGCGGAAATCGTCAAGGCCTATTTCGAAACCGGCTTTGAAGGCTATGCAAGGCCGGACCATGGGCGAATGATCTGGGGCGAGACGGGCCGCGCGGGCTATGGGCTGTTCGACCGCGCGCTGGGTGCGGTCTACCTGAACGGCATCTGGGAAGGTCTCGCCAAACATCCGGCCCATCATGCGGCTGAGTAATGCCGCCCTGGCTTCGCTCGCGGCGCGCGCGACTAGCGAAGTAGTCGTTCCTGCCTACGATCGTACGAGCCTTGCACCGGGCATTGTCCATCTGGGCCTCGGCGCGTTTCATCGTGCGCACCAGGCCGTCTACACCGAGCACACGTTGCGCGCTGGCGATCACCGCTGGGGTATCGTCGGCGTGTCGTTGCGGCGCGCGGACACGTCGGAGGCGCTCACTCCGCAAGATCATCTGTATGCAGTGGATGTGCGCGACGGCACCGCGGAGTCCTTCCAGGTCATCGGCGCGCTGATCGCTTCGCTGGTCGCGCCGCAATCGCCCGCCGGCGTGCTCCATGCGATGACCGATCCGTGCTGCCATATCGTCAGCCTGACGATCACCGAGAAAGGCTATTGCCGCAGTCCGGCCAGCGGCGCGTTGCAATTCGATCATCCCGACATTGCCCATGATCTGCGCGAGGCCGCCGCGCCGCGTAGCGCGATCGGCTTCGTCGTGCGCGCGCTCGCGCTGCGCCGCGCGGCCGGTCTGGGCCCGTTTACCGTGCTGTCGTGCGACAACCTGCCGTCCAACGGCGATACGATGCGCGCGTTGACGCTGGCGTTCGCGCGCCAAACGGATCCTGTGCTGGCCGACTGGATCGAGCGGGAGGGCGCATTTCCCAACACCATGGTGGATCGGATCGTGCCGCTCACCACCGAGGCCGATCGCGCGCGCGTAGCGAAGCAACTCGGCGCCGACGATGCCTGGCCGGTGATGACCGAGCCGTTTTCGCAATGGGTGATCGAGGACCGCTTCGCGGGACCGCGGCCGGCGTGGGAGCGCGCAGGTGCGACGCTCGTCGGTGACGCGCGTCCCTATGAGCAGGCCAAATTGCGGATGTTGAACGGCGCGCATTCGGCGCTCGCGTACCTCGGGTCGCTGATCGGCTACGACACTGTCGATCAGGCGATCAGTGCGCCGGCCGTGCTGAACTTTGTCGAATGCATGTTGCGCGACGAGGTGGAGCCGACGCTGTCGCTTCCCGCTTTGGCCAGCTATCGCGCTGAGCTGTTCACGCGTTTTCGCAACACCGCGCTCGATCACCGCTTGCAACAGATCGCGACCGACGGCTCGCAGAAACTGCCCCAGCGCTGGCTGGAAAGCGTGCGCGCCAACTTGAAACGCGGCGCGCCGACCGAACGTCTTGCCTTTGCGCTGGCCGGCTGGATCGCGTACCTCAGCGGTCACGATGAGACGGGGCGCACCTACGCGATCGCGGATCCCCTTGCCGCCAGACTGACCGAAGTGGTCCGCGCGACCTTGCACTCGGATGCCGTTGATGCGGTCCGAACATTGTTCGAAATCGAGTCAATTTTCGGATGCGATCTGCGCGCGCACCCGCGCTTCGTCGCGCAAGTCGCACGCCATCTGGCGGCGATTCGTGCACAAGGCATCGTCAAAGCGATGGACGGCTTGTACCGCCTCAGGCTATGCGCGTAACCGCCGCGAACGCCGCGTTCTGCCGGGTAGCGGCACTAAGTAACTGGAGGAAGGCATGAGCGAACTGCTCGTCAAACCGTCAAAAAATGGCGAAGACGGCCATATCATCCATATCACGCCGGCGAGCGCCGGCTGGAAATACGTCGGCTTCGATGTTTTCGACCTGAAGGCCGGCGCCACGGTCACGCAGGATACAGGCAATCGCGAAGTCGTGATCGTACTCGTCAAGGGTCACGCGATGGTCGGTTGCGAAGGGCTCGCGAGCCGCGCGATCGGCGCACGGATGACGCCGTTCGATGGCGCGCCGTGGTCCATGTATGTGCCGCCGCATACACGCTACACGATCGTGGCGACGGACGACGTCGAACTCGGAATCTGCTCCGCGCCCGCGAAGGGCGGTCTGCCGCCGCGCTTCATTGCACCTGAGGAGGTCAAGCAGGAAACACGCGGCGCGGGCGCCAATCTGCGTCACGTGCGCCACATCCTGCCGGAAACCGAGCCGGCGGAGAGCTTGCTGGTGGTGGAATCGGTGACGCCCGCGGGCAACTGGTCGAGCTACCCGCCGCATCGGCACGATACCGACGATGGCGAGCAGCAGACCTATCTCGAGGAAACCTATTACCACCGCGTCTCGCCGCCGCAGGGCTTCGCGTTTCAGCGCGTCTATACCGACGACCGCAGTATCGACGAAACGCTTGCGGCGTACGACAAGCATGTCGTGCTGGTGCCGCGCGGCTATCACCCGGTTGCCGCCGCGCACGGCTACGACCTCTACTACCTGAATGTAATGGCCGGTCCGCGTCGCACCTGGCACGTACACAACGAACCGGCGCATGAATGGTTACTACAGCCCGGCGGAAGCGTCGCGGTGGACGGCCTGCGCTGAGTCCCGTCGCGGTAAGTCAGTCGCTGTCGGCGTCGGGGCCTTGGGTATCGAATCCGGCGGCCTCGCGCAGCGCTTGCAGCATCGCCCGCGCACCCGGTGAGAGCCTGTCGCCGCGCCGTGTGACGATGCCCGCCGGTCCGAGCTTCAGATCGAGTTCGAACGGCAGCGGTTCCAGCGCGCCGGCAATGCAATACGGCTGCACCGGGTCGCGCGCGAGCGGCGCGATCATATCGCTCATTTGCAGCAGACTCGTGATGACAGGCAGCGATGAGCTCTCGACCACATCCGTCGGCAACGCGAGCTGCCGTTCGAGAAAAAGTTGCGTGAACTGATTGCGCATCACGTTGCCTTTCGGCGGCAGGATCCACGTTTGCGGCGCCAGTTCGTTCCAGCTGAGAGTCTTGCGCTTGACGAGCGGATGGCCAACGCGTGCGAATAGCCCGTGCTGTGCTTCTGCAAGCGGGGCGTAGTGCAGCTCCGCCAGATCGTCTGGATTGCGGATTCGCGCGACGATCATATCCAGCTTGCCTTCCTGCAGACGCTGCACGAGCACCTCGCTGAACTCCATTTCGATGTTGATGCGAATCTGCGGAAAGCGCTTCTTGAGTAGCGCCACGGCCTTCGGCACAAGGTTGGTGGCCGCCGTGACCTCGGTGCCGATCATCGCCTGCCCGGTCAGGCCGGCTTTGAGCGCGGATACTTCGTCGTACGCGTGCCGCAACTCGGCCAAGACGCTGCGCGCATGGCGGATCAGCACCTCGCCGTACCAGGTGGGCTCGACACCGCGCGGATGCCGTTCGAACAATGGCACACCCATCGTCTCTTCCAGTTCCCGCAGCAACTTGGTTGCCCCGGGTTGGGTCATGTGCGCGGCGTCCGCCGCGCGCAATACCGAGCGATGGGTGTCGAGCTGAACGATCAGGGCTAATTGGCGCGTCTTTAGACGCGTGGGGTCGAAGCGGCCCGTCGCGATGGCCCCCGCGCCGTTGTCAGGATGAACTGTCGAGGTCACGATGTCGTCTCCATGTATTCCGTATCGATATAGGTTTTGCGTTATTTTTCATTATAAAAGCATATCGATCGATCCTACTATGCAGCAGACGCCCTGCATTCCAAGGCGGGTGGTTTCCCATCACGGGCATCGAGACTGGCTGCATCCAGCATCCGCGCATGCAGCTGCATAGGAGACGAAGAAGCAATGAACATCCGTACCGCAGCCTTCCCGCCGGAAGGCATCACTACCGACGAGTTCCTCGGCCGCGTCGCCAAGGTCCGCAGCGCGCTCGATAAAGCGGGCCTGGTAGGCCTGCTCGCCTTCGGCGATTGCTGGCGCGGCGCGAATATCGGCTACTTCACCGAGTTCCGCCCGCTCGACGGCGTATCGGACATTGCCAACGCGATCCTGCTGCTGCCGGTGGACGGCGACCCCGTGCTGTTCGTGTCGGATCAATGCTTCGATTACGCAACGAGCGTGACCGCCTTCGAGGTGCGCAGCCTGCGTGAAGTCACGCAACAGGTGCAGGTATTTTCGGCGCGGCACCGCAGCGGCACGGTCGGCCTCGCCGGCGCCGCCTATATCCCCGCGGACCTGCTGCAGCGCCTGAACGCCGGTCTCGGCGAGCTGAAGCTCGAACCGACAACGGTGCTGGCCGAAATCAAGGCGATCAAGAGCGAGGCCGAGGTCGCGCTGATGCGCAAAGCCGCCGCCTTGACCGATTCGGCGATGGCTGCGATTCGCGACGCCCTCGCCGAGCGCCGTCCCTACACCGAGCGTGAACTCGCTTTAATTGCTGACCGCGCGATGCTCGCGGGAGGAGCGGACCGGACCGCGTTCGATTCGATGGTGCAATCCGGTCCGCGCTCGGCCTATAACCTGGCGCGCCCCACCGACCGCATCCTGCAACCGGGCGACCTCACCATGACTGACATCGGTGCGCGTTATCGTGGGTACGTGGCCGATGGCGGACGCGGTTTCACCTACGGTCCGGCGAATCCCGAAAAGATGGCGATCGTCGCCGCAGCGGCGCGCGCAGTTGAAGCAGGGCTGGCCGCCGCGCGTCCCGGCATGGCGGCCATGGAACTGAACGCGGTGATCCAGCAGGCGCTGGTGAAATCGAACTACGAGCAATACTCAAGCGAAGCGCGCGGCCACGGCACCGGTCACGGCACCGGCATGGACCCGGAAGAAGAAGCGCCGTGGATCGGGCCGGGCAACAAGACCGTGCTGCAGGAAAACATGGTCTTTACCCTGAAGGCGACGATCACGGTGCCGAACGTCGGCGGTTTGCGCACGGAACGTATCGTGCGGTTGACCTCGGGCGGCGTCGAAACGCTCGACCAGTTCCCGATGGAACTGCACTGGTGAGCACAGTGACCTTATCGTAACGTGCGGGCGAACCCGCGCCGCCGAGACGCAGCAGTTCAAAACATAGATTCCCAGAGAAGGGAGGAGACATGAATACATCGCCCATTTCATCCGGCAACGCGCCGGTTATCGACCGGTCGGCCGTCAACCGTGTGCTGGTCGCCTCGGTGGTCGGGACCGCCATCGAGTGGTACGACTTTTTTCTTTATGCCACCGCTTCGGCGCTGGTCTTCGCCAAGCTGTTTTTCCCCTCGTTCGATCCGGTGGTCGGCACCATCGCTGCGTTCGGAAGTTTTGCGGTTGGCTATCTCGCACGGCCCTTCGGCGCCGTGTTTTTCGGGCACTTTGGCGATCGCATCGGACGTAAGGCGACGCTCGTCGCGACGCTGACGATCATGGGCGTCGGCACCTTCGTGATCGGCCTGCTGCCGACTTACGCCTCGATCGGCGTCTGGGCGCCGATCCTGCTGGTCGCGATGCGCTTCCTGCAAGGGCTCGGCGTCGGCGGCGAATGGGGCGGCGCGGTGCTGATGGTGGTCGAAACGGCGCCGGCCAGGAAACGTGGTTTCTTCGGCGCATTCCCCCAATTGGGCGTGCCGCTCGGACTGATGCTCTCGACCGCGGTGTTCAAGGCCGTCTCGAGTCTGCCGTCAGACGCGTTCTATTCATGGGGATGGCGCCTGCCGTTCCTGCTGAGCGTCGCGCTGATCGCGATCGGCCTGTTCATCCGCCTGCGCGTCATGGAGTCGCCGGTATTTGAACAGGTCAAGGCGAGCAGGCAGGTCGTGAAGGCGCCGCTGATCGAATTGCTGCGCCGGCATCCGAAAGACCTCGTGCTCACGATCGGCACGCGCTTCGCGGTCGACATCACCTTCAACGTGATCAACGTGTTCGTGCTGGTATACGGAACGACGCGGCTCGGCTTGTCGCGTGGACTACTGCTGAACGCCATCATTGTGGGCTGCGCGTTTGCGCTGATCACGCTGCCACTGTTCGGCAAACTGTCGGATGTTATTGGACGCCGGACCGTCTTCATGCTCGGCGCGGTGTTCGTGGCGATCTATGGATTCGCGTTCTTTCCGTTGCTCGAGACACGCAATCCGACCTTGATTTTCGTGGCGTACGTCTGCGGTATCGCGTTGAGCCAGGCGTCGGTATACGGCGTGCAATCGACGTGGTTTGCGGAACTGTTCGGGACGCGGGTGCGCTATACGGGCGCTTCGCTGCCGTATCAGATCGCCGGCATCATCACGTCAGGACCGACGCCATTAATCGCCACCTATCTGTTCGCGACGTATGGCCAGACGCTGCCCATTTCGATCTATATCGCGGCGACAGGGTTGCTGAGCCTGGTGTGCGCGTTTTTCCTCGCTGAGACTTTCAAGCGGGATCTGTCCGCAGAGCCGGAAGACGAGGCGGCCGCAGCGCTGGGCGCGCGTGCGTCCGCACACTCGCCGCATCCCTTGTCGCGCTGAGCGCAAATCGATCCGGCTGCTATGCCGTCTATGACTGGGTCATTTTCGGCGCTGGAGCGGAAAGGCCAGGGGACCGTAGAGTCGCTAACGCGGGTTGAATGGAAGCCTCGTCGGCCCGTTTGATCGCGGATCGGATATAGGAGCGGCGCTTAGGGACGGCGGCATGGCCTGTCCGGTGGCGTGCGCAGTCTGCGCCTGCGGCGCAGGGCTGAAGAGACTGTCATGCGTGGTCGGAGAGTGTACGCGCCTTGGCGCCGCGATACTTTTGCTGTCCGTGCGGCTGATAACGGCGGCAAGCATGGAAGAGCTGACTGGTATGGTAAGGCAGAATGCCGAGAACTCGAGCCAGGCGTTGACGCTCGCGACGAGTGCCACGGAAGCGGCCCACCAAGGCAGTAGTGCGGTCGAGGGGGTGATAGCGACGATGGCCGAGATCAATCAGAGTTCTGCACGCATCGGCGACATTTTCGCAATCGTCGAAGGAATCGCGTTTCAGTCCAATATCCTTGCCCTCAATGCGGCTGTCAATGCCGCGCGTGCGGGTGAGCAGGGGCGCGGATTCGCGGTGGTGGCCTCCGAAATGCGCACTCTTGCGCAGTGTTCGTCGGCAGCGGCCAAGGAGATCAAGGATCTGATCGGGACGTCGAGCGGAAAAGTGCAGGCGGAGGCACGCTGGTGAACGAGGCGGGCGGCCGCATGCAGGCGATCCTCACCAGTGTGAAGCGCGTGGCCGATATTGTGGATGAGATATCGGCCGCTTCGTTCGAGCAAAGAGCGGGTATCCATCAGGTCGCTCACGCGGTAGCGCAGATGGATTCGGCGACTCAACAGAATGCTACATTGATCGAGCAGGCGGGCGGAAGGCGTAGTGCTCGCTCAGCGCTGATTTACGCATCGCTTACCTGTCCCATGGCGCGGGCAAGCGCAAGCCGTTTTTCAAGGGCCTCGTATAGAGCGCGCACGCCGAATCGCCAAGGCGCGATTTCGGTTGACGACTGCACGGTGTTGACAAGTGCACCGAGCTCCGGCGTTGCAATCGTCACCTTGTCCCCGAGGTGATGCGTGAAGCCGCTGCCCGGAGCTTGCCGATCTTCAATCGGAGAGAACATCGTGCCGAGAAACAACATGAAGCCGTCGGGATACTGGTGATGTGGGCCGGCAGTCTGGGCGACGAGTTCCTCTGGGTCACGGCTGATCTCGCGCATGTGGCTCACGCCTTCGAGAATGAATCCGTCGTCCGCGCCTTCTATCCTGAGCGACACGCTGGCCGCCCGCACCGAGTCCATCGTGAAGCGATCATCGAACAAGCGGATAAAAGGACCGATCGCGCATGAGCCGTTGTTGTCTTTCGCTTTGCCGAGCAGCAACGCACTGCGGCCCTCGATGTCGCGCAGATTGACGTCGTTGCCAAGGGTTGCGCCGACGATCGTTCCGCGGCTGTTTACCGCCAGAACGATTTCCGGTTCGGGATTGTTCCAGTGGGAGGCCGGGTGAAGCCCGACGTCCGCGCCATAGCCGACTGCCGACATCGGTTGAGACTTGGTGAACACCTCTGCGTCAGGTCCAATGCCGACCTCCATATATTGCGACCATGCGCCGCGCCGTTCCAGTTCCCGCTTCAGACTGTCGGCAACTGGCGTGCCGGGGCGAATTCTGGAGAGATCAGTGCCAATCAGTTGCGCGATCGTCGCGCGCACCGTGTCGGCTTGCGTCGCGTCGCCGGCAGCCTGTTCTTCGATGACCCGTTCGAGCAAGCTCACCGCAAAGGTCACGCCACATGCCTTGATAGCCTGAAGATCGCATGGCGCGAGCAATGCCTGGCCGATGTTCTCGACGGGACCGAGCGCCTCGCCCTCGACGTGACGCACAAACTCCAATAGGTCCACCCGCTCGAACAGATCGGAGGTTGTCGGCGCCGAGGCCGTGATGTCGTAGACCTGACCGGCACGAACAACGACGACCGACGGCCCGTCTATCGGCGCGTTTCGCCAGATGCGTCCGACCAGCAAGGCATCGGGTAGGTCAGCAGGTACGAAATGCGGAAGATCGTTCGATATCATGGTCGGACTGGCTAGCGAGGGTTCGGAACCGCGAGGGAGGGGCGCTTCAGGCGAGCGATACGCGTTGCGTGCCGGGCCGAAGCTTGCTTGGCAACATCACGCGACTCAGCGCTTCGGCGAAGAAGAAATCGCCGAACATCGTCGCGCCGTCGACGCCTTCATTGTGCGGCTTCGAATAGCAGGAATTTCTCAGGAGTCCGCGCTGCGCAGGTTCGTAGGCAAACTCGTCACGACATAGAGCTTCGAGCATCGCAAGTCCGTGTTCTCGCCAGTGAACCGCTCCGGCAGGATCGGGATGCAGACGGCCCATCTCGATCAGCGCTGAAGCCATCACCGCTGCTGCGGCCGTGTCCTTGATTTCCGCGTCCGCGCCAGTGGCGTCGAAATCCCACGGTGGCACCAGACGTCCATCGAGCCGGCGCAGATAGTACGCCGCCAGGCGCCCTGCAAGATCCAGCCAGACGCGCTTGCCGGTTTCACGCGCCGTGTTCACGTAGCCATAGACGGCCCACGCCTGGCCCCGGCTCCACGCCGATTCATCGAATGCGCCCTGAAACGTGTAGCCGCGCCGGCGCACACCGGTGGTTACGTCGTATTCGACCGCGTGATAAGTCGAATCGTCCGGGCGGATAAACGCCTTCGCGGTCATGACGGAATGCGCTTCGGCGGCGAGGCGATAACTGCCGTCCCCGGAATAGTTCGCCGCCCAGTAAAGCAACGATAGATTAGCCATCGTGTCGATGGCTGAAGCGCTGCGTCCGCGCGGATCGTCGAGCGGGCCCCAGGAGGCGAGATAGGCGCCACTGTGCGTGGTGACGAGACGGGCGCGCAATTTGTCCGCGGCTTCCAGTGCAATTTGCGCGTACCACGGGTCGCGGGTGATTTCATAACCGGGGACGGCGCTGCTGTCGAAGATGAAGCCAATGTCGTGCGTGTTAGGGTCCTGCGCGCGCTGCGCGACGAGGCGCATGCGCTCGCGGGCCCACAACAGGTATTTGTCCTCGCCGGTGTGCAAATACGACGTCAGCAGAAGTCCGACCCAGAAGCCGCAAAACCAGTTGCCGTGGCTCCAGGCTGAACCGCTGTAGCCTGCGGACAGCGACGCGGGGAGCAGCACCCACTTTCCATCCGTCGCCGTGATCTGAGGGAATTCGACGCCGAGCGTCGGCTCGTCCTCTGCAACTTTGGCCGCCATGCGGTCGAGGATACCGGTGAAAAGGGCGGACCGTTCAGAGGACAGCCCTTGATCTTGGTACGAAGCATTCACGCCTTTGTCTCCTGATTACTTTCACGTTTCCCGAGTGACGGGGACACGCAGATTCTAGGAGTGCGGCGGTTCCGGCAGTTAGGACGAAGTGTGGCTTATGTTGGACTTTTCTGCTTGCACCGGACGTCTGTCGTGCCACAGCTTCAGATGCTCAGTTTTTCCAGGCTGCGGCGGAAGTCGATGGGCGAGCGGCCCGTATGCTTGCGAAAACATCGGCTGAAGTAGGCCGGGTCGTCGAAGGCAAGCTGTGTTGCGATCTCAGCCACATTGACCTCGGAATGCAGCAACAGACGCTTCGCTTCCAGCATCACGCGTTCACGAATCAGCTTGGCCGCGGTGCTGCCGAGCGCCTGGCGGGTTGCATCGTTCAATGCGCGTTCCGTGACGTTCAGCAGGCATGCGTAGCGGGCGACGTCGTGGATCGTGGCGAAATGTTTTTCCAGCAGGCTCTTGAAGCGTCGCGACAACAGCACGCTACGCGACGAATTGACCTCGGTGACGGCGTCGCCGCCCAGGCGCGCGGACTTGATGAGCAGAACCCGCAGATACGACCAGATCACCTCCTCGTAGCCGGCCTCTTCACCCTGATATTCCGCGTTGATTCCATCCAGCACGCGACGAAGGTCCTGAGCCTGTGCGTCGCTCATATAAACCGTGTTCGAAATTCGCTCGAAATCGTAGACGGGAATCTCAGTCTGCGAATGGCGGTTCTGCACCTTGAACGCGAAAAACTCGGACGAGAAACTGATCGCGTGCCCGACGGTGTCTTCGGACAACGCGAAATCGTGGATCTGGCCAGGGGCCATGAAAAACAGCGTATTGGGCCGTACCTCGTAGCGAATCGAGTCGATGATGTGGTGACCGCTACCCGACTCGACCCAGACGATGTGATAGAACTCGTGCCGATGAGGATACGGCAACGTCGATTTCATATCTTCGAGAGGCGCGAGATGAAAATCAATTGACTTGATTCGCGACCCATACTCGTAGTGAGCGATCTTGAAGACCGGCAACTCACAACCACAACCGCTAGGCATCTGATTTGTCTCCTGCATCCAGCGCATTTCTCAGGCTCGCTTAGCCAGTTGCCCCCCGGCTAAGTCAAGCCCGCTGTCTCTCCTTCGTCGGGTCGACACCGAAAATAGTTCAATTTTAAATAGCAAAGCGGCGTGACGGCTGTTGTCGAAAACCCGCACAGTTTCGGCCGCGCGTGCTGATTGTCAGCTCATTATGTCAGTTCATTGGAGACGCAATTCCTTCAGCGCCGACAGTCCGGTCAGCACCGGCTTGCCGTCCTGATTGCGAACCATCGTGTCCATCACGAGGATGCGCTTGGCCGGTTTCTTCTCGACTACGGTGACATGGATTTTGATCGTATCGTCGATGAAGACCGGTCCGAGAAAGCGCAACTCCTGCCCGACGTAGACGAAGCCGGGACCGGTCAACCCGGTATGCGTCGTCGACACCAATGCCGCGGTCAGCAGGCCGTGCGCCACGCGCTGGCCGAATGGCGTGCGTGCCGCGAAGTGCGGATCCATGTGCAACGGATTCAGGTCACCCGACAGATGGCCGAAAGCGTTCACGTCACTTTCCGCAATGGTATGCACGAGGATCTGGCAGCGGCCAATCGCGATGTCGTCAAAGCGCAGCATCTCCCGGCTCTGATTCAGATGCTTGTTCATGCGGTTCTCCGCTCGGTCAGCGCTGTGCCGGCTTCGACCAGCGTATCGATTTCGTGCGGCTCGTAGCCCAGTTCGGCAAGCACCTCGCGGGTGTGCTCGCCCTGGCGCGGCGGCTGACGGGTGAGCGGTGGTGCTGCGCCGTCGTATCGAACCGGATGCGCGAGCAAGCGAACCGGCCCGGCCTGCGGATGGTCGACCTCCATGATGATGCGGTTGTGCGCCACTTGCGGGTCGGCCTCGACCTGATCGTATTCGTTGACGGGCGCGTACCAGATGTCGTGCTCGTCGAAGATCGTCATCCAGTCGGCCGTCGTGCGCGTGGTCAGCGCGTCGTACACGATACGGTTCAATTCGTCGCGGCGGCGCACATTGTCCTTTGGGTGCGAAAACCCGGCGAGCGTGGGCTGAGACAAGGCCGCCGCCAGCTTTTCAGTGGGCGTCAGCGAAACGGCGATCCAGCCGTCCAGAGTCCGGTATATCCCGTAGGGCGCCGGATGGAACCGGCTGCCGGTCGGCGGGTTTGTGCGCGGCCAGAGTGGCCCCTTGTTCAGGTAGTAGGTGAACGGCTCGATCTGAAGATCGAGCGCCGCGTTGAGCAGATTGCTTTCGACCAGCGTGCCTTTGCCGGTACGTTCACGCGCCTGCAGGGCCGCGACGACGCCGAAGGCTGCCAACGCTGCCGCGTGCTGGTCGACGATCGCGGATCCGACTGGCGTGGGCGGGGAGTCGGCGTCGCCGGAGAGCATCGTCATGCCGCTGATGGCCTGCAGCAGCAGGTCCTGCCCTGGCCGCTTGAGATATGGCCCCGATGACCCGTAGCCGGTGCACGAACAGTACACGAGCCTCGGATTGATCTCGCGGACATCGTCGAAGCCGAAGCCCATGCGCTGCAGGACGCCTGGGCGGTAGTTTTCGATCAGGACATCGGTTTCCTTGATCAGCCGCCAGACAATCTCTCTCGCGCGCTCGTCGCGCAGATCCAGCGAGATGCTGCGCTGATTGCGGTTGCCGAGCAGGAAAAACATGCTCACACCTTCGACATACGCATCGAAGCCGGTCCAGTTGCGCTCGAACGCGCCGCCCGGCGGTTCGATCTTGATCACGTCCGCGCCGACATCGGCCAACATCTGCACGGCAGCGGGGCCCTGTAAGAAGTGAGTAAAACTTAGTACTTTGATGCCTTCCAGCATGACTCGTCTCCTGAGCGCGTGTTCATATCTGTTTGACTGATCGCTCAGGCAAGCAGGTTCCGCGAAATGATCATCCTTTGAATCTCCGAGGTCCCCTCGACGATCTCCAGCACCTTGGCGTCGCCGAATGCGCGCGACACGGGGTACTCGCTCATCACGCCGTAGCCGCCATGTATTTGCAACGCCTGATGGGCCGCCTCCATCGCGCGCTCGGTGGCGAAGAGCTTGGCCATCGACGCCTGTTGATCGAAGCGAACGCCCGCATCTTTCTGCGCGGCGGCATCGTAGAGCATCAGCCGCGCGGCGTGCGCGTGGGCCGCCATGTCGGCGATCTTGAACTGCAGCGCCTGGAACTCGGCGATCGGCTTGCCGAATGCGCGCCGCTCCTTCATGTACGCGATCGACCGATCCAGTGACCCCTGCAGGATGCCTAGCGCGAGCGCGCCGATCAGGATTCGGCCCGTGCTGATCTGGGCGAGCGTCTGTCGCAAGCCCGCACCGCGTTCGCCGAGCAGGTTGGCCGCCGGAATCGCGCAGCGCTCGAAGAACAACTCGTAGGTGCTCGATGCGCGCCAGCCGATCTTGCGCAGTTTGCGTCCGTAGCTGAAACCGGGGGTGCCGTTGGGCACGATGAAGCTGGAAATTTCCTTGCGGCCGTCTGGGCGCGTGCCCGTTACCGCGGCGATGACGACCGGTCCGGTCACTTCCGTGCCGGAGTTGCTAATGAAGGTCTTTGATCCATCGATGATCCATCGGTCGCCTTCCAGCGTCGCACGCGTCGCGATGTTAGCCGCGTCGGAGCCCGCGTTGGGCTCCGATAATCCGATCGCGCCGACCTTGCGGCCGTCGAGGATAGGGCGCAAATAGAGGTCCTTTTGCTCACCGGTGCCATAGTTGGAGAGCAGGCTCGCGACCGTCGAATTGGCCATCAGCGAGTTGGCGATTGCGCAATCCACCCGTGCGAGTTCTTCCAGCACGATCACATAGGAAAGCCATTCGCCACCGCCGCCACCCCAACTCTCCGGATAGGGCAGGCCGGCGAAGCCGAGCTCGCCGGCACGCTTCCAGATGTCGTAAGGAAAGGCTTCGGCTTCCCAAAGCTCTTCCGAGACAGGAGCAATTTCGTTTTCCGCGAAACGGCGTACGGCGTCTCGTATCGCGGTGTGTTGTTCGTTTAACCAATGCGGCATGTTCGACTCTGTGAAAAGCGGGAGAGATTAAAGGGCAGTGCGCTGGGTTACAGCACCTTCAGATAGGTATCGCCAGACGCGACCACCGTGCCGTCCTGGCGCGTGACCTCTGCACTGAACACGCATACGTTGCGATCGTCGTCCTTCTCGCGCAGCGTGAGCCGGGCAGTGACGGTGTCGCCGATAAATACCGGCGCGTTGAACGTGATGTCGTAGCGGTAGGAAACCGCACCAGGGCTCGGCGCCTTTTGCGCCATATAGCCCATCACAGTCGATAAGAAGCCGACCGACAGACATCCTTGCGCGATGCGCTTTTCGAAACGCGTGGTTTTGGCGAACTCCTCGTTCAAATGCACGGCATAGAAATCGCCGACGATCCCGGCGAAGCCGTAGATATCGAATTCGGTTACGGTCTTGGCGAAATCGGCAGTGTCGCCGAGCGCGTAACAATCCATGTGCGGGCGTTTGGCCATGGTGGTTCCGACAGTGAGAGTGGGTTGAGAAGCCGGCCTGTTCCTTGTTGATTGGGGCTGGCGGCCATGACTCAAATTTAATCAGCGCGGGTTGCTGACCGTTAGGACGGTTTGGGGGAATGCTTGGACTTTTTTGACCGCAGGCACGCAGTGATTGCACTGGTCGGCCGATCCGCAAGCGGCCCGCGGATCGCCCCAAGTCAGCCCGTAATCAATATCGCCAAGGGTTTTTCCTGTGTGAGTCGGATAAGCCGCCACCCGTCGGTGAAGGGCTTGCTATCGAGGACGCCGTAAAAAAGTACAAGAAATCGGGCGACCAATCCTAACGCCCGTTGCGTGCGCTCACGAATACTTGAAGCGCCTGCAGACGGATCGACCTGACGCGGCGCGAAGACTACATTCCAGTACGGAAGGAGACGAAATGAAAGCATTCTTGAGCCCGTGCCGCGCATGGCGCGCCATGATGGTGGGTACGCTGGTCGCAGCAGGCCTCGTTGTCGCAAGCAGTGCCCGTGCCGACGATCCGATCGTCATGAAGCTAGGCCACACCCTCGCGCCGAACAACCACTATCAGCTGACTGCCGAAGTGTTCGCAAAGGAGGTCGCTCAGCGAACCCACGGCAAGGTGAAGATCGAGATCTTCCCGCAGTCACAGCTCGGCGGCGAAGTGCAGATGGCGCAAGCGCTGCGCACTGGCACCCAGGAGCTCATGATTTCAGCACAGGCGCCGATCGGAAACACGATCAAGCAGTGGCAGATCTTCGATATGCCGTATCTCTTCAGCAGCATCGACGACGCGAACCGGGTTCTGCAAGGACCGGTCGGCCGCAAGTTTCTCGACATGATGCCGGCGGTCAACATGATCGGGCTGACATGGCTGTCCGTGGGCGAACGCAATCTGTTCACGGCCAGGAAGCCGGTCAGCTCGCTCGATGACATGAAGGATCTGAAAGTGCGGGTGATGCAGAGTCGCGGCTATATCGCGGGCTATAAAGCACTGGGCGCAAACCCGACGCCGTTGCCTTATAACCAGTTATTTCTGGCTCTTTCCCAAGGCCTGGTCGACGGAGGCGATACGTCACCGGAGCAGTTCATCCAGGACAAGTTTTCCGACGTCGCGAAGCATTACTACCTGACCCATGTGAACTATTTGCCCGTGGTGCTGGCAATGAGCAAGAGCGCCTGGACGCGCCTTTCGCTAGACGAGCAGAAGGCGTTTCAGGCGGCTGCCGCCGTCGCCGCGGCCTATGACATCAAAGAATACAAGCACGAGTACGACGACGCGCTAGCAACGATGAAGAAGAACGGAACCCAAGTGACTGAAATAGACACTGCGCCGTGGGCCGCAGCAACCGGCAGGGCGCGCGACGGCCTGCTCAGTGACATTCCTGATGGCAAGGCGCTTTATCAGGAAATCAAAGCAGCCGACAAGTCCGCTGTCGCTTCGAAATGAAGAGGGGAGCGCCATGGAAAAGCTTGCGCGTAGTCTCCTGTTTATCGACGACCTGGTCCTGAAGATCACGCTGTTCCTGTGCGGTGGACTACTTCTCACGATGGTGTGCGTCGCGGGCCTCGGGGTGGTCTTTCGCTTCATCCTGCAGGACTCGCTGTCGTGGTCCGACGAGCTCGCGGCTTATCTGTTCGTTTGGCTCACGTGCCTCGGTGCGGCGGCAGGAGCCAGGCTGCGGGTTCATCCGGAGGTACGGGTACTGGCCGACCGGTGTCCGCCCATCTTCGCGCAGACACTGGCGGACCTTATCGACTGCGTAGTCCTCGCGCTCGGCATGGTGTTCGTGATGTACGGTGGCGACATGCTCGAGCTGATGGGCACGGAAACCGCGACCTCTATGCCAGTTTCCATGGTCTACCCCTATCTCTCGATTCCCGTGTGCGGCGCGTTGCTAGTGTTTCATTCCGCCGTTCGAATCGCAGTTTCCCATCTCGCGCCCGGCGCGCAAACGAGGCCGTCCCTGTTGCAGGGCGTCTCCGAACATATCTGAGGTAAATCGACATGTGGGCACTCGCTCTAGGCGCCGGATTGCTCGGCTTGGGTGTACCGGTGGCCATTTGCATCGGCATTGCCGCGACGATTGCATTGACGCTGAATGGAACCCCACTGCTGGTGATTCCGCAGCAGCTGTTTGCGAACCTGAATAACGTCGGCCTGCTGGCCATCCCGTTCTTCATGTTGACTGGCGCCATCATGGATGCGGGCGGCGTCTCGCGCCGGATCATCGACTTTTCGCAGGCGCTTGTCGGGTTTATGCGCGGCGGCATCGGCCAGGTGACGATCGTTGCCAGCATGTTCTTCGCCGACCTCTCCGGTTCGGCGACCGCGGACACCGCGGCGATCGGCTCGGTCATGATTCCGGGGATGGTCAAGCAGGGCTATTCACGCGCGTTCGCAGTGGCGCTGCAGTCGGCCGCGGGCTCGCTCGGACTGCTCTCGCCGGTGTCGATGAGCATGCTGGTGTACGCGTACACCGCCAACGTGTCAGTCGGTACGATGTTCGTCGCGGGGATCGTGCCGATGCTGCTGGTCGTGATTTCCTTCATGCTCGTGAACTACGTCACTGCCGTGCGCCAGAACTATACGGCCGTCGAACCGTTTTCAGCCGCGCGGCTGTGGACCACGTTCAGACAGGCGATCCTGGCACTGCTGACTCCTGTGATCATTCTGGGCGGCATTCTCGGCGGCATCTTCACCCCGGTTGAGGCAGGCGTCATCGCGGCGGTCTATGTGACGCTGGTGAGCGCCTTCGTCTTCAAGTCGCTCAAGCTGTCGCACTTCAGGGAAATACTCACGCGCACTGCTATCAATACCACGCGGGTATCGTTTCTTCTCGGGCTCGCGTTCGTGCTCGGCCGCTATCTGATCGAGGCGCAAATCCCGCTGCACGTCGCCAACAGCTTTCTCGCCGTGACGACCAGCGCTTTCGTGTTGCTGATCCTGATCAATCTGTTCCTTCTGGCAGCCCATACGGTACTGGAGACGATCTCGAGTATCGCGGTGGTGATCCCTGTATTCCTGCCGCTCGTGGTGCAGATGCATATCGACCCGGTGGTGTTCGGCGTCATCGTACTGATCAATTCGGCCATCGGCATCAACTTGCCACCGATCGGCTTTTGCCTCTTTACGGCTGCATCGATCGGCGGCGTGTCCGTCGAAAAAGCGACTCGGGCTATCCTGCCGTTCATCTTCGCGCTGGCGGTCGACCTGCTGCTGATCATCGTTTTCCCGCATATTCCACGGTTCCTGCCGAACCTGCTGGCAATCAAATAACACGAGAAGGATGGGCCAGCGGCCGCACGCGCCCGGCCCGATCTCCAGAACTTCGTATGCGGCGACAGTTCTCGCGCGCAAAACGATCACAATACCAAGAGGCTCATCATGAACACGGCTCACATCGAACGAAGCGGCGCGGCGCCGGTCCCGCTGGCCGCAGGCGAGGACCTGCGGTACCTGAAGCTGGAACAACCCGCTGAGTTCGTCTGGTTGATCACGTTGAATCATCACGACAAGCGCAATGCGCTGTCTGTGCCGCTGGTGGAGGAACTGGCGCGCGTGCTCGGGGCGGCCGAAGCCAGCGATAACGTCAGGGCTGTCGTGCTCACCGGCGGCGAGCGTTTTTTCAGTGCGGGAGCTGATATCGCCGACATGGCGGCACGCGGGGTGGCAGCGTATGCGGACCCGGTGCGCCTCGCGAGCTGGAAGGCGATCGAAACGTTTCCGAAGCCGCTGATCGCCGCGGTCAACGGCTTCGCCATCGGTGGTGGCCATGAACTGGTGATGCTGGCCGATATCGTCGTCGCGGCGGACGACGCGACCTTCTCGCAGCGAGAAATCGTGATCGGCGCGCTCCCGGGCGATGGCGCCACTCAGCGCCTGCCGCGGGTGCTCGGCAAGACACTGGCGATGAAGCTCGTGCTGACCGGCGAATCGCTGACGGCTGCAGAGGCCGAGCGCCACGGACTGGTGACCGAAGTCGTCGCGCCGGCACGCAGCATCGCGCGCGCTATCGAGATCGCGTCGCTGATCGCCGCCCGCGCGCCGCTCGCGGTCCGACTGGCCAAGCGCGCGGTGCTCGATTCGTTCGAGACCGGCCTTCAACGAGGCCTGGAGCTGGAGCATCAGGCGAATCTCGACGTGTTCAAGACGGAGGATCGCGCCGAAGGCCACCGCGCATTCGTCGAAAAGCGGCCGCCGCACTTCAAGGGTCGCTGATCACTGGTGCGTCGCACATGCGCCTTTCGACGGCGATGGGCAACGCTTGCCTTTAGTTTTGACGCGCATCGAATGTTCGGGGTGAAAGCGGAGTTCGGCAGGGCCTTGGCCCGACTCGGCAGATAGCCGGACTCACGACCTAACGGAGATTGCATGAACGGACTGAACGGTATCCGCATTCTCAGCTTCAATCATTTTCTGATGGGGCCTTTGGGCGTGCAGCACCTCGCCGATTGCGGGGCCGAAGTCATATCGGTCGAACCTGTCGACGGCGCGTTTCAGCGCAAATGGGGCGGCGCTAACCGCGCCATCGATGGGCAGACGATGCTGCTTCTGCTGGGTAATCGCAACAAACGCAGTTTGGCGCTCAATCTCAAGAACGCGCGGGCGATCGATATCGTCATGAGCTTGCTGCCACAAGTCGACGTCGTCGCCGAAAACTACCGTCCCGGTGTGATGGAACAGCTGGGATTGGGTTACGACGCGCTCAGGGCAGTCAAGCCGGACATCATCTATGCGTCAGGCTCGGGATTCGGTCCTGACGGACCCTATGCGAGCCGGCCAGGGCAGGACCTGATCATTCAGGCCATGTCGGGTATCGCGACAATCACCGGAACCCGGCAGGACGGTCCGCGCGCGGTGGGCGTGTCCGTCGTCGATCATCACGGCGCTGCGCTGTATGCGAACGGTATCCTGACGGCACTGCTCAACCGTGAGCGTACGGGCGAGGGCTGCCGGGTCGACGTTAGCTTGCTGGCGGCCGCGCTCGATCTGCAACAGGAGTCTCTCACATGCTTCCTGAACGGCGAAGGCCATGACGACGTGCGACAGGCTGGGCATGTATCAGGTTGGTACTTTCCCGCGCCGTATGGCATATACGCAACTGCGGACGGTTTCATCGCATTGTCGCTGAGCCCTCTTGACATCATCTATCAGATCCTCGAGATCCCGGAAAAGGACCGGATTCCCGCGAAGCGCGCATTCGACGAGCAGCAGCAAATCTCCGACCGGCTTGCGCGCCGGCTGGCGCAGAACACGACGGCGCACTGGTTGCCACTCTTCGAGCGGCATCATGTCTGGCACACGCGCGTCAACGATTATGAGCAGGTGGTCGCCGATCCGCAGGTGCGCCACTTGAAGAGCTTCGAGACAGTCGAAGGTGCAACCGGCAGCCCCGTGACGCTCGTCAATCACCCGGTGCGCTACAACGGCAGCGCGCCGGCTATCCGCACGCCGCCGCCACGATTGGGCGCGCACACGATCGACATCCTGTCAGGGTTGGGAATGAGCCGGCCGATCATCGACTCGTTGCTGGCGGACGGGGTAATCGGCGTTGCCGAGGACGCGGCAAAAGACGGCGTTGCGTGAAGCGAGGGTGACGCCGTCCATGCGGCCAGAGTGCCACACGTGTTGATGTAAACAGGAGAAGCAGGCATGAGTGACAGGTACAGGGAAGTCATGACGGACGTGCTAGTCGTTGGCAGCGGCGGCGCTGCGCTGCGGGCTGCGCTCGAGGCAGATTCCAGCGGCGCTGACGTGCTCGTCGTGATCAAAGGTCAATTTGGCAAAAGCGGCGCGACGTTTCATAGCGTAGCCGAAGTAGGCGCCTTCAATGTGCCGGACGGAGCAGGCGATCCCAGCGATAATCCTGACGTTTTTCTCGCCGATATCCTGCATGCCGCTCAAGGCATGGCCGACCCGCGCTTGAGCGCGATTCTCGCGAACGAAGCGCAGGACTCCCTGCGGTTCCGTCGCAGTAAGGCAAGTGGGACAAGCGAAGTCGATATACAAAGGATAGCTTATGAAACCAACGAGTAAAATTGCTGGGCGGCAGACAGCGGGGTGTTGCCCGTACATTGCAGCTGTCCTTTCTTGATCATGTGCATCAATTCGATGCCACTCAGAATGACGCGCGCGCAGTTGAAATCCTTGAGCCCGAGCATCGGCCGGGTTCGGCGCTTGATGGCCCGATGATCCTGCTCCACGATGTTGTTCAAATACTTGGTCTGACGAACCTTGATGGGCATCTCGCGCTCGGCATTCACCGCGTTAAGCGCGGCCAGATTGGAGCCGCTTTTGTCGATGGTCACCGTCTCGGGCGAACCGTTCTGACCGATTGCCTTTTCGAAGAAGCGCCGCGCAGCGGCCTTGTCCCGCTTGGCTCTGAACAGAAAGTCAATGGTCTTGCCCGTCTTATCCACTGCGCGGTAAAGATACTTCCACGAGCCCTTGACCTTGATATAGGTTTCATCAACCCGCCAGCTCTTGCCGACCGGACGCTTGTGCTTGCGAAACGTCTGTTCAAACAGCGGCACCAGCTTGATGACCCAGCGATGTACCGTCGAATGATCGACGCCAATGTCGCGCTCAGCCAGCATTTCCTCAAGATTGCGAAGACTCAGTGAGTAGGCCACGTACCACCGCACGCACAGCAGCATCACTTCAAGCGGATAGTGCAGCCGCTTCAGAACCTTGGCGATGCCAGGAGCAAGCGTAGTTCGTGGCGTCAGTGTCTTCTTCATCATGCGGCCAAAGCGTTTTCCTCAGCCTCGAATTTTACCTCCCCTGCGTTAATGCGACAGAACCGTGTTTCGCTCCTACTTCAGATGAGTCGACGTTTTCTGCCATCGAAATTACACGTTGCGCCATCCGGATGTTCGCATAGTCGATCAGTTTGCCATCGACCTGAACGGCTCCACGTCCCTCGCGCTCCGCTTCGAGCAGCGCTGCCATAACACGTCGAGCCTCGCTTAGCTCGTCCTCGCTCGGAACAAAAGCGCGGAGCGTCGCATCGACCTGACAAGGATGAATGACCTGCTTCCCGTCGAAACCCATTGTTGCAGCCTTAACAGCCAATGACGACGTCAACTCGCCATCACGGAACGCCCCGCAAGGCCCATCGATTGCCCTGAGGCGGTGAGCGCGCGCCGCGACCAGGATACGCATCATCGGATAAGCCCACATGTCGAGTGCCGTGCTCGAGTAATCGCCTTGCGCCGAGCGAGAGGCGAGGCGGTATCCGGGATGCGAAAGTCCTATATCCACGCCCTTTGCCCCGATCGATGCTGAAAAGTCGCCTACGCCAAAATGCAGTGACTCGATCAATTCCGAACGTCCCGCAATCTGCTCGCAGTTCACAAGCCCGAGAGCCGTCTCGATCATCACTTCCAGCCCGACCGGCGTCTTCCGACGCTGGCGGTGAAGGTTGATCAATCCAACGACGCGGTCCACGTCAGTCGTACCTTCAACCTTCGGAACGAGCAGCGTGTCTAGCCGGGGCGCCAACGTGAGCAGCTGGGCCACCTCCCTTTCGATGGTCGCACTAGCCGGCACATTGACGCGCACGCTAACGGATTTGCGCCCCCAGTCGAGCTCGTTAATCGCCGCGATGGCGCCGAGGAGCGCGGCCTCCTTTTGAGCTTGCGGCACGGCATCTTCGAGGTCGAGAAAGACCGCATCCGCAGAACTACGGGCCGCCGACTCGACCATCCGACGCTGATGGGCCGGCACCGCAAGGAAGGTTCTTGTTACACGCATGGGACGATGATCCTCGCACGGTTCAGGGCAGGTCAGGCGATACGCAGGCGGGACGGATGCAGTCCCAGCTCCCCAAGGATGTCGTCCGTGTGCTCGCCTACATCGGGCACGCTTTTCATCGCCGGCGACAGTCCGTCAATAATCATCGGCGGCAAAAACACCTCGAGCGGCCCCTCCGGACTCCCGACGGACGTCACTCGCCCACGTTCTTGCAGCTGCGGGTGCGCAAGGAAATCTTCGACCGTATTCATGCGACCGTTGGCGATGGCCGCCCGTTCCAGAAGCTCTCCCACCTCCGCGCTCGTCCATTTAGCGAAGTACTCATTGATCAATGCTTCAAGCGCATCGCGATTGCGCACGCGATCCGGGTTCGACGCAAAGCGCGGATCGGTGCGAACTTTCGGATCACCCAGCACCTTTTCGCAAAAGCTCCGCCACTCCCGTTCGTTCTGGATCCCGAAGAAAACCGTCTTACCGTCGCCCGCGATAAACGGCCCGTATGGCGCGATGGTGGCATGACGAGCGCCGGAGCGCTGCATCGGCTTGCCGCTGTCGCGGGTGTAATACGCGGGGTAGCTCATCCACTCGGCCATCGCGTCGAACAGCGAGACTTCGAACGCGGTGCCCTTGCCTGTTCGCTCGCGACGATAGAGCGCCAGCAAAATGCCATTCAGCGCGTACATGCCGGTCGCGATATCGACGATAGACAACCCGCACTTTGCCTCTTCATCGGGTGTGCCGTTGATCGACAGGAAGCCGGTCTCGCATTGAACCAGCAAGTCATAGGCTTTCTTTTTTGCATACGGTCCCGTCGAACCGTAGCCCGAGATATCGCAAGCGATGATTCGCGGATAGCGCTCAGTGAGTGACTTGGCGTCGAGGCCGAGTCGCTTCGCAGCGCCAGGCGCGAGGTTCTGAATGAACACGTCCGCGCGTGGCAACAATTCTTCCAGTACCTCCTGCCCGAACTCGGACTTCACGTCTAACGCCAAACTTTCTTTTGAGCGATTTGCCCAAACGAACTGGCTCGACATACCGTGCATCGCCTTGTCATATCCTCGGGCGAAATCGCCGCTGCCCGGTCGTTCGATCTTGATGACGCGCGCTCCCCAATCGGCAAGATGCCGGCTCGCGAGCGGAGCGGCGATTGCCTGTTCGAGCGATACCACTGTGATGTTATCCAGGGGAAGGTTCATATCCGACGCTTTCTCAGTTGGTTTACGACTGTCCGGCGGTCCGCCCGATTGGTTGGGCCCGCCGAGAAAGTTTCTCGCAGCCGATGCAGCCTGTGAATCATCGATTTCTGAATGCCGCGTTCGCGATTGAAGACTTGCGCGGATGATCGAACAAACGAATGCAGTACATCGTTTCAGGCAACCCGATTCAGGGTGCGTTGCTCCAGAAAACTCTCCACGTTGGCGGAAACCCCATGCGCAAGCGCCTCGACTGCGGATGAACCTGCCCATGCCACGTGGGGTGTCAGCAGCAGATTGTCCGGCTGACCCGTGACAAACCGATGCTGCTCGTGCGGTGGTTCAACCTGCAACACGTCAAGCGCCGCACCGGCAATGGTTTGCCTGAAAAGCGCGGCCTCGAGCGCGCGCTCGTCGATGAGCGCGCCGCGCGCCGTATTGATCAGCACTGCAGTGGGACGCATCATCGAGAATTCGCGCTCTCCGATCAGACCTTCCGTGTCGGCTGATAGAGGGCAATGCAAAGAGATCACGTCGCAGGTGGAAATCACGGTTTCAAATGACGTATAGCCTAGCCGCACTTCAGTCCTGCCCTTGCGCTCGCTCGCCAGCACTCGCATTCCCAGTGCATTCGCTATCCGCATAACCTCCTTGCCGATTGCGCCCGAGCCGATCAGACCGAGTGTTGCTCCGCGTATGTCGGCAATGGGCGCGCCGTGAACACAAAATACCGGCGATGCGGTCCACGCGGACGACGCGGCCAACTGACTGTAGGAAAGCATTTTCCGTCGCAGCATGAATATGCAGGCGATTACATGCTCGGCGACACTCGATGCGGCATACGCAGGCACATTGGACACCTGGATACCGTGTTCACGACAGTACGCTAGATCTACGTTGTCACAACCGCTGGCCGCAATGCAAATGTACCTGAGCCGCGGAAGTTGCCTCAGCGTGTCAGACCGAAGCGGAACCTTGTTGGTGATCGCGATGTCCGCGTCTGCCAGCGCATCGACGAGCTCGTGCTCGCGGGTACTGGGGCGCTCCGTCCAGCGGTCGGATGGCCGGGGACGAGGTACTGGCACAGGCAAGGTTGCACTGTCCAGAAAAACAATATGGCTCATGTGAGTAGGTATCCCCCCGTTCGGTTACGTCGCCCGTCCTTGAATCAGACCGGGGTGTGCAGATTGCAGATGGCGAACGAAATTTTGTGCGCAACGCGGCAATGCATCGAAGTCACGGTAGCCGATCAGGCTCTCGAGCTTCGTCCATTCATCGCTGAAGGGGACGATCTTGTAGCCATAGCTTTCATCCGGCGTTTTCACGGTGACGTCAGACATGACTGCCACGCCAATCCCCGCGCGCACCATGGTGCGCATAGCATCGAAGCTCGTTACCTGCAAGCGGACACGTAACTTGCGCTGCAGGTCCGCGGCGCACGACTGCATCATCCGGAAAATCAGGCTGCCTTCGTGGAAGGCGATCAGGTCGTAATCGAGCGTCTCGGCGAAGGAGACTTCACTTCGCTCCGCCAATGGATGCTGCATGGGAACCACGACGACGAGGTTCGAACGTCTGAACGAATGCACTGTCAGTCCAGCCGTCGAAACACCAGACCAGAACACGCCCAAATCCGCGAGACCGTCGCGCAACGCACGAACGATGAACGGGCTGCTCCATTCTTCAAGATGAACGTCGATCTGCGGATAAGCTTCCAGGAAGGTACGGATGGTCGGGCCAAGAAAACCGACAATCGCGGTGCTGTTGGCGAACACACGGACTTCGCCCTTGGAGCCGTCGCCGAATTCGCTCATCTGCGCGCGCATGCGCGCCATCACCAGCATCATGTCCTTCGCGTGCGTGACAAGTTCTACTCCGGCAGGCGTCGGGCGAACGCCCATGTTGCGGCGCTCGAGGAGTTGCACTCCGAGAGTGTCTTCGAGATCGCTGATCCGCTTACTGACGGCGGACGTGGCAATGAAGTGACGCTCCGCGGCCCGCGCGAAATTGCGCTCTTCAATAACAGTCAGAAATATTTTTAGCGTTACAAGGTCAATTCGCATGCTGGTCCAGATTGTTCCTGCAAGGCGAAAGATGGGTGCGCAAGTCGTGGTTCCGACATTCAGACCTGCGCATCTAACCTGCGCCCTCAGCCGTGGTTGAGCGTGATCGTCTTCAAGGTCGTAAAGCTCAACAGGCCCTCCATCCCCTTCTCGCGACCATAGCCGCTTTGCTTCACGCCGCCGAAAGGCAACTCGATGCCTCCACCTGCGCCGTAGCAATTGACAAAGACCTGGCCTCCATCAAACGCGTGAGCCAGACGCATCTGGCGACCGCCGTCCCGCGTCCAAATACCCGCAACCAGACCAAATGCCGTGTCGTTCGCGAGATGAACGGCCTCCGCTTCATCCGAAAATGGCATTGCAACCAACACCGGGCCGAAGACTTCGTCCTGGGCAAGCGTGTGCCTGTGGGGTACGTCGCGCAAAAGCACGGGCGGCTGAAAATACCCTCCCTGCGCCGCATCCCGCGCAAGCTTCGCAGAGGCGGCAACGTGGATCTTGTCAGCCTCGGCCTTGGCGAGGAATGTTTTTACCCGATCGAGCTGGGTTGCATTGATCAACGGCCCGCAATCATAGTTGCCATCCGCGGGACCGGCCGTAACCGCTTCAAAGCTGCGCGCCAGTCGTTCGATAACTTCCTCGTAACGGGAAGCCTGCACCAGCAAACGACTACCGGCGGAACACGTCTGCCCGCTGTTCTGCACGATCGCATTGCGAATGACGGGCAATGCGGCATCCAGATCGGCGTCGTCGAAGACAATTTGCGGAGACTTCCCCCCGAGTTCGAGCGTCACGGGGCAATGATGCCTGGCCGCTGCCTGTGCGACGGCGGTGCCCGTTGCGGGAGAGCCCGTAAACGAGATATGCGCGATGCCGGGATGTTCGCTGAGCGCGACGCCCGCTTCACGGCCGTAGCCCGTTACGATGTTGAGCACACCTGCGGGTAGTCCGGCTTCTGCCGCAAGCTCGGCCAGTTCGAGATACGAGAGACAGGCGTCTTCGGCCGGCTTCACCACGCATGTGTTGCCGGCTGCCAGCGAAGCCGCGACGCTGCGTCCGAACATCGCAGCGGGATAATTCCATGGAATGATATGCCCGGTCACACCATGCGGCTCGCGAACGGCAAGCACCGTATGTCCCGGCAGAAAAGGGATGGTCTCTCCATGCAGCTTGTCACAGGCACCCGCATAGAATTCCATGTAGCGGGCGCATACGGTGATGTCGGCTGCCGCCTGCTTCAGCGGCTTGCCCGTGTCCTCCGATTCGATGCGCGTCAGCGTCTCGTGATTGTCTAGCACGAGCTGGCCCAGTCGCGCGAGAATGCGGCCGCGCTCGACTGGACCGACACGCCACCAGGTGGAGTCGAACGCTTTGCGTGCTGCTTTGACGGCGGCGTCGATGTCGGCCGCATTGCCACGAGCGATGCGCGCAAACCCCAGACCTGTGGACGGGTTGATCACAGCAATCGTGTCTCCGCTCGAGGGAGCCACCCATTGATTGCCAATGAAATGATGGGCTGTCGTCACGTTATTTCCCCTGTAACGAGATTTCTCGTTCCTTGCCGCGTTGTCCGGCGGTGAGAATGCCGTCGTCGCTTTCGATCTGGAGCGGCACCCAGTTGGTCGAACGCACGAAGTCGCCGCGCGGCTTTTCCACGGGATGTGGACGGTTCGCGACGCGGTTATAGGTGATGTATGCCTGCCAGCGGCTCTCCGCCGACATGTTTACGCCGGAGCCGTGGATGGTGAGGCAGTGGAACAGCACTAGCGTGCCCGCCTTGCCGACGATCGGCACCGGCGCGCCAGACGTCTCGAGGATCTTCTTGATCTGAGCACGCTGTACCGCGCGTTGCGGCAACTGGTAGGCGGCTTGACTATCGTCGTAATAATGGTCCAAGAGACCCAGTTTATGGCTGCCGGGGATCATATACAGCGCGCCGTGGATTTCCTGGGTGTCGCTGAGCATGACCATCGCCGTCAGCATGTCATTCTCGGGATATCCATCATGCACCCAATAACCAAAGTCCTGATGCCAAAGCCAGCCCGTGCCTTCGAGCGCCGACTTGGTGTTGACCTTGGTATGGGCGATATACACCTCTTCGCTGCCGAGCGTTTGCATCACCGGACGCAGCAGGCGTGGTGTGCGCGACAGCGCGCGATACTGCGGCGACGCAACGGGGCCGTCTTTTTCGTGGACCCGAAAGATCGAGCGCACCGCACCCGAGCGTTCGCGGAAGATGGAATCCGTCTCGATCTCGCACAAGCGCTCGGTATCCGCCCTTATCGCACGCACTTCCTCACTGGTGTAGCAATTGGGAATTGAAGTTGACCCGCGAAAACGGACACCTATGCTTTTGAGCAGGAGGTGCCGAAATGGGCAAGCATCACGAGCCGTACCCGGCGGAATTCCGGGCCCAGATGGTCGAGCTGGTGAAGTCGGGG
>NZ_JAKLJA010000059.1 GCF_022213065.1 Paraburkholderia tagetis
ACAGCTCCACGCCGATGATAGTGCGGATTGCCCGTGTGAAAGTAGGTAATCGTCAGGCTCCTTATGCAGTACGTCCAGAACCCCGGTCGCTCCGAAAGAGCACCGGGGTTCTGGCGTTTGGGTGCGGGAAATCCTCAATGATCGCCGGTATCGCGGGACACTTGCAGACTGCGAGGTGTCCGGCGCATAGCCACGATTGCCTGGAAGCACGAAGCCGTGGCGCTGCACGGCATGCGAAGACGCAGCCCTGTCTTACCGTGGTGCGCATCGACTCAATTCGGCGCTGCAGCCCGGGTAATCAATAATGCGTTACGCAATATGCATAATGACGGCGTATAAAAATATGCGAGTATTTCGCGCACCCAGAATCATTCGCGGGGCGTTTAAATAATTTCTAAGGTAATATCGCTGCCAACTGAAAATAGCCGCTTGCAGAGAACGAGTCGGCGTGCGGCAAGCAAACGGCCGTGCGCTCCGCCAATGACGCGTGGCGGTACAAAAGAAAACCGATATTCCAGTTCAGGGCGATTGATTCGATGAAGTTAACGCGCAAAAAGGCCGCGCTAACGGCCGCGGTTTTAATCGTTGTGCTGGTTGCCATTCAGGCAATCTGGCGTCCATTCGGGGGCGGATCGACGTTTCGGTCTCACGAAGTCGCTTTCGATATTCATTATCCCGACGCCATTATCGACAGCGCGGCCCTTTCGCGTTTGCCGCGCGACATGATTCGCGTGCCTTTGCTGCGCGCGTTGCTCACGCGCGATTTTGTCGACTATTACGAGTTCAATTCCACACGTCTTTCCGCAGAAGGCGCTGTCCGGCGGCTCGCATTCGAACACGATCTCGACTGGCGCGACGAACTCATCAAGCGCGTATTCGACGAACCCTCGCGCGTGTTGTTGTGGCGCTCGCCCGATGGCCGCCTCGGCTATTGGGTGATGACGATGCGGCGCAATGGTCTCGCGAAGCTGATGCAGGCCCTCGGTAACGTCGCGACCGGCGACAGCCAGTTGAGCCAGGCGGCCACGCTCTCCGGCGACGTACCGGTCTACGCGCTCAAGCTCGCGGTCGGTCATACGCTGCTGTTCGCGGCGAAGGGCGAGCGGCTCATCATCATGTCGGAGCCCGGCATTCTGCTCGACGCGGACGGCAAGACGATCGGCGAGCACGCGCAGGTGCTGGCGAAGGTGCTCGATGACGGCGGCGACGATGCCCTGCGCACCTATCGCCTCGAGCACGCGCCCGCCGACGTGAATGGGCACCGGTTGATCGTCTCGGTCAATTATCTTTCGTTCGGGTATCAGGCTTTTTTCTCGGGCGTCAATGCGCTGCGTTTCGATTTCGCTGCGTCGGGCAAGAACGATGCGAGCGCGAGCGGTGCATGGAGCACGGCCGCGCTGATCGATCCCGCCCATCTGCCGCAGCACTGGGACAGCGCCGATCTCTGGCGAGCGTTGCCCGCGAACGCAGCGGCCTGCGCGAGCCTGCCGGTCGACTGGAACGATGCTGCCGACCTGCTCGGCAAGCTGGGCGAGGGCGAACAAGCCGCGTCGAAGGTTTTGCGCGAGCGCCTCGCTGGACCTGCCGGCGTGTGCTGGTATGCGAAGTCGACGCTCGTGGCGCCTGTGTTCGTCGCGCGCCTCAAACCCGGGGTAGAGCAGGATCCGGCCCAAGTGGCGGCGGTCAAGGGCGCGCTCGCGAGCGTTTTTGGCGACGCCATTGGCGCGTATGAAGCGAAGGCGGGCAACGCGGCCGGTTATCGTCGTTTGCCGGTGCAGACGAAGGAGCCGTCCGCCGGCGTCACGCTCTGGACGCGCGACGTGAGCGCGCGCTCGGGCACGGCGCAGAGTGCGGGCTCGGCCTACGCGGCACAGCTTTCCGCGCCGCGCTACTTTCCGGTGACGCTCGCGCTCGCGCACGGCTACGTGGTGTTCTCGCCCGACGCGCGCCTCGTGGACGACACGCTCGCCGTGCTGGAGAAACGCTACCCGGCCATCGCCGACACGCTCTCGCCGCAGCGCCTGTCGACCACGGTGGTGTCGGTCATGCCGTCCACGGCGGCGGCGCTGGTTGAGCGCGAGGCGGGCCGTGCGCTGCCGGCCGATCAGGAGGCAATCTTCCGCAACGCCGCGCGCACGCACCTGCTGCCGAAACTGCATGCGGTGGCGAACTACCCGCCGCTGGCGTTGAGCTTGCCGGACTCGCTGCCTTTGTCGGCGGGTTGGGTGCCGGTGGAATGGCATGTGGAGCCGCGCGCTAGCGTGGGGCCGCGTGATGACGCGGTCGCGGGGCGTCCGTTGGGCACGGGCCCGAAGGACGCGCGCAACGACGCTGGCAACGCCACCGGCGGTGACGCGCGCGCAGACTCCGCGCAGCGTGCCGAAGACCGGCCGGCCCAGCCCGACACGAGCGGCGACTGATCGTGCGCCGCCGCTTTTTTCATCGATGTGCGGCGGCTGGTGCGGCCGCGCTCGGCGTGGCGCTTGCGGGCCCGGTGCGCGCACTCATGCCGACGCGGCCCGCGCCCGACCCCGACGCGCTCACGCCCGAGCAATCGACGATATTTCGTGCGTGGTTCGTGCGCATCGTCGATCAGCAGGTGCGTCGCGGCCCCACGCCGCGCTGGACCCAGCGCGACTGCGCAGGCCTCGTGCGCTTTGCGGCCATGGAGGCGCTGCGCGAGCATGACGCGCGCTGGCTCAAGGCCAACGGCATGACCAGCGCCGGCGACGCGAGCCGGCTGCCGCCCGAATTGCAACTGAGCCCGCAGCAGCGCGCGCTCGCGAACCGCTGGACGCGCATCGACGGCAGCGTGGGCGCCTACGCCTCGGCCATCGCGCTCATTCAACGCAACAGCCGCTTCGTTTCGCGCGACGTCAATCAGGCGCTGCCGGGCGACCTGCTGTTCTTCGATCAAGGCGATGACCAGCATCTGATGATCTGGCTGGACCGCTACATCGCTTATCACACGGGCACCGTCACGCCGACCGATAGTGGTCTGCGCGCCGTCGCCGTTTCCGATCTGATGCAATGGAAAGATTCCCGCTGGCAGCCGTTCGACGGCAATCCGAACTTCGTCGGTGTGTTTCGTTTCGCGTTCCTGACGCCATGAGTGCCGCCATGCAACGTCTGCTCTTCTCGCTGCGTTCCGCCGCGCCGTTTTTCTCGCGCGTTTCCAATGCGAAATTCTTCGCACGGACACGGATTTCCGATACGAAATACGGTGCATGTTCGGGTGCTCCGGCGCTGCTCGCAACGCTGATCGCGCTGTTCTCGCTGTGCTTCTGTCTATGCGTCGCGCCAGCCTGGGCCGACGATGGCGATAACGCCGCGCAGCAGAGCATCGACGCGAATCCCACCCTGGGCGCGCCGACGCCGAGTGGTTACGACAGCCAGGTCGTGCAGGGCCAGCCGTTCTTCCTGCTTTCCGATGCGAGCTACGGCAGCAATCAGTTCGCGCAAGTGCGTCTGGAAGCACCGGGCCGCGAATTCCAGTCGGAGCTCGAAGGCTATGGCGGGGCCGATATCGTCGTCTATAAGGTGCCGAATCCGCTGGCGTTTCTCAAGGCGCAGAAGAACCTGCATCGCCTGAACATCAAGCCGAACTATCAGGGCGAGGGGCTTGCGAACACGCTCGCGTACTTGTGGGACCGCTGGCTCAGCGATGCGCGCCGCGCCTGGCAGCGTGTGCTTTCATTCGCGACGCGCAGCAAGGTTACCGAGGCGAAGCCCGAATTCAAGCTTGGCGAGCAGCCGAACGCGCCCACGCATTTCGAGTCTCAATCGCGCTTCGCGCCGTTGCGCGGCTACGAACTCGTCACGCGCTTGCGCTATCCGATCTGGAACGCGAAGACGATTCAGCCACCGAAGGGCGTGAACCTCGCAGGCAGTAGCAGCAACTTCCTGGAGGCGTCGTCGGGCAACGTGATGATTCCGGTCGGCAAGCTGCAGCCGGGGCTCTATCTGGTCGAGGCGATGATCGGAAACTACCGCGCACATACGCTGCTGTTCGTTTCCGATACGGTCGCGGTCGTGAAGGCGACGTCGAGCGGCCTGCTGGTGTGGACGGCGCGGCGCGATAACGGCAAGCCGGTGCCCGGCACCGAGGTGAGCTGGACCGATGGCGTGGGCGTGCTGCAAAGCGGAGCCACTGGCGCGGACGGCGCGCTGGTGCTCCAGCACGTCTCGCCCGAGCGCAGCTACGTGATCGGCAGTGATCCGCAGGGCGGTGTTTTCGTATCGGAAAACTTCTACTACGACAGCGAGATCTACAACACCAAGATCTACGCGGTGACGGACAGGCCGCTCTATCGTCCTGGTGACGCGGTTCACGTGAAGTTCATCGGCCGCGCCTTCCAGAGTGCGAATCAGTCGACACCCGCCGCGCCCGCGCAACTCAAGCTCGACGTGCTCGATCCGAACGGCGCGCCGATCGCGACGCGCAACGTGGATTTCGCATCGGAAAGTGGTGGCGAAACGACCTTTACGTTGCCGGCGACCGCGCAGGGCGGCGGCTATACGCTGCGCTTCGACTACAAGGGCGACAGCTACGGCGGCGCGTTCCGTGTGGCGGAGTATGTGAAGCCGCACTTCGACGTGAACCTCACAATGGAAAAGTCCGATTACGCGACCGGCGACACGCCCAAGGGCAAGATCGCGCTGCGCTACCCGGACGGCAAGCCCGTGAAGAACGGCAAGGTATCGGTCACGCTGCGCGCGCAGAAGGTGGCGATCGTCGACGGCGAGCTGCGCTATTCGGGCCTCTTTCCCGTGAAGCTAGAGCAGCAGGAACTGAAGACCGATAGCGACGGCAACGCCACACTCGCGCTGCCCGTTGCGAAGGAACCGAGCCGCTACGCACTCACACTGTTCGCGCAGGATGGCGCCGCGTATCGCGTGCGCGTGACGCGTGAGGTGCTGATCGCGCGTGGTGCGACGCCGTATCGCCTGAGCACGGCCAAATCGTTCTCGCAGCCGCGCGAGCGGGTGACGTTCACGCTGGCAGCGCTGGTCGGGTCGGCTGGATCGACAAGTGCCAGCACCAACCTGGGCATGGGCGCGAACGCGGTGCCGGCGCGCAAGCCGGCGAAGTGGGAATGGGTACGTCTCGAGTCGCAGACGAAGGCCGATGGCGCGTTGCCCGCCGCGGGCCCGGATGGCCGCGTGAGCTTCCCGATGCAATTCGATGAACCGGGCTCGTACATGCTCTCAGTGAAGGACGACGCGGGCAACCTGCTCGCGGCGGCCAGCCACTGGGTGGCAGGAGACGGCCTCAAGGCGATTCCCGGCAGCGTCGAAGTGGTGTTCGACCGGGACCGCTACAAGATCGGCGATACGGCCGAAGCGCTCATCACGTTCCCGTTCGCCGTGGACGACGCGCTGCTCACGCTCGAACGCGACAGCGTGGAAGCGCGCGCACTGCTTTCGAAGGGCGCGGACTGGTTGACCCTCACGCGCGTTGCCCCCACGCAATGGAAAGCGCGCATCAAGGTCGGCACTGAGTTCGCCCCCAACATGATGTTCTCGGTGCTCTACGTGCACGATGGCGAATACGTATTCCAGAATGCGGGCATCGTGGTCGCGAAGCCCTCGATCGATCTCGCCGTGAAGAGCGACAAGTCCGTCTACGCGCCGGGCGAAACCATGACGCTCGATCTCGGCAGCACGCTTGGCGGCAAGGCGCTGCCCGCTCGTCTCACCGTGAGTGTTGTCGACGAAATGGTGTACGTGTTGCAACCCGAAATTGCGCCCGACATCGTGGACTTCTTTTATCATCCGCGCCGCAACAACGTGCGTACGACGTCGAGCCTTTCGTTCATCACTTACGACCTTGCGCTTTCCACGATGCGCGGCGCGCCCGGTGGTCCCCAGCGCGGGCAGTACAACGAACGCGGCGTGAAGGTGCTGGAGCGCCCGCGTCGCGACGACGTCGACACGGCAGCATGGCAGGCCGATCTGCAAACCGATGCGAGCGGTCACGCGCGCATGACGTTCCGCATGCCCGACGCGCTCGCGCGCTGGCGCATCACCGTGCGCGCGATTTCCGCAGACGGCACGGTGGGGCAGCGCACCGCATATGTGCGCTCGGACAAGCCGCTTTATCTGAAATGGAGTGGCCCCGCGAGCTTCCGCAGCGGCGACCAACCGGCGATCGATATGCTCGCGTTCAACCAGGGCTCGTCCGATGTGGATGCGCAATGGACGGTCAATGGCGCAGGGCTCACGCTCGATCGCAAGGTCACGCTCAAGCCCGGTGCGAACTACCTGGCACTGCCACGCATCACGCTCACGCCGGGGCTTGTCGATGCGAGCCTGCGCGTGAACGGCAAGGAGATGGACCGCCTGCAGACTTCGGTGAGCCTTGGTGCGCCGGGCTGGCTCGATCTGCGCGAAATGCCCGTCACACTCGACGCCAATCCGAAGCCGCTCGCACTCGCGCCCGATGCCCAGGACGTGCGCGTGCGCATCGTGTCGACGGGCACGAGCCAGTTTGCGCGCGTGGCTGACGATCTCATCGCGTATCCGTACGGTTGTGCCGAGCAGACCTCAAGCCGTCTGATTCCGCTCGCACTCGCCCACGACGCGCTGGGCCGCGATGCCGATGGTTCGGAGCCGGGCGTCGATGCGCCACAGAGCACGACGCAGGGCCTTGAGGCGCGTCTGCGCAATCAGCGCCAGCGGCTCGCGTTGCTTGCCGGCATCAATGGCGCGTTCGGCTGGTGGGGCGACACCACAGGAGGCAGCGCTTTCATCACGGCCTATGCGTACTACGCGGACTGGCTCGCGAGCCGCAGCCTCGGCATCTCGCTCCCGGACAGCAACTGGCAACACGCGCTCGATATCTATCGCGACAACGGTGCGAAGGAGCCGTTGCTGCATCGGGCGCTGGCGCTCTGGTTGCTGCAGCAGATGGGCCAGCCTGTGGCGACGCCCGTGTCGGGCGTGGCCGGGCAACTTGCGCAACGGGCATCGTCGATGTTCGATAAGGATACCAAAGCATCGCGCGACGCATACGGCGTGGAGGACAGCCTCGTGTTCGCCGCGCCCGATTCGCCGCGCGGCCTGCAAGCGGCTGTGGTGCTGACCGCCTGGACGGCGCGTGCAACGAACGCGAGCCTGCCCGAAGACTTCAATGCGCTGGCCGCGCGCGCACGCGCGTCGCTCATGACGAATCCGACGCCACTGATCCGGAGCCTGCTGGCCATGGCCGGCGACGCAGGCACACCCGTGGATGCGAACGCCGTGCTCGCGCAGAGCAGCGCGACCTATCCGACCGTCGACCGCGCGCTCACGTTGCTGTGGCTGCGCAAGGCCATGGGCGGCTCGCGCGCGAGCGATGCGGCACAACCGTTGCCCGCGCTGCAAGGCAATGGCTGGGCGCGCACGACGACGCCCACGGGCGCAACGCTCTGGAAATGGACGGGCGCGGCGTTGCCAACCTCGCTCGATGTGGGCGGCGCGAGCCCCGACGTCTCGGCGCTGGTTTCGTACCGCAGCCGTGCGGCTCAGGCGAGCCGTTTGCCCGTGAAGATCGAGCGCACGCTTTATCGACTCGACCCGATCGCGCCGTCGGGCGATGCCGAAAAGCAGGCGGGCCGCGCCACGTTCGAGGCGCATCGCATGAAGGCCGGCGACGCCATCGACAGCAACGCGCTCTATGTCGACGAAGTCACGCTTACGCCGCGGGACAAATCGGCGCTGCATTACGGCTTGCTCGACGTGCCGCTGCCGCCGGGCGGGTCCGTGGAGGCGACGAGCTGGGGCGTGAGCATTGCCGGGCTGCCCGGCGCGGGCGAGGGTAGCAACGGTCCGCAGCCGTTCGCGCGCGCGGCCAGCTACGAGATGGGCGAGCTCGGCTATCACCAGCCCGTGCCTTTGCTCGATCGCCCGGTGGCGCTGCGTCAACTCGTGCGGTTCGCTCTGCCCGGCACGTTCACGATGCCGCCCGCGCGCTACTTCCGCATGTACCAGCCGGAGCAGAAAGCGTATGAAGGCGGTCGCAGCGACCGCATGGTCACGCTGCGCATCGAGTGAGGCCGGCGTGAGGGGGCATATTGCCGGCTTGAGTGCCGCGCTCGTATTCGCGATGGTTGCGCTTGCAATCAGTTCGCCGTGGCCAGCACGGGCTGCGGCGCGTGAGCACGTGCAAGGAGCGGCACCGGCTCCTGCCGCGCCGAACCCAGCCTCGTTGCGTGGCCCGTCTGCGCCATCGGTATCTTCTGTACTGCGCTTTGCCTGGCTGCACGACGGCAGCGCGCGACTATGGACATTCGATGCAGCGGCCGAGACCAGCATGCCGGGTCCTGGCACGCCGTTGCCGCCAACGCTCGAGACGCAGCTCGGCAGCGTCTGGAAGCTGTTCGTCTATGCGTACCTCGTCGACCGGCGGATTTCCGTGCCCGATTATCAATGCGATGGTGGCGACCGCGAGGAAGTGTACTGCTGCATGACCGGCGGCCACATCGACCGTGATCACGCGCTGGTGCAGTCGTGCGGCCTCTTTTTCGAGCCGCACCGATTGCAGCTCGATCCTGTGGGCTGGCGCCAGTATTGGCGCGCCCTGAAGGCACCGGCGTGGCTGCAGGATCTCTACGCGCTGCGTCCGGAGCGCCGCGTGCGCGTGGACGATCTGCTCAAAGCCTTGCAGGCCGTGCCCACGCGCGCCCGCGACGACACGGCGAGCACACTGGTGTCGGTCGTCACGAGCGGGCGCGGCGAGGGCACCGTATCGCTCTATGGCAGTCTGCTGCGGGCCAAGACCTGGACCATGCCCGATCCGGCGAATCCCGGCGGCTACGAAGGCGGCGCGGCCGGCTGGCTGGCCGATGGCACGCCGCTCTGGCTCGGCGGGCGCGGGGGCAGCGTGCGCGTGCTGGCCGCCGCGGCGCCGCGTATCGCACCGCTGGTCGCACAGAGCGCGGTGCCCGACGACCGTGCCTGTGTGATCGTCGATTTTTTTTCTCGTTATCCGATCCGAAACGTAATCGATACTCGCGCGGGCGGGCGGCCTGTGCAACCCGGCCTGCTCGACGGCACGTTCAGCGTGGGATTCGAGAACGGCAACTGGCTACCCATCGAAAGCCATGGCGAGCTGCTGCTCGATCGCGACGAGACCGGCAAACCGCGCATCGTCGGACGTTTCGGCATGAACGACTATGTCGGGCGCGTGGTCGAGCGCGAAGGCGATACGGCACAGGCGCAGGCGGCGCGCGCGCTTGCAGTGGCCGCGCGTAGCTATCTCGTGCAGAACGCGGGCCGCGCACGCGGCTGCTACCGTATCGACGACAGCAGCCGCACGCAGCGCGTCCTGCCGCGCATGCCGCGCGCTGCTTCGCGCAACGCCGCCGATTTCACCGATGGCCTCGTGCTTGCGGGTGTGCCGGTGCAGTTTCATCACGACAAGGTGGCGCCCGGCCAGATGAGTTGGCTCGACGCGAAAGCTGCGGCACAGCGGGGTCTCGCGTTCGATGCAATTCTCGCGCGCAGCTGGCCGCAGGCCACGCTCACCTCGTTCACGAGTCCGCTCGCGGGCGACTGCGAGCCGGTGGCGGGCGCGCGCGACTGGCTGAGCCGCGAGGCGCCGGTGTGGGCGCGGCGCCTCGCGGGCGAGGCGGGCTACGAAGAACCCGAGCTACCGGCCGTCTGCGAGGTGACAACGGGCCGCCCCTATGCCGACGCCGGGCGCAATCGCGTCTATATACGCCGCCTGCGCTCCGACGACGACCGCATCGCGCTCGCGCACGAGTATCTGCATCTCGCGTTTGCGCACCATCCGCGCGGGCAGGACGAGGCGTTTATCGAGCAGACCGCGCGCAAGCTGATCCTCACAGGAAGTTGAATGACCATGAAAGCGCTTCACAACTTCGAACTATGAGCTTCAATATCGACACGACCTCCAGGCGAACCAGCATGAATCCGATCCGGCTCCATCGTCGCTTCTCGCGTCGCTTTTCACGTCATTGCTCGTGCCACGTACTCGTGAGCGTCGCGCTTGCGCTCGGCGCGCTTATGAACGCCGCACATGCCGACACCATCGACTTCATCGCACCGCTGAACGGCTGGCGCAATTCGGCCGGTGACGAAGCGCGCTACACGCAGGACGTCCACTATCCCGCAGTGGCCGTGAACACGCCGGAGGGACAATCAGCCAACGCGCTGATTGCGGGGCACATCAAGGCGGCACCCAAGGCCAAGCCGGGCACCTCGGTGGGCACGCTGGTGGTGAATGGCACGCCCATGCCCCAGCGCATGGAGGAAGACGGCGCTTTCTCGCGACCGTTCGCGTTTGGCGCGGGCAGCAACAGCGTGGAACTGCGCACGGCGGACGGCACGCGCAAGCGCGTGCAGTTCTACGATGCCTACACGGGCAAGACGCAGGCACGCCTGCGTATCGTGCTCGCGTGGGACACCGATGGCACCGATCTCGACCTGCACGTGGTGTCGCCCGACGGTGTGCACACGTTCTACGCCGACCGCGTGGCACCGAATGGCGGCGCGCTCGACGTGGACGTGACGACGGGCTACGGCCCCGAGATCTATTCGAGCGCTGCGCCGCTGCACGGCACGTATCTCGTCTACGTGAACTACTACGGCAATGGCAACAGCGGCAGCGACATCACCGTGGCGCAGATCACCATCATCACCAACGAAGGCAGGTCGAACGAAAAGAGCGAGACGATACGCGCGCCAATGCGCAAGCCCGGTGAGCTGACGCTCGTGAAGCGCTTCGTCATACCGTAAGGGAGCCTTACGGTATCGTCGAAAAAATCATGAAGGATTGCTGAATAGCTCGTTGAGCTGATTGCCGGGTGCGGCGTCGACGAAACCGTCGAAGCGCCCTTGCACTAGCGTCTGCGCTGCGCGCATGAAACCACCCCATGCCGAGCGCGCCAGCGCGCCGCCCACGCTCACGCGCCGCACGCCCATCGCCGCGAGATCCTGCAGAGTGAATGCGGAGGCCGAGCCGATCAGCACGTTCACGGGCTTGGGCGCAACAGCCTTAACCACGGCGACAATCTGCTCGCGCGCATGGATGCCCGGCATGTAGAGGCAGTCCGCGCCCGCCGCCGAGTAGGCCTTGATGCGCGCAAGCGCGTCGTCGAAATCGGGCTCGCCCGTGAAGAAGTTTTCCGCGCGCGCCACCAGCAGCGTATCGCCGCCGCGTTCGTCGATGGCGCGCCGCGCGGCCTTTACGCGCTCGACGGCAACCTCCAGCGGGAACAGCGGATTGTCCGGGTCGCCGGTCGAGTCCTCGACCGAGAGTCCCGCCACGCCCGTTTCGACCGCGAGGCCCACGCTCTGCGCGACCCCGGCTGCATCGGCGCCGAAGCCATTTTCGAAATCCGCGTTGATGGGTAAGTCGGTGGCGGCGACCATCTCACGCAGATGCGCGAGGATGGCGTCGCGAGGCAGCGAATTGTCCGCGTGGGCGCGCGACCACGCGAAGCCCGAACTGGTCGTGGCGAGCGCCTTGAAACCGACGCTCTCGAGATAGCGGGCGCTGCCCGGATCCCAAGGGTTGGGCAACAGGAAGCAGCCGGAAGCATGCAAGGCGCGGAACGCGGCGCGTTTTTCCGCGACGCTGCGTGGCGAAGAGGGCATGGCGTGTCTCCAGGGATGGTCCAGAAATTGTCCAGGACGGGGCGAGCGGACACTGTGGCGCGGTCGCGCCCGCGTCAAGTCGAGCGCGGGCGTCGGCGGCGAGGCCGGTCAGCGTGCATTGTGCGCCTGTACGCACAGGCGCGCTTGCGCTGTGTCGGGACCGGCGGGAGCGCCGCGCCCGCTATCATATGCGCTGTTTCCAAACCGACTAGCTCAACTCCGATGGCCAGGCTCCCCGCTTCGAAATCCACGCCGCCGCGCATGTCCGATGTCGCCAGCCTCGCCGGGGTGTCGAAGATGACGGTCTCGCGCGTGCTGGCGGGGCAGAGCGCCTCGGAGGCCACGCGCGAGCGCGTGCAGCGTGCGATCGACGAGTTGGGCTACGTTGCCGATGCGGCGGCGGGCGCGCTTTCTTCGGGCCGTTCGTCGTTCGCCGCGGTGCTGGTGCCTTCGCTTGCGAGCTCGAACTTCTCGGACACCGTGAGCGGACTTACCGCCGTGCTGGAGCCGCAAGGGCTCGAATTGCTGATCGGCGACACAGACTATCTGCCCGAGCGGGAGGAACGCATCGTGCGCCAGATGTTGCGCCATCAGCCGCGTTGCATCGCGCTCACCGGCTCGCAGCACACCGCTGCCACGCGCGCGCTATTGGAGCGCTCCGGCGTGCCAGTTGTCGAAATGTGGGAACTGCCGGCCGCTCCCATCGACATGATGGTCGGGTTTTCCAACGTGAGTGCCGCACGCGAAATGGTGCGCTATCTGGCGGGCAAGGGTTACCGGCGCATCGCCTTTCTCGGTGGAGCGAGCGAACTGGACCGGCGCGGCATCGACCGAATGAAGGGCTACCAGATGGAAGTGAAGGCGCTCGGGCTCGGCGAGCCGCGCGCGATGTGTCTGGGTGATTCGCCCATCACCATGAGCCACGGCGGCCCCGCCATGGCGGCCTTGCTCGAGCGCTGGCCCGATACTCAGGCGGTGATGTGCGTGAGCGATATGTCCGCGTTTGGCGCGATCATGGAGTGTCAGCGGCGCGGACTTGCGGTGCCTGACGATATTGCCGTGGCGGGCTTCGGCAACTTCGAGATCGCGGCGTGCTGCCATCCGACCATTACGACGATCTCGGTGGATGCCTACGGGATCGGCCGCCGCGCGGGCGAAGCGCTGCTCGGTGCGCTCGCGGTCAACGAAGGCGAGCATGGCGCGCATGCGCGGCGCACCGCAAGAACGCGCATTCATTACACCGTGGTCCCGCGCGAAAGCGCCTGAAGCGTTGGAGTCCCGTGCTAACATCTGAATGTTACCGGTAACATTCGGGGCCGCCAGAGACCGGGCGACAGCGCGCGCTGCCAGCATCGAGCAGGTTCCGGGCAGGCCCTAAACAGGAGACATCGCATCATGACCCAATCTCTCCCGCGCCGTTTGCGCAGTCAGGAATGGTTCGACGATCCCTCGCACGCCGACATGACTGCGCTCTACGTCGAACGCTTCATGAATTACGGCCTCACGCGCGAAGAACTGCAATCGGGGCGGCCGATTATCGGCATCGCGCAGACGGGCAGCGATCTCGCGCCGTGCAATCGCCATCACATTGCGCTCGCGGAGCGCGTCAAGGCGGGCATTCGCGACGCGGGCGGCATTCCCATGGAGTTTCCCGTGCACCCGCTTGCGGAGCAGAGCCGCCGGCCCACGGCCGCGCTCGACCGCAATCTCGCGTATCTGGGCCTCGTTGAAATCCTGCACGGCTTTCCTCTCGACGGCGTCGTACTCACGACCGGCTGCGACAAGACCACGCCCGCGTGCCTGATGGCTGCGGCCACGGTCGACTTGCCGGCCATCGTGCTCTCGGGCGGCCCGATGCTCGACGGCTGGTACGAAGGCAAGCGCGTGGGCTCGGGCACGGTGATCTGGCACGCGCGCAATCTGCTGGCGGCGGGCGAGATCGACTATGAGGGTTTCATGGCGCTCACCACGGCTTCGTCGCCGTCGATCGGACACTGCAACACGATGGGCACTGCGCTCTCGATGAATTGCCTTGCCGAAGCGCTCGGCATGTCGCTGCCCGGTTGCGCGAGCATCCCGGCCGCGTATCGCGAGCGCGGGCAGATGGCGTATGCCACCGGCAAGCGCGCCGTCGACCTCGTGCGCAACGACGTGCGCCCCTCGCACATCATGACGCGCGAGGCGTTCGAGAACGCGATCGTGGTGGCTTCGGCACTCGGTGCGTCAACTAATTGCCCGCCGCATCTGATTGCGATTGCGCGGCACATGGGTGTCGACCTCACGCTCGAAGACTGGCAGCGCCATGGCGAGCAGGTGCCTCTCCTTGCAAACACCATGCCGGCAGGCGAGTACCTGGGCGAGAGCTTCCATCGCGCGGGCGGCGTTCCGGCAGTGCTGCACGAACTCGCTCGCGCCGGGCTCGTGCGGCGCGATTGCCAGACTGTCTCGGGCCGCTCGATTGGCGAGATTGCCGACGCCGCTCACGTGGCGGACCGCGACGTGATCCGCACCTGCGAGGCCCCGCTCATGCATGGCGCGGGCTTCATCGTGCTTTCGGGCAATTTCTTCGACAGCGCCATCATGAAGATGTCGGTGGTGGGCGAGGCGTTTCGCAAAACTTATTTGAGCGAGCCTGGCGCACAGAATGTGTTCGAAGCGCGCGCCATCGTGTTCGACGGCCCCGAGGACTATCGCGCCCGCATCAACGATTCGTCGCTGAAGATCGACGAACGCTGCATGCTCGTGATTCGCGGCTGCGGCACGGTCGGCTATCCAGGCAGCGCCGAAGTCGTGAACATGGCGCCACCGGCGGAATTGATCAAGCATGGCGTGACTTCGCTGCCGTGCATGGGCGATGGACGCCAGAGCGGCACCTCGGCGAGCCCATCGATTCTCAACATGTCGCCGGAAGCCGCGGTGGGCGGTGGTCTCGCGCTGCTGCGCACCGACGACCGGATCAAGGTCGATCTCAACGCGCGTCGCGTAGAAGTGCTGATCGATGCAGAGGAGCTCGAACGCCGTCGTGCGCAGGCCGAATTTCGGGTACCGCCGTCACAGACACCATGGCAGGAGCTTTATCGCAAGACAGTTGGGCAGCTCTCGACGGGCGGCTGCCTCGAACCGGCCACGCTTTATCTGCGCGTGATCGCGGAGCGCGGCGAGCCGCGCCATTCGCACTGAGCGAGCGAAGCGCACCAGGCTCGCGTGTGCGAGCCGGCGCTCAAAGCGTCTTGCCAATGCGATGCGCCATCTCCACGATGGCTATTGCCATGCGCTTTTCGCGGCGCGAGTCGAGGCGCTCGAGCGGCAGGCTCGTGCTGACCGCGACGCGCTTGCCCAGCACAGTCACGCCGACGAACGCCGCGAAACATGCGAGGCCGGCGGTGACTTCCTCGCGTTCCTGTGCGAGCCCTGAACGTCGGATCGAGGCGAGCGCCTGTAGCAGATCCTGGCGGCGCGTGAGGGTGTGGCTCGTGACGGCCGCAAGCTGCTTCGGCAGCAATTCGATTACTTCGTCATCCGTAAGACTGGCGAGCAGCGCCTTGCCCAGCGCGCAGCTATGCGCGGGCAGGCGCGAGCCGAGATCGGAGACGAGCCGCACGGGTCGCGCGGCGTCTTCCCGGGCGATATAGACCACCTCCGCGCCGTCGAGCACGGCGAGTTGCACCACCTCGTTGTGAATGGCGACGAACGTTGCCGCTTCCTGTCGAAACGCTTCCTGCAACTGGTCGTGGCGCACATAGGCGCTGCCGAGCTCGAACAGCGTCACCCCGACGATATAGCCGTCCGCGCGCTTTTCTATCCAGCGCCGGCGCTCCAGTGAGTCGAGTATCAGGTAGAGCGTGCTGCGCGAAAGGCCGGTTTGCTCTGCGATGGCGGCGGTGCGCACCGGCGCGTGGGCGTGCGCCAGCACGTCGAGAATGTCATGGATGCGCTTGAGCGCGGGCACTTCGTAGGCGGCGGGCATGATTCGTGATTCGAATGGGGATCCAACAGGTTGGAAATAGTAGCATCAGGTTGGACAGTGCGCTCGGGCGCTCTTACGATCAATGCGCTTTGTCTCAGTCGACGTCATCCACACAAGCAACGCAGCGGGTCTACCATCATGGCCAATTTGTCAGTTTCCGAATTCCTCCCCACCGATCTCGAAGATGCACTGCTCGTCGGCCGCGTCTGGCGGCGCGATGGCGCGCACGAGGGGCCGTGCGTGATTGCCGTGCGCGGCGGCCAGGTGTTCGATATCACGCGCGCCGTCGCAACCACGGCGGACCTGTTCGATCGCGACGACGCGGTCGGGATCGCGCGTAACGCACCTGGCGAGGCGCTGGGCGCGGTAGCGGATCTGCTCGCGAGGAGCCTGTCCGGAGCGCGTGACGCGGCGAATGGGCAAGCGCGTCTGCTCGCGCCGTGCGACGTTCAGGCGATCAAGGCGTGCGGCGTGACGTTCGCGGTAAGCCTGATGGAGCGCGTGATCGAGGAGCAGGCGGGCGGCGACCGTGCGAAGGCCGCGGAAGTGCGCGCGGCCATCACCGCGCTGATTGGCTCCGACCTCTCGCAGATCGCGCCGGGCTCCGAGGCCGCGATGCGGTTGAAGGAGGAGTTGCAGCGTCGTGGTGCGTGGTCGCAATATCTGGAGGTCGGAATTGGTCCGGATGCCGAAGTGTTTTCGAAGTCGCAGCCCATGTCCGCGGTGGGTTTTGGCGCGGATATCGGCCTGCTGCGCACATCGGCATGGAATAACCCGGAGCCGGAGATCGTGCTGGCCGTGAATGCGCGTGGCGTTGCAGTTGGCGCAACGCTCGGCAACGACGTGAACCTGCGCGATATCGAAGGCCGCTCGGCGTTACTGCTCGGCAAGTGCAAGGACAATAACGCGTCGTGTGCGATCGGCCCCTTCGTGCGCCTGTTCGATGGGCGCTTCACACTCGATTCGGTGCGCGAGGCGAGCGTTTCGCTGCGCGTGGCGGGCACCGACGACGGCTTCGTGCTCGACGGCGTGAGCCATATGCGGGAGATCAGCCGCGACCCCCAGCAACTCGTCGAGCAGACCTGCGGCGCACATCACCAGTACCCGGACGGCTTTATGCTGTTCCTCGGCACGATGTTCTCGCCGATCCTGGACCGCGATGCGCCGGGCTCGGGCTTTACGCATCACATTGGCGACGTCGTGACGATCTCTGCGCCGCAACTGGGCGCGCTCGTCAACACGGTGAAGTTGTGCGACGAGATCGAGCCGTGGACATTCGGCGTGCGCGCGCTCTATGCGAATCTCGCCGCGCGCGGGATCGCACCCGCTGCGTGATTTTTCCGAACGGAAACCGCGACCGGCGTGACGGTTTCCGTTCGGAAATCCCGGCGCGCTATTTTTCCTCGAACGTGTTCCTTGGTATTGTGGTGTCCGCGCCGTTTGGCGCTGCGTTGTTTGGCAGCGATGCGCGCGTGGTGCGAACGCGCATCGCGCAATGAGCACGGATTGGACACGGAGCGACACAGGCGGCGCGCTATTGATAGTCGCTGGGTCGTCGCGGGGAGTCGCGAACGATGAAGTATTCGAATCTGGTGGAGCGCTTGCAGGGGCGGCGCACGTCGGCATGGGAGATCCATCACGCCGCGCTGCAGGCGGCGGGGCGTGGCGAGGACGTGATCGTCCTGAGCGTGGGCGACCCGGATTTCGCGACCCCCGAGCCTGTCGTCGAACGCGCTGTGGCGGCGCTGCGCGCGGGCGATACGCATTACACGGCCATCATGGGCCGCGAGCCGTTGCGCGAAGCCATTGCGCGGCAGCACGCGGCGGCGGGCGCGCGCGAAGTGAGCGCGCGCAACGTGATCTTGTGCGCGGGCGCGCAGAACGGGCTTTTCGCTGCTTCGCTATGCCTGTGCGAAGCGGGCGACGAGGTGCTCGTGCCGGAGCCGATGTACCTGACCTACGAGGCCGCGATTCGCGCATCGGGCGCGACGCTCGTGCCGGTGCCCGTCGACCCGGACAACGGTTTTCATCTCGATTGCGACGCCCTCGAAGCGGCGGTCACCCCGCGCACGCGGGCGATTTTCTTCGCCACGCCGTGCAACCCGACCGGCGCGGTAATGCCGCGCGAGCATCTTGAGCGCATCGCGCGGCTCGCGCAGCGTCACGATCTCTGGGTGGTCGCCGACGAAGTCTATGCCGATCTCACTTTCGAGCGCGAACACGTCAGCATCGCGATGCTCGACGGCATGGCGCAACGGACGGTGACGCTCGGCAGTCTTTCGAAATCGCATGCGATGCCGGGGTGGCGGTTTGGATGGGTGATTGCGCCCGAGACGCTAATAGGCCATCTGGGGCGGCTCGCACTGTGCATGTTCTATGGCTTGCCCGGCTTCATCCAGGAGGGCGCACTCACGGCGCTGGAGCAGCGCGAGCAGATCGTCGCGCAAATGCGCGCCATCTATCGGCGCCGGCGCGACCTCGTTTATGCACGCCTGAGCGGCGTGCCGGGACTGCGTTGCCTGCTGCCGGAGGCCGGCATGTTCATGATGATCGATGTGCGCGGCACCGGCCTCGATCCGCATGCCTTCACGTGGCAACTGTTCGAGGCGCAAAAGGTGTCGCTGCTCGATGCGAGCGCATTCGGCGAAACGGCGACCGGCTATGTCCGCTTCGGCTTCGTGGTCGACGATGCGCGGCTCGTCGAGGCCTGCGAGCGGATTGCGGCCTTCGTTCGGCAACTGGCTGCGACTTGTCGCTAGCGTGTTTCGAACGCTGGATGACGACGCCCGCACCAAGGACTGAGGCGGGCGGCGCAAGTCCCTCAACGATTGCCATCGAACAGGTCGTTGAGCATTTCGTCGAAGGCCGCCTGGGCGTCTTCGAGTTCCTGCAGCGCGGCGTCGAATGTCTGCAAGGCGAATTGCGACGGCCGGCCTTCGCCCTCTGGCGGAAACTGCGCCTGCAAGGCGGCGAACGCCGTCTTGACGCGTTGCGTTGCGCTCAGCACACGGTCCATCGCGGCGGTTTCTTCGGCTCGCGCTTGTTCTGGGTTCATCGAAAGCTCCGGTTTGAGAAGAGGGTATGGTGAGACGGGGGGGCGTTCACGGCAGCGGCAGTCGGCCCTCGGCTTTCACTTCGCGCAGCGACAACACCGATTCAACCGATGTGACGCCCGGCAGGCTACGCAATTTGTCGCGCAAGAAGGTGCCGTAGTCGTCGAGGTCGCGCGCCACGATCATCAGAATATAGTCCGCCGTGCCGGCCACGTTATGGCACGAGAGAATCCGCTCGATTGCGCAGACTTCGCGCTCGAAGCGGTCCGCCAGCGCGTGGTCGTGCACGGCGAAGCGCACCGAGACATACGCGACCACGCCGTAGCCGAGCGCGCGCCGCGAAAGCATCGCCCGATAACGCTCGATATAGCCGTCCTGCTCGAGCCGCTTGAGGCGACGCGCGCAAGGCGTTTCGCTCAAGCCGACGGTTTCGGCGAGCCGCGCGATCGGCATTCTGCCGTCCGCTTGCAATGCGCCGAGGATCGCGCGGTCGAGTTTGTCCAGGTCGCTCATGTTATGGAGTGGTTTTCCGATCCCGATGAGGAAATTTTAGGGCATTCCGCTTCGAGTTGAAGGGTTATCCACAAAAAACGTCAGAATTCGCTCCGGCATTGGCGGCAATATAGAGCCTCATACAAACGAGGCCATCATGATTTCCGCTCACCTGCTTTTAATGTTCATCGCCGCTCTGATCGTGGTCAGCGCATTGCCGGGCGCGGACATGGCGCTGGTGATGCAAACCAGTATGAGCCGCGGCGCGCGTCGCGGTTTCGCGGCGGCCGGCGGCCTTGCGCTCGCGCGCGCCACGCACGTTACGCTCTCGGCGTGCGGTCTCGCGGCGCTGCTGCATAACGCGCCCTGGCTCTATGAGGTCGTGCGCTATGCGGGCGCGGTGTACCTGACGTGGATCGCCGTGCAGATCTTCCGCGCGCCGGCTTTTGCCTTGCCGGACCAGGCGGGTGCGGTAGCCGGGCGTCCGCTGCGCGCGGACTTCTTCAAGGGCTTGCTCACCAATCTGCTCAATCCGAAGGCGCTGCTGTTCTGCTCGGTGCTGTTGCCACAGTTCATCCGCCCCGAGCTGGGGTCGGTCTGGCTGCAGGTAACGGAGCTGGGCATCCTGCTCGTGATCGTGTGCGCGCTCTTCGACGCGACCTATGTGCTGGGCGCGGCGCACATCGCCGTGTGGCTGCGCCGCCATCCACTTGCGCAGACCGTGCAGAAGTGGGCCTTTTCCTCCGCGCTGATCGGCTTTGCGGTGCGGCTCTCGCTCGACTGACGCGCTTCATCCGGCGTAATCGCTAGTGGCCCGCCGCCCATATGCGGCGGGCCGCGGCGCGCCACCCGTTGCGCGCACGACGCGCGCGCGCAACGCGCCCGGTCGTCTTACGCGTTCGGCTTGCCGCCCAGATAGTCCAGCTTGCCCAGCTCGACGCCGTTGTGACGCAGGATGTCGTACGCCGTCGTCACATGGAAATAGAAGTTGGGCAACACGAAAGCCAGCAGATAGTTCTGGCCCGTGAACTCGATCGGGCCCGAGCGCATCTTCAGCGTGATGCTCTTGCCTTCCGTGCCGTCGATTTGCTCGGGCTTGAACGTGTTCAGATAGTCGATCGTTTTCTGTATGCGCGCGTGCAGGTCGTCGAAGCTCACTTCCACGTCTTCGAATTTCGGCGCATCCACGCCCGCGAGGCGCGCGGCGCAGCCCTTCGCCGTGTCCGTGGCAATGTGAATCTGGCGCGCGAGCGGCAGCATGTCGGGGAACAGCCGTGCTCCGGTCAACACCGAGGGATCGATCTGCTTCTCAGCCGCGTGTGCCTGCGCCTTGCCGATGATGGTCTGCAGGTTGGCGAGGCCGCGCACGAGCACGGGCACCGAGGCTTGGTACATGGTAATGGACATGGGAATTCCTCATTTCCTTGAATGAGCGCGCCGGACTCCGGAGCGGAGGCTGGCGGGCGGCCCATTATGCGCCATCGGGTTTGCCGCTGCCATTGCCCGAACGGCCGATCTTGCGGCAATGGGCAGGTCTCTGCTTTCATCGGGGCATGTTCCCACTCAAGAGCGCTAGTGAACTTAAAGCCGGGCAAGGCGCGGTTGCCTTGTCGAGAGCGCTCGTTGCCCTCACGAAGGAGAATCAAATTGAGACCTGTTCGATACGCGATAGGCCGATATTCCGTGATGTATCATGGCTGAGAGAAAGCTCCATGACGCGCGCTACGTCATCGCGAAACGCCGTGGCAATGGCGAGTTGCGACGCGAAGTGTGGGTGGACGAGAGAGGCTGGGTTACGCGCTACAACGTGGCGTATATCAATCACAACATCTATCAACGCGATAACGGCAGGGTCATTGGTTACGACAATGCGCACGGCTACCACCATCGACACTACTTTGGAAATGTAGAGGCGGTGGGCTTCGTGAGCTTTGAAGACATCGAGGACCAGTTCGCGCGGGACTGGACCGCATTGAGGCACACACCATGAGCAAGCTGCATCTTGGAATCGGAACCGAAGCGGATTTTTTCGCAAGCGGCAAGCGCGTGGCGCGTTGTGCCGATCGCGGAGAGGATTTGGTCGAAACACGAACGATTACATTCGAAGACCCCGCTGACGCCGTACATCTACTGACCGAAGCGCGCATTGGCGTATTTCGCGCGATAGAGGCGAATTCCCTTCGATCGCGGTAATCGTGGTCCGATAGCGAAGTGGTCAAGCGCGACCGGGACACCTTGCTTGCGGGCTGGATGGCTGCAAGGTGCCGCTCCGTTAACTGAGAGCCAACTTCAATCCTCGCTCGCAGCGGTTTCCTCATGCGACAAGTTTTTGTGAGGCGTGCCTTGCCTGTTAATCTGCATGACGAAATAAAATTCTCGTTATGAATCGTGTGGTTGGGCATGGATTTCTGGCGCCGTTCAGAAGGCGGCGGACGTTGCGCGATGGCAAAAAGGAAGTGCTGCTGGAAGCCGGTTCCGGCCGAGGCGATGCCACAAATGCGAAGAACCGGCTCAGGGCCGCGAGCGGGCTTTTTGTCATGTCGTGCATGGCCGGGTGCTGCATATTCACCACGTAAAATTTGAATGTGTTTTAATTACCCGGCATTGACCATCCATTTCACATCGTACGGCAGTGTACGGTGCGTCGATCCATGAACGCAGAATTGGCAGAAAAACATCGCGCCGCGCGTCGCATGGCAGAGGGCAGGACATGCCGGACGGGCTTGCGCGGCCGGCGATCGCTCGGTTACACGCTGCATGGCGTGCTGTTGGCCCTCGCCGTTGGCGGCGTCGTGCGCAGTGCGCCCGCCATGGCGCAAGACTCGCAGCTGCTCGACACGCGTGTCACCCAGGAGTCGGTGGCCGAGACGATTTGCCGGCCGGGTTACGCCGATACCGTGGCGCCGCCGTTCGACGAGGCAATGGCGCTGAAGAATCGTCTGCTTGCGGCACGCGGCATTGATTCCGGTGACGGCGTCGCCTATGCGCTCGACCGGCGCGTGCCGATTCTGCTCGGGGGGGCGCCGGATGCGGCCGAGAACTTCGACTTGCTTCCTTGGGGCGGCCATTCCGGCGAGCGGCGCAAGTCGCTTCTTGCCGTGCGGCTCAAGCGTTGCGTATGCGCGGGGCGGCTATCGCTCGCCCAGGCGCAGGCGGCCATCTCCGGTAACTGGGCGCACCAGTACGATCAGCTCACACGCATGCAATGCGGTACGGATGCGGGCGATACCACTTCTGCAAGCAGCGACGAAAGTCCTTGACCCACGCGCTGCTGGCCATGCACCAGCCGGCACACGAGGCGCGCCCCGCCCCCATTTCCAGCACATGGCTGTGCTTCTTGCCAGGTACGATGATTGCGATGCCAGAATCGGCTCATTCGTACGGCTGCCATCCGACAATATGACGCAGCGCGCAGGCTGGAGATTAGGAATATCCTGCCTATGATCAATAAAAGAGGAGTGAGCGAAATGCTAACGTCGAGTCTTATCCTGCTTGCAGCCGCAGCCCTGCTCGGACAGGCGGTTTGGGCTCGCGCAAAGGCGCGTGCGAGTCTGCAACCCGTGCGGGTGCGAGTCGACCGACCGCGCCGCTATCGGTAGTTCAATATGCACCTGACCGTCTGGAACGTCCCCGAAACCTGTAGCGAAGAAGAAGTGCGCGACTTCATCAAACGTGAGCTCGGGCATTACGCCAAGGGCGTCACGGTGTACGACGTGGGCACGCCGAACGCGCACGCAGACATCGAACTCGATTCCGACGTGCCCTACGTGGGCGAATCGGTTGCACGCGAGTTGCAGAGCCGGCGTCTTGCCGGAGTTGCGCTGCGTGTGAGCGCCGCGCCGTTCGATGGCGAGGACCAGCAGGACACACGTCCAGCATCCGTGCGCTGACTTTTCGCATGCCGCGCTGATCGCGCCCTCCTTGCAGCGGCGCGATGGCTTTTTCCCCGTATTGTTTCCTTCCTCGCCCGCGCTCGTCGGCGAATTGAGCTTTTTGCCGGGCTACGGGCCGGCCATGCCAGGCATCGGATCGTATGGCGCGTAACCCATCAATGATTCTGCCGCGTGGTCGGTGCCGATCACGAGGCCGGCGCCCGCGACCGCGTGCTGCGCAATCATCCGCTGGCGGGGTGCTCAAAGTCTTGTCAGGGCGAATGAAGGCGAGCGCCTTGGTGGCATTGGCGTCGTCTCCCTGCGTGGCATAAGGCAGGCGCGTCGCGATGAAGCGCGACGCGCGACCTTCCGCGCGCAACGCATCGACGCTTCGCGCAGGGGGCGGCGTTCATGCAGGGCTCCTTGGGCGGTACATCGCTTCGTACGGCGACTTGCGCGTGTTGTCTGGTTTAATGGCGGATAGTTCTGCCGGGGCGCGGGCCCGATTTATGTCTCGTGAGGCGCATGCCATCGGGTCGGTGCCCCGACAATCTATTCCAGACAAAATGGAAAATCTGCCGGATTCACAATGAATGAATACTCTTCGCGCGGCGCGCTTGCCCGCGTGAATAGTGGTGTCCGGGGTGACACTACGAATGCTCGTTATCGCGGCGCATCGCTGCGGCGCGTGCTGTACGCAGCGGTCTGCGCGTGGTGGGCTGCCAGCGCCTGGGCTGCGGATGCCGGGCCCGCCTCGGGCGCGCATGCGGTGTCCGGAGCCGTGCATGCGGCTCAGAAGGCACCTTCCGGAGTCGCTGGGGCGTCGCGTCCGGCTGCATCGGCTGCCGTGGCTGCATCGGTGGCATCGGTGGCTTCCGGCACTGCGTCGGCTGCTGCGTCGGGCGCGTCCGCGCCCGTGCGGCCTTCGCCAGTACTGGGTGTTGCACCGGCGCCAGCGGTGCCCGTCTCTGCGGCTTCGTCGGCCTCTGCGGCATCCGCGGTTTCGTCGGCCTCAAGTGCAGCGCCCGCTTCGGCGGCATCGGCCGCTGCTGCTCCGGCGATGCCCGTTCCACTCATCTTGCCCGCACATCCGATTCTCACGCCCGCGCAGGCCGCCGAGGAAACGCACCGTGCGCTGGCCATGCGTCAGACCTTCGCGCGCGACGTGAAGCGCCGCCTGCGCGTGCCGTTCGCCGATCAGCGCGCTTATGCCCAGCGCCTGCAGGCCGCGCTCGACGCAAAGAATCTCGGCGCGCTGGCGGGCGAGTTCGTCATCCTCGTGGATCGCGCCGCGACCGTCCAGGCGCTCTTCATATACTTTCGCGCGATGCCGGACCAGCCGTGGCAGATGATCGGCGCTTCGCCCGTCGCGACGGGCCGGCCGGGCGAGTACGATCACTTTCTCACGCCGCTCGGCGTGTTCGAGCACACGCCATCGAACATGGACTTCCGCGCGGAAGGCACGATGAACGAGAACGGCATTCGCGGCTACGGTGCGCGCGACATGCGCATCTACGATTTCGGCTGGGTCGATGGCGAGCGCGGCTGGGGCAAGGGCGGCCACTCGCCGATGCGCTTCCAGATGCACGCCACCGACCCTGACCGCCTCGAGCCGCTGCTCGGCATCCGCCATTCGAAAGGCTGCGTGCGCATTCCCGCGTCGCTGAACACTTTCATCGATCACTACGGGATCGTCGATGCCGAGTATCAGGCGCTCGTCGATGCGGGCAAGTCGCTGTGGGTCTTGCATCCGAGCCGGGAGGTCACGCCGTGGGCGGGGCGCTTCATCGTCGTGATCGATTCGCAGCGCAAGGCGCGGCCCGCGTGGGCGCCGGCGCCGGGCCGCGAGGCGCGCGCGAAGATGCCTAAGGGCGGCGATACGGCTGATTGATGCCGATTGATACCGATTAGTGCCGACTGGCGTTGAGAGACGCCCTCAGGCCAAGGAGGCAAACGGGGTGGGACGTTGCGCCCGCCCCGTCCCCCCGATTCCCAGTGCGCCGATATCCTGCGCGTTCAGCGCACTCGGCGTCTAGCCGCGCCGCGCGATCAGCACGCCCGCGAGCGCCACGCCGAAGCCCGCCATCTGGATCGGCTCAAGCGTTTCGCCGAATAGCAGCCAGCTTTCGAGCGCGGCGAGCGGCGGCGCGAGAAAGAGCAGCGCCGTGGCGCGGGCCGCATCGCCGTGGCGCACCATCCAGACGACCAACGTCACGCCCACGCCGGAGAGCATCGCGATGCCCCATGCGAGCGAGAACCAGAGCGTAGTCGATGCCATCCAGCGATGCTCGCCCAGCGCGAGCGCCAGCAGCGCGGCGACCACCGCCGCGCCCGCATTCTGGACCGCGCTCGCGCTGCGGATATCGGCCTTGGCCAGTGAGGTTTTCTGATAGAGCGTGCCTGCGGTGATCGCGCCGACCGCGAGCACCGCGACGAGCACGACCACGAGCGGGCTCGCATGCGCGCCCGAGGCATCGGCCGCGCCGACGGCCGGAACGCCTGCGGCGGCGGCGCGCAGTTTCGGCATCAGCACGAGCACCACGCCCGCGAGACCGAGCGACAGACCTTGCCCACGCCGCATCGTGAGCCGCTCGCCAAACAGCGGCGCGGCCAGCGCGGAAGTCAGCAGCGGTTGCAGTGCGCCCAGCAGCGCCATCACGCCCGCGCTCAGACCTTGGGCGACGGCCCAGTAGCTCGCCCCGAGGTACACGCCCTGCAGCAGCGCGCCAGCGAAGAAATGCTTGCCGAGTTCGCGTCCGCGTGGCCACGGTGCGCGCTGTACGAGCGCGACGCACGCGAACAGCAGCGCGGTCCCACCGAAACGCGCGAGCAGGAACAGGTTGGGATCGGCATATGGCGCGATCGCGCGGGCGACCACGAAGCCCGTCGACCACAGGATGACGAAGAGGGCGGGAGCGAGCGAGGCAAGCATCGGTTCTGGCAAGGGCGGCGCACGTCAATACACCGCCAATATTGCGAAAGACCCGGAGTATCGCCCGGTCGGGCCGGGCCGGTCTTGTTCAGGACTGCACTGATCCGGCGGATTGGGAATGCGCGGTGTGCGGTGCGCTCTCGTGGCTCGCCTGGCTGGAGGACGGCGCGGCGAAGACCGTTGCGGCCACGCCGATCAGCGCGCCGCTCAATGCGCAGGCGATCAGCAGTGCCCGTGTGCGGCGATGCTCGCGGCGCAGCGCTTCGAGCGCGGCGGCCTGGGCTTGTGCCGCGCCCGGGCCGTGTGCCGGGTGAGTGCGGTGCTGCATGAAGTGATAGATGAGTTGCGGCACGCGCGGCGCGACCTGCGCGAGATGCGGCAGCTCCTCGGCAAGCCGCTTGACCCAGCCTTGCGGACCGAGATCGCGCCTCGCGATGTCCGCGAGCGTCGCGCTTGCGATTCCCCATGCATCCACGCCCGGATGAATCGTGCGTGCGAGCGTTTCGGCGTTGCCGAACGCGCGCTGCGCAGCGGCGAGCCGCGGCGACACCTCGCCGCCGAACGGCTGGACCGAATGCAGCAGATGATGAAGCAGCGCACCCGCGCTGCGCGTGCTGGCGTCGCTGGCGAAATGCGCCTCGCTGCGCGTGCGCAGTTCGGCTTCGATCTGCTCGGTGCGCGCATGCGCGGGCACGTGGCCCGCGACGTGGTGCAGCGCAGCGAGCCGCGCGTAGTCCTGCTCGAAGAGCGCTGTCGCGCCGTGCACGATGAATTCGCGCTCCGGCGACGAGAGGCTTGTCATCAGCGGCGCGCTCGCGAACACGAGGCGGCCGCGCGTCTGCGGCTCGATGCTCACGGCCACGCGCCGCGCGTCGAGCGTGGCATGAAAGAACCCATGCTCGAAAGCCTGCTGCGTGACCACTTCGATCAGATGCGCGGCCACGCGCGTCACGTTGATGTGATGCTCCGCGAGGCCGGCGATGTCGGTCGCGCGCACCGTGTCGATGTGCTCGACCGTGAGCGTTTGCGCGGTGCAGAAGTCCCAGATCACATCGGGCACGAGGACACGTGCGTCGTTCGCGAGATGGTGTCCCGTCTGGCTCAGGTTCGCGGCCTGCGCGCGCAGATCGAAACGGCGTTGCAGATCCTCGCGCAGCGTCTGCGCGAGCGTGCGCAGGCCCAGCTTGCGCGCGGCGCCCGAGAAGCGCTCGAGCCAGCGCGCGACGGCGCACAGCAGCGCGGCGTCGTCGTCGACTTCCTGAACCTGCTTCGCGCGCAGCACGCGCACCGTCACCATCTGATGGCCGCTGACCGGCAGCGCAAGGCGCGCGACGTGGGTCTGCTCGCACCAGCCGTTGTGGCAGGGCGTGGTGTCGATCCACGAGAACAGTGTTTGCGGCGGTTTGCCAAGCGCCGCGTTCAGGGCGGCATCGAGCTGTTGCGGCGTGAGTGGCGCTTCGAAGTGCTCGACGGCGTCGATGGCATCGTGCAGCGTGGTGGCGGCGAGTTCGGGCTTCGTGGCAAGCGTTTGCGCGAAGGCGCCCGCGAGCGGCGCGAGGCGCGGCAGTGCGCTCGATAGCTGCGTGGCGAGGCGCTCGTCATCGCGCATGCGCTCGGCGAGCGAGACGATCCAGTGCAGCTTGTGATGCTCGGGCGCGGCGAGCCAGATCAGCCGGATGCCGTAGCGCAGCGCGCAGAACAGGAGACGCAGTTGGCGAAGTTGTGAACGCATGGGGAGCAGCGGTCGACGCAACGACAAATCGACAAAACGGAGCGCCGTCCGGTTCCCGGACGGCCAACACGAGATTAGCAGGGATGGACGGGCGATGGCAGAGCCCGTTCGTTTCGTATCGTTTCGGCGCAATTCGCGCCGTCGCGCCGTGCTCTGCCGAGGGCGTTCCACCAAGGGCGCTCCACCGCAGCACGCGTAATACAATACGCCGGCCCTCCCGATTTCATGCGCCCCGCGCGCTCACTGAGATGCTCGCAGAACAACGTCACCAGTACATCCTTTCGCAAGTGAACCGGACCGGCGCGCTCTCCGTGGCAGATCTCGTGCGCGAGCTGCGGGTCTCGCGCGAAACGATCCGGCGCGACCTCAACACGCTCGCCGGCCGCGGGCTGCTCGTGACGACGCACGGCGGCGCGCTTTCCAGCGACCGCAGCGAACCGGACCTCGATGTGCGCGAGGCCGCCAACGCGAGCGCCAAGCGCGCGATCGGCGAGCGCGCAGCAGAGTTCGTGCCCGACGGCGCGTCCCTCATCATCGATTCTGGCAGCACGACGCACGCGCTCGCTCGCGCGCTCATCGACCGCCATCGCCTCACGGTCTACACCAACGACTGGCGCATCGCGCTTCTGCTCGGCCGACGCAACGAGAATCGCGTGACGCTGCTGGGCGGCGAGCTGTCCGATCAGGAAGAGGCGACCTTCGGCCTCGATACGGTGCAGCAGCTCGCGCAATATCACGTCGATTACGCGTTCGTCGGCGCGGGCGGCATCACCGCCGACGGCTGGCTGACCGACTACACGCGCATGGTCGCCGAGGTGCGCAGCCGCATGCTCACGGCCGCCGCCTGCGCGATCGTCGTGGCGGACCACTCGAAGTTCGGCCGCGTCACGCCGGTGCGCATCAACGGCTTCGAGCGCACCCGCTACGTGATCACCGAGCTCGCGCCCGAAAAGAGCGTTGCCCGCGCCATTGCCGCGCGCGGGCCCGAGCTCCTTATCGCCTGATTGCGCCTGATTGCGCCTGGTTGGACTTGCCTGGTTTCGCCGCGGCTGTGGCACTCACCACGTCCTGCCCACCGCGTTTTCAGCTGCATTGGCCGATTCTCCGGCCGCCGCTTGTGCATTGCAGCGAGAGTTTCGGCGCTCGATGTCATATGCTGTTTTTTGGCGAATTGTGGAATTTTCTGACGTTTGCCACAATCGTCATGGCCCTGTCACGAAAACCTGTGATTCTTGCCGGGCCCGTTCAGGCGGGGCCGGCGTCGCATGACGGGGCGGCTCCTGGTGTGCCGTGCGCCCGGCGGTATAGGGGTGGCAACGGCGGATTGCAGACAATCTGCAATCCGCGCGCCGCAGCGGACGGGTATGGCAGGCGGCGCAGTCCGCCGACGTTCGACATTCGACTCAACACGCATCGGGTATCCCCGAGCACATGGTTTCTGCCTTCGGAGAGCGACATGAACCACAGGAATTCCCATCGCGCGGGTTTCGCACGCAAGCTGCTGCCCATGGTGGCTGCCGCCACGCTGCTGCAATGTGCGGCGATCAGCGCCCACGCCGCCGGCGCCGTCGTGCTGTACACGGCAGACGGCCTCGAAAATCTCTACCGCGACGTTCTGCCGGCCTTCGAGAAAAAGGAAGGCGTGAAGGTCAACATCGTGACGGCCGGTAGTGGCGAAGTCGTGAACCGCGCCAACGTCGAAAAGGACGCGCCCAAGGCCGACGTGCTCATCACGCTGCCGCCGTTCATCCAGCAGGCGCAGCAAGGCGGCCTGCTGCAGCCGTATCAGAGCGTGAACTACAAGAACGTGCCGGCGATCGCGAAGTCCGCCGACGGCTCGTGGGCAACGTTCGTGAACAACTACTTCTCGTTCGCGATCAACCCCGAAGTCGTGAAGAACCAGCCGAAGACGTTCGCCGACCTCCTGCATCCCGACTACTCGGGCAAGGTGGCGTACTCGAATCCGGCCACGGCTGGCGACGGCATGGCCGTGATCATCCTCACGACCTCGCTAATGGGCGAAGACAAGGCATTCGACTACCTGAAGAAGCTCGAGCAAAGCGCCAAGTTCCACACCAAGGGCACGGGCTACCTCGACGTGCTGCTCTCGCGCAACGAGATCGCGGTGGCCAATGGCGACCTGCAGATGGATCTCGACGATGCGGCTAACGGCGGCCTCTCGCTCAAGCCGATCTTCCTCGCCGCCGACACGAGCGGCCATCCCACGACCTTCCAGTTGCCGTACGCAATCGGCCTGATCAAGGGCGGCCCGAACCAGGCGGCGGGCAAGAAGCTGATCGACTACCTGATGTCGACGGACGTCCAATCGAAGGTGCCGGACATCTTCGGCATTCCGGGCCGCACGGACGTGGCGCTCTCGGGCAAGAACGGCGCGGCGGTCAAGCAGGCTATCGAAGGCGTCAATCTGATTCCGGTGGACTGGAACCAGGTGATGGAGAAGAAGGCGGGCTGGACCACGCGCTGGAAGAACGAAGTGGTGGGCTCGTCGGGCAAGCAGACCGAAGTCGTCAAGCCGAAGTAAGCAGTTGCAGCATGCAATTGAGCAATACCTGAGCAACTGTGCATGGGACCAGAGTCAGCGTTAAAGCGCTAACTCTGGTCGACAGGAGATGAACCCGGTGAATACCGCAAGCCTTGCGCCGGCCCAGATGGCCCGCGCACTGCCGGATGTGTCCGGCCCGACCGATGCAGCCGATGCGTCCAGTGTGTCCAACCCCGGCGCCGCCGCGGGCGTGCAGATCGATCGCCTGAGCGTGCGCTTCGGCACGCGCACGGTGCTCGACGACCTGTCGCTGACCATTCGCCGCGGCGAATTGCTGACGGTGCTGGGCCGCAGCGGTTGTGGCAAGACCACCTTGCTGCGCTTCATCGCCGGGTTCATCGAAGCCGATGCGCTGGCGGGCTCGCTCACCATCGCTGGGCGCGACCTGACCCACGTGCCGCCGCATCAGCGCAACCTGGGGCTGCTGTTTCAGAGCTACGCGCTCTTTCCGCATCTCTCGGTGTTCGAGAACGTGGCGTTCGGGCTCAAGGCGCGTCGCGTGCCGTCGCGCGACATTGCGCGGCGCGTGGCGGACGCGCTCAAGCTCGTGCAGCTCGGCGACGCGGGCCACGTCATGCCCGCGCAGCTCTCGGGCGGCATGCAGCAGCGCGTGGCGCTGGCGCGCTCGCTCGTGATCGAGCCGGACGTGCTGCTGCTCGACGAGCCGCTTTCGGCGCTCGACGCCAATCTGCGCGCCTCGGTGCGCACCGAGCTCAAGGCGCTGCACGAGCGGCTGCCCGACCTCACGATCGTCTGCGTGACGCACGATCAGGACGATGCACTGGTGCTTTCCGACCGCACGCTCCTGATGCGCGATGGGCGCATCGCGCAACTCGGCACGCCGCAGCAACTCTACGACACGCCCAACGACGCCTATGTCGCCCGCTATCTGGGCGCGGCGAACCTGCTGCCGCCGAGCGTGGCGTTCCCGGTGGGCGACGCACGTTACGGCGTGCGCGACAAGCTCGCGTGCCTGCGCCCCGAAAGCCTGCGCATCGTGCCGCTGGGCGAGGGCGGGCTGCACGGCACGATCGAGTCCGTCGAATGGTATGGCTCGGTGCTCTCGGTGCCGGTGTTGCTCGACGCGATGCCGAACGAATCGGTGCTCGTCACCATGCAGCGCGGCCACGGCATGACGCCGGAAAAAGGCATGCGCGTTTCCCTGCGTTACGAGGCTGACGATGTCGTCCTTATCAACCCCTGATTCCGCGTTTCCGGGCGCGCCGCAGCCCGGCGCCGAAGCGCACGCGGCCGCCGTGCGTCGTCGCGAGCGGCGCGCGCAATGGCACATCGGCTTTCTGCTCGTATTCGTGCTGGGACCGCTCGTCGTCTATCCACTCGCGCGGCTCGTGCTGCTCAGCTTGACCGGCGAGCACGGCCTGAGCCTGCACGCCTACGCGACGTTCTTCGGTAATCCCGATTCGCGCGGCGTGATCGGCACGACGCTGTGGATCCTGTTCCTGAGCGCGGGCGTGGCCTCGCTGCTCGGCGTGGCGATCGCGGCGATCCTGTTCTTCAAGCCGTTTCCGGGCGCGCGCCTCGTCACGCGCTTTCTCGAGCTGTTCGTGGCGTTCCCGTCGTTTCTCGTCGCGTTCACGCTGATCTTTCTTTATGGCTCGCAGGGCTCGGTGAGCATCGGCCTGCAGCGGCTCTTCCATCTGCAGGCCCCGCCGCTCGATTTCCTGTTCGGCATCGGCGGGATCGTGCTCGCGGAAGTGGTGTTCTACGCGCCCTTCGTCGTGCGCCCGACGCTCGCGGCGTTCGCGCTGCTCGACATGCGCCTGATCGAAGCCGCGCGCAGCCTGGGTGCGAACAACCGCATGGTTGCTGCACGCGTGATCCTGCCGCTCGCGTGGCCCGGCATCGCGGCGGGCACGATCCTGTGCTTTCTGCTGACGTTCAACGAGTTCGGCATTCTGCTCGTGCTCGGCAGCGCGCATCTGGTCACGCTGCCCGTGGCGATCTATAGCTCGGCGACCGTCGATCTCGATCTGCCGACCGCTGCCGCGGGCGCGGTCGTGATGCTCGCGATGTCGCTTTCTTTGTATGCGCTGTATCGGCGCGTGAATCGCCGCAGTCATGGAGGCGCACGCGATGTCAAGTAAATCAGTCAATCCCGCAGACGCGGTTGCGGACCATATTGTCCTGCCGCCGAAGCATCTGCGTGCGCGGCCCGTCGAGCGCAGCGCATTCGCGCGCATCGGCAGCGGCGTGCTGCTCGCGCTAGCGGCGCTGCTGTGCTTCTGGCTCTTCGTGCTGCCGGTGATCGTGGTCGCGCTTTCGAGCGTGGCTTCGCACTGGTCGGGCACGATCTTCCCCGATGGTTTCAGCACGCGCTGGTTCGAGCGCCTCGGCTCTAGCGACTTCGACGCGCTCGTCACGAGCCTCGAAATCGGCTTCGGCGTGGCGGTGCTCGGCACCGCGCTCGGGCTGTGGCTCGCGCTGGCGCTCGAAGGGCGCGACCGGCGCGGCCTGGGCGCCATCGCCGATGCGCTCGCGATGGTGCCCAACGGCGTGCCGAGCGTCGTGCTGGGGCTCGCGGTGCTGATCGCCTATCACAAGGCGCCCGTGGACCTGTCGAGCTCGGCGGCGATCGTCGTGTTCGTGCAGCTCGCGCTGGTGCTGCCGTTTTGCTATCGCTGCGCCGCGGCGGCGCTGCGTCCCGAGTTGACCGTGCTGCGCGAAGCGGCCGCGAGCCTCGGCGCGCCGCCCGCCATGGTGCTGCGCCGCGTGGTGCTCCCGCAGTTGGTGCCGGCGATCCGCGCGAGTCTCGCGCTGGGCTTCGCGCTCTCGCTCGGCGAACTCGGCGCGACGCTCACGGTGTATCCGCCGGGATTCGCGACGGTGCCGATCGTCGTGGTCGGCGCGGTCGAGCGCGGATATTACCTGCCGGCGTCGGCGCTTTCGCTGATCTTGCTGATCGTGTCGCTGGCGGCGCTGTTGCTGATTGCTGCGCGCGTGCCGCGCCGCCGTGCGGATTGAAACCATGGACAGCACGCGGTCCGACGCGCAGCACCGCCTCGCGGGATGCGTCGGGGACGATGCGGACGGAGCAGCAGGCGAGCCAGATGCGGGTCGCGGACTGAAAGGAGTGCGCGTGGCGACTGTGATGCGGACTGTGATGCGCGATGCCGATCTGCGAAGCGCCTCGCACGCCGACGAGGCGACGCCGCTCGCGCTGGTGCGCGAGCATTCGCTGACCGACCTCGTGCGCGACGAGATCGAGCGCTGCATCGCGGGCGGGACGCTCGTGCCGGGCGCGAAGCTCGTCGAGTCCGAATGGGCGGCACGATTGCAGGTATCGCGCGGGCCCGTGCGCGAAGCGTTTCGCGCGCTCGAACAGGCGGGACTCGTGCGCAACGAGAAGCATCGCGGCGCGTACGTGCGCAGTGTGCCGGACACCGAGGCGCGCGAGCTTGCCTTGCTGTGCTCGGTTCTTGAGGAAGCTGCGTGCCGGATGCTGGCGGCGCGTATCGACGCGGCGCAGGTCGCCGCGCTGCGCGACCGGCTCGACGCCATGCGCAGCGCGCTTGCCGACGACTCCGCATTTGCGTGCGCCTGCGAGGCGTTCCGCGATGCGCTCGTCGAAGCGGCCGGCAACGGCAAGCTGCGCGAGGCGCATCGGCGCGCCGTGAACGAATGGCGATTGTCGACACGCGTGCCGCAGACCGCAGCGATGCGGCAGGCGTCATATACGCGGCACCGGGCGGTCTTGAACGCACTCGCCTCGCGCGATGCCGACGAGGCCGCGGCCCGGATGCGCGCGCAGGAAAAGCAGGACGAACCGGATGACGGCGATGGCCGTTGAGTGACAGGGCAGAGGAGCTTCGACGCGATCGACCGACGATCGACCAAAAAGGGGGCAGCAAGCATGGCACTGAGTCTGGAAGATATTCGCGGCTTGTTCGAGCAGCACGGCGGGCAGGCCTATAGCGGCGAGCCGGTGACGCAGCTTGAACATGCGCTGCAGAGCGGCGCGCTGGCCGAGGAGGACGGGGCGAGCGAGGAGCTCGTCGCTGCGGCTTTTCTGCATGACCTCGGGCATCTGTTGAATCGCCAGGGCGAAACGCCGACGGAGCGCGGTATCGACGACCTGCACCAGTACTACGCACTGCCGTTTCTGCGACCGATCCTCCCGGCGAGCGTGCTCGAGCCGATCCGGCTGCACGTCGATGCGAAGCGCTATCTGTGCGCGACCGATGAAGCGTACTTTGGCCGCCTGTCGGCCGACTCCGTGCGCAGCCTCCAACTGCAAGGCGGCATTTTCGATTCCGACGGTGCGCGCGAGTTTGCCGGGCGTCCCCATGCAGACGACGCGGTGCGTTTGCGCCGCTGGGACGACCTCGCGAAGATTGCCGGCAAGCAAACGCCGGATCTCGACCACTATCTCCAGATCGTCGATCGCGTGATGCAGCGTCACGCATGAAGCGGTTTCGCGTCTTTTTTCGAGGGGTGCAAAAAACCCCTTGCCAGATGTCATCTGCGTGACTAGAATTCCGCTCCTTCGCTTCATGCATTGCCTGACGCGAAGGCCGCCGCGAGAAACGGCGGTTGCGTGAGTCGACAGTTTTTAAGCGGTGACGTTAAAAAAAGATGTTGACGAAACGCGAAAGAGTCTGCATA
>NZ_JAKLJA010000006.1 GCF_022213065.1 Paraburkholderia tagetis
ACACGCTTCCTTCAGACCCCGCCTCGCGACGACGCCCTTGCGTTTCACTAGCCCTTCGCCCCATCTGGCTGGGCAGGGGACTCTCACCCCCAAGCTGTTGCGCATGCTCGGCGCACAAAAAATACCGGCTCGAAGCCGGTATTCAGAAATGAAATGCTCAGTCGAAATTCACTCGCCAGGAAAAGGTTTCCCGGGGAAATTTCTAGTCATTTAACGCCCACGACAGCAATACAGTCGTTCTTGAATGAGCTTACCCAGTATTCTCCATTAACAACAATCGTGCTGGTTCCACACACCAGGTCCTCATTGACGCCAGGCGCGATGAGCGTTTCTTTTTTCATCGTCCCGGCGCAAATCACATCCACCTGGGTTGGGATATTTTTACACGTGATGCCCCCGCCTCCCAAGCAGGCGAAAATATCTTCAAGCGGGGCTGCCTGCCCGGTCGCATAGAAATGATTCATGTCGGGTGCCCAGCGAAGATTGTCGGGCCGGAAATCCAGGTCGATTTGCGTGAAAATATTGTCATCCCCGCTGGCGGGACACTCTATTTTCAGGATTTTCTTGCTTCCCCATAACGCGGAAAAAGCCAGCCGGCGATCTCTTGTTGCGATCAGTCCATTGGGCGCACACACCCATTCGAGACCAGGAATTGCTTTCCAACCTTTTCCTGAAGACCACAAAAGAATTTTTCCCATTGGCGTTCCGTTCTTGATCTTCTCATAGAGATCTTTATCATCATGGTCCCAGATATAGGTGGTCATGATTTGGTGATCTCTTAGGCCCACCACGGCGTTTAGAGAAGCATTCTCCGGCGCGACAACGCAACCACACCAACTCAATACCGGCTTTCCACTGTCCAGAACGACGTCAAAAACTTCGATAGACTCCCTGCCCCCATGGTTCACAACATACAATCTTTTTTCTTCGGGATAGTAGTCTATGCCATGCGTCGAGAGCGCGGATAAATCCGGCAAGGGCGCATCAGGATAGTGTTTCCGATCCGGATTGATCTTGATCGATTTAATGTCAACAAGCTCCGCACGCTTTTCCAGAACATCAAAAATAAATAAAAAACCAGGTGCAGCGGCAGGCGAATAATTACTTCCGCAAACCCATTGCTCATCGAGATGAACGATGTCCTCAACATTTTTTACCCCTTCGATGAAGGTCACCTTGCTCAGATCAGGTGTTAATTTTGATGAGTTATTCATACCCTATTATTCCTTGAAATTCCAGGATGATCTCGCCATGCAAGATCGCAAACGTTAATTTTTTACCCAAAAAACAGCGCGCTTTTAGGGCACTTTACAGCCGTTCTGACTATATCAGCTTTAAATTGAGAGCCCATGCGCCATAAATGTTTGCGATCAACAAAAGCCAATGCCATGATTATTGATTCGACATCTATGAACTTGAATCAAGCAGCATGGCGCACAAGGCCATGTTCGAATGACACGCAATCGGGCGCGGCTCGAGTTGTCGCCGCTCAACGCGGCTGCGGCACAGCCGCGAGATCGGAGAGGAAGCGGTCGCGCCAGACACCCAGGTCGTTGCGGCGCAATGCCTCCATGTTGGTCAAGTAGCGCGTCTTGCGCTCTTCGAGCGGCATCGAAAGCGCGCGCCCGAGCGCCTCCGACATGCCCGCCGCATCGTGAGGATTGACGAGCAGCGCGCCAGTGAGTTCGGCAGCGGCGCCCGCGAATATCGACAGCACGAGCACGCCGGGATCCTCGGGATTCTGCGCGGCCACGTATTCCTTCGCGACCAGATTCATGCCGTCGTGCAGCGGCGTGACATAGCCCACCTGCGACTCGCGAAAGAGCGACATTAGCTTCCAGCGATCGTATTGCTGGCTCAGATAGCGGATGGGCGTGTAGTCGAGGCCCGAATAGCGCCCGTTGATGCGGCCTGCCTCGCGCTCCAGCTCCTCGCGGATGAGCTTGTAGCTCGCGACATCGGAGCGCGTGGGCGGCGCGATCTGCACGAGCGTGACCTTGCCGCGCCATTCGGGCGAATGCTCGAGCAACTGCTCGAACGCGTGGAAGCGCTCGACGAGCCCCTTCGAGTAATCGAGCCGGTCCACGCTCATGACGAGCTTGCGCCCTTCGAGACTCTGCTTGAGGTCGAGCACGTGCTGGCGGCTCTCGTAGCGCGCGGCCTGCTCGGAAATCTCGTCGGGAAACACGCCGATGCGATAGACGCCCGTGCGCAGCTTGCGCCCATACGCGCCCACCTCGCCCACTTCCTCGTTCTCGCCGTGCTCGCGCACCGTGCCGCGTGCCTGGCGCACGATGTAATCGTGAAACGCCTGCTGGTCGTTGCGCGTCTGGAAACCGAGCAGGTCGTAGCAGCACAGCGACCTCGCAAGCTCATCGTGCGGCGGAATCGTCTGCAGCACTTGCGGCGAGGGAAACGGAATATGCAGAAAGAAGCCGATGCGATTGCGCACGCCTTCGGAGCGCAGCGCCTCGGCGAACGGAATCAGATGGTAATCGTGGACCCAGATGATGTCGTCGGGCTCGATCAGCTTTATGAGCTTGTGCGCGAGCCACGCGTTCACGCGCCGGTAGCCGGCGTATTCGTCGCGCTCGTAGCGCGCGAGATCGTTGCGGTAGTGGAAGACCGGCCACAGCGTGGCGTTCGAGAAACCGCGGTAATACTGGTCGTAGTCCTTCCTCGTGAGACCGGCCGTCGCAAACGTGACGTGGCCCTCCTCGACGAGCGTCGGGCCCGCGTTCGCCACTGTCTCGCTCACGACGTCGCCACTCCAGCCAAACCATACGCCGCCCGCGTCCTTGAGCGCGCCAAACACGCCCACAGCGAGCCCCCCCGCGGAGCCTTTGGTCTCCGTGGGTGTCGCCACGCGGTTCGAGACGACTATCAGTCTGGCCATCGAGATACTCCTCCTGTCTGCTCCATTGCTGCTTCGTTTTCGTTTTCGTGAAGACCGTGGTTTGCCCGCTTCGTCGTCTGCGCCGTATTCTCCGAATGCGCCGGCCCTGCCGCTCTCCATCTGCGCACGCTCCTTCGCACAGCGGTGCGAGCGGCATGCGGTAGTCGAGCCACAGGAACACCGAGCCGATGATTTGCGAACTGCTGCGCGTCCAGTTCGTGAACGGATTCTCGATGAACCATTGGAGCGGCACGATCAGGCGCCGCTGGTCCCAGATCCGCACCGAGACATAGGTGCCGGTAATTTCTTCTATGCGTCCCCACTCGCCCTGGATCACGACCACGTCGTCGAGCCGGATCGGCTGGGTCAGCGCGATCTGCACCCGGCAATCAGGTTCCTCAGCACGGGGCGTGCCGCGATACCGTCAACGAGACCGGCGACCACCGAGCCAATGAACAGGGAGAAGTCGTCGATCGTTGGCATCAGCGGCCAGTTCCTCCTGAGCTTGAGGGCAGCGGACGGAAACGGCGCGGGCATGAACCCGCACAGTGAGTACGGCATTCGAGGCGCAGGCAGCGAGCCCGCACGGCGCGGCACGAGGCAACGGCGCCTGATGTCACGTCACACTACGCGAATGCGCGTAAAAATGCGCTAAAGAATGTGCCCGGCCGGGTTGGCCGGCGCAGCGGCGCGAGATGCAGTGACGGCCGCGAGCCGTCCCGCTGGTGAATCGACTGAAGGCATGCGCCGATGGTTCAACGGCGCTCAACTGCGAATATCGGGAACCGAGCAACCGGAAGCACGGATCGCCATGCATCCGGATGCGCTGGAAAAGACCGAACTTCTATCGGCTCAATTCGGAGTCTTGCACGGAAACGCCTTGCCGAGCCCGAGCGAGATAGCCGTGCTGGCGTTGTAGCCGGCGACGTTCGGGTTGTCGGCGATGTACTTGCGCACGGCGTCGGTGAGTTGTGCCGAACGCGCGTCCTGCGGCAGACAGAAATACTGGCCGACACGCGGGCCGGTCGTGCCGCCGATGGCGTCGATGGTGTTGAAAATGCCGTCGGCGGCCCCTTCGATATAGGCGGCGCATGCGCTGCGAGACGCCACATCGGTCTTCGAGCACAGCCGGTTCAGATCGGAGGCGGTGAAGGCGAAAGCAGAAATCGGCACAGCGAGCGCGCCGGCGCAGATCAGAGCCCGCAGCATGATTCTCCTTGATTCGTCGCTTGATTCTTCGTTGGGTGCGGCGCTTGCCGCGCCGCGAGCCGCCCGTTGGCGGCCGGCGGCAATCCCGGTATTGTGCACTGTTTTAGCGGCGCGCCGTGCGGGTCTCTACGAAAGGGCCGGAAGCAGGCACGCCCGGCGGCCCGACCGGCCTCGCCGGCGGCCTTACTGCGCCGTCTGACTCATGCGCGCCGAGAGATCCTTGATCGCGTCAGGCGCCTTGTACTGCTTGGCGAAATCGAGCGCGTTCATGCCGATCTGGTTCTTCGCATTGAGATTGGCGCCGTGGTCGAGCAGCAGCTTCGCGGTGCTCATATGGTCGCCGCGCGCGGCCATCATGAGTGGGGTCGTGCCGTTGGGCGACAGCGCATTGACGTCGGCCGAATAGCCGATCAGCAGCTTCGCCACGTCGTCGTGGCCGTTCGCGGCTGCATAGTGCAGTGGCGTCCAGCCCTGCTTGTTCACCTCTGCGCCCTTGGTGATGAGCAGCTTCACGAGATCCATGTCGCCGTTGAGCGAGGCCAGCATCAGCGCGTTCTCGCCGGATTTATCTTCGGCGGCGATGTTGGTCTTCGGATTGTCGAGCAGCAACGCCGCCACCTTGTCCGACTTCTCGCGCGCGGCCAGCACGAGCAGCGGCATGCCCTGGCTGTCGGTGGCGTTCGGGTCCATGCCGTTGGCGATTTCCTTGGCGACGCCCTTGTCGTCGTCGAATTTCACGCTCTTCACTAGCGAGTCGATTGGCGCGGCGTGGGCCGGCGCACTTGCGAGGAAGGCGGCGCTCATGCCGATGGCGAGCGCGGCGGCGATGCGGCGCACGCCTGCGGCGCGCGTGGCTTGCGTGGCGTGGACGGTGGACGTAAGCGAATTCGAGTTCATATCAAGCCTTAACGTTATTCGATATCGTATTGATAATAAATAATAAATCGGAATTGGCTGCGAGCGGTTCGCAACTCAGGCCGTGGCTGGAATCTTGAAGAGCCGGAAAAAATTCTGCGTGGTGGCAGCGCCGAGTTCGGCGTCCGGCAATCCGCGTTGCTGCGCAATGAATCTTCCGACATGGCTAACGTATGCAGGTTCATTGGGTTTGCCGCGATACGGCACTGGCGCAAGGTATGGCGAATCCGTTTCGATCAGCAAACGCTCGAGCGGCACGCGGCGCGCCACGTCCTGGACGTCGGTCGCACTCTTGAACGTCACGATGCCCGAAAGGGAGATGTAGAAGTTCTGCGCGAGCGCGCGCTCGGCGATCGCCCAGGGCTCCGTGAAGCAGTGCATCACGCCGCCGGGCTCCCCGGCGCGCTCTTCTTCCATGATGCGCAGCGTGTCGTCCGACGCCGCGCGCGTATGCACGATGAGCGGCTTGCCCGTGGCGTGCGCGGCGCGGATATGCACGCGAAAGCGCTCGCGCTGCCACTCCATGTCCTCGATCGTGCGCTCGCCGAGGCGGTAGTAATCGAGCCCCGTCTCGCCGATCGCCACGACCTTCGGGTGCTTCGCCAGTTCCACGAGGCCGGCGACGGTGGGTTCCTGGACATCTTCGTGATCGGGGTGCACGCCCACCGAGGCATAGACGTTCTCGTAGCGGCTCGCGATATCGAGCACCGAGGGCAGCGTCTCGAAGTCGACCGAGACGCACAGCGCGTGCGTGACAGCCTGCGCGCGCATGTTCTCGAGCACCTCGGGCAAGCGGTCGGCGAGGCCCTCGAAATTGATATGGCAATGTGAATCGACAAACATGGCGGTCCTGCAATGGAGTGCCGAATTGCGCGTCGGGCTGACTGCGCTATCGACGAAAATGTGCAACGAAAAATACGACTGTGAGCGCCGCGCCGTTCAGGCCGCAAGCCGCTTGCCGAGGATCACGAGATCGCGCTCGACGCCGTCGAGCACGGCCACGCGCGGCAGCGTGCCCCACGCCTCGAAGCCGAAGCTACGAAAGAGCCGCACGCTCGGCTCATTGTGGCCGAACACGAAGCCGAGCACGGTATGGATGTCCAGCCCCGGCGCGGCGTCGAGCGCCGCGGCCAGCAGCTTGCGCCCGAGCCCCTTGCCGCGCGCGGCCTCGTCCAGATAGATGCTGACTTCCGACGTATGGCCATAGGCCGGCCGGCCATAAAAGTCCGAAAAGCTCAGCCAGGCGATCACACGGCCGCCCTCCTCGACGACCCACAACGGCCGCCGCGCCGGGCCATGCGCATGAAACCACGGCAGGCGGCTTGCTTCGCTCACAGGCTCCAGGTCGGCGGTGACCTGCCGGGACGGCACTGTCGAGTTATAAATGGTGACGATCGCGGGCAGATCGTCGAGGGTGGCATCCCGGTAGACAAGACTCATGGTGCGGATCATCGGATAAGACAGGGGCGGCGCTCGCCTGCGCCAGCCCGACAGGCCCGGACCCAGGTCTCAGGCGAACATTTCACGATAGCCGAGAAACAGCTCCTCGAACACGAGGCGCGCATTCAGCGGATGGTTTTCCACGGCGCGCTGGCGGGTCACGGCCTTCAGGTAACGGGCGAGCGCGGGCGCGTCCAGATTCGCCGCGCAACGCGCGAGCGCCGCAGCCGACTGCGGGTAGTAGCGCGGGCGGCCCGCCGTGCGTTCGGCCAGCAGGTCGTAGACCCAGCGCTGCAGCCAACCGAGTACGAGCGGCACCGGCAGCTTCTGCAGCGTCTCGCCGCATGCGAAGGCGTCGCACGCCGCGCCTGCGGCGAGCTGGCCCAACGTCCAGTCGCGCAGCGCACGGTTGTCGTCCTGCGCGAGCGCTAGCGCCGCGAGCGGCGCGCCGCCCGCCTCGGCGAGCAGGCCCGCCGGATCGGCCACACCCTGCGTTGCGAGCCACGCCTGCGCCTCCTGCGGCGCGGGCGTGCTCATCGGCCATTGGCGGCAGCGGCTGATGATGGTGGGCAGCAGCCGGTCGATGCGCGCCGAAACAAGCAGAAACACGACGCCCGATGGCGGTTCCTCGAGCGTCTTCAAGAGCGCGTTCGCAGCGGCGACATTGAGCGCCTCGGCGGGATACAGCACGACCACGCGCAGACCGCCCCGATGCGAGCCCACGCCCGTGAAACCCAGCAGCGCGCGCACCTGCTCGATGCGGATTTCTTTGCTGGGCGCGCGGGTCTTCTTGCCCTCGTCCGCGTCGCCTTTATCGGCTTTGGCGTCTTCCTTGTCGTTGGCGCCCACCGGGCCTGCGAGGTCGGCCAGCGCCTCGGGCACCACGACGCGATAGTCGGGGTGGTTGCCCTGCGCGAACCAGATGCACGCCGGACACGTGCCGCATGGCTGCCCGTCGGCTTGCGGCGACTCGCACAGCAGCCCCTTCGCCAGATGCTGCGCGAACTGGAGCTTGCCGATGCCCGCCTGGCCGTGCAGCAGCAGCGCATGCGGCCAGTGGCTGCGCAATTGCTGGAGGCGCTCCCAGTCGCCGGATTGCCACGGATAAATCATGTTTTTTAAATCAATCTATTAAGCGATATTTCGGAGAAATTACGCGAGCTCGGCCCGGCACTTTAAGGAATGCAAATAAGGCTTTCCAATCAAAGCGCTGCGATCACCTGTTCGAGTTTCTTGCGAATCTCGTCGATGCTCTGCGACGAGTCCACGATCGCGAAGCGGTACGGCGCCTCCTCGGCGCGGCGCAGATACTCGGAGCGGGTGCGCGTGAAAAACGCATCGGTTTCGCTCTCGAAGCGGTCCGGCTCGCGCGCGGCGCCGCGGCGCTCGCTCGCGGTATCGGGTTCGAGGTCGAACAGTACAGTCAGATCGGGCTGGAAGCCCCCCTGGACCCAGCGCTCGAGCGTCTCGAGCTTGTCGCGCGGCAGGCCCCGGCCACCGCCCTGGTAGGCGAAAGTGGCGTCGGTGAAGCGGTCCGACAGCACCCAGTCGCCACGCGCGAGCGCCGGCTCGATCACGCGGGCCAGGTGCTCACGGCGTGCGGCGAACATTAGCAATGCCTCGGTTTCGAGGTCCATCTGTTCATGCAGCAGGATCTCGCGCAGTTTCTCGCCGAGCGGCGTGCCGCCCGGCTCCCGCGTCATGACCACCGAGCGGCCGGCGGCGCCCAGCTTCCGTTCGAGCTGTTCGCGAAACCACGCCAGATGCGTGGTCTTGCCCGCGCCATCGATGCCCTCGAACGTGATGAATCGGCCCCGCGCCATTTAATTACCCCGGATGTACTTGTCGACGGCCTTGTTGTGGTCGACGAGATTGTCAGAAAAAATGCTGCTGCCGTCGCCGCGCGCCACGAAGTAGAGCGCCGTGGTCGCGGCGGGGTTGAGCGCCGCCTGTAGCGCGGCGGCGCCGGGCAGCGCGATGGGAGTCGGCGGCAGCCCGGGATGCAGATAGGTATTGTAAATAGTGTTGGTCTGCAGATCGCTCTTGTGCAGCCGTCCCGCATAGCTCGCGCCGAGCCCGTAGATCACCGACGGATCGGTTTGCAACGGCATGCCCACCCTGAGCCGGTTCGCGAACACGGCCGCCACCAGCGGCCGGTCGCCGGCCTTGCCGGTCTCCTTCTCGACTAGCGAGGCGAGCGTGAGCGCCTCATAGGGCGACTTCAGCGGCAAGCCCTGTGCGCGCGCGGCCCACGCTTCGTTCAGGTGCGTCTGCATGAGCTTGTAGGCGCGCCGGTAGACGTCCAGATCGCTCGAGCCTTTGTCGAACAGGTAGGTGTCCGGGAAAAACAGCCCTTCGCCGCTGCCCTGCGGCGCGGCCGGTGCGCCGATCGTGGCGAGCAACTGGGCATCGCTCATGCCGGCGGTGTCGTGGCGCAGCGCCGGATTCGCGTCGAGTTCGTCGCGCATGTGCTTGAAGGTCCAGCCTTCGATGATGGTCGCGACCGACTCGTTGACGTCGCCGAGCGCCATTTTCTGCAGCACCTCATAGGGCGTGACGCCGGCCTTGAATTCGTAGTTGCCGGACTTGAGCTGGCTTTGCAGGCCGAGCACGCGCGTCATTAGCACGAACAAATCGGTCTGGATCGGCACGCCCCCGCGGCGCAACTGGGCGGTGACGCTGCGCACGGAGCTGTGCGGTTTGATGGTGACATCGAGTTGCGCAACGGCGAGCGCCACAGGCGAACTCGCCCAGCGCCAGACACCGCCCACTGCGACGGCGCCAAGCACGACGAGGCCGGCGCCGGCAACAAGGCATTTCTTGAGGAGGGACATGCGTAACGTGACTCAGGCGGACCTCATATAATAACTGCTTGCCCTCGCCAAAGTCAGGATTGACTGTTCCCCGAATCCATGAACTCCCCGCTCGCATCCACTGACACGCAATCCCCCACCGCAACTGTGGCCCAAACGCAGGTTTTCGAAGCGCCAGCCGCCGCAGACTTCGACGCCGTTCTCAAGGGCGGCGCCTATGCGATCCTGCCGCAATTCGGCGTGATCGACGCCAATGGCGACGACGCAGCCAGCTTCCTGCACAGCCAGCTCACGAACGACATCCAGCATCTGGACGTGGCCGGCGCGCGTCTTGCCGGCTACTGCTCGGCCAAGGGGCGCCTGCTCGCCTCGTTCCTCGCGTGGAAGACGGGCGACACGATCCGCCTGCTGCTTTCGAAGGACGTGCAGGCGAGCGTGCAAAAGCGCCTGTCGATGTTCGTGCTGCGCGCCAAGGCCAAGCTCACCGACGACAGCGACAAACTGCTCGTGGTGGGCTTCGCGGGCGACGTGCGCGGTGCGCTCGCGCGCGTGTTCGACGCACTGCCCGACGGCGTGCACGTGAAGGTGGACGATCCGGCGGGCACGCTGATTCGCGTGCCGGACGCGCTCGGGCGCTTGCGCTATCTGTGGATCGGGCCGAAGGACGCGGTGCAGGCGAAGCTCGCTTCGCTCGCAGACGTGCTCAAGCCCGTCTCGCCGGCAGTGTGGGACTGGCTCGACATCCGCGCGGGCGAGCCGCGCATCACCCAGGCCGTGAGCGAGCAATTCGTCCCGCAGATGGTGAACTACGACGTGCTCGGCGGCGTGAACTTCAAGAAGGGCTGCTATCCGGGCCAGGAAATCGTGGCACGCAGCCAGTATCGCGGCACGATCAAGCGCCGCACCGCGCTCGCGAGCGTCGCGGCCGGACTCGACGCCGTGCGCGCGGGCGCCGAGCTCTTCCACTCCGACGACTCAAGCCAGCCGTGCGGCATGATCGTCAACGCGGCAGCGGCGGCCGAAGGCGGCGTCGACCTGCTCGCGGAGATCAAGCTCGCGGCACTCGAATCGGGCAGCGTGCATCTGGGCGCCACCGACGGCCCCGCCCTGCGCATCCTGCCGCTACCGTACGCGCTGCCCTCCGAGGTCTGACGCCTTGGCGCCGGGTCCGGGGGTGACGCAGTTCGCGCCACACCTTGCGCTTGCCGCTTCGTCCTTAGCGCGCCCCATCGCGCCGAAGGCGTTGCGGGCTTCGCGCGTGGCATCTGCTGCTCGCGGTGGAGGCCGTGCGCAATGTGCCTGATCGTCTTCGACTGGCGCCCGCATGCGACCGATGGCGCGCTCTTCACGCTCGCCGCGAACCGCGACGAATTCCTGCGCCGCGCCACCGAGCCCATGCAGTGGTGGAGCGACGCGCCGGACGTGCTCGCTGGGCGCGACCTCGTGGGCGGCGGGACATGGCTCGGCATGACGCGCGGCGGCCGTTTCGCGGCGCTCACCAACTACCGCGCGCCGCACGAGACGCGCCCCGACGCGCCCACGCGCGGCACACTCGTTTCGCGCTGGCTGACCATCGGTTCCGAAGGCACAGGGCGTGTGCCCGATACGCCGTTGGACTATCTCGCGGAAGTCGCGCACGACGGCGAAATGTACAACGGCTTCAACCTGGTCATCGGCGACTGGAAGCGGCGCGAGCTCGCCTGGTACTGCAACCGCGGCGATCGCACGCCCGCCCTGCTGCCCGAGGGCACGCACGGCATCTCCAACGCCGTGCTCGACACGCCGTGGCCGAAGCTCGTGCGCAAGCGTGCGGGGCTCGCCGAACTCGCGGCTGGCGGCCCCGACGTGCCGCTCGAGCAGTTGATCGAGTTGATGCGCGACCCGCGCGTCGCCCTCGACAGCGAATTGCCCGCGACCGGCATCCCGCTGGAGCGCGAGCGCGCGCTTTCGGCGGCCTTCATCGAAACGCCCGAGTACGGCACGCGCGGCACGACGGCGCTGCGCGTGCGCGTGAACGGCGGCCAATTGAGCGTGGAAGCGCACGAGCGCAGCGACGACGATGGCTCGCACCGCATCGCGCGGCCGGGCGCATTCGAGCGCCACGAGCGCTTCGCGGTCGGCGCGGCGCGCTGAAATCGGTCTTAACGTCGGCCGGCTTGCCGGCCGCCCCCACTTCGTTCAATCTCCGGTGCCGAAAGCCACGCGCAGCGCCTGCGCGGCCTGCGCCTGCGCGCGCCGCGCATCCTCCACGAAGCCGCCCATCTTGAAGAACTCGTGGATCATGCCGTCGAAGCGCACGAGCGTGACCGCGTTGCCAGCCGCGCGCAGCTTTTGCGCATAGGCTTCACCCTCGTCGACGAGCGGATCGAACTCCGCCACCGCGATCCACGTCGGCGCCACACCGCGAAAATCGGGCGCACCGCGCGTACCGTCGAGCGGCGCGAAACGCCAGTCGTCGCGATCGGACACATCGCGCACGTAGTGATTGAAGAACCATTGCACGGTGGGCGCCGTGAGCAGATAGCCGTCGGCCAGGCGCTGGTGCGACGCCGTTTGCTGATGCGCGCCCGTGCCCGGATAGATCAGCAGTTGCAGCACCGCCGGCATGCCCGCATCGCGTGCGAGCACCGCGCACACCGTTGCGAGCGTGCCGCCCGCGCTGTCGCCGCCCAAGGCGAGCCGCTTTTCGTCGATGGCGTATTCGGCCGCGTGCGCGTGCAGCCAGGCATAGGCATCGAACGCGTCGTTCACGGCAGTCGGGAATTTATGCTCGGGCGCGAGCCGGTAATCGACCGAGAGTACCGCGCAGCGCGCGTCGCGCGCGAACATGCGGCACAAGGCGTCGTGCGTGTCGACGCTGCCCACGGTAAAGCCGCCGCCGTGGAAATAGACGAGCGCAGGCAGCGGTTCGGACCACTGCGGCTCAACCGGCAGATAGAGCCGCGCGCGGATCGTCGTGCCGTCGCGCGTGGGCACTTGCAGGTCTTCGACCGAGTGCATCGGCGCGGACGCGATCTCCAGCACCGACGCGCTCTTTTCGTAAGACGCACGCGCTTCTTGCGGCGTCATTTGGTGGTATGGCGTGCGGCCCGCGCGGGCCACCATGTCGAGTACTAAAGCGATCTTCGCGTTGAGCGGCATGAGTGTTTCGAATGAGGTTCCGCTCGAACGCCGGCTGACATGCGCCTGATTGCGCTGACATGCGCTGGCGTGCGATCAGGCCGGCGCCTTTTTCACTTCGGGCTTGAGCGAGAGCGGATCGGTGGGATTGCGCAGCGCCTCGATGTCCTCGTGACGCAGCTTCACCGAAGGGAGTATGCCCGGATGCGTGAGGATGTAGAAGCGCCCTTCGCGCACGGCCTCGAAAGTGGCCTTCGCCACGTCGTCGGCCGTGAGACGCCCCGAGCGCACCGCGCGCTGCAGTTGCAGATCGGCGGCCTGCTGCGAGCGCGTGAGCGGCACTTCGTTGCGCAAGTCGTCGGGACGGCTGCGCTCGGCGTTGGCGATGCCCGTCGGCACGAATGCGGGGCACAGGAGCGAGCAGCTCACCTGCGCGCCCACGTTCCGGAGGTCGTGATAAAGCGTCTCGGTGAGCGCCACCACCGCGTGCTTCGACGCGTTATAGACGCCCATCGCGGGCGGCGCGAGCAGCCCCGCCACCGAAGCCGTGTTGACGATATGCGCGCGCTCGCCGTGCTTGAGCATGATGGGCGTGAAGCTGCGCACGCCATTCGCGACGCCCATGACGTTCACGCCGAACACCCATTCCCAGTCTCTGGCGCTGCTTTCCCACACGAAGCCACCGCTGCCCACGCCGGCGTTGTTAAAGAGCAGATGCACCTTGCCATAGGCGTCGAGCGCAGCCTGCGCGAGCGCATCCACTTGCGCCGGGTCGCGCACATCGGTGCGCACGCCGATGGCCTGCACGCCCTGAGCGCGCAATGCCTGGACGGTCTCGTCGAGCGCGAGCGCGTCCACATCGGCGAGCACGAGCTTCATGCCGAGCGACGCGGCCTGTTGCGCAAACGCGCGGCCAAAGCCGCTCGCCGCACCGGTAATGACGGCCACTCGGCCTTCGAACTGAAACGGGTCGGACATGGTGCTCTCTTGGCTATTCGTTAGTACTACACAGGCATCGTAAAGGAGCCGACGAAGGCGCGACGCTCAGCGCCGCGCCATTGTATTCGTCAGACGAGCTTGACGAGCTGCTTGCCGAAATTCTGCCCCTTGAGCATGCCGAGAAACGCCGCAGGTGCGTTTTCGAGGCCTTCGGCGATGCTCTCGCGGTAGACCAGCTGTTTCTTCGCGACGAGTGCGCCGAGCTCGGAAAGCGCTTTCGGCCAGACATCGAGGTGCTCGGTCACAATGAAGCCTTGCACGAGAAGACGTTGCGTGAGCAACAATTGCGGGTGCTTGAGCGGGATCGGCTCGCCGTCGTAGCCCGCGATCATGCCGCACACCGCGATGCGCCCACCTGCGTTCATGCGCGCAAGCGTGGCATTGAGCACATCGCCGCCCACGTTCTCGAAGTAGCCGTCCACGCCCTGCGGGGTCGCCGTCTTGAGGTCCTGATAGAGATTGCCCGCCTTGTAGTCGACGCACGCGTCGAAGCCCAGCGTTTCCACGACATAACGGCATTTTTCCGCGCCGCCCGCGATGCCCACGGCGCGGCAGCCCGCGCGCTTCGCAAGCTGGCCCACGACGCTGCCCACCGCGCCGCTGGCCGCGCTCACCACCACGGTTTGACCCGCATGCGGCGCAATGATGCGGTTCAGGCCGTACCACGCGGTGACGCCCGGCATGCCCACCGGCCCGAGATACGCGGCCAGCGGCACGTGCGCCGTATCGACGACGTGCAAGTCGCTGCCGTCCGAGGTGCCGTACTCCTGCCAGCCGGCCATGCCGACCACCTTGTCGCCGACCTTGAACTTCGGGTTGAGCGACTCGACCACTTCGCCGGTCGTGCCGCCGATCATCACCGCATCGAGCGGCTGCGGCGCCGCGTACGACTTGCTGTCGTTCATGCGTCCGCGCATGTACGGATCGAGCGAAAGCCAGTGATTGCGCACGCGCACCTGACCCTGTGCGAGCGGCGCGAGCGGCGTTTCGACGAGACGAAAGTTATCGACGCTCGCAGCGCCTTCGGGACGCGAGGCGAGCAGGATCTGGCGATTGGTCTGGGCCAACGGGGTCTGGGTCATGGCGTTCGATGTGGCGTCGTGATGCGCGGCTCGCGCCGCGCGGGTTTGGAACGGAACGGGGCGCGGCGATCAGCCGTCGCTCGGGCCGGGTTTGGCGTTGGGGTCGCTGCGCAAGCGCTGACGCGTCACGTCGCGCCCCACGGCGAGTCGGCGCATGTACTTGAAGGTGCCGAGCGCCTTCGCCACGAAATGCCCTTCGCTGTCGCGAATCTCGCCTTCGCAATAGGCCATCGTGGTCGAGCGGTGCAGCACGCGGCCATAAGCGCGCAGTTCGCCGCGACCGGGCTGCATGAAATTCACTTTCATTTCGACGGTGACGACGCCCACGCCATCGGCGGCGACACTGCGCGCGGCCATTGCAAGCGCGATGTCGGCGAGCGTCATGGTCACGCCGCCGTGCGCGACGTCCCACGTATTCATATGGCGCTCGGCGAGCGGCAGGCACACTTCGCTCGCGCCGTCGCGCGCGCTCACGAGTTGCGCGCCGAGATGATCGACGAACGGGCTCTCGATCATGGGTTGCTGGCTGGACGCGTTACCTTGCGTCGTATCTACGGTACCGGTCATGGTTGCGCTCAAATTCTTCAGACGACGTAATCGACGCACTGGCGCGTCTCGACCACGCGCTTGGCGAAGTCTTTCACGATCTGGTGGTCGGGGTGATCCTGATAGGCGTCGAGCGCGGCCTGATCGGCGAAATCGGAGAGCAGCACGATATCGAACGTCGACGCGAGGCCCGGCTCGGCAAGGCCGGCTTCGAGATGCAGCGTGCCCGGCACGAGATTGCGGCAGCCTTCGAGCATCGTTTTGAACTTCGCGAGATTTTCGGCGCGCGTCGCGCCGTCCGCCGACTCCTTGAATTTCCACATCACGATATGACGAATCACGTGTTCACCTTTTCAGTCAGTCTTGAACGGAAGCCGCGCCGCATGGGCGCGAATCAGCCGTCATGATACCCGCCTGGTCATTTGCGCGAGGGGCGCGCAAGGGTGCAATTAAAACCGTGCGAGGTTTGGCAGAAGGCTCGTGAGTGGGATACGTGCCGTGCGCAAATGCATGCGGCGCGCGAAAAAAACGCGATGAAACGCGAAGAAACCCGAGCGGCTGGTGCGACACGCGCCGCACCAGCGCTGCAACGATCAGGCGATTTCGAACAGCCCCGCTGCGCCCTGCCCGCCGCCGATGCACATCGTCACCACGACAAACTTCGCGCCGCGGCGCTTGCCTTCGATGAGCGCATGGCCCGTGAGGCGCGCGCCCGAGACGCCGTACGGATGGCCAACCGCGATCGCACCGCCGTTCACGTTCAGGCGGTCGGCGGGAATGCCGAGCTTGTCGCGGCAGTAGAGCACCTGCACCGCGAACGCCTCGTTGAGCTCCCACAGGCCGATGTCCTCGACCTTGAGGCCGGCCTGCTTGAGCAGCTTGGGCACTGCGAACACGGGGCCGATGCCCATCTCGTCCGGCTCGCAGCCGGCCACCGCGAAGCCGCGGAAAATGCCGAGCGGCTGCAGCCCTTCACGCTCGGCGACCTTCGCGTTCATCACCACGCAGGCGCTCGCGCCATCCGAAAACTGGCTCGCGTTGCCCGCCGTGATCACGCCGCCCGGCATCGCCGTGCGGATCTTCGAGACACCTTCGAGTGTGGTGTCGGCGCGAATGCCCTCGTCGGCGGCAATCGTCACTTCCTTCGTGACGAGTTGGCCCGAGGCCTTGTCGGCGACACCGGCGAGCACCGTAATCGGTACGATTTCGTCGTTGAAGAGGCCGGCGGCTTGGGCCGCCGCCGCGCGCAGTTGCGACTGCACGCCATACTCGTCCTGGCGCTCCTTCGAGATCTCGTAGCGCTTCGCGACGTTCTCGGCCGTTTGCAGCATGCTCCAGTAGATTTCGGGCTTGTGCTGGTTGAGCCAGCCCTCGAACGCCATGTGGCGGTTCATCTCGTTCTGCACGCACGAGATGGACTCCACGCCACCGGCAACGAACACCTCGCCTTCGCCCGCGATCACGCGTTGCGCGGCGAGCGCAATCGTCTGGAGTCCGGAAGAACAGAAACGGTTCACGGTCATGCCCGGAACCGAAACCGGCAGGCCCGCGCGCAGTGCGATCTGGCGCGCGATGTTGCCGCCCGTCGCGCCTTCGGGGTTCGCGCAGCCCATGATCACGTCTTCGACGCGCGCGGGGTCGATCTTCGCGCGCTCGACGGCGGCCTGAGTGACGTGGCCACCAAGCGTGGCCCCATGGGTCATGTTGAACCCGCCCTTCCACGATTTGGCAAGGCCCGTGCGGGCGGTCGAAACGATTACGGCATCAGTCATATATGTCTCCAGTCGATCGGCGCGACTCCGTCCGATCCCTTGTGAATGGATTGATCCTGCGAATCAGATTGGCTTTGGGGATTGGCTTCGAACGCTCATCAAACGGCGCCGCTCAGCACCTCGGCCGTTTGCGCGCGCTTCACGCCTGCCGCGCTCAATTGCTGCCACGCCGTGGCGAGCGAGCCGTTCAGGTCGATGGCGCGCGAGGCGTCTTCGATCAGTACGGTCTCGAAGCCGGCGGCGCGCGCATCGAGCGCGGACCACGCGACGCAATAATCGGTCGCGAGGCCACAGCAATAGACGCGCTTCACGCCCGTATCGCGCAGATAGCCCGCGAGTCCGGTAGGCGTCGTGCGATCGGCTTCGAGAAACGCCGAATAGCTGTCGACCTTTGCGTGATGTCCCTTGCGGATGACCGCGCGCGCATGCGGCACGTTCAGATCGCGATGCAGCGCGGCGCCTTCGGTGCCTTGCACGCAATGCGTCGGCCACAGCACTTGCTCACCATAGGGCAGCGTGATCGCCTCGAAGGGCTTGCGCCCCGCGTGATTAGCCGCAAACGACACGTGCTCCGCCGGGTGCCAGTCCTGCGTGAACACCACGTTACGAAAGTCCTGCGCGAGCCGGTTCGCGACCGGCACGACTTCGTCGCCGTGCGCGACGGCGAGCGCCCCGCCCGGCATGAAGTCGTATTGCAGGTCGATCAGCAGGAGCACGTCTTCAGCGCTTCTCATGAGATTCGTCCGGTTTGGCTGCTCATTGCGAGTCGATTGCGATTCGATTGCGAGTCGATTGTGCGTCGATGGCAAGTCGGCTCAATCGAGCACTTAATTGAACGTACCGCCGTTCCCGGCCAGATCGGCAACCGACGAGGCGATCTGCCATGCGTCGCCGTTCGGCTGCTGCGCATAGCGGCGAATCGCGCGCGCCACGTTATAGAGGCCGACCGTGTCCGCATAGAGCATCGGGCCGCCGCGCCACAGCGGGAAGCCGTAGCCCGTGAGATAGACCATGTCGATGTCCGAGGCCTTCGACGCAATGCCCTCCTCGAGGATCTTCGCGCCTTCGTTCACGAGCGCGTACACGAGGCGCTCGACGATTTCCTCATCGCTGATCTTGCGGCGCTCGACGCCCACTTCCTTCGAGTACGCGACGATCATGTCGTCCACGAGCTTCGACGGCAACGCGTTGCGCTCGCCCGCCTTGTAGTCGTACCAGCCCGCGCCGGTCTTCTGGCCGAAGCGGCCCAGTTCGCACAGGCGGTCGGCGACCTTCGAATACTTGATGTCCGGCTTTTCCTGGTAGCGACGCTTGCGGATCGCCCAGCCGATGTCGTTGCCCGCAAGATCGCTCATGCGGAACGGGCCCATCGCGAAGCCGAACTTCTCGATCGCGCGATCCACTTGCGCCGGCAGCGCGCCTTCTTCGAGCATATAGAGCGCCTGGCGCACGTACTGCTCGATCATGCGATTGCCGATGAAGCCATCGCACACGCCCGAGACCACGGCCGTCTTGCGGATCTGCTTCGCGATCTGCATGACCGTGGCGAGCACGTCCTTGGCCGTGTCCTTGCCGCGCACGACTTCGAGCAGCTTCATTACATTGGCAGGACTAAAGAAGTGCAGACCCACCACGTCCTGCGGACGCTTCGTGAACGCCGCGATCTTGTCGACATCGAGCGTCGAGGTGTTCGATGCGAGAATCGCGCCCGGCTTCGCGACTTCATCGAGACGCTTGAACACCTGCTCCTTCACGCCGAGTTCTTCGAATACGGCTTCGATGATGAGGTCGGCTTCCTTGAGATCGTCCCAGGAAAGCGTCGTGCGAAGCAGCGCCATGCGCGCTTCGAGCTTTTCTGCCGTGAGCTTGCCCTTCTTGACCTGGGCTTCGTAGTTCTTGCGTATCGTCGCGAGGCCGCGGTCGAGCGCTTCCTGCTTCGTTTCGAGCAGCGTGACCGGCACGCCCGCATTGAGGAAGTTCATGGTGATGCCGCCGCCCATCGTGCCCGCGCCGATCACGGCCACCTTCTGGATCTCGCGCGTGGGCGTGCTCGACGGCACGTCGGGGATCTTGCTCGCGGCGCGCTCGCCGAAGAACGCATGACGCAGCGCGCGACTCTCCGGCGTCTGCACGAGTTCGAGGAAGCATTCGCGCTCGAATACGAGGCCTTTTTCGAAGCCCTGCTTCACGCCCGCCGCAATGGCGTCCACGCATTTCAGCGGCGCCGGATAGTGCTTCGACATCGCCGCGACGGTATTGCGCGAGAACTGCAAGAAGCCTTCGGCATTCGGATGCTCGATCTTGCGGTTGCGCACGAGCGGATGCGGGCTCTGCTTGTCGGCGGCCTTGCGCGCGAAGGCGACAGCCTCATCGAGCAGATCGCCTTGCGCCATGGCATCAAAGAGGCCCGCATTCGGCCCTGAGTTCGCGAGCTTTTCGGAAAGCACCGGCGCGCCGGTCACGATCATGTTGAGCGCCGCTTCGAGGCCGATGGCGCGCGGCAGACGCTGCGTGCCGCCCGCGCCGGGCAGAATGCCCAGCTTCACCTCGGGCAGCGCGATCTGCGCGCCGGGTGCAGCGATGCGATAGTGCGCGCCCAGCGCGAGTTCCAGGCCACCGCCCATGGCCACGCTATGGATCGCGGCCACGACGGGCTTCGCGCTCTTCTCGACTTCCTTGATGACGGTATGGAGCGTGGGCTCCTGGGTCGCCTTGGGCGTGTTGAATTCGGTGATGTCGGCGCCGCCCGAGAAGGCCTTGCCGGCGCCCGTGATCACGATGGCCGAGACGGCCGGATCGCTGTTGGCGCGGCCCAGTCCCTCGACGATGCCGGTGCGGGTCGAATGCCCGAGCCCGTTGACGGGAGGATTGTTGAGCGTGATGACGGCGACGCCGTCGCGAGTCGTGTAATCCACTGCCATTTGCCTGCCTCCGTGCTTGCGGGCCGCGTTGTGCCTCGGTTGTGCCTCTTGTGAGTCACGCACACGCGCCGGCCGCTTCATTGTCCGGCATTCCCGGTTCACACGCAGAATACCGAAAAAAGAACGTTCGTTCAATTTTTTGCTGCGCACAAGACATCGGGGTTTGTACCAATACTTCGATCAACGCGCAGAAACCGGACGGACGGGATAAAAAAACGCAGCCCGAAGGCTGCGCTGTGTACGAGTGCTGTCGAGCGCGTGCGGCGCGCTAGCCGCGCATGGCGGCCGATTTCGTGCTGTCCGTGGCGCTGCCGGCTGCGCCCTTGTTCGCATCGGGTGGCTCGTGCGGATCGAGTGGGCACTGGTCGCCCGCCTCCAGCGCACTCGGCAGCACATGATTGCGGAACTGCTCGCGCAGCTTGAGCTTCTGGAGTTTGCCGGTGGCCGTATGCGGAAGCTCGTCGACGAACACGACGTCATCGGGCAGCCACCACTTCACCACCTTGCCCTGGAAATACGCCAGCAGTTCCTCGCGCGTGACATCGGCGCCCGGCTTCTTCACCGCGACGATCAGCGGCCGCTCGGTCCAGCGCGGATGCACACAGGCAATGCAAGCCGCCTCCGCGATGGCCGGATGCGCCACCGCGATGTTCTCGAGCTCGATCGAGCTGATCCACTCGCCGCCCGACTTGATCACGTCCTTGCTGCGGTCCGTGATTTGCAGGAAGCCGTCGGGGTCGATGGTCGCGACGTCGCCGGTCGGGAACCAGCCGTCCACGAGCGGCGAGCCGCTTTCCTGTTTGAAGTAGCGCTCGATAACCCACGGCCCGCGCACGTAAAGATCGCCGAACGCCACGCCGTCCCAGGGCAACTCGCGCCCATCGTCGCCGACGATCTTCATGTCGACGCCAAAAATCACGCGCCCCTGCTTTTCGAGCAACGCGCGTTGCGCCTCGAGCGGACGCTGCGACTGCGCCCAGTTGAGCTTCGAGAGCGTGCCGAGCGGCGACATCTCGGTCATGCCCCACGCGTGGATCACCTGCACGCCGTAGTCGTCTTCGTAAGTGCGCAGCATGGCCGGCGGACACGCCGAGCCACCGATCACCGTGCGCTTGAGCGTGGAGAACTTCACGCCCGCCCCGCGCATATACGCGAGCAGGCCGAGCCACACCGTCGGCACGCCGGCCGAGCAGGTCACGCCCTCGGCTTCCATGAGTTCGTAGAGCGACTTGCCGTCGAGATCCTTGCCGGGCAGCACGAGCTTCGTGCCGGCGAGCGGCGCCGCATGCGGAACGCCCCACGCATTCACATGAAACATCGGCACGACGGGCAAGATGGCGTCGCACGCCGAGAAGCCCATCGCATCGGGCATCGACGCACCATAGGCATGCAGCACCGCCGAGCGATGCGTATAGAGCGCGCCCTTTGGGTTGCCCGTGGTGCCGGAGGTGTAGCAAAGACCCGACGCGCTGCGTTCGTCGAGCAAGGGCCATTCGAATTGACCGTCCTGCGCCGCGAGCAGCGTTTCGTAGCAGAGCACCGGCGTGCGCATCGTCGGCAGATGCGCTTCGTCGCACAGCGCGATCCAGCCGCGCACCTCGGGGCATTGCGGCGCGAGCGTGTCGACGAGCGCGGCGAATGTGGTGTCGAAGAGGACGTAGCGGTCCTCCGCGTGGTTGACGATCCACGCGATCTGCTCGGGAAAGAGACGCGGATTGACGGTGTGGCACACGGCGCCGAAACCGGCCACGCCGAAGTACGCCTCCAGGTGCCGATAGCCGTTCCACGCCAGCGTGCCGATACGCTCGCCCGGCTCGACGCCTAGCGCAACGAGCGCCTGCGCCAGTTGCTTCGAGCGCGCTTCGCACTCGCGATACGTGTAGCGATGCACGTCGCCTTCGATGCGCCGCGACACGATCTGCGTGCTGCCGTGATGGCGCGCCGCATGCGCGATCAGCGACGACACGAGGAGCGGCACGTCCATCATTTGTCCCAACAGCGGCGCGGTGGTCGCGGTCATGGTCAGCGGTCTCCTCGACTCGAATGCCAGAATTTTGTATGGGATGGCGCGGTGTTCGCCGGCCTCGGCGCGGCATGTGGGAAGCCGCAAAAGCATGTGCGGCCCGGGTCCGGGCGGCGTCCTGCACGCCGGCGGGCGCGGATTTACAATATCGGCTATTCAACAGGCGCTCAATATGTCGTTTTCACCAGGCCAAACTGACTCAAACGGCGGCTCGACCGCCCCGCGTGCGCCGGCAAACGGCCCACTCGCCGACTTCGAACGCGCGCTCGCCGTGCCGCGCGACGACACGTTCGCCGCCCTTGGCGCGGCCTTCCATACGCGGCTGCCCGGCGCACCGCTGCCCGCGCCCTACGTGGTGGGCTTCGCAAAGGAGACCGCCGCGCTGCTCGGCCTCGATCCTGAAGCGGTTTCCGATCCCGCGTTCGCCGAGTATTTCTGCGGCAACTTCACGCGCGAGCGAACCCCTTCGACGATGTCGTATGCGAGCGTCTACTCGGGACACCAGTTCGGCGTCTGGGCAGGCCAGCTAGGCGACGGACGCGCACTCATGCTCGGCGAGATCGAGCACGCAGGAAAGCGCAACGAGGTGCAGCTCAAGGGCGCGGGCCGCACGCCGTATTCGCGCATGGGCGATGGGCGCGCAGTGCTGCGCTCGTCGATCCGCGAATTCCTGTGCTCCGAGGCGATACATCATCTCGGCATTCCCACCACACGCGCGCTGACCGTGATCGGCTCGGACCAGCCGGTGCGCCGCGAAGAGATCGAAACCGCCGCGGTCGTCACGCGCGTGTCGCCGAGCTTCGTGCGCTTCGGCCACTTCGAGCACTTCTATTCGCACGACAACGTAGAGGCGCTGCGCGCGCTCGCGGATCACGTGATCGACCGCTTCTATCCGCATCTGCGCGAAGCCGACGATCCGTATCTCGCACTGCTCGACGAAGCCGTGCGCAACACGGCGGCGCTGATGGTCGAATGGCAGGCCGTGGGCTTTTGCCATGGCGTGATGAATACCGACAACATGTCGATCCTCGGCCTCACGATCGATTATGGTCCGTTCGGTTTCATCGACGGCTTCGACGCGAATCACATCTGCAACCACTCCGATTCGCAGGGCCGCTACGCGTACCGCATGCAGCCGCAGATCGCGTACTGGAATCTGTTCTGCCTTGCGCAGGCGCTGCTGCCGCTCTTCGGCGCGCACTACGAAATTGCCGACGAAAAGGCGCGCGGCGAGCGCTGCGTGGCCGACGCGCAAGGCGTGCTCGAACGCTTCAAGGGGCACTTCGCACCCGCGCTGGAAACACGTATGCGCGCGAAGCTCGGCCTTGAACACGCGCACGAAGGCGACGATGCGCTCGCGGACCGCCTCTTCGAAATCATGCATGCGAACCGCGCCGACTTCACGCTGACGTTCCGCCACCTCGCGCGCGTCTCGAAGCACGATGCGCGCGGCGACACGTCCGTGCGCGACCTGTTCCTCGATCGCGCCGCGTTCGACACCTGGGCTGTGGACTATCGCGCGCGCCTCGCACGCGAAACGCGCGATGACGCCGCGCGCGCCACGGCGATGGATCGCGTGAACCCGAAATACGTGCTGCGCAATCACCTCGCGCAAACCGCCATCGAGCGCGCCGCGCAGAAAGATTTCAGCGAAGTCGAACGACTCGCGAACGTGCTGAAGCATCCGTTCGACGAGCAGCCCGGGCACGAAACCTACGCCGCGTTGCCGCCCGACTGGGCGAGCTCGCTCGAAGTCAGTTGCTCTTCGTGAGCGAGCCCCCATCCACGGCACGCTTTGCGCATTCCACTGCATTTGCTCCCTTAGATTCGCCCCCATAGGAAACCGACATGAGCCAGGACGATCACAACTCCGACGCCTACCCCGGTCACAAGCCCGACGCCGAGTGGCGCAAACAACTCTCGGACGCGCAGTACCAGGTCACGCGCCACGCAGCCACCGAACGCCCCTTCACGGGCAAGTACTGGGACCACACCGAGCGCGGCGTATATGACTGCGTGTGCTGCGGCACGCCGCTCTTCGAGTCGGATACGAAATTCGACGCCGGCTGCGGCTGGCCGAGCTACTTCCGCCCGATCGACGGCGAAGTGATCGAGGAGCGCACGGACCGCTCGCACGGCATGCTGCGCATCGAAGTGCGCTGCAAGAACTGCGGCGCACACCTGGGCCATGTGTTCGAAGACGGTCCGGCCCCGACCGGCCTCCGGTATTGCATCAATTCGGCTGCGCTACAATTCGAGCCCAAGTGAGCGCGAGCGAGGCACGCTCGCGTCCCGCACGGGGTGTGACGCAAGATCGAATGCGTCGCGCCCTCTTTTTGCGGGTCAATTCGTCAACTTCCAGGCCGATATGAAATTTCTGTTTGATCTGTTCCCGATCATCCTGTTCTTCGTCGCCTTCAAGGTGTGGGGCATCTTCACGGCCACCGCCGTCGCGATCGTCGCAACGCTTGCGCAGATCGCGTGGGTGGCGTTCCGCCACCGCAAGGTCGACCCCATGCTGTGGCTGAGTCTGGGCATCGTCGTCGTCTTCGGCGGCGCCACGCTCATGCTGCACGACGAGACCTTCATCAAGTGGAAGCCCACGGTGCTCTACTGGGCCTTCTCGGTCGTGCTGCTGGTCTCGCAGGTGGCGTTCGGCAAAAACCTCATCGAAGCGATGATGGGCAAGCAGATCAGCCTGCCGTCGCGCATCTGGACGCAGTTGAACTTCGTCTGGTCGATTTTCTTCGCGCTGCTCGGCATCCTTAATCTGTTCGTCGCGTACCATTTCTCCACCGATGCGTGGGTCGACTTCAAGCTCTTTGGCGCGACGGGCATTCTCGTTGTGTTCATCGTCGGCCAGAGCCTGTGGCTCTCGCGTTATATGAAGGAAGAAGAATGAGCGACGCTTTTCTCCATGCAAGTCCCGCGGAGCGCATGGCGCTGATCGAAACGCGCCTCACGGCAGCGCTCGCGCCGGTCGAATCGATCGCCGTGCGCGACGACAGCGCACAGCATGCGGGCCACGCCGGCGCCGCCGCTGGAGGCCACTATCACGTCACGATCGTTGCGGCCGCATTCGCGGGGAAAGCCCGCGTGGCAAGGCATCGCATGGTGTATGATGCGCTGGCCGAAGCCATGCAGCGCGGCATTCACGCGCTCGCGATCACGGCGCTCACGCCCGAAGAAGCGGCAGCGTTGCCCCGCTAAGCGCGCCCTGCCAGGCGCCCCGCTAATCCCCACTTTTTTAGTTCGCCCCGTTAGGACTTTTCGATGACTTTGAAGAAGACCCGTCTCTGGGTGTTGCTGGCTGCGTTTGCGGCGGCTCCCGCCTTTGCGCAAAACGTCGCCGTTGTGAACGGCACGCCGATCCCGAAGTCGCGCGCCGACGCGCTGGTTGCCCAGGTCGTGGCCCAGGGCCAGCAAGACACGCCGGACCTGCAAAAGGCTGTGCGTGACGAACTCATCAACCGCGAAGTGCTGATGCAGGAAGCGGCGCGCCTCGGCATTCCGAACCGTCCGGACGTGAAGGGCCAACTGGCGATGGCCCAGCAGCAGGTCGTCCTGCATGCGTGGATCGAGGACTTCCTCAAGAACAACCAACCCACCGACGCCGAAGTCAAGGCCATGTACGACAAGCTCACGCAAGGCGCGGGCGGCAAGGAGTACCACCTGCATCACATCCTCGTGGACAACGAGCAGCAGGCGAAGGATCTGATCGCGAAGATCAAGGGAGGCGCGAGCTTCGAAGACCTTGCGAAGCAGTACTCGAAGGACCCGGGTTCGGCCAAGAACGGCGGCGATCTCGACTGGTCGGATCCGAAGGCCTACGTGCCGGAATTCGCCGATGCCGCGACGCATCTGCAGAAAGGCCAGGTCACCGATACGCCGGTGCACACGCAATTCGGCTGGCACATCATCCGCGTGGACGACATTCGCGACATCGCACCGCCGCCGCTCGAGCAGGTGCGCCCGCAGATCGTGCAGCAACTGCAGCAGCAAAAGCTGCTCGCGTTCGAGAAGCAACTGCGCGACAAGGCCAGGATTCAGTAAGGCTCAAGTTGCAGCTTCTGGCTGCGAAGAAAAGCAAAGCGAAAAACCCCGCGACCTGGAAGGCGCGGGGTTTTTTGTTGTCTCGCCGGAGCGCGACATTAGCAACTGATAAGAGTGCCGTTACTTCGGCAGAGCATTCAGCTCATAGCTCGTGCTGCGACCACCGCCTTCTGCTTTGCGCAGCACGCCGCGCGTCAGCAGATCGTTGATATCGCGTAACGCGGTATCGGATGAACACTTGGCAATGGCCGCCCACTTGCCGCTGGTGAGCTTGCCCTCAAACCCATCGAGCAGTTTGTTGAGCAACTTGATCTGCCGTTCATTGAACGGCGTTGTGGCCCAGTGACGCCAGAAACCTGCTTTGGCCAGCACGGTGTCGAGCGTGAACTGCGCCTGATCGATTGCACGGCGCAGGGCATCGAGAAACCAGGCGAACCACTCCGTGATATCCATCGACCGCTTTTGCGTGCGCTCCAGAATATCGTAGTACGCCTTGCGCTCTCTCTGGATTTGCGCCGACAAACTGTAGAAGCGTTGTGGGCTGCCATCCGCGCGCGCGAGCAACAAGTCACCGATGGCTCGTGCCACGCGGCCGTTGCCATCGTCGAACGGGTGCAATGTGACGAACCATAGATGGCCGAGAGCGGCCCGGATCAACGGTGGCTCTTTTACGGAACCGTTGATCCAGTCGAGGAAGCGGCGCATTTCGGCCTCTAGCCGATCGGCTGGTGGCGCTTCGAAGTGTACACGCTGACGGCCGATCGGCCCGGATACCACCTGCATCGGGCCGCTGGCATCGTCGCGCCAACCACCGACGTTGATTCGGGATAGACCCGCATAGCCGGTCGGAAACAACGCGGCGTGCCATCCCAAAAGACGCTCTCTGGTGACCGGTGCCAAGCTGTTCGCAGTCGCGTCGAGCACCATCTCGACCACGCCTTCCACGTGGCGATCCACCGGCGCTAGCGCGCCAATGTCCACGCCCAGACGACGCGCGATTGACGACCGAACCGATGCGACGTTGAGCTGCTCGCCTTCGATCTCGCTCGTCTTGACCACATCGTCGGTCAAAGCCACGAGGCTGGCCTGGTCACGAAGCAGCATGCCAACATCGGCCAGGCGGCCCGCCAATAAACCTTGGGCACGGCTAGCCTCCGCCAAGGGCTCGGCCAGTTTCGCCAGGTCGTAGCGCCAGTGCGGCCAGTCATCGGCCTGCCAGACGTAGGCATAATCGCCGCTATTCATGCGGCGATTATGCGTCGTATTCGTCGCAGCGACAAGCCATTCACCGCACAGAATGCGGCGAATAAAAGCGATATTCGCCGCAAGCCAATATTTGCTGCGCGTGGAGAAGTGCGAGTGTTCCGGGCACCCATGTGCAAAGACCCCGGCCACGCCTCAGATTCGGGGCGTGGCCGGGGTCTTTCGACCTCGACAGAGCCGTCAGCGTGACGGCCGAACCGCAGCGCGGCTTAACCGAGCCACTTGCGTGCGTTCTGGAACGCGCGCAGCCACGGGCTCGCCTCGCCCCAGCCTTCCGGATGCCAGCTCATCGTCACCGTGCGCTGCACGCGCTCGGTGTGCGGCATCAGCACCGTGAAGCGGCCATCTGGCGTCGTGACCGAGGTGATGCCCTGCGGCGAGCCGTTCGGGTTGAACGGATAGCCTTCGGTGGCCTGGCCACGATGGTCGACATAACGCATCGCCACGGCCACCTTCGAGAGGTCGCCCTGCTGCGAGAAGTCCGCGAAACCCTCGCCGTGCGCGACCGCGACCGGAATGCGCGAGCCTTCCATGCCGTTGAAGAAGATCGACGGCGAGCTCTGCACTTCCACGAGCGAGAAGCGCGCTTCGAACTGCTCCGACTTGTTGCGCGTGAACTTCGGCCAGGCCTCGGCGCCCGGGATCATCGAAGCGAGGCTCGATAGCATCTGGCAGCCGTTGCAGATGCCGAGCGCGAACGTATCCTGGCGCGCGAAGAACGCTGCGAACATGTCCGCGAGCTTCGCGTTGAAGCGGATCGTCTTGGCCCAGCCCTCGCCCGCGCCCAGCACGTCGCCGTACGAGAAGCCGCCGCAGGCCACCGCGCCCGCGAAATCGGCGAGCGTGGCGCGGCCTTCGAGCAGGTCGCTCATGTGCACGTCGTGGGCGTCGAAACCGGCGCGATCGAACGCATAAGCCGTTTCGAGGTGCGAGTTCACGCCCTGCTCGCGCAGGATCGCCACACGCGGACGCGCACCCTTGCCGATGAACGGCGCGGCCACGTCCGCAGCCGGGTCGAACGTGAGATGCGGCTGCATGCCCGGATCGGCGGCGTCGAGCAGCGCGTCGTATTCGGCATCGGCGCACGCGGGGTTGTCGCGCAGACGCGCGATGCGCCAGCTCACTTCGCTCCACACGCGATGCAGTTCGGCGCGCGGCGCTTCGTAGATGCGCTTGGCGTCGCGATAGATTTCGATCGAGTCGCGGTTATTCAGCGAACCGATTACGTGCGAGCAAACCGAAAGCCCGTGCGTGCGCAGCACAGCCATCACGGCATCGCGCTGCTGCGCCGGCACCTGGATCACGGCACCCAGTTCTTCGGAGAACAGCGCGCGCAGCGTGCGGTCTTCGCGGCGGCCGCTCGTCTGCTTCGCCCAGTCCTTCGCGTCGCCGTAATCGGATTCGTGCTCGCTATCGAGCGTGAGCATGTCGACGTTCAACGTGACGCCCGTATGGCCCGCGAACGCCATTTCGCAGACCGTCGCCCACAGGCCGCCGTCCGAGCGGTCGTGGTACGCGAGCAGTTGCTCGTTCGCATTGAGCTGCTGGATTGCGGTGAAGAACTGCTTGAGGTCTTCGGCGCTATCGACGTCGGGCACCGCGTCGCCGACCTGCTGCGTGACCTGTGCAAAGATGCTGCCGCCCATACGGTTCTTGCCACGGCCCAGATCGATCGCGATCAGCACCGACTCGCCCACTTCATCCACGCGGCGCAGTTGCGGCGTGAGGTGACGGCGCACGTCCTCGACCGGCGCGAACGCGGAAATGATGAGCGAGACCGGCGCGACCACTTCCTTCGCGACGCCTTCGTCGTTCCACTTCGTGCGCATCGAGAGCGAATCCTTGCCCACCGGAATGCCGATGCCCAGCGCCGGGCACAGCTCCATGCCGATCGCCTTCACGGTGTCGTAGAGCGCGGCGTCCTCGCCCGGCGCGCCGCACGCGGCCATCCAGTTCGCCGAGAGCTTGAGCTTGTCGAGCGACAGAATGGGCGCGCTCGCGATATTGGTGATCGCCTCGCCCACTGCCATGCGGCCCGATGCGGGCGCATCGATCACGGCGAGCGGCGTGCGCTCGGCCATCGTCATCGCTTCGCCCTTGTAGCCCGCGTAGTCGAGCGCCGTGATCGCGCAGTCGGCCACCGGCACCTGCCACGGGCCAACCATCTGGTCGCGCACGCTCGTGCCGCCCACCGAACGGTCGCCGATGGTGATGAGGAAGGACTTGCTGCCCACAGTGGGATTGCGCAGCACGCTCTTCGCGACTTCGTCGAGCGAGACGCCCGTGACTTCGACCGGCGTGAGCGGCACGCTCGCGTGCTCGACGTTGCGGTGCATGCGCGGCGGCTTACCGAGCAGGATGTCCATCGGCATGTCGACGGGCTGATGACCGCCGTTCGCGGCGAGCGCGGCTTCGTCGGTATCGATCAGCTTCAGTTCGCGCTCCGCGGTCGCCACGCCCACCACGGCGAACGGGCAGCGCTCGCGCTTGCAGATCGCCTCGAACATCGGCAGATCGGCGGGCGGGATCGCGAGGACGTAACGCTCCTGCGATTCGTTCGACCAGATCTCGCGCGGCGAGAGCCCCGACTCTTCGAGCTGCACCTTGCGCATCTCGAAGCGCGCGCCCTTGTCGGCGCCGTCGACGAGTTCCGGGAACGCGTTCGACAGACCGCCCGCGCCCACGTCGTGAATCGAGAGGATCGGGTTGGCTTCGCCTAGCTGCCAGCACCCGTTGATGACTTCCTGCGCGCGACGCTCGATTTCCGGGTTGCCGCGCTGCACCGAGTCGAAGTCGAGTTCAGCGGTGTTCGTGCCCGTGGCCATCGAGCTGGCCGCGCCACCGCCCATGCCGATGCGCATGCCGGGGCCGCCGATCTGGATCAGCAGCGTGCCTGCGGGCAGATCCAGCTTGTGCGTGAGCTTCGCGCTGATATTGCCGATGCCGCCCGCGATCATGATCGGCTTGTGATAGCCGCGCACGGTGCCCGCGACGTTCTGCTCGTAAGTGCGGAAGTAGCCGCCGAGGTTCGGGCGGCCGAATTCGTTGTTGAACGCGGCGCCGCCGAGCGGCCCGTCGATCATGATCTGCAGCGGCGAGGCGATGCGGTCCGGACGGCCATAAGCCTCGCTGGCGTCGGCGGGATTGCGGTGCGCGAGCGGCGTGGCCGCGTCGCGGGCGTTTTCCCACGTCTCACGCGCGTCGGGCAAGTCGAGATTCGAGACCGTGAAGCCCGTGAGGCCGGCCTTCGGACGCGCGCCGCGGCCCGTCGCGCCTTCGTCGCGGATTTCGCCGCCCGAGCCCGTGGCCGCGCCGGCGAACGGCGAGATCGCGGTCGGGTGGTTGTGCGTCTCCACCTTCATCAGCGTGTGCGTGAGTTCGGTGTGGCGGCCGTATTGTTCGCCCGGCGTGCCCGCAGTGCCCGCAGTGCCAACCCCGGCATTGCTCTTGCGCGGGAACCAGCGTTCCGCAACCGCGCCTTCCATGATCGACGAGTTATCCGAGTACGCGACGATGGTGCCCTGCGGGCTCACCTTTTCGGTGTTGCGGATCATCGCGAAGAGCGACAGGTCCTGGTCCTGGCCGTCGATCGTCCAGCTCGCGTTGAAGATCTTGTGACGGCAGTGCTCGCTGTTGGCCTGCGCGAACATCATCAGTTCGACGTCGGTCGGGTTGCGGCCGAGCTTCGTGAAATTGTCGACGAGATAGTCGATTTCGTCGTCGGCGAGCGCGAGGCCCAGTTCGCCGTTGGCCGTTTCCAGCGCCTTGCGGCCGTGACCGAGCACGTCGACGGTCTGCATCGGACGCGCCGGCAGTTCGTCGAACAGATGCAGCGCCTGGTCGCGCGAAGCCGCCACGCTCTCGGTCATGCGGTCGTGCAGCGCTGCGGCGACGGCGGCGTGCGCCTCGTCCGAGAGCGTCTTCTTGCCGCCCAGCAGGCCGCTCTTGAGCGTCACCGTGTACTCGACGCCACGCTCGATGCGGCGCACCTGCTCGAGGCCGCAGTGATGGGCGATGTCGGTGGCCTTGCTCGCCCACGGCGAGACCGTGCCGAAGCGCGGCACGACGAGGAACGTGACCGCGCTGCCGCGCTCCTGCGGGGCCGCGAACGGCGCGCCGTAGTGCATCAGCGCTTCGATCTTCGCGCTGTCGTCAGCGGAAAGCGGCGTGGCCGAGTTGACGAAGTGCAAAAACTGGCCGTGCACGCCGACGATATTGGCATCGATACGCTGGAGCGTGTCGAGCAGGCGGGTCTGACGGAAGTCGGAAAGGGCCGAAGCACCGGGGAAACACGAGAAGTGGGCCATGGACTGGGGCGTTGCGTCGAGGTTGCGTCGGAGTTGCGTCGCGCCTTCGCCTTCCATGGGCGTCTCGCAGGGTGGCGAAGCGCCGCACGCAGGCGGTGACGTCGGGTCGACATCGGGCGATGAAAGGAGACCGCGATTATAACCCGGAAGCCCCCTTCCGGCCGCCCTTCGAGGCAGGCGCGACGCGCTGGAAGCGGCACGCTCGTGCGCCTTTTCGTGACACGGACGTATGGCGCCGCGATGATCCGCATGGCGTCATCGACATTTTCGCGATACTTGACGCGCCGGCGCGCCCGGCCAGTGGCCGGTATCGGGCGGCCGCGGAACGCCAGGCCTGCCGTGCTCCGGATGCCGATGCCCGCGACGCCTGCATGGGTGCGCGCCGGCAACGCACATGGCGATCGGGCCGGTTTGGCTGCTATGATTGCGCGTTTCACCCGATCGGCGCGACAACCCGCGCCGCATGCCTCACCCTCTTCGGCAGGGCGCCTTCGCCCCTCGGCGCGCCGCCTGCCAGCAGATCAAATCGTCATGGATGTCATCGTCATTGGCGGCGGAGTCGCCGGCGTCGCCACCGCCTATCAGTTGCGCGCGGCGGGCCATCGCGTCTGCGTGATCGAGCGCCACGCCACCGTTGCGCAAGGCGCGAGCTACGGTCATAGCGGCATCGTGCTGCCAACGCCGCTCGACGTCTGGTTCGGGCCCACTTTCCTGCGCAACGGCCGGCAGTCGTCGGGCGGGGTGATCTGCAAGACCGGCTTCACCGGCCATGCGCGCTCCTTCGTGAAGCGCCTCGCGGCCCTGCACGGCTCCGAAGCCTTCGCCGCGCGCTATACGCTGCTGCGCCCGCTCATCGAATCGGCCCAAAGCGTGCTCGACGACGCCGAAGGCCGCTTCGGGCTCGAATACGAGCAGCGCGAAGGCCTGCTTTACCTCGTGCGCGGCAGCGACGAGTGGTCGCTCACGCAGCCCGCGCTGGAACTGCTGCGCCAATTCGAGACGCCCCACCACGTGCTCACGCCGCACGAGTGCGTGGCGTCCGAACCCACGATTCCCGCCGATCCGCCGTTCGCGGGCGCCATACGCTTCGACCACGCGCGCGTGGCCAACTGCCCGCTCTTCATCAAGCAGCTCAAGCAGGAGCTCGATACGCTCGGCGGCGTGCAGTTCCAGACCGGGCGCACCGTGAGCGCGATCCGCCTCGAGAACACACGTGCGGCCGTGGAGCTCGCGCCGCGCCCCGACGAGGTGGCCCGCAAACGCGAAGTCGAAGTGATTTCCGCCGATGCCGTGGTCGTCGCGGCCGGCGCGCAAACGCCGAAGCTGCTCGCGCCGCTCGGCTTCAAGCTGCCGTTCTATCCGGTTCGCATCCACACACTGAACGCCCCGGTCGCGCACGAGGAGTGCGCGCCCCATACGACGCTGATCGACGCCGCACGGCGCATCGCGATCACGCGCACGAACCACCGGCTGCGCATCTCGGGCGGCGCGGTGCTCCAGCGCGTGAAGGAACTCGACGAAGCGCTGCCCGAGGCGCTCACCGAGGAAGCCCTCGCCCTGCTTGGCGAGGCCTCGCGCGATTGGGCGCCGGGTGCCGCGCGCATTTCCGCGGCGCTCGCGTGGGAAGGCATGAAGCTGCTTTCCGCCGATGGCCTGCCGGCGGCGGGCAACGCCGGGCATGCGCGCCTCTACGTCAACGCGGGCCACGGGCCGGCCGGCTGGGCGCTCGCGCTGGGCTCGGCGCGTCTGATCGCCGCGCAGATTTCAGGCACCGCGCCCGATTTGCCCGCCGAGACCGTCGAGGCGCTGTGGCCCGGGCGCGATTGAAGCCCGCGATTGAAGCTCAATTGAGGCGCCATTGAGACGCCATTGAGGCGCGCGCTCGCGCCCTCTTTTCCTCTGCCCCTGGCATTTTTCCGGGTTTGCCGACGCCGAACTGGCGTCAGCGACAGCAGCAGCGCGTGCGCCAACGCCAGGCGTGCGCCGCTCGGGTATCGTTGCACTGTCGAATTCCCGCATGCACCGCATCCCTTGCGGTTGCCCACGCCACCATGACAGACGCTACGCTTGCCTCGCCCCTTTCCACGCTCGTCAATCCGCACGATCGTGCCGTGCCGCTCCTCACCGTCGCGCAGTTGCGCGCGGCCGAAACGGCCGCTCAGGCCGCACTGCCCGCGCACACTCTGATGGCGCGCGCAGGCGCCGCCGCAGCCCATTTCCTGCGCGAGCAGATCGCGCATGCGCCATCGCCGGCCAGTGCGAAGCCCGTCTGGTTCGCCGCCGGGCCCGGCAACAACGGCGGCGACGCGCTCGTGGCCGCCGCCGAGCTCAAGCGTTCGGGTATCGCCGTCGAAGTCTGCATGCCGATGGAGGTAAAACCCGACGACGCCCGCTGGGCGCTCGCCGAGGCGCGCGCCGCGGGCGTGCCCATCACCACCGCGGCGCCCGGGTCGTTCGACGCCTACGGCTGGCTCGTCGACGGCCTGTTCGGCATCGGCCTCGCCCGCGCGCTCGATGGCGTGTTCGGCGCGCTCGCCGCACGGCTCGCGGCACACGCGCGCAGCCACGGCCACGTGCTCGCGCTCGACGTGCCAAGCGGGCTCGACAGCGACACCGGCAACCTCGTCGGTGACGGTCCGGCCGTGCGCGCCACCCATACCGTCACCTTCATCGCCGCGAAGCCCGGGCTTTATACGGGCGCAGGCCGCGATTGCGCCGGTGCCGTTAGCGTGGCACCGATTGGATTAAATGGAGGTTTAAACGCAGGTTTAAACGCGGGTCCAAATGCGAGTCTGAATGCTGGCGCGAACACGCCTACCGAAGCCCCCGCCGCGCAACCCGCCCGGCTCAATGCGCCAGCGCTATTCGCCGCCGCGATGCCCGCGCGCGACTTCGCAACCCACAAGGGCAGCTTCGGCACACTCGCCGTGGTGGGCGGCGACACCGGCATGTGCGGCGCGCCGATCCTCGCCGCGCGCGCCGCGCTGCTAGCGGGCGCCGGCAAGATCCACGTGGGCTTTCTCGGCAACGACGCGCCGCCCTACGACGCCCTCCATCCCGAACTGATGCTGCACACCGCCGGCAAGCTCGCACTCGACACGATGAGCGCCGTCGCGGCCGGCTGCGGCATGGGCGGGAGCGCCTCGGCACGGCAACTCGTCGACCGGATCCTGCAACTCGATGTTTCGGTGCTGCTCGACGCCGACGCCCTGAACCTCGTCGCTCGCGACGACGTACTTGCCGCACGCGTGACCGAGCATTTGCGCACGCATGGTGCGCCATGCGTGCTGACCCCGCATCCACTCGAAGCCGCACGCCTGCTGGGTATGGACACGGCCGCCGTGCAGCGCGACCGGCTGGCCGCGGCGCGCGCGCTCGCGACGCGCTACGCGGCCATCGCCGTGCTCAAGGGCAGTGGCACGGTCATCGCTGCGCCCGACGGCCGCGTTGCCATAAACCCCACCGGCAACGCGGCGCTCGCCACCGGCGGCACCGGCGACGTGCTCGGCGGCCTGATCGGCGCCCTGCTCGCACAGCGCCTCCCGCCGTGGGAAGCGGCGCTGGCGGGCGTCTACCTGCACGGCCTCGCCGCCGATACGCTCGTCAGCGAGGGCAACGGCCCCGCGGGCCTCGCTGCGGGCGAACTCGCGCCCGTGGTCCGGCGCCTGATGAATCGCCTTTTCTACGCACCGAAAGATTGATGCGTGCTTTGCGGGCAGGCTGGCGGCACGCGGCTTGCTGGTCTCCCCACTGATCTGCGCGGTGCTGCTCATCGACACATAGCCCCGCTATACTGATCCTTCGCGCGCTGCTCACCGGCGGCGCGCGCATCCCCGCAGCGCGTGACGCGCGCATCGGCCCGACCGGCCTGCGCCGTCCGCCGCCCTCCATTCGTTTTCCCTCGCTAGACGAACATGACGAATCCGCTTCCTGCCTGGTCCGCGCTACAGACGCACTACGAACAGATCCGCAACGAAAAGCTGCGCGACTGGTTCGCACCCGCCAACGATCCCGCGCCGACCCGCGCCGAACGCTACACGTATACGGGCGGCGGCCTTGGAGCCGACTTCTCGAAAAACCGCATCAACGACGCCACGCTGAAGCTGCTCATGCAGCTCGCGCGCGAGGCCGGCGTCGAAAAGCGCCGCGACGCGATGTTCGCGGGCGAAGTCGTCAATCCGACCGAAGGCCGCGCCGCACTGCATACGGCGCTGCGCGCCACCGAGCCGGCCGCACCGTTTCACGCGCAGATCTCCGCCGAGCGCGCGAAGATGGCGAAGTTCGCCGACACCGTGCGCAGCGGCGCCTGGACCGGCTACACCGGCAAGCGCATTCGCCACGTGGTGAACATCGGCATCGGCGGCTCGGACCTCGGGCCGAAGATGGTCGTGCACGCGCTCAAGCACCTCGAAACGCCCGAGATCAGTTCGCGCTTCGTCTCGAACGTCGACGGCGCCGACCTCTGGCGTGTGATCGAAGACATCGATCCGGAGGAAACGCTCGCGATCATCGTCTCGAAGACCTTCACCACGCTCGAGACCATGACGAACGCGCGCTCGATGCGCGACTGGTTCGTCAAGCACGGCTGCCCGGAAAACGCACTCGCAAAGCATTTCGTCGGCGTTTCGGCGAACCCCACCGAGGTCGTGAAATTCGGCATCGCCAAAGAGAATGTCTTCGAGATGTGGGACTGGGTGGGCGGCCGCTATTCGCTGTGGTCGGCCGTGGGCCTCTCGATCATGATCGCCATCGGGCCGCAGCAGTTCGACGAACTGCTCGCGGGCGCGCACGATATGGACGAGCATTTCCGCACGGCGCCGCTCGAAAAGAATCTTCCGGTGCTGCTCGGCATGATCGGCATCTGGTATCGCAACTTCTTCGGCTCGCAGAGCTATCTGGTCGCGCCGTATTCGGAAGCGCTGCACTACCTGCCCTCGTACCTGCAACAGCTCGAAATGGAGAGCAACGGCAAGCAGGCGCGTCTGGACGGGCGGTTCGTCGATTACGCGACTTCGGCGATCACGTGGGGGGAGCCTGGCACGAACGGCCAGCATGCGTTTTTCCAGATGCTGCATCAGGGCACGACGATCGTGCCGATCGACTTCATCGCCGTGCTCACGCCCGAGCATCCGCTCGCCGATCATCATCCGAAGCTGCTCGCCAACTGCTTCGCGCAGAGCGAGGCGATGATGCTCGGACGCACCGAGGAAGAAGCCAGGAAGATCGCCGGCCCGGACCAGCCCGAACTCGTGCCGCACATCATGTTTCCCGGCAATCGCCCGACCACGACGCTGCTCGTCGACGCGCTCACGGCGCGCTCGCTTGGCGCGCTGATCGCGCTGTACGAACACAAGGTGCTGGTGCAGGCCTCGATCTGGGACATCAACCCGTTCGATCAGTGGGGCGTGGAGCTCGGCAAGATTCTCGGCAAGGTGGTCGAGGCCGACCTCACGGCCGCGAGCGCCGACGTCAAGCCGCACGATTCGTCGACGGCCGCGCTGATCGCAAGGGCGCGCGCCGCGCTCAAACGTTGATGCGCTGATGGCGTGAAAAAGGCGTGTGCGCGCCGTGGAGTAACACGAGTCGCGCACGCCTTGTTTATTTGTGGAACCGGAGCGCGTAGAGCCGGTTCGGGAGTCCAGTTAAACGCGGCCCGCTTCGGGCGCTTCGCGCACGTTCTCCGGGCTGTCGACATGAAGCGCATTCGGCACGCGACGCCCCGCTTCGATCGTCACCACGGCATCGCAGCGGCGCGCGAGATCGATATCGTGCGTGACGAGCACGAGCGTCGCACCGCCGCCGGCACTACTGCCCGCACCGCTGCTTGAACTGCCGCTGAAACGATTAAGTTCGAACATCAGGTCGATGACGGCATGCCCCGTGGCAGCGTCGAGGCTGCCGGTGGGTTCGTCGGCGAACAGCACGGCCGGGTGCGTAACGAACGCCCGGGCCAGCGCCACGCGCTGCTGCTCGCCGCCCGACAGCAGCTTCGGATAATGGCCGGTGCGCTGCCCGAGCCCGACGCGCTCGAGCAGTGCGCGGGCGCGCGCGAAAGCCTCGCGCGTGGTAATTCCGCCTTGCAGCTCGAGCGGTAGCGCGACGTTCTCAAGCGCGCTCAGATGCGGCATCAACTGGAACGACTGGAACACGAAGCCCACCGAGCCGTTGCGCAGCGCGGCGCGCTGATCCTCGGCCATGCCGGTAAGCTCATGACCGAGCAGGCGAACCGAGCCTGCGCTCGCGCTGTCCAATCCGGCCAGAAGGCCCAGCAGCGTCGACTTGCCCGAACCCGAGGCGCCGACAATCGCCACGCTGCTGCCCGCGTGCACGCTCAGGTCGATGCCGTCGAGTATCGTCAGCTCGCCGGTCGCGTCGGTGACCCGCTTGCATAGACCCCGTACTTCGATGACTGGATCGCTATTCATTCGCACATGATGACGCAAAGATTCGCCACTTGGGCGCAGCACCGCATAACTGCCGCCATGACCCGCGCCGCCTTCGGGACCGCCGCCACCTTCGGCACTTTAGCGGCTGCGGCCATGCTCGGCCTGGCCGTTACCGCCGCCCTGCCCGGCGGCTCGCACAACGCGCTCGCTGCTACGGCGCCCGCCGTTCAGCCCGCCGCCGCGAAGCCCGTCATTGCCGTGCTGGGCGACAGCCTCTCGGCCGAATACGGCCTGCCGCGCGATACGGGCTGGGTCGCACTGCTGCGTCAGCGGCTCACGAGTGAGCGAATCGATTATAGCGTCGCGAATGCGAGCATCAGCGGCGACACGACGAGCGGTGGGCTCGCCCGTCTGCCGCTCGTGATGCAGCGTATGAAGCCTTCGATCGTGGTCGTCGAGCTCGGCGCGAACGATGCGCTGCGCGGCGTCCCGCTCGCAACCACACAAAGCAATCTGCGCGCGATCATCGACCAGATTCGCAAGGGCCATGCGCAACCCGTGCTGGTGGGCATGTACGTGCCGCCCAACTATGGGCCCGACTACACCCGCAAGTTCCATGGACTCTACGAGCAGCTATCGCAGGAGTTGCACGTGCCACTGGTGCCATTCCTGCTGGCCGGCCTCGCCGACAAGCCGGGCCTCTTTCAGTCCGACCAGATGCACCCCAATAAGCAGGCACAACCTTTGCTACTCGAAAACGTGTGGCCGACGCTCAAGCCGCTGCTCGGCAGTAGCGCGCAGCGCTGACAGCGCACCTGCGCATTACGCGGCTTGATCGTCGTATAAGGCGTGCAGAAGGTGCGGGGCCGTCAGAGGCGCCGCGTGCCAGGCCACCACTTTGCACCGGACGAGCGGCTTTCGTCTGATCCTCGACTGACCCGACTGAAGGGAGAAAACGTGAAATTTTTACCTCTGATCGCCATTACGGCCACCCTTGCAGCCTGCGCCAATCAGCCGATACCGAGCGGCACGCAATCGGTCGGCACCAGCCAGCAACCCCCTGCGGCCGTCGCGCAGTGCATTGCGAAGAAATGGGCCGACAAGTCGCAGCAGCAAGTCGTCGAGCAGAGCGTCATGGCAAACGGCCAGGCGGTCGATGTCTACGTGCCCGGCCAGCAGCCGCCGAACGGTGCGGCCGCAACGGTGCGCCCGGCCTGGAACGCCAACGCGAAGTCATGGGTCGGCTTCCGCGCCGGCGGTGGCGCGGGCAGCGATGCTACAAGCGATATCAGCGCCTGCCTCTGAGCACTTGCCCGCGCGCGCAGCAAGTCAGTCACGCCGCGAACGCACAAACAAAAGCCCCGCATTTGCGGGGCTTTTTTTGCGCTCACACGCCCTGGCTTGAAGCCAGCTACGACGCTTACTGCCCGTCGCCGTCGCCAGACTGGCTGGATGCGTTCAGGGAGCCGTACAGCTTGACCTTGGAGCGCTCGCGCAGCGCATCGAGATAAGCCTGTGTCTGCGACTGGCCGCTCACACCGGCGAGCTGCTGCTGCGCGGCGGCAAGACGCGGGCCTTCGGCGGCCGGGCCATTGGTCACGCTGTTCACGCGGTAGATCGCATAGCCTGCGTCGCCGAGATCGACGCCCACATACGCCGGCAGCTTCTGCGGGTTGGTCTTGAAGACCGCCGAAAGCGCGTTGGGCGGCAGCCCCTGCGCATCATTGCGCGAGACCTTGAGCGCCGACGAGAAGCCATCGATCGCCTTCGACTTCTGCAGGTCCGCGAGCTTCGCCTCGCCATCCTTGCGCGCCGCCTCGCCAGCCTGCTGCGAGACCACCTTCTGGCGCACGGCATCCTTGATGGACGCGAACGCGGGCACCGCGGCGGGCTGGAAGCTCGTCACGTGCGCGGAGATCAGCGTGTTGTTGCCGACATCGATCGCCTGCGTGTTGTTGTGCTGATTCACCGAATCGTTCGCGAACACCGCGTCGAGGAACTTCTGGTTGTTCAGCGGGCTGTCCTGCGGTTGCGCGGGGTTCGGCTTCGGCGTGACCGTGGCCGTCTGAAGCGTGAGCTTGTATTTGTCGGCGGCCGGCTGGAGGCTCTTCGACTGCTCGTAGACCGTCGACGTGAAACCTTCCGTCGCGTCGGCGAGCAGTTTCGCAGCCTGCTGCGTCTTCACGTCGTTGGCGATCTGGCCTTTCACCTCGTCGAACGACTTGGTCACCGACGGCTTGATGTCCGTCACCTTGACGATGTGGTAGCCGAAGTCCGACTGGATCACGTCGCTGATCTCGTCTTTCTTGAGCTTGAAGACGGCGTCGTCGAACGCCTGACCGCCCGCGATCATGCCCGGACCGAAGTAGCCGAGGTCGCCGCCTTTGGAGGCCGAACCCGGATCCTGCGAATCCTTCTGGGCAAGCTGCGCAAACTGGTCGGGATGCGCCTTGACCTCGGCGAGAATCTGCTCGGCCTTCTGCTTGGCGGCGGCGCGATCGGCGGCGCTCGCCTCCTTCGCGACCGTGATCAGAATGTGGCTCGCCCGCAATTCTTCCTGCGTCTTGAAGTGCGCGATGTTGTCGTCGTAGTACTTCTTGAGATCGGCGTCGCTCGGGTTGACCGAGGCTGCAACCGCTGCAGCCGACAGCACCAGATACTGGATCTGCGCCGTGGCCGGCGTGGCGAAATCGTTCTTGTGCGCGTCGTAATAGGCCTGCAACTGCGCATCGGTCGGCTTGATTTTCGGCGCGTAGTCGCTCGCACGGAACGCGAGACCCTGTACTTCGCGCTGCTGCTCGGAAAGCTCGGTGAGTTGCTGCGCCAGCGCCTTGGACGTGAACGCGCTGTTCACGAGCGCTGCGGGCAACTGCTGCATCGCGAGGCTATAGCGCACGCGCTCGTCGTACTGCTCGGGCGTCATGCCCTGCATCGCGAGCAACTGCTTGTACTTGTCGAGATCTATCGAACCGTCGGGGTTCTTCAGCGACGAAATCATGGGATCGGACAGCAGCGTGCGGCGCACCGCCGTGTCCGAAGCAGTCAGATGCAGGCGCTGGACTTCGTCCACGAGCACGCGCTGCTGAATGAGACCGTCCAGGATGTCCTTGCGATGCTGCGGCGTGTCGAAGGCGCTGGCGTCGAACCGTGCGCCCAGGATCTGCCGAGCCTGGTCCATCTGCTGACGCGCGGCATTGTCGAATTCGGCGCGAGTGATCTTGTGACCGTTGACGCTCGCAACGTTCGCGCTTTCGTCAAAGAAACCGCGGAAGCCTTGAATGCCGACGAAGCCGAGTCCTGGCAGAATCACCAGCATCAGCATCATCATCATCAGTCGTTTGTGATTGCGGAAAAAGTCGAGCATGCGTGACCAAGCGTTGGATGGCGCCAAAAAATAGAACGCCCGATATTACAACAGCGACCAACAAAAAAGGCGAACCGGAGTTCGCCTTTTTGCTGATAGATCTGGCGGAGCGGACGGGACTCGAACCCGCGACCCCCGGCGTGACAGGCCGGTATTCTAACCAACTGAACTACCGCTCCGTGCTGGTGTACTGCGCGCGCCGCATTTTTACTGCGCTGCCGCCGCACTGCATCTCGCGTGCGCGGGATGCCTCATGCGAATCTGAAGCTGTGGTGGGTGCTGAGAGGCTCGAACTCCCGACCTACGCCTTGTAAGGGCGCCGCTCTACCAACTGAGCTAAGCACCCAGCTTCATGACTCTCGCCGCATATTTCTGTCGCGTTTTTTTGCTACCGCGCTACTGCTTTTACTGCGCCATTCATCAAGCAGCGAGCCCATTAGTTTAACGCATCTTTGAGCGCTTTGCCAGGCCTGAATTTGGGAACCCTTGCTGCCTTGATCTTGATCGCTGCACCGGTGCGCGGATTGCGGCCAGTGCGCGCCGTGCGCTTGCCGACCGCGAAGGTGCCAAAGCCGATCAACGTGACCGAGCCGCCCTTCTTCAACGTGCCTTTGACGCCGCCGATCACAGCATCGAGTGCGCGCCCCGCCGCCGCTTTCGAGATGTCGGCCTGTTGCGCGATGTGATCGATCAATTCCGTTTTATTCATTCCAGTCCCCGAGAATGTTGTTTGGGCTCTGGCCTGACACCAGAGCCCGCTCATTTAACGAGGCCGAAAGACCCGTGTCAAGCGGGGTTCCGCCCGATGCCGCGCGGCTTTCGAAGGGCGTTACGTACAAGCAGGCCGGAGGCGGCGCGAGCTTCCCAACGTCAACGAATCTAACCGGCGCACAACGGCCGCAACGGGCACGCGCAACCAGATACAAAAAACCCGCGGACATTGCCGCGGGTTTTCGGGGACTTCGAGCATTCCGGCAAGCCGCGCCATCAGCGCGGCTCACGTGAAGCTCAATGCTTGACCACTTCGGTCGCGCCGGCTTCCTTCGTTTCAGCAGCAACAGGCGCCTTGGCGTCGTCGGCCTTCACTTCTTCTTCCGGCAGCGGCTGCGGCACACGTTCGAGCGCGAGTTCGAGCACCTTGTCGATCCAGCGGACCGGCACGATCTCGATCGAGTTCTTCACGTTGTCCGGAATCTCGGTGAGATCCTTGACGTTCTCTTCCGGGATCAGCACGAGTTTGATGCCGCCGCGATGCGCCGCGAGCAGCTTCTCCTTCAGGCCGCCGATCGGCAACACTTCGCCGCGCAACGTGATCTCGCCCGTCATCGCGACATCGGCGCGCACCGGAATGCCCGTGAGTACGGACACCAGCGCCGTCGTCATCGCACCGCCCGCGGACGGACCGTCCTTCGGCGTCGCGCCTTCGGGCACGTGGATGTGGATGTCCTGCTTCTCGAACGCCTCATCCTTGATGCCAAGGCGACGCGAACGCGAACGAACCACGGAGCGAGCCGCTTCGACCGACTCCTTCATCACGTCGCCGAGCGAACCCGTGCGAATCACGTTGCCCTTGCCGGGCATGACCGCGGCTTCGATCGTCAGCAGATCGCCGCCGACTTCCGTCCACGCGAGACCCGTGACCTGGCCGATCTGGTTTTCCTTCGCAGCCAGACCGAAGTCGTACTTGCGCACGCCGAGGAAGGTGTCGAGATTGCCGCTGTCGACCGTGACGGCCTTGTCGGCCTTCTTCAGCAGCAGCATCTTCACGACCTTGCGGCAGATCTTCGAGATTTCACGCTCGAGCGAACGCACGCCCGCTTCACGCGTGTAATAGCGAATGATGTCGCGGATCGCGCCTTCGGTAACGTCAATCTCGCCCGGCTTCAGGCCATTGTTCTTCTTCTGCTTCGGCAGCAGATAGCGCTGGGCAATGCTGACCTTCTCGTCTTCCGTGTAGCCCGCGAGGCGGATGACTTCCATCCGGTCGAGCAGCGGCGGCGGAATGTTCAGCGAGTTCGACGTGGCGACGAACATCACATCGGAGAGATCGAAATCGACTTCGATGTAGTGGTCGGCGAACGTATGGTTCTGCTCCGGATCGAGCACTTCGAGCAGCGCCGACGACGGATCGCCGCGGAAATCCATGCCCATCTTGTCGACTTCGTCGAGCAGGAAGAGCGGATTGCGCACGCCGACCTTCGCGAGGCTCTGCAGGATCTTGCCCGGCATCGAACCGATGTACGTGCGACGGTGGCCGCGAATCTCGGCTTCGTCACGCACTCCACCCAGCGCCATGCGCACGAACTTGCGGTTCGTTGCGCGCGCAATCGACTGGCCGAGCGAGGTCTTGCCGACGCCAGGAGGGCCGACCAGGCACAGGATCGGCGCCTTGACCTTGTCCACGCGCTGTTGCACCGCGAGGTACTCGAGAATGCGTTCCTTCACCTTCTCGAGACCGAAGTGGTCTTCGTCGAGCACGGTTTCGGCGTTCGAGAGGTCGTTGTTGACCTTGCTCTTCTTGCGCCACGGCAGGCCGATCAGCGTGTCGATGTAGTTGCGCACGACGGTGGCTTCCGCCGACATCGGCGACATCAGCTTGAGCTTCTTGAGCTCGGCATCGGCCTTCTTCTTGGCTTCCTTGGGCATGCGCGCGGCGGTGATGCGCTTCTCGAGTTCCTCGAGATCTGCGCCTTCTTCGCCCTCGCCCAGTTCCTTCTGGATCGCCTTGACCTGCTCGTTCAGGTAGTACTCGCGCTGGCTCTTCTCCATCTGGCGCTTCACGCGGCCACGGATGCGCTTCTCCACCTGGAGAATGTCGATCTCGGCTTCGAGTTGCGCGAGCAGATGCTCCAGACGCTCCACGACCGGGAACATCTCGAGAATGTGCTGCTTCTGGTCGAGCTTGAGCGGCAGATGCGCGGCGATGGTGTCGGCAAGACGACCGGCCTCGTCGATACCCGACAGCGAGGTCAGGATCTCCGGCGGGATCTTCTTGTTCAGCTTCACGTACTGGTCGAACTGCGAGACGATCGCTCGGCGCAGCGCTTCGGTTTCGGCACTGTCCGCATGGTCGGGCTCGAGCGGCATGACCTCGCACGAGAACTGCGTTTCCTGCTCTTCGATGGAGAGCGTCTTCGCGCGCTGCAAGCCTTCCACGAGCACCTTTACGGTGCCGTCGGGCAGCTTGAGCATTTGCAGGATGTTGGCGATACATCCCACTTCGTACATGTCTTTTTCGGTCGGCTCATCCTTGGCGGCGGTTTTTTGCGCGACGAGCATGATGTGCTTGCCGCCTTCCATTGCCGCTTCGAGGGCCTTGATCGATTTGGGCCGGCCCACGAAAAGGGGAATCACCATATGCGGGAAGACTACGACATCTCGCAGCGGCAGCAGCGGGAGCGTGGTGCGTTCCGGCGGGAGGAGTTGGGTTCCTGACATTTCATTTCCCCATGAGTGGAATCAATTGTTCGGTAAGTGAGGCCAGAAAAGACGAATACAAGCCTCGCGCAAGTGGGAAAAGTTCAGTGACTCCAAAAAAGTGCGCCATCGACCACAAGATAAACGAAAAAGCCGTTCATCCCATTGCATGAACGGCTTTTTCCCGGAACTCTTTAGCCGATCACCACCATCAGTTCGAGCCAGCAACCTTTGGAGCATCTTCGTAGATCAGGAGCGGCTTGCCGTCGCCGTCGATCACGTTGTCGTCGATGATGACCTTGCTCACGCCCTTCATGGCCGGCAGCTCGTACATCACGTCGAGCAATGCCTGCTCCAGGATCGAGCGCAGGCCCCGGGCGCCGGTCTTGCGGCGAATCGCCTTGCGGGCGACGGCTTGCAGCGCGGCCGGGCGAATCTCCAGTTCCACGCGCTCCATGTTGAAGAGCTTGTGATACTGCTTGACGAGCGCGTTCTTCGGCTCGACCAGAATCTTCATGAGCGCGGCTTCGTCGAGCTTGCCGAGCGTGGCGACCACCGGCAGACGGCCGATCAGTTCCGGAATCAGGCCGAATTTGATCAGGTCTTCCGGCTCCGTTTCGCGCAGCACTTCGCCCGTGTCGCGTTCCTGCTTGCTCTTCACGCTCGCGCCGAAGCCAATGCCGGTTTTTTCGGTGCGGTCGGTGATGACCTTTTCCAGACCGTCGAACGCGCCGCCGCAAATGAACAGGATGTTGGTCGTGTCGACCTGGATGAAGTCCTGGTTCGGATGCTTGCGGCCGCCCTGCGGGGGCACCGACGCCATCGTGCCTTCGACGAGCTTGAGCAGCGCCTGCTGCACGCCCTCGCCAGACACGTCGCGCGTGATCGACGGGTTGTCCGACTTGCGGCTGATCTTGTCGATTTCGTCGATATAGACGATACCGCGCTGGGCCTTGTCGACCTCGTAATTGCAGTTCTGCAGCAACTTCTGAATGATGTTCTCGACGTCCTCGCCCACGTAGCCGGCTTCGGTCAGCGTGGTGGCGTCCGCGATCACGAACGGGACGTTCAGAAGGCGCGCGAGCGTCTGCGCGAGCAGCGTCTTGCCCGAGCCCGTGGGCCCGATCAGCAGGATGTTGCTCTTGGAGAGTTCGACGTCGTCCTTCTTGTCGAGATGCTTCAGACGCTTGTAGTGGTTGTACACCGCCACCGCGAGGATCTTCTTCGCGCGCTCCTGCCCGATCACGTACTGGTCGAGAATGTCGCGGATCTCCTGCGGGCTCGGCAGGTCCGAGCGCGACAGCGCCGCGTCGACGCCCGCACCGGCAGCCTCGTCGCGAATGATCTCGTTGCAAAGGTCGATGCATTCATCGCAGATGAACACAGACGGGCCCGCAATCAGTTTCTTTACTTCATGCTGGCTTTTGCCGCAAAACGAGCAATACAACAGCTTTTCGCTGTTAGAACCTTTCTTGTCCGCCATGAATAAATGAGCCTCCGGACACTCTGTTACATGATACGCCGTTTCCCCCAGCGAGGCCGGGGGTGCGTGAACCGCTTGCTGTGACGGCGTGGGCCGCAGGCCGCGAAGCGCGTTTGCCGATTATTTCACACGGTCCGCGCGCCCGTGCCTATCCCGTATTTCACGGGGATCGCACATGATGCGAGCGGACCTTCAGTTGGCACCATTAATTAGTTGGTGTCATCGACCGGCAAATATAGTGCCAGCAAAAAACGCGTGCCGGATCAGGGGCGCTTGTGCAGCACCTGATCGACCAGGCCATAGGCCTGCGCGTCGTCGCCCGACATGAAATTATCGCGGTCGGTGTCGCGCGCGATGCGCTCGACCGGCTGGCCAGTATGGTTGGCGAGCAACTGGTTCAGACGCTCCTTCAGGTACAGGATTTCGCGCGCCTGAATTTCGATGTCCGACGCCTGGCCGCGTGCGCCGCCGAGCGGCTGGTGGATCATCACGCGCGAATTCGGCAGCGCGAAGCGCTTGCCCTTCGCGCCCGACGCGAGCAGGAACGCGCCCATGCTTGCCGCGAGACCCATGCAAAGGGTCGAAACGTCGGGCTTGATGAACTGCATCGTGTCGTAGATTGCCATGCCGGCCGAGACGGAGCCACCCGGGCTGTTGATGTAGAGGCTGATGTCCTTGTCAGGATTCTCGCTTTCGAGGAACAGCAACTGGGCGACGACGAGATTCGCGGTCTGGTCGTTCACTTCGCCGACCAAAAACACCACGCGCTCCTTGAGCAGACGCGAGTAGATGTCATAGGAACGCTCGCCGCGGCCGCTCGTCTCCACGACGATCGGCACGAGCCCGAGCGCCTGCGGATCGAGGTCCCGCGAGGCGTGGGAGGTCAGCGTGTCCAGCGATTGAGCGCGAATGGTCATGCGGTGCATCCTTGTCTGGAAGAGTTGTTCTGGTAACCCTGATAATGCTCAATGGCGACGGACCCTGCAAAAATCAACCACACGGCGAATGTGGCTAAATTCCGCGGATACAAAAACGGCGTGCTGGCCGTCGGTTGCTCCGACAGCCGGCACGCCGTAGCGGGCAGATTTAAGCCTGCGCCGTTGCGCTTGCCAGTTCTTCGAAGCTCACCAGCTTGTCCGTCACCTTAGCCTTGCCGAGCACGAAGTCCACGACGTTCGATTCGACGACGTAGGCTTCCATTTCGGCGAGACGCTGCTGGTTCGAATAATACCAGCGCACGACTTCCTTCGGGTCTTCGTAGCTTTTCGCGAATTCGTCGACCTCAGCGCGGATTTGTTCCGGCTTCGCTTCGAGGCTGTTTGCCTTCACGAGTTCGGCCAGCACGAGGCCGAGCTTCACGCGGCGCTCGGCTTGTTCCTTGAACATCTCGGCCGGGATCGGTGCGTCCTTCGCGTTGGGCACGCCGCGCTGCGCGAGGTCCGCACGCGCCATTTCGACGAGGCGCTGCTGGTCCTGCTCGACGAGCGCGTTCGGCACGTCGAGTTCCGAGATCTTCAGGAGCGCGTCCATGACCTGGTTCTTCACGATGGCCTGGGTGCGGCGCTTCGCTTCACGCTCGAGGTTGTCCTTGATCTCGGCGCGCATCTTCACGAGGTCGCCGTCGGCGATGCCGAGCGACTTCGCGAATTCGCCGTCGATCTCCGGCAGGTGCGGCCACTCGATCTGCTGCATCGTGATCGTGAACTTCGCGGTCTTTCCGGCGACGTCCTTGCCGTGGTAGTCCTCGGGGAATGCGAGGTCGAATTCGCGCGACTCGCCCTTCTTCAGGCCGATTGCCGCCTTTTCGAATTCCGGCAGCATGCGGCCTTCGCCCAGCACGAATGCGAAGCCTTCGGCGCTGCCGCCCGGGAATGCGACGTCGTCGATCTTGCCGACGAAGTCGACCGTCACGCGGTCGCCTTCCTTGGCCGCGGTGTCGGCGCCGCCGTCACCGTGCTCGCCCGCTTCGCCGCGTGCGTGGAAGTGCACGCGCTGCTTGCGCAGGATGTCGAGCGTGCGGTCGATTTCGGCTTCGGTGATGGTCGTGGTCGTGCGCTCGATTTCGGCGGTGCCGACATCGCCGAGCGTCACTTCCGGATAGACCTCGAAGGTCGCGTCGAACGCGTAGTCGCCTTCAGTCGCTTCGACCTTCGGCGCGAAGCTCGGCTGGCCCGCGACGCGCAGGTTCTCGGCGCGGCTGATGTCGAAGAACTCCTTGCCGACCTTGTCGCTCAGGACTTCGGCTTCCACCTGGCCCGAGTACTGTTGCGTGACCATCTTGAGCGGCACCTTGCCCGGGCGGAAACCCGGCATGCGCACGTTCTTCGCGAGTTGGCGGATGCGCGAATCGACTTCTTTCTGCACGGCGTCCTTCGGCAGGGAAATCGTCACGCGGCGTTCGAGCTTGCCGAGGTTTTCAACAACGTTAGCCATGGCTTCAATCGTCCTAAAATTGTTCGAGCGTAATCAGTAATCTTTGCTGCCGCAGTCCGATGGGAATATCCGCATCGCTTGCGTCTCGCTTGTGCCTTCTCGGCGCCGCCTGCCGGTCGTGACCGGCCTGCACTCTTTGAAGCGCTGGGCGGCGCCCTTTCCGGGATCCGCGAGACCCATTCCGCTCCAAATCGGCCAAATTGGGTCGAATCGGACGGTTTGCGGTGCGGTTCCGTCAAAAGAGCCGAGTATTTTAGCAAACTATTGCCTCACTCAAATGGAATTGCCGTTCCAGCGGGAAGATGACGCTGGACGCAACGGGAAAACGGGTGGATTTCGCACGCCGCGCGCGGCTGCATGGCAAGCTGGGCGCCGCTCCGGGAGCACCTTCGTGGCACGCGCTCACGGCCATATCGAGCGACGTTACGCCCCTCGAACCAGGTGGCCCGCATGCCACCTGCGATGCGTGCTATCTCGCCTGAGGTATCCAGCAGGCCCCCGACCACTGGTAAGCTAGCGCTCGCGCCGGACGCCCCGCCGGCAACAGCCGCCGCCAACACAACTCTTCCAGTCGAGACACCATGCCCAACCAGTCGCTTGCTGACGCACCCGTCGTCGTCATTGCTCCCGATTCTTTCAAAGGCTCGCTCAGCGCGGATGGGGTCGCCGCCGCGATCGCCGACGGCATCCGCCGTGCCCGCGCCGACGCCGATATCCGCATCTGCCCGATGGCCGACGGCGGCGAAGGCACGCTAGACGCAATGCTCAGCGTGGGCGGCGAGCGCCGCGTGATCAATGTGGAAGGCGCAGCCGGCCCGCGTCGCGACGCGGCCGTCGGCCTGTTGCACGACGGCAGCGCAATCGTGGAGACCGCCGAGATCGTCGGCATCACGGATCCGGTGGGCATGGGCGTGCCGGTCGCCGCGCGCAGCACGCGCGGCATGGGCGAAGCGATTCGCGCACTGCTCGACGAGGGCGTGCGCCGCTTCTATGTCGCGCTCGGCGGCAGCAGCACGAACGATGCCGGTGCGGGTCTGCTCGTGGGCCTCGGGCTGCAAATTTTCGACGCGGCCGGCAACGCGCTCGCACCGACGCCGGAAGCGCTCGCACAGGTGGCGCGTGTCGATGTCTCCAAACTCGACGCGCGACTGGCCGTTGCCAGCTTCGTCGCCATGTCGGACGTCGACAATCCGCTCAATGGCGATCACGGCGCGACTGCCGTGTTCGGCCCGCAAAAAGGCGTGAAGCCCGAACAGGTTGCGCCGATCGACGCCGCCCTCGCGCGTTTCGCCGATCTGCTCGAAGCGGCGCTCGGCCGTCACGCGCGCGACGAAGCCGGTGCGGGCGCCGCGGGTGGTCTCGGCTTCGCGCTGCGCATGCTCGGCGCAAGCTTCGAGCCCGGCGCCGAAGTCGTGGCGCGCACAATCGGCCTCGACGCCGCACTCGCGGGCGCGCATTGGCTCATCACCGGCGAAGGCCGCTCCGACGTGCAGACCCTGCACGGCAAGGCGCCCTTCATTGCCTGCCGTCATGCGCAGGCCGCCGGCGTGCCGGCCACGCTGCTGTCGGGCGCGGTCGACCCGGCTGCGCTGCCGCGTCTTGCCGAGCACTTCAACGGCTGCTTCTCGCCTGCGCCGGGCCCGATCACGCTCGACACCGCCATCCGCGAAGCCGCCGCGCTGCTCGCGAACGAAGCGGAGCAGCTCACGCGTTTCAAGTACGGTTCGCGCCGCGCATAACGCTGCAACGAGAAGTTTCGTCTGACTTTAGTTGCACGCTGCAGCCCTTCTCCGCAGTAAGCGATTAATAGATTCGTAGGCCCATTTGAGATGGGCTTACGAGGGTTCATTCGCGTTGACCCGAGCGCTGGTTGAGGCAACAATTATGGTAAGCGCAGCATGATCGCGCAGACCTCACGCGACCAGACCAGGACGACCATGAAGGCAAGCAAAGCCGGACTCGAACAATTTCTGACCTATCGGCTCCATGTCCTGAACAAGCTTTCCGAACGCGGTGCGAGCGAGCGCTACCAGGCGAAGCTCGGTATCACGCTGCCGGAGGCGCGCCTCATTGCCGCCGTCGGCGCGTTCGGCCCATTTTCGGTGATGGAGCTCGCGCGCCACGCGAATCTCGACAAGAGCCAGGCCAGCCGCGCAGCGGAGGCGTTGATGCGCCGCGGTCTCATGCAACGCGACGCCAGCGAAGAAGATGGGCGTCTCGTACTCGTTTCGCTCACAACCGATGGCCGCGCGCTCTATCGCAAGGTCATGCCCGTTGCGCGCAAGTGGAACGTGGACCTGTTCGCATGCCTCGACGACAAGGAACGCGAATTGCTCAATCGCGCGCTCGAAAAAGTCATTGCGGCGGCTCAGGAAGAATCGTGATGCGGCGCGCACGCGATAAATAGAACAGATAGCCTATGCGTGCATGATCGAACGCGTGGGCATCAGAGAAAAGGCCACATATCGAAAGGTATGTGGCCTTTTCTTTTGGTGCTGAAGCCATTGGGTGCTGAAGGCTATGGATCAGCTAAGTCTGCGCGTTCAGACTGCCGTCCGTACCCCAACGCTCTGGAGGCAGCGGCATGCTCACCCTTTCCGACCATCCGGCTTCGCGCTGGTTAAACAAGGTCCCGGACGTCACGCTCGCGTTCTGGGTCATCAAGATCATGTCGACGACGGTCGGCGAGACCGGCGCGGATTTTCTCGCGGTCAACGCGGGCTGGGGCCAGGGCGCGACGCGCGCGCTGATGGCCTCCCTGCTCGCGATCGCGCTGTTCCTGCAATTGCGCACGCGCCGATATACGCCATGGATCTACTGGCTCACCGTCGTGCTCGTGAGCATCGTCGGCACGCAGATCACCGACCTGCTCACCGATAGCCTCGGCGTCAGCCTGTACGTCAGCACCGCGGTGTTCGCTGCCGCGCTCGCAGCGATCTTCGCGATCTGGTACCGGATCGAGCACACGCTGTCGATCGACGAGATCGTCACGCCGCGTCGCGAATTGTTCTACTGGGCCGCGATCCTGTGCACGTTCGCACTCGGCACCGCAGCGGGCGACCTCGCGACCGAAGCAATCGGCTTGGGCTTTTCTATCGGCGTGGTGTGCTTCGGCGCGCTGCTCGCTGCCGTCTGCGCGGCCTGGCGATTCGGCGCCAACGTCGTGCTGGCGTTCTGGACCGCATACATCCTGACGCGCCCGTTCGGCGCGTCGCTCGGCGACCTGCTCACCCAATCGCACACATATGGCGGCCTCGGAATGGGCGCCGCGTGGACGAGCCTGCTGTTCCTCACCGTCATCGTGCTGCTCGTCGCCGCCGCGCAATTCGGCGCCAGCAATCGCGCCTCCGCCGACGCCGTCAAATGAACCGCGCCGCACTTTCTTCATCCACGAATCGAGGATCTTTCATGCGTCGTTCGACTTCTCTCTCCCGCCTGTTCGTCGCGCTCGCTGCATGTGCCGCGCTCGGTCTCGCCGCCGGTTGCTCGAAGCAGGCCGACAACACCGCTTCGTCCACGTCCGCCACACCTTCCGCGCCTGCTGCCACCTCGCCGGCTTCCGCAAGCACGGTCGCGACCGCATCGAAGCTCGGTGACCTGTCGCAGTTCCGCACGATCGCATCGGATGTGTCCGGCCTCGTCACGAAAGGCGATCTCGCCGGCGGCAAGACCCGCATCAAGGATCTCGAAGTCGCATGGGATGCAGCCGAAGCCGGCCTGAAGCCGCGCGCGGCCGACGACTGGCATGCGCTAGACAAAGCGATCGACCGAGCGCTCGCCGCGCTGCGTGCCGATCAGCCGACGCAGGCCGACTGCGCGGCCGCGATGAGCGCCCTGCTCCATACGTTCGGCACGCTCGCGGGTCGGGCCAGCTAGATGGCAAATGCGTGTCAGACGTGTCGACAAGGTCGGCAGCGCGTCGCGTGACGCGCGGGCCGGAATCGCATAGGCTGATGCCGGTTTCGTTATCTGGAGAGGAGGCATGCGAGTCCTGCTGGTCGAAGACGATCCGATGATTGGCGAAGCGGTCCAGGCCGCGCTGAAGGATGCGTCGTATGCGGCGGACTGGGTCACGGACGGCGCACGCGCGCTGACCGCATTCGCCACGCAGCCTTACGACGTGGTGCTGCTCGACCTCGGCCTGCCGGGCCGGGACGGGCTCGACGTGCTGGCCGGCATCCGTGCGAAGGACAGCGCGGTACCGCTCATCGTCGTGACTGCGCGCGACGGACTCGACGACCGTCTGCGCGGCCTCGACGGCGGCGCGGACGACTACGTGCTCAAGCCGTTCGAGATGGCCGAACTGCTTGCGCGGATCCGCGTCGCGATTCGGCGCCAGGCGGGTTCGGCCACGCCGGTGCTCGGCAACGGCGTCGTGGCGCTGGATCCGGCAACGCGTGAGGCGGCGGTCGGCAACGATGCGCCGATCCAGCTATCGAACCGCGAATTCTCGCTGTTGCGCGCGCTGCTCGTGCGGCCGGGCGCGATCCTGTCGCGCCACGAACTCGAAAGCCGCATCTACGGTTGGGGCGAGGAAGTCGAAAGCAATGCGGTCGAATTCCTGATCCATTCGCTGCGCCGCAAGCTCGGCAGCAGCGTGATCAAGAACGTCAGGGGCGTCGGATGGATGGTGTCAAAAAACGGTTGAGCGAGTCGATCCAGTTCCGGCTGTCGGTCGCGTTGTCGGTTGCGATCCTGTTCGTCGCAACTGCGGCAGCCGCGTTCGCGTTCTCGTCTTCGTTCGACGAGGCGCACGAACTTCAGGACGATGTGCTACGCCAGATCGCCGCGCTGCTCGATCGCCCCGGCGCACCGGCGCCGTCGGCGCCTCATCAGGCGAGCACCGCCCGGAAGTCGCTCGAGAAGCAAACCGAGACGCCGATCGAGAAGCCGCTCGAGAGCGACGAGTCGCCGCGCGTGATCGTCGAGCCGCTAACGCGCGACGGCCGGCCGATCGCAGTCTCCGAACCGCGGCTCGCGAGCGCCGCGACGCTACCCGACGGTCTGCGCACGCTCGACGCGAGCGGCCGGCCACTGCGGGTGCTGATCCGCACGCTCGCAAACGGCGATCGCATCGCGGTCGCCCAGGAAGCCGGCGTGCGCGATGACGCGGCCCGCGAAAGCGCCTGGCGGACCGCGATGCCGCTGCTGATCCTCGTACCGATCCTGCTGCTCGTCGTCGCCGATCTCGTGCGCAAGATGCTGAGGCCGATCGCCTCGCTGTCCGCCGAGATCGACGCGCGCAGCGAGCATGATCTGCAACCGGTGCGGACCGACCATGTGCCGGCCGAGGTACAGCCATTTGTCGCCGCGATCAATCGAATGCTCGCGCGCGTCGAGCAATCCGTCGCCGCGCAGCGCCGCTTTGTCGCCGACGCCGCGCACGAACTGCGCTCGCCGCTCACTGCGATGTCGCTGCAGGCGGAGCGACTGGGCCACGCCGACCTGCCCGCCGATGCGCACACGCGGCTCACAACCTTGCGCGGCGGCCTCGAGCGCAGCCGCAAGCTGATCGAGCAGCTTCTCGCGCTCGCGCGAGTGCAGGCAGCGCCCGCGCAACGCGCGGACCCGACCTCGGTGCTCGCCGCGTTTCGCCGCGTGCTCGAGGATTTGATGCCGCTCGCGGAAGCGAAGCGGATCGACATCGGTGTCGAGGACGATCCGGACAGTACGGACATCACCGCGCCAGTGGACGAAATCGAGCTCACGATGCTGATCAAGAACCTGGTCGACAATGCGATCCGCTATACGCCGGGCGGCGGGCGCGTCGATCTGGCCGTGCGCGATGCCGGCGATCACGTTCTGTTGACCGTCGCCGATAGCGGCCCCGGCATCGCGCCGCATGAACGTGCCCGCGTGTTCGACCCGTTCTATCGGTTGCAGGGCAACGAACAGATCGGCTCGGGGCTTGGGCTGTCGATTGTCAGGACGATCGCGGACCGTATGGGCGCCGAAGTGCGTCTCGATCATGTGGATACGCACTCGGCACGCGGACTGCTGGTCTCGGTGACGATTCCGCTCCGGCATGCGGCCCGGATCAGACTGGACCCACAACCAGGTGCAGACAAGCGCAGGGCAATCAGTTAGAATCTCGCGCTTGCGCTTTGCTGGTGACTTATCCAGCCCCCGGCGCGCAACGCAGGTCTGTATCGCACGCGATGTATCCCACGTCACACGCTCACGTGAGCTCGCAGCGGTCCCGCCAGGCAAAGAATTCGCGTGAGTGGCGAAATTGGTAGACGCACCAGGTTTAGGTCCTGACGCCCGCAAGGGTGTGCCGGTTCGAGTCCGGCCTCACGCACCATTTATCTTCCGGAGTGTTCCGGCGAATTCCAGAAACCCGCGATAGCACAAGGCTTCGCGGGTTTTTTGTTTCGAGCGCCTCCTGCCTCCCGCTCGACCTGCCCCAAACAGGGGCCGGTGCTAGAATCGCCGCTCCGCGGTTACTTGCTCCGTGGCCCCCTGGGCACCAGCGGGGCACCAACAAATCCGCGCCTCTCCTCGCCCCCCGAACGCCGTGAATTTCGACGAATACTGCCTGCAAAAGGCGGCCCCGCCCGGGTCGAGCACGTACTACGCGCTGCGCCAGGCCAGCGCCGCGCATCAGCCGTTGCTCGCCGCTCTCTTCGCGCTGCGCCGCGAACTCGAGGAAACCGCCAAGGAAACGAGCGACCCCACCGTCGGCCGCACCAAGCTCGCGTGGTGGCAGAAGGAACTGGCCGCGCTCGCCGCCGGCAACGCCGCCCACCCGGTCACCAAAGCACTCGCCCAGCATCTCGACGGCGCGGCGGGTATCTATCCGCTGCTTCAGCAGTTGCTCGCCGGCTTCGAAATGGACTTCGAGCAGGCCCGCTATCTCGACCTGCCGAATCTGCGCCGCTACATGGACGGCGTGGGCGGCACCTTCGCAACGCTCGTGGCGCAGGTCGGCGCCCGCACGGCCGAAGCGCGCGGCGGCGCCGCGCGCTGGGCCGCGCCGCTCGGCAACGCGCTGATGCTCGCGCAATTCGTGCCCGAGATCGGCAACGATGCGCGCCACGGCCGCATCTATGTCCCCATCGACGAATTGCAGCGTTACAACGTCACCGCCGCCGATCTGATCAACCGCCGCTATAGCGGTGAATTCACGGAGCTCATGCAGTTTCAGACGACGCGCGCGCGCGAAGCCGTGAACGCCGCAATCGATGCGATTCCCGCCCCGGAGCGCCGCCATCAGCGCACCTTGCGCGCACTCGCGGCACTCGAGCTTGCATTGCTCGACGAAGTGGAGCGCGAAGGCTTTCAGGTACTGCACCAGCAGATCGTGCTCACGCCGATTCGCAAGCTCTGGATTGCCTGGCGCGCCGCGCGCCGCGCCTGACGCCGACCAACGCCAGCGCCAGCGCCAGCGCCAGCGCCAGCAGTGAAGCACATGCGCTATACGCGCAGCAACGGCAGCGGGTCGAAGCGGCGCTGCAGCACCGCCTGCGCGTCGAGCCCCCACCAGTTCCCGAGGACCGTCGCGTAGATCTGCCTGAAGTCGACGGCGACCGGCAAATTGCCATTGCCATCGAGGCGTGCGAGCTGCGGCGCCTCGCCATAGAGTCCGCCCGCCACACTTCCGCCCGCGACGAAATGCGCGGACGCCGTGCCGTGGTCCGTGCCACGGCTCTGATTCTCGCGCACGCGCCGTCCGAACTCGGCATAGGTGACGATCAGCGTACGATCCCAGCGCCCCATCTCGACAAGCGCCGAGCGCATCGCCATCATGCCCGCCGCGAACTGGCGCAACAGGTCTGCGTGCCGCTGCGGCTGGTTCTGGTGCGTATCGAAGCCGTTGAGCGTGAGCCGGATCGCGGCCACGCCCTGCCCCGGCACCGGCGCGGGTCCGCCTTGCGCGCCCGCCAGGGTCTCGCCCGAGGCCAGCGCCTGCATCGCGGTTTTCACCGAGGCGCCGAAGGCGCCCGCCGGAAATGCCGTCTTCAACGCGTACTGGCCGGGGCGCGGACGCAACTGGTCAGCGGCATGAACGATATCGTTCTCGACATCGAGGATATGGGCGAGCGCCGGATTGCGCTCCTTGAGCGAGATCGGCGTGACCAGCCGCGAGGCGCGCGCGAACTGAGCAGGATTGACGAGCGCGACGGCGCGCGCGCCGTTTGCGAGCGGCCCCATCTCCGCACTGCCGAGCACGAGGCCATCGGCCGCGAAGCCCATCGGCACGGGCGCGCTCGCGAATGCGCGCGTGAGCCAGCCCTCGCGCAGATACCGGTCGGCATTCGAGGCCGTGTCCCAGATTTCGATCGAGCGGAAATGCGAGAGATTCGGCTGCGCGTAGCTCACGCCCTGCACGATGGCGAGCTCGTGCGCGCGCCACATCGGCATGAGCGGCGCGAGCGCGGGATGCAACGCCGTGCGTTCGTCGAGCGGGATCGCATCGCCGCGACCCACGCCGATATTCGCGCGATAGCGGTAGTAGAGCGGATCCGCGAACGGCACTACCGTGTTTAGTCCATCGTTGCCGCCCTTGAGTTCGATGAGAATCAGCAGATTGTCGTAGCCGCTCGCGTGGCGCTGCGCGCCCATGCCGCCTTGCGCATACGCGGCCCCGGGAAGCCACGATGCCGCGCCCGCAGCCGTCATTGCGGCCGCGGCAGCCAGAAAGTCGCGCCGCTTCATGCCGGACCTCGCTGGTCCACGCGGCGCCGTGCTGCGCCGCTGTTGTCGTTGTGATCGTCGTCGTGATCGTCGTTACAAGCGTTCATTTCAGTCGTTCACCGCAGGCGTCGTTGGATCGATTCTACCAGGTCACTTCAACTGATAGACCGGGTCCATCAGGAGTGCTTCGAGATACGCTCCCGCGCTGCTGCCGGCCGCAATCGCGTCGACAGGCGCGAGCGGCAGCACCGCGTGCTGCATCTGCAACTGGGCGGACAGACCGGGCACGGCATCAGCCGCCAGACCGAAATGCCCGAGCCAGCCGTCCAGATCGAAGCGCATGCCGCCCTGCATCGTAGGTACCGGCGGTTTCGACACGCCGCCTGTCTGTGCGCTTGCCGGTGCGCCCGCCATGGCGTTTGCGTTTGCATTGGCGCTCGCGGCTGCCATCGGCATCGAGCCGCCATTGCGCGGGCGCGCCGCCTCGGTCGCGCGAAAAAGCTGCTCGACGAACTGCTTGCGCGCCAGCAGCGTCGCGCTGTTGATCCACATCGCGCCACCGGGCCAGCCCTTCACATTGGGCGGATAGAACAAATTCTCGCCGAGCGCGGCCGAGGTATGCGCGAACACGGCCGTGCTCGCATAGGCCACGTCGAAGCGGCGTACGGTGCCCGCGATGAACTCGACCGGCGAGCTCACCAGCACGCCGCGATTGCGCTCGTCCCAGAACTCGGGTGTGACGAGCAGCGCGCCGAGCGCCGCCTTGATGTCGTAGCCGCTCGTGCGAAAGCGTGCGGCTACGGTGTCGAGCCGCGCCGGGTCCGGCGTGTCCGAGACGAACTCGCGCCATAGCTTCGCCGCCATGAAATGCGCGGTCTGCGGCTCGCCCAGCAGGATGTCGAGCACGGCGTCGCCGTCGAAGGCGCCACGCTTGCCCAGCACGGTCTTCACGCCGTCGTCGTGCTGCGCCGGGCGCCAGACATAGCGCCACGTTTCCGGATCGACGCCCCAGCCCGTGTACGCACGCGCCGCCTCGGCAACGTCCTGCTGCGAATACTGCCCTTCGCCCAGCGTGAACAGCTCCATGACCTCGCGCGCAAAGTTCTCGTTCGGCTTGCCCTTGCGATTGCTGGCGCCGTCGAGATAAAGCAGCATCGCGGGGTCCTTCGCGACTTCGTGCAGCAGTGTGGCGAAGCTGCCCAGCGCGTTGCGCCGCAGAAGCGCATTTTGCTGCGCCATCAACAGCGGCTCGCCAACCTTGTCCTGCCCCGACGTGAAATGGTTGTGCCAAAAGAGCGTCATGCGCTCGGTGAGCGGTGACGGCGTGGTGAGGATTTCGCGCATCCACCATGCGCGCAGCTCATCGTAGTGCCGGCCGCGCTGGCGCTGCGCATCGCGGCGCTCCCCGGGCGTCAGGGCATTGCGCTGCGCGCGGGTCAAGGGGATCTCGGCGGTCCATGCGGGCAGCGGCGTCGCGGCATCGGTGCGGGCAGTGGCCAGCACGCGCTCGACGGCCACCGCACGCGTGAGCCCGACGTAAGGCACGATCTCGGCGGGCGCGGGAGCGAAGCCGGTGCGGATGAGCAGATGCGTGGCGTCGTCGGCGGCGAGGAGCGCCGCGTCCGGGCTCGCGTCGACTGCGGTGGCTGAGGTGGCCGAGGTGGCTGAGGGCGAACTGGCCGCGCCATGACGATGCGGGCGGCGCGCCGGCGGCACCGGTACGGATCGTTGCGTGGCGGATATGGGACCGGACATGGGACAAAACGCGCGAGTTCGGCCCGCGCGCCCACAGGGACGAAGGTAACGAACTAACGATGCGCCCGACGCATCTGTTGACCACGCAATTGCTACGGAATTTTTCAGCGATGCCGTGGACCGCCTTTAAGCGCGCACGGAGGACGCACGGGCAGGCTGCCCAAATCAGCGCTTGTAGAGTTCGCGCACGGCGTCTTCGATGTGCTGACGCAGAAGGCGGCGCTCATCGGGCGTCATATGGCCGTCGCGGCGGCGCTGATCGAGATCGGAGGGAACCGCGGTGCGCTGCGCGATGTCAGACGCTGGGCGTGCCGGCGTATCGTTGCGCACCTTGCGCACGGGCGGCTTTGCGCCGGCACGGCGAGTGGGCGCGGCGGATGCATGAGGGCCATCCGGGAACGTCTGGGCATGGGCCGGCGCCGCATCCAATGCAGCCACGACGCCACTGGTCAACGCCAGTGCAATCATGGTATGGCGCATTGTCGGCCTCACCCCTCCCATCGTTTTGTTCCCTTCTTGACGCGGCAAACGGCTACCTCGAATGCATGTACGGACCCGGCTCTATACGGGCACTGGTTCGAATTCGAATGAAGTATCTAACGAATGGCCGCATTACGCAAAGAAGTCTATCTGTCAGTGCTTGATGCCGTGGCACAGCATGGGTAAATTTTGTAACTGACTGTAACCTGATAATTGTTGCAAACTCGCACTACAACTCAATCGCGCTAAGATGCCAGGCATGGAAACCAAGAACCCGTCCAAAATTCTCGTTGTCGACGACGACCCGCGGCTGCGGGACCTGCTCCGCCGCTATCTCGGCGAGCAGGGCTTTAACGTCTACGTGGCAGAAAACGCACCCGCCATGAACAAGCTGTGGGTGCGCGAACGTTTCGACCTGCTCGTGCTCGATCTCATGCTGCCCGGCGAAGACGGCCTGTCCATCTGCCGGCGCCTGCGCGGCAGCAACGATCGCACGCCCATCATCATGCTCACCGCGAAGGGCGAGGATGTGGATCGCATCGTCGGCCTCGAAATGGGCGCCGACGATTACCTCCCGAAACCCTTCAACCCGCGCGAACTGGTCGCGCGCATTCACGCGGTGCTGCGCCGCCAGGCGCCGTCCGAGCTGCCCGGCGCGCCCTCGGAAACTACGGAAGTGTTCGAGTTCGGCGAATTCGCGCTGAACCTCGCCACCCGCACGCTCACCAAGGCCGGCCAGGAAATTCCGCTCACCACGGGCGAATTCTCGGTGCTCAAGGTATTCGCGCGCCATCCGCGTCAGCCGCTCTCGCGCGAAAAGCTCATGGAGCTCGCGCGTGGCCGTGAATACGAAGTGTTCGACCGCAGCCTCGACGTGCAGATCTCGCGTCTGCGCAAGCTGATCGAGCCCGATCCGGGCAGCCCGCGCTTCATCCAGACGGTCTGGGGCCTTGGCTACGTGTTCATTCCCGACGGCGCGGCCTGATCCTGGACGGTGTCTCGTTGTCTGCTCTGCCTCTGTTGAAACGGGAAGGGTCCATGCGGATTGACCGGCGTTTGCTGACGCTCGCGTTTGGCGATCTGTTCTGGCGCACTTTCCTGTTGATTGCCCTTCTCATCGCGGTCAGTCTCGCGGCATGGTTTCAGAGCTTTCGCGTGATCGAGCGAGAGCCGCGCGCGCAGCGCGTGGCGCTCCAGCTCGTCGCCGTCGTCAAGCTCACGCGCACCGCGCTCCTCTACTCCGATCCCGACCTGCGCCGCGCGCTGCTCCAGGACCTGGAGAGCAACGAAGGCGTGCGCGTCTATCCGCGCGAGGCCACGGACAAATACAAGCTCCAGCCCGACGAGTCGCTCAATCGTCTGATCGAGCACGACATCCGTGGCCGCCTCGGCGACGACACCGTGATCGCGCAGTCGGTGAACGGCATCCCGGGCGTATGGATCAGCTTCAAGATCGACGACGACGACTACTGGGTCGCGCTCGACCGCGACCAGCTCGATAACGTCACCGGCCTGCAGTGGGTCGGCTGGGGGGTCTCCGCGCTCGCGCTCTCGCTGTTCGGCGCGGCATTCATCACGAGCCTCGTGAACCGGCCGTTCGCGCGGCTGGCGATGTCCGCGCGCATGGTGGGCTCCGGGCAATCGCCGGCCAAGCTGCCCGAGAGCGGCATGGGCGTGGCCGCCGAGACCAATCGCTCGTTCAACCAGATGGTGCGCGACCTGGAGCAGCTAGAGGCCGACCGGGCGCTGATGCTGGCCGGCATCTCGCACGATCTGCGCACACCGCTCGCGCGGCTGCGGCTGGAAACGGAGATGAGTCCGTCCGACCAGGCGACCAAGGACGCGATGATCGACGACATCGAGCAGATGGACATGATCATCGGCCGCTTTCTCGACTATGCGCGCCCCGTGCAACGCATGCCCGAGCGCGTCGACCTTTCGGTCATCGCAGGCGAAATGGCCGCGCGCATGGCCAGCGAGGACGGCGTGCGCCTCATCACGCGTCTCGCGCCCACGGCCGTGATCGAAGCCGACGACACCGACATGCGCCGCGTGGTGGGCAATCTGATCGAGAATGCGCGCAAGTACGGCTTGAGCGAGGTGGACGGCATTCCTCACATCATGCTGGAGACGCGGGTCTCGCATTCGCGCGTGGAACTGTCGGTGGTCGACGAAGGCCCCGGCATTCCCGAAGACCAACTGCCGCTCGTCACGCGGCCGTTCTATCGCGTCGACAGCGCCCGCACCCAGGCCAACGGCACCGGCCTCGGCATGGCCATCGTGCAGCGCCTCGTGGGCCGCTATCGCGGCGCACTGCGCCTGCGCAACCGCGCGCCGGGCCCCGGCCTCGAAGTCACCATCGAGTTTCCGCTCGCCAAGGGCGCCTGAGCGCCGCTCCTCGGTCCCCGAGCCCGCTGAAGGCCGCTCAGAGCCCCTCGGCGATGCTCGGCACCGGCAACGGACGCAACAGGCGCCTGCCTCCGCAAGGCCCCCTTCCGCCCCGCATGCCCCCGGCGCACGCCCGCAGCACGCGCCGCCCGCCCCTGCGACAATTGCGAAAGCAGTCGGGCCATGAGACGCGCGCACCGGGCGCGCGTGCGCCCCGTCTTTCAAGGAGCGACGCCATGAAAACCGTCGGCGACAAACTCGAAGCCTTCACCGTCACGGCTGCGAAGCCCGGCTTCAACCAGCCCGAGGAAAACGGCGAATCGGCGTTCATGGAGATCACGGAGCGGAGCTTTCCCGACAAGTGGAAAGTGATCTACTTCTATCCGAAGGATTTCACGACGGTCTGCCCGACCGAGATCGCCGCGTTCGCGCAGTTGCACAAGGAATTCGAAAACCGCGAGACCGTGCTGATGGGCGGCAGTTGCGACAACGAATACGTGAAGCTCGCATGGCGGCGCGAGAACAAGGCGCTCGACCGGCTGAACCACTACGCGTTTGGCGACGTGAGAGGCGAGCTGATCGACCAGCTCGGCATTCGCGACAAGGAAGCCGGCGTGGCGCTGCGGGCGACGTTCATCGTCGATCCGGACAACGTCATTCAGCACGTATCGGTGAACAGCCTGAGCGTCGGGCGCAGCGCCGCCGAAATCCTGCGCGTGCTCGACGGGCTGCAAACCGGCGAACTCTGCCCGAGCGGCCGCGAGGTGGGTGGCGCGACGCTCTGAGGCTCGCGCAGCGAGCCGCGCTCAGGTCGGGCCTGCTGCGGCGCGCGCGGGCAAACGGCTGCGGATCGCCGTGGCGAGCGGCTCTTTCCACTCGAGCACGCGTTTTTCCAGCAACTGCCACGACAGATGCGCGAGCAGCACCGAAAGCGCGAACTGCATGACGAGCGACAGCAAGTCCTGTGCAAGCGGCGGCACGTGCAAGCTTGCGTAGAACGCCGGTGCCTCGCCCAGACGCGACGGCACCAGATTGTGGAACAGATAAAAGCCGTAGCTGATGGTGCCGAGATACGCGAGCGGGCGCACGTCGAGCGCGGCCACGAGCACGCTATCCTGGCGTCGCACGAGCCATAGCAATACGGCGCCGAGCGACAGCGCCAGGCCGATATCGAGCAAGCCCGGCAGGATGGCGCGTTGCGTCGCCTGGCAGCTGTCGCAATCGGCGCGAGCAAGCGCGAACGCCGCAAGACTCGCGCACGCAAGCACGAACCAGATGCCGCTTTGCACCCGCCTCTCCATCGGCACGCGGGCGCCACCGATCGCGAGCACGCCGCCGAGCGCGAGCAAGGCGAAATTCCACGGCGAGAACGCGTATACGAGCGGCTCGATCGCGCCGCTCGCATAGAGCGCGAGATGCGCGAGCGCGGCGGCGAGAATCATGACGACGCAAATCGCCAGATGACGCGAAGCGCGCGTGAACAGCAGCGCAAACGGCGCGAGCAGATAGAACTGCTGCTCGACCGCGAGACTCCAGAAATGCGAGACCGAGCCCGGCCATCCGTCATGAACGATGCCGATCCAAAAATTGGAGAGGAATACGTAATGCCACGCGAGCCCGAGGTCGACGTCGCGTTGATAGAAGAACGCGTGCGCGATCGTCAGCGCGATGAGCAGCAAATAGTAGACCGGGAAAATGCGCAACGTGCGCTTGACGAAGAATACATAGAGCACTGCGTCGCGGCGCGCCGTGCGCTGTTCGACGCGCAGGCGGTTGCGATGCAGCTCGCCAATGATGAGATAACCGCTGATCAGGAAGAACAGCCACACGCCGATCTTGCCTGCGTCGATTGCGTCGACGTGCGCCTTGTGCGAGAGGAACACCAGCATCACGGCCAGTGCCCGGAGACCGTCGAGGCCTTTCACGCGTCTTTCGAGTCCCGTCATGAACCTTTCCGTTTCCGGTACGCCTGAATACCGGTTGAGTATGGGGCGAAAAAAACGGAAATTAATCGACAAGAAAAGCAAGGGCGGTAATTGCAGATGCAATCACCGCCCTTTAATCGAAAGCAGGCACGCGGCCTGCTGAACACGATCGACGCTTTTGGGCACGCTGCTTGCGATGCGCCGCACGCGCAGCGTAGGGATACGAAAAAGCCCTTATTTCAGGGCTTCAAATGTGTCTTCAGGCGCGCGTGAGCAGCACTGCCGCTTGCGCCTCGATGCCTTCGCCGCGGCCCAGATAACCGAGTTTCTCATTGGTTTTCGCCTTCACGTTCACGCGATCGAGCGATAGTTGCAGATCTTCCGCAATGCACGTGCGCATGGCTTCGATATGCGGTGCGAGCTTCGGCGCCTGCGCGATCACGGTGCTGTCCACGTTCACGAGCATGAAGCCCGCCTCTTGCACGCGGCGCAGGCACTCGCGCAGCAGCACGCGGCTGTTCGCGCCGTAGAACTGCTTGTCGGTGTCGGGGAAGTGACGGCCGATGTCGCCGAGCGCGGCGGCACCGAAAAGTGCGTCGGTGATAGCGTGCAGCAGCACGTCGGCGTCCGAGTGGCCGAGCAGCCCGCGCTCGTAGGGCACCGTCACGCCGCCGATGACGAGCGGGCGTCCCGGCACGAGCGCGTGCACGTCATAGCCTTGTCCGATTCTGATATCCATGTGTGGTTCTTCCGTATAGCTCAATTGCCGGCCTGGTTGCCGGCTCAGTTGCCGGCTCAGTTGCCAGGATCGCGGCTGAGAAAGGCTTCTGCGAGTGCGAAGTCTTCGGGGTACGTCACCTTGAAGTTGCGCAGGCTGCCCTGCACGAGGCGCGGCGAGTGGCCGAGCCATTCGATGGCGCTTGCCTCATCGGTGAGGTCGTGGCCCTCTTGTTGCGCGCGCTCGATGGCCGTGCGCAGCATGCCGATGCGGAACATCTGCGGGGTCTGGGCCTGCCAGAGGCCGTCGCGTGATTCCGTGCGTTCGATGCGCGGCCCGCCCTGCACGTTGTGAGGCGCGACGCGCTTGAGCGTGTCCGCGACGGGCAACGCCATGATGCCGCCCACGGGGTCGTCCTTGAGCGCACCGACAAGCGAGCGGATCAGCGCGGGCGTGATGCCGGGGCGCGCGGCGTCGTGCACGAGCACCCAGTCGTCGTCGCCGGCGCCGAAGTCGGCGAGCGCGACGAGGCCGTTGTAGACCGACGCCTGGCGCGACGCCCCACCCTTGCGGCGCACCGCGAAGCGCAGGCCGGAGAAGCGGCGCGCGTCGAAATGGTTATCGTCGGGGGAAATGACGACGAGTGTCTGGGTGAATTCGCTGCAGGCGTCAAATGCCGCGAGCGTATAGTGCAGAAGTTCGTGTCCGGCAACCGTCCGATATTGTTTGGGCATGGCCGATCCCGAACGGCTGCCGGTGCCGGCGCAAGGAATCAGGGCAAAAAGGCGTGAAGTCACGGTATCGCGGGCCACATGAGTCAAAGTAAAGGACGGATTTTATAATAGGTCCTTTGCCCGCACGCCCAGGACTCGCATCCAGCGCCACAACCGGTGCTGTCCGGCGGGTGCGGCGGGCACGGCGGGCACGATGGCAGCCCTTCGCAAGGCCGCACGTGCTGGCACCCGCGCCCCACGGGCACCGTTCAAGCATTGCTTGCGCGCCGCCCGAGCGGTGCTTTTGCGCCTTTTAGCCTTACGAATAGCTGTCGAAACCGGGATCGCAAGCGCGTTGTCGCGCGCGCTCCACGACTAATGCCTGGCTGACCCATACCTGACTCATACGAATAAGCCGCGCCTCGCCAACCTGTTGCCCCTATGTCCGATATCGCCGCACCCCAGCAGTCGCCGTCTTCGTCTTCGTCCCCGGTCGCCGTCGTCAAGCCGGGACAGCGCTTTGCATTCGACGGCACGCACGGCTCGTCCGATGCGCTCCTGATCGCCCGTTACCGCGAGGCCGCGCGCGCGAGCGCGCCATTGCTCGCGGTGATCTGCGCAAGCGCCGTGGACGCCCAGCGCCTCGCCCAGGAGATCCCGTTCTTCGCGCCCGAGGCGCGCGTGCGCCTGCTGCCCGACTGGGAAACGCTGCCCTACGACACGTTCTCGCCGCACCAGGACCTCGTGTCCGAGCGCCTCGCGACGTTGCACGATCTGGGCGAGGGCCGCTGCGACATCCTCATCGTCCCGGCCACGACGGCGCTCTACCGCATGCCGCCCGCCTCGTTCCTCGCGGCCTACACATTCTCGTTCAAGCAGGGCGAGCGCCTCGATGAAGCGAAGCTCAAATCGCAGCTCACGCTCGCCGGCTACGAGCACGTGAGCCAGGTCATGCGGCCCGGCGAGTACTGCGTGCGCGGCTCGCTGATCGACCTGTTCCCGATGGGCTCGCCGCTGCCGTACCGCATCGATCTCTTCGACGATCAAGTCGATTCGATCCGCGCCTTCGATCCGGACAACCAGCGCAGCCTTTATCCGGTCAAGGACGTGCGCCTCCTGCCGGGCCGCGAGTTTCCGTTCGACGAGGCCGCGCGCACGGCGTTTCGCAGCCGCTGGCGCGAGTTGTTCGAAGGCGACCCGAGCCGTGCGTCGATCTACAAGGACATCGGCAACGGCGTGCCGTCGGCGGGTATCGAGTACTACCTGCCGCTCTTCTTCGAAGAGACGGCCACCTTGTTCCATTACCTTCCCGGGAATGCGCAGCTCGTATTTTCAGGCGACCTGGACGCCTCGATCCGCCGCTTCACCGCCGACACGAAGCAACGCCACAACTTCCTCGCGCACGACCGCGAACGGCCGATCCTCGAGCCGCAGCGCCTCTTTCTGACCGACGAGGACTTCTTCACGCTCGCAAAGCCCTTCGCGCGCCTCGCTCTGCCCGCCGCGAGCGCGGGCGGCTGGGCCAACGCGCTGCCGAGCCTCGCGATCGACCGCCACGCCGACGACCCGCTCGCCGCGCTGCGCGGTTATCTCGACACCACGAAGAACCGTGTGCTATTCGCGGTGGAGTCGGCGGGACGGCGCGAGACCATCGCGCAGTTGCTAGCCGAGAACCATCTGCGCCCCACTTCCGCGGACAGCTACGAAGACTGGCTCACCGGCGACGAGCGCTTCGCGCTGGGCGTGGCGCCGCTCTCGACTGGCTTCGCGCTGCCCGGCGAAGAACTCGCGATCATCACCGAGAGCGAACTCTACGGCCCGCTCGCGCGCCGCGCGGGACGCCGCCGCCAGGAGCAGGCGAGCAATGTCGATTCGATGGTGCGCGACCTTTCCGAGCTCAAGGTGGGCGACCCGGTCGTGCACGCGCAGCACGGCATCGGCCGCTACCACGGGCTCGTGACGATGGACCTCGGCGAGGGCGACACCGAGTTCCTGCACCTCGAATACGCGAACGCGAGCAAGCTCTACGTGCCGGTTTCGCAACTGCACGTGATCTCGCGCTACAGCGGCGCCGATCCGGACAGCGCACCGCTGCACGCGCTCGGCTCGGGCCAGTGGGAAAAGGCGCGCCGCAAGGCCGCGCAGCAGATTCGCGACACCGCCGCCGAGCTGCTCAACCTCTACGCGCGCCGCGCCGCGCGCGAGGGGCACGCGTTCGCGCTCGAACCGAAGGACTACGTGAAGTTCGCGGAGAGCTTCGGCTTCGAGGAAACGCCCGACCAGGCGGCGGCAATCGCGGCCGTGATCGGCGACATGACGAGCGGCAAGCCCATGGACCGCCTCGTATGCGGCGACGTGGGCTTCGGCAAGACCGAGGTGGCGCTGCGCGCGGCGTTCATCGCCGTGATGGGCGGCAAGCAGGTGGCCATTCTCTCGCCCACCACGCTGCTCGCGGAGCAGCACACGCAGACCTTCACCGACCGTTTCGCCGACTGGCCCGTGCGCATTGCCGAGCTTTCGCGCTTCAAGACCGGCAAGGAAGTGAGCGCGGCGATCCAGCAGATCAACGACGGCAGCGTCGACATCGTGATCGGCACGCACAAGCTGCTTTCTTCCGATGTGCAGTTCAAGCGCCTCGGCCTCGTGATCATCGACGAGGAACACCGCTTCGGCGTGCGCCAGAAGGAGGCGTTGAAGGCGCTGCGCGCGGAGGTCGATGTGCTCACGCTCACCGCCACGCCCATTCCGCGTACGCTCGGCATGGCGCTCGAAGGCCTGCGCGACTTCTCCGTGATCGCGACCGCGCCGCAAAAGCGCCTCGCCATCAAGACCTTCGTGCGCCGCGAAGAAGACAGCGTGATTCGCGAGGCGATGCTGCGCGAGCTCAAGCGCGGCGGCCAGGTTTATTTCCTGCACAACGAAGTCGAAACCATCGAGAATCGCCGCGCGATGCTCGAGGCCCTCGTGCCCGAGGCGCGCATCGCCGTGGCGCACGGTCAAATGCACGAGCGCGAGCTCGAAGCCGTGATGCGCGATTTCGTGGCGCAGCGCGCGAACGTGCTGCTGTGCACGACCATCATCGAGACCGGCATCGACGTGCCGACCGCGAACACCATCCTCATCCATCGTTCCGACAAATTCGGCCTGGCCCAGCTGCACCAGTTGCGCGGCCGCGTCGGGCGCTCGCACCACCAGGCCTACGCGTATTTGCTCGTGCACGATCCGCAGGGGCTCACGAAGCAGGCGCAGCGCCGTCTCGAAGCGATTCAGCAGATGGAGGAACTGGGCGCGGGCTTCTATCTCGCGATGCACGACCTCGAAATTCGCGGCACCGGCGAAGTGCTCGGCGACAAGCAGTCGGGCGAGATTCACGAAATCGGCTTCCAGCTCTACACCGACATGCTCAACGACGCCGTGAAGGCGCTCAAGGACGGCCGCGAGCCGGACCTGAACGCGCCGCTCGCCGCGACCACGGAGATCAACCTGCACGCGCCCGCGATCCTGCCCGCCGATTATTGCGGCGACGTGCAGGAGCGCCTGTCGCTCTACAAACGCCTCGCGAACTGCGAGCACGACGATTCGATCGACGGCATTCAGGAGGAGCTGATCGACCGCTTCGGCAAGATGCCGGCGCAGGCGCACGCGCTGATCGAGACGCACCGCCTGCGCCTCGCGGCCAAGCCGCTCGGCATCACCAAGATCGACGCGGGCGAAGCCGTGATCGGGCTGCAGTTCGTGCCGAACCCGCCCATCGACGCCATGCGCATCATCGAAATGGTGCAGAAGCACAAGCACGTCAAGCTCGCGGGCCAGGACAAGCTGCGTATCGAAACGCGCAGCCCCGACCTCGCGGTACGCGTGGCGACGGTCAAGGAGACACTGCGCGCGCTCGGTGCGCCGGCGCGCGCGACGGCACGTTGAGCGCCTGAGCGGTCCGCCGCCGCATGCGCGAGAAATTCGCGCATGCGGCGCAGGCCTGATCGACGCAAACCCGGGACACAAAACCCTCGACACCACATCCTCGATACTGCATCCGCGACGCGGCATTGCGGTACCACATCGCGATGCTGCATCGCGTCATGATGTCGAATTCGATGCGATCACATGCTTGCGTGCGCTGATGCGCCCTCGTGTGTGCGTTCTGCAACGAGCCATTGCTGGCCGCGCCTTTGGCCTGGGCCATTCTTTTGGGTAATATGGATGGACAAGCAAGCTGGAGTCCACCATGACCATCGCCGCTGAATCAGCGCAGTCTTCCACGCCGTCTTCCGAAGTTTTCTCGTCCGCCTCCGCCCCCGCCGCGCTTCCCTGGGTCACCCGTCTCGTGTCGATGGACACGGTCAGCCGCCATCCCAATCTCGGCTTGATCGAGACCGTGCGCGACGACTTGCGCGCACGCGGCATCGAGGCAACGCTCACCTACGGCCACGACGGCAAATGGGCCAACTTGTTCGCCACGCTGCCCGCGCACGACGGCTCGACCAACGGCGGCATCGTGCTTTCGGGCCATACCGACGTGGTGCCCGTGGACGGCCAGAAGTGGGACAGCGATCCGTTCAAGCCCGAAATCCGCGACGGCCTGCTTTATGGCCGCGGCACCTGCGACATGAAGGGCTTTATCGGCACGGCGCTCTCGCTCGTGCCCGAGATCCAGCAAATGAAGCTCGCGAAGCCGCTGCATCTCGCGCTCTCGTTCGACGAAGAAGTAGGCTGCGTGGGCGCACCGCTCATGATCGAAGACCTCGTCAAACGCGGTGTGAAGCCCGAAGGCTGCATCGTCGGCGAGCCCACGAGCATGCGCCCGATCGTGGCGCACAAGGGCATCAACGCGTATCAATGTTGCGTGCGCGGTCATGCGGCCCATTCGTCGCTCACGCCGCGCGGCCTGAATGCCATCGAATACGCGGCGCGCCTGATCTGTTACATCCGCGACATGGCCGACGAATTCCGCGCGAGGGGCCCGTTCGACGAGCTCTACGACGTGCCGTTCACGACCGCGCAAACCAGCACGATCGAAGGCGGCAACGCCATCAACACCGTGCCGGCCGAATGCCGCTTCGCCTTCGAGTTCCGCAATCTGCCCACGCTCGACCCCGACGCGATTTTCGCGCGCATCGAGCAGTACGCGCGCGAGACGCTGGTGCCGAAGATGCAGCGCGAAAATGCGGCGGGCGCGATCGAGTTCATGAAGATCGCCGCGGCGCCGGGCCTCGACGACAGCGAGCAGGCCGCGATCACGCAGCTCGTGCGCGCGCTCACTTCGGACCAGACGCGCCACAAGGTGGCATACGGCACGGAAGCGGGCCTCTTCGCGCGCGCGGGCATTCCGAGCGTGGTGTGCGGACCGGGCGACATCGAGCAGGCGCACAAACCGAACGAATTCGTCTCGCTCGAGCAGCTCGCAGCATGCGAAGGTTTCCTGCGCAAGCTCGTGCGCGGCCTTTCGGTCGAGGCGCACGCGTAGTCACGAATCCAGGCAGTCACACGCAACAGCCACACTCAACAGCCACACTCAATACGCACCTCCCGCGCCGCAGGTCCAACGCCATGTCAACCGCCACGCCGCTGCCCACCGATCGCACCATCGACGGCGAAGCCATTCCCACGCTGGACGAGATCGCCTCGCAGCACTTCACGCTGGCGCCGTGGGTGCTGCGCACGCCGGTATTCGACCGCCACGACATGCCCTCGCTCGGCAACACGCATGTCAATTTCAAGTTCGAGCTGCTGCAGGCGAGCGGCAGCTTCAAGGTGCGCGGCGCGTTCACGCACCTGCTCGCGCTCGACGCGACACAACGCAGCGCGGGCGTGACCTGCGTCTCGGGCGGCAATCACGCGATCGCGGTCGCGTATGCGGCGAAGCGCCTCGGCATCGGCGTGAAGGTCGTGCTGTTTCGCACGACGAGCGATGCGCGCGTCGAGCAGTGTCGCCGGCTTGGCGCCGAAATCGTGCGAGCCAACGACAACCGCGAGGCATTCGAGACCGTGCGCCGCATCGAGGCCGAGGAAGGCCGCTATTTCGTGCATCCGTTCAATGGCTATCGCACCGTGCTCGGCACGGCGACGCTCGGCTACGAATGGGCGACCCAGGCGCCCGACCTCGATGCCGTAATCGTGCCGATCGGCGGCGGCGGGCTCGCTGCCGGCGTTGCCACGGCGCTGCGTCTCGCCAATCCGCGCGTGCGCATCTACGGCGTCGAGCCCGAAGGCGCCGACGCGATGAGCCGCAGCTTCGCGGCAAACCACACGGTGCGCATGACCCACATGCAAACGATCGCCGACTCGCTCATGGCGCCGCATACCGAGCAGTACAGCTATACGCTGTGCCGACGCCATATCGAGCGCGTCGTCACGGTCTCGGACGACGCCCTGCGCGCCGCGATGCGCCTGCTCTTCGACGAACTGAAGCTGGCTGTCGAGCCGGCCTGCGCGACGGCCACTGCGGGCCTCTACGGGCCGCTGCGCGACACGCTGCAGGGCAAGCGCGTGGGCGTCCTGTTGTGCGGAACCAATACGGACCCGCAGCGCTTTCGCGAGCAGATCGAGTTCGCGCATTGAGGTGCGCATTGAGGTGCGCATTGAGGTGCGCCTCGAAGCGGAATGTCATGCAGTGTCAAATGGCTACCGCATTGCGAATGCGTTCGCTATCATTGCGCCATTGCGTCGTTATGCCACCTGGCCCGTGCCGCCCCCGTTCAAGGAGAGCCCGTTCATGAGCATCATCAAGGAGTTCAAGGAATTTGCCGTCAAAGGCAATGTGATGGATCTTGCAGTCGGTGTGATCATCGGCGGCGCCTTCTCGACCATCGTCAACTCGGTCGTGAAGGATCTCATCATGCCGGTGATCGGCGTCGTCACGGGCGGTCTCGACTTCTCGAACCTGTTCGTCCGGCTCGGGCACATTCCCGACACCTTCAAGGGCAATCCCGATTCGTACAAGGATCTGCAAACCGCCGGCGTGGCCGTGTTCGGCTACGGTTCGTTCATCACGGCGCTGATCAACTTCGTGATCCTGGCGTTCATCATCTTCCTGATGGTGAAGTTCGTGAACAAACTGCGCCAGCCTGAAGCAGCCGCGCCCGCCGCGCCGCCGCCCACGCCCGAAGACGTGCTGCTGCTGCGCGAGATTCGCGATTCGCTCAAAAGCAAGTAAAAAAAGCCCGCATCGCGGGCTTTTTTACGTCTTGTGCACGTCGTTCGCAAACCACGCGCTTTGCCGCGCGGCATACAGCACTCAAGCCGCCGGAGTGGCCGGGTTCGGCGCACCGCTCGCACGCTGTGTCACAGTCTCTTCGATCAGGCGTTCGAGCTGCTCGAAATTCACGGGCTTCGTGAGATGCGCCGTGAAGCCGGCTTCGATACTGCGGCGCACGTCATCGTCGGTGCCGAAGCCGGTGAGCGCGATGGCCGGCGCCACCGACTCCTTTCGAAACGCGCGAATGAAGTCGATGCCCGAGCCGTCCGGCAAGCCAATATCGCTCACGACCAGGTCGAAGCGCTGCGCGGCGGTGGCCGCGAGCGCGCCGGCCACGCTTGCGGCCACCGCCACTTCGTGGCCGAGCGCGCGGATCAGTTGCGACATGACTTCGGCCGTGTCCTCGTGATCCTCGATCAGCAGGATGTCGAGCGCGCCCGCACGGTGCGGACCGCTGTGATCCGCGGGGCGCGTGGCGCCCGAGCCGGGCGCGGCGGTCGGCAGCACGATCGTGAAGGTCGCGCCGCAATGGGAGCCCGGGCTCTGCGCGCTCACGGTGCCGCCGTGCGCCTCGGTCAGCGCCTTCGTCACCGCGAGCCCGAGTCCGAGGCCGCCGAACTGGCGCGTCATGTTGTGGCTGCCCTGCTCGAAGGCATGAAAGAGCTTGCCGATCTGGTCGGGCGCGATGCCGATGCCGGTGTCTTCCACCTCGATCACCACCTGCATGCGCTCGTCGCGCGTGCGCACGAAAATGTGGCCGCCGTCGGGCGTGAATTTCGCCGCGTTGCGCACGAGATTCCAGAACATCTGCTGGATGCGCGCGCGGTCGCCACGCACGTAGTGATGCTGCGCCAGTAGCTCGACGTGCACGTCCTGCTGCTTGATTTCGCTGTGAAAGAGCTCGAGCACGGCATCGATCACTTCGTGCACATCGACCGTATCGAGCGTGAGGCTCAGCTTGCCATTCGCCACGCGCGTGAGATCGAGCAGGTCGTCGATCAGGCGCGCTTCGAGTTCGATATTGCGGCGGATCATCAGCACCCCTGCGCGCGCGGCGTCAGGCAAGCCGGCAATCTGCTCGAGCAGACGCGTGCCTGCCAGCACCGGGGTAAGCGGCGTGCGAAGCTCATGCGAGAGCATCGCCAAAAAGCGGTCCTTCGCGCGATTGGCTTCTTCGGCCGCCTGGCGCGCGGCTTGTTCGGATGCCAGCAGCAACTCGCGCTCTTCGTTCGATTCGCGCTGCGCGTGTATGTCCGTGCAACTGCCGAACCACTTGTTGACGCCGCCGCGCGGATCGCGCATCGCAACGATTCGGACGTCGAACCATCGATACGCGCCGTCGTGGCGGCGAATGCGCAACTCGTGCCGATAGTCGTCGTTGGCGGTGCGCACGGCCTTGAGCCACGTGTCGCGAATCTCGTCCAGATCGTCCGGATGCACGGCGTCGAGCCACGCGAGGCCGTGCGTCGTACCGGCGTCGAGGCCCGTGTATTCGCGCCATTGCTTCGACAGGAAATCGCACTCGCCGTCCGCGCCGCAAGTGAACACGAGGTGCGGCAGCGCTTCGGATAGCGTGCGGTAGTGCTCTTCGCGATCGCGCAGGAGCAGCGCCTGGTCGGAGGCGCGTTGCAGCGCCACCTGGGCGAGCACGCGTGCCACGGCCTCGGGCAGATAGTCGAGGTAATCGCCCGATTTCGGCACCACGTCGGAGACGCCGGCACGCAGCGCGGCGATCACGCGCGACTCGTCGGTGAAGCCGGTGACGAGAATCGCCGGCACGCGCACGTCCTCGGCGCGCAGGCGGCGGAAGAAGTCGAGGCCGGTCTCCGCGCCATCGAGCTGGTAATCGAGCACGAGCACGTCCGGCGTGCGCGCCGCGAGCACCGCGCGCGCCTCCCCAACGCCCATGCAGGTGTCCACGCGCGCGCCGGCCCGCACGAGCGATTTGCGCGCGAGCCGCAGAATGCCTTCGTCGTCGTCGACGACCAGCACGTGTGCGCCCGCCAACATCGGTGCCCCTTCGTTGTTCATGCCATTCATGCTGCTCATGCCGTTCATACGCCTGGCATCCTTCGTGGCTGGCTCCGCGCCGCTGGCGCGCCCAGTATCAATATCGTCATGGTGGTCATGCGTGAATCGAAAGCCGTATATCTGATCGTTCAAGTTCGTCGTCGAGCCGCGGCTCATGCTCCAGCGCGCGCAGCGATGCAGAAGTACCCGAGGTGCCCATCAAGGACGCACAAAGCGATGCCCCGGCGGCAACTTGACGACCTGGAGGAAAAAACCGAGCCGCCGCACCGCCTCGATGAACGCGTCGTATTCGACCGGCTTCGTGATGTACACGTTGCAGCCCAGCTCGTAACAGCGCTCGATCTCGCGCGGGTCATCGGTCGTGGTGAGCACGATCACCGGCACCGCTGCCGTCACCGGATCGGCCTTTAGCCGCCGCAACACCTCGAAGCCGTCCACGCGCGGCATGCGCAGGTCGAGCAGCACAACGAAATTCGCCAGCTCCTCGCGTGACGGGTAATTCGACGCCGCAAGCGTGTCGGCACCCGGCGCGCCAAAGAAGTAATCGAGCGCCTCCTGGCCGTCGCGAAAACGCAAAAAGCCATTGGACACGCCAGAGCGCCGCAGGTTGCGCTCGACCAGCGTGGCATGCCCGTCGTCGTCTTCGATCAGCACGATGCTCACGCGCTGCCCCGGCCCTCCAGGCTCGGCCGGCAGCCCGGCGTGCACCGCGTTTTGTAGCGGATCTAGTGGGTCTAGCGAATCCGCCGGCGCCCCTGCATCGTCGCCCGCCTGCTCTCCCGCCTGCTCTCCCGCATTTGCTCGTTCTCTCATGCCGATCTCCGACATTTACTCAAGCGTTTTCGATGGCTGTGTGCTCATGCTGCGCGCAGCGGTTCGTCGGGCAGCGCGACGAAGAAGGTGGAGCCGGCCCCTTCCGTCGACTCGACCCAGATACGCCCGCCATGGCGTTCCGCGATGCGGCGCGCGAGCGCGAGCCCCGTGCCCTGCCCGGTCGAATCGCCGCCGTGCAGGCGCTGGAAGGCGCGAAAGAGCTTGGGCAAATACGCAGCCGGAATTCCGGTGCCATTGTCGCGCACATAGTAGGTCCGCGTGCGTGTGCCGGCCAGGTACGTGGTCTCGCGCATATTTGCGTATGCAACGGTGGGCGGCGCTGCGCGGCCATCCGACGTGCCATTGGTGCCATTGGTGCCGTTGGTGCCGGCCCCGCCGCCAGGCCCGGAGGACAAAGCCGCCGCCTGGCCCGGTTCCAGCGCACCGATTTCCACATGCCCGGGCCGCGCCGGATCGAGGTGGCGCAAGGCGTTGTCGATCAGATTGCCGAAGATCTGCTCGAGCGCCCCCGGGTCGCCCCACGCGGGCGGCAGTGCGCGCACCTCGATGTGCGCCTGCTGCGCCAGCCCCTCCGCGAGACCCGCGAGCGCGCGCTCGACGATACGGCCCACATTCACACGCTGCCAGCGATACTCGAGCCGCCCGGCGCGCGAAATGCGCAACAGTGCGTCGATGATGGCCGCCGCGCGCGCCACGGCCTGGCGCAGGAATTGCAACGATTCGTCGACATCGCCGTCGAGCACCTCGACCATGCGCTGGCGCTCTCCGGGTGGCAGATTCGCCGAATCGATCTGCTCGCGCAGATCGTTACACGAAACCTGCAGCTCCTTCGAAAAGCCTTGCAGATTCACGAGTGGCGAGCGCAGGTCGTGCGAGACGCTGTAGATAAACATCTCGTTGTCCTGGCTCTCCTGGCGCAGATTGTCGTTCGCAGCGGCGAGGTCCGCGGCGCGCTCCTGCAATTGCAGTTTGAGCGCCGCCTGCTCGTGCTCGGCCTCGCGCAAGCGCTGGCTCGTCTGATTGAGCACTGCGTCGAGCGCCGCGATTTCGTCGTTGCCGGCGAGCGGCGACGCCAGCGCCACGCCGTCGCTCAGCCGCTGCGCATTGGCGCCCAGCGCGGCAAGGCGCAGACCCACGTTGCGCGCAAACACGATCGCCGTGGCGGCCCAGACCAGCATCGACCCGACGACGGCGAAGATGAGCGCATCCTGCTGCCGCTCGCGGCTCTCGCGCAGCGAGGCACTGCGCGCGTCGTCGAGTCGCGTTTGCCCGGCGATGAACGCATCCAGTTCGTGGCGCGCCGCGTCGATTTCCGGCGGCAGGCCGTCGACGCCCGCGTGCGCAAGTCCGCTGGTCTGGCCGGCGCGCAGCGCGTCCGCCACCTCGCCGCAGCGCGCGCGCCACGCCCGCGCGTAGTCGTTGATGCGCTGAATGCGCGCGAACTGTACAGGGTTGTCGCTCACCATATGCGCGAGCAGCGCGATGCGGTCGGAGAATTCGGCCCAGACGGCGCGGTGGTCGATGAACGAGGAATCTTCGAGCACGATCGCAGTCCGCACCCGCGCGGCCTCCCGCAACAACGGATGGACGAGGCTCGAAGCCTGCCAGAGGATCTGCTTGCTGTTCTCGGCGCTTTTCGCGGCCTGGGCAGCCTCGCCTTGCGTATCGAATACGACGCCAAGCAGCGCCAGCTCGATTGCGCTCGGAATCGCGATCAGCAAAAGCCCCTTGGCGAACAGTTTCATGTCTGTCTGATTCGATGTCGCTCCGGGCGGGGCGCTCGCGCGCCGGAGCGCACCGCCAGGGCCTCCCGTGGCCAGCCCCCCGCGTGCCGCGAAATGGCCGCGCGGCAGAGCCAAAACATTATCCAGGGTAAATTATGAGATGACAACGTATGTGGCAGCCCGCACCACGTGGTGAGAAAAGCCCGTATTTTCCGGAGAAATCGTCACACCGCGTGCGCGTGCAGGTCTATTATTGAGACCGGAGATAAGTGAAAGAGAAGCGAAAGAGCGCCGGGATACCTACATGAGCGCGACGTGTGGTCCGGCATGGCGTTTGCCTGATGCGATGAGGGTTTGGACGTGGTCCCTGCGGACCTGAATCCTCGCAAGTCCGGCAAATCGGTATGCTATGAAGGATCGACGTGCGGCGCACCAGTCCGGGAGTGGTCGCATGGGAACGCTGCGTTTTTTGCAATCCACCTTTTTCAGGCGAATTTTTATGTCCTTCCCGAAAAAGCGTAAACGCATCAAGGCGGATGGCGACGAGTCATTTCTCGCCGTACTAAGCCACTTCAAACCGTTCGGTCAACTCGACACCAAGATCGCACGCGCACGCGCGCAGGACGAGCCGGTGCTCTACGCACATGTGCTGCCTGGCCTCGACGTGCTGTTGTGCAGTGTCCGGGGCGCGCACCCGCCCTATCCCGGCACGAGCGAATTGCGCAGACGCTGCATCGAATCCATCGCGCATGCGCTCGAGCAGCCGATCGAAGGGCTCGAGAACGGCGGCTACTGGTACGAAGCCGACGGTTTCGGCTTTCTCGTGTTCGCAAGCCGTGCGCGCGGGCGAATCCTGCCCGAGTTCGGTGCGGCACGTCCCGGCATCAGCTCGCGCCGCGTCGCGCGCCGCCAGGACGCCACCGGAGATCCGGCGCCGCGTCAGCAGTTGCGCTGAACCATCCCTCAGAGACGCCCGGCGCTTCACGCGCCGGGCGTCTTTGTATCTGCCTGCCCTTTTTGTCAGCTCGCACGCTGCGGCGGATGACGCGCGCCTTCGCGTGCGGCACATCGTGTGCGTGCAGCGGCGTCAACTGCCCCTATAGAGATTTTGCTGACCGGGTTGCGGAGCGGCGCCGGATTGGCCGTTGCCGGAATTGCGCGGTGCTTCATGTAACGCGGGCGGTGCAACCGCCTTTGCGCTGCTGGCGGGAAGCGGCACGGCGCGCATCTTCTGGCCCGGCGGCGGGGCCACCGGATGCTGGCGAATCTGCGCGAACAGTTGATCGCACGGCAGCGGCTTGTTGTTGCTCGGCGCGATCAGCGGGATGAGCGCCGCGAACGGATTGACGATCCCGAGCCCCACCATGGCGCCGCCGCGCAACGCGAGCGCAGCGGCATTCACGCCCACGTGCGGATTCTTGAGAGTCCCCTTCACGTAGAGCGGCGAGCGCAACGAGAACACCCGGAAACCCTTGGTGTGCGGATGCACTTTCATGTCCATCGATTCGTCGCGCAGATCGATGGGGCCATCGATGTCGATCACGGCGTCGGTGGTATCGAGCGCGAACACGCGCGGATCGAGCACGCCGTTGGTCGCCACGAAATCGGCCGCCGCGCAATTGATCTTCACGTCGCGCGTGCCGAACAGCTTTTCGTAGACCACGTTCGCCACGTTCAGACCCGCCGCCTCCATCAGCAACATACTGATCGTGCCCTGCGTGACCAGCGCCTTCACCTCGCCGTTGGACGTCGCGGCAAGCGCCGACGGCGAGTTGCCTGTCGCGGAAAGCGAGGCGTCGCCGTTGATCTCGCCGAGCGCCGACTGCATCGACTTGAAATTCGGGAACAGCTGCTTGAGCTTCAGGTGGCGCGCCATAACGGTGCCGCGCGCTTTGAGCGGCGCGCCGCTGCCGTCGAGCGAGAGCCGCGTGGCAAACGTTCCGCCCGCCACGCCGAATTGCAGCGGCTCGAAGTCGAGCACGCCGTTGGTCAGCGTCACGTGCGTATAGAGGTCCTGAATCGGCAGGCTGGCCTTCTTGATGATGCGCTTGCCGGTGAACTTCACATCGGCGTCGATGGAAGTCCAGCGGTCGGTCTTGAACGGCTCGACAGGGATCACGCGGTCGGCGGGCTGTTTGACCGTGTCACCGCGCTTTTTCTTGCTTGCCTTGCTATCCGCGCCGATGATTGGCGCCAGATCCGAGAACTGCAACAGGTTCGACACAAGTTCGCCGGAGAGCAGCGGGCGTGGCTGGCGCTGCGCGTACACGAGCGTGCCGTTCAGGTCGCTACCGCCCACGCGGCCCGTGAAATTCTCGTACCGAAATACGCTCGCGCCACTGTGGAAATTCCCGACGAAGCGCCCTTCGGTCGCGTAAGGCGGCGTCTCGGGCAGCGTCACGCCGGTCAGCTTGTACAGATGCGCCATGCTCTGGCCTTGCAGCCAGAGGCGCAGGTCGACGGCGGCGAGATGCCTGGGGTCGGTGAGCGTGCCGACTAGCGCGATATGCATGTCGCCGGCGCGCACGTCGGCCTGGATCGGGAACGGCCGCCTGGCGTCCTGCAGCGCTAGCACGCCGCCGAGCTTGCCGTCGCCCGAGAGCGGCGTCTTGTTGTACGTGCCCTTGATCGTCCAGCCGATGGCGTAGAACGGTTCGCCCGGCTTGCGGGGTGCAGGCGCGCTGGATGCGCTCGCCGTGCTGGGTGCGCTTGCCGCACTTGCCGCACTTGCCGCCCGCGCCTTCTCGGCCTGCTGCGCGAGCCGGTTCGCTCCCGCACGCCCGATCACCTGCGCGGAGCCTTGGCGCGATGCCGCCTCCTGCTGCTCCATTACCTTGCCGATCGGAATCCCACGGCCCAGCAAGCTCACGACGATCTTCACATCGGTTTTCGTCTGCTGGTCGTTCACCGCGATATTGCCGCTGGAAAACGTGATGTCGTGCAGAGTGAGCTTCCACATGGAAGGCCCGCTCGACGATGGCAGCTTGAAGGTCCAGTTGTTGCGCCCGTCCACGAGACGTTCGATATCGACAGAGGGATTCACGAGATTGATCGCCGGAATCACGATGTCGTGCGCGAGCAGCGGCAGCACGGCCACCTCGAAATCGATCTCGTCGAGCGTGGCGAAGTGCGGCGTCTGGCTCCAGTCGGGGTTCGCCACTTCAATCTGCGACGCCGAGAAGCGCGGCCACGGCACCCAGGCGCGCCAGCCCGTTTCGTTCGGCGGTCTGCGCCAGCCCACCTTGAGGTCGCCAACGATGGCGAACGGCCGCCCGATGGCTTCCGTCACTTTTTCGTTGACCAAAGGTCTGGCGCGATTCCAGTCGAAGGTATAAATGAAGACGCCAAGCGCAACGACGAGCACGACCACAACCGCTATGAGCCATGCGAAGATCTTGGCGAGCGTGCGGCCGAAGCTGTGGGCCCTGGGTTGCGGTGACGTCATGCGCACTCCATGTTTTGCATTGTTGTTTCGCCAGCCATAGCGCAGCAGCCTGCGTGCCTGCTTGCTTATCCAGCTGGCGAGGACCTGCGCTGCACTGCATCACGTCGCGCGCTGCATCGCGGCATACTTTTTTGCAATTCTCCGATGACTCATCAGAACGATTCGAGCCGCTCCGGCGTTGACACGGCGGCCGCGCCGCTCGTCGAAGCAAAGCGCATCACGCGCCGCGACGCCCAGCGCGGGCAGGTCTTGCTGCACCCGACCGATTTCGCGCTGCACGCCGGGGAACGCGTCGTGCTCACAGGACCATCCGGCTCGGGCAAGAGCGTGTTCCTGCGCGCGCTCGCGCTGCTCGATCCGCTCGACGGCGGCGTGCTGCACTGGCACGGCCAGCCGATCGCGCATGCACGGGTTCCGCGCTACCGACGCCACATCGCCTATGTGCGACAGCGGCCCGCGCTGATCGACGGCACGGTGGAGGACAATCTGCGCTATCCCTTTTCGCTTGCGGTCTATCGCGGCGCCACGTTCGACGTCGCGCGCGTGCGCGCGCTATTCGACGCGGCGGGCCGGGGGTCCGGCTTCCTCGCGCGCGAGTCCGCCGAGCTTTCCGGCGGCGAAGCGCAGATCGTGGCGCTCGTGCGCGTGCTGCAACTCGATCCCGAGGCGCTGCTGCTCGACGAGCCCACCGCCTCGCTCGATCCCGAGTCGGCGCGCGCGGTCGAAACGCTGATCGCTCAATGGTTCGAACGCGAGCGGGCCGCACGCGCGACCGTCTGGGTCTCGCACGATCCCGCGCAGGCGCAACGTGTGGGTGAGCGCCACATCACGATGCGCGCGGGCATGCTCGACGAGTCCGCCCCCGCGCAGACCGCCATGGGAGCGCTGCGATGAGCCCCGGCGTGCTGCAGGATCTCGGTATCGGCGACGTCGCCATCGCGGCGCTGCTGGTGTTCGTCAACGGCGCCGTTTCGGTGCTGCTCAAGCTCGATCTCGAGCGCAAGCTCGCATGGGCCGCCGTGCGCACCGTCGTGCAATTGCTCGCGATTGGCTATGTGCTTGGCTGGGTGTTCGCGTTCAACCGCTGGTACGCAGTGCTGCCGCTGATGGCGCTGATGACGCTCATCGCTGGCATCGCGGGCTCGCAGCGCGGTGCGCGCACTTACACGGGCCAGCGCGTGGACAGTATCATGTCGATATGGATCAGCGCGTGGCTCGTGGCGGCCGTGGGTCTGTTCGTCGTGATCCGCATCCGGCCGTGGTACGAGCCGCAATATGCGATACCGATCCTCGGCATGATTCTCGGCAATACGCTCACCGGTGTGTCGCTCGGCGTCGAGCGCATGATGCAGGAACTCACCGCCCGGCGCGACCGCGTGGAGAGCGCCCTCGCGCTCGGCGCCACACGCTGGGAGGCGGCCCAGGCGAGCGCGCGCGAAGCGGTGCGCGCGGGCATGATCCCGACGCTCAACCAGATGGCCGTGGTGGGGGTGGTGAGCCTGCCCGGCATGATGACGGGCCAGGTGCTCGCGGGACAGTCGCCGCTGCAGGCGGTGCGCTATCAGATCGTGATCATGTTCCTGATTGCGGCTTCGTCGGCGCTTGGCACCGTGGGTGCCGTCGTGCTCGCCTACCGGCGGCTCTTTTCGACCGAGCATTGCTTTCTGGCCGCGCGGCTCATCGAGCGGGACGCGCGCGCGAAAGCGCGCGCATAAACAAACCGCGCGAATCGCGCAGCCGGAGCGTTACCCAACCGGCTAACGTTGCGCCGAAATGCTCAACTGTGTGCCGTCGCTGAGCTTGAGCGTCTTGGCGGTGCCGTTGGTCGGCATCGAGAAGTGCAGCACCTCGCTATGCGCGACCACCTCGGGGCACTGCGCGCCCGCCGCAGCCTTGCCGGTACGCGGCGCCTGGGCCCGGAAGCTCACCTGCACATTCGCCGTGCCGTCCTGCGCGACGATAGGCGCAAGACGCAACTGGGTCTGACGCACCATCGCGCCGTTGGCGTCGAGCGGCAGCGAGCTGTAGTCCGGACAGCTTTGCGCAGCCGGCACCGCGCCGCCTGGCGGGGTGGTGCGCCAGGTGAAGTCGTCGGTGTCGCCCGAACGCAGCGTGCGGGTCTCCTGAGAGTTGCCGTAGAACTTCGACGTGACCTTCACCGTGTAACGGATCGGGCCGTCGGGCGGAGTCTTCGAAGTCACCTTGATCGGTGTCGAGGCGAGCGCCGGCAGCGCGATCGCGCAAGACAGGGCAACGGCAACACGAACGAGCGCCGCGCGAGTGCGGCTGGAGCTGCTGCAAGGCATGCGTCACCTCCTGGCGGGAGCTGCCGCGGCCGCGATCGACGCGGTGCGGGCAGCACGTGGCGGAACTTCTACTGTCAGTCTAGCGCGCCGCGCGAAGCCGTGCGCCGGACGATGACGTCGGCCCGACCAGGTTTTATCCGGCTTGCCAGGCCGCGCATTTTGTTAGCAATGCGCAACGTGTCGCCGGCTCACCCGCACACTGCCCCGGTGAATAAGGGGAGCACGCTCATTCACGCGCCCGTCTGGGCACCGCCCTCCTCCAGCCGCAACGTCAGCTCGCTGCTGATCGACTGACGCACCTGCGCATAGCTCGCCCACGGGTCCGAGCGTTTGACGTGCGCAAGGCGCGCGTCGATATTCGCGAGCGTCCATTGCGCGCCGCCCGTCGTATCGGCGAGTTCGTCCCACGCGATCGGCACCGAGATGCCCATGCCGGGCCGCGCGCGCACACCATAGGCAACCGCCGTGCTGGCGCCGCGCACGTTGCGCAGATAATCGACGAAAATCTTTTTCTTGCGATGCTCGGGGCCCGCGGTCGCCGTGAACTGCGTGGGCCAGCCCGAAGCAAGGCGCTGCGCCACGGCACGTGCAAAGGCCTTGGCGTCGTCCCAGCTCGCCGTACCTGGCACACACCGCGCAAGCGGCGCGAGCGGCACGACGATATGCAGCCCCTTGCCGCCGCTCGTCTTGCAGAACGCATCGAGGCCGAGATCGGCGAGCACCATGCGCGTGAGCTGCGCGGCCTCGATCACGCGGTCCCAGCCGAGCGCGGGATCGGGATCGAGGTCGAGCACGACGCGGTCGGGCGCTTCGATATCGGCGGTAACGGCATTCCAGGTGTGCAACTCGATCGCGTCCATCTGCACGACGTGCACGAGCGCTTCGAGCGAGTCGATAGTGAGAATCGGCAGATGGCCGGGATCGAGACCTTCGTGCTGCGTGACCTCGGGAATCGGCGAGCGCGCGCTGTGGCGCTGGAAGAAAAGTTCGCCGTCGAGGCCTTGCGGCGCGCGCACGAGCGAAACGGGACGATCGCGCAAGTGTGGCAGCAGCCAGGGCGCGGCGCGCGCGTAATAGCGCACGAGGTCGAGCTTGCGAGTGCCGCTGTCCACGTCGATGACGCGGCGCGCGCTGGTGATGCGTATGCCGGCGACTTCGCCGGTGGTGCCATGGCGGCCCAAAGAGGCGCGAGGAGATCGGGGCGCCCGGGGTGTGGAGGCGCGCGGCGCGCGCTGGGCGGACGCGCTGGACGCGGTTTGCACCGCAGCGTCCGTAGCCTCGGCCCGCGCGCCGGTCGGCGTTCGGGCGGTGCCTGTGTGAGCATTGCTAGCGTCCTGCATACCGGTTCCCCTTGCGCCCTCACTGGGCGCATGCGACGCATCGCGCGACGCGAGTCGGGACACGTACGGTTGACGGCACGCGGCGGCCGTCCCCCGCCGGGCGCCGCACGTGCGTTCATTGTGCCCAAAATGGCAGCTTTCGTCTCTGTAAGCCGTGAGCCAGCCGCGAACAGGCCGTGAATCCGCAGTGAAGCGGGCCGCGCCCCCACATCGAAACGGTACAATTCGCCTTTCGCCGCCGCGCATTGGCCAGAATGACCGGTCTTTGCGCCCTTTTACCGATACCCGTTCGATCCTCCGCCAGTTTCCGGGGTGCCATCCCGGGATCTTCAGCGCCGCCCACGTCATGAATCTCGTCATCCAGAGTCCCGCTCCGCTGCAAGCCGTCCACCACAAGCCGCTGCTCGCACTCGCGCGCGGCAGCCGCCTCGTGCCGATCGACGCGCACGCGATCCGCATCGAAGACGCCGCGCCCGCGCAGCGCGCCGACCTCGAGGTCTATTGCGGAACGCATCAGCTCGACTATGCGTTCGTCGAGCCGGGCCGCACGCTCGCCGGCTTCGGACTGCTCGCCATGGACATGGACTCGACGCTCATCACGATCGAATGCGTCGACGAAATTGCCGACTTCTGCGGCCTGAAGGCCGAAGTCGCGGCGATCACCGAGGCGTCGATGCGCGGCGAGATCAAGGACTTCAACGAAAGCCTCACGCGCCGCGTGGCGCTGCTCAAGGGGCTCGATGCGAGCGCGCTGGAGCGCGTCTACGAAGAGCGCCTGCAACTCTCGCCCGGCGCCGAAAACATGCTCGCCGGTGCGAAGGCCGCGGGCATGAAGACGCTGCTCGTCTCGGGCGGCTTCACGTTCTTCACCGAGCGGCTGAAGGCGCGCCTCGGCCTCGATTTCACGCGCGCAAACACGCTGGAGATCGTCGACGGCAAGCTCACTGGCCGCGTCGTGGGCGAGATCGTCAATGCGGATGTGAAGGCGCGCGTGCTCGTCGAAACCTGCGCGCAGATCGGCGTCGAGCCGCGCCGCGCGATTGCGATGGGCGACGGCTCGAACGACCTGAAGATGATGGCCGAGGCGGGTCTCTCGGTGGCCTTCCGCGCGAAGCCCGTGGTACGCGAGGCGGCCAGCGTCGCGTTCAACTTCGTCGGACTCGACGGGTTGCTGCGACTCTTCTGAGCGGCCTTGCTGCGGCTCCTCTGAGCGGCTTGTCCGCGATCTTCCGCGCCGGCTATATCGTGCCGCGCAGCGCCGAAACGACAACGGCCGCGCCTGTCGCCCAGCGACAGACGCGGCCGTTCCGTTCTTCCTGCCGACTTTATTCTTGCGGGCCCCGCACCGGAACACCGCTTTCCAGCGTCGCGAGCGCGCGTTCGAGGTCGGCACGCAGATCGGCTTCATCTTCGAGGCCGATATAGAAACGCACCAACGTCCCGCGATGTGGCCAGGCCGCCGCGGTGCGCATCGACGCGATGTCGTAGGGCATCGCGAGGCTATGCGCCCCACCCCAGCTCCAGCCGAGCGAGAACAGCTCGAGCGACTCGCAGAACGTGTCGATCTGCGCGGGGCTGTAGCGTTCGTCGAACACCACCGAGAACAGGCCGCCCGCACCCGTGAAATCGCGCTCGTAGAACTCATGGCCCGGACAATCGGCGAATGCGGGATGCAGCATCGCCGCGATCTCGCTGCGCGCCTTCAGCCACGTCGCGAGCGCGAACGCCGTGCGGTCGTGCGTCTCGAAGCGCGCCTTCATGCTCGGCAGCCCGCGCAGAACGAACGAGCAGTCGTCCGACGAGACGCCGATGCCAAGCCGCATGCGCGCTGCCTTGAGCTTCAGATACAAGTCGCGGTCCTGCGTGATCGTTGCGCCCATCAGCACGTCGCTGCCGCCCGATTGATACTTCGTGAGCGCCTGCACCGAGATGTCGATGCCATGCTCGAACGGCTTGAACGCGAGACCCGCCGACCACGTGTTGTCGATCGCCGTAACGACGTTGCGCGCGCGTGCGGCCGCGGTAATCGCGCGCACGTCGGGCACCTCCATCGTCACCGAGCCGGGCGCTTCCAGCCAGATCAGCTTCGTTTCGGGGCGGATCAGCTCCGCGATGCCCGCGCCGATCATCGGATCGTAATAGCGCGCCGTCAGGCCGAAATCGCGTGCGAGCCAGTCGCCGTGATCGCGGTTCGGTGAATAGACGTTGTCGGGAATCAGCACGTCGTCGCCAGCCTTCAGGAGACCGAAGTACACGTTCGAGATGGCCGAGAGACCCGACGGCTGCAACAGCGCATGCTCGCCGCCCTCGATGGCGGCCAGGCGCTGCATGAGCATCGCGGACGTAGGCGTGGCGTGCAGGCCGTAGCGCCATTGCGCGTCGTTGCGCCAGTCGAGCGAGCGCACCGCGTTGAGATCGGGGAACACGACGGTCGAGGCGCGCGTGACGGGCGCGGCAAACGACTCGAAACCGGGCGTGATCTCTTCTTCGGGACGAACGATGCGCGTCTGCAATGCGTGGCTGGATTTGGATTTCTTCATGTCGGTGGCAGGCGGTAAAAGCACTGAAGGTTAGGTGGCGCGGCGCTCCACTGGACGAGGCCGACAACGAAGCAAAACGGGAGCCGCGACGCGCGTCGCATGCAAAAGATTAACACCTGCGCCAGGACGAATCACCGCGATGGCACAACGCCCGCGCTCTGGCGCGGGGTACACATGTAGACATCGGAGGCGGCGCCCACGCTCGAGTGCGGAGCGCGCCGTACGGCGCGCGTTATTCGCCGGTCACGAGATTGCCGACGCCGTTCACGGCCTTGCCGCCTTGCGCGGTGGTGGCGGTGGGAGCGGCCGTCGTGGCCGCACCGGCCGCGTGTGCCCCGCTCACCGCGGGCGCCGACGCCCCCGCTGCAAGCGGCTTCAAATCGAACGGCTGCGGATTCGAGTCGTCGATTTCCATGCGGTCGCCGGAGAGCGAGCCGTCGGCGGCGAACGTGCCGACCCAGTTGCCCGTGATGCGCGAGCCGTCGTCCGATTCCTCCGCTTCGAGCGTGGTGCCGGTGCGATCGCCCGCGATCAGGATCACCTCGCCCGTATCGGTGAACTGGTACTCGCCGTGCACGCCGGTTTTGTCGTCGGGGTCGTCGGTCTTGGCGCCGAGCCGCATCACGATCGGCCGCGTGCCGAGCGTGCCCACGTATTGCGGGAACCTGACGAATTCGGGGCTCGGCTTGAGCGACGAGTGCGCCGCGCGGCTCGACGCGTTGGCCGCGTCATTTGTCGCGCTGTTTGCGGTGTCGCCGCCCACGGCGCATGCCGGGAGTGGCAATGAAATCGCTGCCACCGCCACGAGCCACACAAGGCCACGCGACGCGGCGCCGGACGGTCGTCCAACGTTCGAAATTTTCGAAACCTTCGAAGCGGCCGGGACCTTCAAAGTCGACACTTCCATCAGACGCGGTCCTTCGCAGCGAGCACGCGCTCGACTTCTTCGCGGCGCGGAATCGGCGCAACGGCGCCATAGCCTTGTGTCGACAGTGCCGCGGCCGCATTCGCGTAATGTGCCGCCGCGAACGGATCGTCGCCGGCCACGAGCCGGGCGACAAACGCACCGCCAAAGCAGTCGCCGGCGCCAGTGGCGTCGACGGCCGCGACGACGTGGCCCGGCACGAGGCGGCGCTCATGCGGCGTCGCCACGTAAGCGCCCGCCTTCCCGAGCTTCAACGCGACGATGCGCGAACCCAGCGAAAGCAGATGGTCGACGATCGCGTCGCGGTCGTCGAGACCCGTCAGCACCGCGACGTCGTCCCAGCTGGGCAGGCAAATGTCGGTGGCGCGCAGCACCTCGGTCATGACCGCCCGCGCGCGCGCAAGCGGCCAGAGCTTCAGGCGCAGGTTCGTATCGAAGCTCACCTGCACGCCATTCGCGCGCGCATGCTCGATGGCCGCGAACGCCGCATCGCAGGCGGCGTCGCCGATCGCCACGCTAATGCCGGACAGATGCAGCACGCGCGCGGCAGCCAGCGTGTCGAGCGGCAGATCGCCCGGCGCGTAGCGGCTTGCCGCCGAGCCCTTGCGCAGGTAATCGAAGGCATGGCCGTTGGGGCCGTGCGAGACGAAGTACACGCCGGTCGGCGCGTTGGGGTCGACACGCACCGTCGACGTAGCGACGTCTTCACGGCGCCACAGGTCGAGCAGTAGACGCCCGAACTGATCGTCGCCCACGGCCGAAACAAAGCCCGTGCGCGCGCCCTGACGCGCCGCCGCGATGGCGAAATTCGAGGTATCGCCACCGAAGCCCTGCAAATACTCGGGCTTGCCTTTCTCGGCCTGATTGAATTCGATCATGGCCTCGCCATAGGCGAGGATTTCCGGCGTCGCGCGCGTCATCGCGTGTGCCATTTCGATCAGACCTCGCCCCACAGATCGTGGCCGTCGGCGCCGGTGATCTTCACCGAAACGAAGTCGCCAACCTTGTAGCGCTTCGAAGCCTTGGTCGTGGGCGCGACATAGACCACGCCGTCGATCTCGGGCGCATCCGCCGCCGTGCGGCCAATGCCGCCGTCGGGATTGATCTCGTCGATGAGCACCTTGAGCGTCTTGCCGACCTTGCGCTGGATGCGCTTCGCCGACACTTCCTCGGCCACTTCCATGAAACGCGCGCGGCGTTCTTCGCGCACTTCGTCGGGCAGCGCGCCGTCGAGCTCGTTGGCGCTCGCGCCTTCGACCGGCGAGTAGGCGAAACAGCCCACATGGTCGAGCTCGGCTTCACGGATGAAGTCGAGCAGCGTCTCGAACTGCTCTTCGGTCTCGCCGGGGAAGCCCGCAATGAAGGTGCTGCGGATCGTAAGGTCCGGGCACATCTCGCGCCACGCCTTCACGCGCTCCATCACCTTCTCCGCGTTCGCGGGACGCTTCATGCGCTTGAGCACCTCGGGATGCGCGTGCTGGAACGGCACGTCGAGGTACGGCAGCACGTGGCCCTTGAACGGGCCTTGCGCCATGAGCGGGATGACTTCGTCCACGCTCGGGTACGGGTACACGTAGTGCAGACGCACCCACGCGCCATACTGCGCGGCCAGCTCACCGAGCGCCGCGACCAGGTCGGTCATGCGCGTCTTGATGGGCTTGCCGTTCCAGAAGCCGGTGCGGTATTTCACGTCGACGCCATAGGCGCTCGTGTCCTGCGAAATGACGAGCAGTTCCTTCACGCCCGACTTGAAGAGGTTCTCCGCTTCGAGCATGACCTCCGCAACCGGACGCGACACGAGGTCGCCGCGCATCGACGGAATGATGCAGAAGGTGCAGCGGTGATTGCAGCCTTCGGAAATCTTGAGATACGCGTAGTGGCGCGGCGTGAGCTTCACGCCCGCCGGCGGCACGAGATCGACGAACGGATCGTGCGGCTTGGGCAGATGGCTATGCACCGCCTGCATGACTTCGCCCACGGCATGCGGGCCGGTCACGGCCAGCACCTTGGGATGCACTTCCTCGATGAGATTCGAGCCGCTCGCACTGGCCTTCGCACCCAGACATCCGGTGACGATTACCTTGCCGTTTTCGTTGAGCGCCTCGCCGATGGCGTCGAGGCTCTCCTGCACGGCTTCGTCGATGAACCCGCAGGTATTGACCACGACCAGATCGGCACCGTCATAGGATCCTGAGATTTCGTAACCCTCGGCGCGCAGCTGGGTAAGGATCTGTTCCGAGTCGACAAGGGCCTTCGGGCAGCCGAGGGATACCATGCCCACGCGCGGTGCAGGATTGCGGGAGGTCGTTGATTCAACTGGGTTTTTCACGTGTACGTCCGGATGTGGGGCGCAGGGCGGAGAATGCGCCGTGCGAAATCAAGCCAATCCGGCATTTTACCCGTTTGACGTATCGAGCGGCGCGCGTTAGCTGGCTAGCACCGAGTGGGCGCGACCTGAAGACCGCCTGAATGCTGTCCGGGCTCCACTGGAGCCCGGACCTCGAATATGGCGGCGCGCGCGGTTCACCGCGCCAGGCCGCCCGTGGCAACGGTCATTGTGGGCGTAACAGTAAGCCCCCCGCAGGCTGGCCGTTATTTCTTCTCGTCTTCGCCGCTGCCGCCTTCGTTCGCGCCTTGTGCGGGTGCGGCCGGCGAGGCGGGCGTCGCGGGCTTGAACGGAAAGCTGCTGAACATGTTCTTCGCCTGGTTCTGCATCTGCTCCTGCATCTGCACGAACATGTTCTTCGATTGCTCGATGTAGCTGGTCATCATGCCCTGCATCATCGGCGCCTGCATGTTCATGAACTGCGACCAGACCTCGGGGTTCATCGCGTTGCCTTCGTAGAGGTTCTTCGACTGATCGGCAAGCTTGTTCTGGATGTCGATGAACGCCTGGATGTTTTTTTCCAGGTACGTGCCCATCATGCCCTGCATCGCATGTCCGTAGAAACGGATGATTTGCGACAGCATCGACGACGAGAACATCGGCAGGCCGCCGCTCTCCTCTTCGAGAATGATCTGCAGCAGGATGCTGCGCGTGAGGTCTTCGTTGCTCTTCGCGTCGATGACCTTGAATTCCTCCTGATCGAGCACGAGTTGCTTCACATCCGTCAACGTGATGTAGGTGCTCGTCTCCGTGTCGTACAACCGACGGTTCGGATATTTTTTGATCAGTCGTTCGGCGGTCTTCTTTGTAGTCGTCATATGTCGCCCTTGTAAGCGCCAACGCGCGACGGCGGATGCCATCGCGCGCTGCGCTGCCTTCCAGCCCGGAAGCGGTGCCTGCCCCGGCGTGCAAACAGACCCGCCACCGCCGTCGATCCCTGCGTTGCCGCACGCCCCTGTCACGCGCGCGGCGCGCGGGATCAGCCCATGTGCAACCCGCCGTTCAGCGAGAAGTCAGCACCGGTTGAGAAGCCCGACTCATCCGAGGCGAGCCACGCGACGATCGAGGCGATTTCCTCGGGCGCGCCCAGGCGGCGCACCGGAATGGTCGCGACGATCTTTTCCAGCACGTCGGGACGGATCGACTTCACCATGTCCGTGCCGATGTAGCCCGGCGAAACGGTGTTGACCGTCACGCCCTTGGTGGCCACTTCCTGCGCGAGCGCCATCGTGAAGCCGTGGATCCCGGCCTTGGCCGTCGAGTAGTTCGTTTGCCCGAACTGGCCCTTCTGACCGTTCACCGACGAAATGTTGATGACGCGGCCAAAGCCGCGCTCGACCATGCCGTCGATGACCTGCTTCGTGACGTTGAAGAGGCTCGTCAGGTTGGTGTCGATCACGGCGGTCCAGTCTTCGCGCGTCATCTTGCGGAACACCACGTCACGCGTGATGCCGGCGTTGTTGACGAGCACGTCGACCTCGCCGACTTCGGCCTTGACCTTGTCGAAAGCGAGCTTCGTAGAATCCCAGTCGCCAACGTTGCCTTCCGAGGCGACGAAGTTGAAGCCCAGTGCTTTCTGGTCTTCGAGCCACTTGACGCGGCGCGGCGAGTTCGGGCCGCAGCCCGCGACCACCTTGAAGCCCTGCTTCTCGAGGCGCTGGCAGATTCCCGTTCCGATGCCGCCCATACCGCCCGTTACATACGCAATACGCTGTGACATAAACCACACTCCATTATCGTTTTCCGGAGCGCCAACCGACGGCCCCGGCCTCGCCTCTGCTTGTTGCTCTCTGTACCGCGTCTGCCGCCATGCGCTGCCAGCACATAGGGAGCATCGCGTCGAATCAGGTCGAGTGGCGCGTTTGTTTGCCCGCGCCCGGGCGAACCGCTTACGATTCGCCCGGCGAGTGTCCGGTGCTCAGTGGCTGCTCAATCGCTACTCAATCGCACTCAATCACGCTCGAGCGCGAGCGCCACGCCCATGCCGCCGCCGATGCACAGCGAGGCGAGACCGCGCTTCGCGTCGCGGCGCTGCATTTCGTGCAGCAGCGTCACCAGAATCCGGCAGCCCGATGCACCGATCGGGTGACCGATCGCAATCGCTCCGCCGTTCACGTTGATCTTCGACGTGTCCCAGCCCATCTGCTTGTTCACGGCCAGCGCCTGTGCCGCGAACGCCTCGTTGATCTCCATGAGATCGAGATCGTTCACCGACCAGCCCGCACGCTCGAGGCAGCGCTTCGACGCCGGCACCGGGCCCATGCCCATCACCTTCGGGTCCACGCCGCCGGACGCGTAGGCCTTGATGCGCGCGAGCGGCTTCAGGCCCAGCGCCTCGGCCTTCTTCGCCGACATCACCACCACCGCCGCCGCGCCGTCGTTCAGACCCGACGCGTTCGCCGCCGTCACCGTGCCTTCCTTCGAGAACGCCGGCTTCAGGCCCGCGAGCGAATCCGCCGTCACGCCGTGGCGCACGAATTCGTCGGTGTTGAATACCAGCGGGTCGCCCTTGCGTTGCGGAATCTGCACCGGCACGATTTCCGCGTCGAAGCGGCCGGCCTTCTGCGCGGCTTCCGCCTTGTTCTGCGACAGCGCCGCGAACGCATCCTGCTCTTCACGCGTGATGCCGTATTCCTTCGCGACGTTTTCCGCCGTCACGCCCATGTGGTACTGGTTGTAGACGTCCCACAGGCCGTCGACGATCATGGTGTCGACGAGCTTCGCGTCGCCCATGCGAAAGCCGTCGCGCGAGCCCGGCAGCACGTGCGGCGCCGCGCTCATGTTTTCCTGGCCGCCGGCCACGACGATCTCCGAATCGCCCGCGAGAATCGCGTTGGCCGCGAGCATCACGGCCTTCAGGCCCGAGCCGCAGACCTTGTTGATCGTCATCGCGGGCACGCCCGTAGGCAGCCCCGCCTTGATCGACGCCTGGCGCGCGACGTTCTGGCCCGAACCCGCGGTCAGCACCTGACCCATGATCACGTCGCTCACCTGCTCGGGCTTGACACCCGCGCGCTCCAGCGCCGCCTTGATGACCAGTGCGCCCAGATCGGGCGCCGCAATCTTTGCCAGCGTGCCGCCGAATTTGCCGACCGCGGTGCGTGCGGCCGAAACGATCACAATGTCAGTCATTTTCAGTTCCTCCGGGTGGCGAGAAGTTGCAAAAGTCGCCTGCCCGTCACGTTAAAAACCCTTCACCGCGCATCGCCGCAGGATTCACGGCGCGCGCTTCGAACCCGTTCAAACTCTTCGAACCCATGAGACCCGCGACTCGACCCGCTTCAGTCGCGCTGCTGCACGTAGCGCCCAGGCGCGGGTTCGATCTCGGGAAACTCCGCCGAGCCGGCCTGCGCACGCGGCTTCACCTTCTTGCCACCGAACTGGTCGAGCCACTCGGCCCAGGTCGACCACCAGCTGCCCGGCTTTTCCTCGGCCTCGGCGAACCAGTCGTCGGCCTCGTCGGGCAGATGCTTCGCATCGGCTTCGACACTCCAGAAGCTGCGCTTGTTCTTCGAAGCCGGATTGATCACGCCGGCGATATGCCCTGACGCGCCCAGCACGAATTTGAGCGGCCCGGAAAGCAGCGGCACCGAGGCATAGGCCGAGCGCCACGGCACGATATGGTCCTCGCGCGAGCCGTAAATGAAGGTGGGAACGTCAATGCGCGAGAGGTCCACTTCTTCGCCGCACACGGTGAGCGCGCCCGGCTCGCGCAGCTTGTTCTCGAGATACGTATTGCGCAGATACCACGCATACATCGGGCCCGGCAGGCTGGTCGAGTCGCTGTTCCAGTAGAGCAGATCGAACGCCGCGGGCGTGCGGCCCTTCAGATAGTTGTCGACGACATAGTTCCAGACCAGATCGTTCGGACGCAGGAACGAGAACGTGTTCGCGAATTCCACGCCGCGCATCAGGCCTGGCGTGCCGCCGTTCTTGCCGCCGATGGTCTGTTCGCGCATCTGCACGTGCGCCTCGTCGATAAACACGTCGAGCACGCCCGTGTCGGAGAAGTCGAGCATCGCCGTGAGCAGCGTCATCGACGAAACGGGATGCTCGCCGCGCGCAGCCGCAACGGCCAGCGCCGTGGCGAGCAGCGTGCCGCCCACGCAGAAGCCGAGCGTGTTGATCTGCTCACGCCCGCTGATGCTGCGCGTCGTCTCGATGGCGGTCAGCACGCCCTCCTCGACGTAGTCGTCCCAGCCCTTATTCACAGTCGACGCGTCGCCGTTGTGCCAGGAAACGAGGAATACCTGCTGGCCCTGCTCCAGCGCGTACGCGACGAGCGAATTCTCGGGTTGCAGGTCAAGGATGTAGTACTTGTTGATGCACGGCGGCACGATCAGAAGCGGCCGCTCGCGCACGGTCGCCGTGCGCGGCTTGTACTGAATGAGCTGGAACAGCGCGTTCTCGAACACCACCGAGCCTTCGGTGTTCGCGAGATTGCGGCCCACCACGAAGCGCGATTCGTCGGTTTGCGAGATCTTGCCTCGCGACATGTCGCCGAGCAGATTCATCACGCCCTGGCGCAGGCTCTCGCCATGGCTCTCGAGCAGCGCGTGCTGCGCCTCGGGATTGAGCGCGAGAAAATTGCTGGGAGACGCGGCCGCCGTCCATTGCTGAACCGCGAAGCGGATGCGCTCGCGCGTTTTGGCGTCGGTGTCGATCGCATCGACCATTTCATGCAGGTAACGCGCGTTGAGCAGATACCACGCCGCTGTGAACGCATAGGCCGGCGTGGCCTTCCAGGCGTCCGCGCTGAAGCGGCGGTCCTTGAGTTCGGGGGACTTGGGCGAAGCGGCAGACGCCTCGCGCAAAAGATCGAGTGCCTCGCGCGAATAGTCGGCCTGCAGGTGTTGCAGGCGCGAAGGCTCGATCGAGGCTGCGGGCAGTTTGAACGCATCGAACGCGCCCAAGGCGGAACGCATCGCGGCAGGATTCATTGCGGCGCTAAACGCCGCCTGAGCGGGATTCGACGCAGCATTCGCGGCACCGTTGCCCGCGCCCGGCCAGAATGCGCCGGGTTGCCCCGCCGCTTGGCCCCAATGCTGCGCGCCCGACTGCTGCGCGGCATCCATGGCACCGCGCCACGCCTGTGTCCACGCATCGAGCATCTGTTGCATGCCCGCGGCGTCCGGTGTGAATTTCGGAATGAAAGACTGTGCACCGTCGGTTGAAGCGCCCGCACCCGGGGTTGTCTTGGAACGTTGAGATGCCGTCATGCCTGCTTTTGACCGATGTGTCCCGGAGGACTGGTTGAGAGGCAGGTGGTCCGCGCGCGGCCCACGGCTAACGTGTGCCTTGCCGCGTCCTGTCCCGTAGGTGAGGGACATTCTTGCTCCCCACTGCAAAGCGTGTCAATGCTTGTGCCCGATTTTGCCGCACTGCGATATTTTTTTTATTATCGTTTTCCCGATGTAAGCCATTTTTAAATTGGCGGACACAATGTACGGCGCATGACGGTCCAGAAAAAAGCGCCATGCGCGCAAGTGCTTGCAGTGCAATGCAGGAATCACCTGGCCGATTCGCATTGCATGAGACACCGGGCTTCGCGCCCACGGTGCAGCGCAGCAAAAACACGGCGAACGGGCCTTAAAGCCGGTGCTTGAAGCATCGGATTTGAAGCGCCGGATGAAACGCCTGATGAAGCGCCCGGCGGCGCGACGCGGCGGCTCAGGGCGTGAGCCAGATGAGCGCGGCCATGCGTCCGGTCACGGGCTCCCGGCGATAGGAGTAGAACCGTTCGCGATTCGTGAAGGTGCACAGCCCCCCGCCGCTGACGTGCGTCACGCCGATTTCGGCAAGCCGCAGGTGCGCAAGGCGGTCGAGGTGGGCGAGATACTTGCCGGGCAGTTCGGGGCGCGGCACGAACGCCGCGGCCGTATCGGCACTCATCGCATCGCGCTGCGCACCGCCGATGGCATCCATGTGATGCATGAACGCGGCACGCACGTCCTCACCCACTTCGAACGCCTTCGGGCCGATTGCCGGTCCAAGGTACGCGTGCAGCTCGCTGGTGGCGCAGCCCGCGAGCTCCGCCACGCGCTGCGCGGTTTTCTCGATGACGCCGGCGGCAAGTCCCCGCCATCCCGCGTGCGCCGCGCCGACTGCCCGGCCCGCGCCGTCGCAGAGCAGCACGGGCATGCAGTCGGCGACCATCACCGTGCAGGCGATGCCGGGCTGGTCCGTCACGCTCGCGTCGGCTTCGAGCGGCGTGCCCGCGCGGGCTGCCGCGAGCGCGACGGCCGCGTCCACCACCACCGGCCCGTGTATCTGTTTCAGCCATGCCGCCGGAACGCCCGCGTACGCGAGCAGACGCGCGCGATTGGCCTCGACGTGTTCGAGATCGTCGCCGGACGAACGGCCCAGGTTCAGGCCGCACGGCAGCTCCATACCGCCTTTGTGCGCTGCGTGCGCCGACGACACCGCATCCGCCTGCCAGCGGCCAAACGGCGGCGCGCTCACACCACCGTTACGCGTCGTCACGATTGCACGCACGCGCGGCGACACCTTCCATTCCGGGTGCAGCAAATCAGCGGAACTCAGTTCTGGGCAGATCGTCATGCGGGCTTGTCCTCTTCGCCTTCGTCGTCGTGTTCGCCGTCTTCTTCGTCGCTGTCTTCGTCGCTGTCTTCGTCGTCGTAATCCTCTTCGTCGCTGCCGATGACGTAGCCCTCATCGGTGTAGGCGCTATCGAAGACCTCGTCGTCGAAGCCGTATTCGTCCTCGCCCTCCTCGCGGCCGAAACCGAGCGCTTCGATCAGCGCGTCCATGTCGTCGGGCACCTCGGCGCGCCATTGCATCGCGCGGCCCGTGACCGGATGGATCAGGCCGAGACGCCATGCATGCAGCGCCTGGCGTGCGAAGCCGTTGGGCAGCGCCGCGACCGAGCGCTTGCCGCGCGCGTGCCCGTACACAGGGTCGCCGAGCAGCGGATGGCCGATGGCCGCGCAATGCACGCGGATCTGGTGCGTGCGCCCCGTCTCCAGGTCGCAATGGATCGCGCTCACAGGCTGGTTATGCCAGAGGGTCTTGTCGACGCGCCGGAAGTGCGTGCGCGCGGGCTTGCCCGAGGCGCCCGCCACGATCGCCATGCGCGTGCGCTCGCGCGGATCGCGGCCGATCGGCGCGTCGATCGTGCCCTCGTCGCGAATGTTGCCCCACACGAGCGCGAGATAGCGGCGCTTCACCGTGCGCGCCTGCAACTGGCGCACGAGGTCGGTTTGCGCTTCGAGCGTGCGCGCGACCACCATCAGCCCGGAGGTCTCCTTGTCGAGCCGGTGCACGATGCCCGCGCGCGGCAGGCCCGCCGCCGCCTCGCCGTAGCGATGCAGCAGCCCGTTGAGGATCGTGCCGCTCCAGTTGCCGGCGGCCGGATGCACCACGATCCCGGCGGGCTTGTTAATGACGACGATGGCGTCGTCTTCGTAGATCACGTCGAGCGGCACCGGTTCGGGCGTGAACGCGAGCTGCTCGGGCAGCAGATCCGGCACGAGTTCGATGATCGCGCCAAGCGGCACCGGCTGGCGCACCTTGGCGGGCTTGCCGTCGACATGCACTCGCTGTGCCTCGATCCAGCCTTGCAGGCGGTTGCGCGAAAATTCGGGAAAAACCTTGGCGAGCACCTTGTCGAGGCGTTCGCCAGCAAGCTCGTCGGGCACCTCGGCGCGACGGGCTTCCTGCTCTTGCTGGGCGCGGCGCGTGCGCGGCGCGGCGCCGGATGCACCGGTGGCAGAAGCGGCGGACGCCTCGCCAATGAGGTCATCATCGAGCGCCTCGCCTGCGGCTGCGTCATCGGGCTCATCGCCCAGGCTATAATCGCTGATGCTGTTTTGGGCGCCGGGAGCGCCGGCCCCCCGAGTAACTGAACGGGTCATTGAGTCTGGGTCACCTGTGGACCTGTAGCTGGACTGGATAAATGCGAGCCTTGAACACGATTACGAAACTGGCCCAAGATGCAGTGGCCCGAAACGCAATGCGCGCGGCGCGAGCGCAAACGCTCGGCAAGATCGGCAACGTCATTCGCATTGCCGCCTGCGGCGCCGCGCTCGCCGTGGTCGCAGCCTGCCACGGCCTGCCGCAAAAAACCGACGAAACGGCAACGTGGAACAACAACAAATTATATACGGAGGCCCAGGACGCGCTCTCCGGCGGCGACTGGGGCAAGTGCGCGAAATACTTCGAGCAGCTCGAAGGCCGCGACCCGTTCGGCCGCTTCGCCCAGCAGGCGCAAATCAATGTCGCCTACTGCAGCTGGAAGGATAACGAGAACGACGCAGCCGACCAGGCCATCAACCGTTTCATCCAGTTGCACCCCGACCATCCGGACATCGCCTACGCGTACTATCTGAAGGGCATGATCCACTTCAACGACGATCTGGGTCTGTTCGGCCGCTTCTCCGGCCAGGACATGAGCGAGCGCGATCCGAAGTCGCTGCGCGAGTCGTATGACGCGTTCAAGGTCGTCGTGGACAAGTTCCCGCAGAGCAAGTACGCGCCGGACGCAGCGCAGCGCATGCGCTATATCGTGAACGCACTCGCTTCGCACGAAGTGCATGCGGCCGACTACTACTACCGCCGCGGCGCCTATGTGGCGGCAATCAACCGCGCGCAGCTTGCGATTCAGGACTACAAGAGCGCGCCGGCAATCGAAGACGCGCTGCACATCATGGTCCTCTCGTATCAGAAGCTCAACGAGCCGCAGCTCGCCGAAGATACCCGCCGCGTGCTCGCCGCCACGTTCCCGGACAGCCCGTACATCACGGGCCACGCGCGCGCCGGCAAGGACGAGAAGGCATGGTGGCAGATCTGGTAATCGCCGCTTCTGCACAATCGACCCGATAAAAAAATCGCCACGGAGATCCGTGGCGATTTTTTTGCCCAGCCGTCGAGCGGCCGGGGCAAGCGCGCGCCGCGCTTGCCGTCTTCGCTCAATCGCGCTCGAACAGCGCGATCGACTCGACGTGCGACGTGTGCGGGAACATGTTGACCACGCCTGCACCCTTGAGCCGATAGCCGGCTTCGTTCACGAGCACGCCCGCGTCGCGCGCGAGCGTTGCCGGACTGCACGACACATAGACGATACGCCTGGGCAACGGACCTTCCCCGCTCTGTGCGATCTCGGCCAGCGCCTGCGACACCGCAAGGGCGCCTTCGCGCGGCGGATCGATCAGGAACTTGTCGAAGGCACCGAGCGCGCGCATGTCGTCGGCAGTGACTTCGAACAGATTGCGGCACGCGAACGACGTATGGCCGTCCACGCCATTGGCGCGTGCGTTCTCGAGCGCCCGCGCCGTCAGCGTGTCGCTGCCCTCGATGCCCACCACCTCGCGCGCGAGACGCGCGAGCGGCAGCGTGAAGTTGCCGATGCCGCAGAACAGGTCGAGCACGCGGTCGCCCGCCTCGGGCGCGAGCAGGCGCAGCGCGCGGCCAACGAGCACGCGGTTGATCTGGTGATTGACCTGGGTGAAATCCGTCGGCTTGAACGGCATGCGGATATCGAACTCGGGCAGCGTGTAGTCAAGCGCCTTGTCGAGCGGATAAAACGGAAACACCGTGTCCGGGCCCTTGGGCTGTAGCCAGAACTGCACGTTGTGCTCGTCGGCGAAAGCGCGCAGGAGCTCCTCGTCGGCGGCGGTGAGCGGCTCGAGAATGCGCAGCACGAGCGCCGTCACGCTCGACCCGACGGCGAGCTCGATCTGCGGCATGCGATCGCAAATCGACAGCGCCTCGACCAACAGGCGCAGCGGCACGAGCATGGCCGACACGTTGGGCGGTAGCACCTCGCAACTCGTCATGTCGGCGACATAACTGCTCTTGCGTTCGTGGAAGCCCACCAGCACGCCGCCCTTCTTCGGCACATTGCGCACGGTCAGACGCGCACGATAGCGATAGCCCCACGACGGCCCGTGAATCGGCCGGAACATCGTTTCCGCGCGCACCTTCGAGAGATGCATGAGATTGTCTTCGAGCACGCGCTGCTTGACGGCGATCTGGGCGCGCACGTCCAGATGCTGCATCGAACAGCCTCCGCAGGTGCCGAAGAACTGGCACTGGGGCCGCGTGCGGATCGCGCTCTCGCGCAGCACGCTCACGACCTGGGCCTGCTCGAAGGTCGGCTTCTTGCGGTAGCTCAAATAGGTGACGCGCTCGCCCGGCAACGCGCCCTCGACGAAGATCACTTTGCCGGGTTCGCCCGTTTCGGTGACGGTGCGTCCTACGCCACGCGCCTCCATGTCGAGGGACTCGATTTCCAGAATCGGGGCATGAGCAACCGACGCTTCCATGGCAGCGCGCTTCTCGGCGCGGCGTTCGCGCTTGCTGCGCTTTTTCGCGGGCGCAGACGTGGGCGCAGCGGCGGATTCGGCGTGGATGACAGTTTCGGCACGGCCAGTTTCGGCACGGCCAGTTCCGGCTTGGGGGTCGGGGGCAGCTTGAGACACCAGCGGGTTCCTGACAGACAGTGAGGGGAATTTTTCGGGCGAAGGCGAGATTGTAGTCGATTCGGCGTCGGCTTCCCTACGCGCGCCTTGGTGCAGCCCGTTCATGGTGGCGCCCAAGCGCTTTGCCGAGCGATCGGAGCCCGCGCATTCCACCCGTGCGCTTTCCAATTAGTCCGATATTCGACGCCTGCTCCCCTCAGTACGATGTTGCTCGCGACGTGCCATATGAGGACGTCGGCCGAGACCTACATCATGGACACACTCATCTCCGCTCACGGCTTTGTGATTCCGCTGGCCATGCTTTGCGCCGCGGTCATTCTGCTCGCCCCCTTTCTGGAAGCACCGCCTCGCCGCACCGTCGCGCAACGCCGATCGTATGCCGTCGTCGCAATCATGGTAGGCAGCCCGCTGCTGATGGTCGGGCTTCTCTACCTTGTCGTTCGCTTCCTGTTCGATTGAATGGCCTGCCGAGCGGCCAGGATGCTTTGGATTTGCTTTGGATTCCCTGGTACGTTGATTTGAGATAAGTCCGATAGGAAGTTTCGCTGCACGCGCGTACAGATAGCGCACCCATCATGATCTTCGGGTTTGAAATGAACAAACTGCTTTATGCGACGCTTGTCGCGTCCCTCCTCGGTGTGAGCGCCTGCTCGTCGCCGACGCCCACGCCCGACGTGGCGATGTCCTATGTCACGCAAGGCATGACACAAACCGATGTCGTCAAGCGCATCGGCCCGCCCGACCGCGTACTGGGCGAAAACGGCAATGAATGCTTCCAGTATGCGCTCGGCAAATACGGAAACGTGCCCTTCGCCGTGTATTTCAAGCAGCGCGGCGTGGCGGCGACCGCCCGCGCGAAATGCGACCTGGCGCAGGTGCGCGCGGCAGCCGGGCCGGCCGTGACCTATCATTCATCCGAATACGCGGTAACGCGCCGATAACCTACTCGTGGCCTGCTCCCCTCGCGGAGCCGCCCCGGAGCCCGGCGCTATTCGCCGCTCAACGTGGCGTGAGTCGGAGCAAGTCATGAGACTCGTTAGCTGGAACGTGCAGTGGGGGCGCGACGCCTCGGGCACCGTAGATCTCGCGCAAACGGTGCGCGAAGCGCGCCGCCTCACAGACTTCGACGTCCTGTGCCTGCAGGAAGTCACCCGGGGCTTTCGCGCGCTGCCGGGCAGCCCCGGCGACGACCAGTTCGCCGAGCTGGCAGCGCTTCTGCCAGGCTTCACGGTCATCGAGGCAATTGGGGCCGATCTGGGTATCGACGTATATGCCGATCCGGTTGCCGCGCCCCGGACAGGACACGCGCCGCGCCGGCAGTTCGGCAATGCGGTTGCCACACGCCTGCCCGTCGCCCAGGTGTTCCGCCATCTGCTGCCTTGGCCCGCCGATCCCGCCGCACCGTCGATGCAGCGCGTCGCGCTCGAAGCGGTGCTCGACGTGACCGGCGCAAGCTCGTCGGGAGGCGCATTGCGCGTGCTCGTGACTCATCTGGAGTTCTATTCCGAGCGACAGCGGCTCGCCCAAGTCGATGCGCTTCGGCAACTGCAGCAGGAAGCTGCCGCCCACGCGGCGCGCCCGGCCCCTGCGGAAAATGCCGAAGGGCCGTTCGCCTATAGCGCGCGTCCGGTGAGCGCCATCGTCTCAGGAGATTTCAATAGCGCTTTCGGCAGCGCCGCTTACACGCGCATGCTCGAGCCGCTTGCCGGCAGTCCGGCGTTCATCGATGCGTGGACGACGCTCCATCCCGGCGCGACACCGCCACCCACGGCGGGTGTCTACGATACGGAGCAATGGTCCGACGGGCCGCTCACCTGCGACTTCGTGTTCGTGACCGAGGATTTGCGCAATCGGCTCAAGCGCTGCGAGATCGACGGCATCACCCAGGCGTCCGACCATCAGCCTGTCGTGATGGAGCTGGACTGACGGCTCGCCGGGCGCCAGGCGTACCTGCAAGAGCAGGCGCCGCCCCGATGTTCACTGGCCGAACGCTTCCAGATATTCCTTCCAGTGCTGCGCGGGCTCGGCCGCGAGCGACTGCTTCACCAACTCGATCTCATCGTCGTATTCGCGCTCGGTGAAGCCGCCGCGCATCATCTGGAAGCGGCAATACAGCAGGTACGTGTTGACCACGTCGGTTTCGCAGTAATTGCGAATTTCTTCGATGTGGCCCTGCTGGAACGCCGTCCACACTTGTCCACCGTCCATCCCGAGCTTGCCCGGAAAGCCGCACAGCTTCGCGAGCGCATCGAGCGGCGCGCTGGCGCGCGGCTGATACATCGCGAGCACATCCATCAGATCGGTGTGGCGCGAGTGGTAGCGGCTGATGTAGTTGTTCCACTTGAAGTCGCGGTCCTCCTCGCCCATTTCCCAGTAGCGCACCGCGCGAATGCCGTGCACCAGCGCCCGATAGTGCAGCGCCGGCAGATCGAAGCCACCGCCGTTCCATGAGACGAGCTGCGGCGTGTACTTCTCGATGGTGCGATAGAACGAGTCGATCAGCTTCGCCTCGCCGTCCTCGGGCGTGCCGAGCGAGCGCACGCGAAAACCCTGGCCGTCGCGGAACACGCACGAAATCGCGGCCACACGCTGCAAATGATGCGGCAGGAAATCGCTGCCGGTTTTCTCGCGACGCGCGGCAAACGCGCGCTCGGCCACTTCGGCATCGGTGAGCGTAGCGGGCAGATCTTCGAGACGGCGAATGCCGTCGACATCGGGAATCGTCTCGATGTCGAATACGAGTACAGGAACTGTCATTCAGGTTGAACTGCGAGGTGAGCAGCGAGGTTTTATAGAACAGCGTCCTTGCGCACGCCGTTCGAGGCGAAAAAGCGCTTGAGGCGCACCAGCGCTTCCTGCTGGATCTGCCGCACGCGCTCGCGGGTGAGGCCCATTTCGTCGGCCAGCTCTTCGAGCGTGGCGGGCTCGATATGGTTCAGTCCGAAGCGCCGTTCGATGACATGGCGATGCTTGTCCGAGAGCCTGCCGAGCCAGGCGCGCGTGAGCGTTTCCAGTTCGCGATGCTGCACTTCGGCATCGGGCGACTGGCTCTGGTCGTCGGACAGCAGATCAAGCAGACTGCTCGCCGGATCGAGATCGAGCGGCGCATCGAGCGAGGCGGTGTGCTCGTTGAGCGCGAGGATGTCGGTGACTTCCTCGGTGGTCTTGCCCGTGAGATAGGCGATGTCGTCGATGCTCGCGTCGCGCCGGTCGGACGCGGAATCGGCGTTCAGCGAATTCTTCTCCAGATGGCGTTTGGCGCGCAGCACCTGGTTGAGTTCGCGGATCACGTGCACCGGCAGGCGCACCGTGCGCGCCTGGTTCATGATCGCGCGCTCGATGCTCTGGCGGATCCACCAGGTGGCATAGGTCGAAAAGCGGAAACCGCGCGTGGGATCGAACTTCTCGATCGCGTGCATCAGGCCGAGGTTGCCCTCTTCAATCAAATCGAGCAGCGGCACGCCACGGTTCAGATAGCCCTTTGCAATGCTGACGACGAGGCGCAGATTGCGCTCGATCATCACCTGCCGCGCCTCGAATTCGCCAGCCTTGGCCAGACGCGAATAGCGCTGCTCTTCCTCGACGGTGAGCAGCGGCTTCACGCTGATCCGGTTCAGATAATGCTGGATGGTGTCGGCCGTGAGCTCGGCCTGCAGGATTGCGCGGAAGTCGTCCGCATCGGACGGCGCCTCCGCGGCCTCCTCGTTTTCGCGGCCGCCCTCTTCGGACGCGGACTCGGATTCCCGCTCGTCGAGCTCGCGTGCGTTCTCGAGCTCTTCGTCGTCGCCCTGCCGAGCGCTGTCCTCCACCGAAACCTGGGCGGCTTGACTGTCAGACTCGGACTGCTGCAGACGGCGCTTCGATTTCGGCATAGTCGGCTCGCATTATTGCGGCGGCAAATACTTCAGTGGGTCGACGGGCTTGCCCTGGCGGCGTACTTCGAAATGCAGCATCACGCGGTCAGAATCAGTATTACCCATCTCGGCGATTTTCTGACCCTTCGTGACCGCATCTCCTTCTTTTACCATCAAAGTCCGGTTGTGTGCATACGCTGTCAAAAACGTCGCGTCATGCTTGATGATAATGAGATTGCCGTAACCGCGCAGCCCATTTCCGGAATAAACCACCCGCCCTTCCGCAGCCGCCTTGACCGGTTCACCAGCGGCACCGCCGATATTGATGCCCTTGTTCTTCGAGTCGTCGAAGCGGTTGAGCACCGGACCACGTACCGGCCACGCAAGCGCGAGACTGCCAGGCGCCGCGGCCATGTCACCACCGCTCGCCTGCGGCGGCACGGTGGCCGCTGGCGGTGTTGCCGCTCCCGAGCCGTATATCGGCGGCATCGCGGCCTGCGCGCCCGGCGCTGCGCCTGGCGCGGGAACGACGCCCGGCGTACCGGCAGTAGCATTGCTCGCGCCCGGCGGCACGACGCGCAGCAACTGATCCACCTCAATCTGATTCGGATTGGTGAGATTGTTCCACGCGGCGATATCGCGGAAGCTCTGACCGTTTTCGAGCGCAATCCTATAGAGAGTGTCGCCCGGCTTCACCCGGTAGTATCCCGGAGGCGGCGGTCCGAGCGGCACCGCCGGCTGTGCGCCCACCGTCCCGAGCGGCGCGGTGCGGTCGACGACAGGTGCGTTGTCGAGACGCGTCGCACAGGCCGTCAGCAGGCAGAGCGCGATAACCGAGGCACCATTACGGGCCGCAGTCAGGTCGATATTCAAGCGTTTTCTTTGCATCGCGCGCAACATACTCATCGGTTTCAAATAACTCCGGATTTTAAGGGGACAAAGAAAACGCGATCAAGCCGCGACTCCCGCCACTGCGCAGGCCCCGTGCGCTCCACAAGCGTGAGCACCTGGGTCGCCTCGTCCTGCTCCGCGACCGGGGCGACGAGCCGTCCGCCGATGGCGAGTTGTTCGAGCAGCGCCTGCGGTACGTCGAAGCCGGCGGCGGCGATCACGATCGCGTCGAACGGCGCCGCCGACGGCAAGCCGAGCCGTCCGTCGCCGTAATGCAAGCGGATGTTCGGGATGCGCAGCGGGCGCAGGTTCGTCTTTGCGCGCTCGTATAACGGCTTGATGCGTTCAATCGAATACACGTCGCGTGCAATCCGGCTCAGCACGGCGGCCTGATAGCCGCAGCCCGTGCCGATTTCGAGCACGCGCTCGAGGTTGCGGCCCGCACCCGCGAGTTCGAGCATGCGGGCAACGACCGAGGGCTTCGAGATGGTCTGGTGATGGCCAATCGGCAACGCCGCATCTTCGTAGGCCTGAGTCGCGAGGCCCGGGTCGACGAACATGTGGCGCGGCACGCCCGCGAGCGCCTGGAGCACACGCGGATCTGAAATGCCATTCGCACGCAGGCGTTCGACCATGCGCTCGCGAACCCGTTCCGAGGTCAGCGCATGCGCGCCGTTCAGCGCGACGCCTGGTGCGCCCGCACTGGGCGCAACGCCCGTGCGCGCGTTCGCTGCGGGCCGCGCCTGAGCGCTTTTGGGCGCTAACGTTGTAGCAGCAAAAAAAGACGATGCGGAGCGCAGCCCCGGTTCGTTGCGGCGCACATCGGGCTTGCGCGCGGGCGACGCCGCAGTGTGCAGCGCGCCAGGCGCTTTGGCGGGTTGAATGCTGCCCGCGCTGTGCGCGCCAGCCACCGCCTTCATGCCCGCGCTTTTCGCCGGTGCAGCTTTCGCTATGGGCTTGACCGCCGGCTTCGATACACCTGGCTGGCCTGCGCGCCCGAGCGGCGTGCGCGCCTCGCCCGGACGTCCGTCGTGGCGATCCTGGCCGTCATGGCGCCGCGGTTCGCGTACGAGATCCGCGAGGCCGAGCGGAAAACGCTTCGTGCGTTCGCCCGTCATGAAGCGCTGCCGCCCTGACGCAACCAATCGTGCGTCGCTGGCAACATCTGCGTATGCGTCAGGTCGAGTTGCAGCGGCGTAATCGACACGTGACCGTGCAACACCGCATGAAAATCCGTGCCCTCGCTCGCGTCGCGCGCGTGGCCGGCGGGGCCGATCCAGTAGATCGGCTCGCCGCGCGGATTGGTCTCGCGGATCACGGGTTGCGAGGGATGGCGTTTGCCCAGACGCGTGACGCGCCATTCGCCGAGTTCGTCGTACGGCAGATTCGGAATGTTGACGTTCAGCAGCGGGTTGCCCGGCAGCGGATGCGCAAGATAATGCGCAACGACGTCAGCCGCCACGCGCGCGGCGGAGTCGAGGTGTACCCAGTCTTTGTCGACGAGCGAGAATGCAATGGCCGGCACGCCGAACATGATGCCTTCGGTAGCTGCTGCGACCGTGCCCGAATACAGCGTGTCCTCACCCATGTTCTGACCGTTGTTGATGCCGGACACCACGAGATCGGGCTTCTGATCGAGCATGCCCGTGAGCGCGATATGCACCGAATCGGTGGGCGTGCCGTTGACGTAGTAGAAGCCCGTGCTCGCCGAGCGCAGCACCGAGAGCGGGCGCCACAGCGTAAGCGAGTTCGAAGCGGCGCTGCAGTTCTGCTCGGGCGCCATTACCGTGACCTCGCCAAGCGGCTTGAGCGCTTCGTAGAGCGCGGCCAGGCCGGGCGCGAGATAACCGTCGTCGTTGCTGATCAGGATTCGCATCCGCCGATTGTAACCGAGGAAAGAAGGCAGGCGAACGACAGACCGGTATGCGCCGCGCCGCCGCGCGCGTCCCCGCACGACCCCATCCGTGACGCATTCCGGCGTGCGCCGGAAATCTCGCTCTCGGCGCTTTTGGCCCATGCTTTTAGCGGACGTTTCGTGCCCTTTCCGCCTTCTCGCGCGAGACCCGCACTTGATCCGAGCCTTCCCGAAATACTAAACGCACGGTCGTTCGTATATCGCCGGATTGCCGTACACTGTGACGCTGAGCCAGGCCCATAACCGACCTACCCCTATCCGGAATCTGCCCGGAAGACAGGAGACACGATGCGCGCAATCCGCTGCAACCAGTACGGCCCGCCCGAAACGCTCACTCTCGAAGACCTGCCCGCGCTCGTGCCGGGCGCGGGCCAGGTGGTGATCGACGTGAAGGCGGCCGCGGTCAATTTCCCGGACGTCCTGATCATCGAGAACAAGTATCAGGTCAAGCCGCCGCTACCTTTCACGCCCGGCGCCGAAGTCGCGGGCATCGTGCGCGCCGCTGGCGAGGGCGTGAAGCTTGCGCCCGGCACGCGCGTGGTCGCCTACGTGGGTAACGGCGGATTTGCGGAGCAGGCGCTTGCCGATGCCTCTGCGTGCGTGCCGCTGCCCGAAGGCGCCGACTTCGCCACTTCGGCCGCCTTCACGCTCGCTTACGGCACCTCGCATCACGCCGTGGTCGACCGCGCCGCGCTGCGTGCCGGCGAAACGATGCTCGTGCTCGGCGCGGCGGGCGGCGTGGGTCTGGCCGCGGTGGAGATCGGCAAGGTGCTCGGCGCACGCGTGATCGCCGCGGCATCGAGCGACGAGAAGCTCGAGGTCTGCCTCCGCTTCGGCGCCGACGCCACCATCAATTACAGCACCGAGGACCTGCGCGAGCGCGTCAAGGCGCTCACCGACGGCAAGGGCCCCGATGTGATCTACGACCCGGTCGGCGGCGTCTATGCCGAGCCGGCATTTCGCAGCATCGGCTGGCGCGGCCGCTATCTCGTGGTCGGCTTCGCCAACGGCGAGATTCCGAAGCTGCCGCTGAACCTCGCGCTGCTCAAGGGCGCGAGCATCGTCGGCGTATTCTGGGGCGACTTCGCACGCCGCGAGCCGCAGCACAACGCGGCGGCCTTCGCGCAGATGGTGGGCTGGATTGGCGAAGGCAAGCTCAAGCCCTATGTCTCGAAGCGCTACAAGCTAGCCGACACCGCGCAGGCGCTCAAGGACATGGCCTCGCGTAAGGTCACGGGCAAGATCGTGATCGAGCCCTGAGCGGCAAGCCGCCGCTCTATGCTCGTAAACCTTTGCGCTTGAAAACGAGAAAAAGGCTCGCGCACCGCGAGCCTTTTCACATTTTCAGCGCCGCAACAATACGTGTGCAGCTAGACGATTTGTTGCGCGTGCAACTGTGCGATGCGTTGCGCATCGTAACCGAGCGAGCGCAAGACTTCGTCGGTATGCTCGCCCAGTTCGGGGCCGAGCCAGCGCGTGTCGCCGGGCGTCGCCGAGAGCTTGGGCGTGACCGCGGGCAGCGCGATATCGACGCCCTCGCCCTCCTGCGCGTCCTTCTTCTGCCAGCGGAACTGCTGGATCATCTGGCGCGCCGCGAACTGCGGATCGGTGAACATGTCGGCCACCGAGTAAATGCGGCCCACGGGCACATCGGCGGCGTTGAGCACGTCGAGCGCCTCGTCGATGGTGCGCGTCGCGAGCCACGCCGCGATGGCGCCGTCGATCTCCTCGGTACGCGGCACGCGGCCGTCGTTGTGCGCGAGGCCGGGATCGTTGGCGAGGTCGTCGCGCGCGATCGCCGTCATGAGGCGCTTGAAGATCGGATCGCTATTGCCGCCGATCACGATGCTCCCGTCACGGCACGGATACGTATTCGACGGCACGATCCCCGGCAGCGAGGCGCCGGTGCGCTCGCGCACCATGCCGTACACGCCGTACTCGGGCACCACGCTCTCCATCATGTTGAACACGGCCTCGTAGAGCGCAACATCGACGATCTGGCCGCTGCCGCCGTTCATGTTGCGATGATGGAGCGCCATCATCGCCCCGATCACGCCATGCAGCGCCGCGATCGAATCGCCGATCGAGATGCCGATGCGCGGCGGCGGCAGTTCGGGATAGCCGGTGATATGGCGCAGGCCGCCCATCGACTCGGCAATGGCGCCGAAGCCCGGACGGTCGCGATACGGGCCGGTCTGGCCGTACCCCGAGAGCCGCACCATCACGAGCCCCGGGTTTTCCTTCGAGAGCACGTCGTAGCCAAGCCCGAGCTTTTCGAGCAGGCCGGGCCGGAAGTTCTCGATGACGATGTCGGCTTCTTTCGCAAGTCGGCGCACGATCTCCTTGCCCTCTTCGGCTTTGAGATTGATCGTCACCGACTTCTTGTTGCGCGCCTGCACCGCCCACCAGAGCGAAGTGCCGCCCACTTCCGGGTGGAGCTTGCGCCACTTGCGCAGCGGATCGCCGCCCTTGGGGTCTTCGATCTTGATGACCTCGGCGCCGAATTCGCCGAGAAAGCGCGCAGCGAACGGACCCGCGATCAGCGTGCCGAGCTCGAGCACTTTCACGCCGGCGAGCGGACCAGCGGCCTTTTCGCTGCCGGCCGCGTGGTTCGCGGCCTGGTTCGTCGTTGCGCTTGCCTTTGCGTTTGCTTTTTCGTTTGCCTTTGCGTTTGCCATTCCGCTTTGCTTGCCGGGTTCAGGGAAAGGGGCTGCGTTCATGGGTCTCCTTTCATGTTCTTCGAAGCTGCTCGCCGTGGTGCGCGTCCTGCGCGCCGCTATCGGGCGGCCAGGCTCGGCGCCACCAGGCAGTGCGGCGCTACATCGGCGCTACATCGAGCGCCGGTCGAGCATTGCGCGCGCGATGGTGCCCGCGTCGACATACTCCAGCTCGCCGCCCACCGGCACGCCGCGCGCCAGGCGCGTGACGCTCAGACCGCGAGCCTTGAGCGTCTGGCCGAGATAATGCGCGGTCGCCTCGCCTTCATTCGTGAAATTGGTTGCCAGCACAACTTCCTTGACGACACCATCTGTGGCGCGCTTCACGAGGCGATCGAAATGAATCTCTTTCGGGCCGATGCCGTCGAGTGGACTCAGATGGCCCATCAGCACGAAATACAGCCCGCGATAAGTCATGGTCTGCTCGAGCATGATCTGGTCAGCGGGCGTCTCCACGACACACAGGAGCGTGGGATCGCGCTCTTCGTCGAGACATGTTTCGCATACCTGAGCTTCGGTGAAGGTGTTGCACTTCTCGCAATGCTTCAGATGGTCCGTCGCGAACAGCAGCGCACGGCCGAGCTTTTCAGCGCCGTCGCGGTCGTGCTGCATCAGGTGATAGGCCATGCGCTGCGCCGACTTCGGCCCGACACCGGGCAACACGCGCAGCGCTTCGATGAGCGCCGCCAGGGCGGAAGGTTGTTTCATGCGGATTCAGCGTGGCAATGCATGATCGAGCGCGGCCGGATACAGCCGAGTCTGGCCGAATTTGGTCAAATGTAGCCGCATGTAGCGAATACACGCGCGCGCAAGCGGCACGCGCTCAGGCACGCTCGACATCGGATACATGCGCGGCGGCCGTGGAGGCCGGCGCGCACGAAGCTGCGCGCAGCCGCCGGGCCGCGCGGTGCGCCTGCTTTAAAACGGCATCTTGAAGCCCGGCGGCAGCGGCAGACCGGCGGTCATGCCGCTCATCTTCTCCTGCGACGTGGCCTCGGCCTTGCGCACGGCGTCGTTGAACGCAGCCGCGACGAGGTCTTCGAGCATGTCCTTGTCGTCGGCGAGCAGGCTCGGATCGATCGACACACGGCGTACGTCGTTGCGACACGTCATCGTGACCTTGACGAGACCGGCGCCCGCCTGCCCTTCGACTTCAATCTGGGCAAGCTGCTCCTGCATCTTCTTCATGTTTTCCTGCATCTGCTGGGCTTGCTTCATGAGCCCGCCGAGTTGACCTTTCAACATTTCACTGCTCCTTCTGGATCATGTGTGATTCGTAGGTGATGCGTTTCGCACGCGCGGTGCCCGGAGCGCCGCGCGGCGCAATTCAATGGGCGGTCTGACTACCGCCCGCCGCGGCCTCGGGCGCGATCGGCCGGATCGAGCCCGGCACGATGCTCGCGCCGAAGTCGCGAATCAGTTGCTGCACGAAAGGATCGGCGCCAATCTCGCGCTCGGCATCGCGCTGGCGCTCGGCGCGCACAGCGGCATCGAGCGCAGCCGCCGTGCGGCGCGCGGGACCGACTGTGACGTCGACTTCCACGGGCTTGCCGAGGCTTTCGGCCAGCGCCGTCTTGAGCTTGGCGACCTGCGAGGCCTCTGCGTACTGCGGTACCGGCACGCTGAGCTTGAGCACGCCGCCTTCGAGCGCGGTGAGCTCGCTATTGAACGCGAGTTGATACGAGATGCCCTTGAGCGGCAGCGTGGCAGCAAGCGCCGGCCAGTCGCCTGTGAAACCGATAGCATCGAGCGGGATGCCCGGCGGCAGCTTGCTCACGTCGACCACAGCCGCGGAATTTGCGGCGGGTGCGGCCGCGCGCGGAGCGGCGGACTCGCTCTCATAAGCGGGCGCGAAGCCGTCGTCGGGTGTCGAGAAATAAGCATCGTCGGCACTGAGCGGCATGTAATCGTCGGGCGGGATGTCGTCCCACGGCGGCGCGCCCGATGCCTCTTGCTGCAGGTTCGATTCCCGCGATTCCCGCGCGGGCCGGCGTGCCTGTGCTTCCTGCGCGGCTGCGGCGCGACGCGCGGGATCGGGCGTCGGCACCTTTACCTCCGCGCGCGGCGCGGCGGCTTTCGGAGCGGCCGAAGGCGTCGCGGCGTTGGCCGCCGGCCGGGAGCCACGGTCCGGCGAGCCGCGCAGGCCCTTGCTGCGCAGCACGTCGAGCGCCGCGCTCGCCCCACCGCGCGCCGAAGACGCAGCAGCGGCGGGCGCCTCCTGTGGCTCACGCATCCCGGGCTGCGACATGGGCTGCGACGCGGGCTGCGACGTATGCTGTAGTGCGGGTGCTGCCGGCGCCTCAATGGCAGGTGCAGCAGCCGGTGCGGGTGCGGCTTGCGCTTCGGCCTGCACTTCAGACTTGGCATCGTCGCCCGATGTGGCAGTGGCTTCGTCTTCCCAAGGCGGCACGACACGCGCTTGCGCAACGGGCGCGGCTTCCACGACGCTGGTCGGCACAGTTTCAACGGTTGCTCGCACGCTAGCGGGCGTGGCATGCGCATCATCGGCGCGCTGCGATGAGTCGCCCTGCTTCGCGTCCTCAGCCAAAGCGACACGAAGCGGCACGCTCGCGGCTTCGGTCTGCGTCTGTCCGGCCTGCGTCTGTTCGGCGCGCGGCGCAACGGGCTTCGGCTTGGCCACCTCCGGCTGAGCAACCGCACGCCCGGCCGATGCAACGCCTGCCGCCGAAGCTATCGCCGGTGCAGCCGCACGCACGCCGGTGCCCGCCGCGGCCGGCTTCGAAGCCGGCGCGCTGCCGGCGCTGCCCGCGCTTACCGAAGGCTCGAACGCCAGCATGCGCAGCAGCGTCATGGTGAAGCCTGCGTATTCGTCGGGTGCGAGCCCGAGCTCGCTGCGCCCGAGCGTCGCAATCTGATAGAAAAGCTGGACCTGCTCCGCGCTCAACAGATCGGCGAAGCGGCGCAGATCGTCGGCCTCGGGCCATTCGTCGAGCACCGAAGCCGGCGCGAACTGCGCCCACGCCACGCGATGGAACAAGCTCGCGAGATCTTGCAGCGCGGTCGAGAACGACAGGCTGCGCAGCGACATTTCGTCGGCGATCGCGAGCACTTGCGCGCCGTCGCCGGCGACCAGCGCGTCGATCAGGCGAATCAGATAGCTCTGGTCGAGCGCGCCGAGCATGCCCCGCACGGCCTCTTCCGTCACCTGATTGGCCGAATAGGCGATGGCCTGGTCGGTAAGCGAGAGCGCGTCGCGCATCGAGCCGTCCGCGGCTCGCGCGAGCAGGCGCAGCGCTTGCGGCTCGAACTCGACCTTCTCTTCGCCGAGAATATGCGAGAGATGCTCGACGATGTTCGCGGCCGGCATCTGCTTCAGATTGAACTGCAGGCAGCGCGAGAGCACCGTGACCGGAATCTTCTGCGGATCGGTGGTCGCGAGGATGAACTTCACATGCGGCGGCGGCTCCTCCAACGTCTTCAGCATCGCGTTGAAGGCGTGGTTCGTGAGCATGTGCACTTCGTCGATCATATAGACCTTGAAGCGCGCATCCACCGGCGCATAGACCGCGCGCTCGAGCAGCGCGGCCATTTCGTCGACGCCACGATTACTCGCCGCGTCCATCTCGACATAGTCGACGAAGCGGCCTTCGTCGATTTCCCTGCACGCACGACAGACGCCGCACGGCGTGGACGTCACACCGGTCTCACAATTGAGCGCCTTGGCGAAGATGCGCGAGAGCGTCGTCTTGCCCACGCCGCGCGTGCCCGTGAAGAGGTACGCGTGATGGAGGCGCCCGCCGTCGAGCGCATGCGTGAGCGCGCGCACCACGTGCTCCTGTCCGACGAGCGAAGCAAAATCCTTCGGTCGCCACTTGCGTGCGAGAACTTGATAGGTCATCCGGAAATTGTATCAGCAACGCCCGCGCGCTCCGATGAATCGAAAAGCGCCGGGCAGCCCTGCGGGCGGGCGCGTCGGGCTGCCTGTCACGGCATCGCTACGGGACATCGCGCGCGCCGCACGCGATCCGCATACGCGCAAAGCGCGGACAAATGCCGAAAGCCGACGCGACGAAAAATCGCGCGACACGCGAGAACTGTACGCTCAGCGAGGAATATGAAATGCGGGAGAAAAACGAGAGGGAAGAAAACAGCGCGGAAGAAAAGTGAAGGTGACGAGCCTGACCCTCGGCACTGGCGGAAAACGGCTGTGGCTGCTTCGTTCCCGACCTGACCAGGTTGACCGCCCCTCCATGCGAGGAGGCCCGTCACGGCGCATTCTAACATCGGTTACGCCACATTGCGAATGCCGCATCGCAAAAGTCTTCAAACAGTCCTCGGGCCATCACCGCGAGATGAGACGTGAGAAGAGACCGGACGACAGACGCAGAACGGTGCGACGCATGCATACGCGCTCTTGCAAACGCGCGTGGCATCTCCATATCGGCTCGCTACCGTGACGTATGTATAGCTGAGGCCGTTGGCGGCAATAATTTTAACGTTCGCGAAACGGCGGACAGCGTCAGGAGGTACATGCGATCCGGGTGGCAAACTGATGGCAAGCGAGTGGAAAACGGCGGGAAATGCACCGGGAATTGCCGGGAAACCCTGCTTCCGATATGCGTACTATCACCGTCGGCAACGCATAGGGATTTAGGCTACACTGGCGTCGACTGTTGCCAGGGCAGCCTCGGCGACCGGATCCGCTCCGGATCAGCCAGGCCTTGGCATCCCCGGATATATTTTGAGTTTTGGTGTATCGTGGCGAGCAATTCAATCAGCCTCGATCCGAAAGAGGTATTCATACAATGAGCGAACAAATCAAGCACATCAGCGACGCATCGTTCGAACAGGACGTAGTGAAATCCGACAAGCCCGTGCTGCTGGACTTCTGGGCCGAGTGGTGCGGCCCCTGCAAGATGATCGCGCCGATTCTCGACGAAGTCGCGAAGGACTATGGCGATCGCCTCCAGGTTGCAAAGATCAACGTTGACGAGCATCAGTCGACGCCGGTGAAATTCGGCGTGCGCGGCATCCCGACGCTGATCCTCTTCAAGAACGGCGCCGTCGCGGCGCAAAAGGTCGGCGCGCTCTCGAAGTCGCAGCTCACCGCGTTCCTGGATAGCCACCTGTAAAAAGGCGCTCCCCCGCCGCGCGAATCGGACCGTTCGAATCCGGACCGACTGGCACAAGCCAGCAGCAGCAAACAGCGAATCGGCGGGCGAATAAAGGTGCGTGTTGTCCACCGACAACACGCACCGCAAAAACATGCCGAAACTTGCCGCCGGGCTCCACTGGCGGCTTCCGGCGTGTGCTATGCTAGAATTCATAAAGCGTCTACCCGGCGCCCTTATATAAGTTTCAAGCAAGTTTCAAGCAAAAGTCCTTGAGCGGTTCCGCTCGCTTCTTTTCCCCCAGACTTCTTTTCGTCGCATCCTCCCCGACGGGTTCTCCGTATGCATCTTTCCGAGCTCAAGTCTCTGCACGTGTCCGAATTGATCGAGATGGCCAATGGCCTCGAGATCGAAAATGCGAACCGCCTGCGCAAGCAGGAACTGATGTTCGCGATTCTCAAAAAGCGCGCCAAGACGGGCGAAACGATCTTCGGCGACGGCACGCTCGAAGTGCTGCCGGACGGCTTTGGCTTCCTGCGCTCGCCGGAAACCTCGTATCTCGCGAGCACGGACGACATCTACATCAGCCCGTCGCAGATCCGCCGCTTCAACCTGCACACCGGCGACACGATCGAAGGCGAAGTGCGCACGCCGAAGGACGGCGAGCGCTATTTCGCGCTCGTGAAGGTGGACAAGGTCAATGGCCAGCCGCCCGAGGCCTCGAAGCACAAGATCATGTTCGAGAACCTCACGCCGCTGCACCCGAACAAGGTGCTGCTGCTCGAGCGCGAAATGCGTGGTGAGGAGAACGTGACGGGCCGCATCATCGACATGATCGCGCCCATCGGCAAGGGTCAGCGTGGCCTGCTGGTCGCCTCGCCCAAGTCCGGTAAGACCGTGATGCTTCAGCACATCGCGCACGCCATCAAGCAGAATCACCCCGACGTGATCCTGTTCGTGCTGCTGATTGACGAGCGTCCTGAAGAAGTGACCGAAATGCAGCGCTCGGTGGCGGGCGAAGTGATCGCCTCGACCTTCGACGAACCGGCCGCGCGTCACGTGCAAGTGGCGGAAATGGTGATTGAGAAGGCCAAGCGCCTCGTCGAAATGAAGCACGACGTCGTGATTCTGCTCGACTCCATCACGCGTCTTGCTCGCGCGTACAACACCGTTGTTCCCGCATCGGGCAAGGTGCTGACCGGCGGTGTGGACGCCAACGCGCTGCAACGTCCGAAGCGCTTCTTCGGCGCGGCTCGCAATATCGAAGAAGGCGGCTCGCTCACCATCATCGGCACCGCACTGATCGAAACCGGCAGCCGCATGGACGACGTGATCTACGAAGAGTTCAAGGGCACCGGCAACATGGAAGTGCACCTCGAGCGCCGCCTCGCGGAAAAGCGCGTCTATCCGTCGATCAACCTGAACAAGTCGGGCACGCGCCGCGAAGAGCTGCTGATCAAGCCGGACATCCTCCAGAAGATCTGGGTGCTGCGCAAGTTCATCCACGATATGGACGAGGTCGAGGCCATGGAATTCCTGCTCGACAAGATCCGTCAAACGAAGAACAACTCCGAGTTCTTCGACATGATGCGTCGCGGCGGCTAAAGCCTCGCCCGAATGGTTCGCTTGAAGTCCCGCAAACGCCCGCTCACGCGGGCGTTTTTCATTTCTGGCTTGCCATTCCGGTCCAGTTCCGTCGCACTCCATCAGATCCACAACCTGTACGTGAACGTTCACGTTGAACTATAATCCGACCGTTGTCTTCACCGCCGCGCACGCGGCTGCCCACCGATGTCCAGGGACTCCAGCGCGCTACTGACGGTGCGCGACGCCGCCCAGCGGCTCAACGTCACGCCGCGCACGCTCAAGTATTACGAGGAACGCGGTCTCGTCACGCCCACGCGCAGCGAAGGCCGCTACCGCCTCTACGACGAACACGACCTCGAGCAATTTGCCCGCATCCTGCGGCTACGCGCGCTCGGTTTCTCGCTGCACGGCATTACCGAGATGCTCAAGCGCCCGCTCGAATCGCTCGGCGACGGCCGCCGGCGCTATTCGCAGGACTCGCTGCAGCAGATCGCCGACGCGCTCGCGCAGCAGATCGACACGCTCGACGCACGCATCGCCGCGGTACGCCGCGAGCTGAAGGAGGCACAAACGGTCCGCACCGAACTCGCCGACGACCTCGACTATCTCCGGCAGCGCCTTGCTGGCGTGCCATCGGAAACACTGATCGACGCACGGCTTGCCGCTACGCGTCGGCGCAAAGAGGCGGCGAAGGTCACCGCATCGCGAGACTCGCACGCAGGCGCGACCTCGCACGCGAGCACGAAAAGCGGCAAGCGCAGTGGCGATGCTGGCGGCATCCCGCCCACTGCCGGCCGCGTCGAGACCGGCGATGAAGGCGAAAGCGCGGGTAAGCACGAGCGTGGGAGCGCCCGCGAATGAGCAGCGTCCCCACCCGCGGGCCGATCCTTGGTGCGACACGCCTGCGAGGCGACTTTTTCCCATGGGTGCTCGCGCTCGCGACCGGCCTCGACTATTACGACAACGCCATTTTTTCGTTCTTCACGAGCTACATCGCCGGAGGCATCAATGCGTCGCCCGACGAGCTCGTCTGGGCATCGAGCGCCTACGCCGTGTGCGCCGTGCTCGGCATCCTGCAGCAGCAATGGTGGGTCGAGCGCATCGGCTACCGCCGCTACGTGGGCGGCTGCCTGCTGCTCTACTCGGCAGGCGCGGTGGCGGCGGCGCTCTGCGAATCGTCGATCGAACTCGCCTTCGCGCGCGGTTTCCAGGGCTATTTCATTGGCCCGATGATGGGCACCTGCCGCATCCTCATCCAGATTTCCTTCACGCCGCAGCAACGCCCCGTGGCGACGCGCGCGTTCCTGATCCTGATCGTGCTCTCCAGCGCACTCGCGCCGCTGGCGGGCGGCTTTCTCGTCTCGCATTTCGACTGGCGCGCCCTCTTCGCGTTTTCGGCGCCCGCGGGCGTGCTCTATGCGGCACTCGCCCTGCTCGCGTTGCCCAATGCCGGCCACGTGCTGCCCGAAGAACGCGGCGACTCGCATTTCTGGCCCTACATCATCTTTGCGCTCGCGCAAGGTGCGCTCCAGATCGCCATGCAGCAGGTGCGCTTCGCGCTCTTCAGCACCTCGCCCGGCACCATCTTGCTGAGCGCGGGCGGCATGGCGGCGCTCGCGTGGTTCGTCTGGCACCAGTGGCATCATCCCAAGCCGCTCATGCGACTGCACGCGTTGCGAGAAAAGCCATTTCGCGTGGGGCTGCTGCTCTACATGATCTATTACTATCAGAGCACGGCGCTCAGCTATCTGGTCTCGCGTTTTCTCGAAGGCGGGCTAAACTATCCCGTGGAGAACGCGGGGCGCCTCACCGGCATGACTTCGCTGATTTCGGCTTCGGCGATGTTCTTCTATTTCCGTTACTCGAAGTTCATCACGCACAAAAAGTGGATCATCGTGCCGGGCTTCGTACTCGCGGCATTCGTCTCGTTCTGGATGACGCGCCTCACGCCCGGCACCAGCGAGAGCTGGCTCATTTTCCCGCTGCTGCTGCGCGGCCTCCTGCTCCTCTTCATCGTGTTGCCGGTGGCGAACCTCACGTTCCGCATTTTCGCTATCGAGGAGTTCACGCACGGATATCGCTTGAAAAACGTCGTCCGTCAGCTGACGATATCGTTCGCGACCGCAACGATTATTATCGTCGAGCAGCACAGGCTGGCGCTGCACCAGACGCGGCTCGCGGAATTCGCGAGTCCGTTCAACCCGATCTTCCAGGGCACTTACGCCACGCTCACGCACGCCTTCGAGGCGCTCGGCCGCTCGCCTGGCGAGGCGCACGGGCTCGCACTCGTGCAGATAAGCCGAATGGTCGCGCAGCAGGCGAGCTTTCTGAGCTCGCTCGACGGGTTCTATTTCCTGATCGGCGTGGCCGTTTGCGGCGGGATTTTCGCCGCGTGGCAAAAGCAGATCGACTGAGCCGCAGCGCGCCTGAGCGCGCTCGACGACGCCCCTATAGAGACGTAACAACGACGCAATTGAGCGATGCTTTCGAAACTGACCCACTGGCTCGGCACACGCCGGCGCGAAAAGGCACTGCGCACCCATGCGATCGACGATGCGCTCTGGCAGGCGACGCTCGCCGGCCTGCCGTTCCTCGCGCACCTCGACGCCGCCGGCCTCGCACGCCTGCGCGAGCTCACGAGCCTCTTTCTCGCGCAAAAGGAATTTTCCACGGCGCACGAGCTCGAGCTCACCGACCAGATCGCGGTGGCGATCGCGGCGCAAGCGTCGCTGCCGGTGCTCAATCTTTCCCTCGATTTGTACAAGGGCTGGGTCGGCGTCACCGTCTACCCCGGCGAATTCGTGATCCGCAAGACTGTCGAGGACGAGGACGGCGTGATACACGAAGTCGAGCACGACGCGAGCGGCGAAGCGTGGGAAGGCGGACCCGTGATCCTCTCGTGGGAAGACGCGCAGATGACCGACGGCAGCGACGCCTACAACGTCGTGATTCACGAGTTCGCGCACAAGATCGACATGCTCAACGGCGAAGCCGATGGCCATCCGCCCCTTTTTCGCCGCTGGCATGCGCCGTTCGATGCGCAGGCCTGGGCCGACGTGTTCGACAACGCCTATGACCAGTTCTGCGACAAGGTGGATGCCGTGCCCGAGCGCCGCTGGTCGCGCTTCGAGCAAGACTCGCTGATCGATCCCTATGCCGCCGACCATCCATCGGAATTCTTCGCCGTATGCAGCGAGGCGCTGTTCGTCAGGCCCAAGGCGTTCGAGGCTGAGTATCCCGAGCTCTACCGGCTACTCGCGTGCTATTACCGGCAGGATCCGGCCAAAGTGGGAGCGCTGGCCGCACTCGCCGCCCCGCCCGCGTGAACCCGCCACGCGAGGCAGCGAAAATTCGCCAACCGGCTGATTTTCTGGCATAATCGCCGTTTTTCGACCTTGGGCAAGTGGCTCGCGCCGAAATGACCTTCATGCCGAAGGCACGCGGGTTGGCTACCGCCAGATTTAAGGAAAAACCATGAAAGAAGGCATTCACCCGAATTACCGCGAAGTCCTGTTCATCGACGTTTCGAACGACTTCAAGTTCGTGACCCGCTCGACGATCCAGACGCGCGAAACCGCCGAATTCAACGGCAAGACCTACCCGCTCGCGAAGATCGAAGTGTCGTCGGAATCGCATCCGTTCTACACGGGCACGCAAAAGATCATGGACACGGCCGGCCGTGTCGAGAAGTTCAACAAGAAGTTCGGCGCGCGCGCCACGGGCAAGGTCACGAAGTAAGCTTTCGGGCAAACTTCGCACGCCGGCTTCGCAGCCGGTCCCGCACAAAAAGGGCAGCATACGCTGCCCTTTTTTTGTTGCCTGCGCAGTATTTGCGCGTCGGCCCCCAGGCCCCGGTTGGCGCGCGCCTGTCGCCGTCCGATTTTTGACGGCTTTGTATCATCCGTTTCCTTGTATTGGCATCCAGCCTGCGCCGTGACGCGCGCTGGCGCACCCGGCTAGAATGCCGGATGCTCCCGGCCGGCGGCGCACGATCATCGTGTCGCAGCAACCGCACGGCTGCCTCGGTTTCCCTGAGGTTTCCTGAGGCAACTGCCGCGCCCCGGTCCGCTTACCCGAATTCCTTCGCACTGCATGAAGCCTGCCATTCGCCTGACCGCCTCCGCCACCAGCGCCTTGCCGCGCTGGCTACTGCTGACCATCTGTATCGTCTTCGCTTCGTTCGGCCTGTTCGGCCGCGACCCGTGGAAGAATGAAGATGCAGCCGGCTTCGGCGTGATGTGGACGATGGCGGGTGGCACGACGCACGACTGGCTGCTGCCGAACCTCGTCGGCAAGTACGTCACCGCGAACGGCCCGCTCGGCTACTGGCTCGGCGCCATCTGCATTCGCCTCTTCGCCCCCTGGGTGGACGCCAGCAACGCCTCGCGCATAGCCACCGGCGTACTGTTCTGTTGCGCGTGCGCCTTCGTCTGGTACGGCGCCTACCTGCTCGGCCGGCGCCCCGAAGTGCAGCCATTCAAATACGCCTTCGGCGGCGAACCCGAGCCGCGCGACTATGGCCGCACGCTCGGCGACGGCGCCCTGCTCATCCTGCTCGCCTGCTTCGGCCTTGCCGAGCGTGGCCACGAAACCACGCCGCAACTGATGCAGTTCATGGGCATCGCGATGCTGGTCTACGGCCTCGTGCGCGCCATCGACAAGCCCATTCAGGGCGCGCTCTGGTGGGGGCTCGCGCTCGGCGTGGTGATGCTCTCGAGCGGGCCCGTGCTGGTGGGGGCGCTGCTCATCGGCACGCTCGTCATGCTCGCTTTCGCGCCCGAGACGCGCTCGCGATGGCTTCTCGTGGCCGGCTTGCCGGTCGCGCTCGTGGTCTCGCTGTCCTGGCCGCTCTTCACGCTGTATCTCTACCCCACCGACGGCGTATGGTTCCTCGACCAGTGGGGGCGCGCGAGCGTCAACGCGTTCGCGGGCCCGCCCGGCTCGGTGCTGCGCTACGCGGCAAAGAACCTGCCGCTCTTCACGTGGCCGGCATGGCCGCTCGCGATCTGGGCGTGGATCAGCTGGGCGGGGCTGCGTCGCGCGCCGCATGTCGCGATTCCGCTCTCGGTCATCGTGCCGCTCCTGATCCTCGTGATCGTGCAGAGCCACGAGTCGAACCTGCTCTTCATGCTCGTGCTCCCCGCACTCTCGATACTGGCAACTTTCGCGCTGCCCACGCTCAAGCGCGGCACGATCAACGCGATCGACTGGTTCGCCGTGCTGAGCTTCACGATCCTCGGCACCTTCGTGTGGCTCGTCTGGCTCGCCGGCATGACCGGCTTCCCGGCGCCGCTCGCGCGCAACCTCGCGCGCCTCGCGCCCGGCTTCGTGCCGCAGTTCAAGATTCTTTCGTTCGTGTGCGCAGTGGCCGTCACCGTGTGCTGGATGATGCTCGCGCACTGGCGCGTCGCGCGGCACCCGAAGGTGCTCTGGCGCAGCGTCGTGCTTTCGAGCGGCGGAACCACGCTCATGTGGGTGCTGCTGATGACGCTCTGGCTGCCGGTCGTCAACTACAGCCGGACCTACAAGGACGTCGCGCAGCAGATCGCCGTGCACCTGCCCGTCGACTATCAATGCATTTCGCCCGTGCGCCTCGGCGACGCGCAGATCGCCACCTTCGCGTATTTCGGCAAAATGCATTTCTCGTTCAACGACAACTGCGACGTGATCCTGCGGCAGGACACGCAGGACTACGGCGAACCGAGCTCGATGTCGAACTTCGCCTGGAAGCTCGTCTGGGAAGGCCGCCGCGCAGCCGACCGCGACGAACGCTTCCGCCTCTACGTGCGCATCGACCGTCCCCAGCCGCCTCTGAAAAAGCGCATCTGGCGCAAGCGGCCGGACTGAGGCCACGGTGACGACGACCTTCCTCGGCGACATCCGGCGCATCGCCACGCTCGCCTGGCCCGTGCTGGTTGGCCAACTCGCGATCATCGCGTTCGGCGTGATCGACACCGCCATGGTGGGTCGCTATTCGGCGCTCGATCTCGCCGCGCTCGGGCTCGGTTCGTCGATCTACGTTTCGGTCTATATCGGCCTGACCGGGATACTCACGGCGCTGCAACCCGTCGCGGCGCAGCTCTACGGCGCCCGCAAGGACGCCGAGATCGGCCTGGAGGTGCGCCAGGCCTTCTGGCTCGCGCTCGTACTCACGGTGATCGGCTTCACGATCCTTTACTTCCCCGGCCCGCTGCTGGACCTCGCTCGCGCGCCCGAGGCGCTGCGCGAGCGCACCGTCGCGTATCTGCGGCTGCTCTCGTTCGGGTTGCCCGCGAGCCTCGCGTTCCGCATCTACAGCTCGCTTGCCAATGCCGTGAGCCGGCCGCGCCTCGTCATGTTTCTGCAGGTGGCCGCGCTCGCGATCAAGATTCCGTTGAACACCTGGCTCATTTTCGGCGGCCTGGGCGTACCCGCGCTGGGCGGCCCGGGCTGCGCGCTCGCCAGTACCTCTATCAACTGGGCGCTTGCCGCGTGCGCAGCCATCGCGCTCACGCGCATCGACGTGTTCGCGCCGTTCGAGATCTTCAAGCACTTCTGCTGGCCCGAATGGAAACGCCAGGTGGAACTGCTCAAGCTCGGCATTCCGATGGGGCTCTCGTATCTCATCGAAGTGACGTCGTACACCTTCATGGCGATCTTCATCGCACGCCTCGGCACGACGACGCTCGCGGGCCACCAGATCGCCGGCAACGTGGGCGCGGTGCTCTACATGACGCCGCTCTCGATCGGCGTGGCGACTTCCACGCTGGTCGCGCAGGCGCTGGGCGGCGAGCGTCCCGCCGAGGCGCGCACGCTCGCGCGGCACGGCGTGATGACGGCGGTCGCGATCGCGTGTTGCTATGGCGCGATCGTGTTCGTACTGCGGCCGCTTGTGATCAAGGGCTATACGCCCGATCCGGCCGTCGCCGTGGCGGCGATGCCGCTCCTGGCGATCGTCACGCTCTATCACGTATTCGACGCCCTGCAGATCACCACGGCCTTCGCGCTGCGCGCCTACAAGGTTGCCGTGGTGCCCACGGTGATCTACGCCATCGCGCTCTGGGGCGTGGGCCTCGGCGGCGGCTATGCGCTCGGCTTCGACGTGTTCGGCACCCTGCCCGTCTGGGCGACCGGCGCACGCGGCTTCTGGATCGCCAATGCAACGAGCCTCGCGATTGCCGGCGTCGGCCTCGTGGCGTATCTGTCGCGTATCAGCACGCGGCATCTGCGCGCGGAGGCATGAAGCCGCGCCGGGTAACCAATTCGGTGGCTACCCAGCTTGGCGGTTAGTTGCGAAACGAGCGATTCCTTCATGCCGATTCGCGATGCCGTGCAGCCTCCACGGTTTGCGCCGCGTGATACGAGGAGCGCACGAGCGGCCCCGCCACCACTTCGCTAAACCCCATCGCGAGCCCCGCTTCGTGCAGCGCTGCAAACCCGTCTGGGTGCATGTAGCGACGCACTGGCAAGTGATAGCGCGACGGCGCGAGATACTGCCCGATCGTCAGCACGTCCACGCCGTGCTCACGCAGGTCGTGCATGGTCGCGTGAAGCTCGGCGTCGGTCTCGCCCAGCCCCACCATCAACCCCGACTTCGTGACGAGCAACCCATGCGCCGCCTTTGCGCGCGCGAGCAGCGCGAGCGAGCCGCGATAGTCGGCGCCCGGCCTTGCTGCCCTGTAGAGCGACGGCACGGTCTCGACGTTGTGATTGAACACGTCGGGCCACGCCACAGCAAGCGCATCGAGCGCGCGATCGATGCGCCCGCGAAAGTCCGGCGTCAGTACCTCCACGCCAATGCCCGGCACGTGCTCGCGCACGCTGGCGATGCAACGCGCGAAATGCGCCGCGCCGCCATCGCGCAGGTCGTCGCGGTCGACCGAGGTGATCACGACATGACGCAGGCCGAGCGCCGCGACCGCCGCCGCAAGGTGTGCGGGCTCGTCCTCGTCGAGCGGCGCAGGCCGCCCGTGCGCGACGTCGCAGAACGGGCAGCGCCGCGTGCACAGCCCGCCCATGATCATGAAGGTGGCCGTGCGCTGCGCGAAGCACTCACCGATGTTCGGGCACATCGCCTCCTCGCATACCGAATGCAGCCGGTGTTCGCGCAGCACGGCGGCCACGCTGGCGACGGTCGTGCTCATGAGCGGACGCGCGCGCAACCAGGGCGGCTTGGGCAGCGCTGCGCCCTCGTCCGCCGGCACGATCTTCACGGGAATGCGCGCGAGCTTCTCGCGGCTGCGCAGGCCGTGCTGGCCGAGCGCCGTGTCTCCTGGCACGCCAGGCGTACCCCGCGTTTCGTCTCGCGGCGTTGCCGATTCAATCGTGACGGCGTCCATGGCTCAGCCTCCCGCCTCGAAGAAAGCCTTGAGCACGCGGTTGACCTCGGCGGCGGCCTCCATCTGCACCATGTGCCCCTTGCCGGAAATCACCTCGACGCGCACCGCCGGCGACAGCCCTTGCGCATGCTTTGCCGGAATGATCTGGTCAGCGTCGCCCCAGATCACGAGCACCTTCGGCGCGAGCGTTGACAGCCGGTCGCGGAACACACGCCGCTGAGCGCCGCCCTCGAAGGCCTGCGCCGAGATCTTCCTCAACGCGTCCTGCACCCCTTCGAGTCGCTTGTACTTCACGAGGTCCTCCACGAGCTGGCGCGTGACGAGCGCGGGATCGGCAAACAACTTCACCACATGCGGCTTGAGCGCATTGCGGTTCGCGGCCGCGACGAAGCCTTCGATATACGCGCCGTCGATCTCGTCACCGAGCCCAGCACTCGCGATCAGCGCAAGCGAAGCAACGCGCGCGGGCACACGCTCGGCCACCGCCATCGAGACCGCGCCGCCCAGCGAATGTCCGACGAGATGGGCGCGCTCGATCTTCTGTGCGTCGAGAAAATCGACCACGCTCTGCGCGAGCTCGTCGAGTGCTCCGCTTTCCACCGCCTTGCCCGATTCGCCGTGCCCCGGCAGATCGAGTGCCAAGACCGTGCGTCCCGCAGCGAGATCGGCGTGATTGAAGAGCCAGTTGTTGAGATCCCCGCCAAAACCGTGGATCAGCACGACAGGCGTACCGGCGCCCTCGCCCAGCTTCAGATAGCGCAGCGTGCGTCCGCCGATCTGCGCCTTCTCGGGCTGCGGGCCGGCATCGGCATCGCCGGCCTTCGCGGGTACGAAATCGCGCTGGAATTCAGCTACTGCGGCATCAATTTCGGCATCCGAATCTTCTACGCCAGCCACCACGCCAAGCAGCGCGCCCACCGGCAGCGTGTCTCCCTCCTGCGCAATCTGCCGCCGCAGCACGCCGTCGAACGCACACTCGACGCCCGACGCGATCTTGTCGGACTCGACATCGAGCAATTCCTCCCCTTTGGAAACCTTCTCGCCTGGCGACTTGAGCCAACCATTCACCTGGCCCTGCTCCATCGAAAGCCCCCACTTGGGCATCGTGATCATGTGAATCGGCATGACTTCAGCTCCTTGCTGCGCGCGCGGCATCGGCAATCTGCTGCGCCGACGGAATGTAAAGGTCTTCGAGCGAGGCCGCGAAAGGCACCGGCGTATGCGGCGCGGTCACCATCCCGACCGGCGCTTTCAGGTCGCGAAACGCCTTTTGCGCCACGAGTGCCGCGATATCGGTCGCGATCGAGCAACGCGGATTCGCCTCGTCCACCACCACGACGCGGCCCGTGCGGCTCACGCTCTCCAGGATGGTCTCCTCGTCGAGCGGCGAGGTCGTGCGCAGGTCGATCACATCGGCTTCGATACCGTCCTTCGCGAGTTGCTGGGCCGCGTCGAGCGCGTAGTGAACCATGCGCCCGTAGGTGACGATGGTGACGTCGTCGCCGTCGCGCGCGATGTTGGCCTCGCCGAACGGAATCGAATACGACTCCTCGGGCACCTCGCCCTCCATCGTGTAGAGCAGCTTGTGCTCGCAGAAGATCACGGGGTCGTTGTCGCGGATCGCCTCGATCATGAGGCCCTTCGCGTCATAAGGCGTGGCCGGGCACACGACCTTGAGGCCCGGGATATGCGTGAAGAGCGACGTGAGCATCTGCGAGTGCTGCGCCGCCGCGCGCAGGCCCGCGCCGTACATCGTGCGGATCACGACCGGCGTGACCGCCTTGCCGCCGAACATGTAGCGAAACTTCGCCGCCTGGTTGAAGATCTGATCGAAGCACACACCCATGAAGTCGATGAACATCAGCTCCGCCACCGGCCGCAAGCCGCACGCCGCCGCGCCCACCGCGGTGCCGATGAAACCGCCCTCCGAGAGCGGCGTGTCGAGCACGCGCCCCGGAAACTTGCCATAGAGGCCCTTCGTCACGCCGAGCACACCGCCCCAGGCGTCCTGCTCGCCGGGCGAGCCCGCACCGCCGGCGTTGTCCTCGCCCATCACGATCACGCTTTCGTCGCGCGCCATCTCCTGGGCGAGCGCTTCGTTGATCGCCTGCGAATAGGTGATTTTCCGTGCCATTTCTGTCTCCTTGATCTGGAATCCTGATTACCCGAGCAAGCCGCGCTCAGGGATACGACACGTACACGTCGGTGAGCAGCGCCTCGGCGGCGGGCAACGGTGCAGCCTTCGCCTTCGCCACCGCATCGTCGATCAGCGCGTTCACTTCGGCGTCCACCTTGCGCAGGTCCTCGGTGCTTGCAAGCTCCGCACGCACCACGCGCTCTTCGAAACGCTTGAGACAGTCCTTTTCATCGCGCAGCTTCTGCACTTCGCCAGGTGCGCGGTAGGTCTGCGCATCGCCTTCGAAGTGGCCGTAATAGCGCGACAGCTTCATTTCCACGAGCGTCGGACCGCCGCCGTTGCGCGCGCGCGCAATCGCCTCTCCAAGCGCCTCGTACACCGCGAAAAAGTCGAAGCCGTCGACGATCACCCCCGGCATGCCGAAGCCGTTGGCGCGATCGGCGATGTTGTCGGCGGCGACCGACCATGTGGACGACGTTGCTTCCGCATAGCCGTTGTTCTCCGCGACGAAGATCACGGGCAGACGCCACACCGAGGCGAGATTCATCGACTCGAAGATAACGCCCTGGTTCGACGCGCCGTCGCCGAAGAAGCACACACCCACGCCGCCGGTTTTCTTCTGCTTGGCGGCCAGCGCCGCGCCGCACGTGAGCGGGCCGCCCGCGCCGACGATGCCGTTGGCACCCAGCATGCCCTTCGCGAGGTCGGCGATGTGCATCGAGCCGCCCTTGCCGCGGCACGAGCCCGTGGCGCGGCCATAGATTTCGGCCATCATCTCGCGCACGTCCACGCCCTTCGCGATGCAATGGCCATGGCCACGGTGCGTGGTGGCGACGTAATCGTTGTCGCTCAGATGGCTCATGGTGCCGACTGCGGACGCCTCCTCGCCCGCATACAGATGCACGAATCCCGGAATCTCGCCGGTTGCGAATTCGACGTGCAAGCGCTCCTCGAACTCGCGGATCGTGCGCATCGAGCGATACGCCGCGAGCAACTGCTCCTTGTTCAACGTGACAGACATGGTTGTCTCCTGTGATGACCACTTTGGTGATGCCTGCTAGTTTCGAAACGAACTACGTGGGTGGAATGACTCCTTTACTGAGGGAAATTGGGGGAATGCGATAAAGCGTGCGTATCGGCGTGCGTATCGGCGCGAGGCGTCAGGCGGCGCCATATGCCGCCGCCTGGCGCAACAACTGATGCGAGGCCGCGTAGCGCAACGTGCGCGCGACATCGACGGTCAGCGGCCCGCTCCAGTCGAGCGCGATTTCATAGCGGTCGCCGCGCGCCGGTTCGATCTCGCGCTCGCCGTCGAAGGCGAGCGTGCCGTGATCCGCGTCGAGCGGCAGTGCCATGCCCACTTCGAGTCGCTCGCAGGTGCGCATCGTCAGGCGCTCGATGCGGCCGGGCGCGATGGGCGCGATGAGCGGCACGCCTTCGCCCTCGCCTTCGCGGCCTCGCGCGGACGCATGCGAAAAAGTCATATGCAGGCCGTGCGCGGCGTCGCGACCGACCGGCGCCCAGGCGCCGCCGATCGACGCGAGCCCAATGCCGTCGGGCGGCGCAAAGGCCAGAAATAACGATTCGATATCCGAACTATCTGAAATTGCACGCGCACCAATGAACGGCTGACGCGACACGCAGATGTCGACCAGCGCGATCTCCTCGCGTCCGCGATTCGGCCCCTCGACGCAGCGCGCGACGAGACGCTTGTTGCGCACGAGGGCCGTTTCGGCCGGCACGGCGCCGGTGGCGACGATCGCGCCCGCGAGACCCGCAACCGTGGCTTCGCGCAGCTCGGGAAAAGCGTTGTTAGTGCCGGTGGAAAGCGCGAGCAACGGCGTATCGCCGCAATGCGCCGCGACGGCGCGATGCGTGCCGTCGCCACCAAGCACGGCGATCAGCGCGACTTGCTCGCGCACCATATGTGCGACGCCCACGTGGGTATCGGCCACGCTCTCGCTGATCGGCAGATCGATGAACTCCACCACGGGCCAACGCTCGTGCCGCGCCACGGCGGCATGGGTTTCCAGCGCACGCAGCACGAGCGCGGCCACACCGGTGCGGTCGCGCAGCGTGAGCACGCGCTCCACGCCCAGCGCGCCGAGCCCTGCGAGCAGGCGCACGACCATGTTGGCCTTTTCCGCAGTCGGAAAAACGGAAGCGTGCGTGGTGAGACGGCGGATGTCGCGCCCCGAAGCGGGGTTCGCGATCACGCCTACGGTCACGGGCGTCGTCACGGGCGTTGTCTCCTGTATCGACCGGGGTTAGCGCTTTCACGCTTGCTCTGGCCTCATACAAGCTCTACGCGGCCGGCGAGGCTCGCGCGAACTTGTTGTGATCGCGACGCATGCGTGCGCCGCCGTTGCCGTGATTCTCTGCAAGCGCTGTGCCAACGCACGCGAATAGCCGTCGATGTCGTGCGGAGTGCCGTATCTATTGGCTTCGCGAGCGCCATGAGGGCGCGCCCGCACGATCGTTCACCGCCCACACAAGGTCTCAGTCGCGGCCTCGCGCACGCACCCAGTGAGACGCAGCCCGCCTCCAGCGTCTATGCGGAGTCCGTTCAGCCCCACGCAACGGGCCTGCGCAGGCTTCGAACCGCGTCTCACGCGCGTCTCGCCATGCGCTGAGACGATCGTCTCGACCGTCTCGCATGCTGCGCTGCGGTGTGATCGCGCGCGACAGATGTGCTACAAAAAGGCTCCCGCCGAACGCTCCGAGCGCCGACGCCCCTCGTCAGGAATCGTCTGGAACCGCCCATGCCCTACGCACTCGCGCCCACCCACCACGCCGAACGCGTACGCGGCGCCGTCGAAGGCCGGCTGCCCGCACCGAACGACTCGCCGCGCCTCGCCTCGTCCTGGCAGCGCTCGTTCGAGCGCTATCAGCTCGACCCGGGCTCGGTGATCGGCCCGCGCGTGCTGAGCGCCGCCGAGCTGCGCGAGATCCGCGATCGCGAAGAGGCCTTTCTGCGCGCCTCGGGCCAATGCCTCACGCGCCTGCACGAGACCGTGCGCGACGCCGACTATTGCGTGATGCTCACCGACGCGCACGGCGTCACCATCGACTACCGCATTGACCGCGAACGCCGCAACGACTTCAAGCATGCGGGGCTCTATATCGGCTCGTGCTGGTCGGAGAGCGAGGAAGGCACGTGCGGCATTGCGAGCGTGCTCACCGACCTCGCGCCCATCACGGTGCACAAGACCGATCACTTTCGCGCTGCGTTCACGACGCTCACTTGCAGCGCCGCGCCCATTTTCGCGCCGGGCGGCGAGCTGATCGGCGTGCTCGACGCCTCTGCCGTGCAGTCGCCCGATAACCGCGACAGCCAGCGCATCGTCAACCAACTCGTGCGCCAGAGCGCGACGCTCATCGAAGACGGCTATTTCCTGCATCGCACCTCGGCGTTCTGGATTCTTTTCGGGCACCAGAACCGCAACTACGTCGAAGCGCAGCCTGAACTGCTAATTGCCTTCGACGAAAACGGCAATGTGGCCGCCGCGAACCGCCGCGCGCGCGAATGCATTCCGGGCCTCGACGGGCCGCGCCATATCGATGAGATCTTCGATTCGTCGCACGTGCAGCTACGCGATATCGGCCGTATCGAAGCCATCGCGGCGCTGCGCCTGCGTGCGAACGGCAGCATGCTCTACGCGCGCATTCGCGCGCCGCTCGGGCGCACCGGGTTCCCAGGTGCACCGCGCCCCCAATCTCCCGCCGTGCACGGCGCAACGCCGCTGCGCGGCGCGCGTGCCGACGACGCGCACGACCACAGCGCGCTGGGCCCGTTCCTGCGCAGCGCGGATGCGCGTGTCGCCGAAAACGCACGCATTGCGCAGCGCGTGGCAGGCAAGCGTCTGCCGGTTCTGCTGCTAGGCGAAACGGGCGCGGGCAAGGAAGTGTTCGCGCGTGCGATTCACGATGCGGGGCCGCGCCGCAACCGGCCGTTCGTGGCCGTGAACTGCGGCGCGCTGCCCGAGTCGTTGATCGAGAGCGAACTCTTTGGCTACGCTCCGGGCGCGTTCACGGGCGCGCGGCGCCACGGGTCGCGCGGCAAGATCGCCATGGCCGATGGCGGCACACTCTTTCTCGACGAGATCGGCGACATGCCGCTCGCGTTGCAGACGCGCCTCTTGCGCGTGCTGGCCGAGGGCGAGGTGCTGCCACTCGGCGGCGAAACGCCTACGCACGTCGACCTCGAAGTCATCTGTGCGACCCACCGCGACCTCCCGCAAATGGCCGCTTCAGGCACGTTTCGCGACGACCTGTACTACCGGCTCTGCGGCGCCGTACTCACGTTACCGCCGCTGCGCGAGCGTCGCGATATCGCGACGCTCATCGAAACGGTGTTCGCCGAAGAAGCACAGGCGGCTGGTCGCCCGCTCGCGCTCGACGCCGGCCTGGCCGCGCGGCTTGCCACGTTTGCCTGGCCCGGCAACTTGCGCCAACTGCGCAACGCCATGCGCTACGCATGCGCGGTGTGCGATACGGTGCGTGTGGAGGCTCGGCACCTGAGCGGCGATCTCGCCGCGCGGCTGCCCGCGTCCAACACGTCCAACACGTCCCGCGCGCCTGGCATCTCTCGCGCAACGTTCGGTACCGGCATGGCCTGCAACCCGGCATGCGACAGCGGCGACGAGCGCTCGCGCATCGTCGCCGCGCTCACCGCGCATCAATGGCGTCCCAATGCCGCCGCCGCGGCACTGGGCATCTCACGCGCGACGCTCTATCGGCGCATTGCGAAGCTCGGCATCGTCGGGCCGCATCGCGCCTGAAATACGCCTCGAGCGCGTCTTTCAGCCGCCGTCAACTTGCACAGAAGTATTAAATATTGTGCGGCGCGATTGTGTTGCCACGAAACCGTGGGTATAAATCGACCGCTTCCCGTCCATGGATAGGCCAACTGTCTTATCCTTGTAGCGCAGCACCACCGACTGGATGCGTCGTCCGTTCCCGGCTAACCGAAATGCCCTCAATGGAGTGATTGCCATGCTCAAGAAGTTGCTGATGCTGTTCCTCGCACTAGGTCTGTCGCTGTCCGCCGCGCTGGTGGCGGCCGTCGAAGTCAACAGCGCGGATCAAACCGCACTCGAAACCGTCAAGGGCATCGGCCCGGCTCACGCCAAGGCGATCATCGACGAACGCACCAAGAACGGCCCCTTCAAGGACGCCGACGACCTCGTGAACCGCGTCAAGGGCATCGGCCAGAAGTCGGTGCAAAACCTCGAAGCCGCTGGCCTCACGATCAATGGATCCTCAGCGCCGCCGGCCGGCAAGAGCGCCGCGGCGTCGAAGAGCAGCAAGGGCGCCGCCGCTGCCGGCACCACGCCCAATCCGATGACGACTTCGCAGGCGCCCGCCGCCGCGGCCAACCCTGCCACTCCGGCCGCTCCGCAAGCCGCGTCGGAAGCAGGCTCGAGCAAGTCGAAGCACAAGGGCAAGAAAGACAAGACCGCCGCCGCGGCGAGCGCGCCTGAGGCAGGATCCGCCGCTGCAGCGCCGGGTGCCGCCTCGGACACCAAGGCGAAGAAGTCCAGGAAGTCGAAGAAGAGCAAAGCCGCTTCCGACGCGGCGGCTTCGGGTGCATGATTCGCGCTGCTGATTCGCGCTGCTGATTCTCGTACCTGATTCGGGCGCCTGATTCTCGCGCCCGAATTTGTCCCGCCCCGGCGCGTGCGGTACTCGCCCGCCGCCGGGCAGTACGGGCGACACAGATTGCAATACGCGGCGCACCTCGTGTGCGCCATCCGGTTTTCCGGCCGCGTTCCCTCTCGCGGCCATCATTCAGAGAGATTGTCATGAGCCTGCTAGATTCCCTCGGTTCCCTGCTCGGTTCCTCGTCGCAGCAACAAGGCGGCGGCCAAGCCCAACTCCTCGCCGTCGCGATGGAATTCATCAACAACCAGCCGGGCGGCCTAAACGGCCTGATCCAGAAGTTCCAGCAAGGCGGCTTGGGCGATATCGTGCAGTCGTGGGTAGGCAACGGCGAGAACCAGGCGGTTTCGCCGGATCAACTCCACAACGCATTGGGCTCCGATGTGGTTTCGGGCCTTGCGCAGAAGGTTGGCATGCAGCCCGAACAGGTGAGCGGCCTGCTCGCGCAGGTGCTGCCTCACGTGATCAACGCCGGCACGCCGAACGGCGAAGTGCCCGCCGGCGGCCAGATCAACTCCGAGAGCGTGCTGGGCACGCTCGGCGGCCTCGCTTCGCTGCTGGGCGGCGGGAACAAGCAGGCGTAAGTTGCGGCGCGCACCGCGCGCACGTATGAAAAAAGGGCAACGGAAAAATTCCGCTGCCCTTTTTGTTTGCACGTTTCGTTTGCACGTTCTGCCTGACTACGGCGCGCACTTTTCGGTACGCGCTTGCGCAGCGTGCATCACGCCTCAGTGCACGACGCGTTCGAAAACGAACTTGCCGTCCTGGATGTCGACCGGGATCACATCCTTCGGCCCGAACTTGCCCGCGAGGATCAGCTTGGCGACCGGGTTTTCGATCTCCTGCTGGATCGCGCGCTTGAGCGGCCGCGCACCGAACAGCGGGTCGTAGCCGACCTTGGCGATCTGACCGAGCGCTTCGTCCGACACCATCAGCTCCATGTCGAGCTTCTCCAGACGCTCGCGCAGGCGCTGCAACTGGATCTTCGCGATCGACTCGATGTTCGAGCGGTCGAGCGCATGGAACACCACGACTTCGTCGATCCGGTTCAGGAACTCAGGCCGGAACTGCTGCTTCACTTCGTTCCAGACCGCGTCCTTCACCGCTTCCTGCGGCTCGCCCGCCATCGACTGGATGAGGTGCGAGCCGAGGTTCGACGTCATCACGATCACCGTGTTCTTGAAGTCGACGGTACGCCCCTGGCCGTCGGTCATGCGACCGTCGTCCAGCACCTGGAGCAGCACGTTGAACACATCCGGGTGCGCCTTTTCGACTTCGTCGAGCAGGATCACGCTATACGGCTTGCGGCGCACGGCCTCGGTCAGATAGCCGCCCTCCTCGTAGCCCACATATCCCGGCGGCGCGCCAATCAGACGCGCGACGCTGTGCTTCTCCATGAACTCGCTCATGTCGATACGGATGAGATGATCCTCCGAATCGAACAGGAAGCCCGCGAGCGCCTTGCAAAGCTCGGTCTTACCCACACCCGTCGGCCCGAGGAACAGGAACGAGCCATAGGGCTTGTTCGGGTCTGCGAGACCGGCGCGCGAGCGGCGGATTGCATCGGCCACGGCGTTGATCGCCTCGTCCTGGCCGATCACGCGCTCATGCAGCTTGTCTTCGATCAGCAACAGTTTTTCGCGCTCGCCCTGCATCATGCGCGAGACCGGGATGCCAGTCGAGCGCGACACGACCTCGGCGATTTCCTCCGCGCCCACCTGGGTGCGCAAAAGACGTGGCCGCGTCGGGTTGTTCTGCTCGTCCGCCTCGGCCTGCGTGACCTGCTTCAGTTGTGATTCGAGTTGCGGAAGCTTGCCGTACTGCAACTCGGCGACCTTCTCGAGCTTGCCTTCGCGCTGGAATTTCGTGATCTCGGCGCGCACGCGATCGATCTCTTCCTTGATCTGCGCGCTGCCCTGCACCGCCGCTTTCTCGGCAGTCCAGATTTCTTCGAGATCCTTATATTCGAGGCTCAGGCGGTCGATCTCTTCCTCGATCAACTGCAGGCGCTTTTGCGACGCTTCGTCCTTTTCCTTCTTGACGGCTTCGCGCTCGATCTTCAACTGGATCAGGCGACGATCGAGCTTGTCCATCTCCTCGGGCTTCGAGTCGATTTCCATCTTGATCTTCGAAGCGGCTTCGTCGATCAGGTCGATAGCCTTGTCAGGCAAGAAGCGGTCGGTGATGTAGCGATGCGAGAGCTCCGCTGCCGCGACAATTGCGGGGTCGGTGATTTCCACGCCGTGGTGCAACTCGTACTTCTCCTGCAGCCCGCGCAGGATCGCAATGGTGGCCTCGACCGACGGTTCATCCACGAGCACCTTCTGGAAGCGGCGTTCGAGCGCTGCATCCTTTTCGATGTACTTGCGATATTCGTCGAGCGTGGTCGCGCCGATGCAGTGCAACTCGCCGCGCGAGAGCGCCGGTTTGAGCATGTTGCCCGCATCCATCGCGCCTTCGGCCTTGCCCGCGCCCACCATCGTATGAATCTCGTCGATAAAAACGATGGTCTGGCCTTCGTCCTTCGCGATATCGTTGAGCACGGCCTTCAGGCGCTCTTCGAACTCGCCGCGATACTTCGCGCCCGCGAGCAGCGCCGCCATGTCGAGCGAGAGCACGCGCTTGCCCTTGAGTGTCTCCGGCACTTCGCCGTTGACGATACGCTGCGCGAGGCCTTCGACGATGGCCGTCTTGCCCACGCCCGGCTCGCCGATCAGCACCGGGTTGTTCTTGGTGCGGCGCTGCAGGATCTGGATCGAGCGGCGGATTTCGTCGTCGCGGCCGATCACGGGATCGAGCTTGCCCGAGCGCGCGCGCTCGGTCAGGTCGACGGTGTACTTCTTGAGCGCTTCGCGCTGGCTCTCGGCGTCCTGGCTGTGAACCTGCGCACCGCCGCGCACCGCGACGATGGCCGCTTCGAGCGCCTTGCGCGTGAGGCCGCTCTTGCGCGCAATCTGGCCCACGTCGCCTTTATCGTCGGCAACCGCCAGCAGGAACATCTCGCTCGCGATGTAGGTGTCGTTGAGCTTCTGCGCTTCCTTGTCGGCCTGATTCAGGAGACCCGTGAGCTCGCGGCCAACCTGCACGTTGCCGTCGGTGCCCTGCACCTGCGGCAAGCGATTGATGGCGTCGTTCAGCGCGTTCTGCAGTGCCTGAACCTGCACGCCCGCGCGCGACATGAGCGAGCGCGCCGAGCCGTCCTGCTGCGCGACGAGCGCCGCCAGCAGGTGGACCGGTTCGATATATTGATTGTCGCGGCCGACGGCGAGACTCTGTGCGTCGGCGAGTGCTTCCTGGAACTTGGTGGTGAGTTTGTCGATTCTCATTTAAAACGAGACCTCCAGTCTTTAACTGTCACCAAATCTGAGGGGTGTTGCGCTGGTTTCAAGCGCCCATAGCGTAATTTTTTCCGATTGAGTCGATCGGGCGCGAACGGCCGCTCTGAGCATGGACAGGTCTGGACGAACGACCGCGCTGGCCGCCGCAAAACGACGAGCGGGACCGGCGCACCAAGGCACCTCTGTGAGGATAGACGCTACAGAGGGAAACGGAACAAACGAGCGCCGGGTGCGCAGTGCTTCAGTGCTCGCTCGAAGGCGCGTGCCGCGTGGCTCGTGCACGCGGCACAAGTGCAATGGGGGCGAGGCCCAGCAAGCCGGTCAGTTCACCGGCAGGCTGCGCCAGTTCGCCGATCGTGTGCCGGTCGAGTTCGGCGAGGAACGCTTCCCGTGCCGCCGCCAGCGCATGCTTGAGCCGGCATTGCGGCTCAATGACGCAGCTTCGGCGCTCGCCGTTCTCGTCGGGGAAGCATCCGACGAGCGCGAAATCGCTCTCAGTCTGCCGCACCACGGTGCCGACGCTCAATTCGAGCGAATTCGACCCGAGCCGCAGCCCGCCGTTGCGTCCGCGAATGGTATCGACCCAGCCAAGCTCGCCCAGACGCTGCACGACCTTCATCAGGTGGTTCTTCGAGATGCTGTAAGCGTCAGAAATCTCCTGGATCGTCGAGAGCCGGTCGCGACGCAGCGCGAGATAAAGCATCACGCGCAGCGAATAATCGGTGTAGTCGGTCAGTCTCATGGTGCCAGGAGGTGGGTAGGCGCACAGGCGCGGAATCCATACAATAACATGCAAGTCGCATGCACGTTTTTGTGTATTATGGGCACTTCGATCTGCAGTTCGCAAAGCCGCTCGACACATAGTTTGCTGCAGTTTGCATGACCGGTGAACCACCGCGCGGCGGCTCTGTGCATGGCCTCAAACTCCGACATGACGCTCCCCGACACCAGCGCCGCCTCCGTGCGGCACACCGCCCCCACCGAAGACAACATCCGCGAGCTCGTCTACGCGTTCTACGACCGCGTGCGCGAGGATGCCCTGCTCGGCCCCGTTTTCGAGGGCGTGATGGCCGGGCGCTGGGACGAGCATCTGCCGAAGATGTGCCGCTTCTGGTCGAGTCTCGTACTCGGCACGAAGACTTACCGCGGCAATGTGCAGCAGGCACACGACCCTGTGCCCGGCGTCGAGCCGAAGCATTTCAGTCACTGGCTCTATCTCTTTCTCGATACGGTTCAGGCGCGTTACGAGCCCGCTGCGGCGGTGCAGTTCATGGAGCCTGCGCTGCGCATCGCGCAAAGTCTGCAGTTGAGCCGCTTCGGCTGGGATTACACGGTTCCGCCCGAGCAGCAGGCCCTGCTCGACTCGATTGCTCCGCGCCGTCGCCCCGCGGGTCACGGCCACGATCTTCCCACCCGCCCCACTGGTGAGCCGTTTCCGGCCAAATTCGTCGGGCGCTCGATGGACGAAGACGAAACCACCCGCTCTCACTGAACCGCCAGCCTTGCGCGTTCCGGGATCGACTGGCTGTTAGTTGCATATCCAATACTACCGGCCCTGTTTTATGCGCATATCGTCATTGACGCACGGTCCTCAGAGCAGTTTGCGATCGATTTTTGGCACCTCGGGCGCCATCTTCGACAAACGCTCGGCCTGTTCGACGATAAAGCCCGAAACGGTCTGTAGCAGCCCACGCTCTTCGCCGACATAAAGCGCACTCCGCGCCAATTCCGGAGCCAGACTGCGTGCCGCTTGCGCCATACGAACCAGCTCGCGCGCGAGGTAGCGCGGCTGCACGCCCGTGCGCTGCGCGAAGCACGCCAATTCGAACGGCGTGACCTCGCCAAGGTGAAAGGCGTCGCCGTAACCCATCGCCATTTCCTGCTCGACCATTTCGCCATAGGCGTTCACCGACACCAGATCGTACAGCGGCGCCGGAACGAGGCCGCCGCGCTGCATGAAGAACGAAAGATTCTTGCCGTGTGCGTCGCTATTGCCGATGAGCAACTGGAACACCGCCCAGCGCGTGAGAAACATGCGGGCAGCGGCCGGCGTGACGAAGTACGGCGTCAACGCGAAGAGTTTTTCGAAGCTCGCGCCTTCGCGGATCGTACGCACGTCCGTCGTATTGCCGAAGTTGCGCTCGTACTTGAACGACACGGGTAAATCCAGCGCCTGGCAGCCGTCAATCACATGCAGGCGCCTGACCGCCGCCACGCGCTCGGGGTTGCCCGCTTCATGCGCAACCACGCGATCGAAACGCTCGATGAGCAGAATCGGCTCGGGAATCCTGCGGATCGCCACCGGCGCGGCCGGCAAGCCCATGCGCGCCGCGAGCGTCATGCAGAAATGCTCGTTGGCGACCATGAATGGCGTGCCCGGATTGCGCGATTCGGGCTTGAGGATGTGCGTCGAACTGAGCGGGCTGCCGTCGACGAGCGAGAGCTGGCTGCCCTCGACCAGCACCTGCAGCTTGTCCTGATAACCTGCGATGGACAGACGCACGCGTTTGTCCCATACGGGGAAAGGAATCGTATCGCGGTCGCGGATACGCTCCGTCAACTCCTCCTCCCCGACTATGCGGCGCCCCTGGCCGCTCGTCTGCGTGCTCGTCTGCGTGCCCGCCTGCGTGCCCGCCTGCGGGTCGACCTGCGGGTTGACCTGGGAAGCGTGCGGCAGCGGCGGCACATCCTCGCCAGCGGCGAGAAAGCTGAGCGCCCCGACCGGCTCCTTGCCGAGCATGCGAATCAGGCCGTAGATGTTGTCTTTCGAAATCTGGTAGACGATCGAAGCCACGTCGAGCGCCCGCCCTTCCGGCAGCAGATTGCCGATGAAGCGGGCAAGCGTCCCCGTCCGGGGCGCGGCGCCATCGAGCCCGATATGCGGCGAGAGTGGAAAGGCATCGCGCCGCGCAAGCCAGCCGTCCTCGTAGCGGAAATCGTAACGGTCTTCGCGGGGCTCGAAACCGAGCGAGCCGACCGGTTCGCCGTTCGTCGAGACATACAGGGCGTGGCGCATCAGCGGCGCTCCGTCGGGGGCGTATTGTGCCCCTCCCGGATTTCAGGCTCGCCCGGCTGCGCCTCGTCCAGCATGTGCAGCACTTCGGACGCCTCGGCGCGCGGCAGCACGAGCAGGCTCAAGCCCAGGCCGTCGAGAATCAGGAACAGCTTGTCGAGACCTACCGGGCGCCCGTTCTCGAGCCGCGAAAGCACGTCTTTCGATACGCCGATCTGGTCGGCCGCATCGTCGATACGCAAAGCGTTCTGAGCGCGTCGATTGCGCACGAGCAGGCCGAGCGTGGCCATGTCGGGCGCACCCGGAGTCAGTTCGATGGGTTTCGGTAATACGCGGGCCATAGTTCCGATATCTCAGGAATAATGGCGGCTGGCAGGCGTTGACCGCCATAATTCCGCCTATGTCGGAATTATGGCCAAAAATCAGGCAAAAATCCAATAAAATCTTAAATGTCGGAACTATGCCTGTTCACTCCGGAATCGCGGCGATAATTCCGGAATATCGGAACTATCGCCGCATCGGCAGTACGCTCAGGTTCCTTTCGCTGCATTCGTCGATGTCACGCCCCAGCGCGCAAGCGCCGTGTCATCGCTCTCGCGTGCATCGACCCAGCGCGCACCGTGTCCGGTTTCTTCCTTCTTCCAGAACGGCGCTTCGGATTTCAGGTAGTCCATGACGAACTCGCACGACGCGAACGCATCGCCACGATGCTTCGACGTAGTCGCCACCAGCACGATCTGATCGAGCGGCGCGAGCTTGCCCACGCGATGGATGATCAGCACCTCGATGCCGGGCCAGCGCCGCTGGGCTTCGACAACGATGCCCTCCAGCGACTTCTCCGTCATGCCCGGATAGTGCTCGAGCTCCATGCCCGCGACCGCACTGCCGTCATTGAGGTCGCGCACGGTCCCGACGAAGCACGCCACCGCGCCAATCGCCGGATTGTTGGCGCGCAACTGCGCGACTTCGGTCGTCAGGTCGAAATCTTCGGTCTGGACACGCACTGGCATCGCCGCTCTCCTTGTTGGCCTGGTCGTCCTTGCCGTTCAACCGCCGGTGACGGGCGGGAAGAACGCCACTTCGCAGCCATCGGTGATGCGCGTGGCCGGATCGGTCATGACATGGTTGCAGGCCATGCGCAGCGCACGGCCCTCCGCCAGCGTTTCCGCCCATACGCCGCCGCGCGCGCGCAGCCAGCCGCGCACGTCGCCTACCGTGACGATGCCCTCAGGCAGCGTGACCGTTTCGTCGGCCACGCCCAGCGCCTCACGCACGCTCGCAAAAAATTTCAACTGGATCTTCATCGGATGACGCTCAATACAGCAGTTCGGTGAAAGGAATGAAACGCACGGTCTCGCCCGCACTGATCGCATGATTCGGCGGATTGTCGATGAGGCCGTCGCCCCATACGGTCGAAGTCAGCACCGCCGAGCTCTGGTTCGCGAACAGGTCCAGGCCGCCGGCCGGATTTACGCGCGCACGCAGGAATTCGTTGCGGCGATCGGCCTTGGCCTGCGTGAAGTCGGCGCGCAGCGAGAGCGCGCGTGGGCTCACGTGGGTCGCGCCGGCGAGGCGCAGCAGAAACGGCCGCACGAACAGCAAAAAGGTGACGAAGCTCGACACCGGATTGCCGGGCAGGCCGATGAAGAACGCTTCATCAGTGCCCTTGTTTTCGCCCTCGTTTGCACCCTTGCTTGTGCCCTGGTCCGCGCCAGCCTGTGCCCCGTCTTGCGGCCGGCGCACCGCGCCGAACGCGAGCGGCTTGCCAGGCTTCATCGCGATCTGCCACATGTTGATGCGCCCCTCGGCCTCCACTGCGGGCCTCACGTGATCTTCCTCGCCCACCGAGACCCCCCCCGAGGTGAGGATGAGGTCGTGCTTCGCGGCGGCCTCGCGCAGCGTCGCGCGGGTGACGTCGAGCCGATCCGGCACGATGCCGTAGTCGGTCACCTCACAGCCCAGATTGCGCAGGAGGCCAGTCAGGGTGAAGCGGTTCGAATTGTAGATCGCGCCCGGCTTGAGCGGCTCGCCCGGCATGGTCAACTCGTCGCCGGTGAAGAACACCGCTACTTTCACGCGACGCGCAACCGTGAGCGTCGCGCACCCCACCGACGCCGCCAGCCCGAGCGCCGCCGGCGTGAGCCGCGTGCCCACGGGCAGGATCACCGAGCCCCTCTTGATATCGGCGCCCTGCGCCGTGATCCACTCGCCCGCCTTGGGCGTGTGCAGGATCGTCACGTCGCCGCCGTCGGTCTCGGTCTGCTCCTGCATCACCACGGCGTCGGCGCCCGGCGGCACCGTCGCACCCGTGAAGATGCGCGCGGCCGTGCCCGCCGCGAGCGGCTGCGGCGCGTGTCCGGCGGGAATGCGCTGCGAGACCGGCAGCCGGCGGCTGCCTTGCGCCAGATCGGCCACGCGAACCGCGTAACCGTCCATCGCGCTCGTGTGCATCGGCGGCACGTCGAGCGGCGAAACGACCTCGACCGCCAGCACGCGATTGAGCGCGTCGAAGGTCGAAAGCGTCTCGGTTGCGTTGCCGTGGGCAGCATCGGTCAACGGCTTCGCGGCGGCCAGCAGTGTGGCGAGCGCGTCGGCGGTCGAGAGCATCGGTGCGCGCGGAGCGGGTGCGGCGGAAGATGGGGATTGAGACGTGGGCATTGGCGGGCTGTTGGGCTTGACTGGACGCCGCTTGCGGCGCCTTCGACAGGGATGGTCTGTCGATATTGTAGCGGCGGGGACGCGGCGTTGCGCCGCTACGCTTTATGCCATGGATTCGCCGCAACCTCACCGCGACGACCGGAACCCTGCGCAATGGGTTTGCTGCGCGCTTTGCAGCGCCTGTCGCGAGCGGGCAACGCTCGCGACAGGGTTCAAACAACGTCTTCAGCTATCAAAAGCTGGCCATCAAAGCCCCGTATGAGCGGCGATGTAGTCCTTCACACGCTGGGCATCGGCCGGCACGACCTCGAAGCGCTGCGGCAGCGCCTCCAGGCCTTCGAACGCCGCCGGACGCTCCGGCTCGCGCTCGAGCGCTTCGCGGATCGTCTCGCCAAACTTCACCGGCTGCGCGGTTTCGAGCACGATCATCGGCACGCCCGGCTGCAGATGCTCGCGCGCGACCTTCACGCCGTCGGCCGTATGGGTGTCGATCATGGTCTTGTAGCGCGAGTAGACGTCGCGGATCGTCGCGATGCGGTCCTCGTGGCTGCTGCGGCCCGAGACAAAGCCGAACTGCTGCACGCGCACGAAGTCGCCGCTTGCCGCGAGATCGAAACCGCCCTTTTCCTCGACATCACGGAACAGTTGCGTGACGCGCGCCGGATCGCGGCCGAGCAGGTCATAGACGAAGCGCTCGAAATTCGAGGCCTTCGAGATGTCCATGCTCGGGCTGGTCGTGTGATACGTCTCGGCCGATGCGCGCACGCGATAGATGCCCGTGCGGAAGAACTCGTCGAGCACGTCATTCTCGTTCGTGGCGACCACGAGCTTCTCGATCGGCAGGCCCATCATGCGCGCGATATGGCCCGCGCAGACGTTGCCGAAGTTGCCCGAAGGCACCGTGAACGAAACGCGCTCGTCGTTGCTCTTCGTGGCTGCGAAGTAGCCCGCGAAGTAGTAGACGACCTGAGCCACGACGCGTGCCCAGTTAATCGAGTTGACCGTGCCGATCTTCTGCTGCGCCTTGTACGCGTGGTCGTTCGAGACAGCCTTGACGATGTCCTGGCAGTCGTCGAACACGCCTTCCACAGCCAGATTGAAGATGTTCGGATCTTGCAGGCTGAACATCTGCGCCGTCTGGAACGCGCTCATCTTCTTATGCGGCGAGAGCATGAACACGCGCACGCCCTTCTTGCCGCGCATTGCGTATTCGGCGGCGCTGCCGGTGTCACCCGACGTCGCGCCCAGAATGTTCAACTGCTGCCCCGCCTTCGCGAGCGCGTACTCGAACAGGTTGCCGAGTAGCTGCATCGCCATGTCCTTGAACGCGAGCGTCGGGCCGTTCGAGAGTTCGAGCAGCGAGAGCTTCGCGCCGTTCTCTTCACCGAGCGTCGTGAGCGGCGTGATCTTGCTCGCGTCCTCGCCATGGCGCACGTTGCAGTATGTCTGCGCCGTGTAAGTGCGGCGCGTCAGATCGCGCAGGTCCTCGGCGGGAATGTCGTCGCTGAACTTCGAGAGAATCTCGAACGCGAGGTCCGCGTACGAGAGGCCGCGCCAGCGCGCGAGCTCTTCCTTGCCGATCTTCGGATACTCGGCCGGCAGATAGAGGCCGCCGTCGCGTGCGAGACCGCCCAGCAGGATGTCCGAAAACGAGTGATGCTCGCCGGCGCCCGCGCCGCGCGTCGATACGTAATTCATTGCGTTGCCCTTGCCTTATTCAGCCCTTCAGTTCAGTCCTTCCATGCGCAGCTTCGTCACCGACGACTTCACGGTCGCCAGCTTCTCGATCTGCGCGATCGCCGCGTTGACGTGCTTCTCGACCGTCTCGTGCGTGATCAGGATGATGTCGGTTTCCGCCTTGCCCTGCGCGTCCACCTGCTCCGATTCCTTTTGCAGCAGCGCGTCGATCGAAATGCCGCTATCCGCGAGAATGCGCGTGATGTCGGCCATCACGCCAGTCTGATCGGCCACGCGCAGGCGCAGGTAGTAGCCGCTCGTAACCTCGTCGATCGGCAGGATCGGCGTGTTCGAGAGGCTGTCCGGCTGGAACGCCAGATGCGGGACGCGGTGCTCGGGGTCGGCCGTGTGCAGACGCGTGACATCGACGAGATCGGCCACCACGGCCGAGGCTGTCGGCTCCGCGCCCGCGCCCTTGCCGTAGTAGAGCGTCGCACCCACGGCGTCGCCACGCACCACCACGGCGTTCATCGCGCCTTCCACGTTCGCGAGCAGGCGCTTGGCCGGGATCAGCGTCGGGTGCGTGCGCAGCTCGATGCCCTTCTCCGTGCGGCGCGCGATGCCGAGCAACTTGATGCGATAGCCGAGTTCTTCCGCGTACTTGATGTCGATGGCGTCGAGCTTGCTGATGCCTTCGACATAGGCCTTGTCGAACTGCACGGGCACGCCGAACGCGATCGCGCTCATGATCGTGGCCTTGTGCGCGGCGTCCACGCCTTCGATGTCGAAGGTCGGATCGGCTTCGGCGTAGCCCAGCTCCTGCGCGCCCTTGAGCGCCGTCGCGAAGTCGAGGCCGCGCTCGCGCATCTCGGAGAGGATGTAGTTCGTGGTGCCGTTGATGATGCCGGCGATGTACTCGATGCGGTTGGCAGTAAGACCTTCGCGCAGCGCCTTGATGATGGGAATGCCGCCCGCAACCGCCGCCTCGAACGCGACCATCACGCCCTTGGCGCGCGCCGCCTGGAAGATCTCGGTGCCGTGAACCGCCAGCAGGGCCTTGTTCGCGGTGACCACGTGCTTGCCGTTGGCGATGGCGCGCAGCACGAGGTCCTTCGCGATACCCGTGCCGCCGATCATTTCGGCGACGATCGAAATCGACGGATCGTCGACGACCGCGTTGAAGTCGCTCGTCAGTTCGACGGTGCCGGCTTCGGTGCCGAGCGCCGCCGTGGCTTTGGCCGGATTGCGCACGGCGATGCGCGCAACCTCGATGCCGCGGCCCGCGCGGCGTTTGATTTCTTCCTGGTTGCGGCGCAGTACCGTGAAGGTGCCGCTGCCCACCGTGCCGAAGCCCAAGAGACCTACTTTGATCGGTTCCATGCAGCGTGTGTTCGTTTAAGTGTGTAAAAAGAAAAAGCGGTTGCGCCGCGCCGGAAAATCAACGGGCGGCGCGCATCGGGTGTGCCCTGGGCGCCGCTCAGGTGCCGTGCCTCTGGCGGTAGTTGTCGAGAAAGCGCGCGATACGGTTGATCGAATCGGTCAGATCGTCGACGTTCGGCAGGAACACCACGCGGAAATGGTCCGGCTGCTTCCAGTTGAAGCCCGTGCCCTGCACGAGCAGGACGCGCTCCTCGAGCAGCAGGTCCAGGATGAATTGCTGGTCGTCCTGGATCGGATAGAGCTTCGGGTCGAGGCGCGGAAACATGTAGAGCGCCGCCTCGGGCTTCACGCAGGTCACACCGGGAATGGCCGTGAGCATGTTATAGGCGAGCTCGCGCTGGCGATACAGGCGCCCGCCAGGCTGGATCAGTTCGTTGATGCTCTGGTAGCCGCCCAGCGCCGTCTGGATCGCATACTGGCCAGGCACGTTCGCGCACAGGCGCATCGAGGCCAGAATGCCGAGCCCTTCGGTGTAGTCCTTCGTGCGGCGACGGTTTTCGCCGGTCATGCCCGAGATGAACATCCAGCCCGCGCGGTAGCCGCACGCGCGATAGCTCTTCGAAAGGCTGTTGAGCGTGACCGTGATGACATCTTCGGAGAGCGAGCCGAGCGCCGTGTGGGTCTTGTCGTCATAGATGATCTTGTCGTAGACCTCGTCCGCGAAAATGATCAGGCCGTGCTCGCGCGCGATGCCGACGATGCCCTCCAGCAGCTCGTCCGAGTACAGCGCGCCCGTGGGATTGTTCGGGTTGATGACCACGATCGCACGCGTGTTCGGCGTGATCTTCGCGCGAATGTCGTCCAGATCCGGCATCCAGGCGTTCGACTCGTCGCAGATGTAATGCACCGGCGTGCCGCCCGAGAGGCTCACCGCCGCTGTCCAGAGCGGATAGTCGGGCGCCGGGAGCAGCACTTCGTCCTCGTCGTTCAGGAGCGCCTGCATGGCCATCACGATCAGCTCGGACGCGCCGTTGCCGATGTAGATGTCGTCGAGCTCGACGCCCTTGACGCCCTTTTGCTGCGCGTAATGCATGATCGCCTTGCGCGCGGCGAACACGCCCTTCGAGTCCGAATAGCCCGAGGAGCCCGGCAGGTTCAGGATCATGTCCTGGATGACTTCGTCGGGCGCGTCGAAGCCGAACGGCGCGAGATTGCCGATGTTCAGCTTGATGATGCGGTGGCCTTCTTCTTCGAGGCGCTTGGCATGCTCGAGCACCGGCCCGCGGATGTCGTAGCAAACGTTCTGCAGCTTGTTGGATTTGAGAATCGGTTTCACGGCGGGCGGTTGGTCCAAAAACGGTTCCAGGGGCGATCTAAAAGTCTGAATCGGGCTGCGACGGGGTCAATCGGTGTTGACGATGCGTGCGACGCGCGGGGCTGCGAGCCGTGCAGAGACGGCACACAATGCACGAATTGCATGGATTGTACGGTTTGGCAGCCAGCCTGCAGCTTGTGACTGCGTTTGCCCTTCGATGGATGACCGGGCGGATGGCGTGATGCGGATGCTGCGGACACACGGGGGAGGCTCACTGCCGGGTCCGGCGCTGGTTGCGCCCGCTGCTTGCATCGCTTGCACCCACTTGCAACCTTTTGCACCCGCTTACACCCTTTTGGCGCCTTTTTAAGCGCACCATCGGCCCCTTTTGAGCGGGGTCCGTCGTCGCAGCCGCTAAAAAGCTATAATTTAGCGGATTTTGGCCGACTTCCGCAATGCGCAATAAGCCGCGCGGGCCCGTCCCGCCGCGGGCGTAGCACATTCTGGCCGCGCCTCCCGAACCGAGATCTTCCGGAACTGAAGTTTTGAAACTACACCAGGACTCCAGCGGCGCCCTGAACACCGTCACCGGTTACGGCGCCGATTACGTTGAAATCAACCTCGAACGCCACACCAGCAGCATTATCGTGATGCCCGACTCGCCGGTCATACCCTGGCCGGTCGGCGCGTTCGACGCCTTGACCCCTGAACTTTTCGCGATGTTGCTGCCGCTCGACCCCGAGGTAGTGGTGTTCGGCAGCGGCGAGCGGCTGCGCTTCCCCCATCCGCGCCTGACCTCGGCGCTCGGCGCGAAGCGCATCGGCGTGGAGGCCATGGACTTCAAGGCCGCCTGCCGCACCTACAACATCCTGATGGCCGAAGGCCGGCGCGTGGCCGCCGCGCTTCTGATCGAAAGCTGATCCCGCTTTGCATCACCCGCTTTACCTCTCCTTAAGCCCGCCTTCAGGTAAGCCCGGCGCGCCGTAGTACACTTGCGCGCCGCGCGGGCGTTGCGCGCCTGCCGCGAAAACACAGGCGCCGCGCCGCCTGACTGACCGCAACATCAACAAGAACAGGCTGGAACCCATGAACGATACGCCCTCGAGGCTGCCGCTCAATCGCAGCGCGATCCTGCTCCTGATCGTCGCTCTCGCCGTGATCTGGTTTGTGCCGCTTGGCTGGCGGCATCTGCTGCCGAGCGACGAAGGCCGCTACGCCGAAATGGCGCGCGAAATGCTCGCGAGCGGCGACTGGATCACCCCTCGCTACAACGGCTACAAATATTTCGAGAAACCGCCGCTGCAAACCTGGATGAACGCGCTCACGTTCGCCTGGTTCGGCGTCGGCGAATGGCAGGCGCGCCTCTATACGGCCCTCACGGGCTTCGCGGGCGTGCTGCTGGTCGGCTTTACCGGCGCGCGCGTCTTCAACGCCGCCACGGGCTTCTTCGCCGCGCTCGTGCTCGCCTGCGCGCCGTACTGGAACCTGATGGGCCACTTCAACACGCTCGACATGGCCCTGTCGTTCTGGATGGAGCTCACGCTCTGCGCGCTGCTGCTCGCCCAGCGCCCGAACCTGTCCACGCGCGCGGCGCGCCTGTGGATGTGGGTCTGCTGGGGGGCGATGGCGCTCGCGGTGCTCTCGAAGGGCCTGATCGGCCTGATCCTGCCGGGCGCCGTGCTGGTGCTCTACACCGTAGTCGCGCGCGACTGGGCGCTCTGGAAGCGCCTCTACCTCGTGAGCGGCCTGATCGTCTTCTTTGCGATCGTCTCGCCGTGGTTCGTGCTGGTGCAGCAACGCAATCCCGAGTTCTTCAACTTCTTCTTCATCGTCCAGCAGTTCCAGCGCTATCTCACACCCGCGCAGAACCGTCCCGGCCCGTTCTATTACTTCGTGCCCGTGATGCTGCTGGGCTTCCTGCCGTGGCTCTCGGTGAGCGTTCAAAGCGTGCGCCACGCGCTGCGCGCGCCGAAACAGCCTAACGGCTTCGCCCCGGTCACGCTGATGCTCGTCTGGAGCGTGTTCATATTCCTGTTCTTCAGCGCCTCGCACTCGAAGCTGATTTCGTACACGCTGCCGATCGCGCCGCCGCTTGCGCTCATCATCGGCCTGTATCTGCCCCTCATGACGCGCAAGCAGTGGAACCGCCATCTGGCCGGCTACGCGCTCCTCGCCGTCGCGCTGATGGCTGGCTCCTTCGTACTTACGCGCATAGGCGATTCGCGCAACCCCAATGCGCTCTATCGTGAATTCCAGGTCTGGGTGTTCGCCGCCGCCGGAGTCGCGTTCATCGCGACCATGATCGGACTGCGCCTGAACCGCGCGAAGCGCACGCCCGAGACGGGCGCGAGCGCGCCGGCCGTGGCGCTCGGCACTGCGTGGCTGCTGCTCGCGACCATTGCCGGCACGGGGCACGACGTATTCGGCACGCTCAGCTCGGGCGCGCCGCTCGCGCCCGCCGTGCGAGCCGCCATCGCCAAGCTGCCGCCCGACACGCCGTTCTATTCGGTGGGCGTGCTCGACCACACGCTGCCCTTCTACGTGCGCCACACGATGACGATGGTGCAGGTCACCGACGAGTTGGCCTTCGGCATCTCCGAGGAGCCCAAAAAATGGGTGCCGACCATCGCGGACTGGGAGCAGCGCTGGAAGGATGAACGCTACGCACTGGCGCTCTTGCCTGTGCAGCGTTACGACGAGCTGGCCGCTCAGGGCTTCCCAATGCAGGTGATCGCGCGCGATACGCGCCGCGTCGTCGTCGAGAAGCCGCAACCCTGACGATCCCGGATTGCGCCGGCCATGCCACGTGCATGAGCGATAATGCTGGGCGCCGACGGTGCGAGCCCTGCTGGAGCGGCGGACTGCCGGCCGGTCAGACAGTACCGGCTGCGAAGGCCGCCTTCGTGAGCGACCGGCATGAACGGCGAGCATGAACGGCTGGTGTGGTCGACCAACGCAGATGGCCAGCGACGGCTGGGCAGGCGACGCGCCTGCCCATGCGCGGCAGGGCTGCGCAGACCTCGCGAGCGCGCTGAAGCCCACAACCGGATCAAAAAGCGGTGCGGCGCGTGGACGAAGCCCGCGCGCCCCGCATGTCAGCCGAAGCGAGCCCGCCAGCCACCCACCCTGTGGACGCCCCGGCGCGCACAGCAATCCCACCCCAAATTCACTTTCGCGACCCCATTAGCCGTCCAATACGATGAATCCGATTTCCCTCTTCTGCATCCTCGCCGGCGTTGGCCTGAATGCCTGTGCGCAACTGTTGCTGAAAGCCGGTGTCAATGCCGTTGGACACTTCGAATTCACCCGTGCGAACATCCTGCCCATCGGCTGGAAACTCGCGACGCAACTGCCGATCATCGGCGGGCTCACCTGCTACGTGTTCAGCGTGGTCGTATGGATCGTGGGCCTCTCGCGCGTGGATGTCTCGATTGCCTACCCGATGCTCTCGCTCGGCTACGTGGTCAATGCGTTCGCGGCGTGGTACCTGTTCGGCGAGGTGCTGAGCGTGCAGCGCCTCGTCGGCATCGGCATCATTCTGATCGGCGTGTTCGTGCTCGCGCGCAGTTGAGGGCAACCACGTACATTCAGGTACACCGGGGCGCGCACCAGCACGCCCGGGCACGCATCGAGGCGCGCCAGCGCGTCTCTGGCATCCTTGCACCGCATCCGAATTCTGTTCTTTTCTGACGTTCTCACGAGCAAAGCACTCATGACCCAGTCATCCGCGCAGTCCTCCGTTCCGTTCCTGCCGTTCGTCAAGCCCGAAATCGACGAAGAAACCATCGCGGGCGTCGCCGACGTGCTGCGCTCGGGCTGGATCACGACCGGTCCGCAGAATCAGGCGTTCGAGGCCGCGCTCTCCGAGTTCTGCGGCGGCCGCCCGGTGCGCACCTTCAACTCGGGCACCGCGACGCTCGAGATCGGCCTGCGCATCGCGGGCGTGGGCCCCGGCGACGAGGTCATCACCACGCCCGCCTCGTGGGTCGCCACGAGCAACGTGGTCTACGAAGTGGGCGCGACACCGGTGTTCGCCGACATCGACCCGGTCACGCGCAACATCGATCTCGACAAGCTCGAAGCCGCCATCACGCCGCGCACGAAGGCGATCATCCCCGTCTACCTCGCGGGCCTGCCCGTCGACATGGACCGCCTCTACGCCATCGCCCGCCAGCACAAGCTGCGCGTGATCGAAGACGCCGCGCAGGCGTTCGGCTCGACCTGGAACGGCAAGCGCATCGGCGCGATCGGCGACATCGTCTCGTTCAGCTTCCACGCCAACAAGAACCTCACGTCGATCGAAGGCGGCGCGCTCGTGCTCAACAACGAGGACGAAGCGGAGCTCGCCCGCAAGCACCGCCTGCAGGGCATCACGCGCACGGGCTTCGACGGCATGGACTGCGACGTGCTCGGCGGCAAGTACAATCTCACGGACGTGGCGGCGCGCGTGGGCCTCGGCCAGCTCAAGCACATCGAGCGCTTCACCGAGCAGCGCCGCAAGCTCGCGCATGCCTATTTCACGGGCTTCGAGGGCAGCGCCGCGGCGAAGCTCGGCGTGGGCCTGCCAGTCGCGGACTTCACCAACAGCAACTGGCACATGTTCCAGATCACGCTGCCGCTCGAAAAGCTCACGCTCGACCGCGCAGGCTTCATGGAACAGCTCAAGGAGCGCGGCATCGGCTCGGGCGTGCACTACCCGGCCATCCACCTCTTCACGCTTTATCGCGAGAAAGGTTTCCGTGCGGGCATGTTTCCGCACGCCGAGCGGTTCGGCGCGACCACGGTCACGCTGCCGCTCTTCACGCAGATGAGCGTCGCCGATGTGGCCCGTGTATGCCGCGCCGTAAACGACATCTGCACGCAGTACGCAGTCGAGGCCGCAGCCTGATCCACTGCTTCACACAGTGGTTCAGGCGCATGCGGGTGCGGCAGCCCAGGGGGGACGCACTCGCTTGAATCTGCTTGAGAGCGGCAAATTCGACGCCAATTAGATGCATCAACAGAACGGAAAAGACGCACTCATGACCCAAACGGAACAACGCACCTTGACCCCGGAAGCGCCGGAAGTCTCGGTCATCATTCCGGTCTACAACGAGGAAGCGGGACTGGCCGCGCTGTTCGCGCGCCTGTACCCGGCGCTCGACAAGCTCGGCACCTCGTATGAAATCATCTTCATCAACGACGGCAGCCGCGACCGCTCGGCCGCGATGCTCGCCGAGCAGTTCCGCGCGCGGCCCGACACCACGCGCGCGATCCTGCTCAACGGCAACTACGGCCAGCACATGGCGATTCTCGCGGGCTTCGAGCAGGCGCGCGGTGAAATCGTCATCACGCTCGACGCCGACCTGCAGAATCCGCCCGAGGAAATCGGCAAGCTGGTCGAGAAAATGCGCGAAGGCTACGACTACGTGGGCACGATCCGCATGCAGCGCCAGGACAGCCTGTGGCGCCGCAAGGCCTCGCAGATGATGAACCGCCTGCGCGAGCGCATCACGCGCATCAAGATGACCGACCAGGGCTGCATGCTGCGCGCCTACAACCGTCACATCATCGATACGATCAACCGCTGCGGCGAGATCAACACCTTCATCCCGGCGCTCGCCTATACGTTCGCGCAGAACCCGGTGGAAGTCGATGTCGCGCACGAGGAGCGCTTCGCGGGCGAATCGAAGTATTCGCTCTATAGCCTCATTCGCCTGAACTTCGACCTCGTGACCGGCTTCTCGGTCGTGCCGCTGCAATGGCTCTCGTTCATCGGTGTGATTCTCTCGCTCGGCTCCGCAGGCCTCTTCATCTTGCTGCTGATTCGCCGCTTCATCATCGGCGCGGAAGTGCAAGGTGTGTTCACGCTCTTCGCCATCACGTTCTTCCTGCTCGGCGTGATCATCTTCGCGCTTGGCCTGCTCGGCGAATACATCGGCCGCATCTATCAGCAGGTGCGCGCGCGTCCGCGCTATCTCGTGCAGACGATCCTCGAAGAGCGCAATGGCCGCGAAGTGGTTGGCGTGCCGCGCCAGGACGTCGTGCAGGGCGTGCAGGCGTCGCTCAGCATCGGTGCCGGGCCCGCTGCGAACCAAGGTGCAAATCCAGGCACAAACCAGGATACCCAGCGAGGAGCCCAGTCATGAAGCCGCGTGCCGTCGTCTTCGCGTATCACAATGTGGGCGTGCGCTGCCTCCAGGTGCTGCTTGCGCGCGGCGTGGACGTGGCGCTCGTCGTCACGCACGAAGACAGCCCGACCGAGAACATCTGGTTCGGCAGCGTGAAGTCGGTGGCCCAAGAACACGGCATCGAGGTCATCACGCCCGCCGATCCGAAGAGCGCCGAGCTGCGCGCAGCCGTTTGCGCCGCGCGGCCCGATTTCATCTTCTCGTTCTACTACCGGCACATGCTGCCGGCGGACCTGCTCGCGGTCGCGGCGCGCGGCGCATACAACGTGCATGGCTCGCTGCTGCCCAAATATCGCGGCCGCGTGCCCACGAACTGGGCCGTGATCAAGGGCGAGACCGAGACCGGCGCGACGCTGCATGAGATGTCCGTCAAGCCCGATGCGGGCGCGATCATCGCGCAGACGCCCGTGCCGATCCTGCCCGACGACACGGCCGCAATGGTATTCGACAAAGTCACCGTGGCCGCCGAGCAGACGCTCTGGCGCGTGCTGCCCGCGCTGATCGCGGGCGAGGCGCCGCATCTGCCGAACGACCTTGCGCACGGGAGCTACTACGGCGGGCGCAAGCCCGAAGATGGCCGCATCGATTTCACGCAGAGCGCGCAGGACGTCTACAACCTGATTCGCGCGGTCGCGCCACCCTATCCCGGCGCATTCACCGACATCGGCGGCGAGCGTTTCGTGATCGCCCGCGCTCGCCTTGCGCGCCCCGGCACGGATCTGTCGAAACTCGCTGGATTGCCCCCCGGTATCCACGTAAGCGATAATGCGCTTTTCGCCGTCTGCGGCGACAGCCGCGCAATCGCGATCCACGAGCTGCGGCATCAGCCAAGCCTGGGACATGACGGTCGAGAGACCGTCATCACACCCGCCGCGTTCTCCGAACTCACTTCATCTGTCCCCCGTCCATGAAAACCGAAGGCTACGCCAAAAAAGTTCTGATCCTGGGTGTCAATGGCTTTATCGGCCATCACCTCTCCAAGCGCATCCTCGAAACCACGAACTGGGAAGTGTTCGGGATGGACATGCAAACGGACCGCCTCGGCGATCTCGTCAAGCATGAGCGGATGCACTTCTTCGAAGGCGACATCACGATCAACAAGGAATGGGTCGAGTACCACGTCAAGAAGTGCGACGTGATCCTGCCGCTGGTGGCAATCGCCACGCCCGCGACCTACGTACAGCAGCCGCTGCGCGTGTTCGAACTCGACTTCGAGGCGAACCTGCCCATCGTGCGTTCGGCCGTGAAGTACCGCAAGCATCTCGTCTTCCCGTCGACCTCCGAGGTCTACGGCATGTGCCCGGACGAGCAGTTCGATCCGGACAACTCGGCCCTCACCTACGGCCCGATCAACAAGCCGCGCTGGATCTACGCGTGCTCCAAGCAGCTCATGGACCGCGTGATCTGGGGCTATGGCATGGAAGGCCTGAACTTCACGCTGTTCCGTCCGTTCAACTGGATCGGCCCGGGCCTCGACTCGATCTACACGCCGAAGGAAGGTTCGTCGCGCGTCGTGACGCAGTTCCTCGGCCACATCGTGCGCGGCGAGAACATCAGCCTCGTCGACGGCGGTGCGCAAAAGCGCGCGTTCACCGACATCGACGACGGCATCGAAGCGCTCATGAGGATCATCGAGAACAAGGGCGGCGTCGCGTCGGGCAAGATCTACAACATCGGCAACCCGACCAACAACTTCTCGGTGCGAGAGCTCGCGCACAAGATGCTTGCGCTCGCCGCCGAGTTCCCCGAGTACGCCGAAACGGCCAGGAAGGTGCAGCTCGTCGAGACTTCGTCGGGCGCGTACTACGGCGCAGGCTACCAGGACGTCCAGAACCGCGTGCCGAAGATCGACAACACGAAGCAGGAGCTCGGCTGGGCACCCAAGTCGACCTTCGACGAAGCGCTGCGCAAGATTTTCGAAGCGTACCGCGGCCACGTGGCCGAAGCGCGCGCGCTCGTCGAGCAGCAATAAGCGCGAAGGATCTGCTCACTTGGCCCGCATCGTCCTGAAAATCGACGTCGACACGCTGCGCGGCACGCGCGAAGGCGTGCCGAACCTCGCACGCATCTTCGATCGCTACAAGGCGCGCGCGACGTTCCTGTTCAGCCTCGGCCCGGACCACACGGGCTGGGCGCTGCGTCGCGTATTCCGTCCGGGCTTTCTCAAGAAAGTCTCACGCACCTCCGTCGTGGAGCACTACGGCGTGAAGCAGTTGATGTACGGCGTGCTGCTGCCCGGCCCCGACATCGGCGTGGAAGCGGCCGCGCAAATGCGCGCGATCCACGAAGCCGGCTTCGAATGCGGCATCCACACGTGGGATCACGTCTACTGGCAGGACAACGTGCGCACGCGCGACGCGCAATGGACCGCGCGCCAGATGCAGAAGAGCCACGCGCGCTTCGTGCAGATTTTCGGCGTACCGCCCGTCACGCACGGCGCCGCGGGCTGGCAGATGAACGAGTCCGCCTTCGCGCAGATCGACGCGTGGGGCATGAAGTACGCCTCCGACGGACGCGGGCATTCGCCCTATCGTCCCGTGGTGGCTGGGCGCATGTTGAACCACGTGCAGATGCCCACCACGCTGCCCACGCTCGACGAAGTGCTGGGCGTGGACGGCGTGGACATCGATAACGTCGCCGCGTGGCTGCTCAAGCGCACCGAGCACAATCCGCACGATCAGGTGTTCACGCTGCACGCCGAGCTCGAAGGCCAGAAGCTCGCGCCGGTGTTCGAGCAACTGCTCGCCGGCTGGCGCGCGCAGGGCCATACGTTTGCCACGATGGGCGACTACCATGCGACGCTGGACCCGGATTCGCTGCCATCGTACCCTGTCACCTGGGGCGAGATCGCCGGCCGCTCGGGCCAGTTGATCGTCCAGCCCGACTGAAATCCGCTGCAAGGCGTTGCCGCGGCGCAGCGTGCGCGAGACCGCGCCGCGCCGCCGCTTCCTCGCGATCGCGCCCGCCCATGCAAGCTCATAACAACAGGAGAGCCACGTGCCTGACGTGACCATCGCAGTCGACCAACCCGTTCCCGATTTCACCGCGCCCGCCACCGGCGGCGACTTCACGCTTTCGAGCCTCAAGGGCAAGAAGGTCGTGCTGTACTTCTACCCGAAGGACAATACGCCCGGCTGCACGCGCGAAGGCATGGAGTTCCGCGACCTCTATCCGAAATTCAAGAAGGCAGGCGCCACGATCGTGGGCGTCTCGCGCGACAGCGTGCGCTCGCACGAGAACTTCAAGACCAAGCTCGAATTGCCGTTTACGCTGGTATCGGATGGCGACGAAGCACTCTGCTCGCTATTCAACGTCATCAAAATGAAGAAAATGTATGGCAAAGAAGTACGGGGAATCGAGCGCTCCACGTTCCTCATCGACGCCGACGGCGTACTGCGCCAGGAATGGCGCGGGCTCAAGGTGCCGGGCCATGTCGAGGAGGTCCTGGAGGCTGTACAAGCGCTGTGAGGCGCGTTATATTGGGCTGCAATGAGTGCCTGTCCACCCCATTTTTTGTCGCATTTGCCACGCCCGCGCGGTCTCGAGAACGGTCACAGGATGACCGCTCCAGCGCATCCGGGGCAACGCGCCATTAAAGCAGTCAAGCCGCTTGCCTCGTCACACGGGGCGGCGGCTTTTTTGTTTGCTTCTTTGTTTGCAGTCACTCCCTCCACGTCGCGCCGGATTAGCGACCCGGTGCGCGTCAACGTCAAGGAGCAGATCGAAAAACAGGCGAACCGGCATTTTCAGACCTGAGCGCGCACCCGGCGCGGTCACGGCGGGCGCCTACCCGGCATCCGCACGCCCCGCCCGAAAGCGCACCGTACGCGCATCGTACGGTCAACACCGCGACCACTCGACCCGAATTTTTCGAGGGACACCATGCCTTTGCCTACTCCCCCCAGCAAGCTCGGCAACCTGCTGCCGCCCGATGAATACAAGGCGCGTGCACGCACGACGCGCAGCACGCGCAAAGCGGCGACCGAGAACGACGCCGCCGATGTCGCCGACTACGGCGCGGAGAGCGTTGCCGAGCCGATGACTCCCGCAGCCAACGCATCGTCCACGCTGCGCACCGTGCCCATGCACACCGCCAGCGCCGAACTCGCCGCGCTCGAACCCGTCGCGCCCGCGCCGGCGCGAAAGCGCAAGCAGCAAACCGCGGCGCTGCTGCAGCCGGTACAGGCTCATGCCGAGCCGCAGACCGAAGCACCCGGCGCACCCGCTACACCGGTCGCGCGCGGCGGCAAGTCGCCTTCGTCCAAAACGGCGGGCGGCGAAGCCGCGCCCACCGCGCGCACCGGCACGAAGAAACGCGTGCACCCCGAGGAAACCATCGAAGTCCAGAAGCTGTTCGTGCTCGATACGAACGTGCTGATGCACGATCCGACCTGCCTGTTCCGCTTCGAGGAGCACGACGTCTTCCTGCCGATGATGACGCTGGAAGAGCTCGACAATCACAAGAAGGGCATGTCGGAAGTGGCGCGCAACGCGCGCCAGGTAAGCCGCACGCTCGATCAGCTCGTCGCGAACGCGGGCCCGATCTCGGAAGGCATCTCGCTCGACCGCCTCGGCAGCCGCGAAGCGCTCGGGCGCCTCTACTTCCAGACCACGCTCACGCACATCGATCCGGTCGACGGCCTGCCCGAAGGCAAGGCCGACAACCAGATTCTCGGCGTCGTGCGCGCGCTGCAACGCGACCGGCCGGACCGCCTCGTCGTGCTGGTGTCGAAAGACATCAACATGCGCATCAAGGCGCACGCGCTCGGCCTGCCCGCCGAAGATTACTTCAACGACCAGGTTCTCGAAGACAAGGACCTGCTGTACTCGGGCATCCGCGCGCTCACGCAGGACTTCTGGACCAGGCACGCCAAGGGCATGGAGTCCTGGCAGGACACCAAGACCGGCACGACGTACTACCGCGTGACGGGTCCCGAGTGTCTCTCGATGCTCGTGAACGAGTTCGTCTATCTGGAGCCGCAAAACGGCGAGCCCGCGTTCCACGCGATCGTGCGCGAGCTCAACGGCAAGACGGCGCTGTTGCAGACGCTGCGCGACTACGGCCACCACAAGAACAACGTGTGGGGCATCACGGCGCGCAACCGCGAGCAGAACTTCGCGCTGAACCTGCTGATGAACCCCGAGATCGACTTCGTCACGCTGCTCGGCCAGGCCGGCACGGGCAAGACACTGGTGGCGCTCGCCGCGGGCCTCGCTCAGGTGCTCGACGACAAGCGCTACAACGAGATCATCGTGACGCGCGCGACCGTTCCGGTGGGCGAAGACATCGGCTTCCTGCCCGGCACCGAAGAGGAAAAGATGCAGCCGTGGATGGGTGCCTTCGACGATAACCTCGAAGTGCTCCAGAAGACCGACGACGCGGCCGGCGAATGGGGCCGTGCCGCGACCCAGGAGCTGATCCGCTCGCGCCTGAAGGTCAAGAGCATGAACTTCATGCGTGGCCGCACGTTCGTGGACAAGTATCTGATCATCGACGAGGCGCAGAACCTGACGCCCAAGCAGATGAAGACGCTCGTCACGCGCGCCGGTCCGGGCACGAAGATCGTGTGTCTGGGCAACATCGCGCAGATCGATACGCCGTATCTGACCGAAGGCAGTTCCGGCCTCACCTACGTGGTCGACCGCTTCAAGGGTTGGGCGCATAGCGGCCACGTGACGCTTGCGCGCGGCGAGCGCTCGCGTCTCGCGGATTACGCGTCGGATATTCTCTAAAGCCACGCGGCACCGGCATTTCCAGCGCTTTTCGAAGCGCCGGACGCATCCAGAAGGACCGTTTCCGGGCAACCGGATACGGTCCTTTTTTATCCGTCGACGTGCATTTCAGCGTGCCGAACCAGCAACGGATCACGCGTGAACTTCAAGTAACTTGTGAAGTTTTCTTGCCGAAGCCATGTGCGGCGGGCTACCATCCGCTCATTACCGGTTTTCCCCAATGGCGAACGCTTGTCGTTTTGCCTTCTGCATTTGTCATGCGGCGACTCTGGCTTCCCTTACTGATCGTGATCTTTCTTGCGGCGTGTTCCAGCACGCCGCAGAAGGCTTCGCGCAGCGGCAGTTCGAGCGCCAGCGCATGGCGCACCAGGCCACCGGGCTTTCCCAATTTCGTCGACCACAGCGTCGGACGCGAGGAAGTCTCCATTCAGGCGATGAGCCTCGTGGGCATTCCATACCGCTGGGGCGGTAATACGCCCGATAGCGGCTTCGATTGCAGTGGTCTCGTGAAGTATGTGTTCGCACGCTCGGCGCAGACGAACCTGCCGCGCACCACGGCCGACATGAGCCAGCGCGGCGAGGTCATCGAGCCCGACGAGATCGCGGCAGGCGATCTCGTGTTCTTCAACACGACTGGCCGGCCGCACTCCCACGTGGGCATCTATGTCGGCAAACTGCGCTTCGTCAATGCACCGTCGACGGGCGGCACCGTGCGGCTCGACTATCTGACCAATCCGTACTGGGCCAGGCATTTCGACGGCATTCGCCGCGTGGCGCCAGCAAAGCGCGCGCCGACCACGCCGTTCGATACGCCTACATGGGAAGCCTCCGCGCCTGCGTCTGGCGCGCCAGCGGTTGCGGCTGCTGCTCCCGCAACTGCTCCGGCTTCGATGGCGCCTTCGGCCACATCGGCCAACGCAGCCGTGGCAACCGCTTCCGCTCCGCCAGCCCCGCGCATGGTCACGGCGGATCAAAGCCCTCTGACGTCGACGTCTCAACCCGCCTATGCAGGCGCAGCGCCTGTTTCGGGCGCCGGCGCTACAGCATCGGCCGACGCGTTCGAACCGCCGCCCGCCGCCGCCACGTCAATCACACCGATCACGTCAACCGCTTCCGTCGCGCCCCCCCCCGCTCCGCGCGACGCCATCAACGCCGCCGCCGATGCCTTCGAGCCGCCGCCGCCCGGCATGAGCGCCGCGGCACGGCAAGCCGCGCAGGCGGGTTCGACGCCCATCGAACCCGCAACGCCCGCGCCCGTGCAGATCACGCGCGCCTCCGCCGCAGGCGGGAGCGCCCCCGCGCCCACGCAATCCAGCGACGACCCGATCGCCCGCTTCGCCAACGGTTCGTACTGAGCCGAGAGTCCAGAGCCGAGCCCTCCGCCGGCACAGCGCCCGCCCTCCGGCAACCTTCGGCACCCCTGGCCGTAAGGCCAATCGAAAGGCGTCCCCAGTTTCGCGGACCCTCCGCGTCTGCTATCGTTTTGGGACCGTTTTTCTACTTTCGCGCAGCGAGGCAGCGATGGATCTCGGACTCGGCAACAAGGTGGTTCTGGTTACGGGCGGCAGCAAGGGCATCGGCCTGGCATGCGCCCGCGCGTTCGCGAAGGAAGGCGCGAAAGTCGCGATCGTCTCGCGCGACCCCGCCAATCTGGCGCGCGCGCGCGAGCAACTGGCAAGCGAAGGGCTCCACATCCATCTCACGCGCGCCGACCTGCACGAGCCCCATAGCGCCGCCGACGTAGTCGAGGAAGTCACCACGGCAGTAGGCGCCATCGACATCCTCATCAACAGCGCGGGCGCCGCGCGCCGCTACGACCCGGAATCGCTCGACGCCGCGGCGTTCAAGGCGACCATGGAGGCCAAGTACTTCCCGTACATCTATCCGCAGCAGGAAGTGCTGCGCCGCATGGTGGAGCGCATCAAGGCCGGCACGGCCACGGAGCCGGGCGCGATCGTCAACATCATCGGCATGGGTGGCAAGTACGCCAGCGACATCCATATCGCGGGGGGTGCGGCGAATGCGGCGCTCATGCTCGCCACGGTGGGGCTTGCGCACTATCACGCGCGCTACGGCATTCGCATCAACGCGATCAATCCCGGCGCAACGCTCACCGAGCGCCTGCAGGAGGCCATGGAACTGGAAGCGGGACGCGAAGGCGTCAGTGCCGAGGAAGCGCTCGCGCGCGGCGAGGCCAGGGTGCCGCTCGGGCGCTACGCGAAGCCCGAGGAAATCGCCGACGTCGCCCTCTTTCTGGCGAGCCGCCGCGCAAGCTACGTGACGGGTGCGCTCGTGCCCATGGACGGCTGTACGACGCCGATGATCTAAAGCACCGGTTGCGCTAACTGCCGCTAGCACCACGTCCGGCCGCACAAAGAAAACGGCGCCCGAAGGCGCCGTGCTGTCTTGCCTGCCCTGTCTTGCCTTACAGGAACCGGTGACCGAGCCACCAGCCCGCCGCGGCGAGCGTGGCCGAAGCCGGAATCGTCAGGATCCAGGCCCAGACGATGTTGCCCGCCACGCCCCAGCGCACCGCGCTGAGCTTCTGGGTCGCACCCACACCCACGATCGCACCGGTGATGGTGTGCGTCGTGGACACGGGGATACCCAGCGCCGAAGCCGTGAAGAGCGTGAGCGCCCCGCCCGACTCCGCACAGAAACCGCCCACGGGCTTGAGCTTGGTGATTTTCTGCCCCATGGTACGCACGATCCGCCAGCCGCCGAACAGCGTGCCAACGCCCATCGACAGATAGCAACCGCCGATCACCCAGATCGGCGGCGCATTGGCCGTCGCCGAGGCGTAACCCGTCGCGATCAGCAGCATCCAGATGATGCCGATGGTCTTTTGCGCGTCGTTGCCGCCGTGGCCGAGGCTATAGAGGCCTGCGGAAACGAGCTGCAAGCGCCGGAAACGCCGGTCCACCTTGCTGGGCGGCGTGCGGAAATAGAGCCACGACACCGTGAGCATGAAGAACGAGCCCAGCACGAAGCCGAGCAGCGGCGAGATGAAGATGAACGCAACAGTCTTCATCAGGCCGTCGAAGTTCAGCGAGTGCCAGCCCGACTTGGCGAGCGCCGCCCCCACGAGACCGCCGATCAGCGCGTGGGACGAGCTCGACGGAATGCCGTAGTGCCACGTGAGCACGTTCCAGCCGATCGCCCCCACGAGCGCGCCGAACACCACGTAGTGGTCGACGATGTCGGGGTCGATAGTGCCCTTGCCCACCGTCTGCGCCACCTTGAGGTGGAAGACGAAATAGGCGATCACGTTGAACATGGCGGCGAACGCCACGGCCTGCTGCGGCTTGAGCACGCCCGTGGACACGACGGTGGCGATGGAATTCGCCGCGTCGTGAAACCCGTTCATGAAGTCGAAGATGAGGGAGATGGCCACCAGCCCGACGACCACCCAGAGGGCGAGTTGTATCGAATGCATCGTGGTCCGCTCAGGCGTTCTCTAGCACAATGCCTTCGATGATGTTCGCGACATCCTCGCACTTGTCCGTGATCGCTTCGAGGATCTCGTAGATCGCCTTCAGCTTGATCAGCGTCTTGACGTTGTCCTCTTCGCGGAAGAGCTTGGACATGGCCGCGCGCAGCAGGCGGTCCGCGTCCGATTCGAGACGGTCGATGTCCTCACACGCCTTCAGGATCTCGCGCGCCTGCTTCATGTCGGAGAGCAGCGCCACCGCCGCCTGCATGCGTTCGGCCGTGGCCGTGACCACGTGCGCGAGCTGGCTGGCCTCGGAGGTCACGGACTGCACGTCGTAGAGCGAGATGGCCGTGGCAACGTCCTCCATGAGGTCGAGGCAGTCGTCCATCGTGGTGATCAGCTTGTGGATCTCGTCGCGGTCCAGCGGCGTGATGAATGTCTTGTGCAGCAGGTCGATGGCTTCGTGCGTGAGCTTGTCGGCGGCCTTTTCGGCGACCTGCACGTTCTGTTTATGGATTTCCGCGTCAGCCAGATTGTCGATCAGGAGCTCGAGCTCACGGCTTGCGGATACGATGCACTTCGCGTGCGCGTTGAAGATTTCGAAGAACTTGCCCTCAGTGGGCATGAATCGACCGAACATTGGAATCCCGGTAATTGGTCTCGGATCGCCGTCACAAAACGGCAAGATAGCCGTCATAAAACGGCGACATTGTATCGTCACGGGCAGGTCGCCGCACGGAACTGAGAATATCGGCACGCGATTGCGCCACTTTGGCGCAAGCATGCATCCCGCTTCTCAACGACTTCTCAACGACTTCTCAACGACTTCCCCGCTACTTCGCCTTACTCGCTGTAGAAGTTCTGCGCGCCGGCAAAATTATCGAATTTCGTATATTGGCCGTGGAACGTGAGTCGAACTGGCCCGATCGGGCCGTTACGTTGCTTGCCGATGATAATCTCGGCCGTGCCCTTGTCCGGGCTGTCCGGGTTGTAAACTTCATCGCGGTAGATAAACAGGATGACGTCCGCATCCTGTTCGATAGCGCCCGATTCGCGCAGGTCAGACATGACCGGACGCTTGTTGGGGCGCTGCTCGAGACCGCGGTTGAGCTGTGAAAGCGCGATCACGGGCACGTCGAGCTCCTTGGCGAGGCTCTTGAGCGAACGCGAAATCTCCGAAATCTCGGTTGCACGGTTCTCGCCCGACGAGGAACCGCTCATCAGCTGCAAGTAATCGATGATGATGAGCCCGAGCTTGCCGCACTGGCGCGACAGACGTCGCGCGCGCGAGCGCAACTCCATCGGGTTCAGGCCGCCGGTTTCGTCGATGAAGATCTGCGCCTCGCTCATTTTCTGTACGGCGTGCGTGAGCTTGGGCCAATCCTCGTCGGTCAGACGCCCCGTGCGCATGCGGTGCTGATCCAGCCGTCCCACCGAGCCGAGCATACGCATGATGAGCTGCGTGCCCGGCATTTCCATCGAGAACACTGCGACCGGCAGGCCGTACTCCACGGCCACGTATTCGCCGATGTTCATCGAAAATGCGGTTTTACCCATCGACGGACGCCCCGCCACGATGATCAGCTCGCCGCCGTGCATGCCCGAGGTCATGCGGTCGAGGTCCATGAAGCCCGTGGGTGTGCCCGTCACGTCGCTCGGATTGGCCGTGTGATAGAGCGTGTCGATGCGCTCGACCACCTGCGTGAGCAGCGGTCCGATCTCGAGGAAGCCTTGGGTGCCGCGCGCCCCGTCCTCGGCAATCGAGAACACCTTCGACTCGGCCTCGTCGAGCAACTGCCGCACTTCCTTGCCCTGGGGGTTGAAAGCGTCGGCGGAAATTTCATCGGCGACCGAAACGAGGCGGCGCAGCACCGCGCGGTCACGCACAATTTCGGCATAACGGCGGATATTCGCGGCGCTTGGCGTGTTCTGCGCGAGCGCGTTCAGGTAAGCGAGTCCGCCCACATCCTCGGCCTTGCCCGAAGTGCCGAGCGCCTCGTACACCGTCACCACGTCCGCTGGGCGCGTAGCCGCGATCAGGCGGCCGATATGCTCGAAGATGATGCGGTGATCGTAGCGGTAGAAGTCGCTTTGCGAGAGGAAGTCGGCAATCCGGTCCCAGGCGCCGTTATCCAGCAGCAGGCCGCCGAGCACCGATTGCTCGGCTTCGATCGAATGCGGCGGGACTTTCAGCGAGTCGAGTTGAGGATCTTTCGGAGCGTTCATGGAGGGCAATTATCGGACAAGCCGGCTACCTGAAACAAGCAAAACGGCAGCAAAAAGCGGTAAAGCAGCGTCAATTCGGCGCCACATCTGCAACAATCCGGCAGCAATTCAAGCAGCAACGCGGTGCGCACGCAACAAAAAAGGCAGAAGCCACGCGGGACTTCTGCCTTCTTTGAAATGACAGCGCTCAAGCAGCCTGAGCGGGTCACCCCGCAAGGGCCGCCTGGATGCTTAGACGTGCTCGCCCAGCACCGACACCGTGACGTCGACGAGGACGTCGGTGTGCAGCGAAACCTGCACCGGGTGGTCGCCCACCATCTTCAGCGGGCCTTCCGGCAGACGCACTTGCGCCTTTTCCACTGCGAAGCCAACCTTGCCGAGCGCAACAGCGATGTCCGCGTTCGTGACCGAACCGAACAGACGGCCGTCCACGCCAGCCTTCTGGCCGATCTGAACGGTCAGGCCGTTGAGCTTCTCGCCTTCGGCTTGAGCAGCTGCCAGCTTTGCAGCGGCGGCCTTTTCGAGCTCTGCACGGCGAACTTCGAATTCGGCGATCGCGTCCTTCGTGGCGCGGCGTGCCTGCTTGTTCGGGATCAGGAAGTTACGTGCGTAACCGTCCTTCACCTTGACGATGTCGCCGAGGTTGCCCAGGTTGACGACTTTTTCCAGAAGAATGATCTGCATTCTATTGCTCCTTATCGCGTCGTCTTGTTAGGCCTTGTGCTGGTCGGTATACGGCATCAGCGCGAGGAAACGCGCGCGCTTGATAGCCGTGTCCAGCTGACGCTGATAGTGGGCCTTCGTACCCGTCAGACGAGCCGGCGTGATCTTGCCGTTTTCGCCGATGAAGTCCTTCAGCGTATCGAGGTCCTTGTAGTCGATCTGCTCGACGCCTGCAGCCGTGAAGCGGCAGAACTTCTTGCGCTTGAAGAGCGGGTTTTGCTGTTGACGACGCTTGTCGAATTTCTTACCAGTCGGTCGGGCCATGATTAGTCCTTTCCTGTACCTTGCATTTCGGTGATATGAAACACCAGGGTTCGCGCATTGCGGTGCTTTTTTGCCAGAAAGCCGGTGAAGAGCGCTTCCACGCCCATCTCGCAACTTTCGACCAGACCGCAGGCTTTGCCGGCCGCCACCGCGGGCATCGTGAGTTCGACGAAGCGGGGAATACCGGCTTCGACGACCTCCGTGCGGTGCTGCAACGTGACGCTTGCGATCGGAACGCCGGCGGGGGTGTACCGCACCGGTTCGCGTTCTACGACGCTAGCCGTGAGTTGCAGCCTGTTCACGGGGCGAATTTAGGCAATGAGCTTGAATCCTGATGGCTTGTGTTATTAAGCCTGCGCTTCGGTCGGCTGGGCAGCCGCCTTCTTGGCTTCTTCGCGCTGCACTTCCTTCATCATCGGCGACGGGCCGGTTTCGGCCTTCTTCATCTTGACGATGAGGTGACGCAGAACAGCGTCGTTGAACTTGAACGCGTGTTCCAGTTCGTCGAGCGTGGTCTGGTCGCATTCGATGTTCATGCAGACGTAATGGGCCTTCGCGAGTTTCTCGATCATGTAGGCCAGTTGACGACGGCCCCAGTCTTCGATGCGGTGGATCTGGCCACCGTGCGACGTGATCGTGCCCTTGTAGCGCTCGATCATGGCGGGCACTTGCTCGCTCTGATCGGGGTGCACGATGAAGACGATTTCGTAATGACGCATGGATCACTCCTTGTGGATTAAAGCCGCCCGGGCGTCGGAACCGGTGCGGCAAGTGAGAAGCCGAAGATTGTAGCGCGTTCCATACCGCTCGCGCAACCGGAATTGCAATTTCGCGCAGCGTTTCGGGCGTGTTTTCAAGGACTTGCGGGGTCTCGTACAGCGCTGGGTGATTGTTGGGGCGCGCGATTGGGGTGCGGCAGGCGGTGTCGGCCGAAGTTGCCCGGTGTGTCAGCCGCCGCTGCTGCCGCCCGCAAGCCGCGTCTCGAGCGCGCTCACTCCACGCCGCTCCAGTACCCGGGCCGCGCGTAGACTTCCTTCAGGAAATCGATGAAATAGCGCACCCTGGCCGGCACGTAGCGTTGCTGCGGATACACGGCGAGGATGTCGTAGTCGGGCAGCGCGTACTCGTCGAGCACGGTCTCCAGTTCGCCGCGCGCGAGCTGCGCGTCGATCTCCCACGTCGAGCGCCAGCCGAGCCCGAGCCCTTCGGTGACCCAGCGGTGCAGCAGTTCGCCGTCGTTGCAGTCGAGCGTGCCGCCCACGCGCACGGTCGCGAGCTTGCCATTGCGGCGGAAGTTCCAGCCGCGGTTCTGGCCGCCTTGCAGATTGAACGCGAGGCAATTGTGACTAGGCAGGTCTTCGAGCGTCTTCGGCTTGCCGTGCTTGCGAAAATACTCCGGTGTGCCGCACACCACGCGCCGGTTCGTGGCGAGCTTTACCGCGACGAAATTCGGGTCCACCGACCCGCCGATGCGAATCGAGAGGTCGTAGCCCTCGCGCACCAGATCGACCACGCGGTCGGTCAGGTTGAACGAGACCTGTAGCTCGGGCTTGTCGGCGAGAAATTCGGGCGCGAGCGGCGCCACGTGCTTGCGCCCGAAGGCCGCCGGCGCCGAGACGATCAGATGCCCGTTGACCACCCGCCGCCCCGCGGAGAGCTCGTTTTCGGCCTGCTCCCACTCCGCCAGCAGGCCACGGCAACGCTCGAGGAATGCACCGCCCTCCTCGCTCACCACGAGCCGCCGCGTCGAGCGGTACATGAGCTTCACGCCGAGGCGCTTTTCGAGCGCGTCGATGCGCCGCCCGAGTATCACCGGCGAGACGCCTTCCGTCAGCGCGGCCGCCGCGAGGCTGCCCGCGTCGGCGACACGTACGAAGGTTTCGATCTGCTTGAAGCGGTCCATTGCTGTCTCCTGTCCTGCCTGCCTTGGGCCTTGCGCCCGCAAGTGCCGCCCCACGGCGATTCCATACTTTTTGTTTCGAAATAAACGACCTGGGCTGATCTTATCAAACCTTTCTGGCGCGTCTAAAGTGGCCTCAACCGCTGTATCCAATGCTCGCCATCTCCATGGCGCAGTCAATCAAGGCATTAGCAACATTCAGGAGACTTTTCATGGCCAAGATGAGAGCCGTCGACGCAGCCGTTCTGGTGCTCGAAAAAGAAGGCATCGACACCGCTTTTGGTGTGCCCGGCGCCGCGATCAACCCGTTCTACTCGGCGATGAAAAAAGCCGGCGGCATCACGCACGTGCTGGCGCGCCACGTCGAAGGCGCTTCGCACATGGCCGAAGGCTACACGCGTGCTGCTCCCGGCAACATCGGCGTGTGTATTGGCACCTCGGGCCCCGCGGGCACCGACATGATCACGGGCCTGTACTCCGCTTCCGCCGACTCGATTCCTATCCTCGCGATCACGGGCCAGGCACCGCGCGCACGCCTGTACAAGGAAGATTTCCAGGCCGTCGACATCGAAGCGATCGCCAAGCCCGTCACGAAGTGGGCCGTGACCGTGCGTGAGCCGGCACTCGTGCCGCGCGTGTTCCAGCAAGCGTTCCACCTGATGCGCTCGGGCCGACCGGGTCCGGTGCTGGTCGACCTGCCGATCGACGTCCAGCTCGCCGAAATCGAATTCGACATCGACACCTACGAGCCGCTGCCGGTCTACAAGCCGCAAGCCACGCGCAAGCAGATCGAAGCCGCAATGGCGCTCCTGAACGCCAGCGAGAAGCCGCTGATCGTCTCGGGCGGCGGCGTGCTCAACGCTGCAGCCGAAGACCTGCTCGTGAAGTTCGCGGAAACCGTGGGCGTGCCCGTGATCCCGACGCTGATGTCGTGGGGCGCCATTCCCGACGATCACCCGCTGATGGCGGGTATGGTCGGCCTGCAAACGTCGCACCGCTACGGCAACGCCACGATGCTCGCATCGGACTTCGCACTCGGCATCGGCAATCGCTGGGCGAACCGTCACACGGGCAGCGTCGAGGTCTACACGAAGGGCCGCAAGTTCGTGCACGTCGACATCGAGCCCACGCAGATCGGCCGCGTGTTCGGTCCGGATCTGGGCATCGTCTCGGACGCCAAGGCAGCACTGGAGCTGTTCGTCGAAGTCGCACAGGAATGGAAGGCCGCTGGCAAGCTCAAGGACCGCAGCGCATGGGTCGCGGACTGCCAGGAACGCAAGCGCACGATGCACCGCAAGACGCACTTCGAAAACACGCCGATCAAGCCGCAGCGCGTGTACGAAGAGATGAACAAGGTGTTCGGCCGCGACACGTGCTACGTGAGCACGATCGGTCTCTCGCAGATCGCAGGCGCCCAGTTCCTGCACGTCTACAAGGCGCGCAACTGGATCAACTGCGGCCAGGCAGGCCCGCTCGGCTGGACGATTCCGGCAGCACTCGGTGTGCGCGCAGCCGATCCGGCACGCCCCATCGTGGCACTTTCGGGCGACTACGACTTCCAGTTCATGATCGAAGAACTGGCCGCAGGCGCGCAGTTCAAGCTGCCCTACGTCCACGTGCTCGTGAACAACTCGTACCTCGGCCTGATCCGCCAGGCACAGCGCGCGTTCGACATGGACTACTGCGTCCAGCTCGGCTTCGAGAACATCAACGCGCCTGAAATGAACGGCTACGGCGTCGATCACAAGACCGTGGTCGAAGGCCTCGGCTGCAAGGCGCTGCGCGTGTTCAAGCCCGAAGAGATCGAGCCGGCGCTCAAGCAGGCACAAGCCATGGCCGCCGAGTTCAGCGTGCCGGTGGTGGTCGAAGTGATTCTCGAGCGTGTGACGAACATCTCGATGGGCGCCGAAATCGACTCGATCAACGAGTTCGAAGAGCTCGCCGAGAAGCCGGAGCATGCACCGACGGCGATCACCCCGATGACTGCACTCGACTGAGCTGAACGCGTTCGACTGAGCATCACCGCAGCAGGCGGCGCGCCCGGCACCGGCGCACCGCCTGCCTGATTTCCTTTTTACTGACCGACCAGCGAGACCCAGCACCATGCCAAAATTCGCCGCGAATCTCACCATGCTGTTCAACGAAGTGCCGTTCCTCGACCGCTTTGCCGCGGCAGCCGAGGCGGGCTTCGATGCCGTCGAATTCCTGTTCCCGTATCCGTACAAAGCCGAGGAACTGGCCGAGCGCCTTAGCGCACATAACCTCAAACTCGTGCTGCACAACCTGCCCGCAGGCAACTGGGAAGGTGGCGAGCGCGGTATTGCCTGCCTGCCCGATCGCAAGGGCGAGTTCAAGGAAGGCGTCGGACGCGCGATCGAGTACGCCCGTGCGCTGAACGTGCCGCAACTGAACTGCCTCGTGGGCATCCCCACTGCTGGCGTCGACCGCGACACGGCGCTCGCGACCATCGTCGAGAACCTCACCTACGCCGCGGGCGAGCTCAAGCGCGAAGGCATCCGCCTGCTCGTCGAGCCGTGCAATTCGTACGACATCCCGGGCTTCGCGCTGAACCGTTCCGCCGAAGCGCTCGACGTGATCGCGAAGACCGGCTCGGACAACGTGTTCCTGCAGTACGACATCTATCACATGCAGCGCATGGAAGGCGAACTCGCCGCGACGATCAAGAAGCACTTCGCGAAGATCGCTCACATCCAGCTCGCCGACAACCCGGGCCGCAACGAGCCGGGCACCGGCGAAATCAACTACCCCTTCCTGTTCGATCTGCTCGACACGCTGGGCTATGAAGGCTACATCGGCTGCGAGTACAAGCCGCGCACGACGACCGTCCAAGGCCTTGGCTGGCTGCGCAGCGCGCAGCAACGCGCAGCCGAACTCGCCTGATCGCGCTGCTTCGTCGGCTTTAGCCGCCTCTCGCGCGACGCGCCCGATTCGCTCCATGCGCCGGGCGCGCGCGCCGGGTCGTGTCGACCCATACATCGAACTGCATTTGACTCAACGGAGACATACAGATGGCAAAGATTGGTTTTATCGGCCTCGGCATCATGGGCTCGCACATGGCCCGCAACCTTCTGAAGGGCGGCCACACGCTCGTCGTGAACGGCAAGTTCCCGGTGCCTGAGGATCTGAGCAAGCAGGCCACCGTGGTCGCCGACTCGACGGCCGTCGCGCAAGCTTCGGATGTCATCATCCTGATGGTGCCGGACACCCCCGACGTCCAGAAGGTGCTGTTCGCCGACGACGGCGTCGCCAAGGGCCTCTCGGCTGGCAAGCTCGTGATCGACATGAGCTCGATCTCGCCGATCGAAACGCAAGAGTTCGCCAGGCAGATCAACGCACTCGGCTGCGACTACCTCGACGCACCGGTTTCGGGCGGCGAAGTCGGCGCACGTGAAGCCACGCTCACGATCATGGTCGGCGGCCCGGAGAAGGCGTTCGAAATCGCCAAGCCGCTGTTCGCACTGATGGGCAAAAACATTTCGCTGATCGGCGAGAACGGCGCTGGGCAGACCACCAAGGTCGCGAACCAGATCATCGTCGCGCTGAACATCGAAGCCGTGGCCGAAGCCCTGCTCTTCGCAGCACGCTCGGGCGCCGATCCGGAGCGCGTTCGCAAGGCGCTGATGGGCGGCTTCGCGGCTTCGCGCATTCTCGAAGTGCACGGCGAGCGCATGACCAAGCGCACGTTCGATCCGGGCTTCCGCATCGAGCTGCACCAGAAGGACCTGAACCTCGCCATCGACGGCGCGCGCAAGCTGGGCCTCGCCCTGCCGCACACCGCCAGCGCACAGCAGCTGTTCAGCGTGTGCGCCGCAAACGGCGGCAAGGCATGGGACCACTCGGCAATGGTCCGCGCGCTCGAAATCATGGCGAACTTCGAGATCACCGAAGGCAAGAAGTCGTAAGTCAGATCGCTCGATTCACTCGGGCTGCTCGAATGACTTGAGCGGCTCGATCGAGTCGTTCCGCAGATGAGGCATTGCACGCGGCAACCGCTTGCAATGCCTCACTGAGTTGTGAACGTGCAGTGAGTTTTTCGGCAGTAGCCAACATCCAGATTCCGGCTGGCGCGCACGACCGCGACGGCCACAAGTGGGGCGCTTCGTGGTGGCGGCAACCGCTGCGGAGCAAATCTGGGCCGCTCTGGGCTGAGGGCGGCCAGTGGGGTCCGAAAGCGGCACTCGGTGACGACGGGGAAGCCTTGGTCGGTCAGACGTTGTCTCCGGGTGTCCGCCTGTCGGATTGCGACACTCAGCCAGCCTTCGCGCATTCAGCGCACAGCAGCACAGCACGCCCTTCCTCATAGCCGGCACTTGCTCTCGCGTCACGCATGCCGCGCCCTTCGCATTCTTCACCCGCTTTTCACACTCTTTAACGCTTGAGCGCTGGACGTCTTCATGCCCGCGTTTCTAGAATCGTGCGTTCATTCGTTTGTCACGCAGACGGTGCAAGGTGGACCCGCTACCCGATGCGTGGCTACTCAATCAATCCCAGCACGTGAGGAGTGTGATCGATGGGCATCATCAGTTTCATCAAGGAAGCCGGCGAAAAGCTGTTCGGCGCAGCAGCCGCCCCGGCCGAGGCCGCGCAAACCACACCGGCCGCGGATCTCGCCGATCTGAACCAGAAGGCCGGCGATGCAATCGCCGCCTACATCCGCTCGCAGGGCCTCGACGCCGACAATCTCGGCGTGACCTATGACGGCGCCTCGCACACGGTCACGGTCACGGGCAACGCCGCCGATCAGGCAACGAAGGAAAAAATTCTGGTGGCCGCCGGCAACGTCCAGAACGTGGACAAGGTCGACGACCAGATGAGCGTGACGAATCCGGCGCCTGAAGCGCAGCACCATACCGTGGTCTCGGGCGACAACCTGTGGAAGATCGCCGAGAAGTACTACGGCAGCGGCGCGAACAACGACGTCATCTTTCAGGCGAATACGCCGATGCTCAAGAGCCCGGACAAGATCTATCCGGGCCAGGTGCTCGTGATTCCGCCGGTGCAATAACGCGTGGACTCGCGCGTGCAGCAACGCATGCAATAGCGCATTCCGTTGCGCGCGCAACGACGCGACTAAAAACAACACGGGCCTTGCGGAGCGATCCGCGAGGCCCGTTTGTTTGCCCGGCTGCATGGCACTTCGCAGGCAAGCGCGTGCGATCCACGCGCCCAATGCCTTAATACGTGTCGAACACGCGCTGCAGCGCGGCCTTTTCGCTCGTGCCCGCCGCCAGCGCGAGCATCAGCAGCACGCGCGCCTTGTAGGGGCTCAACGTTCCCGCCGAGACGAAGCCGAGCGCATCGTCCTTCGCTGCGCCGTTGTGCATCACGTGCCCCGAACCCACGCGCGATGCGCGCACCACGGCGATGCCCTTTGCCGCCGCTTCAGCAAGCGCCTGCTGGAGCGTGACGTGGATCGAGCCATTGCCGGTGCCCGCCACGACGATACCGCGCACGCCCGCACTCACGAGCGCATCCACGGCGATGCGCGAGACGCCCGCATAGCTCGTAACAATCTCGACGTGCGGCCATTGCACATCGGCCTTGAACGGCGCATCCACGGTATGGGGGCGCAGCGCGCGCCGCTGGAATTCCACCCGCCCATCCTGCACCCAGCCCAGGGCACCGATCTCGGGCGACTGAAACGCGTCCACCGCGTAGGTGCTGATCTTGGCGACATCGCGCGCGCAATGGATGCGGTTGTTGAATGTCACCAGCACGCCCTGCCCGGCCGCCTGGCCGCTCGCCGCGAGGGCCACCGCATTGAGCAGGTTCAGCGGGCCGTCCGCGGAAAGCGCCGAGGCGGGCCGCATGGCCGCCGTCAGGATCACGGGCTTGGCGCTCTTCACCGTGAGATGCAGCAGATAAGCGGTTTCTTCGAGTGTATCGGTGCCGTGCGTGATGACGACGGCGTCGATATCGTCGCTGGCGAGCAGCTCGTTCACGCGCTGCGCAAGCGCGCTCCAGAGCGCGAAGGACATGTCCTTGCTGTCGACGCTCGCAACCTGCTCGGCCTGGATCTGAGCGAGCGCATCGAGGCCCGGCACAGCCGCCAGCAGTTGCGCCACGCCGATCACACCGGCCTGATAGCCGGCGGTATTGGCCGCATCGGGGGCGGAACCCGCGATGGTGCCACCGGTGGCGAGCACGGCGACGCGCGGCAGCGTCTGGGCGCCGGCTGCGGTTTTAAGGGAAGTGGGCGGGGTGGTGGGTGTGTTCATGGCGGCGATTTTAAGCGAAGCGCCGCCCGCCCCGACATAGACAGAAAACCCGAGAAAGACCGGGCCAGAGAACCACCCGGCCGCGACGTCTCCGGCCACCTCAGGCCGCCTCGCGCAACTGGCTCGCGATCTGCTGCTCGGTGAGTTGGGGCGCGAACATTTCAATCAGCTTGTAGGCGTACTGGCGCAGGAACGCGCCCTTGCGCAGGCCCACGCGCGTCGTGCTGGCCTCGAACAGATGCTGTGTGTCGAGTGCGACGAGCTCGCTGTCGCGCTTCGGGTCGTAGGCCATCGCGGCCACCACGCCCACGCCCATGCCCAGCTCGACGTAAGTCTTGATCACGTCCGCGTCGATGGCGGTCAGCACCACGTCCGGCACCGTGCCCGCCTTCGCGAATGCCTGGTCGATATGCGAGCGGCCCGTGAAGTCCTGGTCGTAAGTGATGATCGGAAACTCGGCGATCTCCTCGAGCGTGAGGTTCTCGCGGCCCACGAGCGGATGCGTCTTCGGCACGACCACCACGTGATGCCACGAATAGCACGGAAACGTCACGATATCGGGGAAGCGGTCGAGCGCCTCGGTCGAGATGCCGATATCGGCCTCGCCATTGATGATCATCTGCGCGATCTGCTGCGGATTGCCCTGGCGCAGCGCGAGATGCACCTTCGGAAACACTTCGCGGAACTGGTGCACGACCTTGGGCAGCGCGTAGCGCGCCTGCGTGTGCGTGGTGGCCACGACGAGGTGGCCGCTGTCCTGATCGGCGAACTGGCGCGCCACGCGGCGCAGGTTCTCGGCATCGAGCAGCATGCGCTCGATCAACTGGTGCACGGCCTTGCCCGGCTCCGTGAGGCCCGTGAGGCGCTTGCCGCGGCGAATGAAGATGTCGACGCCGAGCTCGTCCTCCAGATCCTTGATCTGCTTCGAGACACCCGACTGCGAGGTGTAGAGCACGTTCGCCACTTCGGTCAGGTTCATGTTCTGCCGCACGGCTTCGCGCACGAAACGCAACTGCTGAAAATTCATGTCGTTCTCTCCGGTACTGCCGACCGCTTGTTCGTTGGTTATTCGTTATTCGTCGATCCGTTGTGCGACGGCGCATGAGCGGCGCCGCTCGTCGTCGCTTGATGCCGCTTGATGCCGCTTGACGCCGCTTGACGCCGCTCATTGCGTGAATCAGCGCGCGGGAAACACGCGCAGCCCGCGCGGCACCGCCGTCACGCCGTCGCCTGGCGTCAGGCTCAGCGCGCGCCACGTCTCGCGATCGAGCTGCGCCTCGAGCACGCCGCCCGCGCGGCTCTCCAGCTCCACGCGCACCGCGCCGCCCAGCGTCACCACGCGGCGCACGTCCACGACGATGCCGTCGCGATGCGCATCGGCCTCGCGATGCAGCACGAGATCGTGCGGCCGCACGTAGGCGAGCGCCGGGCCTTCGAAGCCGGCCTGCACCGCGATCGGCTGCGCCGCGCCATCGACCACGAACCCTTTCGCACCGACGTGTCCACGAAGCCGGTTCGCCGCGCCCAGGAATTCGTAGACAAACGCCGACTGCGGATGATCGTACACGTCCTGCGGGCTGCCGACCTGCTCCACATGTCCATGATTCATCACGACGATGCGGTCGGCCACCTCGAGCGCCTCCTCCTGGTCGTGCGTGACGAAGATCGTCGAGATATGCAGGTCGTCATGCAAACGCCGCAGCCAGCTACGCAGCTCCTTGCGCACCTTGGCGTCGAGCGCGCCAAACGGCTCGTCGAGCAGCAGCACTTTAGGCTCCACCGCCAGTGCGCGAGCAAGCGCGATGCGCTGCCGCTGGCCGCCGGAAAGCTCGGACGGATAGCGCTGTGCGAGCCAGTCGAGCTGCACGAGCTTGAGCAGCTCATGCACTTTCTCACGGATCTGCGCTTCGGAGGGACGCTCGTTGCGCGGCTTCACGCGCAGCCCGAACGCCACGTTCTCGAACACGGTCATATGGCGAAACAGCGCGTAATGCTGGAACACGAAGCCCACCTGGCGCTCGCGCGCGCCCACCGTGCCCACATCCTGGCCTTGCAGCACGACCTGGCCGTCATCGGCGTGTTCGAGGCCCGCGATCACGCGCAGCAGCGTGGTCTTGCCGCAACCGGAGGGCCCGAGCAAGGCGACCAGCTCGCCCGCCGGAAAGTCGAGCGAAACATGGTCGAGTGCCGTGAAGTCGCCGAAGCGCTTTTGCAGATTGCGAACGATGATGCCCATCTCTACAGCTCTCCCTGTTGAAACGATTGACGCAAGGCGCCCGCGTGTTGTGCTTTGGGTGCGTTTGGTGCGTGTTGTGCATGCGCAGTGCCCGACTCGCCCGTCACGCCCTGCGCGGCCGGCGGTCCCGCATAGGCGGGCACGTCGTCCGTATCGCGCAGTTCGGCGGACAGGTGGCGCTCGGCCAGCAGCTTGAGCCCCAGCGTGACGAGCGCGAGCAACGCAAGCAGCGAAGCCACGGCGAACGCCGCCGCGAAGTTGTATTCGTTGTAGAGGATCTCGACATGCAGCGGCATGGTGTCGGTCTGGCCGCGAATATGTCCCGACACCACCGAAACCGCGCCGAACTCGCCCATCGCGCGCGCATTGCAGAGAATCACGCCGTACAGCAGGCCCCAGCGGATATTCGGCAGCGTCACGCGCCGGAACATCTGCCAGCCCGAGGCGCCCAGCACGTGCGCGGCCTCTTCTTCGTCGGTGCCCTGGGCTTGCATCAGCGGAATCAGCTCGCGTGCCACGAACGGGAACGTCACGAAGATCGTCGCGAGCACGATGCCCGGCACCGCGAAGATGATCTGCACGTCGTGGTCCGCGAGCCAAGGCCCGAGCCACCCCTGCGCACCGAACAGCAGCACATAGATGAGCCCCGAGATCACGGGCGAAACCGAAAACGGCAGATCGATCAAGGTCGTGAGCAGCGCCTTGCCGCGGAACTCGAACTTGGCAATCGCCCACGAAGCCGCGAGCCCGAATGCGAGATTGAGCGGCACGGCAATCGCGGCCGTGATCAGCGTGAGCTTGATCGCGGTGAGCGCATCGGGGTCGGCGATCGATTCGAAATAGAAGCCGATGCCCTTGCTCAAGGCCTGCCAGAACACCGCGACGAGCGGCACCACCAGAAACAGTGCGAGAAACGCGAGCGCGATGCCGGTGAGGAGCCAACGGACCCACGGCGCTTCCGTTACGGGATTGAGACGGACCGAGTCCGGTCGGGCCGTGCCCGCCTTGCGGGCTGGCGTGCTTGTCATGCTCACTGCACACCTCCTGCAACAGCGGCTTGCGCCGGATTCGGCGTGCGCGAGGACGACGCGCCGCGACGCGTGCGCCGCTGCAAATACCATTGCAGCGTATTGACGAGAAGCAGCATGACGAACGACACGCACAGCATCACCACGGCCAGCGCCGTCGCGCCCGCATAGTCGTATTGCTCGAGCTTCGTGATGATGAGCAGCGAGGTGATTTCCGACTTCATCGGCACGTTGCCCGCGATGAAGATGACCGAGCCGTACTCGCCCAGCGCGCGTGCGAAGGCGAGCGCAAAGCCCGTGAGCAGCGCGGGCAGCGCGGCCGGCAGCACCACGCGGCGGAACGTCAGCCAGCGCGACGCGCCCAGGCACGCGGCTGCCTCTTCCTGCTCGCGCTCGAACTCTTCGAGCACGGGCTGCACCGTGCGCACGACAAACGGCAGGCCGATAAAGGTGAGCGCCACGAGTACGCCGAGCGGCGTGAACGCGATCTTGATGCCGAGCGGCTGCAGAAACTGGCCGATCCAGCCGTTGCCCGCATACACGGCGGCGAGCGAGATGCCGGCCACGGAAGTCGGCAGTGCGAACGGCAGATCGACGAGCGCATCGATCACGCGCTTGAGCGGGAACGTGTAGCGCACCAGCACCCAGGCGAGCAGGAACCCGAACACCGCATTGATGAGCGCGCCGCCGAGCGCGGCGAAAAACGTGAGGCGGTAAGACGCGATCACGCGCGGCGACGCCACGGCGCGCACGAACTGCGCCCAGTCGAGCGTCGCGGTCTTGAGGAAGGTGGCCGCGAGCGGAATGAGCACCACGAGGCTCAGATACGCCACCGTGATGCCGAGCGTCACGCCGAATCCCGGCAGCGCGCCTGGTTTCTGTAATCGAAACGTCGTCATGCTCTATCTCTTCACATGGGTTGCGCGGGCCGCCTTGCATCATGCGATGCGAGCGAAGCCCTGCGCCTTGAGGCGCGCCTCGTCGGGCGCGCCTTGTTGTCGTCGTCTGAAATGCTTACTGCGGCTGATAAATCGAATCGAACACGCCGCCATCCGCGAAATGCGTCTTTTGCGCGTTGGCCCAGCCGCCGAACGCCTCGTCGACCGTGTAAAGCTTAAGCTTCGGGAACTTCGCCGTGAGCGCTGCCGGCACCTTGTCCGAGCGCGGACGATAGAAGTTTTTAGCCGCGATCTCCTGGCCTTCTTCGCTATAGAGGAACTGGAGGTACGCCTGCGCCACCTTGCGCGTGCCGTGTTTGTCCACGACCTTGTCGACCACGGCAACCGGCGGCTCCGCCAGGATGCTGACCGTTGGCACCACGATCTCGAACTTCTCCGGCCCGAACTCCTTGAGCGACAGGAATGCCTCGTTCTCCCAGGCGATCAGCACGTCGCCGATATCGCGCTGCACGAAGCTTGTGGTCGCGCCGCGCGCACCCGAGTCGAGCACGCCCGCGTTCTTGTAGAGCTTCGTGACGAACGCCTTCGCCTTCTGGTCATTGCCGCCCGGCTGATGCGCCGCATAGGCCCAGGCTGCGAGGTAATTCCAGCGCGCGCCGCCCGAGGTCTTCGGATTGGGCGTGACGATCGACACGCCTGGCTTCACGAGGTCGTCCCAGTCCTTGATGTGTTTCGGATTGCCCTTTCTCACGAGAAACACGATGGTCGAGGTGTACGGCGAGGCGTTGTCGGGCAGACGTTTTTGCCAGTCCTTCGCGATCAGCCCTTTATTGGCGAGCGCGTCGATGTCCCAGGCGAGCGCGAGCGTCACGACGTCGGCCTGCAGCCCGTCGAGCACCGAGCGCGCCTGCGCGCCCGAGCCGCCGTGCGACTGCTTGATGGTGAGCGTCTCGCCCCCCTTCGCCTTCCACTCCTTGATGAAAGCGGCGTTGATGTCCTGATACAACTCGCGCGTGGGATCGTAGGAGACATTGAGTAGCGACGTGTCTGCCGAAGTACCCGCATGAGCGGCCGGCGCGAGCGCGACCATGCCGACGAGCGGCGCCACACCGATAACCAGTTTCGCCGCCAGAGTCCTGAACCATGCGCGCCCCGTAGTGCCTTGTTTCATCCGCTTTTCTCCGTATCGTCGTGCGTTTTCGTGAGTTCCCTGCGTTTCGTCGCCGCGCAGCAATCGATGGAGGCCAGTCTAGCGATTGGCTTACATGATTAAAAATGATGTTTTTTCATTTTTTAATACGCAAAAGTGGTAAGGACGGAGGAATCGGGCGCTCAAGCATGTTTTCGGCTGCGATTTCGTCTGTCTGAGCGCGGGAAAGCGCCACCGCGCCGCCAGCCGGGTGACAAAGTTCAAGTAACACTTGAAAAGCTGCGAGTACTGTATAAAAATACAGTCACCTGTTCAAACATACAGTAGCGCCATGACCAAACTCACCGCACGACAGCAGCAGGTTTTCGATCTGGTCCGCCGCGCGATCGAGCGCACCGGCTTTCCGCCCACGCGCGCCGAAATCGCCGCCGAACTGGGCTTCAGCTCGGCCAACTCGGCGGAGGAACATCTGCGGGCGCTGGCGCGCAAAGGCGTGATCGAACTGGCTGCAGGCGCGTCGCGCGGCATCCGCCTCTTGCCCGGTCCGGACGACCTGCCGCATCAATTCACGCTGCCGCACTCGAGCATCATGCAGCTCTCGCTGCCGCTGGTTGGACGCGTCGCGGCGGGTAGCCCCATTCTCGCGCAAGAGCACATTTCGCAGAACTATGCCTGCGACCCGGCGCTCTTCTCGAGCCGGCCCGACTATCTGCTGAAGGTGCGCGGGCTGTCCATGCGCGACGCGGGCATTCTCGACGGCGACCTGCTCGCCGTGCAGAAAAAGAGCGAAGCGAAGGACGGCCAGATCATCGTGGCGCGCCTTGGCGACGACGTCACCGTGAAGCGCCTGAAGCGGCAGCCCAACGGCATCGAGCTAATCGCTGAAAACCCCGACTACGACAACATCTTTGTCGCAGTCGGCAGCGCGGACTTCGCGCTCGAAGGCATTGCTGTCGGTCTGATCCGTCCCACCGAATTCTGATAATTCCGCCTGCGCATTTTCTGGAGAGAGTCATGGAACGCCTTGCACGCCTGTTGCCCTTCCGTCAATTCGGCCGTCTGCGTCATCTGCGCGGGATTGCCTCGTGCGCGGTGCGCGAGGCGCGCGCCTCGGCGGCCGCCCTCGGCCGTCAAGTCAGTGGCTCACTCTTCGACGATATCGAGCGCGAGGACGAAGCGCCCGCGCTGCCTTCGGCGCAACCGGCCTTCGCACGCGTCTCGCTCAACAGCACGCTGAATGCGGAGCAGCCTGACCGCCGTGCGCCAGTGCGGGTCTATCACGGCCAGTCGCGGTTCATCATGGTGGGCACGATGGACGCGGTCTGCCGCGCCATCGACCGCTGCATCGCGGAACAGCAAGCCGACCTGCCGGCCGCGCTGGCAAAGTAATCCCCGAATATGCGACGAATGTGGGATCGTTTTTGATTGCGCGCGGTCAACACCCTGATTGAACACTTTGAACACTTCGGGGTTGCCTTACCCAATGACCGACACCCAAACGAATCCACGCAAATCGGCAAACTGGAAGAAGCCCGTCGCAATCGCCGTCGCGGCGGTTGCGATCGTGGCCGCAGCAGCCTACGGCTATGCCTCGCCGTATATCGCGCTGAACCACCTCAAAGCAGCCGCCGACGCACGCGACGCGGCTGCCTTGAACGAGTACGTCGATTACCCGGCATTGCGCGCGAGTCTCAAGCAACAGGTTGGCGAGATGCTGCAACAGCGCATCGAGGCCGCGCACGCCAGCAACCCGCTGGTGCTCTTTGGCGCCGTGATCGGCAGCGTGCTGATCGGCCCGCTCGTGGACGCGTATGCGACGCCCGACGGCGTGGCCGCGCTGCTCAGCGGCATGCCGCCGACCGGCAAGCCGGGCGAGCGGCCCGCGCCACCGCCGCCGTCCGAAGCGCCGCCATCGTCGCAAAGCGAATCCGCTCCACCCGCCCCATCAGCGCCCAGCAACCCCGGTGCGCAGACGCAACCGCCGCAACAGCAACAATCGCAAGAGCAGCCGCGTGCGCAAGCCTCGGCGGGTTATCGCGGTTTGAACACGTTTGCCGTCACGTGGCAGCACAGTGACAGGAGCGAGCGCTATGCCGCCATCCTGCAGCGTCATGGGCTGTTTTCGTGGAAGCTCGCCGCCGTGGAGTTGAACGAGCCGAATGCCGACAACGCCGCGAACGCGTCGAATTGAGGGAAATCGCGGGAATCGTGCAGGCGCCGCAATAGCGCCCACACGATGCGCAGATGCCAGGCTCGGCTAAGCCGCCGCCTGCTGCTTTTCCTCGGCCGCCGAAGAGCAGGCCACGAGTATGCTGCACGTCACGCGGTCGAGCAGCGGCGTATTGCCCGCGCCCATCCACCAGCGCGAAAGTCCAGTGCGGCAGCGATGCCCCACCACCACGAGATCGACGTGCAATTCGTTCGCGAGATTCGCAATCTCGTCGATCGGATGCCCGAACGCAAAGTGGCCCTGCGCGCGCACGCCGCGCTCGGTCAGCCAGTCCACGCCCTCCTGCAGAATCTCGCGCGCCGTTTCTTCGAAGCGCCCGCACGCCACGTCGGTGAGCAAGCCCGCGCTCTGCGCGATCGTCGAGCGCATGTCGACCACCGAGAGCAGATGCGTCTCCGCCTGCAGGTCCAACGCCAGATCCGCCCCGCAACGCAATGCCTTGCGGCCTTCGCGCGAGCCGTCGTAACACAGCAGGATTTTCTTGTAGCTCGCCATAGTCGCTTCTCCCCACCCACGTGGAAACGCGGGTCACAATTGCATGATGGTGCGCCGCAATTCGACACGCAAGGGATGGAAAACGCCAGGTTTCTTCGCACGGAAATGATGCGCTGGCATAAGGTTTGCCTGCGGGGTTTGCCAGCGCGGTTTGCCCGCGCCAGCAACCATTGTCGCGGCAGCCATTGACGGGGCATCGGCGCGTTGCGCGCGCGGCGGATGCGCTCGTTGTGCCGCCAACCCCATGTGCGGTAATGCACTAGAATGGGCCGCCTTGCAACGTGCACCACGCACGCGCTTACATGAACAGCCGCACAACCATGCCCGCCATCGAATTCGAGCAGGTGATCAAGCACTACGGAGACAGGACGGTCGTGAACGGCCTGTCGTTCGACGTCGTCCCCGGTGAATGCTTCGGGCTCCTTGGCCCCAACGGCGCGGGCAAGACCACCACGCTGCGCATGCTGCTCGGCATCGTCTCGCCCGATGCCGGACGCATCAGCCTGTGCGGCGAGCCTGTGCCCGCTCGCGCACGTCATGCGCGCGCACGCGTGGGCGTCGTGCCTCAATTCGATAATCTCGACCCCGACTTCACCGTGCGCGAGAACCTGCTCGTGTTCGGCCGCTACTTCGGGCTCTCCGCGAGCGAAACGCGCGCACTCGTCGCGCCGCTGCTCGAATTCGCGCGCCTCGAGAACAAGGCCGATGCGCGCGTCGGCGAGCTTTCGGGCGGCATGCGCCGGCGTCTCACCCTGGCGCGCGCGCTCGTCAACGACCCTGACGTGCTGGTGATGGACGAACCCACCACGGGACTCGACCCGCAAGCGCGCCATCTGATCTGGGAGCGGCTGCGCTCGCTGCTCGCGCGCGGCAAGACCATCCTCCTCACGACGCATTTCATGGAGGAGGCCGAACGGCTTTGCAATCGCGTCTGCGTGATCGAGGAAGGCCGCAAGATCGCCGAGGGCGCACCGAAGGCACTGATCGAATCCGAAATCGGCTGCGATGTAATCGAGGTTTATGGGCCGGACCCGTCAGCGCTGCGCGATGAGCTCGCACCGCTCGCCAAGCGCACCGAGATCAGCGGCGAGACGCTCTTTTGCTATGTCGACGAACCTGCGCCCGTGCACGCGCGTCTGCGCCATCGCTCGGACCTGCGCTATCTGCATCGGCCCGCGAATCTCGAAGACGTGTTCCTGCGGCTCACGGGCCGCGAGATGCAGGATTGACCGCAGCGGGATTGACAGCAAGCAGGATTAACCGCGGCAGGATTAACATCGTCAGAACTAGCCGCGACAGGATCAACAGCGCCCCGGCTAACCGCGTCACGATCAACCACGGCAGGACTCACTCCTGAAGCACCGGCTCCGACCGCATCCACCCACAGCCATGCAGACACGCACTCAATCCCCGCCGCCCACGCGCTCCGCCGCGTCGCCCATGCGCGAGCCGCGGGCAGCGTTGCCGTCGAACGCGACGCACTGGATCGCCGTGTGGCGGCGCAATTATCTCGTCTGGCGCAAGCTTGCGATCGCCTCGATGTTCGGCAATCTCGCCGATCCGATGATCTATCTGTTCGGCCTCGGCTTCGGGCTCGGTCTGATGGTCGGCCACGTCGACGGCGTTTCGTATATCGCGTTTCTGGCGGCGGGCACGGTGTCGTCCTCGGTGATGATGTCGGCGAGCTTCGAGTCGATGTATTCAGGCTTCTCGCGCATGCACGTGCAGCGCACATGGGAGGCGATCATGCACACGCCGCTCTCGCTCGGCGACGTGGTGCTCGGCGAGGTCGTGTGGGCGGCCAGCAAGTCGGTGCTTTCGGGGGTGGCCATCATGATCGTGGCGGGTCTGCTCGGCTACGCGAGCTTTCCGTCGATGCTGCTCGCGCTGCCCGTGATCGTGCTCGCGGGACTCGCGTTCGCGAGCTGCGCGATGATCGTCACCGCGCTCGCGCCGTCCTATGACTTCTTCATGTTCTATCAGACGCTCGTGCTCACGCCGATGCTGCTGCTTTCGGGCGTGTTCTTCCCGATCACGCAATTGCCCGCGGCCGCGCAACACGTCACGCTGATGCTGCCGCTCGCGCACGCCGTGGACCTGATTCGCCCAGCCATGCTCGGGCGCCCGATCGAGCACGCGGGCCTGCATCTCGTCGTGCTCGTGCTTTATGTGGTGGTGCCCTTCGGCATCGCTTCGATTCTGTTCCGCAGGCGCATGATGCGCTAGCGCGCTGAGGCTTACACGGCCGCTGCCGGACGGACGATGCCGGACGTCCGCGCCCGGCACGCCGCGGGCTTGCGCCCTCCGCGCCTGGTTTCAGGCGCAACTCGGGCGCAATGCGGAGTTCGGAAGAACCTCAGTCCTCGTCGTCGCCCCAAGGAATGTCGACATCTGAAATGAACGCGACCGTAGCAAACGGACCGCCCTCATGGCGTCCGATCTTGCCGTCGGCGCGATGCCATTCGACACGGAACTGCGTGGACTGTGACTGAGCGAGCAGGCGGATCGTGCGGATCTCTTCCGGGTCCGCATCCTCTACAGGGTCATCGAGCGAAATCAGCAATTGCTGCGGCCAGAGGCCGTCCGCTGGGTCATAGATGCGATCGCCGTCGGGAATCGACGTGTGCGCCTCGACGCCAATGGTCGCCGATGCCTCAACGATCATCTTGCCGAGCGCGCGCAAAACCGCCGTTGCGCGAGCCGAGTTGGCCTGCCGGATGGCGAGGTCGCCTCGTGTCAGCGCCTGTTCGAGTTTCGGATTCGTCTTTTGCTTTGCCATGGCGGTTCCTGGGCCGCAGCCCTGTTCTGTGCGGACGGCCAGCCGGCTGGCCGGCAATCCGCCGTTGATACGTGACCGTTATCTTAGGGCCTGTTCGCGCTAATCACAGGCAGCAGGCCCTAAAAACCCAGCGCGACCGTCGCCAGCCCCGCCACGACGCCGAACAGCACGACCACCGTGCCCACCAGCGCCAGCGTACGCACCCGGAACGAGCCTGCCAGCATCGCGAACGACGGCAGGCTCACGGGCGGCAGCGTCATCAGCAGCGCGCCCGCCGGCCCCACGCCCATGCCGAGTGCGAGCATCGCCTGAATGATAGGCACCTCGCCGGCGGTGGGGATCACGAACAGCATGCCGGCCACCGCGAAAACGACGATCCAGCCGAGACTGCTGGCGACCTCAGGCCCGATGTGAGGAAAGAGCCACGCACGCGCCGCGCCCAGCAACAGCACGAGCACGATGTATTCCGGCACGAGCCGCACGGCCATGCGCACGAACAGCCGCAGCCAGCGCATGAATACATTGCCGGCTTCGGCCTGCTCCTGCGCGAACATCGCGAGCCGGACGTCGGCCTCCAGCACCTCGTCGTGCGACACGAACCGGTTCGCGAGCCAGCCGAGGCCGAACACCATCAAGAGCCCCAGCACGAGACGCAGCGCGCTCCACTGCCAGCCCAGCACGAAGCCCATGAACACGAGCGTCGCAGGATTAAGGACCGAATTGCCGAGCCAGAACGCGATCGCCCCACCCGGCGACGCATTACGCGCGCGCAGCCCCGCCACGACGGGCGCCGCGCAGCACGTGCACATCATGCCGGGCACCGCGAGCAGGCCGCCCGCCGCCACGCTGCCGAAACCGTGGCGTCCCAGCACGCGCGTGATCCACCGCGCCGGCAACAGCGCCTGCACCCCCGAGCCGAGCAGCAGACCCAGCACCATCGCCTGCCAGATCGCCTTGCCGTAGGTCCAGGCATAGTCGAGTGCGGCGGCGAACGATGGCTCAGGCGCGCTCGCCTCGCCGCCCATCAGAATGGACTTGCCGATCGAATGCGTGGCCTCGGCCGTAAATGCACGGTGGTAATACGGAAACCACTTCACATAGAACAGACCGGCCACGGCCAGCAGAATAAAAAGGGGCCAGCCCCAGGAGGGCGGCGATTGGTGTGGCTGCGCGTTACGTGCGCTCGTCATTGTAGTGATACTCCGCTAAGGGGCTCGGGGTCGGATGATCGGTCGAGCAGGTCAAGCAAGGCGCATCCGGTAGAACAGGCTGATCGGACAGCGCGCGCCGCATGATGCCAGCACGCGCAACGCTTGATCAAGCCAAATTCAAGGCGCGGGATTGGGCTGCTCTTCGTGCAGCGCCGCGCCAACGAGTCGTGCCAGCGAGTCGTGCCAAAATCAGCAGGAACGCCAGAGGAGAGCAAGGCATGGAAAACCGACGCAGCTACGAATACATGGGATTCGACATGACGGCCGGCGTGGACGGCGATCATGCGGCCGGCTATTTCGTATCGACCCAGATGATACACAGCCTCACCGGCAACACGCACGCCAACGTGCCCATCGACGGCATCGCCGCCGGACGCTTTCCCACCCAGGACAACGCATTCGACGCCGCCTTCGATCGCATGCGCGAGGCGATCGACCAGCGCGTGCGGACCGCGCCGTGAGCATGCCCGGCGCGACCGCCCCGTCGACCGGCACGCCCCCGCTTCATCGGCATCGCGCACACGCAATGCAAAACGCCGGGGTCCTGAGGACACCCGGCGTTCGAGCCGCCCGGCTGGCGGGCGGCGCTTCTGTCAGCGCAGACAGCGAGAGGCTTACTGGCCGAAGAACACTTGCTGCGCGCGCGGCGTTTGCGCGCTGCGGCTGCCCGACTGGGTCGCCATATTCGCCACACCGCCGTATGACGAATCGACGCCTTGTTGCTGGGCGCGCTCGGCCGTCACGGTCTGGGCGCTCTGGCCTTGTTGCGAAGCCGGTGCGCCAACATTCGGACGATAGAACGGGGCCGGGCCATAGCCGCTGGCGAACGCCGGAGCGGCGATAGAAGCGGAAGCTGCGACCAGCAGCGCTGCGATCAGTTTGGTCTTCATGGTGGACTCCAATATCAGGTTTGATTGCGGTTCGGGAATGGCGCCGCGCCTGGGAGGTCAGTGCCCATCAGCTGCGTCAGTGAGAACTAGTGTATACACCTACTATCAGAAAATAATCACGATAATCCGAATTTACTATTCCAGCTCCGGGAACAATCGCCTCTGCCAGTCCTGGCATGCCTGAGCGCCGAACAGACCCTAAAAATGCGCCCCAAAATTTTTGGCGCGACGCACAACGCGGGCGGTGGATTACATAACGCCGGAAGGGTCTTTCGCTCCGTCAATCGGACGGGGAGCGCTCCCTGCGAGCCTTTGCGCAAAGGTCTTGCGCACGTCGCGGCCATGTCCGCGGCGCAAAATCGCCGAGAACCCGTTTGTCGGCTTGCGATAAAATAAAAGGTTGATCCACGCCTGCCGCGCCTCTCGCGCACCGATTTGCCATGTCCGCCAACCGTATCGCCAGTCCCCGCCGCGTGTCCGTTGCACCGATGATGGATTGGACTGACCGCCACTGTCGCTCGCTGCACCGTTTCGTCTCCCGGCACACGTGGCTGTATACGGAGATGGTGACGACGGGCGCCCTGCTCCACGGCGACGTGCCGCGCCATCTGGCGTTCGCGCCCGAGGAAGCGCCCGTCGCGCTGCAACTGGGCGGCAGCGAACCGGCCGACCTCGCACGCTCGGCCAAACTCGGCGAGCAATGGGGCTACGACGAGATCAATCTGAACTGCGGCTGCCCGTCGGAGCGCGTCCAGCGCGGCGCGTTCGGCGCGTGCCTGATGAACGAGCCGCAGCTCGTGGCCGACTGCGTGAAGGCAATGCGCGACGCGGTCTCGGTGCCGGTGACGGTCAAGCACCGCATCGGCGTGGATGCGGTCGAGGATTACGCGTTCGTGCGCGATTTCGTCGGCACCATCGCGGATGCGGGCTGCACGGTTTTCATCGTCCATGCGCGCAACGCCATCCTGAAAGGCCTGAGCCCGAAGGAAAACCGCGAGATCCCGCCGCTCAAGTACGAGTACGCGTGGAAGCTCAAGCGCGATTTCCCGCAACTCGAAATCATCATCAACGGCGGCATCAAGACGCTCGACGAGGTAGCTGTGCATCTCGAGCACGTCGATGGCGTGATGCTCGGACGCGAGGCTTACCACAACCCCTACGTGCTGGCCGATGTCGATGCACGCTTCTATGGCGCGAGCGAACCGGCGCTCACGCGCGACGAGGTCGAAGCGAAGCTGGTGGCGTACTGCGCAAGCGAAATTGCGCGCGGCACGTATCTGGGTGCGATCACGCGTCACGCACTGGGGCTGTATCGCGGCGAAGCCGGCGCGCGCGGCTGGCGACGTGTGCTATCGGACAACCGCAAGCTTGCCAAGGCCGACCTCGCGATCTTCGAGGAAGCACGCGCGCACCTGCGCGGCCCGATGGACAGCGTCGTGGAGCCGACGGCCGAGCTTTCTTCCGAAATATTTGAATAAAGGGACTAGGCAAGTCCGTTCCCCTGTGTATATAATCTTGCTTCTTGATTGACGCCGCTCACAAAGCAGCGCCAGCAAGAAAGCAGTAACAGCGGTGGCTGTAGCTCAGTTGGTAGAGTCCAGGATTGTGATTCCTGTTGTCGTGGGTTCGAGTCCCATCAGCCACCCCAAGCATTCAAGCAAAAAGCCCAGTTCATTGAACTGGGCTTTTTGCTTTCCGGGTTTCACGCAGATATTTCTCCAGCACTCCGGAGAAGCGCATTAGCGGCTCAATTCAGCCAATAAATTCATAACGAATAATCTGCAGGACGCCAAATCAATAAACTCGATAATATCGCCGGTACCCCGCGTCCACCCCACCGCGGCCATTGCGTAAAATCGCGCTCCACAGCGAGATAACCCCTATAAAGCTCCATCGACGACGGAAAAATCGATCACACATGGAAAAGTGGCTTGAACGACGCTTCACGCTTTCCGGCCGCGCCACGCGCCGCGAGTACGCCATCACGATGGCGCTGTTTCTGGTCTTCGTTTTCGCGCTCGATACCCTCATGCCCGAAGTCGATCGCGGCAATACGCTTCCCGCCGCGATTCTCGGCATCGTGATTGCCTGCGTGGCATTCTGGATTCCCGTTGCCGCAATGGTGCGCCGGCTCCACGATATCGGTATGAGTGGATGGTGGTGGTGGTTGACGGCAGCCATGCCGCTTGGCCAGATCGGCATGGTGCTGCTGCTGTTTGTCGGCCCCGATAAATTCAATCCCGCACGCCATTATCCGAACCCGCGTAAAAGCGGCGCACATCCTGCCTGATTATTGCGCGGCGCCGCTGTCGATCCACGCGCGGGCCGCCTCGAAACCCGCCTCGGCGGCGGCGTGCTCGGTCGACCAGAGACGGTCGATATGGACCAGTTGCCAGTCCGCTATCACGGCGCCGGCCTTGAGCACGCGATAGTGTGCCTTCACGCCCGTAAGCACCTGTTCGACCGCGACCTCGACGTCGTAGTCCTTATAGCGCTCCTCGTAGTCGCCCATGTCGATGCCTTTCGGCTCCATGATCGTCTCTCCGTCGTGGCTTGCCGGTCCATCCTCGCACTTCCAGGCCGGGCACACAACCGCCCGCATAAAAAGCCGCTTGCACGCTCCGCAAGGCGGCCAATACGCGACTGAAAAGCGATTAATAAGCGGCGACCACGCAACTCAAAAACGCGCGATCGACACCTCCGTCGACTTCACGAGCGCGACCACTTCCGAGCCGACCTTCAACTCGAGTTCGTCGATCGAGCGCGTCGTGATGACCGACGTGACCACGCCAAACGGCGTGTCGACGTCCACTTCCGAGACCACAGGCCCGCGGATGATCTCCTTGACCTTGCCGCGGAACTGGTTACGCACGTTGATGGCAGAAATACTCATTGAATCGGCTCCTGACATTGATAGACGAAAATCACGGGGACAAGTACTTCGCGATGCGTTCAGACAGCCCAGCGCACATCCGCGGGACGCAGGCCGTAAGGCGTTTCCTCGGCCTGCGGTGCATGCGCGCCCGCGGGCGTCTCGCTGCCCAGCACGCGCTGCAATACGCGTTCTTCGAGCGCGGCAAAGCGGGCGTCGGCGCGGGCACGCGGACGTTCGAGCGGCACACGCTGGTCGAGTGCGATGCGGCCCTGCTCCACCAGCAGGATGCGATCGCCCAGCGCGACGGCCTCATGCACGTCGTGGGTGACCAGCAACGCGGTAAAGCGATGCTCGCGCCAGAGGCGCTCGATCAGCGCATGCATTTCGATGCGCGTGAGCGCGTCGAGCGCGCCAAGCGGCTCGTCGAGCAGCAGCAGGCTCGGCCGATGCACCAGCGCCCGTGCCAGCGCCACGCGCTGACGCTCGCCGCCCGAGAGCCGCGCGGGCCACTCGTCGGCGCGCGCGAGCAGCCCCACTTCGTCGAGCACCGCGCGCGCGTCGTCGCGCGCACCGCGCCCAAGTCCCAGCATCACGTTCTGGAGCACCGTCTTCCATGGCAAGAGCCGCGCGTCCTGAAACATCATGCGCGTCTCGAGCGCCGCGCCGCGCTCGTCGCGCCGCGTAAGCTCGCCAGCATCGGGCGCTTCGAGCCCGGCAACGAGACGCAGCAGCGTGGATTTCCCGCAGCCGCTTCGCCCCACGATCGCCACGAAGCTGCCGCGCTCGATCGAGAGATCAAAGCCGTCGAGCACGACGCGCTCGCCGTACCGCTTGCCCACGCCGCGCAATTCGACGGCGGGATCGTGCGCGCGAGCATCGCTGCGCGCCGCCGCGGCTCTGAGCGTTTCGGCCACGCCTGCGGTGCTCGTGTTCCGATCGTCGGCATGCGTGCGCCACGTGCCGCGCGGCTCGTCGGCTTCGTGCGCCTCGCGCTCCTGAGTGCGCGGCAGTTCGACCTCGGCTTCGAGATCGCGGCCCGCGACGCCGCCGAAATGAACTGCCAACGTGCTTGCGTTCATGCATCGCTCCCTTGTTGATATGCGGGGTGCCAGCGCAGCGCGACGCGCTCGAGCCACTTGGCGAGCCAGTCGGCGAGCTTGCCGAGCGCGGCGTAAAGCAGAATGCCGACCACCACCACGTCGGTCTGGAGAAACTCGCGCGCGTTCATCGTCATATAGCCGATGCCCGACTGGGCGGAAATCGTCTCGGCGACAATCAGCGTCACCCACATCAACCCGAGCGCGAAGCGCACGCCCACGAGAATCGACGGCAGCGCCCCCGGCAGGATCACTTCGCGATAGAGCGCGAAGCCCCTGAGGCCATAACTGCGCGCCATTTCGATGAGGTTCGCATCCACCGAGCGGATGCCGTGGAAGGTATTCACATACACGGGGAAGAACACGCCGAGCGCAACGAGAAACACCTTCGCCTCCTCCTCGATGCCGAACCAGAGGATCACGAGCGGAATCATCGCGAGCGCGGGAATGTTGCGGATCATCTGGATGGTCGAGTCGAGCGCGGTCTCGACCGGCTTGAAGAGACCGGTGGCAAGCCCGAGCGCGAGGCCAATGCCGCCGCCGATCGCGAAGCCCGAAAGCGCGCGCCACGTGCTCACGCGCACGTCCAGCAGCATCTCGCCCGATTCGATCAGCGACCATGCGGCTTTCACGACCGCTAGCGGCTCGGGCAGCACGCGCGTGGAAAGCACGCCGCTGCGCGCGGCCAACTCCCACGCGGCCAGGATCGCGAGAGGCACGAGCCAGGGCGCGATGCGTACGAACGCCTTGCGTCCAAGGAAAGCGAACAGCCGCCCGCCCCGTGAGGCAATGGCCGTGCCGGCTGCGCCGGCGGCAGTCACCGCGGATTGAGTCATCGGTATGTTCTCCTTATCACCTTGCGCCGTGAGAGCGGATGGACATTCGCGTACGCCTGCGCTCGCTGCCGGGTTGATTGACTGATTGATTGATCGGGCTAATTGCGGATCAGCTCTGGCTGACCTTCGGCAGATATTGATTGCCGACCACTTCGCCGAACGGACCGGAGATCGGACCGCCCGCCGTCTTCGCCTGGCGTCCCGGCAGCAGCGGAAACACCAGCTCGGCGAAACGGTAGGATTCCTCAAGATGAGGGTAGCCAGAAAGAATGAAGGTTTCGATGCCCAGTTGCGCGTATTCCTTCATGCGCTCGGCCACCTGCTCCGGATTGCCGACGAGCGCCGTGCCCGCCCCGCCGCGCACGAGGCCCACGCCCGCCCACAGGTTCGGATACACCTCCAGTTCCTTGCGCGTGCCGCGCTTGCCGCCGTGCAGCGCGGCCATGCGGCGCTGGCCTTCCGAGTCCATCTTGTTGAACGCGGACTGAGCGCGCGCGATGGTCTCGTCGTCGAGTCGGCTGATGAGGCGCTCGGCTGCGGCCCACGCCTCGTCTTCGGTCTCGCGCACGATCACGTGCATGCGTATGCCGAAGCGGATCTTGCGGCCGTGCCGCTCGGCACGCGCGCGGATATCGGCGATCTTCTTTGCGACAGCCTCGGGCGGCTCGCCCCACGTCAGATAGGTATCGATGTGCGCACCCGCCATGTCGTGCGCCGCTGGCGACGAGCCGCCGAACCACAGCGGCGGATACGGATGCTGCACGGGCGGATAAAGCGCCCTGCCGCGCTTCGAACTCAAATGCTTGCCCTCGAAATCGATTGCTTCGTTCGTGTGCGAGGCGGCGAGCAGCTTGCGCCAGATATGCAGGAATTCATCGGTGATTTCATAGCGCGTATCGTGATCGACGAACACGCCATCGCCTTCGAGCTCCGCGGCGTCCCCGCCCGTCACGACGTTGATGAGCAAGCGCCCGTTCGAAAGGCGATCGAAAGTCGCGGCCATGCGCGCCGACAGTCCCGGCGACGAAAGCCCCGGGCGAATCGCGACGAGAAACTTCAGGCGCCGCGTCGCGGCGATCAGGCTCGATGCCACGACCCATGCGTCTTCGCACGAACGGCCCGTCGGCAGCAGGACGCCTTCATAGCCGAGCGTATCGGCCGCGACGGCCACCTGCTGGAAGTATGCGAGGTCAGCGGCGCGCGCACCTTCGGCCGTACCCAGATAACGGCTGTCGCCGTGGGTCGGGATGAACCAGAACACATTCATGCGTTGCTCCTGCTTTTGTTCGAGACGTGAGACAGAAAAGTTCAGAACGCGGCGCATGCGATTGCAAGGACAGGGAGACCGGCAAAGCCAGCGGAGTCGGTGAAATCGGACGGGCCGTGACGGCGGCGCCGTCTTCATGGGGACCCAGTCTAGGGATGGCCCTAAGCGTTTTGAACGATTTTTTTGAGCTTAGGTTTTCCACTTTCGTGCTTTGCGCGACGCTTTAGCATACGCAGGTGCAATCACCAGCGCGGCGCGCCGATATAATGGCGCACACATCGACAATAAACCGGCCGGCCGCGCTTTCACGCCTCTTTCAGGTGTGCACGGTCCGCACCACGCACCCTCGCGCCCAAATGCAAAAACTGATTTTGCCGTTCGTATCCGGCTTTCTGGCCTCACTGTTCTTTCGTGAGGCAACGCTCGCGCTGCTTCACGCGGCGCAGGTCATCGACGCCGCCGGATTCTCCACCGAGCCGTTCGCACCGATCGGCCTGCCCGAGTTCCTCGTCAACGCAATCTGGTGCGCCCTGTGGGCCATCCCGATGACATGGCTGCTGCGCATCTCGCCGGTGCGCCCCGCGCCGTGGGTGCAGGCATTCGTGTTCGGCGGCATCGTGCTCACCGCCGCGATGCTGTTCGTGATCGATCCGCTACGTGGCATCTGGCCGAGCGGCAACATGCTGCCGCGCGTCGCCATGGGCTTCGCGTCGAATGCAGTCTGGGGATGGGGCGCGCTCGTGTTCATGCGCGCCTTCATGAGCGAAACCAGCGAAGACTGAGCGGGCTCGCGTGCGCGGCGCGAGATCCGCGCGCGCCGTGCATCGTCGCGGATCTAATCCGGCAACGCCCGCAACGGATGCTCAGCCTCGTCCCAAGGGCTCTTGAACATCGCCTGAACGTCCGCGGGCGGCACATCCTCGATACGTGCGAAGCGCCAGCGCGGATCATTGTCCTTGTCGATGATGCGCGCACGTACGCCTTCCATCACATCGCCCTGCACAAAGCTCGATCGCATGAGATCGAGATCGCGGCGCAACACGTCGGCCATCGAACCTTCCGCCAGCGATACCGCCTCGAGCGACACCGCCATCGACAACGGCGAGCGCTCTCGCAACACCCCCACGATCTGTTCGGCCCACTCGCTTTGCGCATCCTTCTCATCGCGCCGCACGCTCTCCAGCGACGCAAGAATCGCCGCTATCGAAGGCCGCGAAAAGTGCGGGTCGATCCATGCGCGCGCAACGGCCAGCGCGGAGCGCGCGGCACGGCTCTGCACCTCTTCGCCCGTAACGGCCGAGCGGCGAATCCGCTCGACCACCGCCTCGCCCGAAGCGAACGACTCGCTCAGCAACGCATCGAGCAGCGCGGGCCGCATCGATTCGTCGATGAACACATCGGCGAGACCTGTATATAGCGCGCTATCGGCGTCGATCGTCTCTCCGGTCACGGCGAGATAACGCCCGAGCGCCCCCGGCGTGCGCGCGAGGAACCAGCCCATGCCCACATCGGGGAAAAACCCGATGCGTGTCTCGGGCATCGCCATGCGCGTCGTGCCGCCCACCACGCGCAGCCCGCCGGTGCGATGCGCGCCCTGCGAAATCCCCATGCCGCCACCCATCACCACGCCACTCAGCAGTGCGATATAAGGCTTCGGATAACTGAATATTTCATGATTCAGGCGGTACTCCTCGATAAAGAACGTATCGAGTGCGGCCTGATCGCCGGCGCGGTACGACTCATAGAGAAAACGGATGTCGCCGCCCGCGCAGAATGCGCGCGAATGATGCGTGTGCACGATCACGGCGAGCACTTCGGGATCGTCGCGCCAGGCATCGAGTGCGGCCTGCATCGCGCGGATCATCGCCGTGGAAAGCGCATTGAGCGCCTGAGGGCGATTGAGTTCGATGAAGCCGATGCGGTTCATGACCTTCGTGAGCACATACTGCTCGGCATCGGCGGCAAAGACGCTTGCGGTGGCTTCCTGTGACATGGCAATCGATCGATCAGGATGAAAGCACTATGAAAAACGCGTCCGACTCCGGCGCGCGCCATCCTCACACAACACGCCCCTGCGAACCGCGCCCAGCGAGCGCTATCACGACGGAGCCTCCTGCGTTTTGTCCGCCGCACACGCCGGCGGCAGCGCGCCGCTCCGTTCGCCTGCGCCCTCACCCACGGGTGCGCCGAGCCAGGCACCGAGCGCGGCATCGACGATAGGATTCAACGACGCCTCGCGCGCAAACTCCGGCCCAATCAGCGAAAAGGCCACCACGCCATGCAGCAACGCCCATAACGCGTGTGCGAGCAGCGCGGGCTCGCCTTGCGCGCCGTGACGCAAATGCCCTGCGGTGGCGAGCGCTTCGAGCGCATCGACGAACAGATCCGCCACGCGCGCGGCTTCCTCGCAAGGCATCACATCGTTCTGTGCAGCAGGCGCCGGAGGTTCGATCGTCGCCGGCTTTGTCGCGCGACCTCTCGCATGCGTCCCTGAACCGCCGCCCTCGTCCCGCTCCATGTACATGAGCCGATACGCCTGTTGGTGCGTGCGTCCGAATGTGACATAGGCGTGCGCCAGTGCGTGAAGCCGCTCCCAAGGGTCGCCGATCCGCGCGGACGGCTCGAGGTGCGTAAGCAACTGCGCAAATCCCTCGCGTCCGAGCGCACGGGCGATCTCGTCGCGACTGTCGAAATGCAGATAGAGCGAAGCGGGCGAATAGCCGATTGCTTCTGCGAGCCTGCGCATCGAAAGCGCATGAAGCCCGTCGCGCGTCACGATGCGGCGTGCGGCATCCAGTATGCGTGCACGAAGTGCCACGCGAAGCGCGGCGGCACCATGGCCTTTGGGTTCGGCTGTGTTCATGTCTGGACTCGGGCGCGATTCTCGAACCGGCGTGCCGAAAAAACGGGCGCCGGCATACGCGGCATCGTCAGGAAAACAAACGACCCGGCGGGAAATGGCCGCTTTTGAGCAGTACGGGAGTGCCGTTGCTGAGTTCCAGATGCTCGCGCGCCACGGCCTCGATACGCGGGCGTCCCGCATCGAACGCCTGCATCCACGCCTCGCGTCCGGTGGATGGCGCACCGAAATGATCTTCGAGCGCTTCGACGGAGATCGCGCAAGGCACGCGCGCGCCGTCCACCAGCGCGGGAAATACCACGGTGAGATTCGCATCGTGCCAGGACGGCGCCTCGGCAGGAAATCGGATATCCATGTCCAGCCCCGTTGGAAAATCTGCAGAAGAAAACCCGCGCCGGCGGACGGCGGGATCGCGTTCCATGTTACCCGCAGCACGCCGCAAAGGGGTCCATCGCTGGCATCGCCGGCACCGCTTGTATCAGCCGTCGCGCAAGCGGTGGACGACCGGGCGCGGAACCTGCAACACTGCTACTCGTGTGGCACGAATAAAATACGCGCCACACAACCTTTCATTAGTGCAAGCACGGCTTTGCACGGGACCCGAGCGCTAACTCTGGTCGATCTAGGAGAACCATGGAAACGTACCTGAGGGGCCAATACTTCGAAGAAACCCGCGAGATACCCGAGCCGCAGGCCGCGAGCCGCTGGTTCGCCTATGCACAGGAAAATGGCATCGACGTTTCGCGCGCGATCAGCCTGTGGGAAGACGCGGCCACGCCCGAAGGTGAACGAAGCCGCGAGACCGTCGCGGGCTGCGGCATTCGCATCGTGCCGCCCGAACGTTAAGCCAAGTCTTAGTGAGCCTGCATTTTCGAAAACAGATTCAGAACGAGCACGCCTGCCACGATGAGCCCGAGACCGAGCACGGCTGGCAGATCCGGCACCTGCCTGTAGAGCACTATGGCAACGAGCGTGATGAGCACAATGCCTACGCCGGACCAGACGGCGTAGACGATGCCCACGGGCAGGTTCTTGAGCGTGAGCGAAAGACAGTAGAACGCAACGCCATAACCGGCGACGACCACCGCCGAGGGCACGAGCCGCGAAAAACCGTTCGAAGCGCGCAGCGCGGATGTAGCGATGACCTCCGCGACGATCGCGATGGTGAGAATGATCCAGGGAGACATGCGCATCGCGTCAGGCCTTCGCAAGCGCGAGCTTGCTGTAGTCGGCGTCGAGATGGGCGCACAGCGCCTCGACCACAAGTTCGTGATCGAGGCGCTGCGGCAGGCCCGAAACCGTCACCGAGCCGATCACACCGGCGCCCGCGACGATCAGCGGAAACGCGCCACCATGCGTGGCGAAATCGGCGACCGGCAGGCCGTTCTTTTCGGCGAGCGTGGAGCCCGACTGCTGCACGCGCAAGCCGATCGCATACGAGCTACGGCGAAAATGCTCGACCACGCGCGACTTGCGACGCGCCCACTCGACGTTCTCGGGCGTCGCGCCGGCAAGCGCGCAGGTGAACAACGGCAGGCCAAACGTGCGCACGTCGATGGCGAGCGCATGCGAGCGCGCGACGGCAAGCTCGCGCAACAAGGTGCCGAGCTGCCAGGCGCGATCGGCGTCGAAACGGGGGAACACCAGCGCGTTTTCTTGCGCGGCTATCGATTGCAGATCGAGGGCGATGTCCATGAAGGGCTTATGAGGCAGAGTCAGGGGGCTGAGGAAAGAGAAAGAGCCGGCGGCACGCGCTGTCTGCCGCGCCAACCGGGCCTCCGATTCTAGCCTGGCGGCCCTTGCGAGCGGCCCTGAGGGCGCCTTGCCGGCGCGGTCCGCAATGGTTCTGCAAGTGGCCAGAAGGGTATTCGATAATTCTTGTTGCGCCGCCGCAGGATTTACCCTATAATTCTTTTCTCTGACGGACGCGGGGTGGAGCAGTCTGGCAGCTCGTCGGGCTCATAACCCGAAGGTCGCAGGTTCAAATCCTGCCCCCGCAACCAAAGCTTCAAAGCAGTTCGAAAGCTCGAAGTCAAAGTCAGTCAGCGCAATCAAGGGTTACAACGCATCGGCGTGTAACCCTTTTTTGTTTTTCCGGCGTCGATAAATCGCGTCGGCAAGCAGCGGGGCACAGGCGAGCAGACCACGCGGCACCCAGCCCCTATACCGGGGATTTGTGCCCGCTCCCGTCACCGCGTCCTGCGGTGATACACTCGCATCACCCATCCCCCTATCGTGCCCATGAAATTCTGCTCGACTTGCGGTCAGGCGGTCAGCCTGCTCGTCCCGCCCGGCGACAATCGCGAACGCTACGTCTGCTCGCACTGCGGCACCATCCACTACCAGAATCCGCGCAACGTGGTCGGCACCGTTCCCGTCTGGGAAGACAAGGTGCTGCTGTGTCGCCGCGCGATCGAGCCGCGCTACGGCTACTGGACGCTGCCCGCGGGCTTCATGGAGATGGGCGAGACAACCTCTGAAGCCGCCGCCCGCGAGACGCTCGAGGAAGCCGGCGCGCGCGTCGAGGTGCAGAGCCTCTTTTCGCTGCTGAACGTGCCGCGCGTGCATCAGGTGCATTTGTTCTATCTCGCGCGCCTGCTCGACATCGATGTCGAAGCCGGCGAAGAAAGCCTCGAAGTGCGCCTCTTCGAAGAACACGAAATTCCGTGGGACGACATCGCGTTCCCCACCGTCGGCCAGACCCTGCGCTTCTTTTTCGCCGACCGCCAGTCGGGTAGCTACGGCCTGCATACGGGCGACGTCCTGCGCTCCCTGCGCGACGGCTGACTCCCTTCCGGCGATGGTGCCCTGGCTTTCGCCCGACGACCCGTTCCCGCCCATCGAGCGCGCCCTTGGCGCGTCGAGCGGCGCGCCGGGCCTGCTTGCCGCAAGCGCCGACCTGCTGCCTTCGCGCCTCGTCGACGCTTATCGGCACGGCATTTTCCCGTGGTATTCGGACGGCCAGCCCGTGCTCTGGTGGAGTCCCGATCCGCGCATGATCCTGCGCCCCGACGAATTCAAGGTCTCGCCCTCGCTCAAGAAAACGCTCAAGCGCGTGCTGCGCGATCCGGCCTGGGAAATCCGCGTCGACAACGATTTCGCCGCCGTGATGCGCGCCTGCGCTAGTGCGCCGCGCCGCGGCCAGCGCGGCACCTGGATCACCACCGACGTGATCGAGGCCTATTCGAGCCTGCATCGCATCGGCGACGCGCACAGCATCGAAGCCTGGTTCGACGGCCAGCGCGTGGGCGGCCTCTACGGTGTCTCGCTCGGCAAGATGTTCTTCGGCGAATCGATGTTCGCCTCCGTCACCGACGCCTCGAAAATCGCGCTCGCCGCGCTCGCCGCGCATCTGCGCCGCAACGGCGTCGAGCTGATCGACTGCCAGCAGAACACCGCGCATCTGGCCTCGCTCGGGGGCCGCGAAATCGGGCGCAAGGCGTTCATCGCGCATGTGCGCGCGACAGTGAGCGCACCCTCGATCAACTGGCGCTTCGACAAAAGCGTGCTCGCCGACTGGATCGGCCTGGGCCACGCCGACAACAGCGCCGTCTCGGCACTCTAAGCCGCGCACGCAGCTGCGCACTGAGCCGCGCTCACGCCCGCCGCACCTGCACGGCGGCGCGCAATTCGATGGATGCGTGCCTGGCGTCGATGTTAGTATGCAAAGAGAAAACGTCGCATCCGCCATGCGCGGCGCTGTGCGACGATCCGAACCGCTACGAGAGCTGCCAACGTGACGCATCCGAACGAGCTGCCGCTTTCACCGCTTTCCGCGCTGCAATTCTATGCAACGGCGCCCTACCCCTGCAGCTATCTGGAGGGGCGCATCGCGCGCTCGCAAGTGGCGACGCCCAGTCACCTCATCAACTCAGACGTCTATACCGATCTCGTGAAGGCGGGCTTCCGTCGCTCGGGCGTCTTTACCTACCGCCCCTATTGCGACGGCTGCCGCGCCTGCGTGCCGGTACGTGTGCCGGTCGAGCGCTTCGCACCGAACCGCACCCAGCGCCGCGCCTGGAAGCATCACCGCGAGCTCGTGGCGACCGTCGCGCCGCTCCATTACGACGAGGCGCATTACGCGCTCTACATGCGCTACCAGTCGGCGCGGCACGCGGGCGGCGGCATGGACCGCGACAGCCGCGACCAGTACGAGCAGTTCCTGCTGCAAAGCCGCATCAACTCGCGTCTCGTGGAGTTTCGCGAGCCCGATCCGCAGCACCCCGACGAGCCGGGCACGCTGCGCATGGTGAGCATGATCGATATCCTCGGCGACGGGCTCTCCTCGGTCTACACCTTCTTCGAGCCCGACACGCCGCACACGAGCTACGGCACCTACAACATCCTCTGGCAAATCGAGCAGGCGCGTAGTCTGCAACTGCCCTACGTCTATCTCGGCTACTGGATTCGCGAGAGCCCGAAAATGGCTTACAAGGCGCGTTTTCAGCCGCTCGAGGGCCTCTTCGACGGCGTCTGGCGCGCGCTGGGCCCCACCGGCGTCGCCGCCGAAAACTAGCCGCCCTACCTGCACGCGCGGGCCCTCGCGCGGCACACCACGGCGGTCTTCTCATTCACCCGAACCTGGCACCCCGCCTGCGCTGCGAACTTTGTCGCTAAAATAGCGGGTTCTCATTTTCCGGCGCCCGCGCCTTTTCCCCAGTGTTCAGCACCCTTTATCCGCTCGTCCGCGACCGGCTCTTTCGCATGGACGCCGAAGACGCCCACCATTTCGCCTTGCGCGCCGTCGGCGCCGCGGGCCGCACGGGCATGGCAAGCCTCTTCGGGCCGCGCGTGCCCGACTCGCCGCGCACCGTCATGGGTCTCACGTTCCGCAATCCGGTGGGCCTCGCCGCGGGCCTCGACAAGGAAGGCGCCGCCATCGACGGATTCGCCGCGCTGGGCTTCGGCTTCATCGAGGTGGGAACGGTCACGCCGCGTCCGCAGCCGGGCAACCCGCGGCCGCGCATTTTCCGCCTGCCCGAGGCGGGCGGCATCATCAACCGGATGGGGTTCAACAACCAGGGCGTCGAGCAGTTCGTGAAGAACGTACAGGCCGCGCGCTACCGCGGCATCCTCGGCCTGAACATCGGCAAGAACGCCGACACGCCAATCGAGCGCGCCGCCGACGACTACCTGTTCTGTCTCGAGCGCGTCTATCCGTTTGCGAGCTACGTGACGATCAATATCTCGTCGCCAAACACGAAAAATCTGCGCCAGTTGCAGGGCGGCGGCGAGCTCGATGCCTTGCTCGCCGCGCTCAAGGACAAGCAGCAGCGTCTGGCCGACATGCACGGCAAGCTCGTGCCGCTCGCGCTCAAGATTGCGCCGGACCTCGACGACGAGCAGGTCAAGGAAATCGCCGACACGCTGCTGCGCCACAAGATCGAAGGCGTGATCGCGACCAATACGACGCTTTCGCGCGCCGCGGTCGAGGGCCTGCCCAACGCGAACGAAACCGGCGGCCTCTCGGGCCGCCCGGTGTTCGACGCCTCGAACGAAGTGATCCGCAAGCTGCGCGCCGAACTGGGCGAGCAGGTGCCGATCATCGGCGTGGGCGGCATCTTCTCGGGCGAGGACGCGCGCGCGAAGATCGCCGCGGGTGCCGCGCTCGTGCAGGTCTATACGGGTTTCATCTACCGCGGCCCGGCGCTCGTTGCCGAATGCGCGCGGGCGCTGGCCTCGGGCCGCGCGTGAGGCTATAGTTTCAGGCTATGTGCGGCGCATGGCAGACGCCGCCAGCCCTGACGGCGGCACGCTCGGGGCACGCTCCCACGGAGATCCCGGGCTGGCCGCAAAACCGCAGCAAAACAAGAGGAAAACAATGAAAGTCGCCTTGCTGAAGAAGCTCCTTGCGCTCGCACTCGTCGGCGCATCGTTCGTTGCCGCGAGCGCCCACGCCGAAGACCTGCTCGATCAGGCGAAGGCGCGCGGCTCGCTGCGCATCGGCCTCGAAGGCACGTTCCCGCCGTTCAACTCGAAGGCGCCCAATGGCGAACTGGTCGGCTACGACGTCGATATCGCCAAGGCCGTGGCCACGAAGATGGGCCTGAAGCCCGAGTTTGTCACGACTGAATGGAGCGGCATCATCGCCGGTCTGCAGGCAGGCAAGTTCGATGTCATCGTCAACCAGGTGGGCGTCACCGACCAGCGCAAGGCCGCGCTCGACTTCTCGCCGGCCTATACGTACTCGGCCGCGCAGCTCATCCAGCGCAAGGACGATACGCGCCAGTTCAAGGCGCTCGACGACCTGAAGGGCAAGAAGCTCGGCGTGGGCCTGGGCACCAACTACATGGACATGGCGAAGTCGGTGCCGGGCATCGACGTGAAGACCTATCCCGGTGCGCCGGAATACCTGCGCGACCTCGCGGCCGGGCGTCTGGACGCGGCCCTCAACGACCGCCTGATGCTCGCCTACCTGCTGAAGAACTCGCAACTGCCGCTGCGCACAGGCTCGCTCGTCGGCACCGGCAACCCCTCGGCCATCCCGTTCAGGAAGGGTAATCCGAAGTTCGCCAAGGCCATCGACGACGCCATGACGCAACTCGAAGCCGACGGCACCTTCACGAAGATTTCGGACAAGTGGTTCGGCATCGACGTGACGAAGCCGATCACGAAGTAATGATCCGGCTCGCCCAGATCATCTCCGTGCACCATCGTGCGATCCGCGCTCGCGCACGACGCGCAGCGCACAAGGGCTGCCACGTGACATGAGTGGCTCGGGGCGGCATCGCAGGATGCCGCCCCTTGTTTTTACGGCTCGCCTCGCGAGCGCTTCACATCCGCGTCCCATCCGCGTCCTCCCATGCCCATTTCCACGCTCATCATCCAGTCGCTGCCGGTACTCGCGCAGGGTGCGGTGCTGACGGTCAAGTTCGCAGTCCTGTCGATGTTCTTCGGGCTCGTCGGCGGCGCCATGCTCGCGCTCATGGGCATCGGCACGAACCGTGCGCTCGCGTTCATCGCGCGCGTGTACGTGAGCCTCATGCGCGGTACCCCGCTGCTCGTGCAGATCTTCGTGATTTACTACGGATTGCCGAGCATCGGCATCTCGCTCGACCCCACGCCTGCCGGCGTGATCGCGCTTTCCGCGAACGTGGCGGCGTATCTCTCCGAGAGCATGCGCGGCGCGATTCTCGGCATCCACAGCGGTCAGTGGCTCGCTGCCTACAGCCTTGGCCTCTCGCGACGCCAGACGCTGCGCTACGTGATCGCGCCGCAGGCGCTGCGCATTGCGGTGCCGAGCCTCTCGAACAGCCTCATCAGCCTCATCAAGGACACTTCGCTCGTTTCGGTCATTACCGTGACCGAGCTGCTGCGCAGCGCCCAGGAGATCATCGCGTCGACGTATCAGCCGCTGCCGCTCTATCTCGCAGCGGCCGCCGTCTACTGGGTGCTCTGCCAGGTGCTCGAGTGGATTCAGCACTGGTACGAAAAGCGCCTCGCGCTGCCCACGCGGCATTGAGCTTCACTCGCAGTCGAAACGCAAGCCGAGCGCCGCGCGCGCGGCGTCGGCCATCGCGATCATGCGCCGCGAGCTCTCGTGCGGCATGACCGGGCTCTCCAGTGCGCCGGCGCGCAGCAATTCGCAGAAGTGCGCGGTCTCGTAGTTCAGGCCGCCGCCTTCGAAGGGCTCGTCGAGTTCGACCGTGCGTCCGTCGACATAGCGGATCGTCGCGCGCACCGGGTTCCACCAGTTTGCATGGATCGTCACATTGCCGAGCGGCCCCGCCAGCAGCGCATCGCCAAAACCGTGCAGATCGAGCCCGCAAAAGAGCTGCGCGATACCGTTTTCGTGCTGGCAATGGAGGCTTGCAAACGTATCCACACCCGTCGCGCCGAGACGCCCGAAGGTCTGCACCTCGCGCGGCGCGCCTAGCCAGTCGACGGCCAGAAACATCTCGTACACGCCGATGTCGAGCAGCGCCCCGCCCGCATGCTCGAACGAGAACGACGGATGATCGGCGGGAACGTTGGCAACCGAGCAGCCCGCGCGCACGAGGCCTACCGGGCCGATGGGATCGGCTTGCAGATGTGCACGCAAGGCGCGATAGAGCGGATAGAACGGCGGTTTCATCGCCTCCATGAAGAGACGTTGCGCGCGCCGTGCGGCGTCCAGCACGCGCTCGAGCTGCGCGGCGTTCACCGTCGCGGGCTTTTCGCAGAGCACGTGGAGGCCCGCCTCCAGCGCCGCGATCGCATAGTGCGCGTGGCTGTCCTGCAGCGTGGCGATATAGACGGCGTCGATGCCGCTCGCGAGCAGCGCCTCGAAGCTCGCGCATGCGCTCGCGCCACATTCCTGCGCGAGTGTCTCGGCCGGCTCTGCCCGGCGCGACCACACTGCGCTCACGCGCGCACCTTGCACGTGCGCCACGCCCTGAGCGAAGCGTCGCGCGATGCGGCCCGCGCCCACGATGCCCCAGCGTATCGTTGCGTGATTGGTCCCGCTGTTGATTCCGTTAATCCCGCTGCTGGTTCCAGTATCGGTTCCGGTATCGGTTCCGCTGCCCTTCCCTGAGTCGCCCATGCCTTGCCTCGTATCGCCAGTCGACACGCGTTTTCACGCGCGCCTGTTGCATCATCCTGCCCGCCGCGCACACGGTACAACAAGGCGCGAAAAGGCAAAGACTCGCACGATACTGGCTTGCGCGCACGCCGGCAACCAGGCAGCAACCGGGCAAACAACGCAACGCGCGCCCGAAATCAGGTGACGGGTGGCGCCTTCGGCAAACCCACAAGAAGCGTTAGCGCGGCTCGACGGCCTCGGGCGCGAGGGCCCTGTGAAGCTCGTCGGCGGTGAGCTCGATCATGGCCATTGCGGCCGCGCGCGCGTCCTCGGGCGAACGCCGCTCGATCGCGTCGACCACCCCGCCGTGCGCGTTGACGACGTTGGTCCAGCCGTCTTCGCGTCGACTCAGGATGGGACTGACGAGCGTGAGCGCGCCGCGAATGATCGCCGCCATCTGCTGATAGAACTGATTGCCGCTCGCCGCGAGAATACGCGTGTGCAGAAGCGTGTCGGCGGCCTCGCAGCCGTCTTCGCCAGGACTCGTCTGGCGCAGCGCCTCGTAGGCCTCGCGAATGCCGGCAAGGTCCGCCGCACTCGCGCGCTCCGCCGCCAGCGCGCACGCGGCGGGCTCGATCAACGCGCGAAACTCGATCACGTCGCGCAGGAAGTTCTTGTCCGGCTTCGCGCGAAAACGCCAGCTCACCACGTCCTCGTCGATCATGCGCCAGTCGCGCATGGGCCTGATGCGCGTGCCGATCTTGGGCCGCACGTCAAGCATATGGCGCGCCAGCAGCATGGACAGCGCTTCGCGCATGACCGTGCGGCTCACGTCGAACTCTTTGGACAGTACGTCCTGCGGTGGCAGGATCGCGCCGTAACGCTCCTCGACGATGCCCGAAATCAGGCCATCCATGACCTTGCTCACCAGTGAGCGTTCCTTGTTCCCCAGTTCCATGACCCCTCCCCCCGATGCGGCGTAAGCGCGCCTGTTTGACGGTTACAGCGTGGGCCTTCGTGCTTCGTCGAACTTCGTCATACGTTGCCATGCGCATTGCATAATCCGCCAGCCAGGATATCTCCTGACACAAAGATCGCGTGGCAAACACTCATCCGGTACGAGCCTTCTCCCCGACTCTCCCCGATTTGTCCCGACTTGTTCCCGCTAGGCCCTTCGGTTTCCCGAATCCTTGTGATTTACCGTTTCTCGTTACTAATTCGTAATTCATTTGTATTAATTTCCCGCCTACCTCCGCGTGCGACCGCCCTTAGCGCGGCGTGGCAGCGCCGTCGTGCTCTCCCGCGCGTCCGTACTGGTCGTCGAAGCGCACGATGTCGTCTTCGCCGAGATAGCCGCCCGACTGCACCTCGATGATCTCGAGCGGCGTCTTGCCTGGATTTTCGAGCCGGTGCTTCACGCCGAGCGGAATGTAGGTGGACTCGTTTTCCGAAATGAGGAACACGTCCTTGCCACGCGTCACGCGCGCCGTGCCGCGCACGACCACCCAGTGCTCGGCGCGGTGGTGATGCATCTGTAACGAGAGCCGCCCACCCGGCTTCACGACGATGCGCTTGACCTGGAAGCGCTCCCCACGGTCGACCGAGTCATAGCAGCCCCACGGCCGCTCGACGCGGCGATGATGCTGCGCCTCCTCGCCGTGCTGCGCCTTGAGCTTGCCGACGATCGCCTTGACGCTCTGCACTCGATCCTTGGCCACGACGAGCACGGCGTCGGCGGTCTCCACCACCACCACGCCGTGCACGCCCACGCAGGCGACGAGCCGGCCATCGGAATGCGCGAAGCTTTCGGTCGAGTCCTCGAACAGCACGCGCCCGCGCGCGACATTGCCGCTCGCGTCCTTGTCCGAGACCTGCCAGACCGCGTCCCACGCGCCGACGTCGGACCAGCCCGCCACGAGCGGCACGACCACGCCCGCGAGACGCGCATCGGCGCCCACGGACTCCATCACCGCATAGTCGATCGAATCGGAAGGACAGGCGGCGAGCGCCGCCGCGTCGAGATGAACCGCGCCGTCCGCGTCGACGCTCGCGCGTTCGAAGGCCAGCTCGCACTGCGCGGCGATGGCGGGCCGGCAGCGCGCGATGGCCGCGAGCCACACCGAGGCACGCACCACGAAAATGCCGCTGTTCCACCAGTAGTCGCCCGAGGCGACGTAGCGCGCGGCAACTTCGGCATTGGGCTTTTCGACGAAGCGTTCGATGGTGCGCGCACCGCTCGCACCGAGCGTCGTGCCGGCGCCGATATAGCCATAGCCTGTTTCCGCGCGCTGCGGCGGCACGCCGAGCGTGACAATCGCGCCGCGCGCGGCATAGGCCACCGCATCTTCCAGCGCGGCGGCGAATGCAGCCCGATCGGCGATCAGATGATCGGCGGGCATGGCGACCAGGATCGGGTCGCTGTCGCTTTGCGGCACTTGTGTCGACGCGGCTTCTATCGAGGTTTCCGTCGAGGTTTCCGCCGACGTTTTCAGCGCTCTCGCCGCGGCCTGCGCCGCGCATGCGGCAAGTGCGGCCACCGTGAGCGCCGGCGCGGTATTGCGCGCGACCGGCTCGAACACGACGCGCGCCGCCATGCCGCTGCGGCCCAGCCGGTCGACCGTCATGTGGCGCAGCTCCTCGCTGCTCACGACGAGCGGCGCCGCCTTGCGCACCGCAGCGCCGCCGCGTGCGTACACTCCATCGAGCCGGCGCACGGTGGCCTCGAGCAGCGACTCGCCGTCGAGCAGATCGATCAACTGCTTGGGGCAATGTTCGCGTGAAAGCGGCCACAGCCGCGTACCCGAACCGCCAGCCAGCACCACGGGCTGAACGACGAGTGCGACTTCGGGCTCATTTGCCGCGGCAATCAAGCCGGCCGGCGTGACGACCTGGTTCATGCGGGAAGCTCCCCGTTCGGATGTCAGGTCCAGGACGGGCGCAGCGTGGCGTACTCCCTCGCCTGCCCCCTGGCTATTCGGACTCCATTGGAGCAAAGCGCGGCGGGCGATTCTGTACGCATACCCACACTGACCGCGCGCTACCGCACGGGCGGACTGCCGGCCGGCAAGAGACATTTGCGCAGGCACGTGCCGCGCTTGCCGGGCTGTTGTGCGTACAACGCACGACCGTCCGGTCGGCAAAGTGTTGCGTAATGCGGCATACCACGGCATCCATGTTTCAGGCGCGAACGTTTCCGCGCAGCTCGCCTGCGGCGCAACGCAACTGAATCAAATTCGAACGATTTCGCGCACGTCGCGGCCATCTGGCCGCCGGCCCCGGGCAGGCGTGTTTCAGCATGGAGTCATTTTCGAACGAGGCCTCAAGAGCGCCGAATAATTCAAACAATTCAATTACTTGCACCCTGAACCAAAGCACCGGTGGCTGCCGCGCCCCGGCCAGGCGTCGTACATATTTGAAACAAAAACGACGCGTTACTCCGGTGCGCTCGCGCGGTCACACTCGCAAAGCCGCGCACGCACACGGTTTGCGAGTCTCTGGCACACACCCTGCTTAGTGGGAAGCGCCACACAGGCGTAACGCATACAACCGATATAGCGAACGCACTCGGGACTATGGGGCCGGCACGACGAACCAATAGCCGCTACGGGAAGCGGCATATAAAAAGCGGTTCAGCGGCCGGAATGAGAAGACAGGAGGCGGTGAAAGCCGCTTCGCACGAGGACCAATCATGTTGACCCTTCAATCGGACCTGCACGGCAACCACCTGCTCGGCGCATTGCCCTCGCACGAATGGCAAGCACTCGCGCCGCATCTCGAACTCGTCCATCTGCGCACCGAACAACTGCTCTGCGACTCCGGCCAGCGCATTCATCACGTTTATTTTCCGACCACGGCGATCATCTCCATGCTCTCTACGATGGAAGACGGCAGCTCCGTGGAAATCGCAGCGGTAGGCCGCGAGGGCATGACGGGCGTGCCCGTGCTCACGGGCGGCGAAACCATGCCCAATCGCGTGCAGGTGCAATGCACGGGCTTCGCATATCGCATGAGCGCGCAAAGCCTCAGGCAGCAGTTCGCGCGCTCGGACTTCCTGCGCCGCCTCATGCTGCTCTATATGCACGCGCTGCTCACGCAAGTGGCGCAGACCGCTGCCTGTAACCGCCACCATTCGCTCAGCAAGCAGCTATGCCGCTGGCTCCTGATCGAAGTGGACCGCGTGGCATCGAACGACCTGACGGTCACGCAGCAGCTCATCGCCGACATGCTTGGCGTGCGTCGCGAAGGCATCACCGAAGCGGCCGGCAAGCTGCACGACGAAGGCCTGATCCACCACAGCCGCGGCCGCATCCGCGTGCTCGACCGCAAGGGGCTCGAAGCCCGCGCCTGCGAGTGCTACGGCCTCGTGCGCCGCGAATTCGATCGCCTGCTGCCACGCCTTCAACAGGCGGAAACGGTGGAATGAGCCTGTCCGCGGCCGCTACGCGGGACCGGCTGGCTTTCTTGTCTTGATGGCGCTGTTGGCGAATTTTGCGAGGCGTGCTCGCTGCAATATCGTCAGGATCCCTGATCGATTTGAATCAGAAACGAGCGACGGCGCGCCCACCGCTTAACGGTGTGTGCGCCGTCGCTCGCGTACGCTATCAGCCCTTGCGGTAGTCGATGCGCTCGATGCCCGTTGCGCCGCCCAAGAGGCACAGGTCGGCGCCGCGTGCCCCGAACAGACCCACGGTCACGACACCGGGCCATGCGTTGACGTGCGCCTCGAGCGTGCGCGGGTCGCTGATACGCAAGCCCTTCACGTCGAGAATCTCGTTGCCGTTGTCGGTGAGATAGGGCGAACCGTCCTTCTGCACGCGCAGCACCGGCACGCCGCCGAGCGCCGTGACGCGGCGGCCGATGGCCGTGCGCGCCATCGGCACGACTTCGATCGGCAGCGGGAACTGGCCGAGCACGTCCACGAGCTTGCTCGCGTCGGCGATGCACACGAACACCTCCGACACCGAGGCGACGATCTTCTCGCGCGTGAGCGCCCCGCCGCCGCCCTTGATCATCGCACCCGCTGCGTCGATCTCGTCGGCGCCGTCCACGTAGACGGGCAGCGATTCAATCTCGTTCAGGTCGAAGATCTTGAAGCCGTGTGCTTCGAGGCGCGCCGTGGTCGCGATCGAGCTCGACACGGCGCCGCGGTAGCGGCCCTTGCTGGCGGCCAGCGCGTCGATGAAGCAGTTCGCGGTCGAGCCGGTGCCGACGCCAATCACGGCGCCTTCCGGCACGTGCGCATTGACATAGTCGGCGGCGGCCTGGCCGACCAGTTTCTTGAGTTCGTCTTGAGTCATGATGGGGGACTGCCCGAGGAAGGGAAAACGCGGAAAACGCATAGTTTACCGGAGTTGCGGGCCGCCGCTGTGGCGACTACGCACGCTGTGGGCCAACGTGCACTCAAGCGCACCGAAGCGCACCGAAGCGCACCCATGCGCACCGGCGCGCGAAGCCCCGCACGCCGGCGAGCCGTATTCAGGGCGCGGTTTCGGTCGCGCCAGGCGGCACGCTCGCGGCTCGATCGACGTATTTGTCGAGCAACGCCTGCGCGATCGCATCGGTTTCGGCATCGGGCATGCCCGAGTAGTCGCGCGGCCGGAAATGCATCTGAAAGGCCGCGAACACGCGCCGCGTGCGCTCGTCGAGCACGCCGTCGGTCGCGACCGCGTAGCCATAGCGCGCCAGCTTCGTTTGCAGACCGAGCACGTCGGCCGGTGCATCGGGGGCCCGGCCCGCGAGGTCGGCGTCGACGGTCGCGTCGTCGGGCCACGCACCGACGCCCGCCTCGTAAAGCTGCTTCCACGGAAAAAGCGGGCCCGGATCGATCTTGCGCTGCGGGGCGATGTCGCTATGCCCCACCACGCGCGTGGGCGGAATGCCGTAGCGCGTGACGATGTCCTTCGAGAGCGCGATGATCGCCGCGACCTGATCGGGCGGCCAGGGCGCCCACTCGCGCCCCCGCGGCTCCTGCGACGTTGCTGGCGACGTTGCTTGCGACGTCGTGAGCGGCCCCGCATTGACGTTTTCGATACCGATCGAAGCGGCGTTCAGCTCGGTGGCGCCCTGCCACTCGCTCGCGCCCGCGTGCCAGGCGCGTTGCGCCTCGGGCACGAGTTGCAGCACGACGGGCTTGCCGTCGCGCACCGGCGGGTGCTCGGGAACGAGGTAATGGGCGCTCACGTTTTCCCGCGTCAGTTCTTCGAGCGCAGTGGGTTCGTCACCCTGCGTGTAGTGCAGCACGAGAAAGCGGATGCGCGAGTCGGCGCTGCGCGCATGATATTGCGTGTCGGCGACGTAGCCGCCGCGGTCGATCATCGTGGCGGGCACGCACGCGGCGAGCGCCAGCGCGGCGAGCGAAGCCGCGCTGAGCGTGCTGCATGCGTTGAACGGACTGAGTGCGCTAAATGAGCCGGCCGCGCCGGACCGGCCAATCGCCGGCAGCGACACGTGCGTTTTCGCAATCCGCATGGCAGCGCGGCTCGCCTTGCGCAGGAACGGCATGCGCGAGACGCGTCAGCGGGCGGCCGCGCGTTGACGCACTGCCTCGAACAAGCACACGCCGCTTGCGACGGAAACGTTCAGGCTCTCGACCGTGCCGGCCATCGGAACGTGCATGACCTCGTCGCAGGTTTCGCGCGTGAGGCGTCTCATGCCCTCGCCTTCGGCGCCCATCACGAGCGCGACAGGGCCGTCGAGCTTCGTCTGATAGAGGCTCGCGCTCGCGTCGCCGGCGGTGCCGACCACCCAGACGCCCGCGTCCTTCAACTCGCGCAGCGCGCGTGCGAGGTTCGTGACGGTGATGTACGGCACCGTATCGGCCGCGCCGCTCGCCACCTTGGCGGCTGTGGCGTTCAGGCCCACCGCACGGTCGCGCGGCGCGATCACCGCGTGGGCGCCGGCGGCGTCGGCCACGCGCAGGCACGCGCCGAGGTTGTGCGGATCGGTCACGCCGTCGAGCACGAGTAAAAGCGGCGAGCCCTGGATACCGTCGAGCAGCTCGGCCAGGTTCTGCGCGAGCGGCAGATCGTGCACGCGCGCGACCACGCCCTGATGGCGCTCGGTGCGCGCGAGACCCCACAGGCGCGTCTCGTCGGCGGCGATGATGCGCACGCCCGCGTCCTTCGCGGCATGCAGGAAGTCCTGCATGCGGCGGTCGCGCCGCGTCGTGTCGTAATAGACATCCTCGACCGTGGACGCGTCGTGCCGCAAGCGTGCGGTCACTGCATGAAACCCGTAAAGAACCTTGAGACGTGACATGACTGGATACAACCCCTGATGAACGGTTCGCGGGGCGTGCCTCGCACCGCGAACGAGTGTGATTCTGCCGGCCGACGCGCGGTCCGGGTCACGCCATGCCCGAACCTGCGGGCAAGGCGTGTCTGGTCAAACGACCATGCGCCGCGCGGCATTCGCGGCGCGGCGCAATGTTGCTACAAACGCTGCGCGCCCTCGCGCGCAGCACTGCTTCAGCGCTTGTTCAACGCTTGTTCAACGCTTCTTGCGCGGCGCAGACTTCTTGGCGGCCGCCTTCGACGCCGCGCGCTTCTTCGCGGTCTTCGCCGCGCTGCGCGCCGCGCGCGCTTCCTTCACGGCCGCGCTCGGCCCCGGCGCGGCCTTCTTGTGCCGGACGTCGCCGCCCTGGCCGCCCTGGCCGCCTTGACCACCCTGCCCAGGCATCGAGCGCACGCGCGGACCGCCGCCGTCCTGCCCGCCGCGCTCCTGCTGGCCCTGCCCGCCGCGATTCATCGCAGGCTTGACCGGCGTGTCGCGCACGAGGCGGAAGTCGATCTTGCGCGCATCGAGATCGACGCGGCTCACCTGCACGCGCACACGGTCCGAAAGACGGTAGCGGATACCGGTGCGCTCGCCGCGCAGCTCGTTCTTGATCTCGTCGTACTGGAAGTAGTCGGAGCCCAGTTCCGTCACATGCACGAGGCCTTCGATGAACAGCGAATCGAGCTGCACGAAAATGCCGAACGACGTCACGCCGCTCACCATGCCGCCGTATTCCTCGCCGAGCTTGTCGCGCATGAAGTAGCACTTGAGCCAGGCCTCGACGTCGCGCGAGGCTTCGTCGGCGCGGCGCTCGTTGGCCGAGCAATGCAGACCGAGCTCTTCCCAGATCGCCGTGTTCGCGCCGCGAGCGCGCTTGCCGCGCTTCGCTTCGTCTTCGGCTTGCAGCGCGCGGGCGCGCGGCGAGATAGCCGTGTTGAGCTCGACGCCTTCGGGCGCCGCCGGCTGATACTTCTTGCCCTGCAGGACCGCGTAGATCGCGCGGTGCGTGAGCAGGTCGGGATAGCGGCGGATCGGGCTCGTGAAGTGCGCGTAGGCCTCGTAGGCGAGGCCGAAGTGACCGATGTTGTCCGGGCTGTAGACGGCTTGCTGCATCGAGCGCAACAGCATCGTTTGCAGCATCTGCGCGTCGGGCCGGTCGCGGATGTGCGCCATGAGCGCCGCGTAGTCGCTGGCGTGAGGCGTGTCGCCGCCGCCCAGCGAGAGGCCCATGCCGCGCAGGAAGGTGCGCAGGTTCTCGAGCTTCTCGGCGCTCGGCCCCGCGTGCACCCGGTACAGGCCCGGATGCTTGTTGCGCTTCATGAAGTCCGCCGCGCAGACGTTGGCCGCGAGCATGCACTCTTCGATCAGCTTGTGCGCGTCGTTGCGCTGGCGCGGCACGATCTGCTCGATCTTGCCCTGCGCGTTGCAGACGATATAGGTCTCGGTGGTATCGAAGTCGATCGCGCCGCGCTTCTGGCGCGCCGCAAAAAGCGACTTGTAAACACCGTAGAGGTTCTGCAGATGCGGCAGCAGCGCCGCGCGCCGCATCGCCTCCGGTCCCTTGGTGTTCTTGAGCACCGCCGCGACTTCGGTATACGTGAGGCGCGCAGCCGAATGCATCACGCCCGGATAGAACTGATACGCCTTGATCTCGCCGCGCGCGGTGATGACCATGTCGCACACGAGCACGCAGCGGTCCACGTGCGGATTGAGCGAACACAGGCCGTTCGAGAGCTTCTCGGGCAGCATCGGAATCACGCGGCGCGGGAAGTACACCGACGTGCTGCGCTCGATGGCATCCACATCGAGGCCGCTGCCCGGCAGCACGTAGTGCGAGACGTCCGCGATGGCCACGAGCAGGCGGAAGCCGTCGCCGCGCCCGACCTTCATCGGCTCGCAATAAACGGCGTCGTCGAAGTCGCGCGCATCTTCGCCGTCGATGGTGACGAGCGGCACGTCGCGCAGATCGACGCGATAGCGGATATCGGTGGGACGCACGGCGTCGGGCAGCTTCGCGGCATCGTCGAGCGCGGCCTTGCTGAACTCGTGCGGCACGCCGTATTTGCGCACGGCGATCTCGATCTCCATGCCGGGGTCGTCGATATCGCCGAGCACTTCCAGTACGCGGCCGAGCGGCTGCGAGTGGCGACTCGGGAAATCCGTGAGCTCGACCACCACCACCTGCCCGACCTTGGCCTTCTTCGCGTTCTGCGTGACAAGAATGTCGTGGCCGATACGCTTGTCTTCGGGCGCGACGATGAGCGCGCCGTTTTCGTTCAGAAGCCGGCCGATCACACTGCGGTTCGCGCGGTCCGTGACCTCGACGATATGCCCTTCCGGGCGCCCGCGACGGTCGTAGCCGACGATGCGCGCGAGCACGCGGTCGTTGTGCATGACCTTCTGCATCTCGCCTTGAGGCAGGAACAGATCGTCCTGGCCGTCGTCGCGCACGAGAAAGCCGTAGCCGTCGCGATGGCCCTGCACGCGGCCGGCCACGAAGTTGGACGGATGCGCGAGCTGATAATGGCCGCGCGAGTCGAGCCGGATCTGCCCGTCGCGCTCCATCGCGGCGAGCCGCCTGAAAAACCCTTCGCGCTCCTGGCGCTTGATGGCCAACGCCTCGGCGATATCGTTCGCGGTACAGGGCGATTCGCTGGTCCGCAGCACGCCGAGGATCTCTTCGCGGCTGGGAATCGGATACGGATATTTGCTCAAGGGCTTGTCGATGGTTGTTCTCGTGGCTTGGACGTCGGATAGTGCGCGGATCGGGAAATCATGCCGCGCCCCGGTCTTCGAGTGCTGCAACATGCGGCTGCACAGACGGCGCGTAACGTTCAGTGAAGGTTCGATGTAGCTTTGAACGCTTGCGTCATACAGCGTCTACTGCTGCGAGGCATTCTAACACCCGGGCCGCACCCGGCAATTCAGCGTGAAACCTTGCCCACGCGCGGCGCACGAGGCTCGCGCACCTGACCCATGGCCGACGGCGGCGGCGAAACTTTTTCTCAAAAGGGCCTTGACAGGCCCTACAGACACGCTAGAATCTCGTTCTCTGCTGCACGACACAGTGCTGCGGCGAGTAGTAAGCGACACCTTGCCCAGGTGGCGGAATTGGTAGACGCACCAGGTTCAGGTCCTGGCGGTGGCAACACTGTGGAGGTTCGAGTCCTCTCTTGGGCACCAAGATTCAAAAAAGCCGGCTATATGCCGGCTTTTTTCATTTCCGGACCGTGAAGCGGCAAGCCTGCTGCGCCGAATGTTTCGCCTGCATCCTGCATGCCGATGCAGATCTTTCGCGACGCGAAGAATTTTTGAAAACATTTGTTGACAGGGTTCGCGGACGCGCTATAATCGCTGTCTAGCTTGAAGACGTGCCCAGGTGGCGGAATTGGTAGACGCACCAGGTTCAGGTCCTGGCGGTGGCAACACTGTGGAGGTTCGAGTCCTCTCCTGGGCACCACGCTTCTTCAAGTAACGGTTTCATCGAAAAAGCCCGCAAATTGCGGGCTTTTTTGTTTTGCGGGCCCTATTCGCCCGTACCAAGCGGCTCGCGAACGAACGCCCTGCCGGCGCGAGCCGCAGGCTCACCCGACTGGAAGATCCAGCGCCGCCGCATCGGCTGCAAGACCACCTTCGCGCACACCCCCGCCATCATCGCAATACAGGCCGCGAAATCGAACACCATGTTCCAGCCGCCGTGGACCGCCAGCAGCGTGGCAACCGGCACCATCAGCGCGGCGGTCCCCTTCGCCGTATAGAGCATGCCGGCATTGCCCGCCGCATAGCGCGCGCCGAAGGTGTCCGCACAGGTCGCCGGGAAGTTCGAGAAGATGTCGCCGTAGAACAGGAACACGAGCGCCGAGAACAGCATGAAGAGATACGGGTCGTGGCCGAAGTAGCGCAGACCGAGCAAGGCGAGCCCTTCGCCGAGGAAAGTGATGAACATCGTGTTCTCACGCCCGATCCGGTCCGAAATGAACCCGCACAGCGGCCGCGTGAAGCCGTTGCAGAGATTGTTGATCGACAGCGTCATCGTGAGGAGCGGCAGCGTCACGCTCATGAACGCCACCGGCATCGTGGCGAAACCGTACGACTTGGCGATCGGCCCGATCTGCGCGGTCGCGATGATGCCGCCCGTGGCAACGCACACGAACATCGCATACATCACCCAGAACAGCGGCGCGCGAGTCATCTGCCGGGTCGTGTAGTCGGTTTTCGTGGCCACCACGCGCTGCACGCCGGCCGCATGCGCGGGCGGCTTCGGACGCACCATCACCAGCGCGAGCGCCATGATGCACACGCCCTGCAACAGGCCGAAAAAGACAAAGGCCGTCTCGTAGCCCGAATGGTGGATCATGCGCGCAATCGGAATGACGGTGAGCGCCGCGCCCGCGCCGAAGCCCGCCGCCGTCATGCCCGCGGCGAGGCCGCGCCGGTCGGGAAACCATTTGAGCGCCGTGCCGACGCAGGTGCCATACACACACCCCGCGCCGATGCCCGAAATTACCGCCGCCACGTAAAGCACCGGCAGCACGGGCGCCCAGGCGTCGAGCGCCCACCCCAGCGCCACGCAGCACGCGCCGCCCATCACGACCGGGCGCGGCCCGAAGCGGTCCACGAGCCAGCCCTCCACGGGAACGAGCCACGTCTCCGTCACGATGAACAGCGAGAACGCGAGCTGAATGGCAGCCTGGCCCCAATGGTGTTTCGCATCCATGGGGACGACGAATAACGTCCACGCATACTGCAGATTGGCGACCAGCCCCATACAGGCAATACCCGCCACGAGCTGCACCCAGCGGTTGTGCCGCCGCGCCGTATAAACGGCGTCGATGCGTTCGGTTTGTGCCACGTTTGTCTCCCCGTATGTCGATCAGGCAACGTTCCCGGCGGTCTCGCGCGCGGCCCGTCTTGGAGACACCGTGCGCGAGACCGCCATGGCCGTGCGCCGCTAGCGGTCTATCCGTCTATCAGTCAGGCCGTTTCGAGCTGCCTGAGCAGAGCATCGACACTACCCTTTGCGTCGCCAAACAACATTCGGGTGTTCTCCTTATAGAAGAGCGGATTGTCGACGCCCGCGTAGCCCGTTGCCATGCTGCGCTTGGAGACCACCACGGTGCGCGCCTTCCACACCTCGAGCACCGGCATGCCGGCGATCGGGCTGCCCGCATCCTCCTGCGCGCCCGGATTCACGATATCGTTCGCGCCGATCACGAGCACGACGTCGGTGTTCGTGAAGTCTTCGTTGATTTCGTCCATCTCGAGCACGATGTCGTAAGGCACCTTCGCCTCGGCGAGCAGCACGTTCATATGGCCCGGCAGGCGCCCGGCAACCGGATGGATGCCAAAGCGCACGCGCACACCCTGCGCACGCAGCCTGCGCGTGATCTCGCTGATGGTGCTCTGCGCCTGGGCGACCGCCATGCCATAGCCAGGCACGATCACGACCTCGGCGGCGTCGCGCAGCAGCGCACCCACCTCGTCGACCGACGTCGCCACCACTTCGCCCTGCGGCGCAGCGCTTGCCGTGCTCGCCACGGCGCCGAAGCCGCCCAGGATCACCGAGACGAAGCTGCGGTTCATGGCGCGGCACATGATGTAGCTGAGGATCGCGCCGCTCGAGCCCACCAGCGCGCCGGTCGTCACGAGCAGATCGTTGTCGAGCATGAAGCCGGTTGCCGCCGCCGCCCAACCCGAATAGCTGTTGAGCATGGACACGACCACGGGCATGTCCGCGCCGCCGATCGCCATCACGAGGTGCACGCCGAGCACCGCCGCGATCGCGCACATCGCGCCGAGCGCGGCAAGCGCATAGGGGCCATCCGGTGCGCTCACGAAGACATAGCCGAGCACGATGCACACCGCGAGCGCCACGGCGTTCATCAGATGCCGGCCGGGCAGCACGAGCGGCTTGCCGCCCACCGTGCCCTGCAGCTTGAGGAACGCCACGATCGAGCCGCTGAACGTCACGGTGCCGATGAACGCGCCGACATAGATCTCGGTGTCGTGGATGCCGCGCTCGACGGCGCTCATTGCAACCGTGGGCGAAAGAAAGCTCGCGACGGCGATGAGCGTTGCCGCAAGGCCGACGAAGCTGTGCAGCACGGCCACCAGTTGCGGCATTTGCGTCATCTCCACGCGCCGTGCCAGCACGGCGCCGATGCCGCCGCCCACGAGCGCCGCGCCGAGCGCGACTTCGAGCCCCGCCCCGCCCGTGACGAGCAGCGTCGCGATGACCGCGATCGCCATCCCGCAGATGCCGAAGAGATTGCCGCGCCGGGCGCTCGCCGGATGACTCAGCCCGCGCAGGCTGAGGATGAAGAGCGTGGCCGAGCCGAGCCACGCCATATTGCCAATTCCACCAAGCATGACGTCTCCTCTCAGGTCCGTTGGAACATCTTCAGCATGCGCTGGGTCACGAGGAACCCGCCTGCAATATTGATCGTCGCCACCACGAGCGCGACGCCCGCGAGCACCTTCACGACCGTGCTCGTTTCCGTGCCGCCCGGATGCAGCAGCGCGCCGATCACGATGATCCCGCTGATGGCGTTGGTCACGCTCATGAGCGGCGTATGCAACGCCGGCGTCACATTCCAGACGACCTGATAGCCCACGAAGACGGCCAGCACGAACACCGTGAAATGCGCCACGAACGCAGGCGGCGCGACGGCGCCAAGCGCGAGCAGCAACACCGCGGCCACGGCCAGCGCGACCAGCGACCAGGCACTGCGGCCACCTGCGGCGGCGTCCGGGCCCGCGCCATGTGCCGCGCCATGTGCGGAAGACGCCGGCTGTCCGGCCTTCGCCCCAGGTGCGGCCGGCGCCACCGCCGCCGTCGGCACGGGCGGCGCCGGCCAGCACAGCTTGCCTTGCTCCATGACCGTGGTGCCGCGCTGCACGACATCGTCCATGTCGATCTTGAGTTCGCCATCCTTAAGAGGCGTGAGATCGGTCAGCAGATGGCGCAGGTTCGTCGCATAGAGCTGGCTCGACTGGTTCGCCATGCGGCTCGGCAAGTCGGTATAGCCGATCACCGTCACGCCATGCGCATGCACGACTTCGCCCGCGCGCGTGAGCTCGCAGTTGCCGCCCTGCTCCGCGGCCATGTCGACGATCACGCTGCCTGCGCGCATGCACGCGACCATCTCCGCGTCGATCAGGCGCGGCGCGGGCTTGCCCGGGATCAGCGCGGTCGTGACGATGATGTCCACTTCGCTCGCCTGGGCCTTGAAGAGCGCCATTTCGGCTTCGATGAACTTCGCGCTCATCACCTTCGCGTAGCCGCCGCCACCGCCGCCCTCTTCCTCCACGTCCACGCTCAGGAACTCGGCGCCCATGCTCTCGATCTGCTGCCCGACTTCCGGCCGCGTATCGAACGCGCGCACGATGGCCCCCAGCCCGCGCGCCGCACCGATGGCCGCGAGACCGGCCACGCCTGCGCCGATCACGAGCACCTTCGCGGGCGGCATCTTGCCCGCCGCGGTGATCTGGCCGGTGAAGATACGTCCGAAATGCTGCGCGGCCTCGATCACCGCGCGATAGCCGGCCATATTCGCCATCGAGCTCAACGCATCGAGCTTTTGCGCACGCGAGATGCGCGGCACGCAGTCCATCGCGAGCACCGTCGCGTTGCGCGTGGCGAGCACGTCGAGCAGCGCGCCGTTCTGCGCGGGCCAGATGAAGCTGACGAGCGTCGCGCCGGTCTTGAGGCGCTGCGCCTCTTCGATCGACGGCGGACGCACCTTGAACACGATGTCGGCGTTGGCCCAGAGTTCGAGCGCGTCTTCGACGATGCATGCGCCCGCCGTGCGATATGCTTCGTCGCTGTACGACGCGCGCTCGCCCGCACCGGCTTCGATCTCGATCTCGTAGCCGAGCTTGATAAGTTGTGCGACGCTTTCTGGAGTCGCCGCTACGCGTCGTTCGTCTGCGAATGCCTCGCGGGGCACTGCAATGGTCATTGCCATGGCGAACCTCCGCTCATGGATGAAGCGCTGTCGCGGGCGCGAGAAATCGGCGGGGCGCAAAGGCCCCTGGCGCGCCGATGGCGTGGCCATGTCGTCATGAAACGTCTCCTGTGTCGGCCGGAGTAAGTGCTTCAGCACTTACTCCGGCCCCATGCAAAGCCGGGATGTTGAAATTGTTCGACCGAGGCGTGGCTTGCGCGTCGCTCGCAGCGCCGCGCATCACCTCGTTGCCGTGCCTCGTTGCGTGTCGCTGAGACCGCTAGCGCGGCGGGTTGACCGTGCCGAGATTGCCGAGCATGACGAGCGCGGCCTGGCGGGCGCCCGCTATGGCAGCGGCCTCGCTGGCGAAAACGGTCTCGTCGGCTACGCGCTGCTCGGGCACCACGGCGGCGCGCTCCGCATGCCCATCGTGCTCGCCATGCTCTCCGTGCGGGTCGTGGATGGCGGCAAACGCCGCCCAACCGCCGTTGTGTATGAATTGACGAGCCGAGAGTTCGACCTCGTAATGTCCGAGTCTTTCTGTATGCATCGAAGCGCTCCGTGCGGACCTGGATATTGGAGTCAAGCGATATCAGGCCAGCCCGCGGGCTGGCTCACTGGTTCACCGGCTCAGGACTGCTGCGCCTGGGCCTGGGCTTCGAGCTCGTTAATGCGCTTGCGCAGATTGCGCTCTTCCTGGAAGCGCGCGGTCTCGTCGCGAATCACGGCGACGATGCCCGTGATCTCGCCCTGCTGACCATGCAGCAGCGCGACGGTAAACGCGATGGACAGCGCACGCCCGTCCTTGTCGACGGCGGGTACGCGCAGCACGTCGTTGCCGTAACGCGTCTGCCCCGTCGACATCGTCTTGTGATAGCCCTCCCAGTGGCGGCCGCGCAGCCGCTCGGGAATGATCAGATCGAGCGTCTTGCCCATTGCCTCGTCGCCCGTATAGCCGAACATGCGGGTGGCGGCAGGATTCCAGTACGTGATGTCGCCGGCGGCGTCCGAAATGACGATGGCGTCGCCGATAGCGTCGGCGAGCTGTGCGAAATCGATGGCAGTTGGCATGGCGGTTGGCATGGCGCTTGTAATGGTGTGGGCAATGTGGGAGAAGGGTTAGCCAGGCGCAGCGCGGCGCGCGCGATACTCATTCGCACGCCGCGCTTCGCCTGTCGGCCAGACCTGTCGGCCGGAGCGTCCCGCGCCTTAGACCGCGCGCGTCTCGTGCAGCGCCGCGATCTGTTGCGGCGTGTAGCCGAGATCGGCCAGCACCTCATCCGTATGCTCGCCGAGCAGCGGCGAACCCGTGATTTCCGGCTTCAGATCCGAGAACTTGATCGGGCTGCCCACGGTGAGGTACGAACCGCGCTCCTTGTGCGGGACTTCCACAATAGTACCGCTTGCGCGCAGCGACGGATCCTCGGCGATTTCCTTCATGCTCAGCACCGGCGCGCACGGGATGTCGAACTTGCGCAGGATATCGACGGCCTCGAACTTGGTCTTGTCGGCAAGCCACGCCTCGATCACCGCGAAGATGTCGAAGATATGCGGCTGGCGCGCCTGGGCCGTCTTGTAGTTCGGGTCTTCGATCCACTCCGGCTTGCCGATCGCACGGCAGATCGGCTCCCATGCGTGACCCTGCACCGTGAAGTAGATATACGCGTTCGGGTCGGTTTCCCAGCCCTTGCACTTGAGCACCCAGCCCGGCTGGCCGCCGCCGCCCGCGTTGCCGCCACGCGGCACCACGTCGCTGAAGGTGCCGTGCGGGTACTGCGGATACTCTTCCAGGTAGCCCACGCGATCGAGACGCTGCTGGTCGCGCAGCTTCACGCGGCACAGGTTGATCACGCTGTCCTGCATCGAGACGGCCACCTTCTGGCCCTTGCCCGTCTTGTCGCGGCCGATCAGCGCCGTGAGAATGCCGATGGCCAGATGCATGCCCGTGTTGCTGTCGCCGAGCGCCGCCGCGCTGACCGTGGGCGGACCGTCCCAGAAGCCCGTGGTGGAAGCCGCGCCGCCCGCGCACTGGGCGACGTTCTCGTACACCTTCAGGTCGTCGTAGTGATGGCCTTCGCTGAAGCCCTTCACCGAGGCCACGATCATCTTCGGATTGAGTTCCTTGATGCGCTCCCACGTGAAGCCCATGCGATCGAGCGCACCCGGGCCGAAGTTTTCCACCATGACGTCCGACTCGCGAATCAGCTTCTCGAGCACTTCCTTGCCTTCCGGCTTCTTGGTGTCGAGCGTGAGCGAACGCTTGTTGCTGTTGAGCATCGTGAAGTACAGCGCGTCCGCTTCGGGAATGTCGCGCAACTGCGAGCGCGTCACGTCACCGGCGCCCGGGCGCTCCACCTTGATCACGTCCGCACCGAACCACGCGAGCATTTGCGTGCATGCGGGGCCTGCCTGTACGTGCGTGAAGTCGATGATCTTGATGCCGTCGAGGGGTTTGCTCATTGTGATGGCTCCTGTGTCGGCCGGAGTTGGCGCTTTAGCGCCTTACTCCGGCCCCATGCAACATGGTTGTTAAAAAGTATCCTGTCCGATGGAACTTATTTCTTCATTGCCGCGCTTTGCGGATTCAGATTCGTGAGGCGGCCGCTCTCCGTGCCGGCCGATTCGTCGATCACTGCGTTGATCAGCGTGGGCTTGCCCGACGCGATCGCTTCCAGCAGCGCTGCGGTAAGTTCTTCGGGCGTGCTCGCCTGGTGGCCGATGCCGCCGAATGCCTCGATCATCTTGTCGTAGCGCGCACCCTTCACGAACACGGTGGGCGCGACGTCGGCGCTGCCGCTCGGGTTCACATCCGTGCCGCGATACACGCCGTTGTTGTTGAAAACGATGGTGCAGACCGGCAGGTTGTAGCGGCAGATGGTCTCCAGTTCCATGCCGCTGAAGCCAAACGCGCTGTCGCCTTCGATCGCCACGACCTGCGTGCCGCTCGTGACCGCCGCGCCGATCGCGAAGCCCATGCCGATGCCCATGATCCCCCACGTGCCCGAGTCGAAACGCTTGCGCGGCTGGTACATGTCGATCACCGCACGCGCATAGTCGAGCGTGTTCGCGCCTTCGTTCACGACGTTGATGTCGGGACGCGTCTTGAGCACATCGCGAATCGCACGCAGTGCGCTGTGGAAATTCATCGGCGACGGGTTCTTCTCGAGCGTCGCGGCCATCTTCGCGAGATTCTTGTTCTTGCGCTCCGCGATGGCATCGAGCCATTCGGCGTTGGGCTTCGGGAAATTCGCGTCCATGCCGGCAACGAGCGCCTCGACGCACGAACCGATATCGCCGATCACGGGCGCTTCGATCGCCACGTTGCTGTCGATCTCGGTAGGCGCAATGTCGATCTGCACGAAGCGCTTGGGCGACGGGGCACCCCACGTCTTGCCCTTGCCGTGCGAGAGCAGCCAGTTCAGACGCGCGCCGATCAGCACGACCGCATCCGATTCCGCGAGCACGTACGAGCGCGCAGCCGATGCGGATTGCTCATGCGTGTCGGGCAGCAGACCCTTGGCCATCGACATCGGCAGATACGGAATGCCGCTCTTCTCGACCAGTTCGCGAATCTGTGCGTCGGCCTGGGCGTAAGCGGCACCCTTGCCGAGCAGGATCAGCGGGCGCTTTGCCGTCTTGATGACATCGAGCGCGCGCTGGACCGCGTCGGGGGCGGGCAGTTGGCGCGGCGCTGCATCCACGACCTTGATGAGCGATTGCTCGCCCTTCACAGCGTCGATGGTCTGCGCGAGCAGCTTGGCCGGCAGATCGAGATAGACGCCGCCTGGGCGGCCCGAGACCGCTGCGCGGATTGCCCGGGCGATGCCGACGCCGATGTCCTCGGCGTGGAGCACGCGGTAGGCGGCCTTGGCATACGGCTTGGCCGCGTTGAGCTGGTCCATTTCCTCGTAGTCGCCCTGCTGCAGGTCGACGATCTCGCGTTCGCTCGAACCGCTGATGAGGATCATCGGGAAACAGTTGGTGGTGGCGTTCGCGAGCGCGGTCAGGCCGTTGAGGAAGCCCGGCGCCGAAACCGTGAGGCAAATGCCCGGCTTCTTCGTCATATAGCCCGCGATAGCCGCGGCATTGCCCGCATTCTGCTCGTGCCGGAAGCCGATGAAGCGCATCCCTTCGGCTTGTGCAAGACGCGCGAGGTCCGTGATCGGAATACCGACGAGACCGTAGATCGTGTCGATGTCGTTGAGCTTCAGCGCATCGATGACGAGGTGAAAACCGTCGGTCGTTGGTTGCGCTTCCTGCGCAGGGCTGCTCTGCGCGTCGTTCATACCTGCTTCTGCCATGACGTCTCCTCTTTGGCGGGGCGTTGGGTTACTCGTGATATACAATATTCCACACACAATATTAGTCAAGCGGTTTTTTTACACGCCCGACTCGTGTTGCAGCGCAACAAGCCGTGTAGCGCCCGCGTTTGCGCGCATCTGCACGTTTGCTTTGATGCGGCACACAACACGAGCCGCAACATGGGGTCGAAAGAGCCCTGCACAAAGCATCCATTTATTACGGAGTCCAAACATATTGAGCAACAAGAACCTGTAGAGGAAAACGCGGGCTGCACGAGCTCACACCGCTACCGCGGCGTGCCACTCAAGCCCGTGAATGCCGGGATAAATGACGACTGGCGACGACTGGCGAGCGGTGCAGCCCGCCCGGCGCTCAGTCGAGAAAATCGCAGTTCGCCTCGACGAACAACGCGAGATCGATCGAATGCTGGCGCACGAGCCGCTCCACTCTTTCGGTATCGCGTGCCTCGAGCGCTTCGATGATCCTCATGTGATCCACGATTGAGCGCGACGCGCGATCGCTTTGTGCGATCGTCATGCGCCGTATCGCACGCACATGCATGAAGATGTTCTTGATGGTCTCCACGATGATCGGCGACTTCGACAACTCCACCAGCGACTGATGGAACGTGATGTTCGTCTCCGAGTACTCTTCGATGTGCACGGCGGGCTTGTCCTCGCCGAAGTCCGCGAACATGTGGCGCAAGCGTGCGATGTCTTCGTCCGAAGCGCGCTGCGTGGCAAGCCTCGCGGCAATGCTTTCGAGCGCGGCCCACATATAGATCATCTCGACGATCTCCTTGCGGGTCTTGCGCAGAATATAGACACCGCGCCGCGGCACGGTACGCAGGAATCCTTCCTGTTCCAGCAGCGTCATGGCCTCGCGTACCGGGGTGCGGCTCACGCCGAGCTTTTCGGTCAACTCTTTCTCGTCGAGGCGGATTTCGTCTCGCGAGCGATAGATGTCGGTTTCGGCAATCGCCTGCTTAAGCTTCGCATACGCCTGATCCCGCAGCGAAGCGGTGGCGTGGATGGGTTCGAGCGTCAAGCTCAGCGGGGACACCCCCGCTACGTCCTGGATTTCGGCAGACATCGGTGGTTTGTCTCCAACGTTGTGTTTAGCCGCGATTAAAAAGCAAATTCCATATGTGCAATACAATATATCAGAAACGAGGACGTCACCAAGCGGGTTTACGCGCATGCCGATCGACGTCGGGCCGCACCGCGCACGTCCATACACAATGCCTTATATAAATCGAAAAAAACTTTAACTATCGTTTATTTATCGACGCTTCTACGATGGGTTCACGTCATCTGAACTCTCACGGAGACAGCCATGAGCCACTCAGCCGGCCTGAAGGCCACGGAACACGATCAACACCTGAGCAGCCAGTTGAGCGCATTCAATTCCGCTTTCGCCGAACTCGGACTGCGCTTTCGCTGGGACGCTCCCACGCTTTACGCACTCGGGTCGATCCAGGGTGAAGCTGCACGCCTCGCGGCCTACATCGAGACACATCATGCGCATTTGCTGAACGCGTACAGCATCGACTTTCTGTGCGAAGCGATTCTCGGGCGCAAGAACGCGCAGGCGCCCGGCGAATGGTCACCGGCTCACGCCACGCAGCACGCGGGATCGCGGGAAGCGTCCGTCGGGGCGGCGCACGGGGGATGGGACTGGAGCGAGCCGGGCCTGCCCGCGCTGGCAGGCGCCTGATGCTCGCGAGAGGAAGGAGGTTCGGCGCGCTTCAGGATTGAGCGCGCCTCATTAAGCGCCCCTCATTGAACACGCCTTAGCGTGCAGCGGCCTCCTCTTCCTGCAGCTTGCGCCAGAGAATCTTGCCGCTGCCCGACTTCGGCAACGTCTCGACGAACTGCACGATGCGCGGAGCCTTGTAAGCAGCCATGCTCTCGTGCGCCCACGCAATGATCTGCTCTTCGCTCACGCTGCCCGCCTGTTTGGGATCGAGCACCACGACGGCCTTCACGGTCTCGCCGCGCTTCGCGTCCCGGGCGCCGATGATGCAGACCTCCTTGATGGCGGGATGCCGGTACATGAGCGCTTCGACTTCGGCCGGCCACACCTTGTAGCCCGACGCGTTGATCATGCGCTTCAAGCGGTCGGTCATGAAGTAATAGCCGTCCGCGTCGCGCCGCACGAGGTCGCCGGTGCGCAAAAAACGCTTGCCGTCGCGCTCGATAAAGGTCTCGCTCGTTGCCTTGGGGTTGCCCCAGTAGCCTTGCATCACTTGCGGCGCGCTCATGATGAGTTCGCCCGCCTCCCCCTCGGCCACCTCTTCGAGCGTGATCGGATCGACGATGCGCGCATCGACGTCGAAGACCGGAATGCCAAGGCATTGCGCCTTCGGGTGCTGAGGCGGATTGATGTGCGTGGCGGCCATCGTCTCGGACATGCCATAGCCTTCCACGAACTCGAGACCCGTGAGGTCGCGCAGTTTCTTGACCACGGCGTCGGGCATGGTCGCGCCGCCGCCGCGCATCCAGGCGAGGCTGGACAAATCGTATTCGCCGATGCGCGGATTCGAAATGAAGTCGACCACCATCGTCGAGATCGCCTGCCAGCCGCTGATGCGGTAATGCTCGATTGCGCGCGCCGCGGCGTCGCGGTCCCAGCGCGGCAGGATCACGATCGTCGAGCCGTTGAAGAGCGGGCTGTTCATGCCGCCCTGCATGCCGGTCACATGAAAGAACGGCAGCACGGAAAGTTGTACGGCATCCTGACTACTGCTGAACCAGCTGCAACCGCCCACGGCCGTGCACATCACGCTGCGATGCGTATGCATGCAGCCCTTCGGCTTGCCCGTCGTGCCCGACGTGTACGGCATCACGCACAGATCGTCCGCGCCCGCGGTGAGCGCGCCGGGCATGCAACCCGCCGCGAGCACGTCGGCCCAATGGGTGACGCCTGGCCCTTCCACGTGGCGCGGCGCGCTCACGAATTCGGGCGGCGGCGAGAACGGCTCGTTCTTCAGATAGTCGCTGTACGTGGCAACGAGCAGATGCCGCAGCCCTTCACCTTCGCCCACCAGCGGCGCAATGCGCGGATACAGATCCTGCGCGACGAACGCCGTGCTCGCACCGCTATCTTCCACGTAATGCGCGAGCTCGTCGGTGAGATTCATCGGGTTGACGGGCACGACCACGGCATTCGCGCGCAGGATGCCGTAATAGGCGATCACCCATTGCGGGCTGTTCTGCATATAGAGCAGCACGCGGTCGCCGGCTTTCACGCCGCATTGCGTCTGCAGATAGCCCGCCACGCGCTCGGCCTCGTCCTTGAACTGCGCAAAGGTGACGGGCGTGTCGTAGAAGACGATAAAAGGCTTGTCCGGGTAACGCGCCGCCGAAACCTCGGCGTTATAGAACAGGTTCGTGGCGGGAATGCTCAGGTGCGGCGAGAGATGCGAAGGCCAGTATGGCGAACGCGTGCGCGGTGCGGCAGTGGCGGACGTGGGCATGGCAATAGTCGTCTCGTGAAATTCGTGAGATTCGTGGGATTGATGAGGTGCAGGCCGCCTCGCGCGGCGCACACACACCATCGAATACGGCGTCAGACGATGCTCGCGCCGCCGTCGATCGCCAGATGCTGGCCAGTGACGTGGCGCGACGCGGCGCTCGCGAGAAACACGATGGCGCCCTTGAGATCGCTTTCGTCGCCGAGACGATGCAGCGGCGTGTGATCGATCACCGCCTGTCCCATCTTGTCGAGCAGGCCCGCTGACATCTTCGAGGGGAAAAAACCCGGGCAGATCGCGTTCACGTTGATGTTGTACTTGCCCCACTCGGCGGCGAGTGCGCGCGTGAAGTTGATGGCCGCGGCCTTCGACGTGTTGTAGGCGATGGCCTGCATCGAGCCGAGCGATCCCTTCAGGCCCGCGATCGACGCAATATTGATGATCTTGCCGCGCCTCGCGGGAATCATGCTGCACTTGCCCACTTCGCGCGCGAGAAAGAACGGCGCGTTGACGTTGAGGTTCATGACCTTGTGCCACGCCTCGTCGGGATAGTCCTCCGCCGGCGCACCCCAGGTCGCGCCCGCATTGTTCACGAGAATGTCGATCTGGCCGCACGCCGCCAGCGTCTCGTCGACGAGCGGCTTGACGGCCTCCGGACGCTGCAGGTCGCTCACGATCGTCATGGCTTCGATGCCGCGCGCCTGCAAATACTGCTGTGCCTCCTTGAGTTCGTCGGCCTTGCGCGCCGTGATGACGACGCGACAGCCCATTTCCCCGAGCGCCTCGGCCATTTGCAGCCCGAGCCCGCGCGAGCCGCCCGTGATGAGTGCCGCCTGACCGCCCAGTTCGAACAATTCCCTGACCTGCATGCTTGCGTCTCCTTGATGTCTGCCGGCCCGCATGAATTCCGCATAGCGGAATACGCGAGGATCCAATCGATTCTAGTGACTCTGTCCAGTCATGGGAATCGGTAAAAGCACGGTCGTTCATTATTTCGAAAATATGCGTCCTGATGTGTCCGTATCGCGAGGCGAGCAGTTGGCAAACGGCGTGCAGCGTCGATGTCAATTCATCGACGCCAATTTTAAGAAGCCTCCGATATCGACCTGCCATCTGTATCGATAGGATTTATCCGACAAACAACCTCTAACATCCCTAACGCCCCGACGATGACCCTTGATCCGGAACAGCGACTCCTCCAGGCCTTCGTCGCCCACACCCGCAGTCCTTCCGACCCTGCCCCACTGATCCAGATTTGCGAAGCGCTCGTCGGCGTGAAGCGCGACGAGCAAATGCTGCCCTGGGCCGAAAAAGGCCTCGTACTCGATCCGCACAGCCGCAGCTTCGTTCACGCGCGCGCCCGCGCGCTGCGCCTTCTGGGCCGGCACGCGCAAGCGGCGCAGACGTGGCTCGATTTCGCGACGCTCGACTGGTCGCCCTTGTTCCATGAGACGAGGCTCGGCCGCGACCTTTACCTGAGCGGCGACACGGCGCACGCCATCGCATTGCTGGAGCGCGTGGTGGACAGCCCGGCCGCGAACGACGACCCGGACAAACTGCGGGCGCGCAGATGGCTGGCCGAGGCGCTACTCAGCACCGGGGACGCGCGTGGCTTCATGCACTGGGTCTGGCGCAATCTGAGTGACAGCGGCAACTACCGTTACAGCGCAGTGCCGATGTGGGATGGGCAGCGCGACCTGCGCGGCGAACGCGTGCTGGTCACGCACCAAATGGGTTACGGCGACCAGTTCATGCTGTTCGGCAGCATCGCGCAGTGGCGCGCTGCCGGCGCGGAGGTCCTGGTGACCTGCGACGCACCGATCCACAGCGTCATCGAAGCGTCGCTGGCCGGTTGCCGCGTTATCGCCGCGCGCCGTCCGCTGGCGCCGCGCTCGCCGTTTGACGTCGAGACGCTGCCCGCCATCGAGGCATTCGCACCGACGATGCAGGCCACGCTACTGCATCTTCCGATGCTCGCCGCTTGCGGCCAGCGGCCCGATCCCTCGCCCGATCCTTATTTTGCAGCCTATATCCGTGCACCGAAGCTCGCGCACGACCAGGCGGCAAACTGGGCGCACGCATTGCGCGCGCAGCACCCAGGCAAGGCGCTGGTTGGCGTGTTCTGGGATTGTGCGCAACGTCATGCCCGCGACATGCGCAGCAAGGAGCGCAGTTGGGCGGGACTGCGCTCCTTGCCGCTCGATGCGCTCGAGCGCCTGACCACGAATCCGACGATCGCCAGCCGCGTTCATTTCATTAGCCTCCATCACCCCGTTGCTGAAACGATGGGCGGCTCGCCGCGCGGGAACATCGCCCACTACGCGCCGGGCATCACGACGTTTGGCGACACCGCAGCTTGCATCGAGCAACTGGACGCCGTGATCAGCGTCGACTCGGGCGTCGCCAATCTCGCTGTCATGAGCGGCAAACCCACTGCCGTGCTCGTCAATCCGGCCGGAGAGTGGCGCTGGGGTGCCAACGGCACGCATTCGCCCTGGATGCACGATGCCCACGTGCTACGCCAGACCGCCATGGGCGATTGGGACGGCGTCGTATCCCGTGCCGCCGAATGGCTGATGCAACGCTGAACTTCTGCCCTCTTCCACCGTCCTGCCATTTCTCGCCCCCTGAACGAAGCGCCGCAAAAAAACTTGCGGTGCCCGCGCGACAAATTTCAATCAGGATTGCAAATAATCACCGGCGCCATTGCTCCCGGTTGGACAATTTGCCCGGCCGATTTCGCACCGAGCACGCTCGCGCGAATCATTCGCAGCGCATTTAATTCTCAATTCAATTGCGTTACATTCCAATGACCATTGAGACCATCGCCTTTCATTCGATAGGACCCGATAAATCGATTCACCCAGGTTTAGTCCGGGTTGCGGCGGACATTCATGCAAATGTTTAATGCCGGGCGTACACTCGTACGAAGCTCGCCGCGCGGGGCGGAGCAAGCGATGCGCGCAAAGCCGGGAGACAAGGCCCTGCGCAGCCATACCAGGAGAACAACGAAATGAGCTGGACGCGAGAGCAGAAGAACGTCACGATCGCAGCGTATTTGGGGTGGACGCTCGACGCATTCGATTTCTTTCTGATGGTTTTCGTTCTGAAAGATATCGCCACCGAATTCAACACCCAGATTCCCGCCGTTGCATTTGCCATTACGCTTACGCTGGCCATGCGCCCGATCGGCGCGCTGATCTTTGGCCGGCTCGCCGACAAGTTCGGGCGCCGCCCCACGCTGATGGTCAATATCGCGTGCTATTCGCTGCTCGAGCTGGTCACCGGGTTCTCCCCCAACCTCACGACTTTCATCGTCCTGCGCGCGCTCTTTGGCGTGGCGATGGGCGGCGAATGGGGCGTGGGCTCCGCGCTCACCATGGAGACCATTCCGCCGAAGGCGCGCGGCATCGTCTCAGGCCTTCTGCAGGCCGGCTATCCGAGCGGTTATCTGCTCGCTTCGATCGTGTTCGGCGTGCTCTACCAGTACATCGGCTGGCGCGGCATGTTCTTCGTCGGCGTGCTGCCCGCGCTGCTCGTGCTCTACGTGCGCGCCCACGTGCCCGAGTCGCCGGCCTGGAAAGAGATGGAAAAACGCGCGCGCCCGAGCCTGCTCTCCACGTTCAAGCACAATCTCGGCCTCTCGATCTACGCGATCGTGCTGATGACGGCGTTCAACTTCTTCTCGCACGGCACCCAGGATCTCTACCCGACCTTCCTGCGCGAGCAGCATCACTTCGATCCGCACACGGTTTCGCTCATCACCATCACGCTCAATATCGGCGCGATCGTGGGAGGCCTCTTCTTCGGCTCGATCTCCGAAAAGATCGGCCGTCGCAAGGCGATCTTCATCTCGGTGCTGATCGCACTGCCCGTGCTGCCGCTCTGGGCATTCTCGTCGAGTGCGGCGCTGCTCGCGCTCGGCGCCTTCCTCATGCAGATCTCCGTGCAAGGCGCCTGGGGCGTGATCCCGGTGCACCTCAACGAAATCTCGCCGGACGAGGTGCGCGCAACGTTCCCGGGCCTCGTCTACCAGCTCGGCAACCTGCTGGCTTCCGTGAACGCCACGCTGCAAGCCTCGCTCGCGGTGACGCACGGCCAGAACTACGGCATGGCGATGGCAATCGTCGCGGGCACGGTGGCCGTAGTGATCGCCGTGCTGATCCCGTTCAGCCGCGAGCGGCGCGGCATCGATATGACGCAGACGGCCAAACAGGTGAACGCCTGATGCAGTGCGCCTGATGCCACGCGCCACCTGAGCGAGCGGCGGTAGTTCGAGCGGTGTCGCTGCACCGCGCAAATGGCCGCCACGCAAAACACGACAAGGCCGTGCCGGGCTGCTGCCGGCACGGCCTTTCTCTTGCCACCTCGCGCAATCGGTTGGCGGGGGCTCCAGCCCGGTGCTGCGGGGAAACTCTGTCTGCCGTTCTCACCGGGCGCGGTGCATCATGTATGCGTCGTGCAAGCCAGACGCGCCACGCGTGCCCGCAGCCCTGTGCCCCTGTGCATTGCGGCGGACCCACGTTACGCCCGGAGAACGATAATGAACGACACGCCACAACCGCCGCCGCGCGGAGTTGCGCAGACCCGCACCGAACCCGGCGCGCAAGCCGCCACGCCACCGCTTGATCAGCCGGTAGCCGATCCGGTGGATCCGGCTGCCTCCGCGTCTGCCTCCGCGTCTGCCCCCGGGTCTCCCCCCGATACTGACGGTGTCTGGTATACCTCGTATCCGCCAGGCGTCCCGCACGAAGTCGATGTGACGCAGTACGCCTCGCTCATCCAGTTCTTCGACGACTGCACCACCCGCTTTCGCGAGTGCGTGGCCTATGTGAGCGCCGGCTCGCCGATGACCTACGGCGCGCTCGCCCGCAAGGCCACCGCCTTCGGCTCATGGTTGCAGGGCGCGGGCGTGCAGCCCGGCGAGCGCGTGGCTATCATGCTGCCCAACACGCTCCAATATCCCGTCGCGCTATTTGGCGCGCTCAAGGCCGGTGCGGTCGTCGTGAACGTCAATCCGCTCTATACGGTGCGCGAGCTCGCGCATCAGTTGAAGGACAGCGGCGCGCAAACCATCGTCGTGTTCGAGAGCTTCGCGAAGACGCTTGAAAACGCACTGCCCGGCACGCGCATCGAGCGCGTCGTCATCACGCAACTGGGCGATCTGCTGGGCGAGGGTTTCAACCTCAAGGGCCGCTTCATCAACTTCATGCTGCGCCACGTGAAGAAGCTCGTGCCCGCGTACCGGCTGCCGCCCAGCGTGCGCCCGGTGCGCTTGCTCGACGCGCTCTCGCAGGGCGCCCGCGCGCCGCGCGCGAGCGTTACCGCAAAGCTCGACGATCTCGCCTTTCTGCAATACACGGGCGGCACCACGGGCGTGGCCAAAGGCGCGATGCTCACGCACGGCACGATCCTCGCGAACGTGATCCAGGCGAAAGGATGGATTGCCGGGCAGCTCGAAAGCCAGACCGAGACCATCCTCACGCCGCTGCCGCTCTATCACATCTACTCGCTCGCCGTGAATGCACTGATCTTTATGGCGATCGGCGGGCGCAACATCCTGATCGCGAATCCGCGCGACATGAAGCGCGTGATGAAGATCCTGCGTCACGAAACGTTCAGTTGCATCAGCGCGGTCAACACGCTCTATAACGCCTTCCTCGATAACGAGGAATTCCGCCAGCGCGATTTTTCGGGCCTCAAGCTCGCGATGGCGGGCGGCATGGCCACGCAGCATGCCATCGCCGAGCGCTTCAAGGCCGTCACCGGCAAGCCGATCATCGAGGGCTACGGGCTCACGGAATGCTCGCCCATCGTGGCGATGAATCCGGTCGACCTCGATCATCTTAAGGATTTCGAAGGATCGATCGGGCTACCCGCGCCGTCCACACAAGTGCGCTTTCGCCGCGACGACGGCACGTGGGCGAACCTCGGCGAGCCGGGCGAGCTTTGCGTAAAGGGGCCGCAGGTCATGAAGGGCTACTGGATGCGCCCCGACGAGACGGCGCGCGTCTTCGTCAACGACGGATGGCTGGCGACCGGCGACATCGGCATCATGGATGCGCGCGGCTATATCCGCCTCATCGACCGCAAGAAGGACATGATCCTGGTCTCGGGCTTCAACGTGTACCCGAACGAAATCGAGGACGTGATCGCGCGGCATCCGGGCGTGCGCGAGGTGGCGGCCATCGGCGTGCCGGATCTCGTGCAGGGCGAGCGCGTCAAGGTGTTTATCGTGCGTCGCGACCCGACGCTCACCGAGGATGCGCTGATCCAGTACTGCCGCCAGCAGCTCACGGGCTACAAGGTGCCGCGCCTCGTGGAGTTTCGCGAGACGCTGCCGCAAAGCAATATCGGCAAGATCCTGCGCCGCGAATTGCGCGACGAAGAGATCGCCAAAATAGGCAAGGCATGAGCAAGGCGGGCGCGGCTTAAGTTTGCTGCGCGTCGAGCATGTCGAGCCCATCGAGCACGATGCAGCCGCGCGGCGCCGTGAGACGCTCCAGCACGAAGCGATCGGAGGCACGTACTGCGCAGAGCATATAGTGCGCAACGGCGGAGCCTTCCGTGCCGGTTTCTAGGCGCCGTGCAAGCTGTGCGTGCCACAGCATGCCGATGTCGTCGCCGAATTGCGCTCCGAGTGCGAACGCCGACACACCCATCCGCGCGGCTTCTCTCGCGAGCGCCCTGCCCCGTGCAAGCGTCGGATCGTAGACGGCCATGCACACCGGATTTTGCATCGACGTCTGCCGGGTCGTTTGCTGGGTCGTTTGCATCGGCGCCTGTACCGGTTCTTGCCCGGCGCCTTGCAGCGCGCCGGGCGGCCACCGCCGCGTCGTGACTTTTGCGGCGCTTGCAGCCCACGCCGCCGCAAGCGCCCCACCCGCTACGTGAAGAAAGACCCGCCGGTTCATCGCGTCGCCCTCGTTTCCGTGCCCGCTTCGCGCAGGTGGATACGCATCACGTATAGCCGCGCATGGCGCGCCACGCCGCCGGCCACACACCCTGCTTGCCAGGCGCCAGCACGCCCTGTGGATCGAGCGCGTCCTTCACCGTTTGCGCGAGCCGCAGCAGCGCGCCATCGTTGAAGTCGTACTGCGCCGCCGCGTAATCCATGTAAAGCAGATGCGAGCGGTACACGCCATAGCCGGCCGCGCGCGCATCGCTCATCAACGCGCGCAGCAGGTCGCCTGCGCGGGCCGCATCGTCGTGCCGCTCGCGCGCGAAGATCGCCGCGAACACGTGATGCAGACAACGCCCCGCCGCCGTGAATCCGCCGTAGTAATCGAAGCCATATTCCGCCGCGCGCGCCTTCACGAGCGCGTACTGGCGCAGCGCGTCGCGGCCATCGGCGGGACACAGCGGCGAGAAGTCCACATGCGCGCCCTCGCCACCGCGCCAGTCGAGCATGCGAAACGCGCTCATCGAAGGAATGCCGGCCATGTTGCGGTCGCCGCCGCCCTGCGGTTCCTCGCTGCCCGCATAGCGCTTTGCGAACGCGCGCGCGTGCGGCACCTGAGCGAACGCGCGCTCGACGATGCGACGCTGTAGCTCGATCACCTCGGGCTCGCCGTAGAGCGCGTAATGCAGATTCCACCGGCCAACATCGAGATCGCGCTGCATGGCTGCAACGGCCGCCTCGGGCATCGGCCCGTCGCCCTCGTACCAGCGCGCACGCGGCGCCATGCTGGCCGCGCGGCGGATCGCGCCTTCGATCACCGCGTGCTGTGCGATCGTGCCGCCCAGTTGCAACCCGCGCAGCGTATCGACGATAAAGCCCAGATCGTCCTCGCGCGCAAACTGGATTTCGCCGATCACATAAGCAGGCGGCGCCGGCATCAACCAGAGCCCCATCTTCGTCACGATGCCGTAGTTCGATTGCGTGAAGAGCGCGTCGAACGACGGCCCGTAGCCCGGTTTGTAGAGCTGCCACGCCGTGCCCGTCCCGAGCGCGCCCATGCCCGTGCGCACGATCTCGCCATTGGCAAGCACGATCTCCATACCGCACTGCGCCGCCGCATGATCGCCATAGGCCGTGTAGCCGAAGCCGCGCTCGAGCGTATTGCCGATCACGCTGCCCCAGCCCGCCGCAGGCGGATCGACCCACAGCTTTAGGCCGTGCTCGCGCAGATACGCATGGAGATCGAAGTAGCTCACGCCGGGCTCGACGAGCGCCCACGCGAGCCGCTCGTCCACGGCGAGCACGCGGTTCAGGCGCTGCAAGTCCAGCACGACCGATCCCGCGAGGCGCGGGGCTGCGCCACCGTAGGCGAAGTTGCGGCCCGTGGAGACGGTCCAGAGCGGCACGCGTGCCGCGTTGGCCACGCGCAGGATCGCGCGGATCTCATCGACGTCGGCCGGCAGGAGCGCCGCCGAAGGCGCAAATGTATTCGCATCCCCGACGGGCGCGAACGGATCGAAATACGGCGCGAGCGCGGCGCCCCCACGGCAGACGTTGGGCGCACCCACGATGGCCTCGAACGCAGCAAGCGCACGCGCGAAACGCGCCGCGCTCATGCCGGGCGGCAGCACGCGAGCCGTCGTGTCCGTTCGCTCCGTTTCCATCGCGCGTTTGTCGCTGCTTTTCACCGTTTATCGCCGCTATTCACAGCTCGTCACCGCCGCTATTCACCGCCGCTTTTCACCGCTTTTCACCGCCCATCACCATTGGGCCGGCGTGCCGCCGAGCGCGCCGCACACCTCATAGGCGATCGTGCGCAGGCGAGCCTCCGAAGCCGGGCCGGAGAGCGCGTAGCCCATGCCTTTGGTGCTCCAGTAGAAGGTGCGGCTGCTGCCATCGCTCAGCAGATGCACCGCATCGCGATCACGGCCCGACGCGCTCACGTAGAGCGTGAGCCGCGCCCCGGCGTGGTTCTGATACATGAACTGCGCCGCTGGACCGGCCGCGCCCGGCAATAGCCGGCCGCCCACGAGCGCATAGCCGTATTCACCGAGCGGCGGAACGGCGAGTTGCGTGCCAAGCCGCTTCGAAAGCCACGCGACTAGATGAGCCTCGTCCGCTGCGCCCACTTCAACGGGATGACGCACTTCAGGCGAGTACACGGCATAGGCAACATCGGCGCGTCGCGCGAAGCCTTGCGCGTCGCGCGCGAGAAATGCGGAGTCCTGGGCGGAGTCATGTGCGGAATCACGCGCGGAGTCATGTGCGGAATCACGAAGGGAATCAAGCGCGAAGCTACGGCCCGCGTCCGCATTCCCCCGCGTGGCCCACGCGCCATCCGGGAGCCATTGCGGCATCAGCGCGCCCGCCGCCATCGCGAAGCCCGCACCCACGACGGCCCACGCCGCCGCGAGGCCCGCGCGCCGCCACCACGGATCGCGCCGCCTCAGCACCACGTAACCGGGCGAATCGGCCTCGTCGCCGGCGCGGCAGAGCGTTTGCAACGCGGCCTTCTGCGCGCGCCAGGCGGCGACGCGCTGCGCGGCGTGCTCGTCGGTCGCCAGCCGCGCCTGTATTGCCGCGCGCGCGTCGGCGGGCAATTCGTCGTCGAGCCAGGCGCTCAGCGCGGCCAGATCCGCATCGGAATCCGCAAAAGCCGCGAAGGCCGCAGAGGCCTGCGGCGGCACCGGGCCAGACGGTCCCCCACCATCGGGCAAAGCGGCCGGTGCGGGATGTGCGCTCGCGCGCTCGCGTTCGAGTTCGTCGTCGTTCATCGCGTCGTCCCCACCACCCTGAGCGGCGCGGCACGCCGCACCGGATCCTGCACCGGCCCCCTGTCGAGCAATACGCGCAAATGCTCGCGCGCACGCGAAAGACGCGACATCACGGTACCCGCCGGCACGCCGAGCACCGTCGACGCCTCTTGATAGCTCAGTTCCTCCACGCATACCAGTAACAGCACCTCGCGCTGCGCGGCGGGAAGCAGATAGAGCGCGCGCTGCAGATCGCGCAGCACGAGGCCGTCGACCTCCCCGTGCGGCGCTTCGAGCGTGCGCCAAGGCGCGCTTTCGTCATCCACCGCAATCTCGCGCCGGGCGCGCAACTGGTCGATATAGATGTGACGCAGGATCGTCAGCAACCAGGCGCGCAGATTGCTATCGGGCCGAAACGACGAGGCACGCGAGAGCGCGCGCTCGGCGGCGTCCTGCACGAGATCGTCGGCCCAGGCGCCATCGCCGGTGAGCGCACGCGCGTAGCGGCGCATGGGCGCGAGCTGCGCGACCACTTGCGCTTCGAACTCCGCGGACGGTCGGCGCAGCATGGCGCGCGGCACCCGGTGGCGCTGTCAATGCCGCAAATCAGTAACCGCCGCCCGACGAACCGCCGGAGCTGTTCGACATGCTGCCGCTGCCCGAATTCATGTCGCTGCACGCGGTAACCGAACCCGATACCGCGGCCATCGTCAAGCAGACAAGGCAAGCAAGAACAATACGGAACCGTTTCATGGTCATCTCCCGTGTGAGAAGGCCGGGCAAGAAACCCACCAGGAAGCCCGCCAGGCCATTAGCCTGCATTAGCTGGGAAAAGCGAACTGCCGGCGCGTGACGAACGTCGCATACGGCTCATTGCGATCGTCGTGCTCGTCGTGAATCGCTCTGGCGTCGACATGGAGATAAACGCGGCGCAGCGGAGCCTTATTCCTGATTCGCGCCAACTATTTGTAGATGTACCCGTGCGTCGCCGCACGGAACGCAAACGTGCAACACCGGACAATCGCAAAGCAGTAAGACGTTGGAAAGGTCCGATACGCTCACGCGCAAATACATCGAAATCCGCGACACATTCGTCCACGCTTTGCACTACGCTATGAACGTATGCGCCGCGGGCGCGGCCAACGCAACCGCATCTAACCGACCGTATCCCGGCGACCCGGTGCAATCTTCACAGTTCGAGCCCCGCTTTCATGAACCTTCGCGGGCATGCGCCGTGCCCGCCTGGCAATACTGCGGCCGCGACCGCGAGCCGGTATAGTTCTGCAGTAAAGTATGCCAACGCACGCGCGCTTTGCCGGCACAAGGTAGAATTCCGGCGAGCAAACGTTTCCAAATGAATTGCGGCATTAAGCCGCCTGGTCAAAATTCGTCCATGCCTTCCGCAGAATCGCACCCGCAAAACGACTTCATGAACGCCGCGCGCAAAGAGCGCAAGCGTGTCGAAATCTATCTGGTCAACGGCATTCGCCTGACTGGATGCATCGAGTCGTTCGATCAGTATCTGGTGATGCTGCGCACGCCTGTCGGCCTGCAAGGCATCTACAAACGCGCCATCTCCACCATCCAGCTCGACACCGGCACGCGTCCGGGTCCGCGCACGCCGCGCCCCTCGCACGGCGAGCACACGAGCCGCGGCCCGCATAGCAGCTATGGCGGCCATGGTCCGCGCGAATCGCGCGAGCCTCGCGAATCGCGTGAGCCCCGGGAGCGCGAGCCGCGCGAATCCTGGTCGGCGCCCGCTTCGTCCGAGCGCCCGGCCCAGGACGGCCCGGTGGTCGTCACGCGCCGCCGCCGGCTCTACGGCTCCGTGAACAACGGCGGCAATGGCGGCAATGGCGGCGAAGGCTCGAACAACAGCTAAGCCGTGCGTGTGCGTGCCGCGCACATTTTTTCAGCAACGGCCGATCTCACGATGTGCAAGCGCGCGCCGCGCGCTTGCGCTCGTTCTCATCCGTGGTCTGGAGTGCTCCGAATTGCACACGCGTCCGGAAACATGCGTGCCGGACGCGGCCACGCGCTCATGATTTTTCCCTTTGCGTTATTCTGAAAGCGACCCCCTTCGCCCGGAGAACGCCATGAGCCCATCCAAACCGAAGCCCTCTCAGCCCTCGCAGGAAGACGCGCTCGACGAGGCGCTCGAAGAGACTTTCCCGGCAAGCGACCCCATCGCGGTCGACCCGCCCCCTTCCAAACCCAAGCCCGCCGACGACGCGAAAAAAGGCCGCGACACGCATCGTCACGGCAAGCGCTGAACGCGGAATATCCCGCCCAAAAACAATAAAGGCGGCACGTCATGGACGCCCGCCTTCATTTCCCATCCTGCCTTGCTGCTACGACCGGCCATTGCGCCGGCCCGCATCGACGAGGCCGGATTTCCGCCCCCAACCGGTGCCCCATCCGGTGCCCCGCTAAGGTCTTACCGGACCGGCAAGCCGCCCTCGACCTCACGTTGCAGCTGTTGCACCTGGCGCTGCACCGCACGCAGTTGATCCTGTGCGGCCGTCTTCTCGACCTGGAGCGCATTCGCCTGAGCGCGCGTCTGCTTCTGCTGATCCGCGACGATCGCCTGTTGCTGGCGAGCGATCGCGAGGTCGGCCTGCAGGCGCTTGGCGTGATCCTGCGTCAGCGCGATCATGCGCGCCGTGAACGCCTTTTGCGCTTCGAGGCGCGTGCGCCGGATCTCGACATCCGACAACTGGAGCGTCCTCTGCACAAAGTCGCGATAGATCGCCTCGGCACGCGTCTCGTCGCTGGTCTTGATCACGCGCCAGAACGTCTTGTTCTGGAATAGCGTCACGTAATAGGTCATCTCCTTGCCTTGGAACAGGAGACTCGCGCCATAAGTGCCGTTGTAGGTCGTGCGCAGTTCGTTGAGATCGGAGCCGCGGATCATCTGCTGCAACTCGGCCACATTGCCGGCTGCGTTCTGCTGCGCCTCCTCGGGCGTAAGCGCGACCGGCGCGCCGGGCAAAGGCTGCGCCGCCGACGACGCTTGAGGCTGCACAGCCGCAGCCGCCGGGTCTTGAGCCGCCGCCGTATTCATTGCCACGTTTGCCGTGGCCTGCGCCTTTGCTTGCCCCGTCGCCGGCGCTGCTGCTGCCTGCGCAGCCTGATCAGGCAGTGATTGCGCGCAGCCGGCTTCCACACCCCCTAGCAGCATCAGTGCAGCGAACGCGACTTGTCGAACTCTCCACTTGTCGTTCATGAAGCCTCTGATTTGTACAGTTTTTGTATGATTTTACAAAATCGCACAATTATTACTCACTTTCACCGGTTGCGGGCTCCTCGTCGAAAATTTGGTACTTGCGGATTTTTTCCCACAATACTTTGCGGCTGATGCCCAGATATTGGGCCGTATCCTTGCGGCGCCAGCCGTTTGCATCGAGCGCCGCCAGCAGACGGCTGCGCTCGGCCATGTCCCACTTGCTGCGATCGACGACGGGCGCCACCGCCTCCGCCGCCGCGGGCTGGGCACCGCCCGAGCCGGCCAGAAGCCGGCGCAGGCGCGGCGCGTCCCAGCTACCCATCTGCCGCACCGTCACACCCACCCGTTCGGCCAGGTTGCGCAGCTCGCGCACATTGCCCGGAAAGCGCATCGCGGCCACCGAGTCGGCCAGCCAGTAAGGCAGCTCCGGCAATGCATCGAGGCGCTCGCCGCCCACCACGGACGCCACGAAAGCTTTGAAGAGCGCGATCTTGTCCACCGCGCCGCGCTCTTCGAGCGACGGCACAAGCAGCTCGATCACGGCAAGCCGGTAATAGAGGTCGGCGCGAAAGCCGCCCTCTTTCACGAGTTGCGGCAGTTGCCGGTTGGTGGCCGCGACGAGGCGGAAATCCACCTTCAGCGGCGTGGCCGAGCCGATGCGCGTGACCGTGCCGTCCTCCAGCACGCGCAGCAGCTTCACCTGCTGGTAGAGCGGCAGGTCGCCGATTTCGTCGAGAAATAGCGTGCCGCCGTCGGCCTGCTCGAAGTAGCCCTTGTGTGCGAGCGCCGCGCCCGTGAATGAGCCCTTCGCATGTCCGAAGAACAGCGACTCGAACAGGCCGTCGGGAATCGCGCCGCAGTTCACGGCGACGAACGGCCCCGTGCCGTAACGGCCATGCTTGCGGTGCAGCAGTTCTGCGATGCGCTCCTTGCCGGTCCCGGTCTCGCCGTGCACGAGCACGCTCGTGTCGCAGTCGGCGAAGGTGTCCACTTCATTCATCAGCGCGCGCATGCTCTCGGACTCGGCCACGAGCATGTCCGCACCCGCCGTCTGGGCCGAATGCGCGCGCAGTTGCACGACGAGTTTGGACACGAGCCCGCGCAGCTCGGCGCAGGTGAAGTCGAGCGGCAAGATGTACGAATACTCGGCGGGATACATGGCCGGGTCGTTGTCGCGCGGCGCCGCGCCGACCCAGATCACGGGCATGCCGTGCGTGGCCTGCCAGTCGCGCAGCACGAGCGCGCCGGTGTCGATCACGCTCACGCTCACGATGGCGATCGACGCGCGCGCGGCGATGCGTTGTGGCGAGACGGCGGTGTCGTCGGCGCGGGTCACCTCGACGTCGAGGCTCGCCATGCAGCGCGCGACGCGCTCGACGATATCGGCTTTGCCTTCCCAGACGTAGAGATCGAGTTCCTCGATGGGGGTGGTGGTTCGCATCGTGGGGTTTTCTTATTGAACGAGTGTTGCAACACCGCACGTGAGCGGATAGTCGGTCACGGTCGCGACGCCAAGCTGGACGCCGAGCAGTTGCAGCAAGGGGCCGAGGATGATGTCATCGAGACCTTTGAGCACGGGGCCCAGCGTGTTGCCGAGTACGCCCGTCACGACCGGCATGACGAGGCCATCGACCAGCCCGCCGACGGCTCCGCCGATGACGCTCCCGAGCAACAAGTCGAGCGCCCCCGACAGCAAGGTCAGTTTCAAGCCGTTGTTGCTCTCGGTGAGTTGGCCTAACGTGGTCACGGTCGATTGAAGCGAATTGTCGAGCACGGCGCCGAGCGCATTCGAATTGACGGAATTGCCGTTGATCGGGTTGCCATTGCCGTCGAACATCAAGGTCGCACTGGACGGATTGACGACGGGCACGCCGACCGACGGCGCGCTCACCGTGGCGATGGGCGTATTGAGCAACGACACGCTCGCCACGCTCCAGCGGGCGTTCGTGCTGCTACAGCTAAAGCCGCTGACGTCCGTCGCGCTGACACCGTTCGCGAGCGGCGTACCGATGCAGATATTGGCGAGCCCGGTCTGCACGCCGATCGTCTGCGTGCTCGCCGCCTTGCTGGCCGCGCACTGCGCTGACTGCAGCCACGCCTGTCCCTGCGCCGCGACCACGTAGAGCGGCAGTTGCACGCTCACGTCGAGGACGTAAGGGATACCGAGCCAGGAGGTCGTCGTGTTCGTGGTCGAAATCGTGGCGTTCGCGCCAAGCAGGATCTGCGCGGTCTGAGCCTGCGTTCGCCACGTGCTCGTGCCCTCGATATAGCCGGGCTCGCCCACGGCGATCGAAGGCGGCGAGATCACCTGCAACGTGAGCGCGACGCTCACGGGCAGAACGCCGCTCAAGCCCGTGGTGTCCAGGTTGAAGGTGACCGGCGCATTGCCCGCGGCGGCAATCTCGGCGCCGGCGATCAGCATCTGCAGGACGTTGACGCTGGCGTCGGCCGCGTACTCGGCGTTGGCCACGCCGAGTTGCAGCAAGGCGGGCGAGCCGGACAGCGCCGCAAGCTGGATGGGCTTGAGCGTCCCCTGCGGAACAAGCGCGGCCACCGCTTTCAGGCCGCTTGTCGCGGCAGAGACGTCGGCCGTGAGCGCACCGTCCCGGCCAACGGCGTTGAGCAGAATGGTGGCAAGATCGCCGACCGTGGCCTGCGTGGCGAGCAGCCCATCGTAGGTTCCGGCCGCTGTGGCCACGGCCGCGAGATCGGCCACCTTCACATTGGCGTTCGCGAGGCCGTTCCACGAGGCCGCGTCGAGCTGCACCTGTGTGCCGCCCAGCAGCGCCCCGAGCATGCCGTTGAGCAGGTTCACCTGGGCCAGCGACGTGCCGACCTGAAACGAGCCAATCACCGACGCCTTGGCCGTGGCGCTCGCCGCGATCCGGTGCGCCGGCCCAAGGAAAAAATACGGCACGGTATTCGTGACGCTCACCTGCACGCCGTTGAGCGGCGGCGTGCCGTTGCTCACGAACGTCATGCCGCCATTGCCGTTCGAGTCCCAGCGTCCACACGTGACGGCGAGCGTGCGCGTCGTGCCGCTCGCCACGAAGCCGTTGCTCGCCGCATTGGCGCTCGCCGTCACGAGCGGCTGCGAGCATGGGTCGTCCATCTGTTGCGCGGCGGCGAGCGCCGCGAGATCGGCGACGTTCTGCAGCGAGCGCTTCGCGAGATAGAGATTCGCCACGTCGAGCACGCCCAGCGCCGCCACGGCAACCAGGAGCCCGATGACCGCGATCAACGCGAGCGAGCCGCGCTGGCGCCGTGCAAGCGCGCTGGCCCGCGCACGTGTGCGGGCCGACCGGCGCGGCTGCGCCGTGGGGACACCGAGAGCACCGTGAGCACCGGGTAGACCGGAAGTGTCTGGAACACCGACACGCGCCGGCTGGCGTAAGCGCGACACCATCTCAGTACGCGCCTCCCCCGCCCGGGGCTGCGGTTCCAGCTCCACCGCCCTGCCCATTGCCCGTCTGGATGGTCGAGCCAAAGCTTGCCGGGATGTTCGTGTCGAACGATTTCATGTAGCGCCGGTAAGCGTAGCCCGCCTCGGCGCCGAGCATGGGCAACGCCGGAGCGGCCTGGGCGTTGCTGCGCTGAAGATCGAGCCAGGCCCGCGTCGAATGGCCGATCTCGCTGTTCCGGACGCGCTCGCCGGAGGCCTGCGCGTCCACGCTCTGGGCATGCACAGCCGGCGCCGCGAACGCCATGACCAAAGCCGCGCGAGCAGCAATGGCGGCGATTGCAGCGGTCGCGGCGCGATGGCGACGCCCCCGAAAAGCCGCCGAGGCGACGCGACGCGCGGCAGAGCGCGCATCCTGGAGTTGACTGGCTTTCATCGTATTCCTCGTGTTGCGCGGACGTGGCACGCCGGGCCGGTCCTGCATGTTCCACATGTCGCTCGTTGCGGTCCAGTTACGGCGCGGTTACGGCGCAAAGCGATCCACCAGGCGCGGCTGCGCATCGCCGCCGCGCCAGTTGTCCTGGGCGCTTGCGAGCGCGCGCGGCGCCGGCACCGCGGCGCGCTGCGCGACGCGCAGCGAGGCCTGCTCCTGCGATTCGCGCCGCTGCGCTACCTCTCGCGCACGCTGCGCTTCGCGCACCTTCTGCGCATCGCGCGCGACCGCCGCGCGGGTCTGCGCAGGCAGGCCCCGATGCGCCATGAGCGCCTGCGCATCCGCGTCGTTGCCGCTCGCCTCGAACAGCAGCGCCACGTTCGCGACGATCTTCTCGTTGTGCGAATCCAGCTCCAGCGCCTCGAGGAGCGGCACGCGCGCGCCCGCCACGTCCCCGTCGCGCAGCAGCGCATAGCCGAGGTCGGAGAGCGTGGCCGCGTTGGTCGGGTCGAGCCGCGAGGCGTCCCCCAACTCTTGCGCAGCCTTGCGGAAATCGCCCGCCGCGCCCGCGAGCAGACCGAGTCCGCGATGGCCGCGCGCCGCGAGCGGCGTGTTGAGCAACTGCGCGTAGGCCGCCGCGCTCGCGCCCGCCTGCCCCGTCACGCGCAGCGCGTCGGCGCGCAGCAGGATCGAATCGGGCGTGGCGCCGTACTGGCGCTCGAAGGCGTCGATGTGCGCGAGCGATGCGTAATAGAGCCCCTCGGTCTGCATGCGCGAGATCAGGCCGAGGTACATGCCGGGCGTGTCCGGCGCGGGATCGTGGGTGCTCGCGCGCATCTGCATGTCGGCCTGCGCCTGCGGACCGACGCCGTAGCCCTGCGGCGTCCCGCACGCGCCAAGCGCTGCGAGCCCCGTGCAGGCCAGGGCCGCCAGCGCGCGGCGCGCGGCCGGCCTGCACGCCGCTGCCGTGTCGACAATGACATTCTTCATGATGGTTCTAAACACCCCGCCGTGTTCATGACTCGATCGCACTTTCACACTTCGCCTCAATGACGAATCGACGCCAGCGAATGCAGGACGGCGATCACGCCCGGCCCCGCCGTGACGATGAGCAGCGCGGGCAGCAGGGTCACCACCATCACGCCGGTCATCCTCACGGTGAGCTTGCCGATACGCTCGCGCAACACCGCGCGGCGCACTTCGCGCAGCCGGTCGCCGAATTGCTTGAGCGGCTCCTGTACCGCGCCGCCGTGCTTGTCCACCTGCACGAGCAGCCGGATCACCGCGCGCAGATCCTCGTTTTCGTAGATCGACGCGATGCGCTGCAACGACTGCTCGCGCGTGCGGCCCGCCACGAACTGCCGTTGCGCGATCTCCATTTCTCCCGCGAGCACGGGCAGCACGAGGCGGAACTCGTTGATCATCACCTGCATGCTCTGGTCGAGCGAGAGCCCGACGCCCTGCAGCAGACGCAGCAGGTCGACGAGCATCGGCAATTCATCGGCCACGGCGTCGAGCCGTGCACGCGCTCGGCGGCGCACCACGAACTTCGGCATGAAAAAGCCGAGCAGCAGGCCGCCGCCCGCCCACGCCACAGGCCGCGCGCCGTGCGCGATGCCGTACCACGCTGCCAGCCCCGCCATGGCGGCCGCGCACACGATGCGGACGATGCAATAGAGGCCGCGCGCACGCGCGTCGGCATAGCCGCATTGGTCGAGCAGGCGTCGGTCTTCGTCGGCGACAATCAGCTTGCCCGCCGATGTTTCGAGCCAGCGGGCACCGACAGCACCGAGCGCGTCGATCATGCCTGGGAGTCCGGAGCGTCGTGGCGCACCCAGGAGTGCGTCGATGGTTGCAGCGCCGCCCTTGCCGTGCGCTGCCGCACCGCCCTGTGCGCTTCGGGACGCTGCCGCGCCGCCTTGCGTACCGCCCGATATGCCAACCGGTGCGCGCTGCGCGCCGTGTGCGCCGCTAGCGGAGCCCGCCATCGATGAACCAGCGGACATACCAGTGAACACGCCAGCGGACGCACCGACCGATGCACCAACAGACGCACCAACAGACGCACTAACCGGCGCACCAGCACGCACGGCGGCAGCACGTGCATCGAGAGCGGCCATGCCTTGCACGCTCGCCTGCGATCCATAGTTCGCCATGGCTTGCTCGAGCATGCGCGCGCTCTTGCGCGCGGCCACGAGCCGTGCGCACGCGAGCGCCGCGAGCAATGCGAGGCCGAGCGCGCCGAGCAGCAGCGCCAGCGCACCGAGGCCATGCGCGCTCACAGCGCCCCCTTGAACCGCGTGAGCCGGTACAGCAGATAAGCGCCCGTCATCTGCAAACCGATGGCCCCGTATACGAGCAGGCGCCCGGAATGGTCGTTCCACATCGACGCGAAATACTGCGGATTGGTCACGATGAGAAAGCCGGCAATGCCAAGCGGCAGCAGCGCGAGCACCCATGCGGAAAGGCGCGTTTCCGCCGACATCGCGACCAGCTCGCGCTGCGCCTGCTCGAGATCGCGCATGAACGTCGCCATGCGTTCGAGCATCACGTCGGCGCGGCCGCCGTAGCGCACCGAAAGGCGCAGCACGGCGCCCACGAACTCCAGTTCGCGCGCGCGATAGACCCGCGCGACGTGACCGAGCGCGCGATCGATCTCGACGCCGGCGCGCAGCATGCGCGAAACGTGATCGAGACATTCGCGCAGGGGCGCCTCGGTGGTGGGCAGCGCGGCCTGGAACGCGGCTGGCACACTGTTGCCGAGCACGATCAGACGCACGATGCCGTCGAGAAACGAAGGCAATTGCGCGACGAGCCGTGTGCGTCGCCGCTGCATGCGCACCGAAAGCACGAAGGCCACCAGCGCTACCATCAATACCAGCACGGCGAGCGCCGCCGGGCCGCCGCCGAGCACGAACGCCCACAGCGTCAGGGCAATCGCGATGAAGCCGACGAACACAAACGGCTTGCGCACATCGACGATGCCGGCGCGGCTCAGCATGCCCTGAAGCGCGAACGTCGCGCGAGCGCGCCAGCCCTGCGGCTGGGTCGCCGCCAACGGCAGCGCGCCGCCGCGCGTGGCGGTGTTTCCGCCCACATAGGCCGCGCGGACTTCATCGGGCCTGGAAGCGCCGGCGGGCCTGGCCGCCCCGGATCGGGACGCCCCGGACCCGGCCGCCACGCGCATGCCCGACGCCCCCGTGGCCTGGGTCGCGGCGTTCACCCGGCTGTCGACGAAACGCGTCACGTGCTCACGCGAGGCGCGCTGCTGCGCCTGCTGCCAGAGCATCAGTCCGGCGGCGGCGAACAGCAGCGCCAGCGCCGCGATAAGCGCGATCGCGCTAGACATTGAAGCCCCCGTCGCGCCCGCCCCCAAAGCCGAAATTCGACGAAGCCGCAAGCGCCTGGCGAAAGCGCGCGAGCTTCGGCGAATGCGGATGAATGCCGAGCGACTCCCAGCAGTCGATCTCCTCGCCGTCCGCGTTCATGACCGGCTCGTAGCGGTACAGCTCCTGCGTGGCGATGATGTTGTCCGCGAGTCCCGTTACTTCGGTTACCGAAAGAATCCGGCGGCGCCCGCTGGAAAGCCGCCCGATCTGCACGATGAAGTCGACGGCGTTGGCGATCTGCCGGCGCAGGCTGCTTTCGGTGCCCTGAAAGCCCGCGAAGCCCGCGAGCATTTCGAGCCGGTACAGACACTCGCGCGGCGACGACGCATGCACGGTCGCCATCGACCCGTCGTGGCCGGTGTTCATCGCCTGCAGCATTTCGAGCACTTCGCCGCCGCGCACTTCGCCCACGATGATGCGGTCCGGTCGCATACGCAGCGTATTGCGCAGCAGATCGCGAATGGTCACCACGCCCGTCCCGTCGAAGCCACCAGGCCGGCTTTCGAGCCGCACCACATGCGGGTGATTGAGCGAGAGCTCGGCGGTGTCCTCGATCGTCACTACGCGCTCGATCTCGGGAATATGAAACGCCAGCGCATTCAGGAGCGATGTCTTGCCCGAACTCGTACCGCCCGAAACGAGGATATTGCAGCGCGCCTGCACCGCCGCTTCGAAGAGCGCGCCGATCTCCACGCCGAACGTGCCGTTGCCGAGCAGATCGTCGGGGCGCAGCGGATCCTTGCGGAACTTGCGGATCGAGACGATGGGCCCCGCGAGCGAAAGCGGCTCGATCACGACATTGATGCGCCCGCCGTCGGGCAGGCGCGCGTCGACCATCGGATTCGATTCGTCCAGCCGCCGCCCGATGGGCGCAAGAATGCGCCGCACGATGCGCAGCAGGTGCGCGTTGTCGGAGAAGCGCACAGGAATCTTCGAGAGAATGCCGTGCCGCGACACATACACGTCGCTATAGCCGTTGATGAGGATGTCCTCGACGGCCGGATCGGCGAGCAGGTCCTCGATCGGCCCGAAGCCCGCGAGCTCCTTGGTGAGCGCCCCGGCGATCGCGCGCACCTCGCTCTCGTTGATCGGAATGTGGCGCAGCCGCACGAAGCTGTCTATTTCCAGATCGACGAACTGGTTGATCGCCTGGCGCGACCAGCGACCGAATTCGGCGCCAAGCTCCTCGATGCGGGTCAGCAGATGTTCGTGCGCCGCGTTCTTGATGTCCTGGAACTGTTGGCTATGCGCGAACAAGGGCGCGTCATCGGCAAACTGGATGTTATCCGGCATGATCTACGAACGCTTCGATGAGTGTTGGAAAAGACCGCGCAGGGGTCGGCGCAGCGCGTCGAACTTCTTCGGAACCGGCGTGCGCAGACCGTCGAGTTGCGCCGCGAGCGCGTCGAGCGCACGCACGTATGGGTCGCGCGGCGCGCTGTCGACGAGCAGATGGCCGCGGTTCGCGGCCTGGCACAGCGCCACGCGGCGCGCGGGCAGCACGCCCGCGAGTTCGATGCCGAGGCGCTCGGCAATCTGCGCCGCGCTCAGGTCGATGTCCGCTTCGTACTGGTTGATCACGAGGCGCAGGTTGGCATTGTCGACGGCACCGTCGCGCAGCATTTCGAGCTGGCGCGACGCCGCGACGATCGACGCGACGCTCTGGTCGCACACGAGCCAGGCCTGATCCGCCGCGCGCGCCATCTCGAAGACGAACTCCACGTTCGAGAAGCCGCCGAGATCGACGAGCTGCTGATCGAAGAACGCGCGCAGTCGCGTGAGCAGCGCCGCCGCCGATTGATACGAGACTTCGCGCAACGCGCCGAGATCGGCAGGCAGCGTGGTGAGCGCGAGGCCGCTCTCATGGCGCGCGAGCGCGGTGTGCACGAAGGTCTGATCGAAGCGGCGCAGGTTGTGCATCGCATCGACGAAACTGAAGCCGTTGCCCACGTTGAGGAGCAGTGCGCCGTCTGCGGCCGGCAAGCCGAGGTCGAGCAGCGCGGTGTGCCGGTTCAGCGCGGCGCCCTTGCGCGCGAGCACCACACCCAGGCCCGCCGCGAGCGTGGTGACGCCCACACCGGGACGCGCGCCCAGCAACACCGTGAGGCGGCCGTGCCGGCTCACGGGCTCCACGCGGTTGTCCAGCACCTGGCGCACGGTACTTAAGGCATCCTCAGTATCTGCGCCCGTATCGACGAAATCGCGCACGCCCGCGCGCAGCGCCGAAATGGCGCTCTCCGGCTCGGCGAGCGTGCCCACGGCGATGATCTGCAAGCCCGGAAACGCCGCATGCGCAGCCGCCGCCACGGCGCTCGCGGCGTTGCCCTGCGCCTGGCCGCCGTGGAGCGAGCGTCCCCGCGAAAAATCGACCAGCAGCAGCGAAGGCATGCTCTGCGAGATCTGCTGCGCGACGAGCCCCGCATCGAGCGCGACCGTCGTCACCTTGCCCACCGGGCCGAGCATGTGCTCGACCCAACGCGCGTTCGCGTCATTGGCCGTTGCGAAGACGAACGAATCCGTCATCGTGCGTTCAGCCGGCACGTGCGATCTCGCGTTCATGAATGCTCTCCTTTTGCTGCTCGCGCAGCGATTGCCACCGGACGCGCGCTTTCGCGCATGCGACGCACGCCGCACGCCGCGCCGGGAGCGGAACCGACGACCCACTGCATCACGGCGAAAATCCCGGCACCGGATCGCGCGACGCCGCACCGCCCAGCAGCGCGCGCCACACGTGCCCATTGCGCTGCTCGGATAGCTCGCCGGGCGTGGCGGGCAGCTTCGCGTCCTTCGCGAGCGGCGACACCAGGTGCGGCGTCACGACGATCACCAGTTCCTTGTCGTTCTGCTGATAGTTCAACTGCTTGAAGAACGTACCGATGATGGGCAAGTCGCCCAGCAGCGGCACCTTGTTCACATTCGATGCCGTCTCGCGATCGATCAGCCCACCGATCACGAAGCTCTCGCCGTCGCCCAGTTCGATGGTCGTTTCGGTGCGGCGCGTGGTGATCGCGGGCACGGACACGCCGCTGATCGTCACCGCGTTTGCGAAGTCGAGCTGGCTCGCCTCGGGCGCGACCTTGAGCGCGATGCGCTGCGGCGAGATCACCGTGGGCGTGAGCGAGAGCCCGATGCCGTAGGGCTTGTATTCAATCGCCGTGGCGCCGAGGGCCTGCGGCACCGGCACCGGAATCTCGCCGCCCGCGAGGAAGCTCGCGCTCTGACCCGAGAGCGCGACGAGCGTGGGCTCGGCGAGCACGCGCGCGAGGTTGTTCGACTCCATCAGGCTCAGGTCGGCGAACAGGCCGTGCGTGGCGGAGGCGAACACGAGATTGAACGCGGACATGATCGGCAAGGCGGCCTGGACCGCCGTACCCGCCGAGGTGAGCGTTCCCGAGCTGAGCGAAGTCGGCGTGAACGAGCCAAACGCGAAGCCGTTGTTCTGGCGAAAGAAGTTAAAGCCGATCTGCTTGAGCACGCTGCGGCTGAACTCGACCACGCGCACGTCCACCTGCACGACCGCGCGCGTGGCGATGCTCGACGTATCGAGCACGTTCGCATCCTTGCCGTCCTTACCTTCCCTTTTGCCCTTGCCGATCGAGCCCTGCGCCGCGGCCACCGCGCGCTGGTGCTGCTCCATCGTCGCGGCGTCGCCGGTTATGAGCGCCGTGTCGCCCAACACCTTCACATCCGGCGTATCGGCGCCGAGCAGTGCGCGCGCCGCGTTCGTCGTCACGTTGACGGTGAGCGTGCGCGGCGCGCCGCTGCCTTCCCACAGCATCACGTTCGTTGTGCCCGCACCCTTGCCGACGAGCAGCACGCCGCCGCGCCGGTCGCCGCGTATCACCAGCACGTCGGCCACCGACGGATCGCCCACGGCAATGCGCGTGAGCGAGCCGGTGACGGGCAGCGTGCGCTGCTCGCCCACGGCGATATCGACGCTGGGCGCCAAACCGTCCGCTGCATCTCGCGCGTATGCCGCGCGCCCCTGTGCAGGCGGTGCCGCCCATGCGGGCGCGGCGGCGAGCACGAGAGCGCCCGCGCATGCTGCGGCCACAGCCACGGCGAAAGTCCTTGTTATCGTCATCGTGTTCCTGCTTCTCTCGTATGCGGCCAGGTCCGCGCAACCTGCGGGCGGCTCGAGCGCCGCGCGCTCATGCACACCGTGCATTCCATGCATCCCATACCTCATTACCAGGCGAGCGTTTCGGCACGCCCGCCCCGTATCACTTCGAGCCCACCGCGGGCGGCCGCGTCAGCGCGGCGCGGCGCGGCCGAGGCCACCGGCACCGTCTCGCGCGGCACGCCGCTGCCCGCAAGCTGGTCGAGCGCGACGCCTGCCGCCGCGCGCGTGGACCCATCCGGCGCCGTGAGCGAGACCACCTTGAGCACGCCGGGCTGCGGACCGAACGCGGCCGGATCCACCTGATCGTCGTCGGCCGGGTTGCGCAGCGCGAAAATCAGTTGCCCATGGCTTTGAGCGAGGGCCAGCCGGTCGACTTCGGTCACCGGCACGGCCAGCACCGCCGTGCGCGGCGCCGCGTTCTGCGTGCCGAAGTTGGTGGTGCGCTGCGCGGTTGCATTGCCCTGCGCGTTGGGCTGTGCGTCGAACACCAGCACGCGCGCCTTCGAAATCAGGAGACGCGCCTGAGTGCGGCCGATTTCGCCGCCGTTCATACCGCTGCCGTCGCGACGCAACGTGAAGAACACGTCGACGTAGTTGCCCGCGCGCAATGCGTTGCCGACCGCGTTGGTTTCGTCGACGCGCACGGCCACGGCGCGCTCGCCAGGCGCCAGACTCGTGGCGAGACTGGATGAAAGCTGCTGATCGAGCACGGGAGCATCGGCGGCAATATCGGCGAGCGGCACACGGCCCGCGACCAGCGAGCTATCGCTCACGGCACCCTGGGGATGAATCGGCAGTGGCTGTACGCGCAGTGCGTCAGCGGGAATCGGCTGCCCCGCGGACAGTGCGCGCGTAGCCACCACGACCGGCGTGAGCGAGCGCGTGGAAGACGGCGGCGGGACAACAACGGATGGCGGCGGCGGGCGGCGCGCCAGCGTCCACGCGAGCAGCCCGAGCACGAGCGCGCCCGCAATCAGGAGTGCTGCGGTGAGTTTGGTCAGATTGGCCATGAGCGGTCATCCACGGTGCGAAAGCTTCACAAGAGATTCTCCGGACTGATTTGCACGGTGGCCCGGCCTACGAGTGACGATGGCGCGAGCAGCCCCATGAGCGGCAGTGGAGGCACCAGCGGATTGGTGCTCCATGGGTAGGTGAGCGTGATCTGGACACAGTCCATTGCCGTGTTCTCGGCGCACCCCGCCGGCGCGGTGTTGACCGCCTGCGTGCATTGCGGCGCGTGCGTGAGCCAGTTCACAACAGCGAGCGCCCGCGTGCAGGCCGCCTGTGCGCGGCTCGCAAGCGCCGAAGCGGGATTGGCCCCGTTCTGATAGACGAGCGCCGCACGCGCCCCTTCCGCCGCGGCCGAGGTCAGGCTTTGCTGCACGAGAAAAATCATGCTGTACATGACGATCCCGTAGAGGATCGCGAAGAAAAGCGGGAACGCGAGCGCGAACTCGATTGCAGCGGTGCCGCGTTGCGCACGTTTGCCACGCCTTGCTCGCGCGAGAATTGCGCGGACGTTCGTTGCTCGCGCAATCATCAAGGCCACCCGGACATCAGTTGAAGCGCGAGCCAGACGAGCGCGGGCACGCTCAGGCACGCGGCATACGGCGTACCGCGTTGCGCACCCTCGGTAACGAGCCGCGCTGGCCGCGCTGGCCGCGCCATAGCGACATGCGCGCGTGCGCGCAGCGTAATCAACATCGCGAGCGCGTGCACGAACGCCGCGAGGCTCGCGACGACCCACAGGCCCACGAGCGGCTGCATCCCGCACCAGGCGCCGAGCACCGCGAAGACCTTGACGTCGGCCGCGCCCATCATGCCGAGCACGAAGAACGGCATGAGCGCGGCGAGCCCAACGGCGGCGGCAGCCAGCGCCTGACCGATACCGAGATGTGCCGGGCCTGCGTGCAGCAGCGCGGCCGTCAGTGCGGCGACGAACCCTGCGCCCACAAGAGCGTTTGGCACGCGGCGCGAGCGGCAGTCGCACACAGCAACGGCCACAGCCCACGCGCCGAACACGAGGCTGGATAAATAGAATGGAATCATCGAGAACAATGCGCGCGCAACTATCCAGCGCGCGCTCGCATGCGAGCGCGCGCTGGAAACCAGTTAGTGAGCGATGTTGAGCGTTATTTGAAACGCCCGATCAGCCGCTTGCCGCAGCTGCCTTAGCCGCAGTCGCAGCGCCCCCTACCATTGTCTCGACGGAGGTAAACAAATCTTTAACCGAACCACCAATAGCGGGAACGGTCGCTGCAACAGCTATCACAATAACTCCCGCAATAAGCCCGTACTCCAGCGCCGTGACCCCGTCTTCCGACTTGGCGAAACGCTTTAACAGCTTGTTCATTTCGGCCCTCTCTCTTCTTTGTGCTTTCACGCTGATCTGCACCGGCGCGCGCAGTGCATGCTATTTGAATTGCGCCAATGCATCCGGTCCACGAACTGTCATGTCAGTCCGCCAACGTTTTGGCCCAATCGCAGGCACGCCCCTCGAACATGCTCACGCCAGGCTCTCTTTTATATTTTTTTGTCTGTGCGTTTTTATAGCGTAACGCTTTGCGTAACGCAATCGATCGTTACTCAAATACCAAAGTCATAACTTCATTATCGGCATGCGCGTTTTACTGTTTACTTCGGGCAAACCATAACGCCACTAGTCAAGACTCGAAAAACTCACCGAGTTTTAACGTTTGCGCATTTCACCAGTCTCCATGCGGGTGCCGTGTCTTTACCCTTATGTTGGCAAATGCTTTTTTTCTCTTTTGTTACGGCAACGCCCGTAACACCGCACTCTCCGCGTTACGTGACGTAACACGCGGCATCACGTAACGCCCCGTTTCAGCTCCCGTCATTCGTTCTACAAAAGCATTCGCAAGCACTTGATATGTCTTGATTAGACGAAACCCTCCAGACAGTAACGAGTGTTGTTTTCGTGCGCGTCCTGGCATTGGCACGCCTGTTGCAGTGTAGGTGGCGCGGGTCCGATGGACCGGGCACACAACACCAACAACACACCATAACGAACCGAGGGCACATCATGAACAATCAGCGCATCGCGAACGCAGCACGCTTGACGGCCATTGCTGCGACCATCGCCACGCTGCTCTCGCTGACCGCCTGCGGCGGCTCGGGTTCCCTCGGCAGCGGTACCGGGGGCGGCAGCGGCAGCACGCTGCAAACGAGCGGCGGCAGCGATGGCAGTGGCGGCAGCACCGGTAGCGGGGACGGCAGCGGCTCGGGCAGCGGCTCTACCGCCGCGGACAGCACTAATGGCTCGGGCACCGGCACGGGCGCAGGAAATGGCGCAGGCGGCACGACCACCGGCAGCAACGGAAGCGGCAACGGCAGTGGAGACGGTTCAGGCAACGGCAACAACGGCGGCTCGACCGTCACCGCCAATGCCGTGGGCGCCGTCGCGCACGCCGCTGGCAATGTCGTGAGCGACACCGGCTCGACAATCACAAGCATCGGCAGCACGATCGCAGCGCAAACGCTGCCCGGCGTGAGCCCGCAAACCATGCAGGCTGCTGGCGGCGTCGTCCAGAACGTGGGCGGCGCGGTCTCCACGCTCGGCAACGGCGTTTCCCATGGGCTCGGCCAGCTCGGCGCGAGCAGCAATCCGGTGGGCACCACGCTCGCGAGCACGGGCGGTGTCGTGAGCGACGCGGGCAATGCCGTCACCAGCACGGGTCAGCTCGTCACGAGTCTTGGCGCCGGCCCGCTTGCACCGCTCGCCGCCGTCACGACGCCCGTGGGTTCCACGGTCGGCACGATCGGCACCGCCGTCACCAGCGCGGGCAACTCGCTCACGAGCGCGCTCACGCAAGGCCCGGTGCAACAGGTCACGCAGCAACTGAGCGCGACTATCACGCCGATTACCTCGGTGCTCGCCTCCACCACGCAGACGGTCGGCGGCCCTACGGGCGTCGGCACGCCGGTCGCGGGCCTGCTGCAGACGCTCGGCGGCAACATCCAGAAAGGCGGTGCGCTGGTCGCGCAAACGGGCGGCGCGAATCCCGTCACGACGGGTGTGGGCAACCTCGTCGCCGATACGGGCAAGACCGTCGCCACGGCCGGCAACCTGTTGACTGGCGGTCAGGCGAGCGGCAGCGGCAATCCGCTGGGCGGCAATCCGCTCGCGCCGATCACGGGCATCCTGAGCGGCGTGACCGGCGGTGCTACCGGTGGCGGCGCGGCAGTCGGCGTTGGTGCGGGCGTCGGTATTGGCGCAAACACGGGCAGCAGCAATCTTCTCGCTCCGGTCACAAGCGCGGTCACAGGTGCCGTGAGCAGCGCAGGCACCAGGCCCGCCGGCACGTCCAGCGCACCGGCCACCAGCAACACGACCAGCACGACGCCCGGCCTCTCGCTCTCCTCGCTGACTGGCAGCGGCAGCTCCAGCAGCGGTGCAACGAGCCCGCTCGGCGGCCTCACCTCGCTCGTTGGCGGCCTGCTCGGCAGCAAGAAGTAATCCGCTTCGGCAATCCGGCCTCGGCAATCCATTCGGCACCGCGTTTCAGCACCTCTTTCAGCTTCAGATCCAGTTCAGGAGACAAGCGTCATGTTCAGCAGCTCCAGTTCCACCGCAAATCACAACGACCGCGATCGCACTCCCGCGCTCGTGCGCAGCCTGCGCCTGACTGCGCTTGCCGCTGCCGTGGCCTGTAGCGTCGCCGCCTGCGGCGGCAGCAGCTACACGCCACCCTCCGCGTCTTCGGGCGCAGGCGGCACAACAGGCGCGACCGGCACTGGCGGCACCAGTGGCGCCGGCGGCTCGACCGCCGGCACGGGTGGCGGCTCGGGCAGCAACAGCGGCGGCGGGAACACCACCACGTCGAGCGGCACGGGCGGCGTGGTCAGCACGGTGGCTAAATCGGCCAGCGATCTCGGCAACGCGGTCGGTTCAACCACGGTGCCGGGCACGAGCCCACAGGTCAGCCAGGGCCTCGGCGACGCGGTGTCGAGCACCGGCGCAGTCGTCGGCGCACTCGCCGACGCCGTCTCGAATGGCGTCGGCCAGACCGGCTCGACGCCCAATCCGGTCGGCACGACCGCAGCCGGGCTCGGCAACGTTGTGAGCGCAACGAGCGGCGTGGTCCAGGGCGCAGCGACCACGGTCAACGGTCTCGGCAGCGGGCCGCTCGCGCCGCTCTCCCCTGTCACGACGCCCGTCGCCACCGTCCTCGACACGACGGCCAACGCCGTGAACGCCACCGGCAAGACGCTCGGCAACGTGCTGTCGTCCGCACCGGTACAGCAGGCCACGCAGCCGGTCAGCACGACCATCACGCCGATCGTCACCACGGCCGGCCTCCTCACCCAGCAAGTGGGCACCTCGACGGGACTCGGCGTGCCGGTTTCGGGTCTGCTCGCGCAAGTAGGCGGCGCGCTGCAGACGGCCGGCGCGAAGGTCGCGTCGTCCACCGCCGGCTCGCAGGCGAGCGGCGCGCTCGGGCCGCTCGGACCGCTCGGCGCGGATGCCGGCGCGCTGGTCGGCACCGTCGGCAACACGGTCACCAATGCGGGTGGCCTCGTCAATCCGAACGGCCCGAACGGCGCCGCGCCGATTCCCGGCCTCATCACGAGTCTCGTGGGCGGCAGTACCGCACTCGTCGGGAACGGTCCGCCGACCGGCGCTGCCGCAGCCGGCCCGCTCGGCCCGCTCAACGCGGCGGTCGCGAGCCTCGGTCTGGGCGGCACGCCGCTCTCCACCGTCACGGGGGGCAGTTCCGGCGCCGCGGGTGGCGCGGGCACGCTCACCGGCGGCCTCGGCAGTCTGCCGGTGGCGGGCGGATTGCTTTCGGGCGTGAGCGCTGTGGGCTCGTCGGCGGCCGGTGTCGCAGGTGGTGCCGCAAGTAGCGGCAGCTCAGGCACTGCTGCGGCTACGGGACCGCTCGCTACGCTCGCGGGTGGTGGCGGGGGCACAGGTGCAGGCGGACTACTCGCTCCGGTGACGGCGCTCGTCGGCACCGGAGCGGGTGCACTCGGCACGACGGTCGGCGGCACCGGTTCTTCAAGCAGTTCTGGTAGTGCAAGTACATCGGGGGGACTACTGAGCGGCGTGCTGCACAAGTTGCCGTAGCGCGCGCAATCATCGTCGTGCAAGATAGGCGATGCACGGCACGGCGTTTAGAGAGGAACGCCGCGTCATGCGAAGCCTGGCAATACAGCATCAGGTAGTACGGAGTACGCAGGAATAAAAAACACAGGCAATCAGGGAGCAATATAAAGACCGTCACCAAGGCGGCACAAAGAGACGGCCGCGCCGGAAGGTTCAGGCAACCGGCGTGCGCCGTCCGACAAGTCGGGGGTCGTCCAATGAAAGGCGCAGAATGGGCCGTGCTCGCCACGGTGGGAATCATCGCGAGCATCGGTTTGACTGGGGTGGCGGTCGCGCAACAGAGCCGTCCAGTGGCGGCTAATGTGCCGGGCGGCGCTCCGCAGGGCGGCAACCCGCTAGAAGCCCTGCCGCAAATCAACGCGCCCAAGAAGGCGCCCAACGT
>NZ_JAKLJA010000060.1 GCF_022213065.1 Paraburkholderia tagetis
AACTGACCACCCGCGTCACTGCTTAAGTGCTCGCTTCCGTGTGGAACGAGCGCTCGCGTGTTCGTGGAAAACCTGCTCGGCTACGCGTGGAATCCGCGCTCGGGTGTCGTGGAATACGCATCGAGGTCCGCAAGGACGACACCATCATCATCGACGGCGCCGGTGACGCGAAGCGCATCGAGGCGCGCGTGAAGTCCATCCGTGCGCAGATCGAGGAAGCGACGAGTGACTATGATCGCGAGAAGCTGCAGGAGCGCGTGGCGAAGCTCGCCGGCGGCGTGGCCGTGATCAAGGTCGGAGCGGCCACCGAGGTTGAGATGAAGGAGAAGAAAGACCGCGTCGACGACGCGCTGCACGCCACGCGTGCGGCGGTCGAAGAAGGCATCGTGCCGGGTGGTGGTGTGGCTTTGCTGCGCGCACGTTCGGCAGTTTCGAACCTGAAGGGTGTCAACGGTGATCAGGACGCCGGCATCCATATCGTGCTGCGCTCGCTCGAAGCGCCGTTGCGCGTGATCGCCTCGAATGCGGGTGACGAGCCCTCGGTGGTCATCGCGAAGGTGCTCGAAGGCAAGGGCAACTTCGGCTACAACGCGGCCACCGGCGAATACGGCGATCTTGTCGAGGCGGGGGTGGTCGATCCCACCAAGGTCACGCGCACGGCTCTGCAGAACGCCGCATCGATCGCTGGGCTGATCCTGACGACGGATGCAACGGTGGCCGAAGCGCCGAAGGACGAAAAGCCGGCGCCCGCGAGTGCGCCGGAACTGGAGTACTGACCGTACATCGGTTCCGCTCTGCACCGGCCGTCCAGCCCGGCCGGTGCATTTTTTACGGCACTGTTCTTTCAGTCTTCGCGGGGGCAGTGCCGCTTTTTGCCTGAGACCGTCATGAAACTCGAACTTTTCATTGACTCAAGACCGCTCGACATCGAGATCGATGACGTCGTGGCGGCCCTGCTGGCCGTTCGGCTTGACCTGCCGGCAGGCGCCGACAACCAGGATGCCCTCGCTCGCTATCTCAGCGAAAAGGGCGCGCCGTGGACGCTCGACGAGGAGCACATGCGCAGGCGCATCCTTCGCCGGCTGATTCTGGATATCGCCGACCCGGCGCTGGTTATCCGCCATCTCATGGCTGAGGAATGAACTGCCCCGGCCAGCCAGATCGATCGGGGATCGGGAGTGTGGCGACATATCCCGCATCACGACCGTCTTGCTGTCCCCGCAGAATCAGACATATGCCCAGCCATCCTCGTTCGCCCGTCTACTCTTCTATGAAACTTCCCGCCGGCGTCCTCGGCCGGGACTATCTCAAGTTCTTGCAGCTCTCGGTTGACGATGAGCTTGCCTCCAAGGGGTTGTTCGCCGATGCTGCGCTGCAGGACGCTATGGCCGACGTCCGCCGTGGTTTAATGCGCGGGGCGCAGCCGGCGATGAAGGTGTTCTTTGATGGCTGCCAGTTCTGGCTTGCCAGTCATTTTCATCGCTATGAGGCTGCCCGACGTCTCGGTGCCCGCCACCAGGAATTCTGGTGTGAGATCCAACCCGGTCCGAAGGACCACGCCGTGCGATATGCGTCGGGAACCCCCGACGTGATGCGTTTCCATAGCGAGCGGTCCACCACGGGTGGCTGACCGCCATCCATGGCCTAGTCGAACCTGGCGCTGTCCGTGCCCGGCTGCACGTGGGTCGTACTGGATTCGAACCAGTGACCAACGGATTAAAAGTCCGCTGCTCTACCAGCTGAGCTAACGACCCAGTCCACTTTTCTGCCCGCCGTCATTGCGCATTGCAGGCTCGCCCTAACTGATATCGATCGTGCGACTCGTGGACGGTACCGGCTCCGTTTTCGGCACGGTCAACGTGAGTACACCGTTGTCGAATTTTGCCAGGGCGCGACCGGGATCGGCGTATTCAGGCATGGGGATCGTGCGCACGAAGCGTCCATGCGCACGCTCCAGCCGGTAGCAGCCGTTTTCCTCACTGCGCACATCCTGCTTTTTCTCACCACGCAGCACGATCGCGCCGTCCTCGACACTCACCTTCACGTCTTCGCGCTCCATCCCGGGCAGCTCTGCGGTCACGCGTAGCACGGGTCCCTCGTCGACAACGTCGATGCGTGGCTGGAAGCGCGATGAACTGAAGTCGCCGAACCATCGCTCGAGCACGCTACGGCCTGCAAACGGGTCGTGAAAAAACTCCTCCACTGCGCGCCATGGTTCCCGTGAGAACAATCGCGCAATGTCGGGCAGGGGGGCCCGCCATTGTTCGTTTTCGCTCGTCGGCGGGCTCTCCGTGCTGTCCGCATCGGACTTGCGCACAGCCCCGCGAAGGAACTTGAAGGGATTCCACTTTTTCGGATCGGGATTCATCGTTTCCTCCTCTGGAATCTGGCAGGAGAACCGGTTATGGCACCCGCACCCCTGCGTTTCCAACGTCGACGTTTTCGGACTGGGCTGAGGGAGCGGTTTGGGCGGCCACCTGGCGCTCCGCGGCCGCGAATGTTCCCTTTCCAGGCCGACTGACGGCGCACGACAGCGCATCGCGCGGCGCTTCTGCTGCGGTGAACCACCGCCGTGCATGTTGGTGCAGGTGGCAGTTGGACATCGCAATGTTGGCCACGGACATTGCTGTCGGGAACGGCTCGCCCATCCGGGCCTCCGCTGTCGGCGGGGAGGCAGCCAGGCCGCCGCCACCCACTGTGCTTTCTGCCTGCTGCCCTACGCGCCGACTTCAGCCCGTACGCACTTCGATCCGCCGCGGGCGCGCCTCGTCACGGCGTGGGATCGTGAGCTTCAGTACGCCGTCCTTCAGATTTGCCTCGATCTTCGATGTGTCGAAGTCCGGGGAGAGCGTGAACGTGCGCGCAAAGCGCGGCTCACGGACCTCGGCATGCTGCAGCCGCAGATTTGCCGGTGTCGGCACGACCGCCTCAGCCTCGATGGCGAGATTGCCGTCATGGACCCGCACATCGAGCTTGTCCCGGGTAACTCCTGGCAGGTCGGCCCAGAGTGTGACGCCCTGACTGTCCTCGTAGATATCGACGGCAGGAGTAATTGTCATCCGTCGCGCGGACGGCTCGTTCCCGGTGCGCGTGACGGCCGACGGGTCGCGCTTGCTCAGTTCAGTGGTATCGCTCATTTTCGGCTCCTGGGGTTACTGGACGGTGATCGCGCGAGGCTTCGAGGATTCGCGCTTGCCGATCGCAATCGACAGGCAGCCATTCTCGTAGCGCGCCTGAACCTTGTCGGGATCTGCGTTCTCCGGCAGCTCGATCACCCGCCGGAACGCGCCAGTGAAGCGCTCCTGCGCATACAGACGCGTGTCCTCGCTGGTATCCGGCTGTGCCGGTTTGCGCTCACCGCTGATGGTCAGCAGCCCCTTGTCGATCGATACGTCGAGTTCCGCCGCATTGACGCCGGGTGCAAAGGCGACGATCTCGATCGACTCGTCGGTCGCGCCAATGTTGACCGGCGGGAAGGCGCCGAAGCGGCTCGCCCGAAGGCTGGAGGGGAAAGTACCGAAGAGGTTCGCCATCTGCCGTTGCAGTCGGTCGAACTCGCTGAAGAGGTCAGATCCGGAGTAGAAATCGCTCATGATGCAGTTCTCCTCAAATGTTGATGGAGGCGAACGGGCCTACGCGCTCCAGTTCGCCTGCCAGCGTCTGGCAAAACAAATCGAAACACGCAGCGCACGGGACGTTGCAAGCCGCGCGTCTGCCTGAGCGAAACCTAAGATAGACACTCTGGCGAGGATTTCAAGGGGCAAAAGCAGCGGTGCACCCTTGAAATTTTTTTGCCCGGTCATATCATCGCGGCGGAACCATACAGCAAATGGAGGACGCGATGGAATTCGATACCGACTGGCTGACCCTGGGCCCGCACCGCATGCGGCTGCGTTCGACCCGGGGGTTTCCGACAGAAGCGATGCGCAAGGCGGTGGACGTCATCCGGATGGCGGTCGACAACAACATGAGCGCCCGCGCGCGCCTGGTGGAAGTGGTTTGCCGACAGGAGAAAAACTATGAAGTCACGATCGGGACGACTGTCGTCAAGGACAAGGTTTGCGCGCCACAGCTCGAAACGTGTATCGCGGGCGTGCTTGGTCTGCTGCCGGACCAGGTCACCCTGATCGTTACCGCAGTCGATCAGTCTGAAGTGGACCTGCACTTCGGCGTGTACGAGCGGATGCTGGCCGAAAAACTGGGCACCGCACCGCCGATCCAGTGATGCGGACTGCAGACGGGATAGCAGGACTGGCTGCCTGAGCGTGCCTCCAGCGCGACCTGGGCGTGCGGTGTCGTCCGAAGGCCGTCCCACAAGGAGCGTCGTTACCCGCCGCGCGGATTGAACAGTGTCAATAATCCGGCTACCTTCGGAGTCCGGCAAGGTGCAGGCGCCGGTCGATGCCGCGTGACAGCACCTCACCCGTGGCCGAATCTGGCGTGCCGGACGGCACGCTTTTCAGCATTTTCGCGGAGCAGGTCGGGCTGGATCCGCGTCATCGACACACGTAGAACAACGATCGCGAGGCGCGCACCCTGCGCACAGCCGGCCAGATCGCGAGCCGGCGGGTGCAGCGTCAGCTTATCGGCGTCAGGTCGAGAGGAAAGCGGATTTCGAATGTCGTGCCTTGCCCCTCGCGGGACTCGAAATGGATTTCGCCCTCGAGCGAGCGGCACAGCTCCCTGACAATCGCCAGACCCAGACCGGCTCCCGGGACGTCGTCGCCGGCGGCCCGCTCGAACTCCCTGAACACGCGTTCCGTGTCTGACGGCGCAATGCCGACACCGGTGTCGGCGACCCGCATGGACCACTGGCTGTCTCCGCATCTCGCGATGACCAGTTCGATTTCCCCTTCGCGGGTATATTTCGTCGCATTCGACAGCAGGTTCAGCGCGACCTGCTTGAGCCTGATGCGGTTCGACTGCACCCGGACCAGTCCGGCCTCAAGGCGGGCAGACAGATGCAGGCCCTTCGCTTCGATCCCCGGACGGGCGGCCGTGACCAGTTCGTCGAACAGCATGGGCAGATCGACCGGCTCGATGCAGTTATGGTTGTTTTCGCCGACGACGACCGAATACTCCATCATTTCGTCGACCAGCTGCTTCATGTCATTTGCCTGCCGGGTCGCGAGCGCCAGCCCGGCCTCGGCTCCGGATGGAACACGCGCAATCAGCTGCAGGTCGACCGAAAAGGCGTTCAGGAAGTTGCGCAGGTCGTGCACGAGGCTGCGCGTGATCTGCATGCGCGACCGGTGCAGTTCACTGACCTGGCGTTGCTGCTCCCGCAGCTCCCGGTTGGAGCGTTCCAGTTGGCTAGTGTATTCCGCGATGGTCCGGTCACGCTCGCCGATGACCTCGCGGATCGACGTCAGGGTGACAAAACTGAGCGCCTCGTCGATCAGGCGCAGGGCACGGGATTCATGGTCGCGGGTAAACGTGTCCTCGGACTCCGCGAAGGCCCGGACGGCGCTGGCCAGTTGCCGCCGGAACAGCTCCAGTTCGCGCACGAGTTCATCAACGCGGTAACCCTGCTGCCAGCGCACGTTCCCGTGTTGCCTCGCATCGCGTTCGATGGCCCGTTCGACCGGCTGGAGATCCTGCTCTTCGAGCGCGACGCAGATGCCGCTCAGTATGGCGGGCAGGTGGTCGGCTAGTTGCTCCCAGGTCAGCCGGTCCGCCTCGATGAGGTCGGCATCGGCAGCAACCGCCTGCATCCATCTTTCCGTCAGGCGCACCTGTTCCCGTCGGAGAAATCCGGCGAGGGCGTGCAGGGTTCCCGTTTGAGAATCGGTCATGATCCGTACCCAATGCGTGAATCGTTGAGCAAAGACGCGCATGCGAGGACATATTATCGTTTCCTCGCACCGCCTCGGCGGCCAATATCTTTCCGGCCGGCGCTCGGGAACGCCATTTGCTCCGCGTCGCGAAAACAACTCTACCGACCAGCAAAATGCCTTCTATCCTGCTTGTCGACGACCAGCCTGAGTTGCTCGATGCGTGCGGCCTCATACTCACCGCCGAAGGGTATGACGTGTGCTGCTCACACGACGGCGTGGAGGCGCTCGCGCAGGCCCTTCGCCAGCCGCCCGATTTGATCATAACGGACTGGGTGATGCCGCAGATGGGTGGCGGTGAACTGTGTCGCCAGCTCCGGGCGCATCCTGCACTGGCACACATCCCGATCCTGGTTCATACGGCGATGCCACCTTCGTCGCCGGGGCCGGTGCAGTGGGACGACTGCCTCATCAAGCCGGTCCCGGTGGCGCTGCTGCTCGCCACCGTGAAAATGTGGTGTCCTCCGTGAGGCACTCCGGAAGCCGCAAACTGGCTCGCCGGCTAGGTTACCGGGATCCATCGCACGACCTTGAAAATTTTCATCAGTGAAACTAACTTATATGCAGCTCAGGCAGTGTGCCCGGTGATGGACCGGTTGCATGCTGCGTGTTTCGATTTGTTTGCCCCGCAGCATGGCAGGCGAACTGGAGCGCGCAAGCCCGTTCTCTTCCTTGCTGCGTCGAAGGAGAAGACGATGAGCTGCCTTCACCTACGCTCGGCTTCGACTACGCTGTTCGAGCGCCTCCACCGTACGATAGTCGACCTTTCCAGCGGTTTCCGGCCGTTCACGCAGCGTGCCCGACCCACGCTGTCGGACCGCATTGCTGTCCTGCGGCAGACGTTTCGCCAACTCACGTTTCACCTGCGCCGCGGTTAGCAGCGCGGTTGCCGTGCGGGCACCGCTCGCGACGTCGGTACGCCGTCGATCATGCCGTATGCCGGCGGTGATTCCATGAAGCGATGGGCACCAGATTCGGAGCGGTTTTGGCAGGAGCACTGCACGGCCGGTAGGATGCCTGCACGCGCGAGGGGGAGTGATTCAATGGAACGGGTGAGGACCGAGATGCGCAACGGATTGGAGATCCGTATGCATACCCTCGTCGTGAGGCACGTACGGACGGCGGCATATCCGTGGCAAACCGCGGCGAACGGATACCTTGTATTTGTTCAGGTTGTGAGGGATGGCGAGGTTTTCGTGAACTGGCACCTGCCATGGCTGCGCCGCCGCTGGCCGAGTCGCGAGAAGGCGGAATCGGAAGCGTTGGAGTACGCCGTGCGGCTTGTGGACAGTCGCCCGTTTCGCGCACCGCCGCCGGATGTCGCGGAGGCGATCTGGCGATGGCGCCGGTGAGGAAAGACCTGCAGATCCCGAGGAGGTCATGATGGAACTTCACATGCATTCGCATCATTTCGTTCGCCGCATGCCCGAGTGGCCGGCAGCCATTATCGGCGGGTGCGTGGCGGGCGCCGTTTTCCTGGTGATTGAACTTTTTGCCATGGGTGTTGCCCGGCAAAGCGTATGGTCGCCGCTGCGGATGATTGCGGCCATCGTGATGGGCCGCGACGTGCTCGCACAACCCGCTACGTTTGCGGCGGGCGTCGTGATAGTGGCGCTGCTTACGCACTTTGTGCTGGCGATCCTCTTCGCGGTCATTCTGGCAGTGATCATGGCACCATTCAGCCTGGATTCCAGTGTCGGGACGGCGTCGCTGGTGGGTGCCATATTCGGCGTGTTGCTGTACGTGATCAACTTCCATGGCATGACGCAATGGTTTTCCTGGTTTGCCGATGCCCGTGGCTGGGTGAGTTTCCTCAATCACATCGTGTTCGGGCTGGTGGCTGCCAATACCTACCTGAGCCTGGAGAGAAAGGAACCGGACGCCAGTGGCAAGGGGAACAAAAGTGAATGAGAGGGTCACGCGGCGCAACGTCCGGCTCGGCGTTGCGCCGCGAGGGCACGACTGTCAATGCGCGGCCTCGCGGCCGGGGTGCCCGACTGGCCGGATTCGATGCTGGTGCCTGACGGGTCTGGAAGTTTTCAGCCAGGATACCTGATTACCGGAGACAGGCTGGTCCGACTGACGAGGCAGCAGGCATGCCGGCATGTATTAACGGATCCGGTTCGCCGCGCCACGCGCCACCTGGCGTGGGGCCCGGACCAAACGGACTTGGCGTCGCTCGCCACCGCGGCGCGCCCCGACATGCGCAGGTTTGACATGAAAACGTCGATCAGTTACCGCAACGTTGCGAAGCTCTCCCGCCCGGAGCTGGATGACCTGATTGGCCGGCTCGCGGAGCGACGCCTGAAGCCTCATCTGTCGCATTTTCCGGCCGAGCTGGCCCGGCTGCATGCGACGGTGGAAAGAAGCCGCCATCGCAGTGTCTACCGCACACGGCTCCTGCTGGTGCTGCCGGGAGGAGCGCTCGCGAGCGGGAATGATTCGCCGGAGCCGGCCACGGCGATCGAACTCTCCATGACCGAACTGGAGCGGCAGCTCGAACGGCACATCGCGCATCTGCGTCACGAGGATGCCTGGCGCCGCAAGGAACGGCGCGCCGGGTTGCGGCGGTTCAAGGCGGCCCTGGCGGCGCAGACGGACGCCAGATCCGCGTGGTTCGGCGAGTTCGTGCGCCCCCTGCTCGCACCGCTGCAGCACTTCGTTCAGCGGGAACTCGCCTATCTCCAGGCACGGGGCGATCTCGCGCCAGGCGACCCGACGGTCGACGACATCGTCGACGAGGCCCTGGCCCGTGCCTGCGAACGGCAGGCAGAACGCCCGCGCAGGCTCGAACCGCTGCAATGGCTCTACCAGATCGCGCTCGAACGGCTTGCCGACGAAGTGGCGCATCGACAGAGCGAGGAAGGTCGATGCATTTCACTCGAAGGCAGGCTACCCGTCCAGCTCCACGAACCACACGATGACGACGACGAGATTCTGTTCGAGTACTGGCAGCCCGACGAAGTCCTGCGCCTCGAAGACATGGTGCCGGCAATGGACGACACGCCGGAGGATGCGGTCATGACCCGGGAGCTTCGCGAGCTGGTGGCAAAGCTGCTTGCGGAGCTGCCGGAACCCTGGCGACGCGCCGTTACGCTCTGTCGCCTGGAAGCGCAGCCTGCGGATGCCGCAGCGCAGGTTCTGGGCATTATGGAACCGGAGCTTGAGGACCGGCTTGCGCATGCCGACGCGTTCCTCAGGGCCAGACTCGCTGACCTGCGGCTGACACCCGAGCCGACGGTCGAGCCTGCGGGTTACATCGTGCCGGGGACGCTGCCACTCGCGCCGGGGCTTGCCAGGGATTTTGACGAGGCGACATGGCGCGATGTCCCATAAGCGCAGGCGCGGCCAGATCATGGTTGATCGCGGGAGGACCGAATTTTCCCGACTGACGACGGAGGCCAACGATGAAACCGACCACGATATTGACATGTGGCGACCGCGCCCGCCAAACTGGCGCGCAGGCTTTCCGGGAACGGGCGCACCGGTATGCATGCGGGAGCTGGCCGCGCCCGCACGGCGTCTCAGGGAGCACGATCATGAAGCTCATGCCCTTGCATGACCGGGTCGTGGTCAAGCGTGTTGAAAAGGAGCGCAAGATCGCGGCAGGCATCGTCATACCGGCGACCGCCGGTGAGAAACCCGATCAGGGTGAAGTCATCGCCGTTGGCCCCGGAAAGCGGTGCCAGGACGGCCAAACGGTGCGTGCCGGATGTGAAGGTTGGAGACCATGTGCTGTTCGGGAAGTACGAGGACGTGATAGATGCCGACTTCGGGGAAGTGAAAAGGAAACAGTGACGTGCACCGGACGTCAAAAGGCTTGCGCCATGAAAAGACGATTGTGTGTCCTGGTCCCGGCAGCGGTGATCGCCGGGTTATGGTCAGAGAACGCCATGTCTGCCAGCCCGCCGCTGCCGACGTTGCCCCTGCAATACGACATCTGGATCACTGGGACTATTCAGCGTGGCAGCGGGAAGTACGCGCCGGGTGACTATACAACGATCATGCTGGATCGCCCCTCGACGTCGCCGTGCAATGACAAGGAGGTGTCCGACATTCTCCTTGGTGAAGGAGGCGCACCAGCCCCCACGCTCCTGCTACCGTACCTGAACCAGCGCGTCGCCGTCCGGGGCCGCGTGATCTGCCCCGGCTCGGGCATTCAATTTACGCCGCAGCCGGACGTCGTGTTTCCGGTCTGGTAAGGCAAGGGGGAAGCACCCGAACATCAACTTCGGCACGGCCTGACCAGGGTTGCTGCATCCGCCTGCGAAAGCCCGCGCCGGTCGATCTTTCGCTGACTACTGTCACCAGCCTCACGCGCGGTTGACAGAGGAAAGCGCCCATAGCGGTTCCAGAACAACGGGCGGTGCGAGCGCGATCAGATCAGCCGCGAGCGGCCGCCTCGCGGAGCGGGACGACATGCGTGGTCGAACGCACAGTGCCCAAGGCATCCCCGTCGACGGGATAATCCAGCCAGAGCAGGCGCGTGGGGAAAAGCAGCGGTGAGACCACGTAGCCGCCGCTTTCCTGCATCCCGGAAGCGATCGCACACCACGCGTTCCAGGTTTGACCCAGTGCGTGAACGAAATGGCGATGCAGCCAGCCCCGCGGGTCGGCTGTGGGCGGCAAATGGGCCGGCATGAAGGCCAGCCATTCGAACAGTCCAAAAGGCGGATAATTTCCCTGGCAGCGCGTGAGTGTCTGGATGCTGAAACGCCGCTCCCAGGACAGGCGCCATCCCAGCAGGGCAATCGACTGAGCAGAGATGTTGCCGTCGCACAGCAACAATCCGAATTCGGGCGAATGGCGAATGGAGCCAGCCTCTGGATGTACGGGCCGGATTGAACGCGCCAGACGGCGTACATGATTTTTCCGGACCTTACTGTAGACGGCGCACAGCATGATGCAAGTGTGGTCGACGTGCGGCCAGCCGGCTGCCCAGGCGCAGTTGACCGGCAAGCGCACTGACGGTCGAGAGCCGCCCCCGCGTTGTGCACTGGCCTCGGGTGCGGGATCGACGCGGGGCAGCTCAGGCGGCCGGCGAAGGCGTCGCTCCAGCTCGCCGATAAACGTGAGACGACGGGGAATGTCCGAGCACGCCTGGATTTCGTCGCCGGCAAGGTACTGCCCCGCCGCATCACGCATGCGCCGCCTGCCTGGGCCGAGCAGCTGCACATAGCGGAAGAAGTAGTCGTGCCATGCGCGCAGGCGATCCAGCCCGGTAGCATCGATACCGGCGTTCGCGCGCAGGCGGCGAAGCGCGGCCGCGGCGAGCAGGGAGCGCCCGCAGGCCGGGCAGGCATACGGATGGCGTACGAGCCCTGCGTGGAGGCGGTACGCGAGCGGTTGCCCGCAACCGGTGCAGGCCTCGCACAGCGCGCATTCGTGAACGGGGCAGCGCCGGAACGCGGTGAACTGAAAAATCGTGGCATGAAAACCCGCCGACGCGCAGGTCGGGCAGAAGCGCAGCGACGGGCTCGCCGCGTCGAGCAACGCATCGCCACGCTTCGCAGTGCAAAACGAATTTCCGAGGTCGTCCAAGCTGATGCACAGGGTGTCGGCCAGGTCGCTGAGCCTGAAGGCATCGGTCACCCGGAGGTCAATGCCCTCGCCCGTATTGATGGCTGGCTGGATCGCCAGCGCCTCGCCGAGTTGTGTCCAGTTCAGCCGGTTGAGCAGCTGAAACTTTGCGAACCGCGACCACGCGGACTCGACCGCGCAGGTCCATGCCGGGCGCGTTGTATACGTTGTCCGGTCAGCGGTGGAAACCGGGCCGCGTTCCTGCCACGGCAACGTTCCGACCACTGGCCGGGCGTTATCACTTCCTGGCGCGCACATAGCCGGACACGTCGACGCCTTCGTCCCAGATTGCTCTCGAAAAGGCGAAACCGGTGGCGTCGCGCGGCGCATACTGATACAGGATATGCTGGACGGCGCGGGTGAAGAATTCCATCGGCAGCTCCAGCTCCCCCACCAGCTGGGCGCGTTTGTGGGCGTCGTCGAAAGCGTCCCATAACGCGCTACCTTCAGCGGCCAGACGCATGCCGGCGTCCCAGGCGCGCGGAAAAAAGAAGCGCGTATGCGTCCAGCCGGAGTTCTCGGGATATTCGCCCTGATCGTATCCCTGCAGACAGGCTGAACACTCGTGCGCAGAACGCACGCCGTGAAAGGGTAGTTCCTCGGTCATGAAGCGGGCGACAATTTGTTCTTCTCCGTCGCGCTGGAAAATGCTCTTCCTCGCGCGCAGCGAGGGCTGGCCGACGAGCATGGTCACAAGGCGCACACCTTCGAGCTCGAGTTCGTCGTGGATGTCACGCAACCATTCGAACTCGGAGCTGCCCAGATGCTGGGCTTCGTCGAGGAAAACCAGGATATCGCTGCTGCGTGACTGATCGGCGATTTCGAGCAGGCGCTGCGTGAGCCGGTGCCGCAGCTGGGTCGGATCGCGTCCGGAGCTCGCCTTGTGCCGGGCCATCGTCAGCAGAGCGCTGAAGAAAGCCGTCTCGGTCGCCATGCGCTTGTGCTGGCAACGCATGCGCAGGATCGGCAAGGCCGGGCGCTGTGAAGCGAGCAGTGACTCCAGAAAGAGGATCGCATAGGTCTTGCCGACCCTCGAGCGTGCATAGACCATCGCTCCGGTACGCAGCGACAGGCAGCGCACCAGTAACGCGTAGAATTGCGCGATCGATGGCGTCGGGATGCGATATCTGCGCAGCACAACCGGATGTTCATCAATCGGCGATGGCCGTAAGGTGTCGGTCGGCATGGTCAACGAAAAATCTGCCCCTTGCCGAGCTCGGGCAGGCTCACGGCAGGGAAATTGTCCGGTCCGGTTGATGCTGGCGCCGCCGGGATTTCGTTATGCCGGTCGCGCTGCTCAACGGCACGTGCGGCTTCGGCGATGCGATGGGGCATTCGCCGCTGTTTCGCGCGGGACTTGCGTCGTTGATACTTGAGGTAAGCCTCTACGGGATCGGATAGGTCGCCGTAGTCGATTTCCTTGAGACGTTTGAGCCTCAGGATTTCCTGACGAAGCCGCAACGAGTGCGGTGTCTGGTCCCAAGGTCTGGCCGCCCTCAGCGGGCCGATTTCCTCACCGCTGGCGAGAAACGCCGTCACGACACGCATGTCCTCGGGATCGAAATAGATTCGCAACGGTTTGCCGATCCGGCCGGACGCTTCGCCGAGCACACCGCTGGAATACCGGACCCCGTAAAGGTTGACATAGGGGCGCACGCCGCGACGCAGGTTGCCGCGGACAATGGCCTCATGAACGGGCTGCAGGAGCATCAGGTTTTGCCGGTAGCGTTCGGCAAGTGTCCGACACAGCCCGCCGGGCTTCCGGGCGAAATGCTGCATCATCTCAATGGGGGAGCGCCCGCCCAGGCCGTCATGCGGCGTTCCGTTGTAATTCGCGAAGCTCACGTCGAGCAGTTCGGCAAGTTCTTCGCTGCTCACCAGCAGGCTGCGTTTGCCGTCCGGATCGCACAGCGCCCGCCGCACATCCTGGGCGCTGGACCCGGTTGTGCCGGGAAGCCGATGCGACAGCGTGCTGCCAACCGTGCCGAAGAACCGCTCGATGTACGGCCGCTCGTTGGGCTCTGCGTAGGGGCCGGCATCGACGTGGCTGCCGATCATGTCGCATACGGTGGCGAGTGTCTCGCCGGCAAGGTGACTGCGCGCATTGTCGTAGCGTAACCAGTCCCATGTCGCGTATTCGGTCTCGCGAACGGCCTCGCTGATGAACCCGGCGCGCGATTCGTAACGCAAACCGGCAATCGAGAAGGTAGTCCGTTTGCGGCGGGGTTGCAGGGCGTTCTGTACGGTCCTGATGACGTCGTGCCGGTTGTATTCGGTGGCCAGCGCGAGGTGCCAGCCCAGCACCGCCCGCGTACAGACATCGAGGACAATGAGCAGCCACACGCGCTCGAGTTCAATATCCCTGTCCAGTCCAATGGGATCCGTCATCCGGATGCGCAGGCGGATATCCAGTTTGTGTCCGTCGAACTCGACCGCTTCGAACGGACGTGTGACCGGCGCACGCGCCATCTGATCCGGTGGGGGCCGAAGTGGCTGGACGCGCTGCGCGCCTGAGGCTCGCGCCGCCTGCGCAAATGTCTGGTTTGCCACCAGGCGACGGATGGCGGCAGCCAGGCTGCGGATGCCCTGAAGGTCCTGATTGAAGGGATAGTGCCTGCCCGTCAGATTGAGCTCGCGACAACGGTTGAGAAATTCCCGATGCGTCGCGCGCAGGCCACGCAGTTCGCCGCGCGCACCAAAGTAGACCTTGTGTAGCTGGATCTGCCTTCGCAGGAACTCTGCCAGCTCCTCATGCCGCGTGAGCAGCTGTGACATCGCGCCGGCCGCGCCGCCCCGCTTGCCGGGGACCGCCGGTTGCATGGGCTGAGTCCGTACATAGCCCCGCGTGCGCACATGCGGTACCAGCGCGCGGAAGCCCTGGATACGTCCGTCGGCATGCAGCGTGGTGCAGCGGGCGAGCAGGCGGTACAGCTGCGCGCGCCGGATTCCGGTCGCACTCTCGATCAGCGTCAGGCTCCGGTCTTCCAGGTACTGGCGAATCGCCTGGTCACGGCGCAGAAAAATCGTCCGGCGCGCTTCCGTTAGTGCAGACGGATCGACTGTTGGCCAGCTGCGCAGATCACGCAGCTCAGGGGCGAGTGCCCGACGCGTAAGGCAGTCGGGTGTTTTCACGTCGCGCCCTCTGTCGCGACAACCTGCCTGAAACGCGTATGCCTGTTCAGCTCGCCGGTGCACAGATCCGGGCTCACAAGCCGACCGCGTCGGGTCAGATCGAAGACAGCGGTTCGCGTCAGGACTGGATCGGTTGGCAATGCCTCGTATTCGATGGCGTATAACGGCTTCGGTGAAGCCAGGCCCAGTTCGATGCGGTCGAGAAGTTCGTTCGAGAGGAACGGGCCGTTGCTGGTGACATACGGCAACATACGCATCCAGTTGTCGATCCACTTGCGATGCTGATTTAGTGCGTCAGCGTTCACGGTGGTGACAGGCAATGGGTCGAGGATATCAAGCGACCCGGCGTCAATCGCCACGAGGGACGCGGTCTCTAGGACAACGAACTCGGTTACATCGTTCCGGCGAAGCACGAAGTCCGCGATGCGGGGTTTCTGGTCCACGAGGATAAGTCCCGGATACTCGCAGAACGTCAAAACCGACGCGTACGACTCCATCATGGCCCAGAAGTCGACAGCCGCATGCGAATAGAGTGAAAGGCGTCGGGAAAGCTTGGGGCTCCAGACGTGGAACTGGTGCATCCATTTCGAGCGCTGGACCGCGATCGGGTGAAAGCCAAACTGGAGCGCGGGATCGAACGGACGATTGTCAGCCACCACCAGCCCTCCGCAAAGTTCCAGATTTACTTCGCTTCAACAACAAGATCCGAGTTTAGTTCGCATCCCCAGAAAGTAAAGTTGAAGACACAGGAAGGCTGGCATGCCGCGGCACGGGGCTTTCTTTGGGGTACGATGGAACTACATTACTTCGCGGGACGTCCGGCATAACCAAGGCAGTTGTTGAAGATCCCGGCCGTCGCGCCCACGCGTTCCCAGGCGTCGATATCTTCGGCACACGGCCGCACATACGGCAGTCCGTTGATCGCGCTCGAATCACCGAGCCCCCGGCAGCAGCACCACCGTCGAAGCGAGCTGCAGCGCGATCATCCCGCAGAATCCGGCAACGACAGCATGCCGCTGCGCCGCTACCTGATGCGTCCGAGGGGTAATCGTCCTTTTCGTGCAAAATCTGGCGCTTCCTCCTAGACGCCTTTAGCGGCAAGGCTCAGCGGGCGATCCAGACGACTATCGGCAGGCTTGGCAGCGATCTGCGGTAACCTAGCCGCCCGCGATTTCGAATCGCCCTCCGACGGGAGGCAAGCCATGCCGGGACTGGCGTTTCGCTATGTGGGGCAGCATCGTCTGCCCTCGAGGTTGTCGGAATTCGATGTCGAACGCTACTTGGCGCTGACTGATAGCGACATCGCCGCGCTTAACGAGCGTTTCCGGGGCGATCGGCGTGCTGGCGCTGCCATTCAGTTGGTGTTTCTGCGAGCAAGCGGACGCACGCTCGATCATGTTGGCACCCTCCCACGTCAGTTGCTGCGCTACATCGGCGACCGGCTCAGCTTGCCCATTCCGACGATCGCCTCGTTGCGCACGCTGTACCAGCGCTACAAGACGCAATACGATCATCAGGTTCGGGATAGCAGGCGTACTGCGCAAGAAAGGCTCGACGATATAGATAAGCTGCTTGGCTATTTTCGCCCAACCCCCGAAAACTGAAAATCCGCCGCAATCCCTTACGTGACAAGGCTTTGCGTGGTCTTATCCGGGTGGCGGCACAGGAATCAGAACGAATAGCCCTGATCGTGCCAGTAATGCCAGTCGGCCACCACCTCCCGTGTGTTCCGGTCGGCTCCAACGGGAACAAGCTGGGCCAGAGGTACGACAATTTCGCGTTCACCGTGCCGTGCCATGACAAATATCGCGACGCGGCAAAGTTGGTCGTGAGCGAGGGCGATGACGGTGACGTGCTCGCCGCTCTTTAGCGGTGAGGCATCCATCGTCTTGCGCACCCGGGCCTTGAATGGAAACGAGAGCTGATCTTCAAGGTAGCAATACCAGCCCATTGCGCATTCTTCTTCGGTGTAGGTGTCGACCACGATTTCCATCGTGATCCGATGTTCGCGTCTGGCGTCGACTTTGGATCTGGCCATGATGGGTTAGACATCGACAACGCGTCGTAGCAATCCATACGACACACGCCAGTGCCCTTCGGTGCCGCTGCACGCAATCGACGCCGTTTTCTGGTTGAGTCTGACGATGGTGCCGACGCGCTCGCGCAGGTGCTTGTCGGTAAAGCCAACGGTATCGCCGACGAAAAACTCTTCCGGGTTTGCGCGTGGCGGCGGCGCGGGTTCTTGTTTCGCTTCGGGGTACGAACCATCTGGTACGATGGCGGCATAACGAACGGCCCATCTCTGGCGCGAATTCAGGTCCTCGATGACGGCCTGGGTCGCGCGCAGTTCGACCACTCGACCCTGACGCGCTGCGCCGAAGGGGTCGTCCGCCACATAGCCGACGGTCATGCCCAGGCGCAGGCTCTGCCGAACCTGCAGGGTGCGCTGGGGATCGTCGAGCATTTTGCCAATGATCAGGTAGAGGCGATACAGTTCGCCGCTGGGCGCCTGCCGAAGGTTATCGAGAGAAAGCTGGATCATGGAGACGGGGATGTTGAGGGTGACTATGCTCGCTACGTTCCCGTCCGGGTACGCGAGCGACGTTGAGCGGCCGGTGCGCGCGCCGGTACGCCAGGAATGGGTTCGAACAGCGCCTCGAGATCATCGGCTGAGAACTTGACGGTACTGGCAGCATCGTCGGAGAGGATCGCGTTGGCCAGCGCAGCCTTCTTTTCCTGGAGGGCGACGATTTTTTCCTCCACGCTGCCAGCGGTGATCAGCTTGTAGACGAACACCGGCTTGTCCTGCCCAAGCCGGTGCGCGCGATCGGTGGCCTGGTTTTCCACGGCCGGATTCCACCACGGATCGTAGTGGATGACGGTGTCGGCTGCGGTCAGGTTCAGACCCACGCCTCCAGCCTTCAGGCTGATGAGGAAGAGCGGCACCTCGCCCTGCTGGAAGCGGCGGACCGGGGCCGCACGATCGACCGTCTCGCCGGTCAGGACAACGTAGGGAACCCCGGCCTTGTCGAGAGCGGAAGCGATGAGATCGAGCATGCTGGTGAACTGCGAGAAGAGCAGGATGCGGCGACCTTCCTCGATGAGTTCAGGCACCATCTCGAGCAGCAGCGCAAGCTTGGCGGATTCCTTCACGCGAGCCGCCTGCGTGGTCTTGAGCAACCCCGGATCGCAGCAGACCTGCCGGAGCTTGAGCAGCGCGTCGAGCACGATCAGATGGCTGCGCGCCAGACCATTGACGGCGATCGCATCGCGCACCTTCTTCTGCATCGTGGCCCGCACGGTCTCGTACAGGTCGCGCTGTGCGCCTTCCAGCTCGACGGTGCGTACAATGGTGGTCTTCGGCGGCAGTTCAGTGGCCACTTCGTCCTTGCGCCGGCGCAGCATGAAGGGGCGCAGGCGGCGCGCGAGCAGTTCACGTCGCACCGTATCGCCGCCTTTTTCGATCGGGGTGCGCCAGAGCCGCGTGAAATCGTCACGCGAGCTCAGAAACCCGGGGAGCAGGAAATCGAACTGCGCCCACAATTCGCCCAGATGATTTTCCAGCGGCGTGCCGCTCAGGCACAGACGGTGTCTTGCCCGCAGGGCGCGAATGGTCGCGGCGGCCCGGGTGGCCGCGTTCTTGACGTACTGCGCTTCGTCCAGGATCAGCAGGTGGTACTCGTGCTGTACAAGTACGTCCTCATCGCGCCAGGCGAGTGCATAGGTCGTGAGCACGAGGTCATGCTCCGCGATCTCGTCGAAACGCGCGTGGCGTTGCGTGCCATGCAGGTTCAGCACGCGCAGCGCGGGCGCGAAGCGTTGCGCCTCGTCACACCAGTTGTGTACGAGCGTGGTGGGCACGACAATCAGCGCGGGCTGTCCCAGCCGGCCTGCCTCCTTTTCGGCGAGAATGTGCGCGAGCGTCTGCACCGTCTTGCCCAGGCCCATGTCGTCGGCCAGCACGCCGGAGAGATTGTGTTCGCGCAGGAACTGCATCCAGGCGAGCCCCTGACGCTGATAACCGCGCAGTTCAGCCTGCAGTCCTCGTGGCACGGTTGCCCCGGCGACGCCGGGCCCGCTCATCAGGCGCCGTGCAAGTTGACGGACCGACTCGTTGCCATGAAACTGCCACCGGCCGGTATCGTCGAGCGCCGCCAGGCGTGCGGCATCCCACCCGGGAATCTGCATGCCGCTGCCGACGTGCTCGAGCAGATCGACCAGGACCCGTACGACCGGTTTCAGGCGCCCGGCCGGCAGGCGCAACCGCTCGTTGCGTGGCGACCTCAGCTCCATCGCCTCATCGTCGGCAATGCTCTCAAGCTGCCCCGAGAGCCAGCGCCCGTCCCGCGCAAAAAGGCTGGCCAGCAGAGGCTCAAGGCGCACCATCTCGCCGTTGACCGTAATGCCCATCTCGACGTCGAACCAGCCTTCGTCGGTCTGCCGCAGGCTGCCCTCGATCGCGTCGATCTCGATGACGTTGTGGCGGAATTCCGGCGTCATCTCGACTTGCCAGCCCTTCTCGCGAAGTGCGGGTAGTGCATACGTCATGAAGCCGGACCAGCCGGTCTCCTGGGCGGGTTCGAGCATGCCCCGCGGAAACGGTCTCGGGCCATGGGCCTGGTCGGGTGGAATGGCACGCAGGCCGACGCGCTGCAACTCTGTCAGCCTGCGCTTCTCACCAACTGCATCGCGCTGGATCTGCATGACCTCACCGTTCGCACCGAGACGGATGAGCGCCGTCTCGCCCCTGGCTGGAATGCGTTCGCCGTCGTAGTCAAAGCTCACGGTCGCGAAATCGAGCGCATCCTGTGCCTTTGTCGACGACCAGTTCATGTTCCAGGTCGGCAACGTATCGAGCACGAGCACCGGGACCGGCGCGCAGCCGATCATGCGCACGCGCGACTGGTCATGCGCGGGCGGCAGCGGCAGGCCGGGGGCCACTTCGCGCAGCACGTTACCTACAAGCGGCGCCTCGTCGAGGGTGATGGCGGGCATCGAGAGCACGTCAGCGATATTCCGGGCGGGCCCGGCCAGCTCGACGGGCCCGGCAACGCCCGCCTGAGCATCCAGATACCAGCAGGGCTGCGTGGTCGTGATGAGCGCGGGGGCGGCTGGCTCGGTTTGCAGTACGGGACGCATCCGCATGTCGGGCAGTTTCTGCCAGGCAAGGTGCCCCGGGCGGGCCGGACCGCCCTGCAGCGCGCAGGGTTCTGCGTAATCCATGGTGCTGGCCGCAGGGAACGCAAAGACGCGGCCGGTGGCAACGAGTTTTTCGAGAAGGGCTGCGCCCGTGGTGCCCTGCAGGGAGAACTGGCCGCCAAAGGAGTCACGCGAGCGCCCAAGCCACAGGCCGCGCAGGATCGGCAGATCGTCTTCACTCACGAATTTCGGTGGCTTGACGAGCGCTTTCTCGATGTTGTACCACGCGTCATCGAGCGAGCGGATCGTGCCGTCGGTGCTCACGCGTGACTTGTAGATCACGATCTGCGGATAGCCCTCGTACGCGCCGGTGATCACGTAGGCAAGCGCATGCGACGCCCGGGGGCTCGCCCGCTTGCCGGCGGCAGATGTGTCCAGATTCCGGGTCCGGAAACCTTCGAGCCAGCTCACCAGTTCGGGGCGCACTCCGGTGATGGCCTGCCGGGGAACATGGGTCAGGCCCGCGAGCAGGAGCGCGGCGACGTGCTTGCAGTGGCCGCCGACCGGGCAGGAGCATTCGCTCTCGATCCACAGGTCGTCGTCGGGGTCGTTGAACCAGACCCGTACGTTGTAGGGTCGCGAGCGGGTGCCCTGTACCTTGCCGACAAGAATATCGTCACCCTGCCACTGTAAATCCGAGACTGCCTGCCCATAGTCGCGCGACTTCGCGACCGTGTAGGCATCCAGCCATGCGGTGATCTGTTTCCGGTCGTACTGGATGGCCATCGGCGGGAGATCCTGATCAGTCGTACTTCGAGGCGCTTGCAGGCCTGACTGGGTGCAGGCTGAAGCGCTGCGTATTTTACGCGGGCACGTCATCCGGTTGGACGGCGGAATTTGTTGGGGTGTGCGCATCAGTGGTCTGCGCGTGCCGGCGGTCGTCTTCCGCGTGCAGATAAAGCCCCGTTGTCTCGATCGAGGCGTGCCGCAGGTTTCTCTGGATAAAGCGGATGTCGGTGCCGGCGTCGGCCTGGTGCGAGGCTGCCGAGTGGCGCAGCCAGTGCGTGGAGGTGCGTCGCAGGGTTGCCGCCCCGACGGGGTCGCTCGCCGCGAGCGCGTCGGCCGCGCGCAGGAAGACTTCCTTCGCGATCAGGTAGATTGCGGTCGGCGTCAGATGCCGCCCGGGGTCGCCGGCAATACCCATCACGGCCGGCGACATGTCACCGGATGCAGGCGCCGGCGGCAGGCCGCAGAAGGTGCGGTAGCGGGCGAACTCGGTCATCAACGCGTCGCTCACGGGCACCTCTCCCTCGGTGCCGCCCTTGCCGACCACATGCAACCACCAGCGCCCGCGCCGCTGGAAGAAGTCGGCTGCCTTCGCGTGGGCGGCCTCGCTCGCGCGCAGGGCTGTGTGATACAGCAGCCGGACCAGCCAGCGGCTGCGCTCGTAGTGCTGGCATTCGCGCGGCGTGTTGCGGGGCCAGCGCTCCACCGAGTCGAGCACGCCCTGCCAGAGCGCATGATCGAGGTAGCGCTCGATGCGGCGCGTGCGTGCAGTGGACGTTGGGCGTGAGCGGCGCAGCGCCAGCGGGTTGCCGGCGAGATAGCCGGCGGCGACCAGGTAATTGAGCAGGCCGCAGAGGATGCCGAGGGCCTGCCGCTGGCTGCGCTCCGAGAGCGGCCCGTCAAACAGGCGCCGGGCGCCCCCGCGACGCGGCAGCGCCGGATCGGCCCAGTCTGCGGTGGGATCGGCCACAAACCGTTCATAGAGCAGGAAATCCTCACGCGTGAGGCTCGAAAGCGGCTTGCCAAGGGTCCGGGTGGCCCACACGAGCAGGCGCACGGCCTCCTTGCGATAGCTGCGCAGGGTGTGCGGCGAGCCCGCGTATTCCGCGAGCCACAGGCGCACGGCCTCAACGTCCGTGTCGGCGATGATCTGCCGGTGGATGCCGTGTGCCCGGTTGGTGCCGTCACGGCCGTCGAGGGCGGCAGGCAGGGCGAGCGGCAGGATCGCCTCGGGGGCTGTGGCGGGCAGGTTCATGGGCTGACGCGTTTTGAAAAGGCGATGCGGGAGCGTACACCGGAAATACTTTCGATTATCGCCCTTATCATAAATTTCCAGCGTTAATCGTTACATATATAACGGAATACATAGATATACAGCTATACTCGGCCACGAAACCCGACTTCCTCGACCACTTTCACGCCAACACCCGCCTATGAGCCGTATCAGCGACACCCGCCTTCGCACCCGCGAAGCTGCTGCACGCCTCGTCGCCACCGGCCGGCGACCGCATGAGATCACCGTCGACCTTATCTATGCCGAGATCCGTCAGGGCAGCCGCACCACGATCAACGACGAGCTGAAACTCTGGAAGGACGAGCAGGCCCGCAATGACGCACTGGCCGCAGCGTTGCCCGCGTCCGTAGCCGACGCGATGCGCTCGCTCTGGGCGCTCGCTGTCGAACACGGCGAGCAGGTGTTCGCCGCGCGCGGCGAGGAACTCGAGCGTGAAGCCGTGGAGTCCACCGCCCGCGCCGAATCGCTGGGCACGAGCCTGGCGGCGCTCGAAGCACAGGTACAAACGCTGCGCGCGCAACTCGAGGAGCGCGAGACGCGGCTCGCGGCGGCTGCCGCCGGGCTTGCCCGGTCCCAGGCCGAACGCGAGGCAGCACTCCAGACAGCGCAGGCGGTCGCAGCCGAGCGCGACGCCGCGCGCGTGCAGTCCGGCGAGGCGCTGCGCACGGCGCAGGACACGCATGCACGCGAGCTCGAGGCCCAGCGCGCGGAGCATGCCGGGCGTGAGGCTGCCTTGCGGGCACAGATCGATCAGGCGGCCTCGCGGCTCGAAAGCGTGCAGAAGCACGTCCTGCTGCAATCCGAAGAGGCACGCGGCGCACAGCGGCGCGCGGAAACCGCGCTCGACAGGGCGCAACAGCGTAACGAGCAACTCGTCGGCGACGTCCAGCGGCTTGCGGCCGAAGCGGCCGAGCAGCGGCGCCTGGCCGATCGCCACGAAAAGCAGCTCGCGAGCGTCATCGATGAGGCGCGCGAGTTACGGCGCGATCGCGACACGCTCGCCCAGCAGGTCGCTTCGCTGCAAGGGCAGCTCAAGGCCCGCCCCCAGCCGGCGGGCGCACGGCAAGGCAAGGCGAGATCCTGATTTTCCCGGCGCGCGTTCAGGAACACAAAACCTCATGACCGCCTCGCACCGCCTCTCGATCCTTACCCGCGCCGAAATCGATGAACTGTATGCGTTACCGCGCTTTTCCGACGAAGACCGGCATACGTACTTCGAGCTCGGCAACGCCGAGCAGCAGCTCGTGCGTGCGCGCACGCTCCCGGTCGCGCTTCATCTTGTCCTGCAACTCGGTTACTTCAAGGCCAGATTCCAGTTCTTTACCTGCGATCCACCGGCCATAGCCGATGATCTGCGCTACATCCTCGCGCGGCATTTCCCCGACGCGGACCGGACCAGCGTGGCAATACCATCGGCACCCACGCGCCGCGCGTTACAGCAAAGCATCCTCGATCTGTTCGGTTTCAGGATGTGCGAGAGCACCGCGAAGGCAGATCTTGAAAAGCGGGCGCAGCGCCTCGCGAGGCTTTCGACGCAACCCGGTTTCATACTGCGCGAATGCCTGCAGTATCTGAAGCACGAACGCATCGTCGCACCGGCCTACTCGTATCTGCAGGACATGACCGGCCGGGTGGTCGCCGCGGAGCGCCAGCGCGTCTCGGCGCTACTCGAACGCGCCCTCACAAGATCCATCGCGCAGCAGCTCGACGCGATGCTCGAGGCCGACGACTCGATGTATCAGGTCACGCTTCTGAAGCATGAACCGAAGGACTTCAGCTACAGCGAACTGAAACAGGAATCCGGACGTCGAACCTTCTTCGCACCGCTCTACGTCTTCGCGAGTCGATTTCTCGACACGGCCGGGATCTCTGCAGACAGCATCCGCTACTACGCTTCGCTCGTCACGTTCTACACGGTCTACAAGCTGCGCCGCATGAATTCCGGCGTCGCGCGTCTGTACCTGCTGTGCTTCGCTTTCCACCGTTTCCGTCAGGTCAACGACCGCCTGATCGAGGCCTTCATCCGTCTCGTCAACGACTACGAGCAGACTGCCAGGCAGGCGGCCAGCGAGGCAGCGCAAAACGCGCTCACCGAAGCAGGCACGCACCTGAAGGCCGCAGGCGAAGTCCTGCATCTGTTTGTCGACGGGTCGATCCCGTACTACACGCCCTTCGCCAGTGTGCGCACGAGCGCTTTCGCGATGCTCGCTCCCGAACTCATCGAGACCGTCTCGCAGTACATGCGCAACATCACCTTCGACAAGGCAGGCTTTGAGTGGTCGCACTATACGGCGCTCTCACATGCGATCAAACGCAATCTGCGGCATCTGTTTGCCGGGCTGACCGTAGCCGGCCGCGTCGAAGACACACCACTGCTCGACGCGGTCTCCTTCCTGCAGGCGTGCCTGCGAAGCGGCACGCCGCTTCGGCAGCGCGACCCGTCGTCCTTTCCGACAGCGTTCATACCGAAAGCGCTGAAGTCTCATCTCTACCGCCCCGGACCCGGCAAGGCGAAGCAACTCGACATCGACCGCTACGAATTTCTCGTCTACCGGCTGGTACGCAACGCCCTTGAAGCAGGCGACGTCTTCTGCCACGACAGCAACGAGTTTCGTCGCCTCGAAGACGACCTGATCAGCGATGCGCGCTGGCAGCACAAGGACGCCATTCTCGGAGAGCTCAACCTGCCGGTCCTGTTCGCGCCCGTCGAGCAGACGCTTGCCGGGCTGCACGATGAAATCGAATGCCTCCTCGAGCGCGTGAACCACCACATCGACGAAGGCGACGATCCCTGCATCAAGGTGCGGCACCGGGGCGGCAAGCCGCACCTGAACCTGGTCTATCCGGACCCCGACGAAAACATCAATCACGCCTTCTATGGCCAGATTCCCAGCATCGACGTTGCGCGGCTGCTCTGGTTTGTCACCAGTCGCACCGGCTTTCTCAAGGCATTCGCGCATGTGCTTGACCGGTATGTCAGGCACGAGGCCGATCCACGCGAGCTCCTCGCCTGCATCATCGCGATGGGCACCAACATGGGGCTGCGCAAGATGGCCGAAATCTCGGGGCTGGGCTACGCTTCGCTTGTGAGTTGCGCCCGCAACTATCTGCGCGTTGAAACGGTGCACTCGGCTAATGACGCGATCAGCAATGCGACTGCGGAGCTGCCTGCCTTTCACCTCTTCAACATCGGCGACCAGATCCATTCAAGCAGTGATGGCCAGCGCTTCGAGACCCAGTTCGATACCTTCCAGGCTCGCCATTCGCCAAAATACTTCGGCCTCGACAAGGGTATCAGCGCCAACACTGCCGTCGCCAACCACGTGCCGTTCAACCTGACCGTCTTCGGCGCTCACGAACACGAGAGCCATTACGTGTTCGATCTGCTCTACAACAACACCTCCGACATCCGCCCGCAGCTGCATTCCACCGACACCCACGGTACCAATCAGGTGAACTACTGGACCCTGTATGCATTCGGCTATCAGTTCGCGCCGCGCTATCGCGACTTCCACAAGAAACTTTCCGGCCTCGTTGGCCGTCATGCACCGGGTCACTACGGCAAGTGGCTCGTCAAACCCTCGCGCAAATCCAATGACGAACTGATCATCCGCGAATGGCCCGCCGTCCAGCGGATCATGGCCTCGCTTGGGCAGAAGCAGGTTTCGCAGGCCACCATCGTGCGCAAGCTTGCGAGCTACAAGCGCCAGAACCAGACGAAAAAGGCGCTCTGGGAGCTCGACAACCTCTGCCGTACACGCCACATCCTGCAGTTCATCAACGATGTCGGCCTGCGCCAGTCGATACAGAAGGCCCTCAACCGGGGCGAAGCGTATCACCGGCTGCGCCGCGCCGTCGCCTTCGTCAACGGCGGCAAGCTGCGCGTGCACACCGAGGCCGAGCAGCAACTGTGGAACGAGTGCGCGCGCCTCATCGCCAACGCCATCATCCATTACAACACCGCGCTGCTCTCGCGGGTTCACGAGCACAAGCGTGCCATGGGCGACCAGGCCGCGATGGCGTTCATCGCCAGCATGTCGCCGGTCGCCTGGCGGCACGTCAACCTCTTTGGCGCCATGGATTTCGGTGCCGCGACCACGCCCGTCGATATCGATGCACTCGCTTCCCGTTACGCCGATCCCGAGTACTGGGCCCGCATGCTGCAGGCGGCAGCCGAAGAGGACGACGCGCAAGGCTGATATCCCGCCTTCAGGATGCCCGGGCCGCCATCCCGCAGTCCCTGGAAGCCTTGCCAGGAACGGGTTTGAGGGGGATTTTCAGATTTCGGGGGATGGGCAGAAATAGCCATACTGCCTTATCGGCACCGGCGGATCGGTTACGAGCAGATCCGCCACGACGATATCCTTCGCATGCGAGAAATGCGTGTTCAGCATCAGCATCATCGGCGTAGGCTGTGGGCACTCGTACGACAGTTCGTATCCGACGCGAAGTTTCATGGATCCTCCCTGATTCGCTGATTGCGGGTGGCGTTGGGCCCGGTATTCCGAAGATGCATTGCCGGGCATAGCAACAAAAGATGTTTCCCACTACAGGGCTCATGCATTCCGCTCAGGAACGAGCAGCCGATTATTTTTTGCACGAGAGCATACCGCCGAACTTGGCTAGGAGCCGTCCCCTATGCGATCACTGGGTGTATTGCGTCGGGAAACAAACATGGAATCAGTCGACGGGGCCGAGTAACACGTCGATAGCAGCTTTGCCGGCGATTTCGGCTACCAGATAGGCCCATCGCTCAGTAAAAGGGCCGTTGCGCAACCAGATGCGGCCTCCCCGCGCGCCGAGCACTTCGAGGTTTGTGGCGCCCTTTATCTGAAAGGTCACGTCAAAGGTGTCCTCATCAGCAGCCGGAGTCAATTCGACCTGAATCTCGAAGCCGCGGTACGCGATCGTTCGTTGCATGAAAGCCTCCCTTTCGTCTTCGGAGACTAGCATGAGTCAACATCGGACGGCCTACGCAACTATTGGGCTAGGTAGTCACGCATGCGCCACCACGTGATAGTCAAAATTCTACGTACCGGAACGTTCAGGACCGCAACTACCAATTTGGTGAATGCGCCCCGATTGACAGCGATCCAGGCGCCGTTGTCGATCGACCGTTCTTGGCTGATATGGAAAACTAGACGCTCGCCGATGATTGCGCGCCACTACTCTGGAAGCCAACTATGGAAGTCGACCCGCTGCGGTCAGTCGCCCGCGTGGAGCGAGCGGCAGCTACCGGCATGATATTTGTCAGTCGCAGAGCCAGGTTCTCGTTCGCTCATGGGGTGGCAAAACATGCGGCATGGGCTCATTGGCGATCAGGATGGTTATCTGCCTGCGGGCGATGAGGCGTTGTGCGTAACACATATAGAGGTCCGCGCTAAGGTAAGCTATGAGCTTGACGCATCTTGCGAAACATTCTACCGCTTGCTTTAGGAGCATTGCGCCGTGGTGCACCTTACGGACATGAACGAAACGACAGACATCGCCGAAACGGGGCTGCGATCGAGCACCACGCTGAATCAGGAAGCGTACCGGCGGCTGGAGGAAATGATCGTCACTCTGGAACTCGCGCCCGGCTCGCTCGTATCCGAGTCGATCCTGAGTCGTCAACTTGGCATCGGCACTACGCCGATTCGCGAAGCCCTACAGCGGCTGGCGCGGGAATACCTTGTGGACATCATCCCGCGGCGTGGCGTTGTCGTAACCACCATTGATGTTCGCCGACAATTCGAGGTCCTGGAAACCCGGCGTGAACTCGACAGGCTGCTGAGTTCCGCTGCGGCACGCCGCTCGAGTGCAATAGAGCGCAGATGGTTCGCCGAGAATCTCGAACACACCAGAAGGGCGATCGCCGCGAACGACGTGCGCGAATTCCTGCGCCTTGATGCCGAGCTCAACCAGTTGCTTTCGAAAGCGGCCCGCAACGCTACCGCTGCAGCCTTGGCGTCGACGTTGCATACGGTATCGCGTCGTTTCTGGTTTTATCATCACGACCCCCAAACCGCTCTCCTCCAGATTGGCCCACTGCACGCGGATCTTGTAGCGGCAATGGCATTGGGCGACCCTGCCCTCGCGAGTACCGCATCGAACCGGCTCATCGACTATCTGGTCGAGTTCGCACACGCGACGCTGCCGCAGCACTTGGGCCGCGAGTAATTCAAGCGTTTTTCACGTAGCTTATGCTGCACCGCAATTGAGGGTTTACTCTCGATTGTCGGTGACAGGATTGTGGTCTTAACATGCCCCTAACGCTGGCATGCCAGCCACATGCCAGCGGAATTCCAGATGAAGCCACTTGGAGAAGACGATGGACGCTGCAACTAAGAACTATGCAATTTCGCCCTTGGCAGACACGCTCGGCGCTGAAGTAACAGGACTGGATGTCTCGAAGCCGGTGAGCCAGGAAATCATCAGTGAAATGAAGCGCGCAATCGCGAAGTACGGCGTACTTTGCTTTCGCGACCAGACACTCACCGAGGCAGAGCAAATCGAATTCTCGAAGCTCTGGGGCCCACTGGAAGACTTTCCAGAGGAAGACAAGACCGTGGCGGCCCCCACCGTCTACCACGTTGCGAACGTCTCGGCGGATGGACAGAACTTGCCTGAAACCGATTTTCGCGTGATTTACCAGAAGGTTAATGCTCGCTGGCATACCGATAGTTCCTACCGGTATGTCCCGGCATACGTATCGCTGCTTTATGGCATTGAAGTCATGCCGAAAGGCGCGCCGGGCGGGCGCACCGGCTTCTCCAACATGATCGCGGCCTATGCTGCGCTGCCCGAGGCGCTCCGGGACGAGATCGAACCGCTTCACATGGTTCACACATACGAATTCGGCCGGCGCCTGTTCCCGGAGCTGCCGCCGGTTTCAAAACACGAGAAGGAGAGCGTGCCCCCGGTAAGCCAGCCGCTGGTGCGCGTCCATCCAGAGCGCGGCAACGAGCGCTCACTGTATTTCACGGCGAACGCCGGAAACGAGATCAGTGGCTTGACGCTGGAAGAAGGCCAGGCGCTGCACAGGAAACTCGTCGAACACGTTTCGCAGCCGCAGTTCACTTACTTCCATGAGTGGAGGAAAGGCGATCTGGTCGTGTGGGATAACCGGACGATGCTGCATAAAGCGGAAGCCTATGACATGAGCAAGTATCGTCGCGTGTTTCGTCGCACCACCGTCGCGGGCGACGGTCCGGTCCTGGGGCCCTGTTCGCGGGCCGTGGTCGGCAATAAGCGTGTAGCGACGTAACCACTTCAAAGCGTCGCGCGCAGTGATGACGCGTGGCCCGCGCTGCTTGCATGTGTGCTCGTGCTGCATGCGACGACGACCATTACCGATTCCCTTCAGCCGGCGCAGCGGCTTCCCAACCCACGCATGCGCCAGCGCCGATGTTACACAAGAGTGAAAAGGAGCCAACGAATGGCTGCAGCCAAACCTTCGGCGGATGCAATGACGCCGTATCAACTGCCCTTTCCCAAGGAAGCGGCGAAGGAGATCGTCGTTGGCTCGGCGATTCCTCAGGACGAGTGCCTCTGGGTTCCTCAGGCGGAGAATGTCTGGTTCCGGCCGCTCTGCCTGAACGTATCGACCGGTTACTGGATGAATCTGCTGCGCGTACGCAAGTCGGGCGTATTGAGCCGCCACCGGCACCCGCAAGCCGTCCACGGTATGGTCCTTAAGGGGCGCTGGCGCTACCTCGAGCATGAATGGGAAGCGACCGAGGGCAGCTATGTATTCGAGCCGCCCGGGGAGACCCATACGCTCTACGTCCCGGAGGATGTGGAAGAAATGATCACCTACTTCCAGGTCAACGGCGTGATGTTCTACTGCGACCCGTACGGCAACTACACCGGCTATGAAGACGTCTTCACCAAGGTCGACATGTGCCGCAAACACTTTACAGCGGTGGGTCTGGGCGAAGACTACGTCGATCAGTTCGTCCGATAACACAGGACAACACCGACCGAACCCAAAGGCACAAATAAAGCATCGGAGGAGACAACCATGCTTAAGAAAACATCCCGCCTCAAACATATTCAGGTGGTCGCAATCACGTTTTTGACACTGGCTGGCACCGTCAACTATCTGGACAGAAGCACCCTCTCGATCGCGAACCACTCCGTGAGTCACGAGCTTGGCCTTTCTGCGTCGCAGATGGGTTTGCTGCTGTCGGCGTTCTCGTTCGCCTATGCGTTCTCGCAACTACCCATTGGCATGCTGCTAGATCGCTTCGGCGCGCGCGTGATGCTGGGCCTCGGCATGTTTGTCTGGTCGAGCGCGCAGTTGTGCGGCGGTCTTGTTTCGAGCCTGCCGCAATTCCTCGTGGCTCGGGTGGCGCTGGGGTTGGGCGAGGCGCCGAACTTCCCTGCGGGCGCCAAAGTCGTCAGCGAATGGTTCGCGGTACACGAACGCGGGCGGCCAACGGGCATCTTCATCACCTCCTCGACCATTGCACCGGCCATTGCCCCACCCCTGCTCACCGTCATCATGCTGGTCTTCGGCTGGCGGACGATGTTCGTCGTGATGGGCCTGCTGGGCATCGCCGTATCGATCGGCTGGTACCTCGTCTATCGGGATCGACGAAAGGTCCCGCTGGAGCACGAAGAAGTGGCTTTTCTTGGCGCGGGCGAGCCGGAGCAGCGCGCCGAACGCCGTATGACGATGCGCGAGTGGCGCAACCTGTTCACCAAGACAACCACGTGGGGCATGATCTTCGGCAATATGGGCGTGATCTATATGGTGTGGCTGTATCTCACCTGGCTGCCCGCGTATCTTGAGCATGAACGGCATATTTCCATCGCGAACACCGGCTGGCTCGTCGCCATTCCCTACCTGTTTGGCACGCTTGGCATGCTTTCAAGCGGCTTCGTGTCCGATGGTCTGATGGCCCGCGGAGTGCCACCCATGACCAGTAGCAAGTGGCCGATCTGCGTAGGTCTCGTCGGCGCCGCGGCGTTCACTGTGCCCGCCGCTTTCACGCCGAATCTGACGCTCGCGATGATCTACCTGTGCGCCGCGATGTACTTCGTCAATCTGGCAAGCGGCGCGTGCTGGACGCTGGCCACGTTCGCGGTGCCACGTCACATGGTGGCCTCACTCGCCAGTATCCAGAATTTCGGCGGCTATTTTGGCGGATCGTTTGCGCCATTCGTGACCGGCATCGTTGTGGACCGGACACACTCTTTCGTCAACGCTTTCCTTATTAGTGCGATGGTCTCTTTCGCCGCGGCGCTGGTTTATATGTTTATCGTAAGAGCCAGGATTGAGGATAGCGAACCCGCTGTCTCGACCATCCCCGTTTCCGACTTCTCCTGACCAATATGACCTTCCAAACAGACCTTTTCAAAGGCAAGACCGCCGTCGTGACGGGCGGTACGCAGGGCATCGGCGCCGGCATTGCGCAATGCTTCGCGCGGCTCGGAGCGCGTGTGATCTCCGGAGGCGTCGCTCCAACCGAAGCCCAGCGCGAGGCGCTCGGCGCCGGTATCGAGATCGTCGAACTGGACGTTAGTGATGACGCAAGCGTCGCGTCGCTCGTCGAGACAGCCGGATCGATTGACATGCTCGTCAATTGCGCCGGCATGATCCTGCGCGGTGACGAGCATCGCATTGATGTCTTCGAGCGCGTGATCGCCGTGAACCTCAGTGGCACGATGCGCGTCTGCGCGGCGGCGCGCGAGCGACTCAAAGCAAGCGGTGGAGCGATCGTCAACACAGCTTCCATGCTGAGTTTTTTTGGCGGCGGACTAGTACCCGCGTACAGCGCGAGCAAGGGCGGTGTCGTCCAACTGACGAAGTCGCTTGCGATCGCCTACGCGGGCGACGGTATCCGCGTGAATGCGGTGGCTCCCGGCTGGATTGCGACTCCATTGACCGAGGCGTTGCAGAAAGATGAGGGCCGTTCGCAAGCGATCCTCGATCGCACGCCGATGAAGCGCTGGGGCCAGCCAAACGATATCGCGCAAGTCGTCGCATTCCTGTGCGCGCCGGCGGCGTCCTTCATGACGGGCGCCGTCGTACCGGTTGACGGCGGATATCTGGCAGCATAGCGCTGATCCCTTTTCCGGCACCGCGCCCTAGTACGACTGTGTCACAAAATTAGTTGCATGCTCTATTGTTGTACAGGAAGAGTGCCATCGTTGCATGAGCCTTTGTCCAAGCAGGATGCGCAACGTAGTAATGGAATCAGGAACGTGGCGCTGAGCGCGCTGGACTGCCCCGGGGGATGTAATCCGGGGGAAGGGCAGGCAGCGCGCGTTCAAGGAAGTTTTTTTTACCACGTCCCTCTGATTGTATTTTGAGTCGCTGAGCCATCAGAAACCCATACGCAGCGATACTCAGTGTGGCGTGATGGTGAAATCCACGCCAGCCGCGCCCTTCATAATGACCGAGCCCGAACTCCTGCTTCAGGTCCTGATAGTCGCGCTCGATGCGCCAGCGCATTTTGGTCACGAACACAAGCTGCTCGAGGGTCGCCTCCGCGGGCGCAGTAGTGAGAAAATATTTAAGCGGCTCCGTATCGCCATCAGGCCATTCAATAAGCAGCCATTCTTCGTCGCGAACGGTGCTTCGCCAATAGTCGCGATGTGCGGGACGAACCCGTACGGCGGCAAAGCGCGAGGAAAGTGCTGCGTTGGTGCCTTCCCGCCAGGTTACGGGTTGCCAGGCGTTCATGGGTAATTGCATGGCCAGTTCCTTCACCACGAGCGGTTTATGGCCGGGCGCACGGCGCAACAATTTCGGTGGCTGACCGCGCCCACTCCAGGGTTTGGGCGGCAGCGGCGCCGTACCAGGCGCCCACACAGAGGTCCCCGGCCGGATCCCTACTGCATACAACAAACCCAGTTCAGTTACGCTTTCCCGGAAAGCGGTTTCGTCGCCGTACCCGGCATCGGCAAGCACAATGCCCGGTGCAACACCGGATGCCATAGCCTCGCGAAGTTGGGCCAGCGCAATCTGTGGCTTGGTCTCGAAGGTGAGATCGTCAGGAATGCCCGCGCGACGCGCTCGTTCCCGGTCGTCAATCCATTCCTTGGGGACATACAGCGGCCATGCAATCGGCAGGCTGCCGCGTTGCGTCGCGATCGACAGGCTCACGGCGATCTGGCAGTTATCCTGTTTCCCCAGTTGCCCACAGTATTGCCGCGCTACGCCGACCGAATGCTTGCCTTTCTTCGGGAAGCCCGTGTCGTCAATAATCCAGTAATAGCCAGCCTCTTCGGCAGCCTGCAGGCCCAACGCAGGCATCACCCATTCGCGTACCCGCTGCAGAACCGCCCGGTCAGACCATTCTGCCTTGGCCACAAAATGGTGGAGTGACTGGTGTTTCGCACTCGCGTGAAGCGGGTCAATATGCGCAGCCATCGGCTCGACGCTCTTGCGTGACAACGGCAATACCAGGCCCGAACAGTAACCCTTGAGGCCGGCATGGCGATCGGCGTGCCCCAACGCCTGCGCCAGATGATTCAGATACGCGTCAAATTCGTCGACATCTTCTCTCATCGCGATCGCCCGAAGTATGTATTATTCAATACTACGTGCGACACGTGTCGCCGTCCGCCGGACGTAAAACGGCGATGTGGTTGACGGCAAAGCCTTATCTTGCCTTGTCACATTCGGGATCTGTCGAAATGTGACCTGTTGTACGACCAACAGTTGCCTATCCGGACGTGCGTGATTGGTAACGATCGGGTGCGAAGCTTCGGAGACAACGTACCCTTCAGTAGACGGTTCACCGTGGCGACACGGCAGGAATCGACACTGCCAGCAGCCGTGCGGTGTGGGGGCAAGGCAAGTTCCGCAAGCGTAACGAGATAAGGTCAAGTCTGGTGTATGGGCCATTGATAGCGGGCGACGTCAAGCGGCGAGTTTCTGCTGACCCGGTTGATCGTCTTGCACCGGCTCGCCGTCCTGGAAGGCAATGCCCTCCAGCAACAGCTGGATTTGTTCGGGGCCATTAATCCGGCGCCAGGTTTTCTCGGCTTCCTCGATCAGCTTGAATGCCAGACCGAGGAATGTCGGTCGCGACACGCAGTTGCGCGTACGCGTAGTACGGTGGCGCACCGTCGCGAACGTCGACTCGATCGCGTTTGTTGTGCGCAGGTGCTGCCAGTGTTCGGCCGGGAAGTCGTAGAAAGCCAGCAGGTTCTCCCGATCCTTCTTCAACGTTTCCGTGGCCTTCGGATATTTCGCCGCGTAGACCGTCACGAAACGATCAAACGCCGCATACGCGTCGGCTCGCGTGGCGGCCATCCAGATGGCCTGCAGATCTGCTTTGGCTTTGCCCTGCTGTGACTTCGGCAGCGCGTTCAGGACGTTGCCCATCTTGTGGAACCAGCAGCGCTGGCCGCGCGTCGTGGGAAACACTTCTTCCAACGCGGCCCAGAAGCCCATCGCGCCATCGCCGATTGCCAGGTGTGAACGGCGGTGGGGATGCGACAAAAGATGGCGGCGTCGTGGTTTTACAGAAAGAAATGCGTCTCGTTTAACTCCTGAGTTACTGGCAATGCAGGCAGGCGTATCTACGTCGTGCGTGTATGCGGGAGCCCGTAGGGCGAGCGCATACACGCACGACGCGTGACGGCGAATCCGGAATGAGGTAGAAGAACGGCGTTGAGAACACAGCGCCGAAAAAAACAGGCCCGACACCTCAAACTGCCAGGTTCGAGCGGTGCCGGGCCCCACACAACTCACCGTACAGGTACGGTGCCGCGCCAGTATGGCACGGCCTGCCGTTACCGTCGATAGTGAGTGCGTTCGGCGTATACGGGGGCGCCGATGCTGGACTCAGGCCGTTTGTTCCTGTGCGCCCGGTGCCGGGCGCAGGTGGTCGTATGCAGAACTTGCGATTGCGGTGGGTACGCGCAAGAGAAAAACAATGGACATCAGCCGGAGCCTTGAAAATACTGGGATCTGCAGTCAGCAGGATGTCCATTTGGTGAACCGATAAAGTGGACAGAACGACCGTCGGAG
>NZ_JAKLJA010000061.1 GCF_022213065.1 Paraburkholderia tagetis
CCTCCTTCTGCGAGAAGATGTATGGAAGAAACGGCGATTCCTTGACTGGCGCGAGCGCATGCTCGGGAACATATCCGGAAGGATGGTTGCGGCGCCTGTAGAGGCACAACTGACGAACCACCCCAAATTCCTGGCTTACTGTGACCGCCTTGCGTCCGGCGACACGTGACAACCATCTCCGGACGGCCTCATCAAGTGCCACAGGCTGTTCGCCGCATTGATTGGCCATGAATCGCACAAAACCGTTGAGTACGAATTCACCGCGGCAATATTGCACGCCCATTGCACGTCGAAATCTGGGAAAGTCCGCGACATCACGCGCGATACCTTCCGCAGTCACGAGCGTTCTCATGTTGGCACCGGCAGTGAAACGTCGCGCAACGTCTCCGTTGCAATGCGCACGTACGCAGAAATGGAGTCAGGATCACGATGGCCAAGAATATCCGAGATTACTTGCGGGTCTGCACCAAGGTCGATCTGACGGGAAGCGTTCGAGTGACGCAACACGTGGCTGCCCAGGAAGGGAGCTGCCACGCCGGCCGTGGTGGCGTGTTTGACCACCATGTATCTGATGGCTGAGCCAGTCAAAGGGGCGAATGGCAACTTGGACTGAAGAAACAGATAGCGGGTCATTACATGTGGTGGTCTCCCGTCGCGAAGATAGCGAGCCACTGCCCTCGCGACGGCAGGTAACAGCGGTAATGTAAAGGCGACCTTGGTCTTCGGTCGAATCACGCGCAATGTAGCAGCATTCCAGTTGATATCGTCCAGTTTCAGCCCAATCACTTCTCCCGCGCCAAAGCCATAGGTGCTCATCATCAACAGCATCGCGTAGTCGCGCAGGCCACACGGATTTGACCGGTTCACGGCATGGAGTAGCCGTTGCACGTCCTCCCACGCCAACGCCCGATATGGGCGTTCGTACTTTAGCTGAACCGGGGCAATCACTGAATCTGCCAGGTTGTGTCGGCTACGGCCGCTGGAAAACAGAAAGCGTGAAAAAGACCGGATGCTGCTGGCAATATCGGCTGTCGTGGTTCGGGCGTATCGGTGACTACAGTCAATGAGAAACGAATCGATATCAGCTAGGCTCATGGAGCGCCAAGTGTGGCCGCACTTACGAAGATGCTCGTGAAAATAACCTATGTGAGTCAGCTTCTTGTGCACAGTAGTAGGCGGGCTGCCACGATGGGCTACGAGGTAATCTCCATATGCGCGCACCACCGCCGTCGCGGGGAGTCTAGTTACCTGAGCAACCCGCCAGGGCGGCACTTCCCTTCCGAGCACACAATAGACACGATTCAGTTCATGAACGGCAGTCCTGGCGCTCATTGTTGCATCGGGGTCTAAAGCATGCCGGTGGCAATACCAATTGGCAAATCGACGCGCACCATCGAGAGTCAACTGAGCCTGCTCATCCAAGCCGTGCTGTTCACAATAAGCCCTGAAGCGTCCGATCCATCGGAGATACACGCTAGCGCTGGCGTCCTTTACGGAGCGGTCGTGACGCCACACATCAATGATCTCGACCGTCGTCGGACACGGTCCGGGTCGATGTGAAATGGGTGGTTCAAGCTGCATACTGGTTGCTCGCAGGGGACGGTCGCAGGATAAATCGGTTGATGCCGACTGCCAGGCCCCATGTCTTGTTGGTCAAGCGCACCGTGGGCCGATACGCCCCGCTGCAGTCGCAGAAAGCCCAGTGGCGCCGGCAGTTCGCTCAGTGTCTGAGAAGATAGCGTGCGCCTTAGCTCCAGGAGCGTACATCGCGCGCCGAGTTCTGCTGGCGTGCCGGAAGGCAGTGGTGGTTGCAGGGAAGCTACTGCCTGCAGCGCCGCGTGAACTGCACGCAACCGGCGGCGCAACCAACGTACAGCCGCAGGTAGGCTCACGTCGTCCCGCCGCAGCACATCGGCAGCGGCCTCCGTGCTACGCATACGCGGCATCCTTGCGACGACAGCGTCGATTGTGGCAAGCAGCCCAGGCAGTCTTGCCGCGAGAAAATCTGGCAATAGGCTGAAAGTTCGGTGTCCTTCCGGGCAGTACCACCTGGCAATGCGTATCCCCGATGGTGTCGTGCGCGGATAAGTGCCATGACGGGCGAATGAGCAACCGCCAGAGGGATGCAACGGACAACGTTCTAGGCGCACCGCGAGCCATTCGTGCCTCGCGATGTAGCTCTCGACACTCGATTGCGTTCGTAGCGGGATCTGCACGTTCACAGCCCCTGACGCCTCACCCGGATAGCGTCCAGACAAATAATATGCCGAGCTATCCAACCCTTCAAGCACGACCGTAGGCCCACTGCCAGCCATCGCTCGACATAAAACGAGACTCGGGATACTGTGAGATGCAAACCGGGAGCGAGGGTAAGTGGCATAAATAATATCGTCTTCAGGGCGCTCCCTTGGCAAGATACGCACCAGACGGCGCTCCGCCAGATCTCGTGCCGCAATAAGCCCTCAACAAAAAGTGAATCTATAATCTGCGCCGAACCCCTGAAGGATTACATCGACATCGGCTTCAAGGGTTGGGGTGTCGCGGGCCTTGAAGGCCAGCCACTCGTATTTCATCTTGTGCCAGAGCTTCTCGATGCGATTGAGCTCCGGGCTGTACGGTGGCAGGAAGTACAACGTCAAGCCTTTCGCTCGTAGCAGTCGGAGATAAGGCCGCAGTGCGCGGGCCGTGTGGACCGATGCATTGTCGAGAATCACGGTCAGTGGCTTGCCAACGTGTTCGACCAGAAGGCCGAGAAATCCGGCAAACAGCATCGAGGTCATCGTCTCCCACAACTTCACTGCAAACAGCCCTCCCGAGGACAGCAGTGCTCCGACCACGTTCAGACGCTTACCCCGCCGGGCGTCAATCATGTGTTGCTCCCCGACGGGTGTCCAGGCACTTCGATTCGGTTGCGCTTGCGCGAAGCCGGCTTCGTCTACGTAGGCGAGTTCGATTTCGCCACGCTGGGCTTGCTGGACCAATGCCCCGATTTCAGACTGGGCTTGTCGGAACCGTTGTTCGTCCCGCTTTTTTTTAAGCTATGCCGGGTGCGCTTCCACACCAGCCCCGCTCGCTTGAGAACACCTGTCAGCGTATTGCGATGAACCCGAATCCCGAACTTTTCTTCGAGTCGTGCCAGCAGTTCCGGTGCCGTCAGCGCCTCCTGCGTCGCCCACACCTTCAACTGCTCGACCTGCTCCGGCGACAGCTTCGACGGCGCACCGCTACGCGGCGCGTCCGACAGCCCGGCCATGCCTTTGTCCAACCAACGATAGCGCCTCTCGTACACCGCCTCCAACGTCAACTCCTGCCGCCTGGCTATCTCCTTGGCGGGCACGCCGTTGCTGAACATCAGAATCGTCCGGGACCTGTCTCGAGTTCGCCAATCACGGCGGCTTCTCGCCAGAACCTCAAGCTCGCTACGTTCTTCCTTCGTCAGTTCCAGCGGTTTCAATACGGCCATCGTCTATGTCGCGGTTCTTGCTCGGCCTGGCAGTATAGAGATACTTCTCATGAGGCGCTTATTGCAATCGCTCGCATTCGGCGACACCAGGATTTAATGCGTATTGGGAATTTCAATGCTTTTCCACGCAAGGAAATGGATTTTTCTAAAAGGCCAATAGCCAAACCGCGTAAAAAGAATCCATTGCCCTGCGCGGCACCTATCAACCTGGATAGGAGCGCCTTGAAGCTTCCTGCCAGGCTCGCCGCATCGACTATATTTTTGTCAGAAGAAAAGACAGCGACAAAACCTTGGGGACCACGAATCTCCATGGTCCAACAGGGCATTTGAAGAAGTTCGTCACGCGGGACTATCAGGGGCATGTCCAGACCAGACGGCGATTCCTCGAGACCAGCGATTTCAACCTCTCCAAAGCATTGCGGATAGCGCCGACCGGACACAGGGTCCACGCGATCCACAAGGCCGCATGCCTTATGGCCATGCGCTCCCTCTCTTCACCCTGACAGGATCAGGCGGACAGATCTCGTAGCGCGACGCATCCCCGCCAACGGGCCGCGCCGCGATGCCCCTCTCGTGGACGCGAACTGCGGCGCGATCGCGGAGGGTCGTTTCCGCAACGGCCGCAGTTCAACGCGCAACACTGCGATGAAGGAGACCCGATCATGGCTTACAAGAAACTCATCAACCAGAGTGGCCTCGCACTTTCCGTTCAGTTTGTTTCCCGCCTGGGTTCGGATCCGGGTCAGTCAGGTCCGATTGTGACGGTTTCATTACCGGCCGGTGGGCGGCAAACGGTCGAGTACGGCAATCCACAGAATCCGTATCTCAACGGCCTCGTCGTCTCGTCGAGTTCCGATGGCGAGTTTTCCAACGGCTCGCAGATCGTGACGTCCCGAGGAAGCTCATGGGACAACGTTCTGAATACGAACGACACCCTGACATTCAGCGGTGCCGGCGGCTTGAACGTGACGGGCTCCAATACATGATCGTCACTTGAACACTCTGGTCCCGCTCCTGCCGGCAGCCACGCTCACTGCCGGCAGATAACGGACCCCGTCGCATCAGGAAAATCCGCAATCCACGCTGAATTATATGCAATCCTAATAACATGTAAAACCCTAGCTTGACTTGACCAAACGCTCGTGTAGAAATCCTCTAAAGTTAAAAGACGACGTCCTCTCCAGAATATAAATCGGATAACCATGCATTATGCAAAAGCTCTCCAATGACACTGCGGTGAAGTTAGAACAAAAATTGTCTGCAACGCAGACATCCACTGCTCCGATCTATCCGACCTACGGGGTTCACAATCCACCACAATACAGCCCGTGCGCTGCGCCGGACTGCCTGTATGGGCGTGCGCCCGGCGAGCCTTCCGATCCGATCCTGCCGCTCTACTGGTCCGCGAAATGGAAGATGTACCGCGTGTACAACCAGTACGCCGAGTATCCGCCGCCGTATGACGGCGTCCCGCCGCATCCGTTGAAGGAAGGTGTGGATTACGAAGTATCCAGTGGCGCGAGCTATTACGACAGTACGTGGGTCGGTCCAAACGGCGAACGTGGCGCGATGATGGAGTATTACGAGGACCGCGCGCTGCCGATCCTTCCTGGTTCAAATCACTATAGTTGCGCGTACATCTCTCTCGGCGACAATGCGTACTTCCTCACGTTCGAGGAAGACCGCCCGGCCACCATGGTTGCCGTGTGCCTGTTTTCGGCGCTGAACCATCCGCCCATGCGCGACTTCATCAAGCATCTGCCCTACAGCAAGGGAGACAGCGAACGGCTCGGCTCACGCGTGCAGGGATACTCGTTCTGGACGAGCCCCGAAGGAAATCGTCCGCCGATCCAGGTTGGCGTCAGTCCGGACCGCACCAAAGACGGCGCGGTGCTGTTCGGCTATGCCTTCCACAGCGACTGGACCGAAGACAGGACGAGCGGCGCCGAACCCGCACTGTACCGGCTGCCGCAGTCGTTCTATTTCTCCGGGTGGCCGGCAGATCCGCCGAATGCGCCTATCGTCAGTCAGAACTTCTACGACTTTTCGTTCGCGAAGCCCGAGCCGGCCACGACGTGGGACCTCGTCGCGCAGCTTGCGCAAGGACAGCCTATCCCCGTCTGCCAGTTCGGCTCCTGAGCCGTCGCGCTGCGGCGCACACCCACCTGCTGTTTCGATAACCACCGCAATAACTTTACGGAGGCCAAAGTGATTCGCCTGGCCGTTACAAAGCTGACGAGCGTTGAAGATGCGCAATCCCTGCTGCAAACCGCAATCGGTGTCGAATTCGGCACATTGCCTCCGTATCTTTATGCGCTGTACTCCATCCCGCCGGAGACCAACCCGGAGGCGACCCAACTCATTCGTTCGGTGGCGCTGCAGGAGATGATCCACATGTGCCTCGCGTGCAATATCCTGAACGCGCTGGGCGGCAATCCGGTCATCCACGCGCAGCAGTACCCCGGGCCGCTGCCCGGCGATATCGGTCCGAACAACACGCCGCTAACCGTGCACCTGTATCCGTTCTCCAGGGATGCACTGGCGCAGGGCATGGCGATCGAAGAGCCGGAGAATCCGCCCGACTATCCGGTCAAGACGGCTGCCCTGCTGGCGGAAGCGGTGCCCAAAGCCGTGACGATCGGCCAGTTCTACGACGCACTCGACAAGTTCCTCGCGACCCTGCCCCCGAGCGCATGGACGCCGAACCGGAACCAGATCGTCGACAAACAATTCTTTCCGGGGCAGCTATACGCGGTCAACAACTACGCGGATGCGCACAAGGCGATCACACAGATCGTTTCTGAAGGCGAGGGAACGAGCGAAGGCAGCGAGTACGATCCGCTCGACTTCCAGGACCAGCCCGCGCACTACTTCCGCTTCGGGGAAGTCTTTTACGAGCGCGTGCTGACCAGAGATCCCGACAGCCAGTCCGACTACACGTGGGGCCCGGCTCGCCTGGAAGTGACGTGGCCGCCTGCCGGGCGCGACCTCACCGACCCTGCCCTGCACAATTTCTCGAACGAGCCGGCCGCCGCGCAGGCGGCACAAGCGGCCTGCAACGCGGCGTTCACCCGGATGATCGACGCACTGCAGGGCGCCGTGACCGGTGTGGAAGGCGCGCTTGGCGAGGCAGTGCGTTTCATGTTCGATCTGCGCATGGCCGCGCTGCATGCCTTCTCCGTGCCGTTGAACAACGGTCAGTTCGCCGGTCCCGCCTTTATTTACGTGCCCAACCTCCATGGAGACAAATGATGAGTGTGCTCGAGATTCCTCGCATTTACTTCAAGGGCAACGTGTCGTGGGACCCGGTGACCAGCAACAACTACCCCGCCAACTATGACGAGACGGATTGCACCACCGTCCTGCCGCAGAACCTGCCGACCATCCAGGACGAGGTTCAGGCATTCCGCGATAACGCGGTGGCCCAGATTGGGGCCAAAGGCAACTGGAACCCGCATGGCACATATCGTTCGTCTTTCTACGAGACGGCCGTCTGCGGGTTCGATCGCGGCCATGGAACGCAAACCGACGATCCGTTCGCGACCAGCGCAGTGAATTTCACCGGCATGCTTGTCGACCTCGAACCGTTCGGCAGTGTTAGCTCGCAGCTCTATTTCGATTCGATGCTATTCGGAGTCGAGGGTGGCTACAGCATCCAGTTGCCACGCACGTCGCGGATCACTGCGCGGCAAATCAACTTCGGCCGCAATACGTCCAAACACACCGCGATCGCGGGCATCGCGTCGGTCATCTGGACGACCTGCTTCGCAAAGGCGGACGGCCTGCGCATCAACGCACTCGACTCGGGCATTCTCGCCGATTTGCAAAACGCGCTGAAAGCCGACGACGTGCTGGGCTTGACCGTCCGGTTCAATGCCTATCGGACGATCTACTACGACAACGCGGCACTGACCAACGCATCGCCGGCCATGGCGCAGGAGGCGCAGCAGCTGGCCGACAAAATCACCGGCGGCGGCTTTCAGCCGAATCCGGCCCGCAGCCTGATCGTCGGCGTAGTGGGCTTGTGGCGCAAGAACGAGCCGGTTCACGAACCCGGCGACCGCGCGCTCATTCAGGTAGGGGCGACTCCCGCGGTAGGCACCGCCTCGGCACGCTGCAACGCCGACTCGCTCGTCATCGACCTTTCGAATAGCGTGCCGGAAATCGATGTGGCGTTGACGAAGCTGGATCTCGGCAGGCTCTCCGTCGTGGCCGTCGATCAGTCGGGCGCGGTCCAGCAGGAGTTGGGATCGATTCCGTACAAGTCGTATGACCGTACGGCTTACGAGGCCAGTGCGGGGCTCGTGACCCTGCCGCTCGCGCCCGGTATGGCGCAGAAAATAGCCGGGCTGAATCTCCAGGTGAATACCGTGCAGGGGCCGATCCTCCTGGAACAGGCGTTTCGTGCGATTCCGCTGATGCCGAACTTCTACGCGGACCAGGAAACGTCGACCTCGGCGTCGCTCCAGGTGTACGAGCACGGCGTGCCGGCCGGCAACGGTGTCGCCTTTCAGTTGAATCAGATGTCGTCCGACGGATCGAAGGTCGAAAAGAGCATCCCGATGACGACCGACGCCACGGGTATCGCGAAACTATCGTTGTCCACCGCGGCGCCGGGCATCACGGCGTACGTGCCCAGCTTTCCGTCCCAGACGGTGAGCTCGCTGAACACGCAGCTCGATACCTACATGTATGTGCGCGTGCTGCCCGCCGACTCCAAGATCGCAGCGCTGCCGCCCACCTGGCCCAATGTGTACAAGTACGTGCTGTCGAACTGGAACGCGATGGCGCCCTGCATGGATAACTGGTTGCGCCTCGACGATCCCGAACAGATACGTGCGTACACAACCATCATCAAGCGCTTGACCGACCCGGCGGCCTTCGAGCATTTCCGCTTCATGCCGATCACGCGAGACATGAGCGCCGGCATGCGTTCGCTGTTGTACGCGTGGCTCGATTCGCCGAAGGATCACGCGGCGGAATTGCCGTCGCGCGTGCGTCTGCTGAAGAAGGGATTGCGCACGCAGACAGCGGCCGCGGTTCAGCAGCCGGAAGAGGTCACCCTTTCCCTGAAGACCATGACGCAAACGGAACTCAGCCGCAGCCTGCGCGGAGGACCCAAAGGCAACTAGCGCCTCACGCCGCTCCCCGCGCTTCTCGTCCACGCAGGACAGGAAGCGCGTTCAACAACATCGGTACGCAATCGACAATGAATCATGGATACCCCGATGCGATTCGACGCCGCTGAAGCGCTTTCCGCGCTTCTCTGCGCGCGTCTTTCGCACGAAGCAAACACCTTCCGGTCGAGTGCAACGAATGAGATACGCAATGGCGTATCGATGCAGCGTCTTGCGCAACTGCTCGCGCTCGCGAGTCGCCACGCTCGTGCCGGCGTCGCGCTGGCGTTGACTCCCGACGAGTTGCGCCCGCTGAACGCCAGCGTTCCCGGCTGGAATCCGGCGCAGTGGAGCCTGCTGGAAACGCTGCGTATCGCGTTGCTGCTCGCGTCCCCCGACAGTGAGGGCGACGCTTTCCCCGCGGCGTTCGAACATGGCTTCCAGTTCGCGGACCACGGCGAATCGTGTGCGCTCTACCGTGCGCTACCGCTGCTGCCGCGCGGCGAACGTTTCATCTGGCGTGCACGCGAGGGCTGTCGCTCCAACATGCGTTCGCTGTTCGAGGCCGTGGCGCTCGACTCGCCCTACCCGGCGCAACACTTCGACGACGTCGCCTGGCGTCAGCTCGTGATCAAGGCCGTATTCATCGACGCACCGCTCTGGCGCGTCGACGGCCTCGATCGACGGCTCTCCGCCGAGCTTGCGCGGATGGCGCTCGATCTCGCCGACGAACGGCGCAGCGCGGGCCGCTCGGTGTCGCCGCAGACATGGCTTTGCCTCGGTCCGTACGCGGGCGAGCGCGGGCTGCGCGCATTGCAGAAGGAACTGGCCGAAGGCGACGAGCAAGGCAAGCGCGGCGCCCTGCTCGCTATCGCCCGGGCCGGCGCATTGACCGCCGAGCGCCACTGGCTGCGCACCGCCTTCAACACTCACACGCCCTTCATCGAACAAGCCCGCCAGGACGGCTTCACACAGCGCACATTCCGCTTTCTGTCGCCACTACAAGAGGACCGGTCATGAGATTCTTCGACCCCCACATTCACATCAGCTCGCGCACCACCGACGACTTGCAGGCGATGGCCGCCGCTGGCGTGCGCGCCGTCATCGAACCGGCGTTCTGGCTCGGGCAGCCGCGCACCAATGTCGGCAGTTTCATCGACTACTTCTCGAGTCTGGTCGGCTGGGAGCGCTTTCGCTGCTCGCAGTTCGGCATCGCGCATTACTGTGCGATCGGGCTGAACTCGAAAGAAGCGAACAACGAAAAGCTCGCGCGCGAAGTGCTGGAAGTGATTCCGCAATTCGCGCTGAAGGAAGGCGTCGTTGCGATCGGCGAGATCGGTTACGACGAGATCACCGAAGCGGAGGATTTCGCTTATCGCGCACAGCTCGATATCGCGCGCGAACACGACATGGTCGTGATGGTTCACACGCCGCATCGCGACAAGAAAGGCGGCACGCTGCGTTCGATCGAGGTTGCACGCGAACACGGCATCCCCATGACGAAGCTGGTTATCGATCATAACAACGAAGAGACCGTACGCAGCGTGCTCGATTCTGGCGCGTGGGCGGCATTCACGATCTATCCGAACACCAAGATGGGTTCGGAGCGGATGGTCGAGGTCGTCCGGCAGTACGGGCCGGAACGGATCATCGTCGACAGTTCGGCCGACTGGGGCGTCAGCGATCCGTTGTCGGTGCCGAAAACCGCGCGGCTGATGCTCGAACGCGGCATTCCGCTCGCCGCTGTCGAAGCGGTCACGTGGGGTAACGCATTGCAGGCGTATGCACAGTCGCAGCAGGTCGACGTCGCCGCGCTGGACCAGACGCCGCGGCTCGATCAGCGACAACTATTCGCCGACAACTCGGTTCTTCGCGGTCAAACGCCGCGCGTGGACGAATTCGTTCCCAACTGACAGGCCGCGCCGCCGCCCGTCTTCATCGGTGACGGCTGTGCCACGACGAGACGCAACACGTTTCTCGCACGGAGATCCGCATGCTGGAACATCGCATCGAGCAATCATTTGCCGTTCGCTACAGCTATCCGGTCTGCTTCACGCGTCACGCGTTCGAACCGTCCAATACGGTTCTTGCGGACCTGATCCGGCAGCCGGGGCGCGGCCGCGCGGCGCAAGTGCTGTTCGCGGTGGATTCCGGTCTCGCAGCGGCCCGGCCGGGGCTGCTGCGCGCGATCGAGCACTATGCGCATTCCCATGCCGACACGATCGGGCTCGCCGGCCCCGCGTGGATCGTGCGCGGCGGAGAAACGTCGAAGGAGGGACTGCGCGAGGTCGATGCGCTCTATGCGATGGCGCAGGACTTCGGACTATGCCGGCACAGTTACGTCGTCGCGATCGGCGGCGGCGCGGTGCTCGACGCGGTGGGTTTCGCCGCTGCGACCGCCCATCGGGGCCTGCGGCTCATCCGCATGCCCTCGACGGTGCTCGCCCAGAACGACGCCGGCGTCGGCGTGAAGAACGCGGTCAACTGGCACGGCCGGAAGAACTTCGTCGGCACCTTCGTGCCGCCCTTCGCGGTCGTCAACGACTTCGACCTGCTGAGCGGCGCGCCCACTGCCGACCGGCGCGCGGGCATCGCTGAGGCCGTCAAGGTCGCGCTGATCCGCGATGCGGACTTTTTCGACGAAATTCACCGCCAGCGGTTCGAGCTCGCCCGCCTCGCCCCTCATGTGCTGGAGCCGCTGATCGTCCGTTGCGCCGAACTGCATCTCGCGCAGATTCGCCATGGCGGCGATCCGTTCGAGCATGGCAGCGCCCGCCCGCTCGACTTCGGCCATTGGGTCGCGCACAAGCTCGAGGAGCTTTCGCATCACCGGTTGCGGCATGGCGAGGCCGTTGCCATCGGCATTGCGGTCGACACGCTGTATTCCCAGCGGCTCGGCATGATCGATTACGCCGATGCAAGCGCGGTGCTCTCCACGCTGCGCGACATCGGCTTCGTGCTCGACGACGATGCACTCGACGAACTCGACATCGCGCAGGCACTGAGCGAATTTCGCGAGCACCTGGGCGGGCAGCTCTGCATCACGCTGCTCGCGCGTATCGGCCAGGGCGTCGAGGTGGACACGATCGACATCGCTGCGATGCATGAATGCATTGCCGCGTTGCGCACTGGCTGTCCAGCAATGCAGTTGCCTCCACAACCGGTATCACGGGAGGTGGAAGCGTGAGCCGCGACTATCCGCTGACCTACTGCACGAACATTCACCCCGGCGAAACGTGGGCGGACGTGCGGCGTAACCTCGAAGACCATGGGCTGCAGGTCAAAAGGCTTTGTTCGCCGGGGGAAGCATTTCCGCTCGGCCTGCGCCTTTCAGCACAGGCCGCGTTCGAGCTTGACGAAGCCGAAATCCGCCGCTTCACCGACTGGTGCGGCGAGCACGATTGCCATGTGCTGACGCTCAATGGCTTTCCGTACGGCTCGTTTCATGGCACGGCCGTCAAGGAGAACGTCTATCTGCCCGACTGGCGCAATCCACTGCGGGTGAGCTATACGAAGCGGCTCGCCGACATCGCCGCGCAGTGGACACCGGGCCATCGGCCCATATCGATCTCGACCGTGCCGGTGGCGTTTCGCGCAGGCTTCGAGCCTTCGCACTGGGCGATCGTCAGGACTCACCTGTTCGACGTGGCGGCGCATCTCGCGCGCATTCACGAGCGCGGCGGTCCGCTGATCCGCCTCGCAATCGAGCCGGAGCCGTGCTGCGTGGTCGAGCGAACCGACGAGGCCGTCGCACTGTTCGAGCGCATGGCCTTTCCCGAACCGCTTGCCGCGCATGTTGGTCTGTGCTTCGACTGCTGCCATCAGGCCGTGGAATTCGAGGAGCCTGCCGACTGCCTCGCGCAACTGGCAAGCGCCGGCATTCCCATCGCCAAGGTTCAGGTGTCGTCCGCCTTGCGCGCGCGCGGCAAGGCGGTGGCCGCGCTGCTCCAGTTCGACGAGCCCACGTACCTGCATCAGGCCGTCGTGTTGCGGCGAAACGGCGAGCTCCGACGTTTCACCGACCTGTCCGGTCTCGCGCGCTGGCTGCAGGAAGGCGAACTGCCCGAAGAGTGCCGCGTCCATTTCCATGTGCCGATCTTTCTGGAGGAACTGGGTGGAATCGGCACGACACGCTTCTTTCTCGAGGCGTGCCTGCCGCGATTGCCGGCGGGCACGCCGCTCGAAGTCGAAACGTACAGCTTCGGCGCGCTGCCCCCCGCCTTGCGCCTCGACTCGCTCGGCGATTCGATCGCGCGCGAACTCAACTGGGTCAGGGAGACGCTCGATGCAGCGCACGGCCGTCATTAACGTGGTCGGTCTGACCCGCAACCTGATCGGCGAGCACACGCCGCGTCTTGCCGCGTTCGGCCGCGGCGCCGGCGGCGAAATCGCCACCATCGACGCGGTGATGCCTGCCCTCACCTGCTCCGCGCAGACGACGTACCTCACCGGCAAGCTGCCGGGCGCGCATGGCATCGTCGGCAACGGCTGGTACTTTCGCGAGCTGGACCAGGTCCTGTTGTGGCGCCAGAGCAATCGCCTCGTGCAGGCGCCGCGCATCTGGCAACTCGCGCGAGAGCGCGACCCCAGCTTCACGTGCGCGAACACGTTCTGGTGGTACGCGATGGCCACGGACGCCGATATCACGCTGACGCCAAGGCCGCTCTATTGCGCGGACGGCCGCAAGCTCCCCGCCTTCTACGCGCAGCCCGCGTCATTGCGGGATTCGCTGCGCGAGCGGCTCGGCCAGTTTCCGCTCTTCGACTTCTGGGGGCCGCGCACGAGCATACGCTCCAGCCGATGGATCGCGGACGCGGCGCTCGCGCTCGAGGAAGCCTTCCAGCCCACGCTGAACCTGATCTACCTCCCCCATCTCGACTACTGTCTGCAGCGCGTCGGGCCGCATGCCGATATTGCGGCCGATCTGCGCGAAATCGACGCCGTGTTCGGCAACCTCAGCGACGCCTTGCAGTCGCGCGGCGTGAGCGTCGTCGTGCTCTCCGAGTACGGCATCATGCCCGTGCGGCGGCCAGTCCACATCAATCGTGCGTTGCGCGACGCCGGCCTCGTCGAGATCAAGCGCGACCTCGGACGCGACTATCTCGACACCGGCGCTTCGCGCGCATTTGCCGTGGCCGATCACCAGATCGCCCACGTGTACGTGCGCGACCGGCACGACGTCGCCACGGTGCAGCGCCTGTGCGAGGCGCTACCCGGCGTCGCAGAAGTGCTGGGCGAATCGGGCAAACGCCATCATGGCATCGCGCATCCGCGTGCCGGCGAGCTCGTGCTGCTGGCCGAGCCCGATAGCTGGTTCACGTACTACTTCTGGCGCGACGATGCCGCCGCGCCGGACTATGCGCGCACGGTCGACATCCACAGCAAGCCCGGCTACGACCCGGTCGAGCTGTTCATCAATCCCGCGCTGCGCTTTCCCGCGTTGAAAGTCGCGTCCGTGCTGGCGAGAAAGACGCTGGGCATGCGTTACGTGATGGATGTGATTCCGCTCGACGCGTCGCTCGTGCGAGGTTCGCACGGCATTCGCACGGCGGACGACGGCGACGCGCCGATCCTCATGAGCTCCGAACGCGGCCGGATTCGCAATGGCAACGTTGCGGCAACCGATATCTGTTCCATTTTGCTCGAGCACATCTTCGACCATGAGCACAGTCACGTTGAATAACCGCATCGGCGCGATCCTCGCGCTGTGCCGCATCAGCAACCTGCCCACGCTGTGGATGAACGTGCTGACCGCGGCGGTGCTCGCGAACCCGCCCGGCGGCGCACAACGCGTCTACGCCGTGCTGCTGCTCTGCCTTGCGTTGTCCTGCTTCTATTGCGGCGGCATGGCCCTCAACGATGTTTGCGACCTCGATTACGACAGCGTGCATCAGCGCTTTCGCCCCATCGTCGCAGGACGCATCACGCTGGCCCAAGCAAGCGCAACCCTCTGCGCGCTGTTCGCGCTCGGCTTCCTGTGCCTCTTCGGCGCGCCGTATCGCGCCGGCGTCGCGGCGGGCGTGGCGCTGCTCGCGGTCATCTGGTTCTATGACCGGTTTCACAAACGCCATCCGTCCACCGTGCTGGCAATGGCCGGCGCGAGGCTGCTCGCCTATGCCGTCACTGCCCTGGCGTTGACGGGCACGGTGCCCGGCCTCGTCTGGCTGGCCGGCATCGTGCAGGCCGCCTACATCCTGACGCTGACGTTCGTCGCCCGCTACGAAAGCCGCATGCCGAATGGTCGTTATACCTGGCCCGTCGTCCCGTGGCTGCTCGCGGCGATTCCGCTGTGCGATGGCGTCGTGCTGGCCGTGCTCGTGCACCCTGCCTGGCTCGTCACCGGCGTGGCCGGCATGGCGCTGACCCGCGCGGCGCAGCGTCATGTGCGCGGCGACTGAGATTGCGTATACGGCGCGCCGCCGCGCCAGCCGATTCACTACAAGTAGAGGGAAACGCCATGAGCCCAAACGATGTCCGCACCGTCAGCCTCACCTCGAACTGGTTCATCCGCGCCGGATGCGAGGAGGCCGCCGACGCCGCGTTGCGCGAACTCGCGCACGACGTCGAGCGCGAGGAACCCGACACGCTGACCTACCTCGTCCACCGCCCCTGGCGCGGCACGGAGCCGTTACAGACGCTGCCACCCGTCGATCCGCTGAACGTGCTGTTCTTCGAAACCTACCGCAATGCCGACGCCTTCCAGCGTCACGTAAACGGCCCCGTCTTCACGAACTTCGTGCAGCATCACGGGAATCTCTTCGTCCAGTCCGACGGCAAGCCTTTCATGACGGTCGATTTCCTCGAAACACGTGCCGGATTCGTTCGGACAACGCAGATTTCCCCTGTCTCTGGCATGGGCGCCGTCGAGGCGGCAGCCAACCAGCATCCCAGTGTGATGTTCGAGATCATCGCGAGCGACCAGGCGACGCTCAAGGCGTTCTACAGCGACGTATTCGGCTGGCAATACTCGACCGGCACCGCTGGCTTCGCGTACATCCCGTTCCCGGCGCGCGTCACCCCGCTGCTGGGCGGCATCGGGCAGACCGAGCCGAACACGCCCGGCTACGAGCCCGGCAAGAACTTCTATCTGCGCGTCGACGACCTCGAGGCCGCGATCGCCCGCGTGCTCGCGCACGGCGGGCAGCGCTATGTCGATCCCGTCAGCGTGGACGGCTACACGTTCGCGATCGTCAAGGATCCCGAAGGCAACACGATCGGATTGATCAAGCCATTCTGAATACCACCGGAAGCAGAACGCCTGCGATTGCGGCACACCGCGGCATTCCTATCAGGAGAAGAGATGAGCTACCTGCAATTCCCGAGGTTTGCGTTCACCGGCAAGTTTCAGGCCGACGTCTCGACCGTCAACAACGATCCCCGCCATTTCGACAACGAGCATTTCGAAGCGTCGTTTCAGGAGTTTCAGAGCAAGGACGCGATGAACGGCTGGTGGAATCCGACCGGCACCGCGATCATGCGTTTCACCGATTGCACGGTAAAGAGCCTGCGAGGGCTGACCGGTCAGTTGCTGACCGACCCTCAATCCGATCCGCTGATCGGCTGCACGGTGGGCAATTCGCTCAGCCGCCCGGCCGGCAAGCTCGTCGACCTCGACACGGACTGGCAGCTCGCGTCGAACATCTACGGGCTCGAGGTGTCGCTGATCGGGACCGATGGGCTGCCGATCATGACCGCCGCCTACGAGAGCAATCCGTTTCGCGACCTCTGGTTCACGCGCTCCACCGCCGGTGGCGACAGTGGCGCGTCGGCGATGTTCCAGTCGGTCCTGACCAACATCGTCTGGCATCGCGACCTGAAAAGCGCATTGCTGGACCAGTTGCGCTCGGCTTCGGAACGCGACGAGGTGTCGATCCGTTTGAGCACCTACGGCTACCAGCAGCGCGTGAAGAAGAACGGCGTACTCGTGCCTGATTTCGGCTATGGCATTCTCCTCGGCAACATCGGGCCCGCGAAGGCCAGTCAGCCGCGCTCGTTCATTCTGGGGCGGCGCTTCATGCCCACCACGTCGAACGGCGCAGGCGACCTCGTCAGCGGCAACGGCATCGGGTGCTTCTCGTCGTTCGTCGATGAGCAAACGGGCTCGCTCAACGTCGATCTCAGCAACGCGCTGCCGCTGGGCGAAGGCTACAAGATCGCGCCGGTGAGCGGCCAGCCGCTGCAGTTCGCGGTACTCCTCGACGAATCTGTTACGCAGGATGCCGAATTAACGAAGGACGGCTACATCGCTCTCGGCAACGTTGATCAGACACAGAACCTGCAGGACATCGAAGGTGGGCTTCAGTCGCTGCCGCTGCCAGGCAATCTACTGCAAAAGGTGCGCGGCAAGCCGCTCGCCATCGTTCAGGCCGTTGACGGCTCGGGCAGCGCAACCGTGTGCGTGCGCGAAGCGCCCCACGGTCTTGAGGTTCGCGCGGATGCGTTCACCTTCAAGCTCGACCCGAACGATCTCGTCCAGAACCGTACGCAAACCAGCCTCTACGCGGCCCGCTACGGCGAGCCATGCGCGCATCAGAAGCTGGACTTCTGGATCGGCTCGCCCGCTCCCGACTACTCGAACACGCCAGCGAGCGGGAAAGCCGGCGCGACGCCCCGGGCGCTGCTGCCCGTCAACAACGTCCCCGGCGGCCTGCAACTGACACCGGAGCGCGCGCAGACCGACGAGCGCGGCGTGGCGCGCATCGCGATCACTGGCCCCGAATCGATGGGCAATCCGCGCGGCTACATCGACGGCCAACTCTATGTGGTCTCGTACAACTTCGCGGGCGGCAACACGGCCATCCAGCAGCCATACGACAAGCTGGCCATCGTGGTCTTCAGCACCTTTCCGGCACGTGACGAGCCGATCGATCTCGACAACCCGCGCTGGGAGGACGTGCAGCCCATTCTCCAGCAGTACGCCAATCTCTACCCGGTGATGAGCCAGGGGCTGTTCGATTTTTCGAAGCAGGAAGTGGCGGATTCCGCCGCGTTCGTCATGCACTTCGTTTTCAACAAGACCATCGACGATCCGGACCAGATGCCGGTCACGCGGGATCTGTCGGCCACGAAGCGCCGCATGCTCATCAACTACTTCCGCAATGTGATGAACCGTACCGGCAAAACAATGGATCGCCAGGTGCTGTTCGGCAAGCGATGCCCGTTGCGCGAGCTCGCCGGGGACCGCGGCGCAGCGCCCGACCTCACGGGCATCGCCACGCGACGCATCGGCAGCAAGAGCTGAAGGCGGCGTGCAGACCCGTCACCGCCCCTTATTGAACAGGAATGATTCACCATGCTGAAGATCAGAAAGGAACTCATCGCCCGTCTGCGCGCGGCCGATAATGTCGAAGAGGTGCAGACGATGCTGAGCGGCGCGATGTCGCTCGAACTCTCGACGATCCCGCCCTACCTCACCGCGCTGTTTTCGATCAAGGCGGAAAATCGTGAAGCGCGCGCGCTGGTACATTCGATCGTGGTCGAGGAAATGCTCCACATGACGCTCGCGGGCAATACGCTGATTGCGATCGGCGGCAACCCGAAGCTGCTCAAGATCGCACAGCAGCTCCAGTATCCCGGCCCGCTGCCGATGTGTATCGACGAAGGCCTGAGCGTCACGCTGGGCTCGCTGACGAAGCCGCAGGTCGGCAACGTGTTCATGGCCATCGAGCGGCCAGCCACGAAAGCGATCCTTCCCGGCGAGACCCGGCTGCTCGCCGATGCACAGGCCAGCTACGACTCCATCGGCGACTTCTATGCGGCGCTGATCGACAAGCTCGCGGAACTCGTTGCCGCCGGGCAGCCGATCTTCGCACATCCGCGGCTCGAACAGCAGATCGACATCAGCAAATGGTTTCCGCCCGAAATCCAACGCTTCCCGGACGGCAAGGTGTCGTCGCTCGAATCCGCGCGCGCGGTGCTCGAAACGATCGTGCGCCAGGGCGAAGGCTTGCAGATCAGGGAGGACAAGATCAATCCGAAAGCGGACCCGGATGGCAACTACGCACACTACTTCAAGTTCGGGGAAATCTTCTACGGGCATCGGCTCGTGCCCGATGGCGCGAACCCTTCTGGATGGTCGTATACGGGCGAGCCGGTTCCGCTCGACGAAAGCAACATCGTCAATCTGTTCCCGAACGCCGCCTTGAGCGACTATCCCGAGGGCAGCGGCGCGTACATCGCCGGCAAGCAGTTCTACGAGGCGTACCGGAGCCTGCTCGTGGCGCTGGACCAAACGTTCAACGGCAAGCCAGAACGACTTGATGCGGCGCTTGGCATCATGTTCGAACTGAAGCTTGTCGCGCAGCAGGTGATGCAGTTCCAGGTCGGCGCGGCGCCATCGGCCGTTTTTGCCGCGCCGCCGTTCATGCTGACACACATGGCGCCGTGAGTACGGGCTGAATGGCAGGTACGCGGGAATCAGATAACGTTTCCCGCTTCTTTTGGACTGAGCACGACACTAGAAGTCGGTCGCCAAAACCTCGATGGGTGAACTGGCGCCCAAGCGTGCTTTAATCTCGACCACAGCCAGAATTCTCTTTCTGCCGGTTCGCAATGCGGCATCGTCGCCCTCGCGTGATCCATCTTAGCCCAAACCCTCTGCCAGACATTCGCGCGTCACGCGCACCATAAAGACCCGTTCTTCACTTACGTAGTTAAAAAACAGATCCCCACTCCTACGAAGGATCGGTCCGCCAAAGATGTCTGCCATGCGTATCCCGAGTGCGAGTCAAGTCGTCAGATCGTAACCAAATCGCAATCGACTTGTGCACTGGGGAAAATGCGAGCCTCCTCAACTGAATTGACGTCGTTATTGCGCATGAGGAATAAGGCGTCGGCGCGCCGCGTTAATGACTATGTTGACGCCTGCGTTCGCGATGTAGCCGCGCGTCCGCCATGCATCCGCAGATCGGCGTCATCGCCAATAGCGCGGCCAATGTCTCGCTGGTGCCCCTGTGCGGGACTTCCTGCGAGCTTCTCAGAGAGCAAATCATCATTAAACGGCTTCGCATAGTTCTTGCGTGTCTCGTTCGCCTCGGATGGCCGTGGGTTCTGGCCCCGCGGCCGCAAGCGGCGATATGAATGAAGGCGACAGCAGCGCGTCGAGCAGTTCAACCAGTTCCTCAGTTTCTGTTGCAATAAGGCGATTCGCTAGGAGTGCGTCGGATTTGAGGCGTGAGTCCGGGCCCCAGGTGATGACTGGGTTCGCGCGGGTTTGCGGGTTCGCCTTGGTCTCTCTCTATTCGGTGTGCGGAAATCATCGCTTACGATCGTTTCCATATTCGTCATGCGCACTCGTACCAGTCTTTCGAGCGGTTGACGATGCGCACCACGAGCAGCATGACGGGCACCTCGATCAGCACGCCCACGACCGTCGCGAGCGCGGCCCCTGAATGGAAGCCGAACAGACCGATTGCGGTGGCGACGGCCAGTTCGAAGAAGTTCGACGCGCCGATCAGCGCCGACGGACAGGCAATGTTGTGCTTCTCGCCGACCGCGCGATTGAGCCCGTAGGCAAGCGCCGAATTGAAAAACACCTGGATCAGGATCGGCACAGCGAGCAGCACGATGACGAGCGGCTGCTTCAGGATGGCTTCGCCCTGGAACGCGAAGAGCAGCACCAGCGTTGCCAGCAATGCGGTGATGGACCATGGGCCGATCTTTGCCATCGCGGCATCGAACGCTGCCTGCCCCCTGACAAGGAGCACCTTACGCAGGATCTGCGCGAGGATGACCGGAATCACGATGTAGAGCACGACGGACGTGAGCAGCGTCGCCCACGGCACCGTGATAGCGGAAATGCCAAGCAGCAGGCCGACGAGCGGCGCAAACGCGACCACCATGATGCTGTCGTTCAGCGCGACCTGGGAGAGCGTGAACAGCGGATCGCCGCCGGTCAGGCGGCTCCAGACGAACACCATCGCCGTACAGGGCGCGGCTGCGAGCAGGATCAAACCCGCGACGTAGCTGTCGAGTTGATCTGCAGGAAGCATCGGCGCGAACAGGTGCTTGATGAAGAGCCATGCGAGCAGCGCCATCGAGAACGGTTTCACGAGCCAGTTCACGACGAGCGTCACGCTGATCCCCCTGACGTGCTGTCGCACCTCGTGCAGCGCGCCGAAGTCGACCTTGACGAGCATCGGGATGATCATCACCCAGATCAGCAGCCCGACCGGCAGATTGACGTGCGCATATTCCATCTGGCCAATCGTCTGGAAGACACCAGGCAGCACCTGCCCAAGCAGAATGCCGGCGACGATGCACAGTGCGACCCACACGGTCAGGTATCGCTCAAAGAAGCTGATGGCCGGTTTCGCGGGCGACTTCCCCGAAGCGGCAACATTGGGAGTGTTCATGGGGTGACTCGGTGGAACGGATTCAGCTCTGAAGGATGTCGTCCAGCGACTGCTGCAGTTCAGTGTTGTCCAGACTTTCGAGTGGGAGCGCGAGCAGTTGCAGCATGCGGTAGCCGATCGCTTCGCGTGTGAGTTCGAATGCGTGCCGCTTGCCTTCATCGCCTCCCGGCGCGTTTGACGGATCGGCATAGCCCCAGTGAACCTTGACAGGGCTTCCCGGCCAGAACGGACACTGTTCGGCCGCAGCGCTGTCGCAGACCGTGATGACGATGCGCATTTGCGGTGCGCCGTCCTGCGCGAATTCATCCCAACTCTTGCTGCGATAGCCTTCCGTATCGATACCTGCGTTCTTCAGCGCTTCAAGCGCGAACGGATTGATGCGACCGCTCGGGGCGCTGCCCGCGCTGTACGCACGGACGTCCTCGCCAAGCTTCTTCGCCCAGTGGTTCAGCATGCCTTCGGAAAGCACGCTGCGCGCGGAATTGTGCGTGCAGAGAATGAGTACGTTCGTGGTCATGGTGTTATCAGCGGGCAACGCGATCAGCAACAGGCCGAACCGGCAGATTTAACAGGGATGCCAACGGGTTTGCCGCCCGGAGCACAGCAGGACGCTGCTCCTGTCGAGGGCGACGCCTGCCTGCTCTCGACATATACCGGAGCGCCGTCCAGCGTATGGAAGTGTTCCCAGGCGATACCCTGCGGATCGAGAACCCAATGCTTGTCGCTGCGCGCATAGCAGCAGGTTGTCTCGCCCTCGTCGAGCAGGGCCATGTCCGCAGCCTCAGCCCGCTTTGCGAGTACGGCAAGCTCAGCCGCATCGTCCACCTGGAAGCCGAGGTGGTCCACACCGGCCTTCGCGCCGCGCGTTGAAATCGCAAAGTTCACGCGTGGATCGTCCAGCATCCATTTCGCGTAATCCGCCTCGATGCGCGCCGGTTCTGCGGCGAACAACTTCGAATAGAACGCGACACTGGCTGCGAGGTCGTCAACGTGGACGTGGATGTGAAACCGCTTCATGGTGGTTTTCCGTCAGCATTTGCACGAGCCCGCTCCAGGCTCAAGGCAAGGTTGCCCCTGGCAGCAGTTTTCGGTCAGAAAGCCAAGCACCGCACTCATCTGGTCATAGGCAGCGCGATAGATCAGGCTGCGCCCGTCGCGCTCCTGCGTGACCAGTCCCGCGTGCATCAACTCCTTCAGGTGAAAGGAGAGCGTCGCGTTGGGAACACCGAGCTGTTCCGCCATGGCGCCCGGCGTCAAGCCGATCGGGCCGGTCACGACCAGCATGCGGAACACACGCAGGCGCAGTTCGTGGGCAAGCGCCGCGAGGGCGCGGATCACGTCTTTATCTTCCATATTTCCAATATATTATAAATATCATATGGAAGCAAGCCACTGTTGCAACTGACGGCCCCCTCGACCGGCCAAAACGGCAGGTCGAAAGGCGATTCAGGGGAGCGGTCGCTGACCGGCACACTCGACAGCGCATGTGCAGTCGTTGTCAGGATGTCCGCTTCAACGGGTCAGAACATCGGATGCGCGTCAGGATAGAGCGCTGTCATGAGCGCAAAGCCTCCCAGGACCACGAAAATAATGGCCGCCACCACGTGTACGGCCTTGGTCGGCAGCCGGTCGGCAAACTTGTGACCAAGGTAAATGACCGGAACGTTGGCGAGCATCATGCCCAGCGTGGTTCCCGCGACGACGCCAAAAAACTCGTGGAAGCGCGCGGCCAGCGCAACCGTCACCACCTGTGTCTTGTCACCCATTTCGGCAAGGAAGAACGTCACTACTGTCGTGCCGAACACGCCCATATGTCCCTTCGTGACGGCATCCGTCTCGTCCAGCTTGTCTGGAATCAGAATCCAGATGGCCATCAGCGCGAATGACGCGACAACGGCCCAGTTCATGACATGGGGATTGATGACGTTCGCGAGCCACGCGCCCAGCGCGCCGGAGAACCCGTGATTGACCAGCGTCGCGACGAAAACGCCGAGCACGATCGGAATGGGCTTGCGATAACGGGCCGCGAGAACGAGTGAGAGCAGCTGGGTCTTGTCGCCAATTTCGGCAAGGGCGACCACGCTGGTCGAGACGAGGAAGGATTCCATGGGGCTTGTTATTACCGGGCCGCGCAGTCAACACGCGATGACACGCACCCCTGCGACCCGGTCTCAGCTAGGGATGCACGTCATCGGTCTTGCCAGGCTTGCGCTGCACACGCCATGTCGCCGTCAGGCCGACAAGTATGTTGACATATGCCCCCGGACATCGCGTCCGGAGCCGCATCCGGAGCGGCTACTCCCCGAAGAGTGCCGCGATTATAAGGGCGTCCCATCCGAAGCAGCAAGCACATTTTGGTATACCCCCCTACCCTATATGCGCTACACTGCGCCCGCAAACGGGAGAACGGGCATGAGCCATACGATTCGCGAGAAACAGAAGCTGCTGAACCGCATTCGCCGGATAAAGGGGCAGGTTGAAGCCATTGAGCGTGCGCTTGAGGAAGAGCGCGGCTGCATGGAAGTGCTGCAGCAGGTCACCAGTTGTCGGGGTGCGATGAACGGGTTGCTCGCCGTCGTGCTGGAGGACCACATTCGCACCCATCTGGTCGACGCCGAGCCGGACGACGAACATGGCAGCGGCACCGAACAGTTAATCGAGGTAGTCCACAGCTACTTCAAGTGAGAAAAGCATGAGCAAGTTTGAAGACGCCGCCTTCGGGGCGGGACACGACCACATCTTCCTGGGCGCCGCCCATGAGGAAAACGAGCGCAGGACCTGGATAGTCATCGCGCTGTGCAGTGCCATGATGGGGGCCGAGATTGTCGGCGGCAGCCTCTTTGGTTCGCTGGCACTGGTCGCCGACGGGCTGCACATGTCGACGCACGCGGGCGCGATGCTGATTGCGGCCCTCGCGTACACCTACGCGCGCAGGCATGCGACCGATCCCCGTTTTGTCTTCGGCACCGGCAAGCTGGGGGATCTTGCGGGCTTCACCAGCGCGATCGTGCTCGCGATGATTGCGCTGCTGATCGCGTATGAAGCCGTCTCACGCTTTTTCTCGCCCGTACCGATCCACTTCGGTCAGGCAATTCCTATCGCCGTTCTGGGCCTGCTGGTCAACCTCGCCAGCGTCTGGCTGCTGAGCGGCGACCACCATGGCCATAGCCACGGGCATGGCCATCACGACGACCATGCACATGAGGACGAGGTGCAGCACATCTTCGGCAGCGCCGGTGTCTTTGCCGTGTCGATCTTCGAGGATGGCGTGCCGCCCGTGTTTCGCATTGCGCCGCAAACCGCGGCTTCGACGCTCTCGGCCGATGCAGTTTCCGTCACGACGATTCGCCTCGACGGCACGCGCCAGACCTTCGCGTTCGCCGACCGCGGCGGCTATCTGGAGTCGAAAGAAGATATTCCGGAGCCGCATGCATTCGCGGCCGTTGTCCGGCTGCCAGACGGCGAGCATCGCCTCGCATTTGAAGAACACGAGCACGATCACGACGACGCCCACGCCGCCGCAAACCGCGACCACAACATCCGCTCGGCTTACATTCATGTCATTGCGGACGCGGCCGTTTCGGTGCTGGCGATTATTGGCCTCCTGCTCGCCCGCGCATTCGGCTGGCTCTGGATGGACCCTCTCGCGGGCGTGATCGGCGCGCTGGTGATTGCGAACTGGTCGTGGGGCTTGATGCGCGATACGGGTGGCATTCTGCTCGACGTGAACCCGGACCGGAAAATGGCCGAGAACGTACGCCACGTCATCGAGGACAACGGCGACACGGTGCTTGACCTTCATGTATGGCGCGTCGGCCCGGGTCACATGAGCGCTGTTGTGTCGGTCGCCACCCCGGATACCCAACGCAGTCCGAGCTTCTACCACGCAGCACTCACGCGTTTCAAGGGTCTTTCCCATGTGACGGTCGAAGTCAACCCGACCCGCGCAGTGGCCTGAGCAATGGCAGCCAAATCGCCGTGCATCGATGTTTGCGCGTTCGACGGCAAGACCGGCCTTTGCATCGGCTGCCTGCGCACGCGCGAGGAAATCCGCGACTGGAAAAAGATGACCGACCATCGGCACCATCAAGTCATCAACGACCGATCCCGGCGAGAGACCCGGGTCAAGCGGGCAATGGCAAATCCGGGGCGGTGAACGGCCGTTCACCCGACCAGGGCCGATGACCGAGAAGGGTCGACGATATGACCCATTCAGTTTTGGGCCAGAGCGACGCTGCCCTGCGCAACCGACTGCAACTGCCAACGCGATTGACGTCGTGCGCGCACACCCGGATGTTCGCCCTGCGAATCTTGACATTACAGCGGAACCATCAAGAATGCCTGTCCCGCTTCAACGCGACCGCCCGCAGCCCGATTTGCCGGGGCGACGCCCCCCCGGGGCAACGAGACGCATATAGGTTACGTATTATGGGACCACGCGATCGCACAACAGGCGAAAGTTCCGGGCAAGCACCCGATACCCGCGCGCCATTCGTGAACCAGACGCCCTGAAGCCCCATCACGCGTTCACCTGTGCCGCGACGCAGCGCGGCCGGAGCGGACAGTGCCAGCGCACACCGTGCGTGACGACCTTCGCCAGGCGTCCGTGCCGACGACCGCAATCTGCCGTCGCGGCGACGCGGTTCAGGCGGGTGCCACAGATGGGGCAGTCGCAATGCGAAAATGGGAACCTTCGACAAATTAGCCGAGCCGCGCCCCAGCGCCCCTCGAAACTGCGGTAAAGGCCCTAGGATCGGCTCGACAATCAGGCACTCCGGAAGCCTCCATGCCCAACAGAAAACCGCAACGGCAGTCCGCGGCTCGCGTCAAGACGCTGCTGCTTCCCATGGCCCGCAAGGAAGCCGCGACGCTCATACTGCGCACGAGACTCATTCTTGAGAGGCTGCGCAGCGGCGAAACCGATCGCTCGCAGATCAACCATCTGTTGCAGATCTGCCTGATTACGGCATTCGTCACACGGGCCGGATACGGGCAGCTTGCGATCGAACTTTTCGGCCGGGTCGAGCGCGAACTCGGCGAGCTCCTTGTCGAGTTCGATGACGCGCAACGATGCGCTTGCCGCGATACGCTGGTGGAAGCGATCACTCAGGTTGTAAACGAATATGATCGCATGCTCGGTGCGGTCCGTCTTGAGATCTTTGCCAGGGCCAGCGATCATCTTGAAAGGCTCATGGCGGCGGCCACTAACGACGAACCGTCTTCCACCAACGTTCGCAAGAGTCCGGTAAATCCTCGATAACATGCGGCACCGAGTGCGGCGCAAAAGCCCCGTCACCCGGACCGTTTGGGAGGAGCCCCTGCCATTTCCGTGGCGTGATGAATACCACCGCTGCGCGGTCGCCACAACCTGGCGCGTCTCATGAGCACGGTGCAGCTTTGTCTCAGCGGGGCCACGCATAGATGCTCGACGGGACTGTCTGCATCGTCGGTGGTTAATCTCCACTGCGCGGACGATATCGTGCTCCGGTGAATGCGCGGGCAGCCCCGCTGAATGAGGCCGGGTTGCTGCCCGCCCTGACATCGCTGCGTCACCACGCGCGCCACGCGAACCGCCCACACATCAACATCGCACCGGGTTCGAAAGGCAGGCAGCGCGCCTCGCGACCGTCCATGACCTGCCCGACTATCCGGCCGGATAATCGGCACGGCCGGCCATGGAGGTGTGCCTGCAGCGCCGGACACGGCGCGGGGAACGGCGAAGACGTTCCCCGCGGAGCGCGATGAAAAAGGCGCCGCCCGTTACTTCACCCAACGGCAGACGCGGTGATGGTGGTGATCCCAGTGGCAGACCTTGTGGGAATGCGCCTCGGCGAGTGCCGGTGCAAGAACGGCCAGTGCGACGGCCATCACGGTCAGTGTCTTTGCAACGTATTTCATCATTTCTCCCTGTCACGAAACAGCGGCCAACCATTTGGCCGCCAATGTGTTAACGCCAATACCTGCCAGCGAGTTTACAGAGCGCGCGTGACACGACGCAAACGGTGTAACGGCCGATGACCAGGCAATAGTGAACACGGGCTTCGGGATGCGAAGGCAACGGGTCGAAAAGATGCGCACCCGCACGATGCCGGAATTCAGCCCGAAACCAGAAATCGGTCGCGGTTTTGGGCGTCCTGGATCCAGTTGGGTGCGCGAGCCCTCCCCGATCAGGTCGCGCCGCTCTACGGGTCACGATACTTTGCGGACGAGACGCCTTTCGGAATGGGACTTTCTCCGCGGCGACGGCCAGAAATCTCCTGCCCCGTGATTCCGTACTCCACGCCCCTTGCCCGGAAATCCTCGGGAACAGTCTGAAACTCCGCCTGACGGGCGCCAGTCATCTGAATCTCAAGTTCGGCCATGTGTTGCTTCCGTTCCCTGTACGTTGCCACGTGCCGCCTCCTCAAGCGGGTACCACCGGGAAATGACAGTGACTTTGGGACGACGCCGATCGGTACGTGGACGTGCTGGCTGGCGATCCGGAAGGTGCCGGTTGCCTCGCCTGAATCGCCCGTCAACGATGCACGCGGGCGGTGGATTGCGTCACGGGATCGTGCACGCAACGGAAGAATCACCGCAGGGGTGAGTCCCTGCCGGCTGCACCGTGCACACATCCGTCGTAGCGGGCCGGCGCGGCCAGGGCGAGCGCTCGCCGGCTACGACGGATTTGGGTTTACTGGGCCGCCGTTTCAGGCGTGACAGCGACTTCAACCGCAGCCGGTGCTTTTTTCGCCGCAACCTTGCGCGGGGACGCCGCCTTTTTTGCGGGCGTCGCAGTCTTGCGGGCACGCATACCGTCTGCCGGCGATGCGGCGCGGCGCCCAGGTGCCTTCTTCGCGGGGGCGTTCCTCGCGACGGCCTTCTTCGCAGCAACGCGCTTCACCGTTGCCTTTTCCGCAGGCGCCGCTTTTGCACCGGCGGACTTCGTCTTCGTACCCGCACCCGCTTCGATGAGGAATTTCGAGCGGTCCTTCACATCGCTGATCCAGGCCGGCGCACGCCCGCGGCCGCTCCACGTCGCTCCCGTCTTCGGGTCGGCATATTTCGGTTCGACGTGATGCACGCTTGCCCGGGGAGCCTTCACGTCCCCTTTCGCAGCGAGTGCAGATGGTTTCCTGCCGCGCTTTTTCCCGACAAAACTCTCGATGTCCGCAACGCTCAGTCCGTGCTTGTGCATCAGGTCACGGATCTTGGTCAGTCCGGTCGACGACTGCTTTTCAGCGATCATTGCCGCCTGTTTCTGCAGTTTTGCTATCTTCACGTTGATCGCATCCAGAGTAACCATTGCCATCCCTCCTTATCGGGTTTTTGATTCATGCGATCCTGAAACTTCCCTGGTACATCGAAGTTCGTTCTGGCCTGTCACCATTGACGCCATCATCGCGCCGCTGATTATCGCGTCAATAATCCACACGTGCAAACTGAAAGCCCCGGGACTGGCTATCGAGCGGTCCAGCGATCAGTTCGCACACTCAGTTCACGCCTGCACGTGGGTGCTTTCTCCGGAAATGTTTTTTCTTTTTCGGGATTAATGCATCACCGGAAATGAATGCACGCTGTCCCTAAACGCCTGCAGACACGATATCTGGTCGATTCCTGTCCCGGGACCCGAAGTCGCACGTCACGCGATCCTCATCGGCAGCCGGAATGATTTCTTCAGCTTGATCAGGGTCCGCCGCGATATGCGAGCGGCCGAATGCCCCAATAAAATGGCCGCCAATCGCTGAAGCGTTGTGCCGAAGCGCTTCAAGCGGCCCCCGCGTGTTATCCTGGTGGCACGGTGCTTGTGGCAATGGATGCCGGTAGATGGCCGGAATAGAGACTGGAAGGGAAAGAAGCGTGGACGAGCGCAAACGGGACAGCATGGTGGCGTATCTGCGTCGGAGAATGGCGGAATTCGGCATCGAACCCGACGATCTCGCTGAATCCATCGGACGTGACCAGCGGCGACAGAACGAAATACGTTATCGCAACGCCGCAGGGGAAACCTGGGACGGCAGGGGTGAAATCCCGCAGTGGCTTCAACAGGCGATGAGCGCCGGCCAGTCGCTCGAGCATTTCGCCGTCAACGGGGTGCCCGGTCAGCAGCCGCGCAAGCCCGGCGGCGTCGACTGGCGCAGCGATCCATTTGCCGGCACCCGCCTCGCCGCAGACATGCAATCGCTGGCATCTCCGGGTTAGCCTGTGCTGTGCTGCTCCAGATATGCGGCGCAGAAGGCGTGCAGCCTTTGCACGATTTCGGTCCGGTAGTTCAGGAACCAGCTTGACTGCAGATTGAAAAGCCGCAGCAGGCCCGTCTCATCTTTTGGAAAAGGCCAGTCACGCACCTGCGGAGCCAGCTCCCGGGCGGCGGCGACCAGCCGGGCGCGGGTGAGCCAGTCGCATTGCGCGCCGTTCGAACCCAGCCAGATCCAGGATGACTCGATCAGATGGTCCGTCCTCAACCAGTCACCACTACGGGCCAACGTTACAAGCTGCCCCATCACCAGGAAAGCGAGCAGCTCCGCTTTCGTCTCGTCATCCATCAGCGTCATCGTTTCGCCCCACCCGTCATCACTGAACGATTGGCTATCGTCGTTGAACGCGGCAACGTGCCTCCAAGCACCGGTACCCCTATCCGTATGGCCGCCTGCGCAAAACGCGCGCGCCTGAAGACCACCGGCCGCGGACATGCCAGGCCGGTGCAGACGCCCCTCGGCGTGGCCCAACCCACGCTACACTCCCCACAGTACCTGTTCGCAGCCCGGTACCCATGCTGTGCGCCGCCAATCCGCTACCCAAACGAACCAGCCATGGAAGTTCGCGTCAGTTACGAGCACAGCCTCGCGTCCGCACCGGACGAATTCGTCGTTCTCGTTCCATCACAGGTCGTCGCTCACGTGCCTGCGAACATCCCGCGCGCACTGCTGGCTGAATATGTCACCAGACTGATCATGGAACGGTCGCCGTCCATTGGCCAGATCCGCAACCTCAGACTTCTCTAGACGGCCCCCGCTGGATCACGGCCCTTCACGAACGTTGCGCCCGGAGGACCGGCCTGAGGTTCCGCGAGCCCCATTGCCACGCGCGGTTGTAGTCGCCGTCAGGCGTTGTCTGAATATAGGATGAGCAACTGTTAGTTGCAACACTCTCCACTGCGGCACAGTCTCGACAGGTCAGAGAGGCGAAGCTGTCAGTGGCCAACGGCAATGCAACGCAAACCAGCCATCATCACATTGGGAGAAAGCCGTCCTCCGGCGATGCGCGCAGATTGCAGCGTCAAACGTAGCGGCGATTGAGGCGGCCCATCAAACGCTCCCGCCACTGATTGCCTGTCGGACGTTTGCGATGCGAACCTTTACACCGAGCCGCGGGAATTGCACGCTGCGCCCCTTGGGCGACACTTTGACCGCTTTCAGGTCACGCGCGGTCGGCTCGCGATCAAGCGCGGCGAATTGCGGAAACCTGGTGATCGGGATGTGATACCGGACTCCGAGCGCGAATTCGACGCGGAGCTTCCCCGCTTTCCTGATGTAGCGTGCACCTGAAATCTGCCAGATGTCTGGCGCCTTCAGCTGCATGGTTCGCTGGACGGTCAACTTGTAGCCCATCGCGCCGACGATGCGTGCGATGGCACCGAACCCGACATGCTTGTCGGTCAAAGTCCGCTCGAAGGCCTTGCGCGTCATCCCTGCGCTGTGCGCGATGTCCCTCCCCCCCAATGCCCGCGCAACATTGCCGAGCGCTTGCAGGCACAACGCTGGGTCGCCCGCTTCGAACGACTGTGCGAGGTAGCGCCGGAGGATGGCCTCTTCGTCGGTCAGGGAGTCTCCTGCGTCAAACGCTTTTGCTTTCGCCATGGTCTGAAAATGAAGAAGCCCGCAAATGCCAGATGGCTCGCGGGCTTTGTGCCGTGCAGATGGTGTCAATGGAACTCGCTGTCATCGCTCAACAGCCACGCCGGGATATCACGCTTGCCGTTGAGCACGCGCCAGACCTCGACGTGATCCTTGCGCTCAATGTAGAAGATCAGATGCGGGTAGCGATCGAGGGACCAGAAGCGCAGGCCCGGTATGTCCAGCTCATACGCGTAACGGGGAGAGCCGATGTTGGGGTGTTTTGCGAGATGCGCGTACGCCTGCTCGATCTCCGCAATGAACCCGAACGCTGCCTGTTCCGAGCCTTCGTCCACGAGGTAATGGGTCAGCTCGTCTTCTACGTCCTGCCTGGCCAGCCGGGTCGGGATGACGGGCTTGGCCGTCATTTGCGCGAAATACGCACACGGGCGCGCAGCGATTCGAAGTAGTCGGAATCAGCCGGATCCGCGAGACCCGAAGTCGCTCCCTGCAGGATCATCGTGCGCAGGCGCTTGCGATCCTGATCCTTACGGATAAGTTCGCAGACGTATTCACTGCTCGTGCCGTAGCCGCACTCGCCGACCTGCTCGTCGACGTATTCCTTCAGCGAATCGGGGAGGGAAATGTTCATCGTGCCCATGCGAACCAGTCTATCAGATTTTGGCAAAATTTGCCAAAATCGTCGTTCCGGAGATGATCAGTTACGACTGGGAAGGAGACGTTACGCCGCGAATGGGTCAATGCCGATGTGGACCTGAGTTTCGCAGCGGCGCGCTGGCGCAAGCTTGTGCGGCTTGTGCGGCGCTCCCACGGTGAAGGGGCGCCGACCAACCGGCACTGTCTTGAGCTGTGCGTGTTCTCGTACACGCCGGAGGAACTGCGCGTCGGCGATCTGTGCGTGTCCGGGTCCTATGCCTACGCCGACTATCGCGACCACCTGATCCCATGGCGACAGTGTGAGCAGCAGTTGCCCGAATACTGCGCGATAGTCGGCCTGCCGGAAACGGGCAGCAACAACCCGGAGCGTGTCGATTGTCGAACAGATCGAGGGCGTGCTTGACCAGATCGATCACCATGTCACCGGACTTTTATCGATCCGTGATGCGCTGCGGCCGCTCGAAACGCTTCGCCATGAAGATCTGGCGGGTCCGGATCGCGATTGAGCTTGCAGCGGATCTTCGCCGGTACGTATCCGTCAGGGGAGCGTGGAGTGACGCCTCGATCGAGCAACTATGCTGCAGGCAATGCGATGACGGGTAGCTCCTGCACGTCTGTGCCTGGCCTTGCGAGTGCCGATTCGATGCAGTGTTGCGCGAACGGATCGGCCGAGTCGATGTAGCGCATCGCGGAACGCACGTCTTTCCAGCCAACATACTGCATCAGCATTTTCAGATCCCAGCCGTTCGAGTTGGCCCACGTTGCGAAGCCCCGCCGTAGCGAATGGCTGCTGTAGCTGTCCGGCGCGGCCAGGTCTGCCGCCTGGAAAAGCGCACGCAACATCGGCACGAAGCTGCCCGCATGCAGTCCCTCGTCGCTGATGTTTCCCCAGCGGTCTATGCTCCGGAACACGGGTCCTTCCGTCAGACCGGACGCCGCAATCCACGCCTCGCAGGCCATCACCGGACACAGGCGTGAAAGCGCCGGGGCCTTGAAGGTCGTGCCCTGCTGCGCGCGGTCGCCTTTCGTGCGCGGCAGGTACAACGTCATGCCGCGGCCCGCCTCAACGGCTACGTGCTCGGTTCGCAGCCGACTGAGTTCGTCCGAGCGGAAACCGCGCCAGAAACCCAGCAGCACCAGCGCCCGGTTGCGAATGCACGCGAAACGCTCGCGCCCGTCGGCTTCCCTGGCGATCTGCTGATCGAGCCAGGTCGTGAGCTTTTCGAGCTGCGCGAGCTGCAGGGGCTTCGCCCGCTTCTCGCGTGCGGGATGCAGCGCGACGATACCTCTGAGAACCTTGCGCACATGTGGGGCCTTCGTCGGATCCGGAAAACCCTGCGTCTGATGCCATTGCGCGAGCGCTGCAAGGCGCGAGCGCAGGGTACTGACCGACAGGGTTTCTGCGTGATCGGCAAGGTACCGCGCAATCATGTCAGCGCTCGCGGGCAGAAAACCGCCCCATTCAACCTCGAAATGCCGAAGCGCCGACTGGTAACTGCGCCGGGTGTTTTCGCGCGTCGCGGCTTCGACGTAGCGAACGATGGCAGACATGGCTCGTGGGTAAAATCAGGTGATCTGTATCGGAGACGATGATATGCAACAACGAACGTGTGCGCCAGCCGGCGTGCCCGATGGGAGCCAGGGTTTCGGCCGGTGAAGCGATGAACGAAGGCAAGCTGCTACAGGCAGACTGGGAAAATTTCACCCGCGAGGAGCTGCTCGCGGAGCTCACCCGCCTGCAGGGCGAAATCGCGCGGCTCACCGCCTTGCTGCCGGCAACGCTGCAGGCGCAGGCAAAGCCCGTGCGGGTGGCCCGGAACGAACCATCGCCAGCAGTGCGAAACACGGGCGCCCCTGTACTTTCGCCCGAGCAGAAGGTAAAGCTCTTCCGGCGGCTGTTTCGCGGCCGCACGGATGTCTATCCACTACGCTGGGAAAGCCGCAATTCCGGAAAATCCGGCTACGCGCCGGCGTGCGCCAACGAATGGCGCGCCGGGATCTGCGAAAAGCCCCGCATCCGGTGCGCCGACTGCGGTCATCGTGTACTGCTGACGCTGGACGACCAGGTCGTCTATACGCACCTGGCCGGCGATCGCACGGTGGGCCTCTATCCACTGATGCCGGACGGCACCTGCTACCTGCTCGCTGTCGACTTCGACGAGGAAGGCTGGCGTGAAGATGCGCAGGCGTTCCGGCAATCCTGCCTCGAGATGGACGTGCCCGTATCGCTCGAAATCTCGCGATCAGGCAATGGCGCGCACGCCTGGATCTTCTTCTCGTCGGCCGTCGCTGCACGGGACGTGCGACGGATGGGCTCAGCCCTCATCAGCCACACCTGTGCCCGGACCCGTCAGCTCGAACTGACGTCCTACGACCGGCTCTTCCCGAACCAGGATGTGCTGCCCAAAGGCGGCTTCGGTAACCTCATTGCCCTGCCGCTGCAGAAGCAGCCACGCGAGCATGGCTGGAGCGTGTTTGTCGATGACAGCTTTCAGCCGTACGCTGACCAGTGGTCGTATCTCGCGTCCGTGCAAACCATGGACAGCCGCGACATCGAGGGGGTGATCTTTCGCACCACGGGCGGTGCGCACCCGCTCGACGTTGCGTTCATCGCCGAGGAGGACCAGGCCGAACCGTGGAAGCCACCGCCCGCGCAGCCGAAGCGGCTGGCCGGAACGATGCCGGCGTCGCTCACACTGACGCTCGCGAACCAGCTCTATCTTGAAAAGGCGCAGCTTCCGCAGGCACTGCTCAACCGGCTCATCCGGCTGGCCGCCTTCCAGAATCCGGAGTTCTACCGGGCCCAGGCGCGCGGCTTCAGCGTATGGGACAAGCCACGCATCATTGGGCGCG
>NZ_JAKLJA010000062.1 GCF_022213065.1 Paraburkholderia tagetis
GCTTCATGTGGCGGTTCTCCTTGGTTCCCTGTCCGGGAAGGTTGGTCGTGGAAACCCGATTCTCTCGGATTCCCAACGGGGAACCGCCGCCTTCAACCTTCAACTACGCTTGGGACATTGCCGGGCAGAAGGTCGACGTCAACTGGCTGAAATCAAGCGAATCCTTCAACACGCTTTGAAGCGCACGCCGTGAGGCGTATATGGTGTCGACGATGCGTCTGCATCATCACAATCTGAGTGGAAATTCCGTATAATCCCAACGCCCATCGGGTTGTTTTTCTGTGATGTATTCGTCACGGTTCTCGAACTTTACCCCATTACTTCCGTGGCCGACTCCAAAAGGGAGCTGAGAAGCCGACCAACGGGGGATGCCGCCAGGGATGCAGGCAGCTAGCGATAGGTTGAACCTGATGGGCACCAATACTCAAGAAGCGCTTTTTAGCGGCTTCACTCAATTGACGTCAAAAGCGCAACTGTGCCAGTTTCTCGGCATCAAACCAGCGAAACTCAACTTCCTGCTATACAGGCTTAAACCGGCACATCGGTACAAGACCGAAACAATAAGGAAGCGGAATGGTGACGACCGGTTACTTCGCGTCCCAGTGCCCTTGCTAAAACAGATTCAACGGATTCTCGCGTCTGAACTTGCGAAAGAGTACCGTCCGCGACAGCATGTCTATGGGTACGTGAAAGGCAAGAACATCGCGCAAAAAGCGCGCATTCACGTCGCACAGAAATGGGTGGCACGCATTGATTTGAAGGATTTTTTTCCGTCAATCAACTTCGGGCGAGTTCTCGGTGTTTTCCGAGGACATCCGTTCCATTTCAACGACGAGCTGGCGACCGTACTGACACAGATTGTGATGGATGGCAATGAATTGCCCCAAGGGGCCCCGACTTCACCAATTGTCTCTAATCTCATCTGCCGTTCGCTCGATTTTGAACTGAAGCGGATGGCGAAAGAACATCGGTGTTTCTACACTCGCTACGCGGATGACTTGGTCTTTTCAACAAGTTTGAAGCGTCTGAGCCCTCAAATATGCTCGCCCACAGCGCCTGATGGTGTGTCGATTCAAGCAAACGTCGGTGACGGGCTACGCGCGCTTATTGCCCAGCAGGGTTTCACAATCAACGACGGGAAGACGCGCATATTCGACAGAAGCAGTCGGCAACAGGTCACTGGTCTGACTGTCAACGAGAAAGTTAATGTCAGCCGCGAATATGTCCGGGGTCTGAGAACTGTGCTCCACGTCTGGACCAAATTCGGGGAGGAGTCGGCAGCTTCGTGGTTCTTCGCCAACCATTACAAGCGCAATCGACCGGATTGGAAGGGCACGCCTGCGGATTTCCGGGAGGTCATCCGTGGCCGACTCGGATTTGTCCGTTTTGTTAAAGGCGCTGACGACACAACGTACCTCTCTCTCGCGAAGAAGGTCGCAAAATTGGACGACGGCTTCCAGTTGGGAGCAGAAGAGCAACTGCAGGTCAGTTCGCCCCGCCTGATGCTGTACACGGAAGGGGTTACGGACACAATGCATCTGCGGGTTGCACTTCAGCGATTCAAGGCAGAGGGGCAGTACGCAGACCTCAACATCGACTGGGCTGACCATTCTGACCGCCCGCGCGGGGAGGGTAAGCTGTGGCAAAACTGTTTGAACGACGCGAAACGCGACGAATTCCGACATCAAATACAAGTCTATGTCTTTGACCGTGATAGCGATTTCGCGAAAAAGGCCGAAGACAAATACGGCAAGTTGAAGCATCACGGAAACAACACATATTCGCTGGTTCTTCCGATTCCAACGCACAGACAGGACCGTTCGCAAATCTGTATAGAGCATCTGTACCTAGATGATTTCCTTTGGCAGCAGGATGTCCAAGGTCGAAGGCTGTTCGCTAGGGAAGAGTTCGAGCAGGATGGTAACCACATCGGAAACATAGAGGTGATGTACCGTCACCCTAAGGCAACGACTCTCATCGTTGATGCGGATGTGGTCGGATACGGTAGCTTACGCAGCAAACCTGTGGTCATGAGCAAAAAACAATTTGCCGATGCAGTTGAGCAAGGAGTCAAACCGTTTGACGCGCCGTCCTTGGTTGGATTCCAGGGCGTGTTCGATATGCTTCGCGACTTGACGCGGAACTTAACCGGAGAAGTGAGGGCTGACGCGTCTGATTTGGTTTGACGCTACACGGCTCAGAGCTAGTGCACCTGAGTGCCGGCACGCAATGTGGAAGAGAGCCACGGCAGGCGGAAGCTCCTAGTCTCCGATGCTCAGCCACTCCTATGGAACCAGGTATTCGTCTCCGCGCCACTCCTCTACCAGTGTGACGGCATCGAGCTCGCCCCAAACATTGGGGCCCGCATGGTCCAGAACGATGATTTGCAATTTGCCCTTGAAATAGCTGGCCAACTTACCCATGGCCTGGAAGAAGCGACGGATAGATGCCACGTCCTCATCGCGTAGCTCTTCGTCAACGATGTTCATGCCTGCCCGCTTTGGCTGGCGGGAGAGCCGGAGTTTTCGGGGTGGGGCGATATCCGGGCTGCTTGGATTTTAGAATGCGTACCAAGCCAAAAGGTCCCTATACGTTGTATGACCTCAGCCCCGTTGCTCCAGTATCTCGACCCTTCCGAGCTTGCCGAACTTCTCGGCCTGTCAGTCCGCACAATCACCCTGCGAGCAAAACACCGCCCTTGGCTCCTGCCACCGCGCGCGCAGCTTTACGACTGTGAACTTCTTCGCTGGCGGAGCGATGTCGTCCATCGCTGGCTGAGCGGTGTGCCCAGTCTCCCGGGCCTAAAGCAGCTCGACTGGATGGAGTCCAAATGCCGCTGCGAGTTTTTCGAGCGTCGCAAGCTGAAGGGGCGTGCCGCGGCCGTGTGGTGCTTCGACCCTTGAGATGAAATTGCGGTCAACCCCCGCAAGCTTCCCCAACTGTTTCTGCGAGATGCCCATCTTTTCTCGCAAGTTGGCGACCTTGGCGCTAACCGCGGCGCTAGTGACATCCCCGGTCGGCGGGCGTCGCTCGATTTCGCCCTTGCCAGAGAAAGTCATTAACACACGAACATCGATGTCAAGCGCCCTCGCGAGCGCCTCTGCGCGTTCCAATGTCAGGTTGGGAGATGTTCGTTCCAAGCGACTGATGGTCGTGCGGTCGGCGCCAATGTAAGTGCCAAGCTCCTCCTGCGACATCCCCAGTTCAATGCGATAGGCCCTCAGGTTTCTTGCGAAACGCTCTCGCAGGGTCACTGGTTCACTAGATTTCGTCATGCCGCCATTTTCATGACGACAACACAAATGTCTACAGCAGACAAATGTTCTACATTTAACGTGTAGACATTTACATGTACAACGTAAACGCCTACACTTCCGTCTATCGGTTTTAGGCGGGCTGCAAGAGCTTGCACGGCGCCCAATCGAGGTGGCTCTTGACTTTAGACAATCGCGCGAGCAGCGCGCGGAAGCTGTTTCGCGACTGGCCTTTCCCGCGAGCTCAGTTGCTGGATGGTGGCAATGCTAAACAGCGTCTCCGCGCTTTAGATAGCGCCGGCATGTGCGATGTGCTTGGGGCACTGGGCGGCTTGCCAGCAATCGTCGATTCGGTGAGTGCGCTCTCTACGTTGCGTATGCGTGTGCTTTACGTAGCCGGTGTGCGCGAATTCGACGCGCTGTAAACAGGGAGCAGTCGTGACGTCGTTTTATGCAGTAGACCATGCAACATTCAGGCAGGGCGAGGACATTGCCATTGCTGTGTGCGTCGGCCGATTCGGCTCGGACCTACGATGCACGCAAGAGCTGTACACCCGTTGCGTACAGCACAGCGGCGCCCCAGATATTTGGGCAGACGCGTATCACGCTTTACATCGAAACGAGAGCGCTCAGCTCGTTTCGGACGACGGTCGCGTGACAGCAGCCAGGCCGGCGTCGACTACACGGCGGGACCGCGTAGCGCACGTGACGTGCTTTGTCGAGCGGGAGCGAGCGGCGGTGCAGAATGCATCTGCTCGGTTCACTGTATCTGTTGACTCGGCCGGTCGTGTACGCGGGGAGGCTGTTGCCACTGGCCAGCGGGCGGTAAGAATCGCGCGCTTGCGCGTGGCCCCATTTCATTCTGCTTCGGAAATTAGCCTTGCGGTGCTGCTCCATCTAGCTAGCCTGGACTATCAACCCGCAGTCGCAGACATCATGCGCCGTATGCGGCGGGGAGACTCGTCGTGAGCAGTCGCTCCTTTGACGCTGCTCGCGTTCTGCAAAATGCAAGTCGACGCAGCACTGGTGAGATTTGCTTGCCACAGGCGCGACAGCGACTGACGACAAGATGAAGCTGGAGGCTCGTGTTGCGCGCTCAATCCGCCGACGTACGGGCGTCGTCATTCTTCGGTCCGAGCTTTCGAAACTGGGAAGCCAGTCCCAACTGACACGCGTGTTAGCTACGTTGGTCGCGAGCGGACATCTGATTCGTGTGGGCCACGGCATTTACGCGAAGACGCGAATGAATCGCTTCACTGGGACGCTACTGCCGGCGGCCCCATTTGAGTCCATAGCTGCCGAGGCTTTTAGCAAGCTCGGCATTGATGTGGGTCCGGGAACCCTGGCGAGAGATTACAACTCTGGTCGTTCTACACAGATACCAATGGTGGCAGTCGTCACAACCGGTCGACGACGTATCACTAGGCGGATTCAGGTGGGCACCAAAAGAGTTGTGTATGAGCGCGTTGCTAAGGACACGCTGTGACGCAAACCTACAGACGAGAGGACGATGAGCGGAGCTCCAGGCTTGTCGCCAGGCACCACCTCCCTGCAGACAGACGTCGCTGTGTACCTCGGTGACTGCAGTGGCGACACCTTGTCCGTAGTGTGCGATGCCAGCTCAATCGAATCCCGCGGGTCGACGTGGCAGCGCGCGTTATTGGCCCTTGGCTGTCCGACGCCACGTGGCCCATATCCGGTGTCGAACCGTTTCACAATTTTCGTTCATGAGACATCCGACTATGCGACAACAGGCACTGCAGCAACGACCACATTTCGAATTGATGTTCGATGCGAGGGCAGGTTCGCTTTCGCCACCGTACAAACGGGTCAGTCGGTCGAACAGCTTCCACCATCCCCCTACGTCATTGGCGACGACGTGGTCACCGCTTCGCGTCGCGTGTTGGAGGCTGCGTCAGGGCGTCCAGGCCTTTGAGCATGCAGCGCAACTCCGGAACACGCCGCGTCCCAGACCATTGCACGGAATACTGCTTGTTTCGGACAGCAGAGGCAAATTCTATGTCACTTTCAACAACTTTGATTGCTGCCGGCGTCGACCGAACTCTCATGCGAGGCATAACGAGCGAGCATCTCTGCGAGATTGAACATCGTCGACCTCGGATAGCCGCCAGCGCCGAATTCCTGCACAGTGCGCTCAATGCCACGTTGTCGCCGCACACACGAATGCGGTGCATTTTTGAAAGCATTTACCTGTCCTCTTGCGAGCTCTCGGAAGCGCAAAACCTGTCGTTAGAGCGGGTCGCACATCCGAGCATAAACATTGTAAGCGCTGCGGCGACGGTATTAGATTTAACCTGCTCGGACATCTTGGAACTGCGAGCGTTGACGGAGTGGGCAGCTAGCAATTCGCCCTTCACGCCGCAGTTGAAGCTAGAGGACGCGTGTACGCTGGCGAGGGTTGTGGTCGTGAACACGATTCGCTTCTTTGCCAAGCTTCGCGGTTGAGCGCATGAAAGTCGCTGAATTGTTGACGCGCCTTAAAGACGCTGACCCGGACGCAGTCGTTTTATTGCTTCCACGCTATGCCGACTTCAAGAATACACAAGAACTCGTCGACGTCGTCTTGATTGCAAAACCGTGGACCTGCGAGCGACATCGCGAGGCCGATGGCAGCACTACAGACGTTCATCATCCTGCGAGTCACGGATATTCCATAGGCTGCAATGCTGAAACCGATGAAAGCTGGACTGAACAAGTCGTTACCCTGTCGTCCCAATCTGGAAGCATTGAGGCGAAGCATTCTGGAGTTGAGAAGTCAGCATCCGACACGGCGTCTCTCGAAGATGATATTCGTGAGCAAACATGTCAGGTGCGGCGTCAAATGATAGCGGAAGGTGGACTCCTGCCGGCAGACGAATTCTGTGCGCGACTTGGTATCAGCAAAAAGCGTTTCAATCACTTGCTCGCAGATGGCAGCGTCTTCGGCCTGGATGTCGATGGCACTAACTATTTCCCGGCTTTGCTGGCGGACCCAGAACTGGACCGCGAACGCCTGCAGGCAATTTGCAAAATTATCGCTTCCGCACCTGCAGGCAGCCGTCTCGACTTTCTGTCGACACCGCACGGCGCTTTGGGTGCAAATACTCCGCTTCAAATGCTTAATGATGACCGTGATTGCAAGCGGCTACGCGAAGTCGCCGAGGCGTGGGCCGCCCAATACTCGCGCACCTCGGTCAAGATGTACGAGGGCGAACATGAGACTGAGCCAAGGGGCGTGGTCCCACTGTACGCAGCGGCAGCCGAGATTGACCCAAGGAAACCCCTCTGGACAAGGGTATCCAAAGCGCTTCATGAACATGGATACGAGTGGCCCCTCGGCCCTTACCCTGTTGCCCGCGTCTGCACAATGTTCGTTGAGCAGCAAGAAGCTGGATATAGCGAGCCGAGACTGGAAGCCTGCGTCCAAATAGTCGCAAATGGCGGCTTAATCCGAGTACGCATCATCCACAAAGGAAGCGCGGCGCGGCAATCACAAACCGTGGCCGCCGGCAAACACAGAAGCGTGGTTGATGTTGCCAAGAAGGTTGTTGCCTACCTTCGGAAGCGCTGACCGCGCAATGCAGATACATACGACACGATGACACGATGCAGGAGAGGCGAGAATGCTTAGAGTAACTGTTGAACTGTGGCCAGGCGGCCGCGGGTCTGCACGACGAGTGATTGCAACTGCCGACATAGGCCGCGTGAAAGATGGTGCGCTCGCAGACTATCAAGTCGACCTGCAGGAGGACCTGCTCGGAGATGTGGGCGACATGGCTTTTGTGCGCAGTTACCCTAGATGGTCGGCGTCGGTGTGGGACCTCGTTGCGCGCTGCATTGCTGCGGCACTGAGCGGCGGACGCGAGGAGCTGCCCCCAAGGCCTGTGCTGCCAGACGTGCCTGCTCACACGGCGTCCGGCAACCGGCGTTACGTGCGATTGCGCGAAATTCCGGAGCCTGCTCGCACCTTCTTTCAGCGAAATATTGCCAACAGCGGGCGACCTTTGGTTGAAGAAGACCCCGACCCGCTGGACTGCGCATGGGCGCATGATTGGTCGGACTTTCTTGATGGGCAACGTTAGCGATGCTGACAGGTGGCTTGCACTAGATGATGACTGGTTGCACTGGCCATCGTGGTGCCTCGACCACCTTGTGCGCACGGACCCGATTGATGGCATAGCGCAGCCGGGCGTGCTTGCAGAATTGAACGCAAAATTGGAAGCAATGGCGAGGGAATGATGACTGTGCCCTATGAGCGCACCTTGGCGGTCCTACATACGCGTGAGCTGCTAAAAGAACTCGCATATGGCGAGAGCGATAACGTAGATGATGGCTTGCGACGTCGCGCAGCCGCGCTGCTGAAGCACTTCCCCGTCGCGGCGGATATGGATGCCTCAGCAGCGGCTTTGCCCGCGGTGTGGGCAAGGTCATTTGCAAAGGGACGCGCAGGCTGACCATGCCGAGAGCTACCGCCAGTAGCGCCCTGATGACGGTAGCCGAGGTTGCGCGGCAGCTGAACGTCAGTCGCGGCTATGTGACCACGCTCAAGCACGTTCTCCGAGCGAGCGCGGAGGCGTATCACCGGGACCGGTAGCGGATTAGAAACACGGCGCTGCGAGAACTGACACGCGTGCAACAGGAGGTGGGAGCGTATGACCTTGGGGACAAAACGATGATGAGTGAAGAAACCGTTTTGACCATAGCTGCATATGACGGCAAATACACGGGGAGCTTGGATTTGCTAGCGCACCTGTTCGACCTCGATGGCAGTGTCGTCCCGTACGACCGTCCACCTTTCTCTGTGCTTGAGGAAGCGTTGAAGGTGCTGGAACTATGTGCTGACAAATACAGCACGCCGCGGCCGAACGGCGAGTACTTGAGCGTGCTCATTGGTCGGAAATGCGGCAGCGAGACCGAGCCGCTCGCTCGACTGGACATCCGTGTTAAGAACGGACTGGCGCGTGCGAGCATTGTGGCCGGTGACACGGCGAGTGCAGAGACCGCGGCCGTAGTTGTCGACACAGACGACGTCGCAACCATTGTCCGCAAAGTCCTCCAGCAGCATTTGTCGCGCAATGAGTCTTGAAGACAGAATCCTGCGCTCAATTCGACGTCGGAAAGGCGTCGTCATTCTGCGCTCGGAACTCGCGCCGCTTGGAAGCACTGCTCAAGCGGGTCGGGTTCTTGCAAAGCTGGTTCAGGACGGCAAGCTCGTGCGTGTGAGCAAGGGCGTGTACGCAAAGACGCGGCGCAATAGATTCACTGGGCAATTGGCGCCTGCCGCCCCATTTGAAACCATCGCCGCAGAGACTTTCCGAAAGCTACGCATTGATGTCATGCCAGGCAGGCTCGCCCGCGAGTACAATGCCGGTACGACAACGCAGGTACCGATGAGTGGCGTAGTTTGCACGGGAAAGCGCCGGATAAGCCGAAAAATCCGCGTCGGAAATCGCACGGTAGAGTATGAGACGGACTAGGCCGGTCCACTAGCTGCCGCTTCCCACCTTTTTGATGGCAATACTTACGTCATGGGGCCGAAGCGTGGCGGAGCGCATTGACATTTACGTCGAGCGTTGCCGCAATTCAATAAAAAAGCCCGCATGAAATGCGGGCCTCTTCAAACAGCCGTACAGCGTTTAGGCTGCAGCGTCCTTCAGCTTCTTCAGCGGGCGCACCTTCAGACGCACGCTCGCCGGCTTGGCGTCAAACCAGCGTTCCTCGCCGGTAAACGGGTCCTTGCCGAAGCGTTTCTTCTTCGCCGGAACCTGCTGTACGCCAATCTTCAGCAGACCCGACAGCGTGAATTCGCCGGCACCTTTCTTGTGAACAGAACCGAGGATAGTGTCTTCCAGCGCCGCGAGCACAGCCTTGGCTTGCTTCGGCTCGACGCCGGCCTGTGTGGCAACGTGGGTCGCCAGCGACGCTTTCGTAAACGACTCTTTCAGGGGCTTGGGCGCTGCGCTCGCGGCGGCCGCCTTCTTCGCCGGGGCCGGCTTTTTCGTTGCTGTCTTCGTCACAGCCTTCTTGGCTGCAGGTTTTGCGGTCTTCGTTGCCATCGACATCCTCTTTTCACGGTTAGAGAATGCTTAAGACGAGGCACCCCGAGGCATGGAGCGCTCGGCACATGCGCCGTCTTAAGCTGGAGGCAAGCGTAGCAATGGTTTTCTTCCAAGGCAAGAAGAATAGCCCCTAAAACTGGGCCTATTCTCGATTAAAACGGACTGGCTTATGCAACAGCTGCGGGTCCTGCTCGGCTGGTGACAGCCAACTGAGCGAGGGCTCACATGGGCATCGACTTGCTGTAAGTGTCGGCGCAAGAGCTGGGTGCCGTTTGCGGTGCTAATTCACATCAAGCGCCAGTGGCTGCGGAATCCCCGCGTATTTGCGGGCTTAGAAACGTTATCGGTGCCACGAGAAGCGTCGTCGCCATCTTCACAAGCTCTAACCGCGGGCGTGGCTATTTCCGCCTCGCCAGTTTTTCGCACATTTCGGCGACCCAGCGACGCACGAAATCGCGGTTCTGTCCGTCGAGTCTGGACAGCATCGCAGCGATATCGGTTGCTTCGTCGGCAATTCGATTCGAGCTCGCCCGAAGAAGAGAGTCAAGCGGCACTTCAAAGAAGTCAGCGAGTTGAATCAGCCGCTGCAGCGGCGGCAAGGTCGCGCCGCGCTCAAACCGGCTTACGGTTTCCTGTTCGACGCCGATAATTTCGGCGAGCTGTTCCTGCGTCAGGCCGCGCGCCGTCCGCTCACGAGCAATCGCTTTTCCAAGCCGTTCCGGTATTCCCACAGATTGCCGCGCCATGACCACGTCTGTTGTCGTTAAACGACACGAAGTGTGGTGCCAGTTCAGACTAAAGTTAACGACATCAAATGTCGTAATAAGTGAAATTATGAATATTCGATGCTCGTCGGTTCCGTGAGCGGCGCACGCTGATGGAACTTCACTTAGGGGAAACCAATGAAAGGACGGGGCTTTATCGTCGCGATACTACGGCCAGCGGCGCTGCTGACTGTGACGGAGTCAACAGCCATCTCGACGACCGGCATGAAACGGTTGCGGCGTACCACATTTTTGAAGCGCAAACGTCCGCTGGGCCAGACACGGTCATCAAGGCAGCCGACGGACTGGCGCAGCCACCAATTCCGTGACACGGAACCGTTCGCTGTTGATGGCTGTGGTGATACCTGCGAGGTACCGGCGATTTGAGCTTGTCGATGTCACGCCGATGCTGCCCGGCGGCATGGGCGCATTCGCTCAAGTTTTTAGCGCCTCGCAGGAAGGATGCAGCAGCGTGCATTCAGATTTCAGCGGGATTCCGAAGGGGATTCCCAAAACGAAAGTATTCGTGACCCAGGCGGCGGAGTGCCGCAGTCAGAGGTTCCGTCTACCATCAAAAGGAAAAAACCGATGAAGTTCAATAAAGAACGGTTAGTTGTCGCCGTATTGCTTGTGGCCGCATGCGGCTATGCCCACGCATGGACCGCGGTCGCGCATGCGGACAGTGGCTTCGCTTTCGTGGAGAACAATGCGAATTCCTCCGAGGACGCCGCTAGACTTGCTCTGCAAGGGTGCAGCGAGAAGTCCGAAGGATGTCGGCTCGTAGGAGAGCCGGTAGCCGGCCCTGTCGCCATGGTTGTCGCACGAGGGGATGGTGGCATAGCCGAAGCGACTGACAGGAATCCGTCGGTAGCGGCTCAAACCGCCATGAAGGATTGCAAGGCGACATTCAAGCGCTCATGCCGGCTAGACCTTGCATCGTGGGATGAAGGCGCGCGTTGGTATGCCGTCGCAATGGGGAGCGGAGGTGCCTTCGTTGCCTCCAATTACAATTCGCGCGCAGCGGCCGAACGCATGGCACTGGATGGATGCCAGAAGCGCGCCGGCGAAGCAAGGTCATGTGTTCTGAAGACGACAGACACTGGTTCCATCTGGATTGCCGTGGTCGAAAGCAAAACTGCTACGGCTTGGGCGGCGGAGCCGTCCAAGGGGGACGCCGTGCGCAAGGCGCGAGCGGCATGCGAGCAGGCTGCTAAAGGCGAGCTGTGCGACCAGGTCGACTCATACTTTAATGACGGACCGGTCGCCGCACCCGAGGCGCTTGCGCAAATCAGTGCGCAAATCGAGAAGCGCCAGCGGGCAGCAGACTGGCAGCCGTCCGCACAACCGAAAGGCGGAAATGTTACCCGCTACACCGAGTCCTGCAACAACGCGGATTGTGTTCGTCGATACGAGAACGGCAAGACCGTGCGGTACGTGGCGTGCATGAACCCCGCAACTGGTTTGCCGATGAATGACCCGGTACGGATGGGTGGGTGCGGTGGAATGGATGCTCGGGGGAATGTGTTTGGTACCGGTAATCTGTAGTCGGTGCGTGCGCCATGACGTCTTCACGACCGGCTCGGCGAATGTGTGGGCCGCGGCGCGGCATATCAATGCTGCCCGGTTCGCTTGCCCCCCATCCTGTTGACATCAACAATGGGGCTGCCCGACAGGCATGTGGGATGGAAGCCCCTCCATTGCCCCCCGTAGCGAATTGCCCGCCTTACAGTGTGGGCAGTCGCTCAAAGCGGTCGAAGCGGGCAAACGGCGGCTGTAGCTCGGTCACCGCGAGCTCGTCGACCAGCGCTGCGGACATGCCCTCGCTTAGCCAGGCGCACATGCTGGCAAGCTGTTCCGGCGAACCCTGCAGCATCACCTCCACCGAACCGTCCATGCGGTTCCGTACCCAGCCGGTGACGCCCACGGCCCAGGCTCGTCGTACGCAGGCTTCGCGATAGCCGATGCCCTGAACCTGGCCACGCACCTGCACTAGCCGTGTTTCAAGCATCCCATCGTCGTTATCAGCAGCTGCCATGCATGTCGTCCTTGCAAGGTGTTCACGCAGCTTCGCCGTCCAATGAAGTGGCGCGACTCTGTGAGCGCCGCATGAAATCCGCCAGGTCATCGAGTGACAGTGGCTTGACGAGATGACAGTCAAATATCCGCTCGTCAGCCGGCGCGCTGCTGGCGGCATCGGTATGGCCCGTCAACGCGACGAGCTTCGTCTGGCAGCACTGGGCCCGAAGGCGGAGCAGTTGCGCAAGCTCGAGGCCATCCATGCCGGGCATCGTGACATCAATCAGGGCAACGTCCGGGGTGAATGACTCCACTATCGAGAGCGCGTCGGGTCCGCTCTGTGCGCGCTTCACCTCGTGCCCCTCGAGTTCCAGCAATGTGCCTAGCGCCTCCATGGTATCCGCGTTGTCGTCAACGAGGAGGATGCGAATCGGTGACACCGGACGTGTCGCAGTCACGACGGGCTCACCCGTGCTTTCGCAGACTATGGGAAGCTGCAAGGTCACTTCCGTGCCTTTACCTTCGCCCTCGCTCGTAATGGTAACCGTGCCGTTGTGTGCGGTCACCAGATGCTTGACGACCGCCAGTCCGATTCCGAGTCCACCTTCTGCATGCCCGCGTGCCGACGCCGACTGCGCAAACATGTCGAAGACGTGTGGCAACAGTGACGATGAAATGCCGGTGCCGTTGTCCTTCACCGTGATGACCGCATGGCGAGCCGAGGGGTCGTGTGCCGACCCGGAACCGAGGTCTGGCGCCTCTACCGATAAAGTGATGTCGCCGCCGCGAGGCGTGTATTTCACTGCGTTCGTCAGCAGATTCGATATAACCTGGGTGAGTCGGGCAGCGTCGGCGTGAACGGTCACAGGATAAGGAGGAATAGCGACGTGCAGGTGGTGCTCACCGTTGCTGGCGTCGGTTTTCATCGCCGTCACCGCATCGGCCACGATATCCTGGAGCGACCCGTACGAGAGACGGACGGCAAGTTTGCCATGCTTTATCCGGGATGCGTCGAGCAGGTCACTGACGAGACGTTTCAGTATCCGCATCTGCCTGTCAGCGATGCCCAATGCAGACGACACGGCGGGATTGTCTGCAGCGAGCTTTCGTGCGGCCGTCAGGGCGCTGTCGATGGGCGCGAGCGGATTGCGTAATTCATGACTCAGCAATGCAATGAAGTCATCCTTGCGCGCTTCTGCGAGGGCCAGTGCATGCCTTGCCGCCTCTGCTTCCGCCGCCCGGGCTTCCGCGTCAGCCTTCGCCCGGGTCATCGTGAGCGCTGCACAGGTGAAGTTCGCGAGGCTGGTCAGGATTCTGCGGTCCTCGGCATCGAAGAGGCGTTCCCTGTCGTGGGACATGACCCACAGGGTGCCCCACGGCTCGGGTCGGCCCGGAATCGGTACAACCAGCTCTTCTATAATCTCAGGAGAAACTTCTTTCAGGCAAACAAAGTGGCGCTGGGGAAACGAAAAAAGCTGCCCCGCAGCCAGTTCGAGCGTGACGCCACTGGGACTGTCTTCAATCGGAGTTGTGGTGCCTACGAAGGCAACGCATGCACCCGACACCGCAACCCAGCGAAACACCGGGTTGCCGTCGGCGTCGCTTTCCCGCAGGCCGATGCCCGCGCTGCCCGCTTCGCACAGGCGCAGAGCCGTATCCGAGAGCGTCTGCAGCAGGGCATCGTCCGACGAGGTGAGTGCCTGAGCCAGACGGTGCATCGCGCTACTTTCCGCAGCATAGTCGGGCGGGCGATGCGGGTGTGTATCGAGCGTTGGCGTGACGAGACAACCTTCACGTTGCGCGCGGTCCGCGGTCGGCGACGCAGATAGTCCGGTCATATGGTCTCCAGGTTGCAATTCGCGTACGGCTGCATGGAAGAATTTACCGTGCAGATTGAATTGTATGTGCTGTACGGGAAAGAACCGCGCAACGTCGCCCTCGTCTGGACAGCCAGCAAGCTTCGGTATGACGATTGCTGCGACGAAAGCAACCACCTCTTCCCGTTTGAACGCAGCGTCTGGATGGCGACCGTACTTCTTGTTGACGACGACCCCAATATTCTACGTCCGCTCCGGCTGCTGGTGGAGCGGGAGGGATACCGCGTGCTCACGGCCGGGGATGGAGAGGCGGCGCTTGCGATAGCGGCTATTGAGGGGCCAAGTCTCGTTGTGACTGACTGGATGATGCCGCGAATGGATGGGGTCGAACTGTGTCGACGGTTGAAGGGCAACAGCGCTACGGCGGACATTCCGGTCGTCATGCTGTCGGCCGCGCTGCCACCCAACCCGGAGGTGCCGCTATGGGACGTATTGTTACGAAAGCCTGCCCCTATAGGTCGGTTGACAAATGCGATTCATGGGTTGCTCGACGAACCGCACCGTCAAACGCCGGGAAGCAATTCCGTGAATTGAATTTCCGTCGGTGGCGTCGGGTTATTGGTACCTTTTTGACAAGGACGTGCCGGCGTCGGTAACGACGGTTTCACCCGCGTCCATGGTTGCGAAATGATAGGTCCCCTTGCCGGCCTTCTTGGCGCCGTACAGGGCTGCATCGGCTCGATTCATCAGGAACTCGAAGGATTCCCCGCCGAGCCGGTGCCGTTTGTCCCCGACATCTGCGTCGAGGTTCTGCTGGACCGGCAAGACGATGCTGGCAGTCGGGTCGGCGGATATCTCGAAAGCGGCGGCATCGAAGTCATCGTTATCAATCAGCGCGGGGAAGTGGAATTCTGGGATGCTAATGGTCGCCGGAGAGCTTCCGCATATGGCATCACGCTCTCGTTCGACCGGTTGTATTTCGAACCCGCTAGCGCCGCTGTGCCGGACGTTCGCTGACAGTGCGTTATCCTCGCCACGCTTGCCTGGTGCGATTGCGGGTGGTGCTTGGGTCACGAAACTCTCGCCATTGCTTCCGCCAGCATTCCCGGTAGGTTGATAGGGGTCGCCTGGAGTATCTCCGGCATCCGAGCCTCGCCGATATCGGCAACGACAATTTGCCGCATCTAAATTTTAGATTTCGACCTGCCTAAAACTATTCGCTAGATATGTCTTTAACTTCTTCTTCAATCAAAGAGTTTCTTCGACATATAAAGCCATAAGTTGGACGGGCTCTTTTTGATGGGGCCTCTTCGTGTGCGGAGGCTTCCATAAGCACTTTTCAGAAGAGGAATGAAGTGCAACGCGTCAAGGAAGCTCATTCACGCACGTTGTGAGGCTTTTCTGGCGTTGTCCGATTCGGCCCTGGCTACCCGTGGTTATCAATCCAGGCACGTGCCCAGTCCAGACCGGCATGTTGCGCTTCATCTTCCGTATGGAAATAGCCAAGGACTCCCGATGCTTCTATGAGCTTGCCGTTTCGCGTGATAGTGCCGCTAGCGGCGAACCGCTCCGGCTGGAGAATATCTGCCTGCTGACGGATGGCATGGCCCCACACGCTGTAACCGCTATAGCGCTCTGATTCCATCAGCGTGCGACCTCTGCAGAAGCCCCACGAGCGGTCACTCGAAGAATATTTCCCTCCGGTGTTATCTGCCGCGGAATTTCTGACATATCTGGCTTGTCTGCTGGCCCGGTATTTTGCATGTGGCTCTGCTTCGCCATGAGTTTTGGCGCGAACGTCGGGGCGCGTCGCGCGTGCACATTCATCGCATGCGGAACGACATGTCGATGAACTGGCAGCCTGTGCGCAGCACTGACCCTGTGTGGGGCCGTTGCACGGGCTTCTGGCGGATTCCAAACCTCCGTATACCCGCCAGTCGCAAACGCAGCTGGGGCGAGCGTCGCCATCATTAACGCTAGTCCAATTCGCTTCACAAGTTCTCCTTGTCTGCCTGCCGTTGCAACCACTCTGTGCAACCAACACCCTGTTCGACGCATCCGTGATTACAGCCGGAACAAATATGCCAGTCCGTATGTCAGCGGTGACGCGCCACACATTGCCGTTCGCCGGACTTTCTGTGCCAACAACAGTCCAGTTATTTTCGCATGCGTAGAACGTTGGCTCTCCGTTTATTGCCGCGTCGGACCGCCTCGACACACTCGTCACCGAAGGCCGCACGTAGCCTTGCCATGAACGCGGCCAACGCTGAGTGGCGTCATCTTCAGAAGAAGTTGAAGTCAGTTGGGATTGCGGTCAAGGTCGACATTGACGACCTGCAGTACCCGAATCGTCGGTGACGCCGCAGCCCAATCAATATTGCAATGTCGTCGAACCCGCTCTCGAACGGATTTAACGGGGCCAACTTGACGCGCTCGGGCGGCATCAGTCGCGCACGTTGAAGCGCAGACGGATGAGTGGCGCCGTATCAAGTGGCCACGACACGCTGACCATCACCGGTCGTTCACATGAGAACCGACGACTGCGTCGTTGCGACCCGACGTGCCCGTCAAAGTAGAATAGCCCGTTGACCCATGCAGAGAAACCGACCGATGTGCGCCATCTCCCGCCAGTCATCTTTTCATGACGCTATTACCCTTATCGAAGTCCAGTCGCTCGCTGACCTGAAGACTTTTGCCCGGGGTAAAGCCTATTTCCATGACGGCCTTGTTTCGCGGCTTGAGGAACGCGATGGCGTAATCACCGCGAACGTACGCGGCACGCACCGCTACAGCGTCGAGCTTGGCGTGGGCAACGACGGCGAACTGACGTACGAATGTGACTGCCCGGTCGGCGGGGACGGCATCTTTTGCAAACACGCGGTTGCGGTTGCGCTGTCGTGGCTGGAGAACTCGGGGGAAAAAGTGTTCCATCCCGACGAGGCCAAAGCAACGAAGCCTCGTAAAAAGCACAAGACCTACGAGGAGTTGATTCGTGAATATCTCGCGACGCTGAAAGAAGACGCTCTGCGGGAACTGCTGCTCGAAGCGGTCGAGCGTGACATGAACCTGCGCGACAAGCTGCTTTTCGCCGCACGCGCGGCGAACGCCAGTGACCTGCCGGGCATCAAGGCAGCTGTGCGCGAGGCAACGCGCATTTCCCGGCCGCTCGACTGGCGCGAAGCCGGCGCATTTGGCGACGGACTCATGTCGCTGGCGGACATGCTGCGCCAGCGTCTCGAAGGGCCCCATGCCGCGCAGGTCGTCGAACTCACGGAGCTGGCGATTGCCGGAGCAGAAAAGAGTCTTGAACAGATTGACGATTCGGGCGGCGACGTGATGCCGGCAATCATGGAGCTTGCGGCGGTGCATCTTGAGGCGTGCCGCCGGACGGGGCCTGACGCAGTTGAACTCGCCGGGCGTCTGTTCAGGTTCCAGACGGACGGTGCGTGGGATACGTTCTACGACGTGCTGCCGGCCTACGCGGAACCGCTGGGCGACGCCGGACTGCGTCGGTACCGCGAACTCGTCGGGAAAGGCTGGAACGCCCTGCCGTCGCTCGCGCCGAGCAATGAATTTCGCCGGTCGTTCGACCCGCTTCGGATGCGGCTCGAGAGAGCGATGGGTTCCCTGGCCGAACGCGATGGCGATATCGACGCGCTGATTCGCATCCGTTCTAAGGACCTGTCGAGTCCCTACCGCTTCCTGCTGGTCGCAGAGCTTTGCGTGAAGCATGGGCACTACGACGAAGGTCTCGCCTGGGCCGAACGCGGCATCACGGAATCCGGCAAGAATGTGGACCAGCGACTGCTCGATTTCTGCATTCAGGAGTACCTTCGGCGCGGCGAATTCGAGAAGGTCGACGTTACCGCATGGCAGCGATTCGATTTGCGACCGGGCGCAGAAGCGTTTGCAGAATTGATGAAGGTCGCAGACGCTACGGGCAGGCATAATGCGACCCGTGAGCGCGCGCTCAGTCATCTCTGGGCAAGCGTAAAGCGGGAGGAGTCAACCGCGCAATCGAAGCGGAACGTGTGGCAAGCGTTGACCCGCACCGAACTGGTCAAGATATTCCTCTCCCAGGCCGACAGCGACGCCGCCTGGGATGCCTTCACCGGTGGCCCGGTCGCGGCGCACATCTGGCCGCAAATCGCAGTTGCTCGCGCAAAGACGCATCCGCATGACGCCATCGCGCTATATCACCGGTTGTTGCCAATTGCGGCGGATAACGGAACACGAAACGCTCGATATGATGAAGCGTTCAGCATCGTGCGGACTATAGGGAAGTTGCGGGCAGAGTTGAAGGAGCACGCGGTGTTTGCCAACGAACTCGAATCTATTCGCCAGACGTATCGGGCCAAGCGCAACTTTATGAAATTGTTGGCAACGCTGGGATGATTTGGCATGTGCCGCCGTACCCGTCGTGCCCGCAGTTTACTGATAGCCACCACGCTGCTCTCCAGTTTGTTTGAACAGACGTTGTCTGGGGCAGGTGAATCTGGTCACATGAGCAGGTGTTGCGGGAGCCGGTGCGGACCACTTTTCGACCTGCGAACCCAGGGACTGCCCGTTTGAGCTTTTTCACGTTCCTCTCCAGCAGGTTTCCCGCTCAGGCAACGGGACCGTTTCTCACCGCCTATCTCCTAAACGCCGCCGACGCCCACGGTGTTGACCAATGTGTAGTGAGTTCTGAAACCGAATATTTCGAAGTGAGTGGGGGCTTCAAGAAAATCGCCCAGAGGTGGACGGTCGAAGGCTTGGTTTGGTTTGCGCCGTGACCATCGAAATCCGCGCGTGGCTGCTCAAAGCGACGTTGTGAAGGCCGTCAGCCACGCCGGGCTTGCAAACAGCAGCACTGTCTCCACCATCTTGTCCAGCCCTGTGAGCACGAGCACGCCGAGGGCGATGAACATTGACCCGAGAACAGTTTTTCCAATGGTTCCCGCAGAGCCAAGCCGACCTCGAAGCCGCGATATGGAGGCCCGTGAAAGAGAGCCGAGAATCGCCAGTGGAAGGCTCGCTCCGACGCCGAAGATGCCCATCAACAATGCGATATTGCCCAGATTCCTGCCTTGAGCGGCCAGTGTGGTTGCCGCGCCCAGCGTCGGTCCGACGCAGGGACTCCAGACGACTCCCAGGAGCAGTCCGACCGCAAACTGGCCGCGCAGGGTGTCGCCCTTTATCTGGCTCAGCCAGTTCTGGCCGGGACCACCTATCCATGCGGTCGCGCGGTTGAAGACGGCCTGCAGTCGCTGGGAAACCATCGCGAGCCCGAACAGAATCATCAGCACGGCGGTTACACGCCGGAACACGTCGTTATCCAGTCCCAACGACACACCAACTGTCGCTACAAAAATGCCGATAACTGAGAAGGACACGCCCAATCCGGCTGCAAGCGCAACCACCCCCAGCCGATGTACCGCCAATGCAGACGCAACGAGTATTGGAATAAGGACGAGCACGCAAGGTGACAGTGTCGTCAGGGTTCCGGCGAGAAACCCGAGCGCGTACGTACCCGGAGTGAAATCCATTACAGTGCGTTGGCGAACGTGGTTCTTATGTCCTGTTCGCGCGTCTGCCCCGTTGAGCGCGCGACCTCATGACCGCCTTTGAAAACAACGAACGTTGACTGCTGGGTCACTTTCATCGCCCGCTTCAGGGTAGCTTCCTTGTCGTAGTCGGCCACGAAAATGGTCACGTTTTTCATTTCCGCGCTGGCTGCCAGACGGTCCACAATGGGTTGCTGGACCTTGCAGGTCGGACACCAGGTCGCATGGAAATAAATAATGCTTGGCTTCCCATTGGCGTTCAGCCTATCGAACTGGGCCTGGTTGAACGGCTGCTCGCCGGCAAAAGTGGCACTGACGACCAGTAACAAGCTCGACGCGAGCAGATATCGGCGAATAGCTTTCAACATTGCGGTCTACCCAGAGATAAGCACAGCGTTACTGTTAGACGCCCAAGAGATGAAATGATTGCGCCTCTAGCGTTGCGATTGCCCGTAAAGCTCAGGTTGCCTGCTGCCCGCTATACCCCTCACACTGGTGAGCCTCGTCTCCGGTCGTGCCCGCGGAGGTGTGTGCTACCGGCACGCCTGGCACTAGCGCGTTCACCGGGTCAGCTCATCGCCGTCCATGAGCGTGTCGATGAGCGGGCACGACACCGTGCCTTTCGACGTCGAGCAGCGCTGGGCCAGTGTCGCCAACGCAGCTTCCAGCATGGACAAATCCTGGATGCGCTGGCGCACGTCGACAAGCTTGTGTTCGGCGATAGCGCGCGCGGCGTTGCACGCCTGCCCATCGTGCAGAGACATTAGGGCTTCCACCTCATCGAGCGAAAAACCAAGCGACTGGGACCGCTTGATGAAGCGCAGTCGCCTGAGCACATCTGCAGGATATCGCCGAATACTACCGGTTGGGCGAGGCGGTACCGGCAGTAATCCGCGACGATGGTAATACCGCACTGTTTCGACGTTTACCTCTGCCGCTTCAGCCAGCTGTCCGATGGTCATTTCCTGCATGGTGCGCTTGACTCCGTACTCAGGTACGCACCTAGACTAGACTCAACCAGTCCGAAAAGGAAGTGCCATGCGACCTCGCTGGGCCACCACCGGCTCCCTGCTCGCCGGAGCCGCTGCCGCATTTGGGGCATCCGCTTGCTGCGCAGGCCCCTTGCTCCTTGTCGTGCTGGGAGTCGGGGGCGCTTGGGGCTCGCGCCTGACCACGTTGCAGCCACTCCGACCCCTATTTGTCGCCGTGTCCCTCGCCTTTTTCACGGTCGCTTTCCGCAGGCTCTACGCCAAATCCGAGGCATGTGCGGTGGGCGAGGCTTGCGCGGTGTCCTCGGTGCGACATCGCCAGCGTGTCATTTTCTGGGTCGTGATGCCAGCCGCGCTCGCGCTGATGTCGTTCCCCCTGTATGCGCCGCTCTTCTACTGAGTACCTGCCATGAAAAAACTGATTGCTGTACTCGTCGCGACTGTGCTGACCGCATCCACGGCCCTCGCCGAGGGACTTCGCACGGCCACCCTTGACGTCACGAACATGGATTGCGCTGTGTGTCCGATTACGGTTCGCAAGGCGCTTGAGAAAGTGCCCGGCGTGACCTCGGCCAAGGTCGACTTCGCCAGCAAACGCGCGGAGGTGGTATTTGACCCAAAGAAGGTTTCGGTCGACGCGTTGATGAACGCCACGGCGGACGCTGGCTATCCGTCTCACGTAAATCAGGTGCAGTGATGGCAGCAATCGTGCTGGATTCGACTATCACGTGTCCGACGTGCGGGCACAGGAAAGAAGAGACGATGCCGACCGACGCCTGTGTGTGGTTTTACGAATGCGCGCATTGCAAAACCATGCTCAGGCCGAAACACGGGGATTGCTGCGTATACTGCTCATACGGCACCAACAGGTGCCCGTCGATGCAGCAGTCTGGCTCTTGTTGTGGTAGCTAACGCTTTGCAGACGGCTGGCCCTAAATCGATGTCTATGGCGCCGGTGGGTATCCGAGAAATGCGTGGGCGTGTGTGCACCTCACAGGGATTTATTTCCCTGAACCTGCCCGAATGAGCAGAGTATCGACCCACACCTTCATTGCTTGGAAAGCGCCGCGTCCTTTTCGCCGGAATCGCGGGCCTGCTGCCAAATCTCAACTGCTTCCTTCGCCACGTACATGCTGATGGCAATAGCGACAACCAGGTCGGCATAGCGCCAGCCGGACGCCAGGACCACCAAGCCTGATGCAAGAACGCCGAAATTTGCCACTACGTCAGCGCGCGTACAAATCCAGCTGGCTCGCATATGGACTTCGCCCTCTCGGTACCGTGCGAGCATCCGCAGGACAGTGACGTTGACGCAGAGCGACAAAATTGAAAACCCGACCATCGCGGCGCCGAGCGGGTCGCTCCCAAACAAAAGGCGGCGAATCACGTCGGCGACGATGCCGACGCTCAGGAGTATGAGCGTTGCTCCCGTCCAGCGGGCTGAGTACTGCTTGAATCGCATACCCCGTGTCGCCGCCATGAGCCCGAGTCCGTACGCAGTCGCGTCGGTAAGCATGTCCAGCGCGTCCGCCATCAATCCGCTTGACTGGGCCCAAAGGCCGGCCAACATGCCGACAACAAACATGGTGGCGTTCAGGGCCAACGCGATACGAAGCGTCTTCCGTTCGTTCTCGGTGTCGGCCAACGTCTGCCCGCAATCGCAAGACATAAACGGTTCTCCGGTCACATGGCGCTGGTTTCCATTCCAGGGTACGTGATAACTGCAGTGTCAGAACGGGCCACCGCAGCACTCCCAATGAAAACTACATCTCCACCACTCGCATCGGGCGACTTGTTTATGCGCTGACCAAAGGACGGAATCCCGCTGCTTTAATCACCACCGCCGAAGTGCTCCGATGGAAATTCGACTCGAATTTCACGATTTTTGTCGTGACGTTGATGTCCAAGTCTGCGCCAGGGTCGACACCTATCGCAGTATGGACCTTCCCACGGCGGGAAGGTCAAGCACGCAACAAAATCCGACACGGCTGTGTGCGGCGAGCTACGTAGAAGGCAAATTCCCTGGAACATGAATAAGATACCTTCGCTATAATCCCAGCCATGAAATTTCTTCGGACATTGCTCCTCCTGTTGCTCTGCGCTGCGCTGCCCATCAGTGGGCTGGCGGCCAGCGGCTTGACTGGAGAATGTCCAATGCAGATGAGCATGGGCTCCGACGATAGTAGTGCCATGTCTTCGGAGATGCCTGGGTGCGAGACGATGAAATCCTCGCAACCGGATAAAGCCAAAGGCTTCTTCTGCAAGGCAACGGCGCAATGCCAGCTTGGCAGTCTGTATCACCCGGTATCCGCCACTGAAGTAACCCGTCCCGCTGGGGTGTCCAGCCCCGTCGTATTCCACTACGCACTGTCGCTCACCGTCCGTGAACCGGCCGGTCTGTGGCGACCTCCTCGCGCCATCTAAACCCTTGCTGACAGGTTCACCGCATCTGCGGTGAGGTCGTCCTGCGTCCAGGACGTGGATTCCCCGTGGGAGTCCGCCGTTGGGGTTAGAACATGCCTTTAACTATTGGCACGCCGTCATGCCGGCGTGCACCACTGCGCGCACGTTCGCTTTTTGCCGCGCTGGTTCTCGCGAGCGTCGCTGCGCACGCTCAGGAAGCGCCCGTTACGCTTGACGCGGCGCTCCAGGCCGCAACCGACCGCTCCGCCACCATCGGGGCTGCGCAGGCATCGGTGCGCGCCAGTTCAGAAGCCTCCGTCCGCGCAGGGCAGTTGCCCGACCCGATGCTTAAAGCCGGTGTTGATAACCTGCCGGTGAATGGCCCGCAACGGTTCACCATCGGCCAGGATTTCATGACGATGCGCCGCATCGGCATCGAGCAGGAATGGATATCGGGCGACAAGCGCCGACTCCGGGCCGCCTTGGCGAACGATGTCGTGGACCGCGAGCGGGCCGGCTACCTCGGCCAGCTCGTGAACACCCGCCTGCAAACGGCCGCAGCGTGGCTGAACGCAGTCTATGCGAAGAAGGCCGTTTCGCTGCAGCAGGAACTCGTTGACCACATGACTCATGAACTGGAGGCGACGAAAGCGTCGTATCGCGGAGCGAAAGCGACTGCCGCCGATGTGACGCAGGCCCAGGCGATGTTCGCGCAGACCCAGGACCAGTTGTTCAAGGCCCGGCAGACGTTGCAGACCGCGCTTATCGGTCTGTCCCGCTGGACGGCAACGCCCGTTTCTGATGTGACGGGCGAGCCGCCGGCGCCACAATCCTATGTGTCATCACTGCCGCCCGAGGAACTGCGTGAGGTGCAGCCGGTGCTCGTCGCAGCATCCCGGGACATCGCCGTCGCCGATGCCGATACCGCCGTCGCGAACAGTAACCGCAGTCCCAACTGGACATGGGAGGTCGCCTACCAGCAGCGCGGAGGCGGATTCTCGAACATGGTGTCGGTTGGCGTCAGCATCCCGCTGCCCATCCATCGCAAAAACTATCAGGACCGGGACGCGGCGGAAAAAGCTGAACTGGGTACCAAGGCACGCCTGATGTACGAGGACGCACAGCGTCAGGTTGAAGCGGATATCCGTACGCAGTCGGCCACGCTCGCGAGCGGTCGCGAGCGCATCACCAATCTCACCCACTCCCTGCTTCCGGCTGCGGACCAGCGCGTGCAACTGGCGGCTGCCGCATACAGGGCAGGCACTGGCTCGCTGGCCGATACCTTCGCGGCCAGGCGCGCGCAGCTCGACGCCGAACTTCAAGTGCTCGACCTGCAGCGCGATGTGTCGCAAACCTGGGCCCAACTGGAATACCAGGTCGTGCCCGCCTCGATGTCCGTGAGTCAGTGAAGGAGAACAACATGCAGAAGAAACAACTGGCACGCGCGGCGCTTATGGTGTTTGCCGCAGCGGCATTGCTGGGTACCGGCTATGTCGCCGGTACGCATCGTTCGACGATGAGTGGCGGGAGCGCTGTTGCGGCGACGCCCTCCAGCGACAGAACTGACCCCAAGACTGGCCGGAAGGTGCTGTACTGGCATGACCCCATGGTGCCGAACCAGCATTTCGACAAGCCGGGCAAGTCGCCTTTCATGAACATGCAGTTAGAGCCGGTCTACGCCGATGAAGGCGGCTCGAACGGCATCAAGATTGACGCCGGGTTACAGCAGAACCTGGGGATTCGATACGCGACGGTGCGCCGACAGGACACTGTCGACGGTTTCGACGCGGTAGGGACGACGCAGTTCGATGAATCAAAGGCTGACGTCGTGCAATCGCGGGTGACCGGCTATATCGACCATCTTTACGCCAGCGCCCCAATGCAGCGCGTAACGAAAGGTGCTCCGATTGCGTCCCTGTTCGTTCCCGACTGGCTTGCGCCGCAGGAAGAGTATCTGGCGCTGAAACGTGGCGGCATGGATGACGGCATGCTTGCGGCGTCACGTGCGCGCATGCGGGCGATGTCCATTCCGGACGGCGTGATTGCAAGTCTCGACCGCACCGGCAAGGCGCAGACACACATCACGCTATCCGCACCGGAAGCCGGCGTGCTGACCGAGCTGAACGTGCGCGATGGCGCGATGGTGTCGCCCGGTCAGACGCTTGCGAAAGTCTCCGGGCTCAACAGGCTGTGGCTCGTGGTCGAGGTACCCGAAGCACTGGCGCTTCAGGTTCGACCGGGCATGAGTGTGGACGCCGTGTTTGCCGGTGACCCGGCGCAACATTTCACGGGACACATCCGTGAAATCCTGCCGGGCATCAGCACGAGCAGCCGTACGCTTCAGGTACGTCTCGAAATCGACAACGCGGACTTCAGGTTGACGCCGGGGATGTTGATGCGGGCGCGCATCGGTGCCGCGAAAAAGGTATCGCGGTTGCTGGTTCCCTCGGAAGCCGTCATCACGACCGGTAAGCGGTCAGTGGTCATCGTCAAGAATTCAGACGGCAGGTTACAACCTGTCTCGGTCACCGTTGGCAACGATGCCGGCGACGATACCGAGGTGAGCAGCGGCCTGACGGAAGGCCAGCAGGTCGTCGCATCGGGCCAGTTCCTCATTGACTCGGAAGCGAGTCTGAAATCCGTTCTGCCGAAGCTCGGAGCAACCGTACCGACCGGTGCGAGCGCGCCGGCCCCAGCACCTGCTACTGCAGCAGCGCAGACCTACGACACGACAGGTAAGGTCGAAAAGGTGACGGCTGGAGACATCACGTTTTCACATCAACCCGTTCCGGCGCTGGGCTGGGGCGCGATGACGATGTCGTTCGGCAAACCGTCGCCGACCGCGTTTCCGGACGTGAAGCCTGGCGAGACCGTGCACTTTGTATTTAAGCAATCTGACGACGGCTACCAGTTGACAAAGGTTGAACCGGTCGGAGGCGCCAAATGATTGCGCGTCTTATAAGGTGGTCTATCCACAACCGCTTCCTGGTGCTGCTGGCGACCGTGCTTGTTACGGCGTGGGGCGTCTATTCAGTCACACAAACACCGCTCGATGCGCTGCCTGACCTGTCCGACACGCAGGTCATTATCAAGGCATCGTACCCGGGCAAAGCGCCGCAGGTCATCGAGGACCAGGTCACCTATCCGCTCACCACGACGCTGCTTGGTGTGCCGGGGGCTAAAACTATTCGCGCGTATTCGTCGTTCGGCGATGCGTTCGTCTATGTGCTGTTCGACGACAAGACTGACCAGTACTGGGCACGCTCGCGGGTACTCGAGTATCTGAACCAGGTACAGAGCCGCTTGCCGCAGGGAGCGACCGTTTCGCTTGGACCGGATGCAACAGGCGTGGGTTGGGTCTACGAATATGCACTCGTCGACAAAACCGGGCAACACGACCTTGGACAACTTCGTGCACTCAACGACTGGTTCCTGAAGTTCGAACTGAAGTCAGTGCCGGACGTGTCTGAAGTCGCGAGCATCGGCGGCATGGTTCAACAGTATCAGGTTGTCCTCGACCCGGACAAGCTGCGCGCCTACGGCATCACCCAGGCCATGGTGGCTGATGCACTGGGCAAGGCGAACCAGGAATCCGGTGGGTCGGTGGTCGAAATGGCCGAGTCCGAATACATGGTCCGTTCGTCCGGTTACCTGCATACGCTCGACGACTTTCGCAACGTCGTATTGCGCACGAACGATGCAGGTACGCCGGTTCTGCTCGGCGATGTGGCGCGGATTCAAATCGGACCCGAGATGCGAAGGGGAATTGCCGAACTGAATGGTCAGGGAGAAGTCGCGGGCGGCGTCATCGTCATGCGTTCCGGCAAGAACGCGCTGACGACTATCGATGCGGTGAAGGCAAAACTGGCCGACCTGAAACGTTCTCTGCCGGCCGGTGTCGAGGTCGTGACGACCTATGACCGCTCGCAGCTCATTGAGCGCGCGGTGGACAATCTCAAGGACAAGCTCATCGAGGAATTCATCATCGTCGGGTTGGTCTGTGCGGTGTTCCTGTTCCATTTGCGCAGCGCGTTCGTGGCGATTCTGTCACTGCCGCTAGGCGTGCTGGCCGCCTTTATTGTCATGCGCTATCAGGGGGTGAATGCGAACCTGATGTCGCTGGGCGGCATCGCAATTGCCATCGGGGCGATGATTGACGCAGCCATCGTGATGATTGAAAACGCTCACAAGCATCTCGAAGCGTACGACCACGAGCATCCGGGTGAACAAATCACGACCGCACAGCGCTGGGAACTCATCGCGACATCGGCAGCGGAGGTGGGGCCGGCGTTGTTCTTCTCGCTTCTCATCATCACACTGTCATTCATCCCGGTGTTCTCGCTCGAGGGGCAGGAGGGAAAGCTGTTCTCTCCGCTGGCTTTCACCAAGACCTACACAATTGCTGCTGCTGCCGGGTTGTCGGTGACGCTGGTGCCCGTACTGATGGGTTATCTGATTCGAGGTCGCATCCCTCATGAGAACTCGAACCCTATCAATCGCGTGCTGATTCGACTGTACCGGCCGCTACTAGAGGCGACGCTGCGGCGGCCGTGGGTTGCCATTGGACTGGCGGTCGTTGCGCTGGCCGCTTCGGTGATTCCGCTTTCCCAGCTCGGCGGCGAATTCATGCCACCGCTTGATGAAGGTGACCTGCTGTATATGCCGACGGCGCTTCCGGGGATTTCGGCCGAGAAAGCGAGCGAACTGCTGCAGCAGACTGACCGGCTTATCAAGACCGTCCCGGAGGTGGCTACAGTCTTCGGTAAATCCGGGCGGGCCGACACTGCAACGGACCCAGCCCCGCTCGAGATGTTCGAGACGACGATTCAGTTCAAACCGCGAAGCCAGTGGCGACCCGGCATGACGCCGGAGAAACTGGTCGATGAACTTGACCGGACCGTCAAGGTGCCGGGGCTGTCGAACGTGTGGGTGCCGCCCATCCGGAATCGTCTGGATATGCTGTCTACCGGCATCAAGACACCGGTTGGCGTCAAGATTTCCGGCCCGGACCTTACGCAAATCGACCGGATTGCGGCGCAGGTCGAAACAGCGGTCAAGAATGTGCCAGGCGTCACGTCTGCACTGGCCGAACGCCTGAACGGGGGCCGCTACGTAGACGTCGACATCGACCGGCTGGCGGCAGCACGTTACGGGCTTGCTGTGGCAGACATCCAGTCAGTCGTGTCCTCGGCAGTGGGCGGTGACAACGTCGGCGAAGTCATTGCTGGTCGTGAGCGGTTCCCCATCAATATTCGCTATCCGCGCGAAATCAGGGACTCGCTCGAGAAGCTGCGTCAACTGCCGGTCGTCACGGACCGTGGCGCGCAAATCCAGCTCGGCGATGTCGCGCACATCACGATTGCCGATGGTCCACCGATGATTCGCAGTGAAAATGCGCGACTCTCCGGCTACGTCTATGTCGATATTCGCAATACGGACCTGCAGTCAGCGGTCGAGGCAATGCAACGCGCTGTTGGGGAGAAAGTGACGCTTCCTCCGGGTTATTCAATTGCATGGTCCGGCCAGTTCGAATATCTCGAGCGCGCAGCGGCGAAGCTGCGTACGGTCATTCCCGTCACGCTCGTCGTCATCTTTGTGCTGCTCTTCCTGACCTTCAACTCCGCGGCCGATGCACTTCTGCTGATGTCGACGGTGCCGTTCGCGCTAGTCGGCGGGTTCTGGCTCATCTGGATTCTGGGTCATGCCGTGTCGGTCGCAACCGCGGTCGGGTTTATCGCGCTCGCCGGTGTCGCAGCGGAGTTCGGGGTTGTCATGCTGCTGTATCTGAAGGGCGCGCTCAATCGCCGACTGGAAGAGGGTGAACCGCTAACCGAGGCGCTTCTGTTCGATGCAATTCGCGAAGGCGCTGTGTTGCGCGTGCGACCGAAAGCGATGACGGTTGCTGTCGTGCTGGCTGGCCTCATCCCCATCATGGTCGGACATGGCGCCGGTTCGGAAGTCATGCAACGCATTGCCGCACCGATGGTGGGCGGCATGGTCACTGCGCCAATCCTTTCGATGTTCGTTATCCCCGCAGCCTGGTTCCTATTGCAGCGCCGCAGTGCGCGAAAGCTGGGCCATGAGCGGCTTCCGCATGCAGTACCTTCCGGCATGAAAGTGCCATCTATCCAAACTGGAGAAACCCAATGAAGAAGTTAATTGTTACCTCTGTTGCCCTCTGCGCAATTGGCACGTTTGCCGCACCGGCGTTCGCGGGAGATGACATGGCCGGTATGAACATGTCCATGAAGCCGTCGGCTGCAAAGGCGTCATCGAACGCTGCTCTCACCGATGCGGAAGTAAAGAAAGTCGACCCGGCCACCGGGATGGTCACGCTGAAGCACGGAGCCCTGGAGAACGTCGGGATGCCGCCGATGACGATGGCGTTCAAGGCGAAGGATGCGGCGATGGTCAAACAGGTTCACGAGGGCGACAAGGTCAAGGTTCGTGTCGAGAACGTCAATGGCACGCTGACCATTGTGAAACTCGAAAAACAGTCTTGATGCTGTACTTGCAGGCTCACCATGCCCGGTGAGCCTGCAATCCGGCTTGCATGAATAGAGGCCAGCGATGCAAACGACATTCCTTTTTGCCGAGCCAGGCATTTGGCGTCTCACGAATATGCTCAATCGCATGTTGCGGGTCGCACTTGGCTTGCTGTTCATACTGACATCACTGGCCGCTCACGCCGTGAACGAGTCCGACCTGCTGCCGCCGGAGCGCGCCTTTCCATTGCGAGTCACGTCTGGCGGACCGCAGCAGGTTGTGCTCGATTTCGACACGCAACCAGGCTACTACCTGTACCGGGACAGATTCAGTTTTGCGGTGGACGGTACGTCGATAAAGCCGGAAAAGATGCCACCCGGAGAGCTGAAGAACGACCCCACCTTTGGTATGGTCACGGTCTACCACCAGCCGGTGAAAATTCACGTCTCTCTACCTCGCCCCATCGCAACCAGCGTCGTACTGTCCGTTACATCGCAGGGATGCGCGGACCTGGGCGTCTGCTATCCGCCGCAGACGCGAAACTATCGTGTGTCGGCCGATGGCTCTGTCACGTCCGTTACCGCAACGAGTAACGCCTCCGCTGGAAATTCCGGATTCCCGAGCGTTGGCGAAATCCAGTCGCCCTCGGCAATACCACCGGGAGTGAATCTGCATCCAGCGAATGGCATCTCCGTACCTGAGCTGCTGGGTTTTCTTTTTGCAGGCCTGCTGATGGCAGGCACGGTGTGCATGTATCCGCTCATTCCCATCGTGACCACCGTCATTGGCGGCACGCAGGAACGGCGGTCTTTGCGACGAGGATTCGCTCTTTCGTTCGCATATGTGCAGGGACTCGCGATTACTTATGCGGTAGCCGGCACCATCGCTGCGCTCATCGGCATTCCGCTGGTGGCCGCAACACAAAAGCCTTGGGTACTCGCTGGCTTTGGCCTGCTCATGGTGATTTTTGCGCTCGGAATGTTCGGCGTGTTTCGTTTGCAGCTTCCCGCGAGCTGGCAAACGAGAATCACTCAGTGGAGCAATCGTCTGCCCGGCGGGCGGACTATTCCGGTGTTCGTGATGGGTATGCTTTCCGCCCTGATTGTCGGCCCGTGTTCGACACCTGCGCTGGCGGGTGCGCTGCTTTATATCGCCAACAGCCATGATGTCGTTGGCGGAGCGCTTGCCCTGTATGTGATGGCCCTTGGCATCGGCGTTCCGCTGCTGCTCGTCGGTACATTCGGCGCACACATTCTGCCCAGGTCCGGCCATTGGATGGTTGCTGTTCAGAACGCGCTGGGCGTCATGCTGCTCGCCGCAGCACTATGGTTTGTCTACTCGCTGCTACCGACCTGGCTGTTGATGATACTGGTTGCTCTGCTGCTGACCGGTTGCGGCATGATGCTTCGGGCGATGGACCCGCTGCCGCCCGATGCGGCTGGTATCTCACGCGTGGCAAAGGCGATGGGCGTATTGCTGCTGGTTGCCGGAGTTGCCGAATTCATAGGTGTTGCAGCGGGAAATTTCGATGTTCTGACGCCGCTCGGTGGGGTGATGCGGACGTCGTCATCGGCGAGCGGAGAAACGGAAGCGAGGCCGACAGCAAATTTCGAGGCGATACGGTCGAATACCGAACTGGACCAGGCGCTCAGGTCCGCGAACGGACAGCTCGTGATGGTCGACTTCTACGCGGACTGGTGCATCAGTTGCAAGGAGCTCGAGCGCTTTACCTTTACCGACCCACGTGTGGTCAGCGAATTTGCGCACTGGAAGCTACTGCGCATCGACGTGACGAAGAACACCGCGGAAGATACGGCGATGCTACGGCGCTTTGGGCTTTTCGGACCACCGGCCCTGATTTTTTACAACAGGAACGGTCAGCAACAACCCGACGCCCAACTCGCGGGATTCGTGGGTGCCGATGCGTTCCTGGCCCACCTGAAACGATGGGGAGGGTAACGTGATGCAGCGCACAAGCCCCGCAGCAAACCGTGGCAGCTTGCTGTTGCCGGGTCTATACTGAATTTCATGAAAATCTGGGCCAAACTCGTCGCCTGCTTTCTGATTGCGTGGATGCCATTTCTTGGCTATCCGGCGCAGGCGGCATTTTGCCCAGCGATGTCGTCGGTGGTAGCTGCGCATCAGGATATGCAAACCTCGCATATATCCTCCTTAGCGGCGTGCGAGCAAGGCTCCAGGCATCAGAGCGTGCACACCCAACCGGCTTGCCATGGCGGCATGGGTGGCGCTGTTTGCGGCGTGCCGGTCATACCCGAGAGGTACACAGTTATCAATGTACCTTCCTCGCCTGTCTACCGGGCTGTCGTTCATTGTCTGACGGCGCAGTTCATTCCTGAACTGCCCGCTCCTCCTCCGCGCTTGCTGTAACTCCCGCATCGACCAGGTTTGAACGGCTTCGTGCCGTGGCTTGCGCTCGCCCTGTCGCGAGTGTGATGACCATCAAACTGAATGTCGTCAGTTCTTTTCCAGCTATGCACGAACTTGAATTCGGAGAGTTACATGAACACGAAATTTCTACGAGCAGCGGCCTTGTCAGCATTCCTATTGACGGCAAGTGTCGCCAGTCTTGCGGCGACCGGTGGGGGCACCAGCAACTATCCAGGCGCGTCTGCGCAGAGCCGCGAACACGGCTCGATGATGGGCGGCATGATGGGCATGGACGGGATGATGGGTAGCTGTCCAATGATGGGTGCAAGCATGGGCATGGACCCGAAGACCGCGATGCGCATGCATGGAGAAATGATGCGGGCGATGGGCGACATCATGCTCAAGTATTCCGACCAGGCCGGAACTGCACCGTCGAAGTAGTGGACTCGTCGCTCAACGACGAACCCTCATCCCAATTTCCATAAGGACCTGACCATGAAGTGCAACACGAAGACGATGGTAGCAACGGCGCTGACTCTCGCACTGATTCTGAACATCGGATACTGGGCGCTGCCTCAATTCAGAGGAGCGCTGACGTCATTCATTGGGATTGCCATCGCGCTCGTTTGTCCGCTTTCGATGCTGTTCATGATGCGTGGCATGCAATCCCACACCGACAGTCGAGACAAGGTCGGTCCAGTGTCCGACAAAACCACGTCGTAAATCAGCCACCTGCCTAGTGGCATCGTGTGAAGCCGGTGCGACGTCAATAGTCATCGCACCGGTTCACCGTACAACGTAGGAGCGAACGATGTTCAATGAAAGACCAGTACTGAATGTCATGGTGGGCGTGTTTGCGGCCATCGGCCTCATTGCCGTGCTCAGTGTGGTTGGTATGACGGCAATGCACGTGAACATGATGCACGGGCTGCATTCCTGCAGCGAAGCGATGCATTTCCGTCCATAAATTTCTCCACCAGATTGGGAGACCCGAAATGAGGGGGCATTCATCTGAAAAGGTTGTTGGAAAGACTGGCTGGCGCATAAAGCTGCCGGGAAAGCCCATGTGGCATCTGATGTTCCTGCTCGCTATGGTGATTGCGATACCAGCAGTCGTGGTTTTGGGGCCATCTCTTGTGCATCGACTGACCGAGTCCACGGCGAGCGCAATTGAACCGTCCAACCCGGTTCAACAGGTACCGGGTTGGCGAGTTGGCATGCTGCGTCCTGACGGGTTGCGCATCATCCCAGGCGGACGTTCAGATGCGTCTCACGTGCTGAACCCGAATCAGTTTGCCGACAAGGAAGTCAGACACACCTACTGGGTTGCGACGCAGATTCCCGTCGTGCTCAATAAGCTCTACTGCTGTTGCGGTTGCGAAAATCGTGGAGTGCATCGCTCCAACCTTCAGTGCTTTGAAGACCAGATGGCAGTCACGTGTGCGGTTTGTCAGGGGACGGCGGAGATTGCCTATCAGATGACACAGGCCGGGATTCAGGACGCGGGCAAGATTCAGGCAGCTGTCGATGCAAAGTTGGCGCCGAAAGGATAGGTGACCGCGGCTTTTCCTCAATTAGTTATGGAGGAGAACATGGAATTGAAATGCGTTGTTGCCGTTGTCAGGCCCGAGGTAGTGGAAGTATTGGAACGAAAGCTTGGCGCCATTCACATCCATGGCGTGACCGTTACAAGAGTGCGAGGATTCGGGGCTCATCCTAATTACTTTGCCGACGATTGGACGACGGAGCACGTCAAGATTGAAATTTTCGCGCAGGCGGAAAACGTCGATGCTCTCGTGAAGACCATCATGGACATCGCACATGTCGGCGGGATTGGAGATGGGGTCGTTGCGGTCATTCCGGTGGAAAAATTCTTCCGCGTTCGCAATCAGGCCGAGGCGGGACCTTGACGCGATGACAAATGTCCGACCCGCGGGAGACCGGGCTTGTTTCTGACCCGCTGGACGACACTTGACCTTTACACTGTGGGAAGGTCTAAGAATACAGATATACGGCAGATTGACCGGCTAGGTGAAGGCGGCTGAGATGAACATTGGTGAAGCGGCGAAAGCGTCTGGTGTGTCGGCGACCCCGATGGGCGGGCAAATTCCCCCACCTGTGGGCACCTCAAAATCCCCCACCTAGAGACACGCGGAGCATGATGCTGGCGCGGTCTGGCAGGACGTTACCTTGCACCCCTCGAATGAA
>NZ_JAKLJA010000063.1 GCF_022213065.1 Paraburkholderia tagetis
CGTTTCGTCAACATCTTTTTTTAACGTCACCGCTTAAAAACTGTCGACTCACGCAACCGCCGTTTCTCGCGGCGGCCTTCGCGTCAGGCAATGCATGAAGCGAAGGGGGCGAATGTTAGCGCGCCCGCGACCGCCACGCAAGAGGTGAATGAAAAACCCATCCACTGCCAGCAACTGCCGCCAATTCGCAGCCGGCGGCGTCCACGGTGTCGCGACTTATTTGTTCTTGAACACGGGCTTGCGCTTCTCAACGAAGGCCGCCATCCCTTCCTTCTGATCCTCCGTCGCAAAGAGCGAGTGGAACATGCGGCGCTCGAAGTGCACGCCCTCTGCGAGCGTGGTTTCGTACGCGCGATTCACCGCCTCCTTGGCCATCATGACGGCGGGCAATGAGTACTCGCTAATCGTCGTGGCCGCAGCGACCGCTTCGTTCAGAAGATCGGCCGCGGGAATCACGCGAGACACCAACCCCGCGCGTTCCGCTTCCGCCGCATCCATCATGCGAGCGGTCAGACACAAATCCATCGCCTTGGCCTTCGACACCGCGCGCGGCAACCGCTGCGTACCGCCCGCGCCAGGAATCACGCCCAGCTTGATTTCAGGCTGTCCAAACTTTGCGGTATCCGCAGCGAAAATGATGTCGCACATCATCGCCAGTTCACAGCCACCGCCCAGCGCAAAGCCGGCGACCGCCGCAATGATCGGCTTGCGGATCGTGCGGATCGTCTCCCAGTTGCGCGTGATGTAGTCGCCTTTGTAGACATCCATGAAGCTATAGGTCGCCATCATGCCGATGTCGGCACCCGCCGCGAACGCCTTCTCGCTACCTGTAATGACGATCGCACCGATCCCTTCATCGGCGTCGAACGCCTTCAGCGCAGCGCCCACCTCGTCCATCAACGCATCGTTCAGCGCATTGAGCGCCTTCGGCCTGTTCAACGTGATCAGGCCGACTTTGCCACGCGTCTCGACCAGGATGTTTTCGTACCCCATACGCCCTCCTTCCATTAAAGAAAAGTCCCAAAAAAAATTTTCACGCCGGAGTTTGACTAATGCTAACATTCACCAACCAACCGGTCGGTCAATTAATTGACACGGGCCTCCTCCAACCTCTCAATCAACGTCGCGCCATGACACATCCGTTGTTCGCCAAGCACGAAGCCGTGCTGCAAAAAGCGCTTTCCGCCATCGAGACGCGCGGCTACTGGAGCCCGTTCGCCGAAATGCCGAGCCCCAAAGTGTACGGGGAATCTGCCAGTGCAGACGGTGAAGCCGCGTTCAAGGCTCATCTCAATCGCACGTTCGAGCTCGACCAGCCGGGTACCGGCGAAACCGTGGGCAGCGAGACCTCACCGTTCGGTTTCGCGCTCGGTGCACGCTATCCGAAGTCGACACCCGATCAACTCATCGAAGCCGCTCAAAAAGCGCAGCGCGACTGGCGCGCGGCCGGCCCGCAAGCTTGGGCGGGCGTGAGCCTCGAAATTCTCGAGCGCCTGAACCGCGCGAGCTTCGAAATCGCTTTTAGCGTGATGCACACGACGGGCCAGGCGTTCATGATGGCCTTCCAGGCCGGCGGCCCACATGCTCAAGACCGCGCGCTCGAAGCCGTCACCTACGCCTGGGACCAGCTGCGCCGCATTCCCGCCGACGCGCACTGGGAAAAGCCTCAAGGCAAGAATCCGCCGCTCGCCATGCAAAAACGCTTCACGGTCGTGCCGCGCGGCACCGGTCTCGTGCTGGGCTGCTGCACGTTCCCGACCTGGAACGGATACCCCGGCCTGTTCGCCGATCTGGCCACGGGCAACACGGTCATCGTCAAGCCGCACCCGGGCGCGATTCTGCCGCTCGCGGTCACCGTGCGCATCTCGCGCGAGGTGCTGCGCGAAGCCGGCTTCGATCCGAACGTGGTCACGCTGCTCGCCACCGATCCCAACGACGGTGCGCTCGTTCAGCAACTCGCGCTGCGGCCGGAGATCAAGCTCATCGACTTCACCGGCAGCACGCAAAACGGCGACTGGCTCGAACAACATGCGCACCAGGCGCAGGTCTACACCGAGAAGGCCGGCGTAAACCAGATCGTGATCGATTCGGTGGCCGACCTGAAGGCCGCCGCGCGCAACATCGCATTCTCGCTCTCGCTCTATTCGGGCCAGATGTGCACGGCGCCGCAAAACATCTACGTGCCGCGCAATGGCATCCAGACCGCCGAAGGTCCCGTGAGCTTCGAGACCGTCGCGCAAGCGATTGCCGGCGCGGTGCAGAAGTTCGTGGCCGATCCCGCTCGCGCCGTGGAAGTGCTCGGTGCGATCCAGAACGAAGGTGTCACGGCGCGTATCGACGAGGCACGCAAGCTGGGCACCGTGCTCGCCGACAGCCAGTCGCTCGAACACCCGCAATTCGCCGGCGCGCGCGTGCGCACGCCGCTCGTGCTCTCGCTCGACGCCGCGCGCGACGCTGCCTCGTTCACGCGCGAATGGTTCGGCCCGATCTCGTTCGTAATCGCCACCGACTCGACTGCGCAGTCGCTCGAGCTGGCCGGCGCAACCGCACGCGACCACGGTGCGCTCACGCTCTCGGTCTACAGCACCGACGACGCCGTGGTCGAAGCCGCCCACGAAGCCGCGATCACCGGCGGCGTGGCGCTCTCGATCAATCTCACGGGCGCTGTGTTCGTGAATCAGTCCGCGGCCTTTTCGGACTTCCACGGCACCGGCGCAAACCCGGCTGCGAACGCCGCACTGGCCGACGCCGCGTTCGTGGCGAACCGCTTCCGCGTGGTTCAGAGCCGCGTCCATGTTGAACCCAAAGCGGCTCCCGTTGCAGTCGGCTGAACGGTCTATGCCGTTTGGCCGAATAGCGTCCCACTCCCCGTCCCTCTAGCATGTTCGGCGTGAGCGCAATTCCGCGCTCATGCCGCAGGAATCCGAGATGACCGAAGCCTATATCTGCGACGCGATTCGCACCCCGTTTGGCCGCTACGGCGGCGCCCTGAAAGATGTGCGCGCCGACGACCTTGCCGCCGTGCCCATTCGCGCGCTGATCGAGCGCAACCCAGGCGTGGACTGGAGCGCGCTCGACGACGTGCTCTACGGCTGCGCCAACCAGGCCGGCGAAGACAACCGCAACGTCGCACGCATGGCCGCGCTGCTCGCGGGCCTGCCCACGGACGCGCCTGGCGGCACACTCAACCGCCTGTGCGGCTCGGGCCTCGACGCCATCGGTAGCGCCGCGCGCGCCATCAAGGCCGGCGAAGCACGCCTGATGATCGCGGGCGGCGTGGAAAGCATGACGCGCGCGCCGTTCGTAATGGGCAAGGCCACATCGGCCTTCTCGCGCGAAGCCGCCATCTACGACACCACCATCGGCTGGCGTTTCGTGAACAAGCTGATGAAGCAGCAATACGGCATCGATTCGATGCCGGAAACTGCGGAAAACGTCGCGGTCGAGTTCAACATCAGCCGCGCCGATCAGGACGCGTTCGCGCTGCGCAGCCAGCAGAAGGCCGCACGGGCGCAGAAAGACGGCACGCTTGCGCAGGAAATCGTCGCGGTCGAGATTGCGCAGAAGAAAGGCGATCCGGTGCGCGTCACGCTCGACGAACACCCGCGCGAAACGTCACTCGAAGCGCTCGGCAAGCTCAAGGGCGTGGTGAAGCCCGACGGCACGGTCACGGCCGGCAACGCCTCGGGCGTCAACGACGGTGCGTGCGCCCTGCTGCTCGCGAACGAAGAAGCCGCGAACCAATATGGTCTGCGCCGCCGTGCGCGTGTGCTCGGCATGGCGACGGCCGGCGTCGCGCCGCGCATCATGGGCTTCGGCCCCGCGCCCGCCGTGCAGAAGCTGCTCAAACAACTGGGCATGACGCTCGACCAGTTCGACGTGATCGAACTCAACGAAGCGTTCGCATCGCAAGGCCTCGCTGTGCTGCGCGCGCTCGGCATCGCCGACGACGACTCGCGCGTGAACCCGAACGGCGGCGCCATCGCGCTGGGCCATCCGCTCGGCGCCTCGGGCGCGCGGCTCGTGACGACCGCGCTGCATCAACTGGAGCGCACCCAGGGGCGTTACGCGCTTTGCACGATGTGCATCGGCGTAGGCCAGGGCATTGCACTGGCGATCGAACGCATCTGAGCGGCAAGAAAAGGAACGGCGCGGAAACCGCCGGGCAAGACACACGGCGATCCCGCCTCAGAAGAGAGCTTTGCATGGGATCGGAGTAGATGCTGCGGCACTCACTCCGGTCGACAGGAGACAACCGATGCCCTACGATGCGATCCGCGTCGAAATCGACACATCCACGCGCGTGGCCACGATCACGCTGAACCGCCCGGACAAGCTCAATAGCTTCACGCGCGCCATGCACCGCGAACTCGCGGCGGCACTCGACGAGGTCACCGCAGCCGGCGCGCGCGCGCTCGTGCTGACCGGCGCGGGCCGCGGCTTCTGCGCCGGCCAGGATCTCGCCGACCTCGATTTCACGCCCGGCGCGATGACCGACCTCGGCGCGCTCGTCGAAGAACATTTCAATCCGCTGATCAAGCGCCTGCAAGCGCTGCCAATGCCGGTCATCGCCGCAGTCAACGGCACCGCGGCCGGCGCCGGCGCGAATCTCGCCTTCGCTTGCGACCTCGTGCTCGCCGCACGCTCCGCCAGCTTCATTCAGGCGTTCGTGAAGATCGGCCTTGTTCCTGATTCGGGCGGCACATGGTTCCTGCCCAAACGCGTGGGCATGGCGCGCGCGCTCGGCCTCGCCATGACTGGCGACAAGCTCGGCGCCGAAAAGGCCGAAAGCTGGGGCCTCGTCTGGCAAGTGACGGATGACGCCGAACTCGCCACGACAGCCACGGCGCTCGCCGCCCAACTCGCGAAGCAGCCCACGCGCGCCATCGTCGCCACGCGCGAAGCGTTGCGCGCCTCGGCAACGAACACGCTCGATCAGCAACTCGATCTCGAGCGCGACCTGCAGCGCGAGCTAGGCGCATCGCATGACTACGCGGAGGGCGTGCAAGCCTTCATCGAAAAACGCGCACCGCGCTTCGAGGGTCGCTGATATGAATGGATCGATGTCCACGCAAACCGCCGCGCTCGCCGACATGACGCCCGACGAACTCGCTCGCGCCACGGCACAGGCCATGTACGAGGCCGACGGCTGCAGCCGGGCGCTCGGCATGGAACTGCTCGAAGTGCGCGCAGGCTACGCGCGCCTGCGCATGGCCGTGCGCCCCGAGTTCCTCAACGGCCACCAGATCTGCCACGGCGGCCTGATCTTCACGCTTGCCGACTCGACCTTCGCGTTCGCCTGCAACACCTACAACGTGAACACCGTCGCGGCGGGTTGCTCGATCGAGTTCCTGCGCCCCGTTCAGCCCGATGATCTGCTCACCGCCGAAGCCGTCGAGCAAGTGCTTTCCGGGCGCAACGGCATTTACGACATCCGCGTAACGAACCGCGCGGGCGAGACCGTCGCCATGTTCAGAGGCAAGTCCGCCCAGATTCGCGGCAACGTGATTCCCGTCGCGGAGTAACGCGGCGCGCCCCAGATTCGCACAACCCGCATTCCATTAGTGAAGTTTGAGGAGACATCGATGACTACCCCGCTGCCGCTCGAGCCCATTGAAACGGCCAGCCGCGACGAACTCGCGGCGCTTCAGCTCGAACGGCTGAAATGGTCGCTCAATCACGCGTACGAGAATTCGCCCGTCTACCGCCAGAAGTTTGACGAAGCCGGTGTGCACCCGTCCGAACTGAAGTCGCTCGCCGACCTCGCGCGTTTCCCGTTCACGACCAAGAAGGATCTGCGTGACAGCTATCCGTTCGGGATGTTCGCGGTGCCGCAGGACCAGATCTCGCGCATTCATGCGTCGTCGGGCACGACCGGCAAGCCGACCGTCGTGGCCTATACGGCGCGCGACATCGACACCTGGGCGAATCTGGTCGCGCGTTCGGTGCGCGCGGCAGGCGCGCGTCGTGGCGACAAGGTGCACATCAGCTACGGCTACGGCCTCTTCACGGGCGGCCTCGGCGCGCACTACGGCGCCGAACGCGCGGGCCTCACGGTGATCCCGTTCGGCGGCGGCCAGACCGAAAAGCAGGTCCAACTGATCCAGGACTTCCGCCCCGACATCATCATGGTCACGCCGAGCTACATGCTCGCGATCGCCGACGAAATGGAGCGCCAGGGCATCGATCCGGCCACGTGTTCGCTGCGCATCGGCATCTTCGGCGCGGAGCCGTGGACCAACGACATGCGCGCGGCCATCGAGCAGCGCATGGGCATCACGGCTGTCGACATCTACGGCCTCTCCGAAGTGATGGGCCCCGGTGTGGCCTCCGAGTGCGCAGAGACCAAGGACGGCCCGACAATCTGGGAAGACCACTTCTACCCCGAGATCATCAATCCGGAAACGGGCGAAGTGCTGCCCGACGGCGAGTTCGGCGAGCTGGTCTTCACCTCGCTCACGAAGGAAGCGCTGCCCATTGTCCGTTATCGCACGCGCGACCTCACGCGTCTGTTGCCAGGCACGGCGCGCACCATGCGCCGCATGGAGAAAATCACGGGCCGCTCGGACGATATGCTCATCATCCGCGGCGTGAACGTGTTCCCCACGCAGATCGAGGAACTGCTGCTCAAGCAGCATGCGCTCGCGCCGCACTATCAGATCATCCTCACCAAGGAAGGTCCGATGGACGTCATGACACTCAACTGCGAGCCGTGCCCAGAAACCGCGCCCGATTATGGCGCGCTCGACGCCGCGCGCAAGCAGCTCGCGTACGACATCAAGTCGCTGATCGGCGTGACCGCGCAGGTGAATGTGCTGGAAGTGAATGGTATCGAGCGTTCGGTGGGCAAGGCGAGGCGCGTGATCGACAAGCGGCCGAAGTAAAGCCAACCCGTGTGTGCGCACTCCGCGCAGGAGGGCGCGCACCCGCCGCATGGGATTGCATCGATCGCTGATTGCGCCGATCACGCGGATTGCACAAGCGACGTGCAATCGGCATGAAAACAAAAAAAGCCGGCGTCTATTCAGATCGCCGGCTTTTTCACATGCTCGCGTCTTGCGCAAAGCTTACGAGTTCGGGAACAGCAGCCACATGCGGCCGCCCTGCTTCATCTTGCCGGCCAGATCGCCGGCGTCGTCGCCGAGGCCCCAGAAATAGTCGGCGCGCACGCCGCCCCTGATCGCCGTGCCGGTGTCCTGCGCAAACACGAGCCGGTTGAGCGGCGTGTTCGTGAGCGGACGCGTGGTCTGCAGGAAGACGGGCGTGCCGAGCGGAATCGACGACGGATCGACCGCAATCGAGCGCTCCGGCGTGAGCGGCACGCCCAGCGCGCCAATCGGGCCGTCGGCGCCGCCATGCGGTGCGCCTTCGGCGGACGACATCTCGCGGAAGAACACGAAGCGCGGGTTGGTGTCGAGCAGCGCGTCGACGCGCGTCGGATTCGCGCGCGCCCACGCCTTGATGCCTTGCATGGTGGCCTGCGCGGGCGTGAGCTCGCCGCGATCGAGCAGCCAGCGGCCAATCGACTTGTACGGCTGATTGTTGGTGCCGCCGAAGCCCACGCGCATCACGCTGCCGTCTTCCATGACGACGCGCCCCGACCCTTGCACCTGCAGGAAGAACGCTTCGATCGGGTCGTCGACCCAGACCAGTTCGTTGCCGTTCAGGATGCCCGCGCGCTCAAGTTGCGCGCGCGCCGGCAGCGCGGAGCCCGCGCGATAGCCGGCGGGCCAGCGATACAGCGCCGTCTGATAGATGCCGTGGCGCGTGCGCGAACCGTGCAGCAACGGCTCGTAGTAGCCGGTCACAAGGCCGTCGAGCGTGCCGTCGTTGTTGGCGAACTGATAGGGCGTGAAGTACGTCTCGAAGAAGGTGCGGGCACCGGCGGCATCGAGATCGTCCAGTAGCGAGGCCGCCGCGCAGGCGCGCTGCCAGCGCGGCTCACGCGCGAGGCGCGTGCAGTTCTGGCGCAGCGCCGCCGTGGCGCCGATCAGCGAATCGTCCTGCCACCCCGGCACCTGTTGCCACGCCACAGCCGTGAGGCGCGCAGCGGCGATCTGCCCGGGCAGCGTCGGCGTGCCCTTGGGCGCCGTGGTGCTCACATAGCTTGGACCACCGCACGCGGCGAGCAGCGCCGCGAAAGACAGCGCGCCCAGCCAGCCGCAAAGTCGGCCACCATGCCGACCACCAAACTGCGCCACACTGCGTTTCGTGCACATCGCGAAAACGCGGCGCGCCCGTTCGCGTACGGCCGTTAATTCCGGCATCACGCCAAAACGGTGCACCGATTCTGGCGCACAATCTGACGCCAACGCGCCCGCCGCTGCAGTTACCAAACTCGGTGCCAAACCGGGTGCCAAACCAGGTACCGGAGTACGTGCCAACGCGGGTGCCACGCCAGGTCCCCGTTCGGGCCGAGACTCCTGCCTGCAATCATTGCTTTCGATGGATGCCACCATGTCAGATCTGCTCGACGAATACCCGATGCTCATATTTGGGCTGGAAGCGCTGCTCGCGCTGTTCCTGTTGATTTTCATCGTTGTGTGGACCGCGTCAGGCAGGAAAAAGCGAGCCCCACACGACCGGCGAGACTAGCAGACCCCGAATACGGGTAACGGTTCAAAGATGTTCAGTGCAGCGTGCGCGGCATGCGCAGGACGAACTCGGGCACGGGCGCCTCGAAGCGCTCGCCGTCCTCGGCAACGCAGAAGTAGTCGCCGCGCATGGTGCCCACGGGCGTGGCGATCACGGCCCAGCTCGTGTACTCGAATTGCTCGCCCGGCTTCAGAAGCGGCTGGTGCCCGACGACGCCAAGCCCCTTCACTTCCTGCACGTGATCTTCGCTGTCGGTGATGACCCAGTGCCGCGCGATGAGCTGCGTGCTCACCTGGCCGGTGTTGCGAATGGTCAGCGTGTACGCGAAGGCGTATTGCCTGCGCTCCGGGTCCGATTCTTCGGGCAGGTAGCGCACCTGCGAGGTCACGCTGAATTCGTACTGACTCATCCTTGTTCCAGGTGCCGGGCCGCGTGGGCCGATATTGCGGTCGTCGGCCGCGCACTGCGCGCGCGCGGCCATCATCGTTGACGCCCTCGGCACAAGGCCCGGGGCGCAGGCCTCCGTCATACGGAGCCCATGGAAGTGCATTCTGCTTGATGCGGACGGCACCCGCAACCCGGCGCAGCCCGGGGGCAGGACCTGGCGCGCACTACCAGGCTGGGCGCAGTAGCGGTCCGCACGCCGCCAGCGTTCAGATGCGCGCGCCAGAACACGCCGTGAAGCACACCAGAAAGCGCACTGGTCCGCGACGCTCCAACGCCCCGCCCCGGTCAAACGACCAGCACCACAGGAAACTCGCGCGCGGCGCCCAGCCGCCGCTCGGCCTGACGGTAAAATACGGTTTTCCCGTCAGTTTTCCGATCGCCATGACGCAATTCCGCATCGCCCCCAGCATCCTCTCCGCCGACTTCGCGCGTCTTGGCGAGGAAGTCCGTAACGTCGTAGAAGCCGGCGCCGACTGGATCCACTTCGACGTGATGGACAACCATTACGTGCCGAACCTCACCATCGGCCCGCTCGTGTGCGAAGCAATCCGCCCGCACGTGAACGTGCCCATCGACGTGCATCTGATGGTGCGCCCGGTCGACCGCATCGTGCCCGACTTCGCCAAGGCCGGCGCGAACCTGATCAGCTTTCACCCCGAAGGCTCGGACCACATCGACCGCACGCTCTCGCTGATCCGCGACCACGGCTGCAAGGCTGGCCTCGTGTTCAATCCGGCCACGCCGCTGAACTACCTCGACCACGTGATGGACAAGCTCGACCTCATCCTGATCATGTCGGTGAACCCGGGCTTTGGCGGCCAGTCGTTCATTCCCGAGGCGCTCAACAAGCTGCGCGAAGCGCGTGCGAAGATCGACGCCTACACCGCGCGCACGGGCCGCGAGATCCATCTGGAAGTCGATGGCGGCGTGAAGGTCGACAACATCGCCGAAATCGCGGCCGCAGGCGCGGACGCCTTCGTGGCCGGTTCGGCGATCTTCGGCAAGCCAGACTACAAGGCTGTGATCGACCAGATGCGCGCGCAGCTCGCGAGCGTGAGCGCCAACGCCGGCAACGCGCAATGAGCCCGACCGCCCAGCCCGTCCAGTCTGTCCAGTTCAGGGCGCCGCGCATTGAGGCGGCGCTGATCGATCTCGACGGCACCATGGTCGACACCGCCGACGACTTCGCCGCGGGCCTGAACGGCATGCTCGCGCAGCTCGACGCCGAAGAAACTTCGCGCGAGGAGGTGATGGGCTACGTGGGCAAGGGCTCTGAGCATCTGATCCGCAGCGTGCTCACGCCGCGCTTTCACGCCGACCATGTGGAAGCGCGCTTCGATGAAGCGCTCGCGCTCTACCAGGACGAGTACGCGAAGATCAACGGTCGCCACACGCGTCTGTATCCGGACGTGGAAGCAGGTCTCGCCGCGCTGCGCAACGCGGGCATCAAGCTCGCATGCGTAACCAACAAGCCGCATCGCTTCGCCGTGGAACTGCTGCAGCAATACGGCCTCGCGCAATACTTCGAGGTCGTGCTGGGCGGCGACAGCCTGCCGAAGAAGAAGCCCGATCCGCTTCCCATGCTCACCGCGTGCGCGCGTCTGGGCGTGGCGCCGCAAGCGGCGGTGGCCATCGGCGATTCGGAGAACGATGCGCTCGCAGGCCGCGCGGCGGGCATGGCCACGCTCACGGTGCCCTATGGCTACAATCACGGCCAATCTGTACAAAAAATTGAGTCGGATGGTATAGTTGCCTCGCTGCTCGACGCCGCCAAGGCGGTCGCAGCGCACAATCTTCTGACCTGAGTCCTGTACTTAACGTCACCTTATCCTCATGTTTCTGAATAAAAAACGGAGTCTGATCTGCATCGACCGGGGAGCCTGGCCCTGGCGTCGCTGGTCGCGCTGACCTCTCCCGAGGTTCGCTGAAGTTGCGTTGCAGTCGCACGCAAGCGTTTCTTCAGCTCCGTTTTTTACTTCGCTGCGCACTCGCGCGTGTCTCGATTCTCTAAACTGTTGCGGTAACCCGTCGGCTGGTCCGGTCGTGGTCTTTGGCTGTCCTTGCGTGTGGTTTCGTCGTCCCGAGTCGTCCGACTTGTCTCGACGGGGCCCATCTGCCAGGGCACGCTAACGCCTACGCCTCGCACCCGTCGCCGCGATGCCGCAACCGGCCTGGCAAGCGTCTCGCGATGCCTGGCAGGTTGAGCAACAGGCTTGGACAACAAGCGAGCCACGAACGATCATCAGCGCAATCGAGCACCCAAAACAGACGCCATCGCGCACACGCCGCGCCCCTTTTTGAGCCGCACTGGGCCCGCACCCGACGTCGCGACCGGCAGCACGCACAGGATCGGAACATGACCGAACTCGAATTCCAGTCCCTCGCCAACGAGGGCTACAACCGCATCCCGCTGATCGCCGAAGCGCTCGCCGATCTCGAAACGCCGCTCTCGCTGTATCTGAAGCTCGCGCAGCCCGAGCGCGGCGGCGCCAACTCGTTCCTGCTGGAGTCCGTGGTGGGCGGCGAGCGCTTCGGGCGCTACTCGTTCATCGGCCTGCCCGCGCGTTCGCTGATCCGCACGCGTTTCGACGCCCGGCGTAATGGCGTCTCGGAAGTCGTGCGCGACGGCCTGGTGACGGAGACGCACGACGGCGATCCGCTCGAATTCATCGCGCAATACCAGGCACGCTTCAAGGTCGCGCAGCGTCCCGGCCTGCCGCGCTTCTGCGGCGGCCTCGCGGGCTACTTCGGCTACGACGCGGTGCGCTACATCGAGAAGAAGCTCGCCGATACCTGCCCGCCCGATGACCTCGGACTGCCCGACATCCAGTTGCTGCTGACCGAGGAAGTCGCCGTCATCGACAATCTCGCGGGCAAGCTCTACCTGATCGTCTACGCCGATCCGCAAACGCCCGAGGCGTACACGAAGGCCAAGCACCGCCTGCGCGAACTCAAGCAGCGGCTGCGCACGACGGTGCAGCCGCCCGTGACCTCCGCGAGCGTGCGCACCGAGACCTATCGCGAGTTCAAGAAGGACGACTACCTCGCCGCCGTGCGCAAGGCGAAGGAATACATCGCCGCGGGCGAGTTGATGCAGGTGCAGGTCGGCCAGCGCATCAGCAAGCCGTATCGCGACAATCCGCTCTCGCTCTATCGCGCGCTGCGTTCGCTGAATCCGTCGCCGTACATGTACTACTACAACTTCGGCGACTTCCACGTGGTGGGCGCTTCGCCGGAGATCCTGGTGCGCCAGGAGCAGCGCGGCGAAGACCGCATCGTGACGATCCGTCCGCTCGCGGGCACGCGGCCGCGCGGCAACACGCCCGAGCGCGATGCCGAGCTCGCGACCGAGCTGCTCAACGACCCGAAGGAAATCGCCGAGCACGTGATGCTGATCGACCTCGCGCGCAACGACGTGGGCCGCATCGCCGAGATCGGCTCGGTGGCCGTGACCGACCAGATGGTCATCGAAAAGTACTCGCACGTGCAGCACATCGTCAGTTCCGTGGAAGGCAGGCTCAAGCCCGGCATGACCAACTACGACGTGCTGCGCGCGACCTTCCCGGCCGGCACGCTCTCGGGCGCGCCCAAGGTGCGCGCGATGGAACTCATCGACGAGCTCGAACCCGTGAAGCGCGGCCTCTACGGCGGCGCGGTCGGCTATCTCTCGTTCAACGGCGAGATGGATCTCGCGATTGCGATCCGCACGGGCCTCATCCACAACGGCAATCTGTACGTGCAGGCCGCGGCGGGCGTGGTCGCCGATTCGGTGCCCGAGTCCGAATGGCAAGAAACCGAAAACAAGGCGCGCGCCGTGCTGCGCGCCGCCGAGCAGGTGCAGGACGGCCTCGACAGCGACTTCTGAGCGGAGACAAGACCATGTTGCTCATGATCGACAACTACGATTCGTTTACCTACAACATCGTCCAGTACTTCGGCGAACTCGGCGAAGACGTCCATACGTACCGCAACGACGAAATCACCATCGAGGAAATCCGCAAGCTCAACCCGGAGCGCATCTGCCTCTCGCCCGGACCGAGCAACCCGCAGCACGCGGGCATCACGCTCGACGTGCTGCGCGAATTCGCGGGCAAGACGCCGATTCTCGGCGTGTGCCTCGGCCATCAGGCCATCGGCGAAGCATTCGGCGGGCGCGTCGTGCGCGCCAAGACCATCATGCACGGCAAGGTGAGCCAGATCGAAACCGACTGCAAAGGCGTGTTCGCCGACCTGCCGAAGCACTTCAACGTGACGCGCTATCACTCGCTCGCGATCGAGCGCGAGTCGCTGCCCGATTGCCTCGAAGTGTCGGCCTGGACCGACGACGGCGAAATCATGGGCGTGCGTCACCGCGAGCTCGCGGTGGAAGGCGTGCAGTTCCACCCGGAATCGATCCTCTCCGAGCACGGCCACGCGCTCTTCGAGAACTTCCTCAAGCAGTCGAAGGCGCACAGCGCTTAACGGAGCAAAGGAGACACGACCATGTCCATTACCCCGCAAGAAGCGCTGCAACGCACGATCGAGCACCGCGAGATCTTCCACGACGAGATGCTGCACCTCATGCGCATGATCATGCGCGGCGAGCTCTCGCCCGTGCTCTCGTCGGCGATCATCACGGGCTTGCGTGTGAAGAAGGAAACCATCGGCGAGATCACGGCGGCCGCCACAGTCATGCGCGAGTTCGCGAATCACGTCGAGGTGAAAGACAATTCGAACTTTGTCGACATCGTCGGCACCGGCGGCGATGGTTCGCACACTTTCAATATTTCCACCGCGTCGATGTTCGTCGTGGCGGCGGCGGGCGCGAAGGTCGCGAAGCACGGCAATCGCGGCGTGTCGAGCAAGTCGGGCAGCGCGGACGTGCTCGAAGCGCTCGGCGTGAACATCGACCTGCAACCGGACCAGGTGGCCGCGTCGATCGCCGAAACGGGCATGGGCTTCATGTTCGCGCCCAACCATCATCCAGCGATGAAAAACATCGCGGCCGTGCGCCGCGAACTGGGCGTGCGCACGATCTTCAACATCCTCGGGCCGCTCACGAATCCGGCCGGCGCGCCCAATCAGCTGATGGGCGTGTTTCACGCGGACCTCGTCGGCATTCAGGTGCGCGTGATGCAGCGCCTGGGCGCGAAGCACGTGCTCGTGGTGTACGGCAAGGACGGCATGGATGAAGTCTCGCTCGGCGCGGCCACGCTCGTGGGCGAGTTGAGGGACGGCGAGATTCGCGAGTACGAGATCCATCCCGAGGACTTCGGCATGCAGATGGTCTCGAACCGCTCGCTCAAGGTCGAAAACGCCGACGAATCCAAGACGATGCTGCTCGGCGCGCTCTCGAACGAGCCAGGCACGGCGCGCGAGATCGTCACGCTGAACGCGGGCACGGCGCTCTATTCGGCCAACGTCGTGAATTCGATCGCCGACGGCATCGCGCTCGCGCGCGAGACCCTCGCAAGTGGCCGCGCGCGCGCCAAGGTCGACGAACTGGTACGCTTCACCCAACAGTTCAAACGCTGATCCCGCACCGTTTTTTAGCCAGATTCTTGCAGATAGCCATGAGCGACATCCTCGAAAAAATCATTGCGGTGAAGCACGAAGAAGTGCGCGCCGCCGAGCAGAGCGCCCCGCTCGAAGAGCTGCGTCTCCAGGCGAGCACGCGCGATCTGCGCGACTTCGTGGGCGCGTTGCGCGCGAAGCACGCGAACGGTCAGGCCGCCGTGATCGCCGAAGTCAAGAAGGCGAGCCCCTCGAAGGGCGTGCTGCGCGAAAACTTCCAGCCCGCCGAAATCGCGCGCTCGTATGCCGAAGGCGGCGCAGCATGCCTTTCCGTGCTCACCGACGTGCAATTCTTCCAGGGCAGCGCCGCCTATCTGGAAGCCGCGCGCGCCGCGTGCAATTTGCCGGTGCTGCGCAAGGACTTCATCGTCGATCCGTATCAGATCGTCGAAGCGCGCGCGATGGGCGCCGACGCCATTCTGCTGATCGCCGCCGCGCTCGACCCCGGCCAGATGCGCGATCTCGAAGCGCTCGCGCATTCGCTGGGGCTTGCGGTGCTCGTCGAAGTGCATGATCGCGAAGAGCTCAAGCACGCGCTCACGCTGAAGACGCCGCTCATCGGCATCAACAACCGCAATCTGCGCACCTTCGAAACCACGCTGCAAACCACCATCGACATGCTCGACGACGTGCCCGAAGACCGCATCGTCGTAACGGAGTCGGGCATTCTCTCGCGCGCCGACGTCGAGAAGATGCGCGCGCTCGCAGTGCACACGTTCCTCGTGGGCGAAGCGTTCATGCGCGCGGAGCAGCCCGGCGCGGAACTTGCGCGCATGTTCTTCTGATTGCATGTAACCGAAAAGCGACGATGGCTATCGAACGCGAAATCAAGCTCGCGCTGCCGCGCGACCAGGTGGACGCGGCGCTGCGTCTCTTCGAGACGCGTGCCGGTGCGCCGGGCCGCGCGGTGAGGCTGGAGAACATCTACTTCGACACGCCGTCGCTTGCGCTCGCGCGGGCGAAGAGCGCGCTGCGGCTGCGCCTCACGCCAGAAGGCTGGGTGCAGACGTTCAAGACCGTGGGCGTGGCGCAAAGCGGGCTGCATGAGCGGCACGAGTGGGAAATGCCCGTTGCGGGCGAAGCGCTCGAGATCGAGCGGCTGTTGAAGGCCTGCGCGGCGGACGATAGGGCTGGCGAATCGACGGCCCTCACGCAAGCCGCCGCCACGCTGATCCCGCTTTTTCGCACCGATTTCACGCGCACGCTGTGGACGCTCGAAGTCGATGGCACACAAGTGGAAGCGGCCGTCGACCAGGGCGAGGTGACGGCAGACGTGAACGGCACGTTGCGCCGTACGCCGATCTGCGAAATCGAGCTGGAACTGAAGGACGGCGACGAAGCCGCGCTGCACACGCTCGCGGCTGAACTCTCGAAGGCCCTGCCCGGCCTCGCGCCCGACGATATCAGCAAGGCGCAGCGCGGCTACAAGCTGCGCGAAGGCTGAGATTGAATCGCTGCGCGATTCTTGCGACACTTGCCGCCCATGACCTCCACGAAACACGCGCGCACCGCAGCGCCAGCGCAAGCCTCGCTCTTCAATGACGATCCGCCCGAAGCGGCACTGGCCACGCTCGACGAAACGTCCGCGCCCGAAGTCGACCCGCGCCAGATCACGATCTTCTCGCTCCTCGACGACGAATTCCCCGCCTCCGCCACAGCCCCGATGTCCGCCAGCCAGTCCGCAGCCGCCATGTCCGCCGATAAACCGCAATCGACCGCCGCCATCACGCGTCTCGAAGACCAGTTCGCCGCGCTGCCCACCGCCTGGCACGAGCTGCTCTCGCCGTTCATCGCGAGCGACGCCTATGCGCCGCTATGCCGTTTCGTCGACGACGAACGCGCCGCCGGCAAGACCGTCTATCCCGCCGACGTATTCCGCGCGCTGCGCCTCACCTCGCCCGACGAAGTGAAGGTGGTGATCCTCGGCCAAGACCCCTATCACGGCGATGACCGCGGCACGCCGCAGGCGCACGGCCTTGCGTTCTCGGTGCCGCCCGCGGTGCGCACGCCGCCCTCGCTGCGCAACATTTTCAAGGAGATCGCGGCGAGCCTCGGCATCGACGCGCCGGCGCACGGCTGCCTCGACGCGTGGGCGCGCCAGGGCGTGCTGCTGCTCAACACGGTGCTCACCGTCGAGCGCGCGAACGCCGCGAGCCACGCCAAGCGCGGCTGGGAGCGCTGCACCGACACGCTGATCCACGAGATCGCGACACGTCACGAACATCTCGTGTTCATGCTCTGGGGGGCGCATGCGCAGAACAAGCGTGCGCTCCTCGGCTCGGGCGAACACTGCGTGCTGGAGGCGCCGCATCCGTCGCCGCTCTCGGCCCATCGTGGCTTTCTTGGTTGCGGGCATTTCGCGCAGGCCAACGAATACCTGGCAGCGCATGGCCGCCCGTCCATCGACTGGCGCTTGCCGGACAAGGCCGAAGTGCTCGCCTGAAACGCCGAAGCGCGAAGCACTGAAACGCGCAACGCGCACAACGAAAAACGCCACGAAGCACGCTCCGTGGCGTTTTTGCTTTACCCCTCGCGATACGGCGCAATGAAGCACCGCATCGCCGTCGCTACAGCCGTCGCGTGGGCTCAGGCCGCCGCGATCGCTTCACGCGCGCTCGCGAGCGCTGCGCTGGCAGCATCCGGCCCCATGTTCAGGCCTTCGGCGTAGATGAAGCTCACGTCGGTCATACCGAGGAAGCCGAGGAACGACTTGAGGAACGGCGTCTGGCTGTCGTTCGGGGTGCCGTGATACTTGCCGCCACGCGCCGAAACCACGATCACCTTCTTGCCGTTCACGAGGCCTTCAGGGCCGTTCGCGGTGTAGCGGAACGTGATGCCTGCGCGGGCAATCCAGTCGAAGTACGTCTTCAGTTGCGACGAAACACCGAAGTTGTACATCGGCGCACCAATCACGATGATGTCCGCGGCCTGCAATTCGGCGATCAGCGCTTCGCTGCGTGCGGCGATGGCCTGCTGCTCCGGCGTGCGCTGCTCGGCCGGCGTGAAGAACGCGCCGAGCACGGCGTCGTCGAGGTGCGGCAGCGGATCGGCTTGCAGGTTGCGCGTCACAACCTTCGCGCCCGGATTCGATTGTTGCAGCTTCTCCGTCAATTCGTTGACGAGCAGCGTCGACTGGGCGCCTTGCGAACGGGCGGCGGAATTGATTTGCAGGATGGTCGTCATGGTGGCTCCTTCGGGTCTCGATTGCGCAACGTTGCGCGAGTGAAGCCATTGTGATTTTTTGCCGGGCGCCGAAAAAGTAGGCCACCGATGACGGATTGTTGCAGTGGTAGAACAATCCCGAAAGCTGGAAGGAAGAGATGAAAGCTGAAAAAAGTGCGGCGGGATTGGATCGTGCCTCGCCGCCGTCCATGCCGAGGCGGGTTGCACGCCCGCCGCCTGTCTTGCCCGATGCTTGCCCGATGCTTGCCCGATGCTTGTCGGACGCTTGCCCGATGCTTGCCAGAAGCGGGGCGTGCACCCGCTCCTGCCTGCGATCAGGCCGCCAGCCAGCGCTCGCGCAGCGCGCGCGGCGCCGGGCGCTTGTCGGTGACGCTGAGCTTGTAGCGCGCGGTCTCTGGCGCGTCGAGCGTCAGGCGCGCGACGCGCAGTTCGTCGCGGCGGAACGCATGGATTTCCACCTTGGCGCCCGGCTGGTAGCGCGCGAGCAGCGTGTCGAGATTCGCGCCCGTGACGCGCAGGCCGTCGAGCGCGACCAGCGCGTCGCCGGCCGACAGCCCCGCTTTTTGCGCAGCGCCGCCCTCGTAGACCACCGCGAGCGTCGCCTCGGCGCCGCCGCGCAGACGCGCGCCCAGCGACGGCTTCGCGCCACGTTCGGGTTCGCCGTCGAGCTTCACGCCGAACGGCTCGAGCAGCGCGGCAAGCGGCAGATCGCGCGTGCCGCGCACGGCGTCGGCGAACAGGCCGCCCAGCTCCACGCCCGTTGCCTCGGCGATCAGCGCTTCGACGTCGTCCTCGCCCACGCCCACCGGCTTGCCGCGATAGAAGTCGCGGCCATAGCGCTGCCACAGGAGACGCATCACGTCGTCGAGCGACTTGCGGCCGCTGGTTTCCGTGCGGATGGCGAGATCGAACGCGAGCGCAACGAGCGAGCCCTTCGTGTAATAGCTCACGATCGCATTCGACGCGTTTTCGTCCTGGCGGTAGTACTTGATCCACGCGTCGAACGAGCTTTCGGCCACGCTCTGCTTCAGGCGCCCCGTGCCGCGCAGCACGCCGCCGACAGTCTTGCCGAGCAGGCCGAAGTATTCGTCGACGGAAATGAGGCCGCTGCGCACCAGCATGAGGTCGTCGTAGTAGGACGTGAAGCCCTCGAAGAGCCACAGCAGCGAGGTGTAGTCCTCGCGCGCGAGGTCGTACGGCGCGAACGCGGCGGGCTTGATGCGCTTCACGTTCCACGTATGGAAGTATTCGTGGCTGCACAGGCCCAGATAGGTCCGGTAGCCCTCGGACATCTCGGCCTTGCCCTTCACGGGCAGATCGGTACGGTTGCAGATGAGCGCCGTGGACGCGCGGTGCTCCAGCCCGCCGTAGCCGTCGCTCACGGCCTGCGTCATGAACACGTAGCGCTCCATTGGCGCGCGCTTCGTGCGCGGCTCGAAGAGCGCGATCTGCGCCTCGCAGATCTTCTTGAGATCGGCGGAGAGACGTTCGGTATCGAGCGCCACCACGCGGCCCGCGATCACGATGTCGTGCGGCACGCCGTGCGCCTTGAAGCTCGCGAGCGTGAATTCGCCGAGCGTGACAGGATGGTCGATCAACTCGTCGTAGCCCGACGCCGTGTATTCGCCAAAGCCGTAGCGCTTGGTGCCGCGCGCCTCCGCGAGCGCGGTGCCGACGCGCCAGTGGCGATACGCGTGGCCGTCCGGACGCTGGATGTCGACCACGTGCTGAGCGCCCTCATGGCCGAGCGCGGCGAGAAACACACTCGTGCCGTTGAAGAAGCCAACCGTGTCGTCCAGATGTGCCGCCCGCACCGACATATCCCACGCATAAACCTCGTAGCGCAACGTAAGCGCCCCCTTCACGGGCGCGACCTGCCACGTGTGCTTGTCGACCTTGCCGATACGCACCTTGCGGCCCGCTTCGTTGATTGCGCGCACCGAGACGATGTTGCGCGCGAATTCGCGCACCATGTAGCTGCCCGGAATCCAGACGGGCAGCATGAAGCGCTGGCCGTCCGGCGCGGGATCGACGACGGTGAGCGTCACTTCGAACAGGTGCGCGGCAGGGTTCTTCGGGACGATGGTGTATCGGATCGGCTTCATCGGCGGGATGGGTGACGGGTTCGGTTAGCGATGCAGCAAGCGCTGCGCGACGGCCAGTTACCGGCAACCGCTGGCAGCTACCAGCAATGCCTGTGCGGCGGGCGCACGCGCGGCAATCGGCAGCATGCGAAAAAATCGGTGGGCAAAAAAGGTACCGGCCGCAAAAGCGGCCGGCAGGTTCGGTCGATGCTTTAGCGCGCGGCGCCCAAGGCGTTTTCGAGCCGGTCGGCGCTGACCGCCCCCGGCAGACGCGTCCCGTCCGCAAGAATCACGGTGGGCGTGCCGGTCACGTTCATCTTTGCGCCGAGCTTGAGATTGCTGTCGATGGCGGCGGTGTTGCAGGTGCCCGAGGCGTTGGGCGCCTTGCGCTCGACCATCCACGACTCCCATGCCTTCGCGCGGTCGGTCGAGCACCAGATCGACTTCGCCTTCGCCGTGGAATCATCGGACAACACCGGGTACAGGAAGGTGTAGACCGTCACGTTGTCGATGGACTTGAGCGTGCTTTCGAGCTGATGGCAGTACGGGCAGTTCGGGTCGGAGAACACCGCCATCTGGCGCTTGCCGTTGCCCTTCACGACCTTCACGGCGTTCTCGAACGGCAGCTTCGCGAAGTCGACCTTGTTGAGCTCGGCAAGACGCGCTGCGGTGAGATTGCGATGCGCCTTGGTATCGACGAGGTCGCCGGTAAGCACGTAATCGCCGTTGGCGTCGCTGTAGACGATCTGCGAGCCGAGGTTCACCTCGTAGAGGCCGGCCATCGGCGCCTTGGTGATGCTCTTGATATCGCCGCCGTCCACGCCGAGTCGCGATTGCAACGTGGCCTTGATCTTGTCGGTGGTCTGGTCGGCCTGCGCGGAGCAGCCGAGCACCGAGGCGGCCGCCGCGAGGACGAACGCGGCAATGCGGATACGCTTTTGCATGTGATGCTTTCCTGATTCTGGGACGCTTTGCGCAGGTTGCGCACGAAGCGTTCCGGGTGAAATTCGGGCGTGGCCCTCGGCCAGACACGTTCATTCTAAGCTGCCAGGCACTGAAGCAACCGAATGCCCGCCCCGGCTCAGCCGAGCGCCGACGCCACCAGCAAGCGCTTGACGAGCGGCTGCGCCCCGACGAACGCCATGCCCGTGTTGCGCAGCACGCGCGCGAGCGGGCCGGGCACCGAGAAGAGCCGCTGCAAACCATCGGTGGCCATGACGAGCTTCTGGATGTCTTCGCGGCGGCCGCGCTCGTAGCGGCGCAGCAGCACGGTGTCGCCGAGGTCGCGAAACGCTTCCTTCTGCGCGATGACGTCGACGAGCGCCGCCACGTCGCGCAGTCCCAGGTTCACGCCCTGCCCGGCGAGCGGGTGAATCAGGTGCGCGGCGTCGCCGACCAGCGCGACACGCGGTGCGATCAGGCGGTCGACGGTCTGCAAGGCGAGCGGGAAGCCGCGCGCGGGCGTCACGCAGTCGAGCGCGCCGTGCAGCTTCTGTGTCGCGCGCTCGACTTCGGCGGCGAGCTGTTGCGGATCGAGCTTGAGCAGTTCATCGGCATGGTCCGTCTGCGCCGACCAGACCAGCGAAACGTGCTGGTCTGGCAACGGCAGCAGCGCGACGATCTCGCCGTCCCGGAACCATTGATACGCACATTCGCCATGCGGACGTTCGGCGCGGAAGTTGGCGACCACGCCGGTCTGCCGGTAATCGCGCCGCTCGACCTTCGAGCCGATCTGCGCGCGCACCCACGAGTGTGCGCCGTCGGCACCGACGGCGAGATCGGCCTCGATCGTGCGGCCGTTCGCGAGACCGATCACGGCGGCGTCGGGCTTCACGTCGAGCGTCTGCGCGCGCGCGTCGATCCACGTGAGATGGGGCTGGAAATGCAGCGCCGCGTCGAGCGCGCGCTCCACCAGCGACGACTCGGCAATCCAGGCAAGCTGCGCCACTGAAGCCTGATATGCGGAAAAATGCAGCTCCGCGGCGGCGTCGCCGAACACGCGCATGTCGTAGACGGGCGTGAGACGTGCGGCATCGACCGCCTGCCAGACCCGCAGCCGCTCGAACAGCGCGTGCGAGCTGCGCGAAAAGGCATAGACGCGCGCATCGAAAACGGCGCCGGCGGGCAGCGGCGCACACGGCTGCGCGAGCAGCGCCACACGCAGGCCGCTCTGGGTCAGCGCGAGCGCCGCCGCCTTGCCGACGAGCCCGCCGCCGATCACGGCGACGTCGAAGGTCTGGTTGGTTGAAGTCATCCGCGCATTATAGCTGTGGGGGTCAATCTGACAGGGCCGGATGGATGGCCGGACGGGCGCCTGGACGGGCAGTCGAGCGGCACGGCAAAGGCACGCGGGGCACCGGCCGCGACGGTTCTCGGGCACACCCGATGCATGCGCTTCCCACCTCTGCGCCCAAGGATATCGCCCCGTTCGATGCTTATTCGAGCGCAAACTACTGCAACAAACGCCTGCAAACTACCGTCCAGGTTTGACTGGACCCATCCCTCGCATTGCCAAGGAGAGAGACGAACCATGCTGACACAAAAGACGAAGGACATCGTCAAGGCCACCGCACCGGTTCTGGCCGATCACGGCTACGCCATCATCACGCGCTTCTACAAGCGCCTGTTCGAAGCTCATCCGGAGCTGAAAAACGTCTTCAACATGGCGCACCAGGAGCAGGGCCAGCAGCAGCAGGCGCTGGCCCGCGCGGTCTACGCGTACGCGGAGAACATCGAAGACCCGAGCAGCCTGATGGCCGTGCTGAAGAACATCGCCAACAAGCATGCGAGTCTCGGCGTGCGGCCCGAGCACTACCCCATCGTCGGGGAAAACCTGCTGGCCGCCATCAAGGACGTGCTGGGCGACGCCGCCACCGAAGACATCATTTCCGCATGGGCCCAGGCCTACGGCAATCTGGCCGATGTGCTGATGGGCATGGAAAGCGAACTCTACGAGAACTCCTCCGGCCAACTGGGCGGCTGGACCGGCTGGCGCACCTTCGTCGTGCGCGAAAAGCGGCCCGAAAGCAGCGTGATTACGTCGTTCATCCTCGAACCCACCGACGGCAAGCCGGTCGTGAACTTCGAGCCCGGCCAGTACGTCAGCGTCGCCGTTGAAGTGCCCTCATTGGGCTTGCAGCAGATTCGCCAGTACAGCCTCTCGGATATGCCGAACGGCCACAGCTATCGCATCTCGGTGAAGCGCGAAAGCGGCGGCAACAATCCCCCGGGCTATGTCTCGTGCCTGCTGCACGATCACGTCAATGTCGGCGACGAGATCAAGCTGGCCGCGCCCTACGGCAGCTTCCATATCGACGTCGACGCGAAGACGCCCATCGTGCTGATCAGCGGCGGCGTCGGATTGACGCCGATGATCAGCATGCTCAAGCGCGCCATCCAGGACCCGCAACGGCGCGTGGTGTTCGTGCATGGCGCGCGCAACAGCGGCGTGCACGCGATGCGCGACCGGTTGCGCGAAGCTGCCAGAACCTATGCCAATTTCAGCCTGGTCGTGTTCTACGACGATCCGTTGCCGCAGGACGTGGCGGGCCGGGACTTCGACCATACCGGGCTCGTCGACGTCGCGGCAATCAAGAACGCGATCCTGCTGCCCGACGCCGATTACTACATCTGCGGGCCGATCCCGTTCATGCGGATGCAGCACGACGCGCTCAAGGAACTGGGCATCCGCGAAGCCAGGATCCACTACGAAGTGTTCGGTCCGGACCTGTTCGCCGAATAAGCGCAACGCCGCCCAACCCGCAGCCGGCCAGAACCGGCTGCGCCCCGCCTGCCGCCCCTTGCGCCCCGGCCCGCGCGGATCAACGCCGCCGAACGGGTTACAATTGCGACTTTTCGAGCACAAAAACCGTACAAAATCGTCGGCCTCGCGGCCAGATGCGTACGCTTTGTCTCGTCCCCGATTTCACCTTGCGGCTGTCGCGTTCCGGCCATCGCCGGACAGCAAACGACACGACGACCAGCCGTAACCAACTGATTCAAAAAAGGTTTTCCATGAGCCTCAAATGCGGCATCGTCGGCTTGCCCAATGTCGGGAAGTCCACCCTGTTCAACGCGCTGACCAAGGCCGGCATCGCCGCCGAGAACTACCCGTTCTGCACGATCGAGCCGAACGTCGGCGTGGTCGAAGTGCCGGATCCGCGCCTGAAGGCGCTCTCCGAGATCGTCAAGCCCGAGCGCGTGTTGCCGGCCGTGGTCGAGTTCGTCGACATCGCGGGCCTCGTCGCCGGCGCGAGCAAGGGCGAAGGCCTCGGCAACCAGTTCCTCGCGAACATCCGCGAAACGGATGCGATTACGCACGTCGTGCGCTGCTTCGAGGACGAAAACGTGATCCACGTCGCGGGCAAGGTCGATCCGCTCGCCGACATCGAAGTCATCAACACCGAACTCGCGCTCGCCGACCTCAGCACCGTCGAGAAGGCGCTCACCCGCTACTCGAAGGCCGCCAAGTCGGGCAACGACAAGGAAGCAGGGAAGCTCGTGGCAGTACTGGAAAAGGTGCGCGCGCAGCTCGACCAGGCGAAGCCGGTGCGCGCGCTCGACCTGAACGAGGACGAACAGGCGCTCATCAAGCCGTTCTGCCTGATCACGGCGAAAAAGACGATGTACGTCGCGAACGTGAAGGACGACGGCTTTGAGAACAATCCGTACCTCGAAGCCGTGCGCAAGCACGCCGAAGCCGAGGGCTCGCCGGTGGTGGCGGTGTGCGCCGCGATCGAAGCGGAAATCGCGGACCTCGACGACGAAGACAAGATCGCGTTCCTCACCGACATGGGCATGGACGAGCCGGGCCTCGACCGCGTGATCCGCGCGGGCTTCAAGCTGCTCGGCCTGCAAACGTACTTCACGGCGGGCGTGAAGGAAGTGCGCGCGTGGACGATCCACGTCGGCGACACCGCACCGCAAGCAGCCGGCGTGATCCACACCGACTTCGAGCGCGGCTTCATCCGCGCGCAGACCATCGCGTTTAACGACTTCATCCAGTACAAGGGCGAAACCGGCGCGAAGGAAGCCGGCAAGATGCGCGCCGAAGGCAAGGAATATGTCGTGCACGACGGCGACGTGATGAACTTCCTGTTCACCCGCACATAAGCGGGTATGGACATTCACCCCAGAATCGAACGCCTATGGACACGAGTCGCCAGCGTGTCTTTGTGACAGACGAGTAACGGAGGTCCCCCAGACCCGCCTCCGAGCGTTCGGCAATACATCCGAATCGGCCGATAGCCGCCTTCTCGAGTTCTCCATTCCCCCTTTTTACAAATAGGGCAAGCCGGCAAAAGCCGGCGCGTCAGACATTCGAGTGTGTGCAACTCTGGTACCGCCCGCAGGGCGGCTGTCCACACCCGTGCGGTGTGGACAGCAGAGTTGTGCACACGGGGAACTTGCACCGTAACCTGACATCATCGACACTTTTTTTCAGATGATGCTGCGCGTTCTCGACGACCGCACTCAGCCGGTCAGAGCTTCTGCTCAAGTTCTGCGACGAACCGGCTGGCTGGAATGCCCAGAGCCTCACACCAACTACATAGTTCAATAACATCCAGTCGACGCTCGCCGCGCTCGCACTTGCTAATGAAGGTCTGAGTGGTCTCAAGACGAGCTGCGACCTCTTCTTGTGTAAAACCCGCCTCTTCTCTAGCTGCTCGCAGCAGCTTAGCGAACATTGCGTATCGACGAGAGTAGATAGATTTTTCCATTGGCGGCTCGACGCGAAGAGCCGCAAGGTTGCAAGCGATTTTGGAATAGTCCAAAATAGACTATTTGCAAGGCGGACCTCGTCCTGCCACCGCGCGGATTCGCGATGTCGCGCTACCGTCGAATATCAACTTCAAGCGACGCGCGCTCGACTGCAAATTTCTTTTCAAAATTGCTCCTTGCGAAGGACAACTCGTCCCGTCGCAGGTCGATGACGGAGAACTATTGGTGACTGCTCCTCGAGTAATGCGTCGCACGCGGTCGTGTGATAACTCGCCGGCGGTGCGCCGGCTGTTAAAGATGGTTGAACCCGTGGACACCGAACTGCACCCTAAGCCCCGCATGTGGATGGCGAACAGTAGGCAGCGCGAGCTGTTTTCTTGCTTCCCGCTGTTCTTTCGCGCAGTGCATCATCCTGAGTCGTACCTTGCGAACATCTCGCACTTTGGTATTCAGTGCGGCGTTGGCTGGTATCCAATCATTGAAGCGCTGGCGCGCGACATTGAAGCCGAACTTCGCGCCTTGTGGCGAGAGCAACTCCAGTTTCCGGAGCAAATCGCCCAGATGGACAGAGCACTCCTGCACGGCCATGCCACCTATCCCGCGCTTCCCCTCTGCACCGACATCACACAGGTCGGCGGCGAGCTTACGGTAGTTCTCCTCAGTGGACAGCTGTGTCCCCCGGATGTGGAATCGCGCATCCGCGCGCATGTGCAAATCGCAGTTACAGGCGCCCGGCACGTATGCGAGAGCTGCGGCAAGCCAGGCGAACTTCGGAAAGGCTATTGGCATCGCGTCTTTTGCGACGAATGCATCGCCCCAGTCGCCGACTTGGTTCCCGCCGACTCGCACGGATAAGCCAGCGAAAGTTGCGCTCCTGCGCGTGCGATTGCACCGGCAATTGCGACGTATATTGAGCAATATCCCATGACCACAGCATATGAGCGTACGAAGGCAGTCATCGAAGCGCGTGAGCTTTTGCAACTGCTTGGCTCGCCCGCCAGCACCACCGCGCGCGACGCAATTCGGGACACCGCGCTGTTACTCCTCCGGCACTATCCGCTGGACATCGACCTCGAGATATCAGCCGCGGCATTGCCGGGAATCTGGGCCGCTCCTCCGCGGTAACTCACTGGCGCGACAGGACAGTCAAAGAAAATCGTGGTGGCTCCCCCGCGCACGCCGTCACGATTCGCTCGTTTGTCGAATGCCTGTCAGAAGAAATCACTGCGGTTGTCGTTCACTGTGAAGGCGGCCACTCGAGGTCGTGTGCCATAGCACTCGGACTTCATCAACCAAATGGGCGGCGACTACTAGCTCAATCAGCCGACTGGGCACAGCGAGATGAGGCGGTGGTACGTGGCATCCTCGGCAAGCTGTACGGGCCAAAATTGCATCAGCTTCGGTCGCGCGTTCTTATCATTTCAGTCGCGGAATGCTAGGTCTACGGAGGGGTACAAGATGCATTCAGAAAATCACATCGACCTGGAGATTGCCCTCCGCAAGATTCACGAGCTGGCGATGGCCGAAGGTGATTTGGGCTACGCGTATTGGTACGAAGTCGGACGGCTTCTACAGCGAGCCGCTAACATGCAAGCCGAAATAGATTTGCTTTGCAAAGAGTTGGAACGGTGTCGCGCAACGTGCGCCAAAGCTAACAGAGCCGTTAAGCAGCGCCAGCAGAGTGCGAGCAAGGCGAGATGACGCAGCGACTTCGGGATGTTTTGGGAAAGTTATACAAGCGGCCGGTGAATGGCACGCGCCAAGTATTCGCGCTGTCGCGACGTGACGCCGAGAAACTGCCGCGGCTACCGTCGATTGCCATCATCTCGGTCACCGCACCGGAACGCCCGCCTGCCAGCCTCGATGGCTTTTCCCATCTGCTGCGCCTGAGCTTCGCAGACGTCGATTTCCTGAGCCTGAATCTCTCGAAGAAGTCGCGAGGCAAGCTCGTCCACGCATTTACCGCGGAGCAGGCTCAGGCGATTCACTCCTTCATTGAGGCTCTGCCGACGGAGGTGGTGTCAGTAGTCGTACACTGCGAGGGCGGTTATTCACGTTCATGCGCCATCGCCCTGGCGCTCCACCTGCTTTACGGCTACCAAGCGGAAATCGAGCATCTTTCGCAAGCCAACCCATCCATCGTTCGCATGATGCTGGGAAATGACCACGCACATCACGACCCATCGTGATTCGTTTTCCAGTCCCATGAGTAAAGTCATTTCTAATGGGTTCGACTCCAAGGGGTTGTCGCCGAATGCACTGAAAGTGCGGAAGACTGCGATAACAATCGCCCTGCGCGACGATAGATTTACTCTGCAAAGAGTTGGAACGGCGTCGTTCTGGAACATCCCCGTGAATCGCCGGGCACAGTTTCCCACTTACAATAACGGGTAGCCTACGGCGCGGCGGCATCAGCACCGTAGGCCAAACAACCATGTCTCCTCGACCCCCTCGGACCCGGTTCTCAGAACTTATGGCGAATGCCGACCCGGACCAGAGCCTGTCGGTCGCTGCTTGACGGCGAACTTTGATTGTTGATAGCTGCGACCGCCGCTCGATTCCGCGAGTCGGTTCCCGACGCCTTCTGAAAGACACCCAAAAGATAGACGTCCGTACGCTTCGACAGGAAATAGTCGATACCCGCCATCCCCTGATGATAGGTGGCTCCTGGATTGGTGCCAGTCGCGGTGGAAACGTCGCTGCCTTTCGTGTAGTCGTAAGCAACGCCAACAATCAGGGCAGGCGTCACTTGGTACTTAAAGTTTCCTTCCACGTTGTTGAAATGCATGCTGCCCCTGTAGCCCGCCGGGTTCGGACCGCTACTGAGGTCACCGATGTCCTTGAAAGCAACGTTCGAATAAGTGAACCCCACGGTGGCAGCACCAATCGTGTACGCACCGCCGGCACTGGCTACTTGATAGGTATGCGCGGACATGAAGCCGCTGTATACCGGGCTGGCAACGTTCGCGGTAGTAGCCGAAGGCGTGCCGGTCGTCGCGTTTCCGAAGAAGCCGACGTTCGGATTTCGCACATTCAAATAGCCTGCACCGAGCGACAACGGGCCGTTGGAATAGCCAACGCCGATTGACCAGGCCTGGTTACGCGTCGCGTCTCCGGCAACGCCGCCCACTCCGTATTCCACCGCAGCGGAAAAGCCGCCGAAAACAGCACTGCGAACCTTGATTGCATTATTGGTTCGGACAGTGTTGTTCAGATTGTCGAGGTCGCCGGGATGCGCTCCGACATTCCCGGCCCATTGCGTACCTGCTTCAAACGGCGCCACGTAGTCGGCGTTGGCATCGTACTGTCGCCCGAGCGTTACCGTTGCCCATCGGGAAGAAAGCCCGACGAATGCCTGCCGGCCGAACAGCAGCCCGCCCTGGCCAAACTTCCCAGTGTTGATATCGAACCCGTTCTCCAAGGTGAAGATAGCGCTAAGTCCGCCGCCAAGGTCTTCCGTTCCCTTCAAACCCCAACGACTCGCGTTCAACACGCCGCCTTGCATCGCGTATGAACGACTTCCGTTCATGTTGCTGTTGTAGTTGAACCCGTTATCGATGATGCCGTACAACGTAACGCTGCTCTGAGCGCAGGCGAAGTTTGCCATTGCCATGCCGCAGCATGCCAGCACAAAAACCTTTTTCATCAAAAGTCTCCAATATGTTTTTTTTGAACTTCTACTACATCAACAATAAGGATTGCTATATTTACTATACGTCGATGACTGACCTCACTGCCGCCTGCTCGGGAATCTACTAGTTGAGAGCTTTCATACCTGAGCCAGCGGAGCGACCTGCGCCTCCGTCTGCCCAGAGCGTGCCAAGCTATCGGCGACGAATCCCGACCTCTTCATCCTTTCGATGTAATCGGACACGTACGCAAGCGCCGACGGCCGGGCCTTAGAAACAGCCATCGCCTGCTGTATCACCATGAAATAGCCATCGGCCATCTTCAGGTTCGAACGCATCGAAGCAAATTCTGCAAGCGGCTTGTAAATCCCAGCGGCAACATCTGCCTTGCCTTCAAGCAGCAGTTCGACGGCCCCAACAGACGTCACAGAATGGACGATTTCAGCGTGTTGGAGCGTGCGAGAAAGGAACAGGTCGTATGCGGTGTTGCGGCCTGCCGCGACACGCACTCCCGGGCGGTCAATGTCGTGCGTCGTAGTGAAAACGGAATCGCTGAGTACGAGGTACCCGCCATGAAGCAACGCATAGGGCGCCGAGTAGTTAAGGCGGACGCCACGAACGGGGTCGATAGCGAGAAACCCGACGTCGCAATGACCAGAAGCGATTGCCTCAAACGCTTCGTTTGCGGTCCCGAATGGCACAAGCTCGGCATCAACGTCCAGTTCTCTGGCAAGACCATATGCGAGGTCGACGGAAATCCCGCTCAGTTCGCCGCCCTCGGCGTTTCGTCGCGCCAGGATGGGATTGCCGTGATTTATTGCAGCCCGCATCGCCCCACTTGGCGCGAGTTCGCGGGCCGCGTCCGCTGCGAACTTGCTCACATCGGTCACGCCGCATCCCCGGTGTCCGCGACCAGGTCGACGGCGGCGATACCCGCCACTGCACACACCTCGTCCTTCGGCGACGCATCACCACTGACGCCGACTGCGCCGAGCAAATGTCCATCGCTACTACGGACAAGAACACCACCAGGAACAGGGACTACCTTGCCGCCCGTTAGACCCGACAGCGCCGTCAGGAACGGCGCGGAAGTCTGCGCGCGGCGGGCCAGTTCACGCCCGCCAAAACCCATCGCGAGGCAGCCGTATGCCTTTCCGGTGGCAATCTCGGGACGCAGCAGGCTCGCTCCGTCTTCGCGCTTAGCCGCAATCAGATGCCCACCAGCATCCAGAACAACGACACACAACGGCGCAAGCTCAAGTTCACGTCCCTTCTGGAGCGCGCTGTCGATGACTCGGGTGGCAATGTCAAGATTCAACTGGTTCATTTCTCGATTCCTGTGCAGAGATGCGGTTACTGAGCCGTTTCGGTCCAGACGACGTGTGCCTTGATGCAGCCGGTCGCCTCGTCAACCCATCCGTACTTCTTCGCGCCCGCAATCATGTTCGACACGCCGTCTTGCCATTCCGGCGCCTCGCTTCGGCCCGGCGCCGTACGCAACCACGTTTCTTTCACCCACATGGTTTCAGCGTCGGTCATGTCCCCCACGGAAGAGATGGCGTCCCGGACACGGGGCTGGTCACTGGGATTGCCTTCGACGTTGACGCTGAATCGCTTGAAGTCCTCGGGGAACTCCAACGTCGCTGACAAATTGTTCGAAATTTTCACTTGCATGATTTAACTCCTCAGATATGGCAGTAGCCGGCGACGAGGGGTAGACCTGACTGAAACGTCACATACAGCCCATAGCCCATAACTCGCTCACTCATGCCGGTCCATCGCTGAGGATTTCAGCGTGTCGCGCATGAAAATGTAGACAATCAGCGAGATGGCAATGCAGCCGGTCAGGTAGTAGTAGAACCATCCTTCATGCCCAATCGACTTGAGCCATAACGCGAGCATTTCGGATGTGCCGCCAAAGATTGACACCGTGAGCGCGTAAGGCAGCCCAACGCCAGTAGCCCGGACATTCGTCGGGAATAGCTCCGCCTTCACCACACCGCTGATTGACGTGTAGGCCGACACGATGAGCCACGCAGCAGCGATAAGCAGGAAAGCCTGGAGCGGTCCCGTGGCGGTCTGCAGTTTCGTCATCAAGGGAACAGTGAACAACGTTCCCGCAACGCCGAAGCCGATAAGCAGGCGCTTGCGTCCGACGAGGTCGGACAACCAACCATAGAACGGCTGGAGCAGCATGGCGACCAAGAGACTGCCCGCCGTAACCATCGTCGTTTGGTCATCAGTCAGCTTGACCGATAGCTTCAAGAACTTCTGCATGTAGACGGTGTACGTGTAAAACGCCGCCGTTCCGCCGATGGTGATACCGACAACCAGGAAGACTTCACGTGGATATTTGAATATCGCCCCCAATGAGCTTCGCGAGCGCCCAGCAAGGCTCTTCTTTCGGTAGGCATCCGTTTCATGCATGCTCTTGCGCATGACCGCGGCGAATACGGCGAGCGCTGCGCCAATGAAGAACGGGATGCGCCAGCCCCAGGTCCTCAATTCTTCCGCGCTCAGTATCCATTTCTGCAGGAGCAACAACACCACGATGGCGCTCAGCTGACCGCCGATGAGGGTGACGTACTGGAAGCTGGCGTAGAAGCCACGATGTTTATCGTGAGCGATTTCCGAGAGGTAAGTCGCGCTCGTTCCATACTCACCACCGAGGCTGAGCCCTTGAATGATGCGTGCGAAACCGAGCAATATCGGGGCAGCGATGCCAATAGAAGCATAGGTCGGTGTCACCGCGATAATCAGCGACCCGCCGCACATCATGAGCACCGACACCGTAAGGGCTTTGCGTCGACCGTAGGAATCGGCGAAATGGCCGAACAGCCACCCGCCGATGGGGCGCATGATGAAGCCAGCGGCAAACAACAATGCCGCGTTGAGTTGCTGCGGGCAATGTCCCATTGGCAGTTGAAGGTTGGGACGGCGGGTGCGGCATAGGTTAGGCGACCTTTCGATCATGGTCAATGTTCGTTGTTGAGGGCGGACGCTTCAGCGCCGCTGCGAGTAC
>NZ_JAKLJA010000064.1 GCF_022213065.1 Paraburkholderia tagetis
AACTGACCACCCGCGTCACTGCTTAAGTGCTCGCTTCCGTGTGGAACGAGCGCTCGCGTGTTCGTGGAAAACCTGCTCGGCTACGCGTGGAATCCGCGCTCGGGTGTCGTGGAATACGCACGCCAGCGTCCGCAGGCACCGGTAATGCGTCGATCATCGCCTTGGTAAACGCCACGCCGCCGTTATAGCTCGACGCCCCAAAGCGCGCGCGTGTGACGAATCCCGCAAGCGGACAGTTGAGCACCGCCGCTGCGAATTTCAGCAAGCTCTCGTCGTCGGAGCGCAGGATCAGTGTCGTCTTGCCTGGGATCGTGTCGCCTGCGAGATCGAGCGTTGCATGCAGATGCGTGAGGCCTTTCACGATCACCTTTTTCGCTTCCGCTTTTGTGCGGTAGCTGTTCGCAAATATTGCGGCGAAACCTGCGCGTTCGACCACGGGCTGCGCGTAGCGGCGTCCGAGATAGGTCATCGGCTTGCTGTCCCAGCGCGAGGTGTAGCTGCCCAGCGTGCCGGTATTGACCACGCGAAAGTGACGGCGCGCATCGAAGCCATCTTGCGCTTCGTCGATCAAGGGCGCGAGCCGGTAAGCGTCCGAAGTTGCGCACGCGTTTTCGCAGCACAGCAGCGAGCCCAGCGTCGGATGCGCACGCGTGAGCCGTTGTACGAACGCATAGTGCGGCGAGAGCAGTGCATCGAGCGTCCAGGGCGCATAGAGGTCATGCTTTTGCACGTGCGCGAGCGGCGTCAGCGTCGCACCTTCGAGACGGGCCGTTTCGACGCAGTCTGTACCGGCCTTGCGATAAACCGTCACGATCGAATCGACCAGCGCGCGCTCGAACACGTCGCGGCCCAGCGCGACGACACGCGCGATCTTGTCGATGTGGTGAGCGCGGAACGCGGACCCGAAAGGCTTGGCGAGCCATTTGTCGGGCGTGAGAAAGGCCATCGCCCCGTGCTGTGCGGTAAGCACGAGGCCCAGTTCCATGAATACGATATAGAGGTCCCAGTTGCCGCGCGCGCTCGGCCAGCGCTGCGCGAGCGCTTCGCGCAGCGGCTTCTGGCCTTCGTTGATCATGCGTTCGGAGTCGATATATGGCGGGTTGGCGATGACGGCATCGAAGCCCGTAAATGCGTTGTCATCGTCGAAAATCTCCGGGAATTCGTGGCGCCATTCGAAAGCGTCGTTGCAGGCGGCGGCGTCCAGGCGCGCCGGAGTATCGGCGAATGTTGTGTCAAAAGCGAGGCTGCTCAGTACGGCATTGCCTTGTCTCAAATGGGCTTCGAGATCCGGCAGCGTGGTGAAAAGACCTTCGTCGTCGTATACGGCGTGGGCGAGCAATTCAAACGCGAGGCGCAGGCGTGCCAGGCCAAGCGCCTGAGCGTCGATATCCACACCGAAAAGGTTGCTTTCGACGATTGCGCGTTTCTCGCGGTAAAGCGCGGCGTCGATGCGTTGCCGCTGCGCGTGCGCGTCTTCGTTTGCGTGTTCGTTTGCGTGTTCCTGCGCACATTCGATGACGAGGCGGTCCTCCACGGCTTCGATGCGCAATCCGGCGAGCGCGCGATTTTCTCTGTCGTCGAACAAGCCGAGGCGCGACTTTATCTCGAGTAATTCGTCGAGTGCGGAGGCTAGCAAATGTCCGGTGCCGACGGCTGGATCGCACACGCGTAGCGCAGCGAAGATCGCGCGGGCTTCTTCGTGGTTCGCGATTGATTCGGATAGCTGATCGATCGTCGTGCAATGCCAGCCTTTGACACGATTGAAGCGGCCAAGCACTGCGCCCGCGATTGCCTCACGCGCGAGAAAGGTGGCCACGCTTCCCGGCGTATACCATGCGCCGTCGCGATAGCCATTGAGTCTTTCGAAGACGAGTCCAAGCGTTGCGGCGTCGATGCGCTTTCCGTCCGGGCTGGCGTCAAACCCGAATTCGAACGCATCGAGGAAATCGAGCAGATCGGCGATGGGGCTGGGCGCGTTGGGGGGCAGCGCGGAATCCAGCGAGCCGAGCGTGATCGCATGCTCCGCGAGATCCGTGGGCTCGAAAACGGAGCCGTCGAAGCGCGGCAAATGCGGGTAGCGGCGGGGCGCCCCGGCTTCAGGCGCGCGGGTGCCGAGTATGTCGCGGCAGAGCGTATCGAGCTCGGCGAAAGTGCGAATGTGCTCGCTGTGCAGGAAGGCATAAGCCGGATCGCGCTCATGCAGCACCAGCAGCCGTGCCTCCAGCAGTTTGAGGAACATGACGCGGCCGATCCAGGCGATGCAAAGCCGCAGTGCCGTGCGAAAGGCGAGTGCTTGCGGCTCCAGAGCGGTGGTTGGCTCGTGTGCGCTCGTCTCGCTCAATGCGCGCGCTTCGCGTGCCTCCATGCTGGCGATGGCCAGTTCGACAAGCGCGCCGGGCCTGCGTTCGTGCGGCGCGCACCGCGCAACGGCGGCCTTGCCGTTTGCCACGCTTTCCTGCAAGCCGGCGATGCGCAACAGACCGGCGTAGAAGTCGGCGTCGAGTCCGCCCCGGTTGGCGCGCCCCGCGCGAGCGCTTCGCTTGCCGGCGCTATCCGCGCGTGTTGCACGACTCGTCTGATTCGTCTCTGCCATGTTCTGGTTGTGAGCCCCTGCGCGGATTGATGCTCATTTTACTGGCCGTGCGCCGCCGTTCGCCCATGCCGTTAGTTCTGGGCCGTCTGGCCTGGGCCATTCGGCCGGGTCGACGTGCGCGCGGCGGTGCGCGATGATGCCGTCATGCCGGTGCGATGGTCGTTCCGGCGCAACGCATGGGCGTGCTCTGCTATATGATGGCGCCGCATATCGAGGCACGCCGTCACGGCGAGCCGTTAAGCATTCGAATCCTATGACCGACTTTCCCACCTTGAGCTGGCCTGACACGGACGGCCCGCGCACCGTCCGCTGGCGTTCGGAGGCGGGTGTGCCGGCGCCGAAGCGCGTTGTCGTCGCCGACGACAGCATGACGGCCGACGCAGCCTACCGTCTCGCCTGCGAAGGCACCGCGCTGCTGTGGCGCGGCGACTATCAGAATGCGCGGCAATTGCTGCAGGCCATGGCGCGCCGCGCCGATCGTCCCTCGGGCAAGCCGCGCAAGGCCTCCGCCGCGCCGAAGCCGCCGGCCACGCCGCTCGAGGCATTTCATCTGCATCGTCAGGCGCAGGCGCAGCGTGCGCGCACGCTCGGCATGGTCCTGCTCCCGCTCGAAGGCGATTATTCGATCCCGCTGCGCCGCGCGCCAGACGCCAAGCTCGCGTGCGAGCAGGCGTGGGGCGCACCGGATGGTGAGGAGTCGGCAGTGTCGCTGCGCGAGATCCTCGGCTTGATCGGTGCGTATGAATGGCGCAAGAAGGGCGTGGAGATTCCCGCGCTGGGCGGCGCGCGTATTCACCCTTACTACGGTGTGTTTTCGCCGGCGCGCGGCGAGTATCTCGATCTGGTGGCGCGTGTGCCGTTGCCGTCGCTCGCGCGGGCGTTTGATATCGGCACGGGCACGGGCGTGATTGCCGCGGTGCTGGCCGCGCGCGGCGTGAAGCACGTGATCGCCACCGATCAAGATGCGCGCGCGCTCGCTTGCGCGCGCGAGAACCTTGCACAGCTTGGCCATGGCGAAAGCGTGGAAGTGGTCGAGGCCGACCTGTTTCCGCCGGGGCGCGCGCCGCTCGTGGTCTGCAATCCGCCCTGGGTGCCGGCGCGACCGGCGTCGCCCATCGAATACGCTGTGTTCGATCCGGACAGCCGCATGCTGCGCGGTTTTCTCGCCGGTCTGAAGGACCATCTGGAGCCGGGCGGCGAGGGCTGGCTGATTCTCTCCGATTTTGCGGAGCATCTTGGCTTGCGCACGCGCGAGGCGCTGGTGGAGATGATCGTGCAGGCAGGTCTGGAGGTGGCCGGGCGCGAAGACATCCGGCCGCGCCACCCCAAGGCGAGCGATCCCGCCGACCCGCTTCACCGGGCGCGCGCGGCGGAGCTCACGTCGCTGTGGCGTCTGAAGGTGCGCGCCGGGTCGTAAAGGTATAAAGGTGTAAAGGCTAACCCGCCGCAGGCCGATTCAGGCCGATTCAGGCAGCAGAAAAGGAAGTGGCCCGGCGAGATGCCGGGCCGGATGGAGGAAGGCGGCGGAGGCTGCCCGAATGCCGCTTCAGCGGCGGTTGGGCAGCGTAGCCAGATTAACCAGATCAACCAGATCAACCAGGATAGGCCTCATCGACCCTCAGGCCGGCGAGTTTGAAGATCACCCTGAGCGTTTGCGGCTTGATGTCCCTGCGCGCTGCCAGCGCGGACATCACGAAATCGAGCACTTTGGCGTACTTCAGCAGGATCAGACAGCTCTCGAGATCCGCCGCGCCGTCGCGCATTTCCTCGGCAAGCCGCAGCATCTCGACCGAGATGTCGCGGGCCATCTCCAGCTCCAGTTGCTGCTTTTCCGTCCACTCGGGTACTTCCACGAGCTTGGCAAGCAGTGCCTGAAATTTTTGCTCCGCATTACCGTCCGGTATCGTGTTCATTGCATGCCCCATGCAGGGTCGCGCAGCACCGTGCGTCATCGCGCAGCGGGGTCTGCGCCGTACCTTTGTCATCGCTTCCTGTGAACCCGGAGCGACCTCCCATGCGCGCATTCCCGGTCCGTCGCCGGTGAGTCGCGCCCCAAATTGGTCCTTTCTGGACGGCGGCAGCATGGCGCTGCCGCGTCTTTTCTAATCAACCCTCCCTGCCGTTCGGACGTGGGTCAGCGCTCCGGACGCTACAACTTTCCAACGGTACGGGATTCGGGCCGTCCCCTCTGGTCTGCGGCCTCTTCCAGCTTTTTCCGTAAAATGTCAGATCTTCATGCCTCGTTCCGTCGCCTGCCGCACGTTTCGTGGCAATTGACGCCTCTCTTTGTGTGCCGCCCCGATGTCAAGCAAGACTTACGAAATCCGTCCGAACCAGTCGATCGAACTCCTGAAAGAGCTCCATATCCTGACGCGCGACGGCAAGATGAATCAGGACAGCCGTCGCAAGCTGAAGCAGGTCTATCACCTGTTCCAGTTCATCGAGCCGCTGCTCAAGGACCTCAAGCAGGATGGCCATGACGTGACGCTCGTCGACCACGGCGCGGGCAAGTCGTATCTTGGTTTTATCCTGTACGACCTTTTTTTCAAGGAGCTGCACGACCAATCGCGCATCTTCGGCATCGAGACGCGTGACGAGCTGGTGCAGCGTTCGCGCGAACTGGCGCAGCGGCTCGGCTTTCCCGGCATGTCGTTTCTCAATCTTTCGGTGGCCGATTCAATTACGTCCGGGCAACTGCCGCCCACGGTCGATATCGTCACGGCGCTACACGCGTGCGACACCGCCACGGACGACGCCCTGCGTTTCGCGCTGAAGAAGCACGCGCGCTATATCGTCGTGGTGCCGTGCTGTCAGGCCGAAGTAGCGGGCGTGCTGCGCCGGAACAAGGGCAAGTCGCTTGGCCAGGCGCTCGCGGAAATCTGGCGCCATCCGCTGCATACGCGCGAGTTCGGCAGCCAGATCACCAACGTGCTGCGCTGCCTGCAACTGGAGGCGCACGGTTATCAGGTGAGTGTGACGGAACTGGTGGGCTGGGAGCACTCGATGAAGAACGAACTCATCATCGCCCAGTACAAGAATCTGCCGCGGCGGCGGCCTTCGGAGCGGCTCAACGAGATCCTCGATACGTTCGGGCTTGCCGATCTGCGCGAGCGCTTTTTCGTCGATAAGGCCGATGATGCCGAGGCGGGCGCGTCGGCCGGCTCACCGAGCGCCGGGTAAGCATCGATCAAGCGTCCATCAAGCATCGATCAAGCATCGATCAAGCGTCGATCAAGCGTCCACCCGGCAGCCTTCTTCAAGCAGGCGGCGAGGCTCAGTCCTCGTCGTGCTTCTCGTCTCGCGTTGCCATCCACTCGCGCCAGCCTTCGAGGCCGAGGCGCCGCAACGTCTCCTGATTGCGTTCGTAGATGTCGGCGGCGTCGGGGAACGCATCCACGGCACGTTCGATGCTGGCCTCGCGCAGGAGGTGCAGGATCGGATACGGCGCGCGGTTCGTGTAGTTCTCGATGTCGTCGGGCTCGGTGCCTTCGAATTGATAGTGCGGGTGGAAACTCGCGATCTGCAGCGTGCCTTCGAGACGCAACTGGGTGAGCAGCAGGTCGGCGAAATGCAGCGCATCGTTGTAGTCGATGAAGTCGGCGAATGCGTGCGGGAGGATCAGCAGCGTCGTGTCGAGCTGCTCCGGATCGGCATCCGCGAGGGTGCGCAGTTCGGTTTCCAGATCGGCGAGCACGCCTTCCAGGTCGGTCGCCTCGCTGATCGCGTAGCGGATCTGGCCCTTCATATGCACGCCCTTCGCGAACGGACAGAGGTTCAGGCCGATCACAGCCCGCGTGAGCCAGTGGCGCGTGGCGGCGAGGATTTCGGCGTGTTCAGGCTGGGCGCCCGTGGGGTGGGGAGCGGCGGTGTCGGTCATGGTGGCATTTTACCGGCGGGCGAGGGCCGCCCGTGCGGATGCGCGGCTGTCGACGCGCTGTCCGGGGGAGGGCGTGCGGGTGCGTAGTCTGCGGGCGCATGGAGGCGCATGAGGGCGCATGAGGGCGCATGAGGGCGAGTGAAGGCGCGCAGCGGCACCAGGCTTCAGACCGTGTCCTTGTTCGCCTGCACGGATCAGCGTGCGACCTTGTCTGCACGGGCGCCTGACGCCCCGCACGCGGCCTCGATCAACAGCTTCGCCATGCGCGGCGCGGCGAGGATCGGTCCGCAGCCGGGTCCGTAGGTCTGGCTTGCCGCGTAGATGCCTTCGATCAGCAGTGCGAGTTCGTCGGCGAGCGCGGCCGGATCGGCGGCCTTGGCGGCGCTCGCAATTTCGTTCAGCCGCGCGATCAGCTTCGACTTGTTGTCGGTCACGCTCTGCCGCGCCGGATGCGTGGCGTCCGGAAACTCGGCGGAGACGTTGACGAACGGACAACCACGGTAATCGGGCGCCGAGGCGCGCTGCGCGAGATCCTCGAAATATTGGACCAGTTGCCTCGCGGGATTGCCAGGATGCTTCGCGATGCTCGCCTCGAAGCGCTCGAAGAAGCGCTCGTCGCAACGCTTCAGATACGCGACCACGAGATCGTCCTTCGACGAGAACTGCCGGTACAGGCTCATCTTGTTGACGCCCGCGCGCTCGACCACGGCTTCGACGCCAACCGCGCGCACCCCCTCCCGATAGAACAATTCGTCCGCCGCGACCAGCAGATGCTCCTGGGCGCGCGGCCCGGCCGTCTGGGTGCTGCGTGCACGGCCCGTGCGGGCGGCGCCGGGCGCGGCCTGGGAGGTTGAGGCAGCATCGCCATGCTTGGGCTGGCTGGACATTTTGGGCATCTCGTCATCAGGGTTACGCTTGACATGTTACCGAGCGGTCACTACTATCGCAACACACTTGTGACCGATCGGTAACAATCCGCGCGGTGCGCAGGCCGGCAGGCGCGGCAGGTACACAAGAGGCAGGGCAGAAGAACGTCAACGAAGCTGGCTCCGGACGGAGCAAGAGGAGCGCGGATGAACTGGGCAGCGAGGATAGTCGGCGGGCGTTTTCACTACGCGTGGCTCGTCGTGGCGGTGGTGTTTCTCGTGCTGCTGGCGGCCGCCGGCACGCGTGCGACGCCGAGCGTGATGATGGTGCCGCTCGAGCATCAATTTGGTTGGAGCCGCGCGACGATTTCGCTGGCGATTTCGGTCAACATCGCACTGTACGGGCTCATGGGGCCGTTCGCGGCGGCCGCGATGCAGCGCTTCGGCGTGCGGCCCACGCTGCTCGCGGCGCTCGGCACGATGGCGGCGGGCGTGGCGCTTTCGGCGCTGATGACGCATCCGTGGCAGATGATCCTGATCTGGGGCGTGATGGTGGGCGGCGCAACGGGCGTCGCGGCGCTCTCGCTTTCGGCGACCGTCGTCACGCGCTGGTTTACCACGCATCGCGGCCTCGCGATGGGCGTGCTCACCGCGAGCTCGGCCACGGGGCAGCTCGTGTTCCTGCCTTTCCTCGCGGCGATCGCCGAGAAGCATGGCTGGCAGCCGGTGGTGCTGGTGGTAGCGGTGGCGGCCGCCGTCGTGTTGCCGCTCGTGGCGTTCCTGTTGCCGGAGCGGCCTGCCAGCATGCAACTGCGTCCGTACGGCGAGCCGCATGACGCGCCCATTGCACCGCCTGCGCCGCAGCAAAATCCCATCAAGCTCGCGTTCGGCGCGCTCACTTCGGCTAGCCGCACGCGCGACTTCTGGCTGCTCTTCTTTAGCTTCTTCATCTGCGGCGCGAGCACCAACGGCTATGTCGGCACGCACCTGATCGCGATGTGCGGCGACTATGGCATGACGGAAGTGCAGGGCGCTTCGCTGCTCGCGACGATGGGCATCTTCGATCTGTTCGGCACGACGCTCTCGGGCTGGCTCTCCGACCGCTTCAACGCTCGCGTGCTGCTGTTCTGGTATTACGGGCTGCGTGGACTGTCGCTCATCTATCTGCCGCACGCCTTCGGTATCGATTTCTTCGGACTGCCGATCTTTGCGGTGTTCTACGGGCTCGACTGGATCGCGACCGTGCCGCCGACCGTGCGTCTTGCCACGGATGTTTATGGTAAGGAGCGGGCGCCGATCATTTTCGGCTGGGTGGTTGCGGGCCATCAGTTGGGCGCGGCGTTCGCGGCGTTTGGCGCGGGGCTGCTGCGCTCGAGTCTCGGGACATATACGGTGGCGTCGATGATTTCGGGCGGCTTGTGCCTGATCGCTTCGTTCCTCGTGCTGCGGATCAATCGCGGACCGCGGGCGGTTGGGGTGCAGACGGCTTGAGTGGGGCGCGCACGGCGCAGGCGCGATTGGTGTGCGCTGCGGCCGGCACGCCATTGTCTGAACCCCATTGTCTGAAACCTCGAAGCGCGGAAATGCTTGAAGCCCGGCGGCACTTTTTGCTTGAGCGCGTTTCACCGTGCACGGGTATGCTGTTGGACCCGGGCGCGCGCCCGCAACCCTCAAGGACAGACAAGGCATGACGAAGCACAAACCCGCACCGACAGCCGTGCCCATCCACGAATTGATTGCCGGCCGCTGGAGCCCGCGTGCGTATTCGAGCGAGCCGGTCTCGCGCGAGGCGCTGCACACCGTGATCGAGGCTGCGCGCTGGGCGCCGTCGGGCTACAACCTGCAACCGTGGCGCTTCATCGTTTTCGACCGCGCAGCCGACGAAGTGGCGTTCAAGCGCGCGTTCTCGACGCTCGTGCCGTTCAACCAGCAATGGAACGCGCCCGCCCCGATCCTGATCGCGGTGACGGCGCAGATGCTCACCACGAAGGGGGAGGTGAACCGCACGGCCCAGTACGACGCGGGTGCTGCGGCCATGTCGCTGGTGCTCCAGGCCCATGCGCTGGGACTGGCCGCGCACCAGATGAGCGGCTTCGACGTGAGTGCGTTCCGCAAGGAGTTCGCGCTGCCAAACGACGTGGAACCGCTCGCGATCATCTCGATCGGCCATTACGGCGAGATCGAAAAGCTCGATCCGGTGCTGCGCGACCGCGAGAAGGCGGAGCGCACGCGCTCGGCCGTGGGCGATATCGCCTACGCGAATGCGTGGAAGCAGCCCTTCAAGGGGTGATGCGCCCGATACGCTGCCGCCCGGCTTAGCGAAAGCGGCAGCGAAAACCCAGCAGTAGACCAGACGCGCGGCGCAGCCCGCGCGCTTTTTTCTTGTGGGGCCGTACCCGCAGCCCTCGGTTGCCCCACGCCGTGCTTTCGTGATACAAAGCCGGTCCTCCCAGCCTTCCTCCTTGCGCGCGCCCGCTGCGCGTCATTGCCATGACCCCGTTTTGCGCGATCGACTTCGGTACTTCCAATTCGGCTGTGGCGCTACCAGGCGCCACGCTGGGCGAGGCCATGCGCCTCGCGCCCGTGGAAGGCACGCACACCACGCTGCCCACCTCGGTGTTCTTCAATGTCGACGAGCACACCCGTGAATTCGGCCGCGCGGCGCTTGCGTCCTACATCGACGGCTTCGACGGTCGCCTCATGCGCTCGATGAAGAGCATCCTCGGCTCGCCGCTCGCGGAAAGCACCACCGATCTCGGCGACGGCAGCGCGATCCGTTACACGGAAATCATCGCGATCTTCCTGGACCACCTGAAGCGCAGCGCAGAGCGTTGCTCGGGAGCCTCCATTACGCGCGCGGTGCTCGGCCGCCCGGTGTTCTTCGTCGACGAAGATCCGCGCGCGGACCAGCTCGCGCAGGACCAGCTCGAAGCGGCGGCGCGCTCGGTGGGTTTTCGGGAGATCGAGTTTCAGTACGAGCCGATTGCGGCGGCGTTCGACTACGAGTCGCGCCTGACCGACGAAGGCCTCGTGCTGGTGGCGGACATCGGTGGCGGTACTTCGGACTTTTCTCTTGTGCGGGTCGGGCCGCAGCGCATGGCGCGTCTCGAGCGCAAGGACGACGTGCTTGCTCACCACGGCGTGCACGTGGCCGGCACGGATTTCGACCGCCGCGTGGAGCTGTCGACGATCCTGCGCGAGCTCGGCTATCAGTCGCTCGACCCTGAGGGCCGCGAGGTGCCGAACCGGGTCTATTTCGATCTGGCGACCTGGCACCTCATCAACACGGTCTATCCGCCCAAGCGGGCGGCCGAGCTCAAGCTCATGCGTCACCTCTATCGCGACACCGCGCATCACGACCGCCTCATGCGCGTGGTCGAGTGGCGTCTGGGCCACGCATTGGCGGCGCATGCGGAGGAAGCGAAGATCGGCGTATCGGCGGGCGGGGAGACGATGATCGATCTGGAGCAGGTCGAGGCCGACTTGCGCCTCGCGTTCGATGATGTGCAACTGATCGACGCCGGGCGCGAAGAAACGCGCCGCATCGTGCAGGCCGCGCGAGATACGGTCCAGGCGGCCGGTGTGGCGCCTGGCGCGGTCAACGCGCTCTATTTCACGGGCGGCTCCACGGGTCTGCTGTTCCTGACCCAGGCGCTCGCCGAGGCCTTCCCGCAAGCGCAGCCTGTGTTCGGCGACCGCCTCGCCAGCGTGGCGACAGGGCTGGGCATCCACGCGCAGCGCCTGTTCGGCTGAGTTGCGTGGCCTGAGCCGCGCAGCAAAATCCGCAGACAAAAATCAGCAGTTCAGCGGACGAAACAGCAGACGAAAACGCCGGGCAACAAAAAACCCCACTTTCCAGAGGAAGAGTGGGGTTTTTCGGTAAGCTAGCTTGCTGGTCAGGGCCAGAGGTTGGAGCCCCGACAGTCAGAGCGGGTACTTAGACCGGCTTGATGTTTGCAGCTTGCTTGCCCTTCGGGCCCGTACGAACTTCGAATTGAACCTTTTGGTTCTCTTGAAGCGTCTTGAAGCCGTCAACCTTGATTTCCGAGAAGTGTGCGAACAGATCTTCGCCACCGCCGTCCGGGGTGATAAAGCCAAAGCCCTTAGCGTCATTGAACCACTTGACGGTACCGGTTTCCATATTACTTTCCTAAAAATGAATGAAGGCCGAAGCCAAAGAGGTGCACGAAAATCAAGGAAGGGGTATGGGACCAACCGGAGTACCGTTGATGGGCGAACTACGAAAGACCTATTCACACTCGCCGCTTGAAATCCTGCTCGAACTTTATACGGCTAATTGGCAGGAAGGTCAACCAGGGTCCCGTCTAATTCGACACATTTTTACATCGGGGTCGCAACAGAGTCTTACAAAGCTTGCTAAGTGGCTGTTTTTTTTGTAGTGCCAGTAGAGATTTTCGACGCGTTTTGGTGGTGCAACCGTTAAACTACGCGCCGCGCACGAGTTGCGCCTCTGGGCGCAATCCGACCGCGCGCAGGTGCGACCGCCGTAGGAACCCCGCCCGTACAACAGACGGGGCAAACGGCGTCGAACTGCTCTTGAAACAGGAGAAGACGTGAAAAGTTCAATTCAACGGAACATCGGCCCATTTGCGCTGATGTTTACCGGCCTCGGCTCGATCATCGGTTCGGGCTGGCTGTTCGGCGCGTGGAAGGCAGCCAAGATCGCCGGTCCCGCAGCCATTTGCGCATGGATCATCGGCGCCGTGGTCATTCTGGCCATCGCGCTCACCTACGCCGAACTCGGCGCGATGTTCCCCGAATCGGGCGGTATGGTGCGCTACGCCCGCTACTCGCACGGTGCACTGGTGGGTTTCATCAGCGCCTGGGCGAACTGGATCGCCATCGTTTCGGTGATTCCCATCGAAGCCGAAGCCTCGATCCAGTACATGAGCACCTGGCCCTATCCATGGGCGCACGCGCTCTTCGTGAACGGTGAGCTAACCCATTCAGGGCTCATACTCTCCGCGCTGCTCGTGATCATTTACTTCATGCTCAATTATTGGGGCGTGAAACTCTTCGCGCGCGCCAACAGCGCCATCACGATCTTCAAGTTCATCATCCCCGGTCTCACGATCGCGGGCCTGATGGCTGCGGGTTTCCATCACGAGAACTTCGGCCAGTCGACCGAGTTCGCGCCCTATGGCTGGTCGGCGGTGTTCACGGCGGTTGCAACCAGCGGCATCGTGTTCGCGTTCAACGGCTTCCAGAGCCCGATCAATCTCGCCGGCGAAGCACGCAATCCGTCGAAGAGCGTGCCGTTCGCGGTGATCGGTTCGATCCTCTGCGCGCTCGTGATCTACGTGCTGCTGCAAGTCGCCTACATCGGCGCGGTCAGCCCGGACGACGTGATGAAAGGCTGGAACACGTTCAACTTCAAGTCGCCGTTCGCTGAACTCGCGATCGCGCTGAACCTGAACTGGCTGGCGATCCTGCTTTACGTGGATGCGTTCGTGAGCCCGAGCGGCACCGGCACGACCTATATGGCCACGACCTCGCGCATGATCTACGCGATGGAGCGCAACGGCACGATGCCGAAGATGTTCGGCAATGTGCACCCGTTCTACGGCGTGCCGCGTCAGGCGATGTGGTTCAATCTGCTCGTCTCGTTCATCTTCATGTTCTTCTTCCGTGGCTGGAGCTCGCTCGCGGCGGTGATCTCGGTGGCAACCGTGATCTCGTACCTCACGGGCCCGATCGCTCTGATGGCGCTCAAGCGCGCCGCCCCGGACATCGAGCGTCCGCTCTCCGTGCCGTTCATGAAGGTCATTGCGCCGTTCGCATTCGTCTGCGCATCGATGATCCTGTACTGGGCAAAGTGGCCGCTGACCGGCGAAATCATCCTGCTGATGGTCGTCGCGCTGCCGGTGTACTTCTACTACCAGGGCAAGACGGGCTATGCCGGCTGGGGCCAGGACCTGAAGGCCGCATGGTGGCTGTGCGGGTACTTGCCGACGATGGCGCTGCTTTCGCTGATCGGCAGCAAGCAGTTCGGCGGCCACGATGTCATTCCCTACGGCTGGGACATGCTGGTGGTGGCGATCATCTCGCTCGGTTTCTACTACTGGGGCGTGAACTCGGGTTATCGCACGCCGTATCTGAAGGAACGTGAGGAGCACGACGAAGTGCTCGAAGGCATCGGCGCGCACTAAGTGCATTGGGTGCGCCACGCGCACCGCGCCCGATTGCCCCGATCGCGTGGCCTGCCGATGCAGGCCCGCCACAAAATACAAGGCCCGCCTGAAGCGATTCAGGCGGGCCTTGTTGCATGATGCGGCGGCGTTACTGGACGGCCGATCCGAACACGTAATTCGTCATCGCCAGCGCGCGCTGGTAGGTGCCGAGCGACTGGACGCCGAGCGTATAGTCGTCGTCGGCGGCACCGAGCGCGGCGAAGACCGGCAGCAGGTGTTCGTCGGTCGGGTGCATGAGCACCGCATGCGGCGCCTGGCGGCGGTAATCGAGCAGGGCGTCGATGTCGCGCGCGGCGAGCCGCGCTTCGAACCAGTCGGTGAATTCGGCCACGCGCGGATCGGCGTCTTCCGGACGCGCCGAGAAGTCGGCGGCCCGCAGGTTGTGCGTGATCTGGCCCGAACCGATCACCATCACGCCTTCTTCGCGCAGTTCGCGCAGCGCGCGGCCGAGCGCGAAGTGGTGAGCGGCGTCGGCGTGCGGCTGGATCGAGAGCTGTGCGACGGGCACGTCGGCATCCGGGAACATCAGCAGCATCGGCACCCAGGCACCGTGATCGAGGCCGTGAGGCTCTTCGTCCACGGTGACACCTTGTGAACGCAGGAGCGCCGCCGCGCGTTGCGCGGTTTCGGGTGCGCCGGGCGCGGGGTAATGGATCTCGTAGAGCGCGCGCGGGAAGCCGTAGAAGTCGTGGATGGTCTCGGGATGTTCCGCTGTGCTCACAGTGGGCTTGAGCGTATTCCAGTGCGCCGAGAGCATCAGCACGGACTTCGGACGCGGCAGGTGTTGCGCGAGTGCCGTGAAGCCGCCGGACGGCAGCGACGGGTCGATCGGCAGCGTGGGCGCGCCGTGCGAGAGGAACAGGGTGGGTGTTCGGGTGGTCATGATCGCAGGCCGCGCGAGGCGGCCGGAAAGTGTCGTATGGCAATCAATATAAGACCCTACCGATGAGAATTAAACAGGGCGTAACGGAATTGATTGCTTCACCAGTGTTGATAATTCGCCCGGCTTGGCGCCCATGCCAAAAACGTTGAGCGAAAGTTAGTCTGCGGCGCCGCGCAAACCAGGCCAGGCGGGCGAAAGCGCAGGGCCGAGCGCGAACAGATCGAGCACGCGCGCGACCGTGTGATCGACCATCTCGTCGATGCTGGCGGGCTGGTTATAGAACGCCGGCAGCGGCGGAAAGATCACGCCGCCCATTTCGGTCACGGCGGTCATGTTGCGCAGATGCGCGAGATTGAGCGGCGTCTCCCGCACGAGCAGCACGAGGCGGCGACGCTCCTTGAGCGTGACGTCGGCGGCGCGGGCGATCAGGTTGTCGGAGAGGCCGTGCGCGATGCTCGCGAGCGTTTTCATCGAGCAGGGGGCGACGATCATGCCGTCGGTCGCGAACGAGCCCGAGGCAATCGTGGCGCCCACATCGCGCACCGAATGCACGACGTCGGCGCGCGCGTGGAGGTCGTCTTTCGTGAGCTGCAACTCGTGCTGGATGTTGAGCCAGCCGGCCGACGAGATCAGCAGATGCGTTTGCACGCCGCCGAGGCGCCGCAGTGTGTCAAGGATGCGCACGCCATAGATCGCACCCGTGGCGCCTGTAATCGCGACGATCAGACGGCGGGAGGGCGGGGCAAGCGGCGGGGTGTTCACGAGGGGCGGGACGCGAGAAGGTCGCGAAAGATGGCGCGTTGAAGCAAGGACCAGCGAAAGCGGCGGGCATGTGCCGCGCCGCTTCGCTTGATACGGCTTTAGGCCGCGGTGAACAGTTGTTGCAGTTCGCCGTTCTGGTACATCTCCATCATGATGTCCGAACCGCCGATGAATTCGCCCTTCACATAGAGCTGCGGAATGGTCGGCCAGTTCGAGAATTCCTTGATGCCCTGGCGGACCGCGTCGTCCTCGAGCACGTTGACGGTCTTGAACTCTTCGACGCCGCAGGCTTTCAGGATTTGCACCGCGCGGCCGGAGAAACCGCACATCGGAAACTGCGCGTTGCCTTTCATGAAAAGGACGACGGCGTTTTCGTCGACGATCTGCTTGATGCGCTGTTGGGTGTCCATGTCTGACCTTGGGATTGATAGATGCTGAAAACGATGAATACAGACTGAAATGATAGCGGATTTCGCCTGGGCGGGCGGGGCGCGCTCGGGCGGCGCGGCGGCTTCGCCGCGCATATCGCCGGCCTTGCAGGCCTTGCCAGTCCTCCCGGCCCGCTCACCGGTTCGCTCACCGGTTCGCTCACCGGTTCGCTCACCGGTTCGCTCGCGGCTAGCTCGCCCGGCGTCCGCCGCTGATGCGCTCGATGCCGGCCAGATCCTCTTTCGAGCCTACATCGGCGAAACCTTGCGCTTCGAGCAGCGCGCGCACCGCCGCCGCCTGATCGTAGCCATGCTCCATCCAGAGCACGCCGCCCGGCACGAGATGCGCCGAAGCGCCTGCGACGATCGCGCGCAATGCCGTGAGGCCGTCGGCTTCGTCGGTGAGGGCGCCGCGCGGTTCGAAGCGCAGGTCGCCCTGCGCGAGATGCGGGTCGCCGCTCGCAATATACGGTGGATTGCTCACGATGACATCGAAGCGCAACGCGGGATCGAGCGCGTCGTACCAACTGCCGGCCACGAAGGTGAGTGCGCCACCGGGGCGGCGGGCATCGAGCAGCTTCGCGGCGTTGCGCGCGGCCACGTCGAGCGCGGCTTCGGAGCGGTCGACGGCCCACACGCGCGCATCGGGCCGCGCCGAGGCGATGGCCACGGCGATGGCGCCGCTGCCCGTGCCCAGGTCGAGAACACGCGGTTGCGCGAGACCTTCCATCGCGGCTAGCGCCGTCTCCACGAGGATCTCGGTATCCGGGCGCGGGATCAGCACGTCGGGCGTGACGTCGAAATCGAGCCCGTAGAACTCGCGCGCGCCCACGAGTTGCGCGATGGGCTCGCCGAGCGCGCGACGCGCTTCGAGCGTGCGATATGCGTCGATCTGCGCGGCTTCGAGCGGGCGCTCGCCGCGCGTAATCAGCTCGATGCGGCGCCAGCCCAGCACGTGCATGAGCAGCACGCGCGCTTCGAGCGCGGGCAGCGGCGAGGCGCGCAGCAAGGTATCGGCGGTAACGGCGGGCTCGCTCACGATGCGGTCGGTTTGGATTTAATTGCGCTCAGTTGCACGCAGTTGCTATTAGTTGCGCGCTGCGTTCGATCGCGCTCAATCGGCATCGCCGAGCGAGGCGAGTTGCTCGGCCTGATGCTCGGAAACCAGCGCGCCGATCAGCTCGTCGAGATCGCCGTCCATGATCGCTTCGAGGCGATAGAGCGTCAGATTGATGCGGTGATCGGTGAGGCGCCCTTGCGGGAAGTTGTAGGTGCGGATGCGCTCCGAGCGATCGCCCGAGCCCACGAGGCTCTTGCGCGTGGCCGCTTCCTTCGCGTGCTGCTCCTGGTACTGCTTGTCCTTGATGCGCGCGGCGAGCACCTTGAGCGCGCGGTCCTTGTTCTTGTGCTGCGAGCGGTCGTCCTGGCACTCCACGACGATGCCGGTCGGCAAGTGCGTCACGCGCACGGCCGAATCGGTCTTGTTGATGTGCTGGCCGCCCGCGCCCGAAGCGCGGAACGTGTCGATGCGCAGATCGGCGGGATTGATTTCGACTTCGCCGATCTCGTCGGCTTCGGGCATCACCGCCACCGTGCACGCCGAGGTATGGATGCGGCCCTGCGTTTCGGTGGCCGGCACGCGCTGCACGCGGTGGCCGCCCGACTCGAACTTGAGCTTCGAATACGCGGCTTCGCCCGCGATGCGCACGATCACTTCCTTGTAGCCGCCGAGGTCCGACTCGCTCGCCGACATCATCTCGATCTGCCAGCGGCTGCGCTCCGCGTAGCGCAGATACATGCGCAGCAGGTCGCCCGCGAACAGCGCCGACTCGTCGCCGCCGGTGCCCGCGCGGATTTCGAGGAACACGTTGCGGTCGTCGTTGGGGTCCTTGGGCAGCAGCATCATCTGCAGCTCGTGCTGCAATCGCGCCATGCGCTCGCGCGCCGCCTTCACCTCGTCTTCGGCGAAGTCGCGCATCGACGCATCGGCGAGCAGCTCTTTCGCTGCCGCCTCGTCGGAGAGCGCGGCTCGCCACTGCGCGTAATGCTCGACCACCGGCCCCAATTCCGCGTGCTCGCGCGTGAGCTTGCGGTACTGGTCGCGGTTCGACGTCACGTCGGGACGGCTCAACAGGTCGTTCAGTTCGGCCAGGCGGGTAGTCAGCTGGTCGAGCTTCGATTGCATGCTCGTTTTCATCGGGCGGTGCGGAGCGGACTCCGGAAAGGACTGCGGGAAAGGGGCGGCGGGCTGGGAGCCCTGACTTGCGGATACAGGCCGCGCATGCGCGGCCTGACGCGGGCGGCGAGAGCCGCTAACGGTCGGTCGAACTGTCGGGGGTGTCCGGGGTGTTCGATGCGCCTGATGCGTTCGATTCCGCGGCTTCGGACGACACAGCGGATGCCGCATCGCCGCCCTTGGCGGGCTGGCCATGGCGGTAGAAGCCGCTCATCAGCTCGATGAGCGAATCGCGGTTCTCGCCGCTCGACGTGTTGAGCGCGTGCGTCGGACCGTGAATCAGCTTGTTGGTGAGCGACTGCGACAGCGCTTCGAGCACCGCCGCGGGGTCGTCGCCGCGCGCGAGCAGCTTGCGCGCGCGCTCGAGTTCGGCACGGCGCAGGGCGTCGGCCTGGGTGTGCATGTGGCGGATGACCGGCACGATGCTGCGCGAGTCGAGCCACTGCATGAAGTTCGCCACGCGCGTTTCGATGATGGTCTCGGCCTGCGCCACGGCGGCCTGGCGCGAGGCGTTGCCTTCACGCACGATCGTGCCGAGGTCGTCGACGGTATAGAGAAACACGTCTTCGAGCTGGCTGACTTCGGGTTCGATGTCGCGCGGCACCGCGAGATCCACCATGAAGATCGGGCGATGACGGCGCGCCTTCACCGCGCGTTCGACGGCGCCGAGGCCGATGATCGGCAGCGTGGATGCGGTGCACGACACGATGATGTCGAACTCGTGCATGCGCGTGGGCAAGTCCGAGAGCGGAATGGCATGGCCGCCGAAGCGCTCGGCGACCATGCGGCCGCGCTCGGCGGTGCGGTTCGCCACCACGAGTTCACGCGGCTGCTGCGCGGCGAAGTGCGCGGCGCACAGCTCGATCATCTCGCCCGCGCCGATGAAGAGCACGCGCTGGTTGGCGATCTTGTCGAAGATGCGCTGCGCGAGGCGCACGGCGGCGGCGGCCATGGAAACCGACTGCGCGCCGATCTCGGTCGAACTGCGCACTTCCTTCGCCACGGCGAAGGTGCGCTGGAACAGCTGATTCAAATAGGTCCCGAGCGCGCCGGCCTCAGTGGCGGTGCGCACTGCGGTTTTCATCTGACCGACGATCTGCGTCTCACCGAGCACCATCGAGTCGAGCCCCGACGCCACGCGAAAAGCATGGCGCACGGCCTCGGACTGCGGCAGCGTGTAGACGTGCGGCGCGAGCTCTTCGGTGCGGATGCCGTGGTAATGCGAGAGCCATTCCACTGCGGAGTCGCGCGAGCTTTGCGCGTCGGTCGCGCAGTAGAGCTCGGTGCGGTTGCAGGTGGAGAGGATGGCGGCTTCGGGGGCATTCAGGCTGCGCCGCCCGCCGGACCACGCGTCCTTGAACAACGCGAGGGCGGGCTTGATCTGTTCGAGCGGAAACGCCACGCGTTCGCGCAAGGCGACGGGCGCGGTGTGATGATTGATTCCGATCGTTAGAAGCTGCATACCGTGGGGCGATGATTTAGGCGGATATTATAACTTTTCCGCGCTTCTGACATTCGCGCCGGCAACGCCCGCCTCCCCCTCGTTGGTTATATGTAACCGTTCAAGCTGGTAGCCGTAGCCGTACAACGTTGTCAGACGCCAGCCATGCTCGGGTCCGATCTGCAATTTGCTGCGAAGGCGCGAAGCGTGCGTATCGAGTGTGCGCGACCGAACGTCGCGGTTCAGATTCCAGACGGTTTCGAGAATGCGGGCCCGGGAAACGGGGCGCGATGCATTGGTGAACAGCAGCAGCGCAAAGCGGTATTCCTTCGGCGTGAGCGTGACGGTCTGGCCCCTGAACGACACCTCGTAACGGCCGGAGTCGAACAGGTAATCGCCGAAACCGTGGCGCGCGCGGTTGCGCGGACGGCGCACGCCGGCGCGGCGCAGCAGGGCGTCGATGCGCGCGAGCGTTTCGGGGCCGCGCACGGGTTTGGAGATGCAGTCGTCGGCGCCCGCTTGCAGGCTCGCGACGATCTCGCTTTCGTGCGGCGAGGCCATCAGCACAATGGCGGGCAGGCCCGGCAGCAGGCGGCGCGCGCGCGGGATGAGTTCGTCGCCGCCGAGGTCGCCGCACCACCAGGCGGCGAGCAGCAGATCGAAGGCGTTGTCTTCGAGTGCTTCGACGAGCGGGGCCGCAAGGGGGAAGTGCCGGCACGCATGGCCGCCTGAAATGAGCAGACGCTCGATGATTTCGGCCTGGCGCGCGTCGGGTTCGACAAGTGCGATTCGCATAAGAGTGTCCAGCCGTCGAGGGCCGAGTGCGCTTGCCTTGCGCCATCCCGCCCCCTACACTCAACCGCTACGCGGGAAGCGCCGAGCCGACCGTTTTCAAGTGAAAATACTGTTGTTAATGAGACAAAAGAATGCTATCTGCCGCGTCGCCACAGTCCTATCGGACTCTTCCGAAAATCCTTAGGACTGGGCGCTGATGGGCTGGGCAGGCATCGTCGTGCTCGGTCTCGCCATTGGCTGCGCGGGGTGGTTTTTCCATCCCCTGCGCCGTGCGTCGGGCACCGTCGGCAGCGGGCTCGCGCTCGCCGTCGCGGCGGCTCTCGTGGGCGCTGCGCTGGCAAAGACGGCGGGCCGCGCCACCGGTCTCTTCCATGACGGCGAACTGCTCGAATGGCCGGTCTGCACGGCTGTCGCGTTTGCTTTTGTCGCTGTGTCGGTCGCGCTGCGCGCGCGCCGCTGACTTGTCACCAGGTCGTCACTAGTCACTAACCCGTCGCTAACGAATTACCAACCGTTGTCGCAATGGAGCGCTCCCACAAGGCGCGCTTCTCTCTATCGCAGGTGAAAACATGAACGCCCGACTCCCCGAAACGTCCACGATCCCCGAACGCATCGCCGCCTTGCGCGCCGCGATGGCGAGCGCGGGCGTCGACGCCGCCCTTGTGCCGTCCGCCGATCCGCACCTCTCCGAATACCTGCCGCGCCGCTGGCAGGGGCGCGAATGGCTCTCGGGCTTCACGGGCTCGGTGGGCACGCTCGCCGTGACGAAGGATTTTGCGGGCGTCTGGGTGGACAGCCGCTATTGGGTGCAGGCCGAGCAGCAACTCGCGGGCACCGGCATCCAGCTCATGAAGATGATGGGCGGCCAGCAGAGCGCACCGCACATCGACTGGCTCGCGTCCAACGTGTCGGCTGGAGGCACGGTCGCGGTGGACGGCGCGGTGCTCGGCGTGGCGTCGGCGCGTGCGCTGGCCGAGGCGCTCGACGCGCGCGGCGTGAAGCTGCGCACCGATCTCGACCTGCTCGACGCCGTCTGGAGCGGCCGCCCCTCGCTGCCGCTCGAACCGGTCTATGAGCACGTCGCGCCGCACGCGGACGCGCAGCGCGCGGGCAAGCTCGCTCAGGTGCGCGGCGCGATGCAGGAGAAGGGCGCGCAGTGGCACTTCATTTCGACGCTCGACGATCTCGCGTGGCTCCTCAACCTGCGTGGCGCCGACGTGAACTACAACCCGGTGTTCGTCGCGCACGCGCTGATCGGGCCGGATCAGGCGACGCTCTTTGTCGCCGACGGCAAGGTGAGCGCGGACCTCGAACAATCGCTCGCGCGCGACAACGTGCGCGTCGCGCCCTACGCGCAGGCCGCCGATGCGCTGGCGGCGCTGCCCGAGGGCGAGTCCTTGCTGGTCGATCCGCGCCGTGTGACGTTCGGGCTGCTGCAGGCGGTGCCGTCGACGGTGAAGCGCGTGGAGGCGGTCAACCCGAGCACGTTCTTCAAATCGCGCAAGACCGCTGCCGAAGCGGAGCACGTGCGCGCGACGATGGAACAGGACGGCGCGGCGCTCGCCGAATTCTTCGCGTGGTTCGAGGCGGCGCTGGGCCGCGAGACCATCACCGAACTCACCATCGACGAAAAGCTCACCGCCGCGCGCAAGCGCCGCCCGGGCTTCGTCTCGCTTTCATTCGCTACGATCGCGGGCTTCAACGCGAACGGCGCGATGCCGCACTACCGCGCCACGCCCGAATCGCACAGCGTGATCGAAGGCAATGGTTTGCTGCTGATCGACTCGGGCGGCCAGTACCTGGACGGCACGACCGACATCACGCGCGTGGTGCCCATCGGCACGCCGAGCGCCGAGCAAAAGCGCGATTTCACGATCGTCCTCAAGGGCATGATGGCGCTCTCGCGTGCGCAGTTTCCGCGCGGCATCCGCTCGCCGATGCTCGACGCGATCGCGCGCGCGCCCATCTGGGAAGCGGGCGCGGACTACGGCCACGGCACGGGGCATGGCGTGGGCTACTTCCTGAACGTGCACGAAGGCCCGCAGGTCATCTCGCACTACGCGCCGGCCGAGCCGTGGACCGCGATGGAGGAGGGCATGATCACGTCGGTCGAGCCGGGCATCTACCGGCCGGGCAAGTGGGGCGTGCGCATCGAGAATCTCGTGCGCAACCAGAGCGCCGAAACAACAGAATTCGGCGACTTCCTGAACTTCGAGACCCTCACGCTCTGCCCGATCGACACCCGCTGCATCGATCTCGCGCTCCTGCGCGAAGACGAGCGCGCGTGGCTCAATGCGTATCACCAGACGGTGCGCGTGCGTATCGCGCCGCATGTTTCGGGCGACGCGCTGGCATGGCTCGAAAAGCGCACGCAGCCAATCTGATCGACGCACGCGCCCGGCCCGCGCCGGGCGCACAACAGGAACGGAGCGCAAAGGCATGGCGATCAAGGCAGTGGTGTTCGACTTCGGCGGGGTGCTGGTGGACTGGAGCCCCGAATATCTCTATCGCAAGCTGATTCCCGACGACGACGAGCGCCGCTGGTTTCTCACTCATGTTTGCGCCATGGACTGGGTGGTTCGCCAGGACGGCGGCGAGCCGATCGCCGTCGGCACCGAAGAGCTGGTCGCCCGGTTCCCGGAGCACGAGACGCTCATTCGCGCGTTCTACGAGCGCTGGCACGAGATGATCGGCGGGCTGCTCGAAGGCGGCGTGGCGACTTTCGAACGTCTGGAGGCGGCCAATGTGCCGATCTTCGGTCTCACGAACTGGTCGGCGGAGACGTTTCCATGGGCATGGGAGCGCTTCGGCATCCTGCGGCGCTGCCGCGATGTCGTCGTCTCGGGGCACGTGAAGCTCGTGAAGCCTGATCCGGCGATCTTCCACGAAATGTTCCGCCGCATCGAAGCGAAGTTGCCGGGCGTGACGGCCGGCGAGCTCGTCTTCATCGACGACAACGCGCGCAACGCCGAGGCCGCCACGGCGCTCGGCTGGCACGGCGTGCATCACACGAGCAATGCGGCCACCGACGCGAAGCTGCGCGAACTGGGCCTGCCGGTCTGATCCGATTGCGCATCTGCTCGAAGCGCTTGGCGCATGCGGACCGTGAGCGGTAAGCCGCTTACTTCGATGCGGGCGCCGGCGCCGCCGGTTGCCCCAGCAGGTTGCGCAACGCGTCCGCGATGCCCTTCGCGGTCTGCCCGGCGCTCTTCGCGACACCTTCCGCACTCACGCCCAGCGCTTGCGCGAAGCCTGCGCGTAGCTCCGTCATCAGGCTTTCGTTGAGCTTGAATTTCGGGTCGCGCAAATTTCCATCGAGCACGAAATGCAGCGTGATGTCGCCTTTGTGCGTCTTGAGCGCGGCCACGGCGGCGCGCGTCGGGATCGACAGGAAGGTGTCGACGGGGTTGGTGCTCTCCGTGAGCTGCAGGTCGTGCAGCGTGACGGCGCCCGGCGCGTGCAGGCGATAGCCGCGCACGGTCGATGTCAGATCGAGGTCGAGCGTGCCGCCCGTGACGTTGGCCTGGGCGCCGGCCTTCTTCAGCAGATAAGGGTCGATCGTCCGGATGTCGACGCCGCGCAGCGTCGTATGCAACTGCGAGTCCTTGCTCGCGATCTGCACCCAGCCGTCGAAGGTGACGCGGCCCGTATGCGCGGGACCGACGACGTCGCCTGTGACCGATACGCGCGTCGGCTCCGTGAGCGCGGGCAGATGCACGTTGCCGACGCTTGCTTGCGCGTGGTTCACCGTCACGTGCCACGGCGGATTGCTCACCGAACGGTCGTAGAACTCGAACGCGCCGTTCTCGAACCCGATGTGATCGATGATCTTCTCGCGCGGCAAATTGCTTGCGCCCGCTGCACTGCTGGCGCCGGAGGCGGGCGCGGACGCCTGCGCCAGCTCTTTGCGCAGATTCGGCAGGATCAAGATCGAGCCGCTCGTGCTGCGCAATACGGTCATCGAAAAATCCTGCACCGTCACGTCGCGGATATGTACGCGATGCGCAAGCAGCGCGCGCAGGTCGGGCGTGATGGTGATGCGCGCGGCGTGCAGCGTGTCGGCGGTGGGCCAGTTAGGTGGCGGATTCAGCCGCACGTCGGTTAGCTCGACGGAGCTCAGATCGAACGCGACCTTGACGCGCGCGGCGGTGCCGACGGGCGCGAGCGCGCGCTCCACGTAGGACTTCGCCTCGCGTTGCAGCGCATAGAGCGCGCCAAGCACCACGAGTAGCAGGAGCAGCACGATGGCGATCGCCGCGATGAGCAGAGCCCGGTTACGACGCAACTTCGCGGGCAACCTCGGGGGCAACACCGGGGGCAACCTCGCCATGTGGATTTCCTCGCGGCGGTGGGAGCGAAAGGACTGCGCAGGATTCACGCAGACGCTTTCGAGCAACCGCCATGCCGCGCGTGCTGCAAAGCAGAACGGCGGCCACACGTGAGCGTGGCCGCCGTTCTTTTCTTTCGCCTGACTTGACCGCCAGACTCAACCGCCGGGAACCCCCGGCGCATCGGTTACCGGCTGATCGGCTTGTAGCGCAGACGCTTCGGACGCGCGGCTTCCTCGCCGAGGCGATTGATCTTGTCGGCCTCGTATTCCTGATAATTGCCGTCGAAGAACGTGACCTGCGAATCGCCTTCGAACGCGAGGATGTGCGTGGCGATACGGTCGAGGAACCAGCGATCGTGCGAGATCACCATCACCGAGCCCGCGAATTCGAGCAGGGCGTCTTCGAGTGCGCGCAGCGTTTCGACGTCGAGGTCGTTCGACGGTTCGTCGAGCAGCAGCACGTTGCCGCCCGAGATCAGCGTCTTGGCCAGATGCAGACGGCCGCGCTCGCCGCCCGAGAGGTTGCCGACGATCTTCTGCTGGTCGCCGCCCTTGAAGTTGAAGCGGCCGATGTACGCGCGCGAAGGCGTTTCGTACTTGCCCACCGTCAGCACATCGGCGCCGCCCGAGATTTCCTCGAACACGGTCTTGTTGGCGGCCAGCGCGTCGCGGCTCTGGTCGACGTAGGCGAGCTTGACCGTCGGGCCTTGCACGATTTCGCCCGAATCCGGCTGTTCCTTGCCCGTGAGCATGCGGAACAGCGTCGACTTACCGGCGCCGTTCGGCCCGATGATGCCGACGATCGCGCCTGCGGGAATCTTGAAGCTGAGGTTGTCGATGAGCAGACGGTCGCCATAGGACTTGCTGACGTTCTTGAACTCGATGACCTCGTTGCCCAGACGCTCGCCCGCCGGAATGAAGATTTCCTGCGTTTCGTTGCGCTTCTGGTAGTCCTGGCTCGACAGTTCCTCGAAGCGCGCGATACGCGCCTTCGACTTCGCCTGACGGCCCTTCGGGTTCTGGCGCACCCACTCCAGTTCCTTCTTGATGGCCTTCTGGCGCGCCGATTCCGTCGCTTCTTCCTGCTTCAGGCGCTCTTCCTTCTGGTCGAGCCAGCTCGAGTAGTTGCCCTTCCAGGGAATGCCGTGGCCGCGGTCGAGTTCGAGAATCCACTCGGCGGCGTTATCGAGGAAGTAGCGGTCGTGGGTCACGGCGACCACGGTGCCCGGGAAGCGCGTGAGGAACTGCTCGAGCCACTCGACCGATTCGGCGTCGAGGTGGTTGGTCGGCTCGTCGAGCAGCAGCATGTCGGGCTTTTCGAGCAGCAGCTTGCACAGCGCCACGCGGCGCTTTTCACCGCCCGAGAGGTTGCCGATCTTCGCGTCCCAGGCCGGCAGGCGCAGTGCGTCGGCGGCGATTTCGATCTGCTGTTCCGCGCTGCCATCGGTCGTGGCGAGAATCGCTTCGTACTTCGCCTGCTCGGCGGCGAGCGCGTCGAAGTCGGCATCCGGCTCCGCATAAGCGGCGTAGATCTCGTCGAGCTTTTTCTGCGCGTTGAACACGTCGCCGAGACCTTCCTCAACGGCTTCGCGCACGGTCTTTTCCGGATCGAGCTGCGGCTCTTGCGGCAGATAGCCGATGTTGAGGTTGGGCATCGGCGTGGCTTCGCCTTCGATGTCCTTGTCGACGCCGGCCATGATCTTGATGAGCGTGGACTTGCCCGAGCCGTTCAGGCCGAGCAGGCCAATTTTCGCGCCCGGAAAGAACGACAGCGAGATGTCCTTCAGAATCTGGCGTTTGGGCGGCACGATCTTGCCGACCCGGTTCATGGTGAAGACGTATTGGGCCATGAGAGTGTCTTTGAAAACGGGAAAAGGGGGGCGGGACGGGCGCTTCATATACAGGCGCCGCGTCGGAACCGCGAATTTGAGAATTCGGAGATTCAGCGCAAACCGCTATTGTACGGGGCGCGCGCGGAGCAGGGACGAGGCTTGACGATCGCGGCGCTCACGACTGCGTCAGCCGTCATGTTTTTCCGTGCGGTCTCACAGCCATTGCGCAACGCCACGGTGGCGTGCTGCGGTTTTGATGCGCGGGCAGAAAAAAGCCCGCGCTCCTTGCGGAAAGCGGGCTCCGATACGGCGCCGCAAGACACGCGCTCGGCAGCGCACCTTGCGTGGGCTGGACGTCGCTTAGACGTTGAGCGACCACACCAGAGCGCATTGGGCATGGACACGTACGTAAGTGTCTGTTTCGACTAGGAATTTCGGTGTGTTATGGATGTCCATGCCGTTGCGCACATCTGAGTTGATTTTGCCTTCGCAATGTCCATAGTTGGTAGTTACTTTCTCAACAGTGTGGGCGGGGGAAGCAACTCGTCAAGCCTAGCCTGAAGGCGAGCTCTTTCCTGCAGGAGTTCGAGCACCTGGCGCTGTGCGCTCGTAAGCTGAGACTGCGCGTTATCGCGCTGTTGCTCGAGCTGCTTAATCTTTGCGGTTAGGTCCTCACGGTCGCGTCTCCGCCGGTCTTGGCGCTTCCGCTGCAACGCCTTCTCTTGGCAGTTGATTTCCACCCATGCCTGTATCTCACGAATCAGTGCTGGATAGCGTGCCTTCCTGAGGGCAGTGGGGTCGGTGCCGGCCTCCTTTGCGACGTTGTTCTGGCTCACCGGAGTCCCGCGCGGCAGCACTTGCGGCTTGTCGGTCTTCAGGCGTTCGAAGGCCAATCGGAACCGTTGTTCTGCAGTCTCAGTTGCGGATGACATCAAGGTAGCTCCTCAGACCGTGGGCCTCGGCTTGCAGTGCCCGCGCGCGGGGGCTGTCTGGCTGAGCTTTTTCAATTCGCCGTTCAATGCTTGCAAGCTGCCGCTCGACGGAGAGCTGTTTTGTTCTGTCATATATCGCGTCCCGGCAAGGCTTGTCGCCGTCGCCCCCCGCACACCTCGCTACCGACTCGATGCCGCCATAGTCGCAATGGCCATCCTTTGTGCAGCCGCCGAGCCTAGTCTCCCGGAAGGAGACTTCGCCTTTTCGGCCAGCTTTGACAAGCGCATTGAAGTCCTTGTTTCCAATCAGGTTGACCACAATTTCCTGCTTTCGCCGCTCGCCCAATGGCGAGACATAGCGCTCTCCCACAAGGGTTTCAATCTGCTTGGCCATCACCTCGTATCGGGCCGCCACGGTCAGGCCCTCGAAGTCCTCGTTGAAGCGAGCCCGACTGTAGTTCTGTCCGTAATATAGGGTTTGGAGCAGCGTAAGATGCTTCATGATGACCTGGATAGAACTGTCGCTCAAAAGGCCACTGGCGAACATGTTGATTCCGCCCGTGCGTCGGAGCTGGTGATAAGCCAACGGCCAGGTCTCGCCAACCTTGAACTTCCCGCCCTTGTCTAGGTTCGGAGTGAACATGCGAGCAGTCACAAGGTCGTCCTCGGTAATCTTCATCTGCTCGGGGTCAAAGAGGCGTGGGTACCTCTGCATCAGGAACTGGTAGGACGGCACCTTCGGGCGCGTCGAATAAGGACTCCACCCACTCGGAATGGCTGACCACGGTTCGAACGCGGTTTGGAAAAGGTAGGGATTAGCTTGGTCGTCATCGCTGCAATTCACCTTCGGATTGGCAGCTGCGCACCGCATGCGCAGCTTGGCGACCACTGTCATTGCGTCTACTGCCACCTCGACGCTGGGGCTCGTCGGCCATCGAGCGTCACTGTCCGGGTCGGTTTTGGTGGTGTCACCGCAAATGACAGGGATGCGACCTAGGGCTGGGTCCTCCTCCCAGATAAGGCAATCCGCCCTCAACGCGCCAGCCTCTTCTTTTCGTTGGAGAGTGAAGTTGGCGATGTACGAGAGTCCAGTTGATTGAACCAACGTCAAGTACGCTGTGAACGACTTGATGTCGATGCTTTTCCTATTCGGTGGCAGAACCCACTTTTCAAGAAGTGTGTCGATACCAAACCGCTGGGCAGTGAGTTCGAAGCGACCATGGAATTGACGCCCGTTTCGCGCTCCAGCCCCCTTCCTTTGCAAAGTGAACGGGCGGTAGCTGTCGCGTGCTCCCTCATGGCCGAGTGCACACGATAATGACCCAAAGTTGTGGGCATAGGCGTCCACACAGAAGTTGAAGCAGTCCTCGACTTGCTGTCTGTGTTTGAGGAAGTCATCGAGACACTCCCTCAGTCGCCGGACTTGGTAGGTCCAGATACGCGGTGGAATGTAAGCGGTTTGCTCCACGTCTTCCTTGCCGTCTTGAAAGGCCTTGGACAGGCGGCTTATGCCTGCCTCGTCCAGCAGAGTGAAGCCAATCTTCTCCCTTACACGGAGCAGACGGTCCAAAGTAACCAGAGCGCACTGACTGTCAACCGCGCAGGGGTATAGCCCCGGCACCTTCTCGAGCAGCTTTGGAAATCGAGCGAGGTTGCTCGCCAGAATGCCCTCGTTGTCGCAAAGGACCACAATCCGACGCAAGAGGTTGAATTGCTTCTTGAGCGAAGACCAACTCCTGGCGCCCTTGGGGCCCCAAACTATCCATGTGGCCAACAGTCTCATTACGTGCTGGTTCTCTGGGCTGAGCGATGGGGCACTACGATTGTGTCGTCCTCCGGCGAAGTCGAGTTTGAGGGTTGTACCGGCCCACGCAGAGAAATCCCAATAGCTGTGGCCCCATCGTGAAAGGGGATAGCCTTGCACATCTTCACTCACAACCCAGTCCGCCGGGGGCGGCCAGTCTGGTGGGCGATAGCATGCACTATCAGGTGGAATCGGGGCGCTGGTCAACTTCAGTCCAAGTTCGTAAGGCAACATGCTCACCGCGTACCCTCCAGCTCTGCGATTTCGTCTCGGAAGTTCGGGTGGAAATCACCCTCGGTGATACGCGCCTGCGCTTCGGCTGCCCACTCGCGCCTGACCTCGTTGGACTGCTCAAACCATCTCAACTTCTCGTGGATGCGGCTAATAACGAGCTGCGCGGGCGGCACGTCTTCGTCGCGTTTTGGTAGATGCGCCTTGCTCAGCTCATTTGCCTTGAGATGTCCGAAGCTTGCCAGTGCCCACACATAGTCAAGCGAGTCCACGTCGCGGTGGTTCTCGCACCACAAGCACCCAGATGCCCTCACGCAATTGGGCTTCGGGGCATCCTTGGGAATCTCCGCTATCTGTTTAGGGATGCCAGTGCATCCACCTAGCGCCACAGCTTGCGTCCGCGTCGAATGAGGGTCGAATTTTGACCAGAATCGGGTAGTTTCGACCATGGCACGTTGAAGACTTGGTCGCTCGTACACCCGGAGCAATGTCTGCTTCGCGTGTTGTGCCATTTCAGCGGTCAGGTCGGGGTCGGCTGTCGTGCGCAGCAGCCAATTCACCCTTGTGTTCCGCAGTGAGCGTGACGAGACAAAGGGGAGACCTAGTTCACGGCAGGCCGTTCGAACTCGGGCGCCGCTGAATCTCCTCTCGGGCCTACTTTCGTGGATGCCGATGAAGGGAAAGAGTCGATTTGAAAACGGAAATAGCTTTCTGCGCCATTCGAGATAGCGTTCAAAGTGAGGTTTGTAGTCTTTGAATATCTCAAATAGCACCGTGCCACCGCGACGGTCTTTGTGTTCTTTTACCTGATAGCCGTCGAGGTGGCTCACATAGAAGAAATGCTGCAACTCGAGATTGACTGCCTGCGCGAGGTTCATTCCCGTCTGCGCGATGAACATGAGCAGCTCAGCCTCTATTCGCAGATTAGCAAGCGGGTACCGCTCCCCAAGTTTCGCGTATTTCTCTGTTCTCGGTTGCCATCCTTTGTCACCGTTGCGGGTTAGCGTTTTCCCGCTCCTCAGCTTGATTTCAACGGGGAGGGCGGCATCAAGAATCGTCCGAATGGTCAGTTCATCACAGATGTCCTGCAGCAAGTGCCCGAAGGCGAATGTATTGCTTAAGCTCTGCTTCTCCGCCTGAACGCCGACCGCAGTTTTTCGCTGTCTCTTCCATTCGAGGCCGGTCAGTTCGATAATACTGGTGTGTCGTTCGAGGGCGCGGTCCAAAACCGTCCCGACCATCGCAGCATAGCAATAAGCCGAGCGCATGGAGAGATGCTGATATTCGGGATGACGTGTATTCGCTGGCTTTCCCTTCTTCATACGCGTGCGGTGGAACAACGAATCTGCCCAAGCGCAGTAAGTCTCAGCGACAGCTGAGACGGTCAACGGACGACAAGTGCGGTCTGCGAATCCGAAGAAGTTCCTCAAGAAGCGTAGCTGTACGAACGCTGTCTCTCGTGAACCGCCGCTACCCAGCCCCGCCTTGATTTCCGCATGCAGTTTGGATACCAGTTCCAGACGGTCGAGCTGCGGGTCACCCAGCGCCCCGCTGGCTATCAACTGCCCGACGCGGTCTGCTTTGGCGGCAGCCCCGCCCTTATAAAGCAGAATGGTGAGGTTCCACGGCGTCTCTTTCGCGCCGAAATTGACATCTGGGAAGTTCAGGTCGGGTAGTCGAAGTTGGTCACGCATCTGCGTTGTCCCAGTTTCTGTTTCGGAACCCGGTGAAGGCTTCATTGAAGTCTGCCGCAGCCTGCTTCTTGGCGCGAGTGTTCTCGAGGAATTTGATATACCCCAAGGTCACTCTCTCGTCTTTGTGAAGCATGGCGTCTCTGACGATTCGAATCGCCTCGGTGGTGTTGGCAGCGCTCTCGAGCAGGAGTTGCATCAGCCAAGTACCGAATGTGGCGCGAGACTGATGGAACTTAAAGTGCTCCATGAACTGCATTCCAGCCGCGACTGCTCGATTTCTCATTTCATTGACCAGCCGGTCCACCGTTCCGACGGTGTATGGCTGAGCGCGCCGGGACAGGAAAAGCAGGTTCTTATGCTCTGGTTGCGCTTTCGCTTCTCTTAGCAGACGCGTTGTCGACGACGCGTAAGTTTTCAGGTCGGCCAAGACTGCTTTCGGCACCATGAGCTCGCCGGAGACTGAGAACTTAGTGGCTACGCCGGTTCCCGGTCCTACGGGAAGCCGGAACACGCTTGGCGTATGTGGGTCCTCCCGTGCTGTGTGCATGCTAGTCACGGTCAAAGTGGTGATGGTGCCCACGCGTGCTCCAGTGAAGAAGCCCGCGCTAAGCATCAGGTGCAACTCCTCGGTTTCGTGCTTTGCGGTGTATGCCAGCAATTTGCTCATGTGCTCAGAGCGAAGCGGCAGAAGACCACCTTCCAGTGGATTGCCCACTCGCTTGCGGTTCGGGATTGATAGGTCGCTACTCACGCGGACCATGGTCCGTTTGAAGCCGACTGCATCGTGAAAAGGAATGACGGCGAGGCGGTCATTCCACATTGGGGCGTCGGCGCCTACAAGATTGTGCGCGTCGGCGAACCGGTAGAACTGGATGACTGTGCTCATGCAGTTCGATGCCGTGCTGCTGGCCAGTATGCCGTCGTCGCGCTTCTCAATGAGGTGCTTTCTGAACTTTCTCAGCACCTGCTCCTCCTTGCGGACGGGAAAGTGCCTCCAGTCGAGTCCCGTTGCCTCAAGGAATTTGGCATAGCGGCCAAGGTGCTTCATTGTCGCCTTGACAGTTTCGATGTCGACGTTACGAGGCGCGGCTCTCTCCAAAGCCCAAAGATTTGCTTCGTCCCAGCCTCGACCG
>NZ_JAKLJA010000065.1 GCF_022213065.1 Paraburkholderia tagetis
TGAGGGTGACCCGCTTCGACGGACAGTTTTGCGGTTGGGTTTTACGTTGGGATGCGTCCTCCAGTCGGTGTTGCCTCGCGGGTTGTCCACGGGCGGGCGGCGGGTCGGCTATCACGACCACGACGCCGCCCGGCGGTGGGCAACCCGCGCCGCGGCGGATTTTGTGTTTTTTCATTTTGCTGCTCGAATTCCATCGGGGAGCAATAGCCCAGGCTGCTATGCAAGCGCCGGATGTTGTACCAGCCCTCGATGAAGCGGAAGATCGCACGCCGCGCCTGCGCTCGCGTGTCGAAGCGCTCACGCATGAGCAGCTCCGCCTCCAGCGTGCCGAAGAATGACTCGCACATCGCGTTGTCGTAGGCGTCGCCGGCCGTGCCCATCGAGGGCTGCACGCCCGCTTCGCGGCAGCGTTGTCCAAAGGCAATGGACGTGTATTGGCAGCCCTGATCGGAGTGATGGATGACGCCGTCGGGCCGGCGCTGCGCGAGCGCCATGTCCAGCGCACGCAGCATCAGCTCCGTGTACAGGTGATCTGACATTGCCCAGCCCACCACGCGCCGGCTGAATACGTCCAGCACAATGGCCAGATAGAGGAACCCTTCGCCGGTCGGCACATAGGTGGCGTCCGCCACCCACAGCACGTTCGTGGCCTCGGCACTGAAGTGCCGGCGCACCAGATCCGGAGCACGCCGTGCCCCCGCGCGTTGGCGCGTGGTGTGCGGCCAGCGCCGCCGGCTCGCACCATGCAGACCGGCCATGCGCATCAGGCGTGCGACCCGCTTGCGTCCTACGTGCACGCCTTCCCGACGCAACTGCGCATGGATACGGGGTGCCCCATACGTGCCGCGTGAACTCGCATGCAGCGCCCGGATCCGCACGAGCAGTTCGCCGTCAGCCAGGGTGCGTGCCGATGGTTCACGCGCCCGCCATGCATAAAAGCCGCTGGTGGAGACGCCCAGCAGCCTGGCCATCATCGCGATCGGCCAGCGGGCCTGGTTCGCTTTCATGAATCCGTATCCTTCGGCGATACGGCGCCCGTCTCGCGGGCGAACCAGGCTGCGGCGTGAGAGAGGATGTCGCGCTCCATCTTCAGTTGCCGGTTCTCACGACGCAACCGCGTGAGCTCCTGCCGCTCGGCAGTCGTCAGTCCGTCGTGGCGCACACCGGCGTCACGATCGGCCTGCACCACCCAGTTGATGATGGTTTGCGCGGTCGGCTCGAACTCGCGCGCAAGCTCTTCAGGTGTTCGCCCCGACTTCACCAGCTCGACCATCTGGGCCCGGAATTCCGCCGGGTACGGCTCGTGATGCTTGCCCATTTCGGCACCTCCTGCTCAAAAGCATAGGTGTCCGTTTTCGCGGGTCAACTTCAGCTGGTGCGCGAAAGCGTCAATCAGCCCGTGCAGGTGCTGTTTGATGACCTTCAGTGGCTGGACCGCGAAACCGAGGCGTTTCTCAATGCGCTCATCGAGCGCGTGCCCAACGCCAGGATATTGTTGCTGCTGAATTTCCGACCGGAGTATCGGCCGGGCTGGAGTCACAAGGGCGATTACACGCAGTTGCGTCTTGATCCTCTGGGGCAGGTCGAATCCGAAGCACTGCTCGTCACATTGTTGGGCGCAGACGGCGCGCTTGCGCATCTCAAGCGGTTGATTCTGGATAAAACCGACGGGAACCCGTTTTTCATTGAAGAGGTGGTCCAGACACTCGTCGAGGAGAAAGTCCTGCTAGGCGAGCCCGGTCGATACCGCATCGAGGCGGCACCCGACACAATCCAGATCCCGACCACCGTGAAGGGCGTGCTCGCTGCTCGCGTGGATCGCCTCGATCCTGCGGAGAAGGCACTCTTGCAGACGCTGGCCGTGATCGGAACTGAGTTTACGTGGAGCCTCGTGCGGCACGTCGCAGGGCAGGCGGAAGATCGCTTGCGCTATCTGCTGGCCAAGCTTCAGGCCAGCGATTTCATTTACGAGCGGCCAGCGTTTCCAGAAGTCGAGTACGCCTTCAAGCATTCGCTCACCCAAGAAGTGGCAGGCCAGGCGTTGCTGATTGAGCAGCGTAGCGCGCTGCACGAGCGAACCGCGCAAGCGATCGAGGTGCTGTACCGCCCGCAACTGGACAGCCATTGCAGCGATCTGGCACATCACTATAGCTTGAGCGGCAACCTTCCCAAGGCGGTGGAATATCTCCTCAGCGCCGGGAGCCAGGCCCTCGAGCGATCGGCACATCTGGAAGCCATTCCGCATTTGAATCGTGCGCTCGAACTACTCAAGCGGCTGCCCGATACGCCCGAGCGCGCGAGCCAGGAACTGGCGTTGCGCATTGCGCTCGGTCCGGCGTTGATTGCGGCGCAAGGTTACGCGTCCCCCGAGGTGCAAGGGACCTTTAGCCGGGCGCTTGCACTGTGCGAGCAGGGCGGAGAAACACGGCAGATATTTCAGGCGAAGTTGGGTTTGCGCACGTTTTATTCCATGCGTGCAGAGCATCAGACTGCCTACGAGCTGAGTGAAGGACTGCTCAGTCTGGCCGAGCGTGCACGGGATCCGGAGCTGCTAGGACAGGCCAGTTTCGTCCTGGGAGCCAGTTCGTTCCATCTGGGCGACCCTGTCAAAGCACGGGCCCATCTGGAGCGCGGGCTTGCCGCCATTGACCGTGAACACCATACCGCCACGAGCTTTCTACTTGGACAAGACCCAGTGGTGCACGGACTCGTCGCTGCGGCCCGGACCCTGTGGTACCTGGGCTATCCCGACCAGGCCGCCATGCGCGTCCAGGAAGCGCTGACGTTGGCACGCAAGCTGTCTAACTCCTATAGCATGGCGCTCGCCCTTGCCCTTGCCGCCGAAGTGCACCAGTGCCGACGTGAGGCGCAACTCGCAGGGGAGTTCGCGCAAGCGGCCATGGCGCTTTCGCGCGAGCAAGGGTTTCCATTCTGGTTGGCATGGGGAGACATCGTGCAGGGCTGGGCGCTGGCTGACCAGGGCGGCGCCGCGGCAGGCATCGAGCAGATCCACCGTGGCCTGAGCGCTTGCCAGGCCACGGGCGCGGAGCTGACACGCCCTTACCAGCTGGCGCTGCTCGCACAGGCATACATCAAAGCGGGGGAAGCGTCGGCGGCGCTGGAGACGCTGGCTGAAGCATTGACGATCGTAAATCGGACAGGTGAACGGTATTTTCTCGCTGAATTGCATCGGCTGAGGGGCGAACTGCTTTTGCAGCGCGCACGCGAGCACTCCACCGAGACTTCGTACTACCAGGGGGCAGAGGCTTGCTTTCTCGACGCCATGTCGATTGCAAGCAGGCAAGGTGCAAGGTCGCTCGAATTGCGCGCGGCGTCGAGTTTCGCACGGCTGCAAAGAGACCGGGGCCATGAGGAGCCTGCCCGGCAGAGACTTTCTGCGGTCTTGTTCGCCTTCGAGGAGGGCTTTGACACGGCTGACTGGCAAGAGGCCAAAGCACTTTTCGATGCGCTGGCGTAACAGAAAAATGTTGCCGGAACGTGCTCACCTCAGCGCCATGACGATGTCGACCCGCGCGATCTCCTCTTCGGAGCGTTGAATCTGCATACTGCGTGCCGATCGAGCGGCGCTCATTCGATCCGCTGCTCTGGCGAGTACATGTCCTCCACCACCGTCGTGAAGTCCCTCAGCTGACGGGCATCGGTCATTTAATCGCAATCTGCGCATAAACATTCGCGTTCCGAGTCTGGGTGCTATCAAAAAAGCACGCTGAAATGGAGTCATTCGTCTCAACGGAGACCACCATGGAACTCATGCTTGCTGACACGCTTCCCGCCACGCGCCACCCGTCGTTTCGTCTCTCGCCGCATCCGCATCATCATCGCATCGTCCACGTGAGCGCCGAGCGCGACGCGCTCGCCGCCTTCCTCGAAGACGCCCGCAACGTCGACGTCCAGAATCTCGAGTACGTGTCGTATATGCGCTACCACCTGGCCGACCTGCTCATCAAGCGCGTCGGCAACGCGTTCGCGCGAACCCTGGTCGACCTGGTCAAGGACCGCAATCACGGGGGTTTCACCATCGGCCTTCAGGGCCTCTCGCAGGACGATTCGGACTACGTCAAGTTTGGTACGGCGATCGGGCACATCCTTGGGCCGAGCAACCACGACTCGATGTCCGGCACTTACTACGCGCGCTTCGTGGTCAGGCATACCGACAATAGCGACTCCTATCTGCGTCAGGCCTATCGTCTGTTCACGATGCACACCGATGGTACGTTCGTCACCGAGGCGACCGACTGGCTGCTGATGATGAAGTTCGCCGAGCAGAACGCGATCGGCGGCGAGTCGCGCTTCCTGCACATCGATGACTGGGACGAGCGCGAGCGCTTCGTGAACCACAAGTTCGCCACGAGGCCGTTCCTGTACAAGGCGCCCGGCTCCAAGAACGTCAGCGACAGAGTTGAGCGCCCCGTCTTCTTTCAAAGCGAATTCGGTTTGTCGCTGTCGTTCATCGACCAGTTCGTGCAGCCCGCCAACCGGGAAGAGGCCGCCTGGCTGTATGAACTTTCGGCATCGATGGAAGCTTCGGCGGGCACGAAGGAAGTCGCCCTGCCGGCCGGGGATCTCGTCGTCCTGAACAACTATTTCTATGTCCACGGCCGCGCGCCGTTCGAACGCAACGAAGCGCTTTTCCGCGAATTGATGCGGCAGCGAGGCACGTTCGCACAATGACGGACCCATCGCCCGATCCGGGTGGCCAGTCTACGGACCCGAATCGGGCGATCAGCCTTTTGAAGAATCAGATTGTGGAGAGACAGATGGAAGATCACCTCGGCGCCGCAGACGTCCAGCCGGTCCCGCGTACCGTGCAGAAAAGCCAGGCCGCGTACGGCGTGAAGCAGGATGTCCCGGCACGGCTTCGCAAGATCCTGTCGTTGGCGGACTTCGAGGTGGCAGCGCGGGGCTTCCTTCCGCGCCCGCTGTTCGGCTACATTTCCGGCGCCGCCGAGGACGAACTGTCGCTCGCCGCGAACCGTACCGCATTCGAGCGCCTGAAATTCCGGCCGAAGGTGCTGGTCGACGTCGCACGCCGGTCGCAGGAAACGACGATCTTCGGCCGGCGCTACGCGTCGCCGTTTGGCATCGCCCCCATCGGGATCAGCGCGATCTCCGCGTATCGGGGCGATATCGCGCTGGCCCGGGCCGCGCAGGACGAAAACATTCCCGCGATCATGAGCGGCACTTCGTTGATCCCAATGGAGACTGTCCACGCGGCCGCGCCGGGCACCTGGTTTCAGGCCTATCTGCCCGGCGATGCCACCCGCCGCGATGCGCTGATCGACCGGATCAAGACCGCGGGCTTCGCAACCCTCGTTGTCACGGTCGACATTCCCGTATGGGCGAACCGCGAGAACAACGTTCGCACCGGCTTCTCGCTGCCGCTGCGTCCGTCGTTGCGTCTCGCGATGGACGGCCTCGTGCGGCCCCGCTGGCTCTGCGGCACGTTCCTGCGCACGTTGGTCAGGCACGGGATGCCGCACTTCGAGAACTCGTTCGCCGGGCGCGGCGCGCCGATGCTGTCCGCTTCGGCGATTCGCGACACCACCGGCCGCGACCACCTGTCGTGGGCGGACATCGCGCGGATCCGCGAGCGCTGGAGCGGCAACCTCGTGATCAAGGGCATCCTGCACGTCGACGACGCGCGGCGCGCAGCGTCCATCGGCGCGGACGGCATCATTGTTTCGAACCACGGCGGACGCCAGCTCGACGGCGCGGTCGAGCCCCTGCAAGTGCTGCCGGAGATCGCCGATGCCGTGGGCAACGATCTGGTCGTGATGATGGACAGCGGCGTGCGGCGCGGCGCGGATGTGCTGAAGGCGCTCGCGCTGGGCGCGCGTTTCGTGTTCGTCGGGCGTCCGTTCATGTATGCGGCGGCCGTCGGCGGCGCACCGGGCGTGCAGCACGCGATCGGCCTGTTGCGCGACGAAGTCGACCGGAACATGGCGATGCTCGGCACGCGCTCGGTCGACGAGATCACGCTCGACGCGCTCGCCTGAGGCACGCGGACCGCGCCGTTGCGCGGTCCGCCGATGTCCCAACAAAGCAAGCGATTGTCCCAGATAAGCAAGCGGGGATTGCGGGTACTCCGGATACTCGTGGGCATGGACCGAAGCCGGACGCGCGGCGCGAAAAAGGCGTTCAGGCCTCGTCGACGACCGCGCCTGCTGAATCGACAGCAGCCAATCCTCCCTGGAGACGCAACATGAATTTTCTCGACGGCCACCTCTTCCCCGAGAACCAGCAGCCCCTGATCGTCACGGCCGCGCCCTATGCCCCCGGCTGGTTGCCCAGCGACTTTCCGGAAGACATCCCGGTCACGATGGAAGCGCAGATCCAGAAGGCGGTGGACTGCTACAACGCGGGCGCGACGGTGCTGCACCTGCACGTGCGCGAGCTGGACGGCAAGGGCAGCAAGCGTCTGTCGAAGTTCAATGAACTGATCGCCGGGGTGCGCAAGGCGGTGCCGGAAATGATCATCCAGGTGGGCGGCTCGATCTCGTTCGCCCCCGAAAACGAGGGACAAGCTGCCAAGTGGCTGTCCGACGACACGCGCCACATGCTGGCCGATCTCGACCCCACGCCGGACCAGGTCACGGTAACGGTCAACACGTCGCAAATGAACGTGACCGATCAGGCGGAAGACGCGGACTTCAAGGGCACCTCGCGCGAGAACCCGACACTCTTCAATGCGTACAAGGAAATGACCGTGCCCGCGCAGCCGGGCTGGGTCGAGGAGCACGTCCGCCGCCTGACGGCCGCTGGCATCCAGAGTGCGTTCCAGTGCTACAACCTCAACAGCTTCGAGTCGGTGGAGCGTCTGATGCGCCGCGGCTTCTACAAGGGCCCGCTTGTGATGAACTGGGTGGCGATCGCCGGCGGCATGGATACGCCGAATGTCTACAGCCTTGGCAACTTCATCCGCGCGGTGCCTGACGGCGCGGTGGTCACGGTGGAGAGCAACGTGCGAAATGTTCTGCCGGTCAACATGATGGGCATTGCGATGGGCCTGCACGTGCGCTGCGGCACGGAAGACTGCCTGTGGAACCAGTCGCGCACCGAGAAGATGAGCACCGTGAAGCAGATCGAGCAACTCGTGCGCATCTCGCGCGAATTCGGCCGCGATATCGCAACCGCGAAGGAGGCGCGCGAGATCAGCAAGATCGGCGTGTTCTACGACACGGTAGAAGAGTCGCTGCACGCGAACGGCTTCGCACCGAACCGCAACGGCGGCACGCAGGGCTTCCTGCGCAAGACGGCCTGATCAGTTTGCCTGATCAATCGGCCAGTGCATACTCACCGACCGATTGCTTGCGCCAGTGCGAAACGCTGCAACCGAACGCTGCACGAAACCAGTGGCTGAAACTGCTGTGTGCGGAAAAGCCCAGCAGCACGGCGACCTCGCCGACCGGCAGGTCGCTCTCGAGCAGGTGCCGCATCGCCAGTTCAGAGCGCACCTGATTGAGCAGCGCCGAGAACGTCAGTCCTTCGTCGCTGAGGTGCCGGTGCAGCGTGCGGCGATCGATGCGCAGATGTCGCGCGACCAGTTGCGCCGTGCATCGTCCGCCGGGGAGCAGGGCCAGGATCACTTCCCGGCATGCTTCTCGGATGCCTTCATCCCGGCGCCGCAGCGCTGTCTCCAGATAGCCACGCACGAAATACGCGGCCCCTGGATCGTCGCGCGTGTGCGGCATCGACAGGTCCGCCGCCGCGCAGACGAGGCCGTTGAATGGCTGGTTGAACGTCGGATTGCGGCCGAAGAAGCTCCGGTAATACGCCATGTCGGCCGGCGGGCGGTGCGTGAAGCAAACCTGCTGCGGCCGCCATTGCGGACCGATCAGTTCGCGCAGGATGCGCATTTTCACGCCGACCGCGAGCTCCATCGCCTGGCGTGTGCCCAGCCCCGCTCTCGGCAGCAGCTCTTCCCGGATCACGACGACCTGGCCGGCGTCCTCGATGCGCGTGATCAGCGTGGCGCTCAGCAGCTTCTCGTAGTGGCACAAGGTATCGAGCGCCTGCCGCGGAGTGGGCTCGTCCTTCAGCACCAGCGAGATGGGCCCGAGGTTGGAGAGCGTACGCCGCGCCGCGAGCCGCAGCGCGAAATCCTCCACGCCGGTGTCGCGTGCGGTGGCCTCGAGCAGTTCGCGCACGGTATGGCTGGGGATGAGCGCCTCGGGGTTGTCTAGCACGCGTGCCGATAGGCCGACCGCCCGCAGAAACGCGTAGGGATCGCGCCCGAGCGACTCCACCAGTTCGATGTAGCCGTTCAGGCTGGCACTGCGTATCAGTTTGTCGACGTGTTGCATGGAGACGGGTGCACGTGTCGTGACGCCAGCCCGGAAAGACGAAGGGCGCCAGCGCGGTCATGCCGCGCGACGCCCGGGCGTGCGAGGCTATCAGAACGGCCGATCGCCCATGATGGTCGCGCGCTCCATGCGGCGCGGCGCCGGCCAGTAGTCGCTCACTGCGTAGTGCTGCGTCGCCATGTTGTCCCAGATCGCGACGCTGCCCGGTTCCCAGCGGAAGCGCACCTGATACTCGGGAATGGCCGCCTGGCTGATCAGGTAGTTCAGCAGCAGGCTCGCGCCCGGTGTCTTGTCCTGCCCGAAACGTACGTTCTTCGGCGTATGGTAGTTGATGAAGTGCGTCGAGAATGGGCCCACATACAGAATCTTCTCGCCCGTTTCCGGGTGCGTCCGAACCACCGGGTGATCGACCAGCGGGTACTTGCGCACCAGCTCTTCACGCTCCTCGGCCGTCATCACCGCGCCGAACGAATGCTCGATCCCGTGCTTGGCGCGCAAGCCTTCGATCTTGGCCTTGATGTCATCCGGCAGGTTCTTGTAGGCCTCCACCATGTTCACCCAGATGGTGTCGCCACCCACTTCCGGGCACGAAATGCAGCGCAGCACTGCACCCTTCGGCGGATTGGGCCGCCACGACGCATCGCTATGGTAGGTATTTTCGAAATGGTCCCGCTTCTCGCTCTTGTAGATCTCGATCAGGCCCGGGTAGCCCGGCACCGTGTTCGCCACAGGGTGGTCTTCCAGATCGCCGAAGCGGCTGGCGAACGCGACATGGTCGGCGCGCGTAATCTCCTGGTCGCGGAAAAACAGCACGGCGCGTGTGCAACCGGATTCGTCAATACCAGCCAGCACATTGGGGGTACTGTCTGTCAGAAAGCTCGCATCGTTCGTGGATGCGTTGCGAAGCCGGGACGACGACTTTATGATGCCAGGGTCAACTGGCTCTTTCATGGTGTCAACTTGTCCCCTTCAATGTCAGCGACGTTATCCAGGCAATCGCAGTTTTCGAAGCCACGTGAAGGTATGCATGACCTGCGCGTCATGCGTTACGGCTTCCTCTTGCTCGAGAATTTCTCGCTGATTGCGTTGAGTTCGGCCATCGACCCGCTTCGGATCGCCAACATGATCGTCGGGCGGCGTGTGTACGACTACACCCTGATCGGTCCGGGCAACGGCTTCGTTCCATCGAGCGACGGAATCCGGGTGGTCCCCGACGTGTCGATGTCGGACCGCGAGCCTTTCGACGTGGTGTTCGTCGTCGGGCCGAATCCCATTCCGAGAAAGGGGATTGGTTCAATCGTCGACTGGCTGCGCAGGCAGGCAGGGAAGGGCGCGGCGCTTGGCGGGCTCGACACCGGCAGCTACTTTCTGGCGCGTGCCGGATTGCTGAACGGATATCGCTGCACGATTCACTGGGAGGACCGGGACGTGTTGACGGAGCAGTTCCCGAAACTGACCGTGTCCGCACGACTCTTCGAAATCGACCGGGATCGCTATACCTGCAGCGGCGGGGTGGCGCCGCTCGATCTGATGGTGCATCTGCTGGCGAACCCGCCGGGTAGCCAGGCACTGGCGGCGCGTGTTCTCGAATTGCTGGTAGCGGAGCCGCGCAGCCGCGAATATCGTCAGCCGACTTCACTGCGTCAATATATCGGCGCGGAGCATGCCAAGCTGGACGAGGCACTGCAACTCATGGAAAGCAACGTCGAAGAGCCGCTTGCCGTGCCGGAAATTGCGTCCCATCTGCGTGTCTCGCAAAGGCAGCTCCAGCGCTGGTTTCTCGAGCGCCTGGGCAAGTCACCGGCTGAGGCGTACCTCGAGATTCGCCTTCTGCGGGCCCGGCAGCTTCTGTATCGCACGGCAACCTCGCTCGAGGAAGTGTGCGTGCGCACCGGCTTCACGTCCACGACCCACTTCTCCACGCGCTACAAGGCGCAATTCCAGATTTCCCCGATCGCCGACCGGCGTCGCTACCAGAACGCGCTGTAGTCCTTTTGGCCGGGCGGTCGGTTTACCCCCACCCGGTTCCTCTCCCGCGTGAGTCGAGTGACCCGCAGCGCGTGCGCCGCTGGGGCATAGGCACGCACGTGCGAACAAGCGGCGACGGGCTTCATGGTTAACCCGATTTGGCCAATTCAGAAATGACATTGTCCATTTTCGAAATTCTCCAATTTCCCGAACTTCTACCATCTGCTCACACCCACCACGCTTTTTACCCAGGAGCGAGCACATGAAGATGGAGAACCTGATTCGAATCGAGAATGGAGAGAAGGTGAAGCACACCTTTTCCGATGCGGAGTACGCCAACCGTCAAGGCAAGCTGCGCGAACTGATGGCCCGCGAAAACATCGACGCGGTGCTCTTCACGTCGTATCACAACATCAACTACTACGCGGACTTCCTCTACTGCTCGTTCGGCAGAAAGTACGGTCTCGTCGTCACGCCGGCCAAGGTCGTCTCCATCTCGGCCAACATCGATGGTGGCCAGCCGTGGCGTCGCACGGTTGGCGACTACAACGTGGTCTACACGGACTGGCAGCGCGACAACTTCTTCCGCGCCGTGCAGGGCGAGATCGACAACAAGGGACGTGTGGGTATCGAGTTCGATCACGTGCCGGTCGAAGTGCTGGCCAAGCTGAAGGCAGCCCTGCCGTCGGTCGAGTTCGTCGACATCGGCGCGCAGACGATGCGCATGCGGATGATCAAGTCCGACGAGGAAATCGCGCTGATCAGGCATGGTGCGAACGTGTGCGATATCGGCGGCGCGGCGCTCGCGGCGGCCGTGCACGAAGGCGTGCCCGAGCACGAGGTGGCGCTGGCCTCCACGCAGGCGATGGTGCGCGAAATCGCACGCCGCTTTCCCGATTCGGAACTGATGGACACGTGGACGTGGTTCCAGTCGGGCATCAATACGGATGGCGCGCACAATCCGGTCACGACGCGCAAGGTACAAAAGGGCGACATTCTCAGCCTGAACTGTTTCTCGATGATCGCGGGCTACTACACGGCGCTCGAGCGCACGATGTTCTTCGACCATTGCCCCGAAGAGCACCTTCGCCTCTGGAAGGTCAACGTTGAAGTGCATGAAGCCGGCCTGAAGCTGATCAAGCCGGGCGTGCGCTGCGGCGATATCGCGCTGGAACTCAACAAGATCTACGCGGAATACGGGCTGCTGCAGTACCGCACGTTCGGCTATGGCCACTCGTTCGGCGTGCTCTCGCATTACTATGGTCGCGAGGCGGGCCTCGAACTCCGTGAAGACATCGACACCATTCTGGAGCCCAACATGGTCGTCTCGATGGAGCCGATGATCATGCTGCCCGAGGGCCAGCCCGGCGCCGGTGGCTATCGTGAGCACGACATCCTCGTGGTTGGTGAAAAGGGCGCCACCAACATTACCGCATTCCCGTACGGTCCGGAACACAACATCATCAAGGCCTGATCCGGGTATCGCTGCCCCGCGGCGCATGCCGCGGGTACTTTTTCGCTATGGCAGGAGAGGCCACCGTGTTTTCCAGGGAACAAACGATCGCCGGATTCGATCCGGATCTCGCCGAGGCGATGCGACTCGAACGCGCACGCCAGGAAGCGCATATCGAGCTCATCGCATCGGAGAACTACGCGAGTCCGCGGGTGCTCGAAGCGCAGGGCTCGGTGCTGACCAACAAATATGCAGAAGGCTACCCGGGCAAGCGCTACTACGGCGGCTGCGAGCACGTCGACGTGGTTGAGCAGCTCGCGATTGCGCGCGCCAAAGCCCTGTTCGGAGCCGACTTCGCGAATGTGCAGCCGCATAGCGGATCGCAGGCCAATGCGGCCGTGTACCTCGCCCTGCTCTCGCCCGGCGACACCATTCTCGGCATGAGCCTCGCGCACGGCGGCCATCTCACGCATGGCGCGAAGGTTTCGTTTTCCGGAAAGCTCTTCAACGCGGTGCAGTACGGGGTGGACGCGAAGACCGGTCTCATTGACTATGACGAGGTCGAACGTCTCGCGCTCGAGCATCGTCCGCGCATGATCGTTGCGGGTTTCTCCGCCTACTCGCGGGTACTGGATTTCGCCCGCTTCAGGAGCATTGCCGACAAGGTGGGGGCGTGGTTGTTTGTCGATATGGCGCATGTCGCCGGGCTCGTCGCAGCAGGCCTTTATCCGAATCCGCTGCCGCTCGCCGATGTCGTGACCACGACGACGCACAAGACGTTGCGCGGCCCGCGCGGCGGCCTGATTCTCGCCCGCGCGAATGAGGAGATCGAAAAGAAGCTTAATGCGATGGTGTTCCCGGGCACGCAGGGCGGTCCGCTGATGCATGTGATTGCCGCCAAGGCGGTCGCCTTCAGGGAGGCACAGAGCCCGGAATTCAGGGCATACCAGCAAAGCACGCTTGCCAACGCGCGCGCCATGGTGGAGGTTTTCACCGCGCGCGGCTACGAGGTGGTTTCCGGCGGCACGGACGACCATCTGTTCCTCGTCAGTCTCGTGAAGAAAGGCATGACCGGAAAGGACGCGGACGCCGCGCTCGACCGGGTGCATATCACGGTGAACAAGAACGCCGTGCCCAACGATCCGCAATCCCCGTTCGTCACGAGCGGCATCCGCATCGGCACCCCCGCGATCACGACCCGCGGCTTCAATGAGGATGACGCGGCCCTGACCGCGCGGCTGATCTGCGACGTGCTCGATCACCTTGGGGATGCGCAGGTGGAAGCCCGCGTACGCGACGAGGTCACGCAGCTTTGCGCGCGTTATCCAGTCTATCAGGGCCTGTGAGAATGTCATGAATGTGAGCGTCTTCGATCTGTTCAAGATTGGCATCGGCCCTTCGAGCTCCCACACCGTTGGCCCCATGATCGCCGCGTGCAGGTTTGGCGCCCGTCTGCGCGAGCGTGCGCTGCTCGAGCGCGTGTCCTCAATGCGGATCGAACTGTTCGGTTCGCTCGGCGCAACCGGCAAGGGACACGGGACCGACAAGGCGGTATTGCTTGGACTGGAGGGCAATCTGCCTGACACGGTTGATCCCGATTACGCGGAACAGCGCCTCGCCGTCATCCGTTCGGCGAAGGAGTTGGTTCTCGCCGGGGTGCGCCAGATCGCGTTCGACGAAAAGACCCAGATTGCCTTTCTGCGACGCGAGGTCTTGCCCCTGCATCCGAACGGCATGCGCTTTACGGCGCTCGATGCGAAGGGCGCCGTGCTGGATGCGCAGGTCTATTACTCGGTGGGCGGCGGTTTCGTGATTAACGATGCCGGCGACCGCCTCAACGGTCTGCCGGGTGCGAACGAGGTGCCGTACCCGTTCAGGAGCGGCGTGGATCTCCTGCGGCTGTGCGGCGAGAGCGGTCTGTCGATCGCCGACGTGATGCTGGCGAACGAGGCCACGTGGCGCACGCCTGAAGCGGTGCGCGCGGGCCTCCTGACGATTCGCGACGTGATGGCGGCATCGATTGCACGCGGCTGTTCGATCGAAGGCACGTTGCCCGGTCCGCTGAAGGTTCGCCGGCGCGCTTCCGCCATTTTCCAGCAGTTGAAGGCCCAGTCAGAAGAGTGTCTGCGTGATCCCCTGTCGATGATCGACTGGATCAACCTCTACGCGATGGCGGTCAACGAGGAGAACGCGGCGGGCGGGCGGATCGTCACCGCGCCGACCAACGGCGCGGCAGGGATCATTCCGGCCGTGCTCCAGTACTACACCAAGTTTGTACCGGGGTCCGACGATAACGGCGCGGTAGTGTTTCTTTTGACCGCCGCCGCGATCGGTCTGCTTTACAAGGAGAACGCGTCGATTTCCGGCGCGGAAGTGGGCTGCCAGGGCGAAGTGGGTGTCGCCTGCTCGATGGCGGCAGGCGCGCTTGCGGCCGTGATGGGCGGCACGCCCGAGCAGGTGGAGAACGCTGCCGAGATCGGCATGGAGCACAACCTGGGCATGACCTGCGATCCGGTGGGCGGCCTCGTGCAGATTCCCTGCATCGAGCGCAACGCAATGGGTGCAGTCAAGGCGCTGAACGCAGCACGCATGGCCCTCAGGGGCAACGGCAAGCATTACGTCACGCTGGACAAGGTCATCAAGACCATGCGCGAGACGGGCGCCGACATGAAAACGAAATACAAGGAAACCTCGCGCGGGGGCCTGGCGGTCAACGTGATCGAGTGCTGAGGGAGAAAGTCATGAGCCGCTATTCGATATTCAGTCTGTTCCGCAACGGGTTGTCGTATCACGAGAACTGGGAGCGGCAGTGGAGGAGCCCGGAGCCGAAGCAGGAGTACGACGTGGTGATCGTCGGCGGCGGCGGGCACGGTCTCGCCACCGCTTACTACCTTGCCAAGGAGCACGGCGTGAAGAACGTCGCGATTCTGGAGAAGGGCTGGATCGGCGGCGGCAACACCGCGCGCAACACCACCATCGTGCGCTCGAACTATCTGTGGGACGAGTCGGCAGCGCTCTACGAGAAGGCGATGAAGCTCTGGGAAGGGCTCTCGCAGGATCTGAACTACAACGTGATGTTCAGCCAGCGCGGCGTGATGAATCTCGCGCATACGCTGCAGGATGTGCGCGATACCGAGCGCCGCGTGAACGCGAACCGCCTGAACGGTGTGGACGCCGAGTTCCTCACGCCCGAGCAGATCAAGGAGATCGAGCCCACGATCAACCTGAACAGCCGCTATCCGGTGCTGGGCGCGTCCATTCAGCGCCGCGCCGGCGTGGCGCGCCATGACGCGGTGGCCTGGGGCTTCGCGCGCGGCGCGGACCGCCACGGTGTGGACATCATCCAGAATTGCCAGGTCACGGGCATCCGCCGTGACGGCGGCCGCGTGACCGGCGTGGATACCGTGAAGGGCTTCATCAAGGCCAAGAAGGTGGCCGTGGTGGCGGCCGGCAACACGACGACGCTCGCCGACATGGCCGGCGTGCGCCTGCCGATCGAAAGCCATCCGCTCCAGGCGCTGGTGTCCGAGCCGATCAAGCCGGTGGTCAACTCGGTCATCATGTCGAACGCCGTGCACGCATATATCAGCCAGTCCGACAAGGGCGACCTCGTGATCGGCGCGGGCGTCGACCAGTACACGGGCTTCGGCCAGCGCGGCAGCTACCACATCATCGAAGGCACGCTGCAGGCCATCGTCGAAATGTTCCCGGTGTTCTCGCGCGTGCGCATGAACCGCCAGTGGGGCGGCATTGTCGACGTTTCGCCCGATGCCTGCCCGATCATCAGCAAGACCGATGTGAAGGGCCTCTATTTCAACTGCGGCTGGGGCACCGGCGGCTTCAAGGCGACGCCGGGCTCGGGCTGGACGTTCGCGCACACCATCGCGAACGACGAACCGCATCCGCTCAATGCGCCGTTCTCGCTGGACCGTTTCTATACCGGCCATCTGATCGACGAACACGGCGCGGCTGCCGTGGCCCACTGATTACGCACCGAGATTTGGAGAACACCACATGTTGCTGATCGAATGCCCATGGTGCGGGCCGCGCGCCGAAATCGAATTCACCTGCGGGGGCGAAGCGGAGATCGCTCGCCCGCTCGACACCGACGCGCTGAGCGACCGGGAATGGGGCGAATACCTGTTCATGCGCGATAACCCGCGCGGCGTGCACAAGGAGCAGTGGCTGCACACCCAGGGTTGCCGCCGCTGGTTCATGGCGACGCGCGACACCGTCACCTACGAGATTCAGGGCTACGAAACGTTTGGCAAGCCCAACACGTCCGTGAACGCACAGGCAAAAGTCCACAACGGCGCACAACAAGGTGCCAGGCCGGGCACGCAAGGGAGCAAGCAGCGATGAGCCAGAAGAACCGACTCGGCGCCGGCGGGCGCATCAACCGCGCGATTCCGCTGACCTTCACGTTCAACGGGCGCACGTATCAGGGCTATCAGGGCGATACGCTCGCCTCGGCGCTGCTCGCCAACGACGTGCACTTCGTCGCGCGCAGCTTCAAGTACCACCGCCCGCGCGGCATCATGACGGCCGACGTGGCCGAGCCCAATGCCGTGGTGCAGCTCGAGCGCGGCGCGTACACGGTGCCGAATGCGCGCGCCACTGAAACCGAGCTCTATCAGGGGCTGGTCGCCACTAGCGTGAACGCGGAGCCTAGCCTCGAGCACGACCGCATGGCGGTGAACCAGAAGTTCTCGCGCTTCCTGCCCGCGGGCTTCTACTACAAGACTTTCATGTGGCCGCGCAAGTGGTGGCCGAAGTACGAAGAGAAGATCCGCGAGGCCGCGGGTCTGGGCAAGGCGCCCGAAGTGCGCGATGGCGACCGCTACGACAAGCGCTTCGCGCATTGCGACGTGCTGGTGATCGGCGGCGGTCCCACGGGTCTGCTGGCCGCGCATACGGCGGGCCTTGCCGGCGCGCGCGTGATTCTCGTCGACGACCAGCGCGAACTGGGCGGCAGCCTGCTGTCGTGCAAGACGGAAATCGACGGCCGCCCGGCGATCCAGTGGGTCGAGAAGATCGAGGCGGAGCTCGCGGCCATGCCGGACGTGAAGGTCCTCTCGCGCAGCACGGCCTTCGGCTATCAGGATCACAATCTCGTGACCGTCACGCAGCGCCTGACCGAGCATCTGCCGGTCTCGACGCGCAAGGGCACGCGCGAGCTGCTCTGGAAGATCCGCGCGAAGCGCGTGATTCTCGCGACCGGCGCGCACGAGCGGCCGATCGTGTTCGGCAATAACGACCTGCCGGGCATCATGATGGCATCGGCGGTGTCGACCTATATCCACCGCTATGGCGTGCTGCCGGGGCGGAACGCCGTGGTGTTCGCGAACAACGACGCCGGCTATCGCTGCGCGCTCGACCTGAAGGCATGCGGGGCGAACGTGACGGTGGTCGACTCGCGTGCACAGGGCAAAGGCGCCTTGCAGGACGCGGCGCGTCGCCAGGGCGTGAAGATCATGAACAATGCGGCCATCATGGCCGCACGCGGCAAGCTGCGCGTGAGCTCGGTCGAGGTGGTCGCGTACACGAACGGCCAGACGGGCGCGAAGCAGGCGGACCTGCCCTGCGATCTGGTGGCGATGTCGGGCGGCTTCAGCCCCGTGCTGCACCTGTTCGCGCAATCGGGCGGCAAGGCGCACTGGAACGACGCGAAGGCCTGCTTCATGCCGGGCAAGCGCGTGCAGCAGGAAGTGAGCGTGGGCGCGGCGGTGGGCGAATTCAGCCTCGCGCGCGGCCTCACCCAGGCGGTCGATGCGGGCATCGACGCCACGAAGTCGCTCGGCTTCGCAGCCACGCGTCCGCCAGTGCCGAAGGCCGCGGAGATCGCCGAAACGCCGTTGCAGCCGCTGTGGCTCGTGGGCAGCCGCAAGGCCGCGCCGCGTGGCCCGAAGCAGTTTGTCGACTTCCAGAACGACGTGGCCGCATCGGACATCCTGCTCGCGGCGCGCGAAGGCTTCGAATCGGTCGAGCACGTGAAGCGCTATACCGCCATGGGCTTCGGCACCGACCAGGGCAAGCTCGGCAACATCAACGGCATGGCGATCCTCGCGGATGCGCTCGGCAAGACGATTCCCGAAACCGGCACGACCACGTTCCGCCCGAACTACACGCCCGTGACGTTCGGCACCGTGGCGGGCCGCGAGCTGGGCGATTTCCTCGACCCGATCCGCAAGACCTGCATCCATGAATGGCACGAGCAGCATGGCGCGCTGTTCGAGGACGTGGGCAACTGGAAGCGCCCCTGGTACTACCCGAAGAACGGCGAGGACATGCACGCGGCCCTGAAGCGCGAATGTCTCGCGGTGCGCAACAGCGTGGGTATTCTCGACGCCTCGACGCTCGGCAAGATCGACATTCAGGGCCCGGACGCCGCGAAGCTGCTGAACTGGGTCTACACGAATCCGTGGCTCAAGCTCGAAGTGGGCAAGTGCCGCTATGGCCTGATGCTCGACGAGAACGGCATGGTGTTCGACGACGGCGTGACCGTGCGCCTCGGACCGCAGCACTACATGATGACCACCACGACCGGCGGCGCCGCGCGCGTGCTCACGTGGCTCGAGCGCTGGCTGCAGACCGAGTGGCCCGACATGAAGGTGCGCCTCGCTTCCGTGACCGATCACTGGGCGACCTTCGCCGTGGTGGGCCCGAAGAGCCGCAAGGTCCTGCAGAAGGTGTGCAGGGACATCGACTTCGACAACGCCGCGTTCCCGTTCATGTCGTATCGCAACGGCACGGTGGCGGGCGTGAAGTCGCGTGTCATGCGCATCAGCTTCTCGGGCGAGCTCGCTTACGAAGTGAACGTGCCGGCCAACGCGGGCCGCGCCGTGTGGGAAGCGCTGATGGCCGCGGGCGCCGAGTTCGACATCACGCCGTACGGCACGGAAACGATGCACGTGCTGCGTGCGGAGAAGGGCTACATCATCGTCGGCCAGGACACCGACGGCTCGGTCACGCCGTTCGACCTGGGCATGGGCGGCCTCGTTTCGCAGACCAAGGACTTCCTTGGCCGCCGCTCGCTCAAGCGCTCGGACACCGCGAAGGAAGGGCGCAAGCAGTTCGTCGGACTGCTCACCGACGACGCGAAGTTCGTGCTGCCCGAAGGCGGCCAGATCGTCGCTGTGGATGCGCAGCAGAGGGCCGACGGCACCACGCCGATGCTCGGCCACGTGACGTCGAGCTATTACAGCCCGATTCTCGATCGCTCGATTGCGCTTGCGGTCGTGAAGGGCGGTCACAACAAGACCGGCGAATACGTCACCATCTCGCTGGCCGATGGCCGGCGCGTGAAGGCAAAGATCGCCAGCCCGATTTTCTATGACACTGAAGGGGTGCGTCAGCATGTTGAATGAAACGATGGATAAGGCACCCCGCGCGGAACGTGCGACAACCGCGGCGCGGCTCGAATCGCCTTTCGTCGGCGTGGCCGGTTTGATGAAGGCCCAGGAGGGCCGCGCGCCGAAGGGGTTCGCGATGCGCGAGCTGCCGTTCCGCGATCTGGTGAACGTGCGCGGCGACCTGAGCGACCCCGCCTTCGTCGACGCGTTTGCCCAGGTGGTGGGCTGCCAGCCGCCCGCCACGCCGAACACGGTGGCGAAGGGCAATGGCTACGACGTGCTGTGGCTCGGCCCCGACGAATGGCTCGTGCGCTCGACCGCGCCCGTGCAGGTGGGTGTGCTTGAAGCACAGCTCGCCCCCGCATTCGGCGAGGCTTACGCCGCCGCCGTGGACGTGGGCAGCGGCTACACGGTGGTGGAGATCGACGGCGCGCGCACGCGTGAGCTGCTTTCGCGCGGCTGCCCGCTCGATCTGCATCCGCGCCTGTTCAAAGAAGGGCAATGTGCGCAGAGCGTGTTCTTCAAGGCCGGGATCGTGCTGATCCCGACCGGCGAGGACCGCTTCGAGATCGTCGTGCGCCGCAGCTTCGCCGACTACTTCTGCCGCATCATGCTCGACGCCACGGTGTCGCTCGCATCATGAAGATCGTCGACGGCACCTTCGATCCGGCGCACGGGTCGCTCACGGCGCTCGACGCGCCGCCCTCGCGGGGGCGCGGCTGGAGCGTATTCGTCGAGGGCTTGAGCGTGCCCGCGCGCATCGGCATTCATCCGCATGAGCACGGACAGCCGCAGCCGCTCGTGATCGATGCGCAGCTCGGCTACCGCTCGATGCCGAAAGAAGAGAGCGACTGGATCGACTACGAGAGCTATTGCACGCGCATAGCCGAGTTTCTCGCGAAGAAGCCGCATACGCGGCTGCTCGAAACACTGGTGGCCGATATCGCGGCGCTCTCGTTTCGCGAGTGGCCCGCGCTGGACTCGCTCACGATCGAAGTGCACAAGCCGAAGATCCGGCCAGGCACGCGGCGCATCGGCGTGTCGCTCGACTGGATGCGCGCCGATTATCTGCAGTGGGCGGCCTGCGAGCGTGGCGGATACGGGAAAAACACGGCACCTCCGATGTGCCAATGACGGGGAGCATTCATGAACGGGTTTTCCGCTGACGTGACCGACAGCACATGCCGCTTTATCCTGAACGTGACCTGCGCCAGTGCGCAGGGCCAGGTGGCTGCCGTCGTCGGCTTTCTCGACGGGTTTGGCTGCTATGTCGACGAATTCTCCGTTTTCGACGATCCGCAGACTGCCCGCTTCTTCGTGCGATGCGAGTTTCATGTTCCTGCGCCGGGGCGGCTGGACCGTGAAGCGCTATCGGAAGCCTTTGCGCCGCTTGCGCTCCGGCACGCTTTCGAGTGGGCCATTTTCGATGCGCGCGTGAAGCCGAAGGTGCTGATGCTCGTTTCGAAGCTGGATCATTGCCTGGTGGATCTGCTGCATCGTTGGCGCATCAATGAGATGCCGATCGATATTGCGGGCGTGGTGTCCAATCATCGCGATCTCGAGCCCATGGTCCGGTCTCACGGGATCGAGTTTCATCATCTTCCGGTGACGCCTGAAACGAAATCCATTCAGGAGCAGGCGCTCGTTTCGCTGATCGAGCGCACGGGAACCGAACTGGTGGTGCTCGCCCGCTACATGCAGGTGTTGAGCGCCGGCCTGTGTGCGCGTCTCGCGGGCCGGGCCATCAACATCCACCATTCGTTTCTGCCCGGCTTCAAGGGCGCGAGGCCGTATCATCAGGCGTATACGCGCGGCGTCAAGCTGATCGGGGCCACCGCGCACTTCGTGACCGGGGATCTCGACGAAGGACCCATCATCGAGCAGGTGGTGGAGCGTGTGGATCACACTTACACGCCGGAGCGGCTGCTTGCGGCAGGGCGCGACATGGAGCGTGCTGCGCTCGCCAGGGCCGTGCAGGGCTTCATCGAGCGGCGCATCTTCATCCATGAAGGGCGTACGGTCGTTTTGCGCTAGCGGCCTGATGAGGGACATCTACCTGGAAAAGCGCTGGTGCGCCGGTTCGGTGTCGCGGAGGTGACCGGCTGGGGGGCGGGCAGGCGATCGGGCAACAAGGGGATTGGAACCAGAATGGACCTGAATGTCAGTAACCGGCCTGCAGGCTCGCAGAAGGCGACGTCGACGATGGGTGCGCACGGGTCAGGGCCCCGGGAAGTGCTGCATACTGCAGACACGGCGTTCAGGTCGGAGCGCGGCGTTCGCAGGGACCGGAATTCCCTGCCGCTGCTCTTTCTCGCCGCCCGCCTGTCGCTGGGCAGCGCGATAGCGCTTGGGCTCGTGCGTTTTTCCTATGCGTTGCTGTTGCCCGTGATGAAAGTGGATCTCGGATGGGGTTTCGCGCAGGCCGGCGCGATGAACACGGCCAACGCAGCGGGCTATCTGGCAGGGGCAGTCGTGTTTCCCGTGCTTGCCAGACGGCACTCGCCTTCAACGCTTTTCGTGAGCGGCGCGTACGTCACGATCGTGCTGATGGCGATGTGCGGGCTGGTCTCTGGCACGCCCTTGCTGCTCGCCCAGCGGCTGGTGGCCGGAATCGGTAGCGCGTTCATCTTCATCAGTGGTGGCGTTCTGGCCGCCCGTCTCGCGACGGCCGCACCTCGGCGTGGAGGGCTGATCCTCGGGCTTTACTACGGCGGAACCGGCTATGGCATTGTGCTGTCGTCCATTCTCGTGCCGGCTACGATGCATTCCGTGCCGCACGGCTGGCAGCCCGCATGGTTCGCGCTGGCCGCCGCATGTGCGATTTGCACGCTGCTCGCGCGAGGCGCCGCCCGTAGCATCGACGCGGCCGGCGCTCCCACCGCGAGTGCACCAGGGGGCGCAATCAGACAGCGGACCACGTGGTGGCGCTACGGCTTTGCACTAGGAGGGTACGGTCTTTTTGGCGTGGGGTATATCGGCTACATGACGTTCATCGTTGCGCTGCTGCGCAGTGAGGGGATGAGCCAGAGTGTGGTTTGCGCGTTCTATATCGCGCTGGGCATCGCGACGATCGGCTCGGCGCGGTTGTGGTCAGGTTTTCTCGACCGTATGCGCGGCGGCATGGCCCTCGCGACCTTCAACGCGTTGCTGGCGCTCGCCACGCTCATGCCAGCCGTGTTGGCACAGCCTGTCGCTGCGGCCGTTTCCGGCGTGATTTTCGGCGCGACCTTTCTCTCCGCGGTCGCTTCGACGACCGCATTCGTGCGGCACAATCTTCCCTCCGACGAATGGACACGTGGCATCAGCGCGTTCACGATCGTGTTCGCGCTCGGCCAGATCGTCGGGCCCGTGGCGATCGGCTGGGTGTCCGACAACGCGAGCCTGACGCGCGGGCTTGTCTATTCCTCCGCAGTTCTGCTCGTCGGAGCACTGCTGGCCGCGTGCCAGCGTCCCCTCGATCGCCAGGCCTGATTCGTCTGATCGCTCGCCCGAGCGGTAAGCGCTGGACCCATCCCGACTCACGCCCTTCGCTGTGCGTATGCGCCCGCAATGTCGCGTTTGAAGCGCATTGCGGGTGCATGCGTTTGCGCCATGCGTCCTTCCGGTGCAGCGGTCAAGCCTCCCGGCGGTGTTTACCCTCGATGTCGAATAGAGAAAGTCGATTGTCCAGAAAAGATATTTTTCGCTGGCTGCAACTTCTACCATGGCCTTGAACGCGCGCAATTACCAGAGCGAACCAGCAGCACCTTTGGAGACTTGAATGAGTACCAGAAAAGCGATGCCGGGCGGCGTGGCGGCCAGCGCCTGGCAGCAGGGCGACGATGGGGCAGGGCGCGGTGAGAGTGATGCGAGGCGCCTCGCCGCGAATGACGTTGGGCTCCTGAAGCGGGCCGCACTGGCGAGCTTCATCGGCAACTTTGTCGAGTGGTTCGATTACGCCTCGTATGGGTATCTCGCGACCATCATTGCGGTGATGTTCTTCCCGAAGAGCGACGCGATGACGGGCCTGCTCGCGGCGTACGGCGTGTTCGCGGTTTCGTTTGTCGTGCGGCCGCTGGGCGGCGTGGTCTGGGGGCATTTCGGTGACCGGCATGGGCGCCGCGCCGCGCTGTCGCTCTCGATTCTGATCATGTCGTGTTCGACCTTCCTGATCGCCTTTCTGCCGACCTATGCGCAGGTTGGCATGATCGCGCCCGTGTTGCTGTTGCTGGTGCGTGTCGTACAGGGCTTTTCGGCCTCGGGCGAATATGCGGGCGCGTCCGCATTTCTCGCGGAATTCGCGCCGCCGGGCAAGCGCGGCGTGTACACGAGCATCGTGCCGGCCAGCACGGCGGCCGGCCTGCTGTTCGGTTCGGTGTTCGTCGCCGTGATGCACGCGGTGCTCACCACGCAGCAGCTGCATGATTTCGGCTGGCGTTTGCCGTTCCTGCTCGCGGCCCCGTTCGGGCTGGTTGGGCGCTACATCCGCCTGAGGCTCGAGGACACGCCGAAGTTCAAGGCGCTCGAAGGCACGCACGACGTGGCGAAGGCGCCCGTGACAGAGTTGCTGACCCGCCATCGCGGCAGGATGCTCATTGCGTTTGGCGTGACCTGTCTGAATGCGGTGGCGTTCTATCTGGTGCTCAGCTACATGCCGACCTATCTGTCGACGGAAATGGGCATGAGCGAAACTGCATCGTTCGTGGCCGCGACCCTCTCGCTCGCCACCTACATCGGCCTGATTTTCCTGATGGGCGCGCTGTCCGACCGGGTGGGGCGTAAGACCATGCTGATTGGTGCATCGGTATTGTTCGCTTTGCTGACCGTGCCGCTATTCAAGGGGCTGGCCGGCGCGAACTTCGCGACCATCGTGCTGATCCAGATTGCGTTCGGTGCGTTGCTCACGCTCAACGATGGCACCCTGCCGTGCTTTCTCTCGGAGATATTCCCGACACGCGTGCGCTACAGCGGTTTCGCATTCTGCTTCAATGCGGCGAACGCGCTGTTCGGCGGTACCGCGCCGCTCGTCGCCACCTGGTTAATCGCGGTGACCGGCAGCAAGCTCGCGCCCGCGTGGTACCTCGTGGGGGCCGCGGGCGTCGCGCTCGTCGCCATGCTGGCGAGCAGCGAAACATCTCGGCTTCCGCTGGCCGACGATTGACGGCGAACGAGGCGCGTTGCGCGATAGCTATCGTAAGCAGGGTTGTTTATTATTTGCGCGGGCAACCATTTATAGCTGCACCATTTTACTCAAACAAGGAGACGAGCTGATGGACGCAAAGGTGAGAATCGGAGATCTTGCATGGCCTGAATACGCGCGCCGTATCAAGGAGGAGGCGCAGACCATCCTCATTCCGATCGGCGCGCTGGAGCAGCATGGCCCCCATATGTCGATGAATCCGGACGTGCTGCTGCCCACGGCGATTTCGGAGGAGGTGGCCCGCCGGATCGGCGCGATGGTCGCGCCCGCCATCGCATACGGCTACAAGTCACAGCAAAAAAGCGGAGGCGGCAATCATCTTTGCGGCACCACGAGCCTGGACGGTCATACGCTTTCCATGACGGTCAAGGACGTCCTGAAGGAGTTCGCACGCCACGGCGCGCGCAAGATCTGCCTCGTCAACGGTCATTTTGAGAACTCCATGTTCGCGGTCGAAGGCGTGGATCTGGCCATTCGCGAACTGCGCTGGGAGGGCATTCACGACTTTCAGGTGGTCATGCTGTCCTACTGGGATTTCGTGACCGAGGAGACCATCGCACGCATCTATCCGGAGGGCTTTCCGGGCTGGGCGGTCGAGCATGGCGGCGTACTCGAGACCTCATTGATGCTGCTCCTGCATCCGCATCTGGTCGACATGACGTGCGTGCCCCGGCATGCCGCCGCCACGTTCCCGCCCTACGACGTCTTTCCACCGATTCCCGAATGGACGCCCGCGTCGGGGTGCCTTTCGTCGGCCGCAGCGGCCTCGGGCGAGAAGGGCGCACTGCTGTACGAAGTCTGCGTGGAGGGCATCGCGCAGGCGCTTGGCGAAGCCTTCGAGGTCCGCAGGAAATCGGCTCAATGAATGTGTTGGCAACCGGAGATTGAAATGGCGAATCATGGAAAGCATGAACCGCGCAACGGTGTCGAGGCGGACAAGGCCTGGAGCGTGGAGCAGCACGGCATTGATCCGATTCCCCTGAAGGACCGGCACGGTACGCCGGCCGAGCTGTTCAAGATGTGGATCGGCGCCAACACGAATTACGTCGTGGTCGTGACGGGAGCGCTGGCCCTCTCGCAGGGCCTGTCACTGTGGCAGGCGCTCGGCGCGATTCTGGTCGGCAACCTGCTCGGCTGTTTTGTGCTCGGTCTCACGACGATCATGGGGCCGCGCACGGGCACGTCGGGCATCATGACCTCGCGCAGTTCGTTCGGCCAGCTGGGCTCGTTCCTCCCCAAAGCCGTGAGCCTGATCTCGGCACTGAGCTGGTTTTCGATCAACTCTGTGGTCGCGACCCAGGCGCTGGAAACGCTGTTGAAGATGGGCGGGTTTCACAGCCACGCGGTGGTCTGGATATCGCTGGCCATTATTCTCGTGGCGGAGATCCTGCTTGCGATCTTTGGCCACGCGACCATCATTGCGGCGGAGAAGTGGATCGCAGTGGCACTGGCGATCCTGTTCGGCGGCCTGGCCGCGTTCGTGTTGCCGCACACGAGCCTGGCTGCGGCGTCCGCCATCAACCATGGTGGTGGATCTTTCAACACGTGGTTGATCGCGATGGGCATCGTCTTTTCCTATCCGATCGGCTGGGCGAATTTCGCCTCGGACTACAGCCGGTACTTTCCGGCCGAAACGAGCTGGAAGAAGATCGCGCTCGCGGCAGGTGGTGGCCAGTTTGTCGCGCTCGTGTTCTGCGAAGTGATTGGCGTGCTGTTTGCGACCGCGCTGGGCGGCACGCTCGGTGACGACCCGGTAAGCCAGCTGGGCCGGTTCCTGCCGACGTGGTTCATCGTTCCGCTCCTGTTCGCAATCATACTCGGGGGGATTGCTGCAAACGTGCCCAATGGCTACACGGCGGGGCTGGGCCTGCTGGCCCTGCGTATTCCGATCAACCGTGTGACGTCGCTCACCATCATCGCGCTGTTCACACTGTGCTTCCGGATTGTCACCGTATTTTATGGGCAGTTCTTCGACATGTACCAGGTGTTCCTGAACTACATGGTGTTCTGGACTGCGCCATGGGCCGCCATTATCATCGTCGACTACTTCATGCGCGATGGACGGTATCGCAGGGAGGACTGGATGAAATGGGGAAGCGGCGCCTACTGGTATAACGGCGGGATCTTCTGGCCCGGGGTGATTGCGTTGGTTGCAGGCACTGTGGCATGCGTGGCGTTTTCCAATTCGCCCACCTACGTCAGTCCGCTGATGCACAACGTCCTGGGATGGGGAGACCTGAGTTTTGAAGCCGGACTGCTGCTGGCCGGATTGACTTACTTCGTCCTCGCGCGCCGCCACCCGCTGTTTCATCAATCCAACTCGCACGTTGCGCTCAGCGCAGAAGTGCCTTCCCATTCGATCTGACTTCAATCCGGCGCTCAGGTGCCTGCGTAATCCTGCGACCCGCGTATCAAGCGGGTCGCACGGTAGCGTGAATTTCCCTGACGGCCTTCGTTCTATACATCGCTGCACATCTGAACAAACATTTTTCTGATGTATGGCGTGTGCCATCGCCGGGTCGCCAGCGACGTGAAGAATTATTCGTATAACTAATTACAGGACAATGAAATCATGAAAAAGGTGCTGATTGGGTCAACGATGCTGGGGCTGTTCTCCATGTGTGCCCATGCGCAATCGAGCGTCACCCTGTACGGTCTCATCGATACCGGTCTTGTCTACTCGAACAATCAACTCGGTCATTCGAACTGGCAGATGATCAGCAGCGCGACCCAGAATACCGTCTTCGGGTTGAAGGGAGACGAAGACCTCGGCGGAGGACTGCATGCCATATTCAAGCTCGAGCAGGCTTTTGTGCTGAACAACGGTGCACAGGCACTTCCTGGCGACGGTTTTGGGTCGCAGGCTTTGATTGGCATGCAAAGCGATGCCTACGGGACGCTGATGCTTGGCCGGCAGTTTGACGTGGTGAATGATCTCGTGGGGCCACTGTCCGCCGGATATAACACCTGGGGAGGCAGTATCGCCGCCCACCCGTTCGATAACGACAATCTGGCCTCCAACGCGGTCATCTTCAACAACACGGTCAAATACATCAGCCCGACATATCTGGGCGCAACGCTCGAGACGATGTATGCCTTCAGCAATGATCCCGGAAATTTTGCCGGCAACCGCGCGTACGGGTTCGCGCTCTCTTACACGAAGGGGCCGGTCAATCTCGGCGCAGGCTATCTGCAGCTGAACAACCCGGGTACCGGACCCGGTGCGGTGACGACGAATGACGGCAGCGCCAACTTCATCGCCCAGCGCCAGCGAATCTGGTCGCTAGGGGGCAACCTGACCTTTGGTGCTGCCACGGTCGGTCTCTTATGGAGCCATACGCAGATTGACAACGCGGCAGGCGTACTTTCGTTTGGCACGGGCACGTATCTCGGTGCCAGCGATCCGTCCGCAGGTACGCTGGATGGATCGTTACGACTCGACAATTATGAGATAAATGCGAAGTATTCACTGACGCCCGCCCTCAGCGTGTCGGGCGCATATACCTACACGCATGGTAGCTACAACGGTTCCTCGCCGGGGTGGAACACGGGCATGCTCCAGTGCGATTACGCTGTCAGCAAGCGTACCGATTTCTACCTTGAGGGGGTGTACCAGAATGTCCACGGAGCGCCCCCGAATTCGGTGCTATCGCACGCGATGCTCAATACTCTGTCTCCCTCTTCGACGAGTACGCAGGTGGCCGTGACGGCGGGCATGCGTCACACGTTTTAGGCACGCCACGATTTTACGCAGCCGACAAAATCATGGCGTTCCTCGAAACCCAGTGATTCTGCGCATCGCCGACGGCGGGGGCCGCCTGAAGCACGACATCCCGGCCGTTCCTGGTGGTGCCGCGATAAACCGGATGCAGACGATTTTTCGTTAGACACGTCACTTCTCGAATAACCCGGACGTAACAGTTGACCACGAGATGCACGAGGATTCCGGTGGGCAGCCGGTGCCGCCGCCTCCCCCGAACTCTACCGCAATGAAGGAGAGAGTCGATGGCTGGTGCTGCAACGTTGCTGCGTCTATGGGTCAGGCGCTTGCTTGCTTCGGAGTTCACAGCCAACGTATGCGTCACCCGGGCCAGAATCAGGCGCGGCGCTCGGACGCGCGACGCATCCGCTGAGACATTCGAAGTGGCTGGGCAGGCTGCAATCCTTTTCTTCCGTCACCAGGACGGCACATGGCGGCCCTATCCACCGAGTCCAGAACGACCAACCACGCGTACCTGGTAAATTACGAGGCTCGCACTTTCCAGCCGGGTGATTGAGTCCGCATGCGCGCAAACCTGCCGTCTGGTATGTGCGTCGAACGGAAAGACGCCCAGACCATGAGACGTTCGGCGAAGCCATCGCGAGTCCCATGGCGGAGATGCCAACACAGAACTGGCCCGCTACCCGGTCAGATCGCAGTAGCGAGTCAGATCGGTTTTGCCAGGTTGACGAGTGCGAGCGATATGTTGCCCCTAAAAATTAGGTATCCTGATCCGATAATTCTCTCGAATGCAGAATCAGCAGTCCAGCCATGCCAGATCGCGAGGCGTTCTTTGTCCCGGCAAAGCGGTGACGATCTTGCGGGAAGCCAGGTTCGCACTCGCGAGCCAGTCGCCGGGCGTACGTCCGGCTTTCACCAGCTCGACCATGTGGGCCCGTAACTCAACTGTGTGGGCGGTGGCGCGCACCCCCACGCCCGAGCAGGAAGACGACCGGCGTTTGCACCGCGAGCTCAAACGCCTGCGGCAGGCACGCACCGCGCATACCAACCTATAAGGATTGGATCCACTCGCTGCGGGTGATGCACAACCTTCGGGTCAGGTATGTCGGCGGCTGCATCGGGACGCACTGGTGGACCCGGCAGCGTGAGCTGCTCGCGCCCGGTCTGGGGCTCGCGCTGGCGCGCCGTATCCGCCCGAGAACCCCCGTTATTGAGGGCGTGACGTCGATGTTGGACGATTCTCCCATTGCGATGACGGGAGGATATTCATGCAGGAAGCGGAGAAGTTGCCTGAGGATGCGGCGGATGTGAGTTCGGCGCCGGCGAGAAGGCGGCGCAATCGCAGCACACGGCCGTGGCGAGAAGTCATAGGCGAGTTTCGAGCAAGCGGGCTGACGATCCAGGCCTATAGCGAACGCAGCGGGATTTCCCGCTCCTCGATGACGAGGTACCTGGCACTTGCTCGCCAGGCGGAGCGCAGCGGCGACGTGCAGCAGAACACTGGCGCCACGACTGCAGTCGCGCAGAGCATGGCGGGCTTTATGCGCGTTGGCATCGTCGATCGCGCTGTGGACGTCTCCGGCAACACGAGCGCGTGCGAGGTGCCGGAATTGATTCTGGGCGATGGGATTCGGCTGCGGCTGCCGGTGTACGTGCTCGAGCCTTTGCTTCAGGCGATGATCGATCGTATCGGTGGGGGGGCGCGATGATGATGCTTTCGACGGCAGTTCGGGTGTACATCGCCGCGGAGCCGATCGACATGCGCAAGTCGATCGATTCGCTTTCGATGCTGGTGCGTCCGATGTTCGATCAGGACGCGCTGAGTGGGCACGTGTTTGTGTTTTACGGCCGGCGCCGCGACAGGATCAAGGTTTTGGTTTACGACCGCACGGGATTCTGGCTGATGTACAAGCGTTTCGAGAGCGGCTCGCTTGCCGATCCCGCGGCCATCGCGCGGCGCGGAATCTCGCTTGCCGAGCTCACTACCTGGCTTGAAGGGATCGATATCGGCGTACGCCGGCGCGTGCGTGCGGTGAACGCAACAGTGGTCGCATGAATCGCGAGGATATGTCCATGAGCACCTCGATCGCGGCGATAATGCTGACCTATGCAACCGCTCAACGTCCCGGCCTCGAAACAGCCCTTGCCGATGGCATTGGGGGCGTGGAACCTTCCCGAATTACTCGGCGCGATTGCGGCGCGCGATGCGACGATCGAGCAGCAGCAGTGGGAGATCGAACAGTTGCGCGAACGGGTCGAGGGGCAAAGCGAATTGCTGGCCAGGACGCAGCAGGCGCTGCTCGAGATGCGGGCCAAACTGGCCAACGCGCGGCAGGAACTGTTCGGAGCGAGCCGCGAGCGCATGAGCGAGTTGCAACTGGACATCTTCGATCAGGAGCACGAAGCGCCGTTGCCACCGCAGATGCCGGATCTGTCGATCCCCGTGGAGGGCCACCGGCGCAAGCGTCGCAGCAAGGGACGTCCGGCGCTGCCAGACGATCTGCCGCGCGAGCGCGTCGTGCATGCGATGCCGGAACAGGAACTGGCGCAATACGACCGGGTGACGGTGATCGGCGAGACCGTCACGCGTACGCTCAAGTACACCCCGGCCAGGATATCCGTAGTCGAGCATGTGTGCCCGCGATATGTGCTGGTCAAGGACGGAGTCTCGACGGTGCGCGGCGTGACCTTCCAGGCGTCGCCACTGTTGAAGAGCAATGCGAGCCCGGAGTTGCTGGCGCGCATCGTCGTGGCGCACTTCGATTCGGGCATGCCGTTTTACCGGCTGGAGGAAGAGTTCACAATGCATGGGTTGCGCATTTCGCGCAATACGATGAGCGATTGGACGATTCGACTCGCGAAGCTGATGTTGCCCCTGTACGAGGTGTTCTGTCGGCAGTTGCTGAGCGCGCCGGTGATCTTTGGCGACGACACACCATTTCCGCAGTTGTGCAAACAACTGGAGCGGACCAGGACGGTCCGGCTGTGGGGCTATGCGAGTGCGGGAGCGATGTTGCGCGACGGTCAGTGGGTGAGCGTTCCCAAGGTGGTCTACTACGACTACACGTCGAGCCGGGCCGGCCGCTATCCGATGGCACTGCTGCGCAATTACGAAGGCTATCTGCAGGCCGACGATTACTCGGGCTGGGCGGCGCTGTTTCGCGGCGGCAAGATCCGGCACGTAGCTTGCCATGTGCAGTATCTCGAGCCTCGTTTTATGTCGATAATTTCGCGTTTGGCCTTGTGCAAGCGAACGCACCCGCCACTGCATTGCCACATAAATCCCGTGGCTCACAGCGAATTCAGAAACGCGAGCAGGTCTAGCTTCGGTTTCCATGATTTCGCCCGCCCGGGCTCAATTCCCGCATGCCGCCAGAACATTTCCAGAGCATCGCGCTTCATCTGAAGGTCTGTCTCGATATAGCGTCCGGTTGTCGCAACGCTCGCATGGCCGAGATAGTCCCGAATAACAGGTAGAGAGTTGCCTGATTGCAGCAATCCGACGGCAAAACTGTGTCTCATGACGTGTGGTGTAACCCGCTTGTGAGCGAGCGACGGTAGTTCCTCAGCTGCGGCTTGTACGTGCTTGTGCAGAATATAGGCAATCCCGTCACGACTCAATGCTTCTCCATTTCGATTTAGAAAAACGTGCGAGTCACGCTGAGTGTCAGTCCGATTGATCGTCGCAAGCCGGCGAAGCGCATCGGCAGTTTCGCGCCACAATGGCAGCAGCCGATCCTTTCGCCCCTTACCATGCAGTCTCACCTGCCGCGGAGAAGTGAGTTGCAAGTCACCCCAGCAAAGGCCAGCCGCTTCGCTAACACGGGCGCCGGTATTGTAGAGAAACAGCAGCAACGTGTAGTCGCGCCAACCACCGACCGTCTTCGTGTTGGGCTTTGCGAGAATCGAGCGGACTTCATTGGCTTCAAGATAGGTTGCCTGCCGACGCCGCGCCTTCTTTGCCGGAATGGCGAGCGCTTCGGCATATTGTTGCGAGTGAACGATATCTGTACGCAGC
>NZ_JAKLJA010000066.1 GCF_022213065.1 Paraburkholderia tagetis
AAATACAAGAAGTGCTGCGGCGCTTAGGCAAACGGCAGTGGATCGCCGAGAAGTGGACTAACGCTCTCGAGCGTCGAGCCGAGACCGTGAAAATGGCGAGCAAGAACTCGGCACTCTCGAGCGAGAAATATAACGCGATTATTGCGTCTGCGGAAAAATCTTCGTTCTTGGCGGGTGAACTGAATGCCTTCGGTAATTCTGATGGCTGGAGTTTCGTAACTGGGGAGAAAGGTAAGGGAGTCTACACTGACCCCTCGCAAAAGATCATCGCCTTCGATCCTTCATGGAGCGAAGCGTCGGACGTTTTCGCTACGACGCTGGCTCACGAACTAGGGCATGCGATGCTTCCAGGGGGCACGGGTGGTTCGTTAGCACTGAACCCGGATCAGGCCGTCAAAAATGGTTTGACGAACGAAGGGGTGGGGCTGGTTTCCGAATACATCGTTGCCTTCCAGTTGGGGTTGACCGGTGGTTCGTCCGGCCACATGCATTCCGACTCAGCCAACAGCGCGCTGACGCTCCAACTGACTCAACTGGCACAGTCTGCCGGTATCGATGTCAAAAACGTGACGTGGGGGTCTTCTGCCGCTCAGGCGCTCGCCGGTCCCGGTACCGCGCTGGTCGATGCTGCGGGCAAGTATTACGGAGCGCTTTCTCCGTCCATTGCCCCGAACCTGACCTACACACAATTTTATGCGGACTGGTGGATTCTCCAGCATTCCGGCATGGATCCGAGGCTCGTGGACTGGACGAAAATCCAAGGCCCGATGATCAAGTACACCAGCTTTGTTGTCGATGGCCAGCCGGTATACAAAATCGATACACAAGGCATTCCGCTGAAGAGCGGTGGTTGGGTAATGATGAATGGCGACCTTTCGTTGAAAGGTGCCGTCACGACGTCCCTTTTCGGGCCCAACGGTCAGATCCAGGAACAAGCAAAATTCGACTACACGGGGTTCCAGTTCCAGGACGTGTTTTTTAGTGCCGACGGCAAGGCGACGCAGCAATACAACTTCAACCTCGACAAGAGCTACACGAAGTACGACTTGGCGGCCGATGGCTCGCAGACCGCAACGTTGTACGGCACGACGGGCCAGATCACCGAGTACGCTAAGTTCAACGCGAGCGGTTTTAAAACGCTGGACATCTTCTACGGTGCGGACGGCAAGGCGACACAGCAATACAACTTCAACCCCGACAAGAGCTACACGAAGTACGACTTGGCAGCCGATGGCTCCCAGACCGCAACGCTGTACGGCACGACGGGCCAGATCACCGAGTACGCGAAGTTCAACGCGAACGGGTTTAAAACGCTGGACATCTTCTACGGTGCCGACGGCAAGGCGACACAGCAATACAACTTCAACCCCGACAAGAGCTACACGAAGTACGACTTTAACGCAGACGAATCACAAACAGCGACACTTTTCGGCGTCAATGGCCAGGTAACCGAGTATGCGAAATTCAATACGGCCGGCGTCAAGACACAGGATATCTTTTTTGGAGTAGATGGAAAGGCAACCAAGCAGATTGACTTCAATCTCGACGGCAGCTACGCCTCTCACGTCTTTAATAGCGATGGTTCACAATTCGCTGCTCTCTTTGGTGCGAACGGTTTGATGACTGAATACGCGACCTTCAATGCCAGCGGGTTCAAGACGCAGAATATCTTTTATTCGAACGGGCAGGCGACGAAGCTGTACGACTTTGCCGTCGACAATAGCTTTGTCGCTCATACGTTTATTGGGAACCAGGAAATGATTGCACTTTTTGGCGTCAACCATATCATCTACGATTACTACCAGTACTCGTCAGGCAAGCTCTTTGAGCGTGATCTCTTTGATGGCCTTGGGCGTCACATCGAGGCTGATCGCTTTAACGCTACCACTGGCACTCTCACCGGGTTCTCAAAATTCTCATACAACAACGACGGAACGTATAACTCCAACAACTATGATGCGTCGGGACAATTGACGGCGAGTTCCAAATACACTGGCGATGGGCACTTGATCCAAAACAACACCATCTATATTCCCGGCGGTAGCGGTTTCCCCGTTGCCAACGCTGGCTGGAGTTTCCAGATCTAATTGGTTCAATGCGTCCGCGCCAGGCATGTCTCGTGCAAGACATGCCTGGCGCGGACGCCGACTTGGGAAAGGCCAAGAGCTTTTGAGGCTAGCTCAAATTCCGGCCACGTGGCCAGCGGCGCGGCGGACGCCGTCCAGCACCTTGCAGGCATGAAGGACTCCAGGGTGATCATCGCGATCAATAGGGATGCCGAGGCGCCAATTTTCAGCATTGCTGATTATGGGCTTGAGGAGATCCTGCTTCAGCCAGGCCATCAGACCGTAAGCAGGATACCCAAGTGCATGTGTGCCATGTCGTTCGAAGCTCTCCACACCATTGGAATGTGACAGCGCTGCGCGGACCCGTCCCGAGCGTCATATGGACGCCACTCGCCGAGCAGGAGCGCGCCGTGAGCCTGCAAATCGGCAAGTTTGAGCAGCGACGGCGTATCGATGTACTGCTGCCAGCGCGAATCGACGATCTCGCCCCGCCACGGGCATCGCGATCAATAATCCAACGTAATACGTCAAATTAACAACTCACCAAGCCTAATACACGACATTAGTACTATAATGTCGTGTATCATGTTGACGATGCCGCGACCCGCGCGCCGATGCCCGGAGCCTTCCAGCCGTGAAAAATACCGATCTCGTTGCCGTCCAGCCCGTCGAATCGCTCGTCGTCCCATCCGCACTCGATGGCCGCGAGGGCAGTAATCGCGGCGTTGCCGGAAGCAGTCAGCTTGCGGCGGACAACGATCTGGACGCGTTGCGCGCCTGGCTCTCGAATTACGCGGATACCCAAACCACGTTCGACAATTACCGCAAGGAAGCCGAGCGGCTCCTGCTCTGGGCCGTGGTGCAGTTAGGCAAGCCGCTTTCGTCGCTCACGCACGAGGATCTGCTGCTGTACAAGGTGTTCCTCGCCGACCCGCAACCGGCAGGCCGCTGGGTGTCGCTCAGGGACGACGGAACCCGCGGCGGCAAATATCCGCGCGGCGACGAACGCTGGCGTCCGTTCAACGGGCCGCTCGCGCCGGCCAGCCAGCGTCAGGCGCTCATCATCCTCAATGCGATGTTCACCTGGCTCGTCAATGCGGGCTATCTGCGCGGCAATCCCATGGCGCTCTTGCGGCAGCGCGCGAAGCGTTCGGCGCCGCGCGTGACGCGTTATCTGTCCGGTTCGCTGTGGGACGAGGTCAAGGTCTGGGTCGAGCAGCTTCCCCAGGAGACCGAAGCCGGACGCAAATATTACGCGCGCTGCCGCTGGCTCACGACGCTGTTCTATCTCCAGGGCATGCGCATTTCGGAAGTCGCGGGCGGCAAGATGGGCGACTTCTTTCGCCGCCTCGGCGCCGATGGTCAGGACCAGTGGTGGCTGGAAACGGCGGGCAAAGGTGGCAAGGCGCGCATCGTCCCCGCGTCGCCCGAGCTGATGGCCGAGCTGTGGCGGTATCGAACCGCAAACGGTCTGCCGGCTCTGCCCACGCGCGCCGAGGAAATACCGCTCATTCTGCCGTTCAAGGGCGCGGCGCGTTGTCTGTCGCGTTCCGCCGTTCACGACGCCATCAAGGGCATTTTTGGAGGCGTCGCCGCGTGGCTGCGCGGCAAGGGCACGGAATTTGCCGATCGCGCCGACGAACTCGACCGGGCTTCGGCGCACTGGCTGAGGCACACCGCCGGCTCGCACCAGGCCGACGGGGGCGTGGATCTGCGCACGATCCGCGACAATCTCGGCCATGTGTCGCTCAACACCACCAGCCTCTATCTGCATGCCGAAGACGACGCGCGTCATCGCGAGACTGCCACTCGTCATCGCATGAACTGGCGCAACCGCGGTCCTGCGTAACGAAGCGCAACATCGGTTTACGCCCCTGGCGGATTGTGCAAGTATCCCGCGCACGCGTAGCACCCATATGCTTGCTCTCTTGCGAGGTACAGGATGGACTGGAGGTTTTGGAAGGCGGAGAAGCGCCAGGAAGAGGCGCGCAACTGGCCTGTCGATACGCATGAATCGATACGGCAGCTCCTGGGCATGTACCAGGGCGCGGGAGCGCCGCCGTTCGCGAACTGGGCCGCGCCTGGCATTGCGTTCGCATCCGATGTCGAAGCGGCTGCCCAAAATGGGGTCAAGGGCTATCAGCTCGCCCTCTGGTTCTGGCTGTTTGCCGAGAAGCACGGCGCGATCGCGGCGCGCATGGCCCGCGAAACGTTCTGCCTGCTTGCCGATGCGGCGCAGCCGTCGTCGGGTGATGCCATCGATGCGCTGCTCGACCTGGAAAGCCGCCTCGCGCGCTCTGTCGAAGCCATTTCCGCCGAACAGCGCACCTTCAGCCAGGAAGGCCAGGCCGTGGAATTGCCGATGGAATTCTTTCTGGCCACGGGCGCCCTCAGGTTCATGCCCGATTCGCCTTATGCGGGGAATGCGGGCGCTTCTCTGCACGGCAACGACTACAAGCTGGCCGACTGCTTCCGCCATGCCACGGAGGAAGCGCTGTCCGTATTCCGGCCGATGATCCAGGCGGTCGAATTCGACGCGAAATCGCTGCCGAACTGGAAATGGAGCACCCGGCCGGGCGCGGCCGAGCGGCATCTACAGCGTCGCAACGGCAATCCGCTTTTCCCGCTGCATCGACAGATGGTGACGGCCCACGACGTTCATGACGCGCGTATCGCCGACAACCAGGCGCTTCACGATATTCGCAGCGAACTCAATGAGGTCAGGCACGCGTTCTTCGAAAAGCCGGAGCTGCCGTTGAACTGGCAGTCGTACCTCGAAAACTATCGGGAGCAGGTAGACCGGCTGGATGAGCGGCGCCTCGTGGCGGGTGGGCAGAACGCATCGCTCGGCGAGGCCATAGCGGCGCTGCGTGCCGACATTCTGGCGACGTGGCGCGCCGAGATTCAGAAGAACCGGCACAGCCTTGCCGCGCTCGACCAGGATGAAGCGCGCAAGGCCGAACGACGCACACTGCTGTACGGATGCGACTGGACCGCTCAACTGTTGAGTCACGGTGCCCTGATCCCAACCGAGGAAGTGGTTCCTGCGCTGCTGAGCGAATCGCCCGCCGAGTTGGAGAAGGCGGTGGCCGGTTTGCAGGCGGAGCCGCGCTTGCACGAGACGCTGGCTCACTGCAGGACAGCCGCGCATCGGCTCGTGGGCGAGCTTCGCGCGGCGGGGCGCAACTTCCCCGATATGGCCGAAAAACTTCGTATCCTGGACGGCGCGCCGGAAGGTCCGCTACACAGCACGCTCGACGGCACGCCGGGGCAGTTGCCGGCCTGAGGTTGCGAAGTTGGTCAGGGGCATGCGCTCGAACCTCGCGTTCACGCATGCCGGCCAACCTTCCATTCAGGCTTTCAGCCGGTAGCCGGTCTTGAAGATCCAGGCGACGATCGCGAGAAACACCGCGAGAAAGGCTGCCGTCATGCCGAGACTCACGCCCACGTCGACGTCCGCGAGCCCATAGAAGCTCCAGCGAAACCCGCTGATGAGATAGACGATCGGGTTGAACAGCGTGATCACCCGCCACGCGGGCGGCAGCATGTCGACCGAGTAGAAGCTGCCGCCGAGGAAGGTCAGCGGCGTGATGATCAGGAGCGGCACGATCTGCAACTTCTCGAAGTTGTCCGCCCAGATGCCGATGATGAATCCGAGCAGGCTGAACGTTATCGCCGTCAGCAGCAGAAAGAGCATCATCCACAGGGGATGCTGGATTTGAATCGGCACGAAGAGCGCCGCCGTTGCGAGGATGATGACGCCCAGCAATACCGACTTGGTTGCCGCCGCGCCCACATAGCTGATCACGATTTCGAAATACGACACCGGCGCAGACAACAACTCGTAAATCGTGCCCGTGAAGCGGGGGAAGTAGATGCCGAAAGAGGCATTCGAAATGCTCTGCGACAGCAGCGACAACATGATCAGCCCCGGCACGATAAACGCGCCATAGCTCACGCCATTCACTTCCTTGATGCGCGAACCGATCGCGGAACCGAACACGATGAAGTAGAGCGAGGTCGAGATCACCGGCGCGACAATGCTCTGCATCAGCGTGCGCCGGGTGCGCGCCATTTCGAAACGGTAGATGGCGCGAATCGCGTGGATGTTCATCTGGCGCTCACCTCTCCTTTGCCGGTTGCCGTGGCCATCGGGTCCTTCCTGACGAGACTCACGAAGATCTCCTCCAGCGAACTCTGTTTCGTTTGCAGGTCCGTGAAGCCAATGCCGGCTTCGCTCAGATTCTTGAGCAGCGCGATGATGTCGTTGCGTTCGTTTTCGCTGTCGTAGGTATAGGTGAGCTCGGTGCCGCTTTCGGCCAGTTCCAGGTTCCAGCTGGCAAGCGCGGCCGGAATCGCACTCAGCTGGGCTTCGAGCTGCAACGTCAATTGCTTGCGGCCGAGCTTGCGCATGAGTACGTCCTTGTGCTCGACAAGCATGATTTCGCCGGCGTTGATCACGCCGATCCGGTCGGCCATCTCTTCCGCCTCGTCGATGTAGTGGGTCGTCAGGATGATCGTCACGCCGTTTGCCTTGAGCCCGCGCACGAGTTCCCACATGTCGCGGCGAAGCTCGACGTCGACGCCTGCAGTCGGCTCGTCCAGAAACAGGACCTGCGGCTCGTGCGCGAGCGCCTTCGCTATGAGCACGCGGCGTTTCATGCCGCCCGAGAGCGTGATGATCTTGTTGTTGCGCTTCTCCCACAGCGACAGGTCGCGCAGCACGCGCTCGACATACGCGGGGTTGGCCGGCTTGCCGAACAGGCCGCGGCTAAACGATACGGTGGCCCAGACCGTTTCGAATGCGTCAGTCGTCAGTTCCTGGGGCACGAGACCGATCAGCGAGCGCGCGCTGCGGTAGTCGGCGACGATATCGTGACCGGCGACGCGCACGCGGCCTTCGCTCGCATTGACGATGCCGCAGATGATGCTGATTAGCGTCGTCTTGCCGGCGCCATTCGGCCCCAGCAGCGCGAAAATTTCGCCGCGGCGAATGTCCAGGCTGACGTTCGAGAGCGCGCGGAATCCCGATGCGTAGACTTTCGAGAGATTCTCGATGGAGAGGATCGTTTGCATGTGCGTGACATTACCAGAAGCCGGCGCGAGGCATGCGCGCCGGCTGCTGGTAATGCCACACACAGGCACGCCGGATAAGTCACGGTCGGCAGACGCGTTGGCCCGCGTGACTAGCCAAACGGCTCGAGTTGCGACTCTGGCAGGTCGATGCGCAGATCCTCCATCAGCACCGTTTCGATCGGCGCACGTGACGCGCCCTCGCTCGCGACCTTGACGGGCAGCCCGTGGGTCACGTCGAACCACAACTCATAGCGGGACACGCCTGACACTACGTGTCCGGGCCCGCCCGTCACGATCACATGCGACGCCCGGCGCGTGCCGATAGTCTCAGCGCCGACGAACTGCGTGTCGCCATGCTGTTGAAGTTCGCGGACATTGACGAGCAGCGTGCCGATGTCGGACTGGTCGATACGATGACCCTGCGGGCTTTGGATCATGTGACTGTCGGGGCTCAGCATGAGCCTCGGAAACGTGTCGAAACCGAATGGCCAAAGTTTGACCTTCCCCGATTCAGGGCTGTAGGTGAGTGTCGCGCCGGCATGCGGGCAGATGAAGTCCATCCGGACGAAGCCCGGCTTGCGGTAGGCATAGCGCACCTCGACCGGTTCCGTTTCCGCCGATATCGATTTCAGCCTGACCTGATAGTTGGCGAGCGCATTGAAGCGTGCCTGTGCGTCGGCAACGAGATCCCGGTCCGGCGGCGGCGCGTCGCTCATCGTGTTGCGATCTCCACCGTGAGCGCAGGCCCTTTGCGGCTCGCGCCGATTAGCGCGTGGATTACCTGTATGCGCATCGTTGCCTCCTATACTCGAACGTAGCCGGACGTGGGTCCAGGGTCATTCTGGAACACGGCTTCGCGCCACGCAATGTTCGCGCGGACATACGCGCATGCGCCGGACCTGCCTGCCAACACGCGTGGCCGCATCACAAACAAGGCAAACAAGGCAAACAAGGAGGAAACGAACGATGGCGGAATTCCGTTTGACCACCTTGTGGTGCATCGAGGCGCCGGTGCAGCCGGTGTGGGACGCGGTCCACGATTCGATCAATTGGCCGAGGTGGTGGAAGAATGTCGAAGCGGTGCGCGAGTTGCAGGCGGGCGAAACCGACGGTCTGGGCGCCGTGCATCGTTACACATGGAAGGGTGTGCTTCCCTATCGTGTGATTATCGACGTGCGCGTCACGCGCGTCGCGCCGCTCATTGCGCTGGAGGGGGAGGCCAGCGGCGCGCTGGAAGGCGTGGGGCGCTGGCATTTTGCCGCCGACGGCAGCCGCACGGTGGTGCGCTATGAGTGGCACGTCAGGACGGCCAGCGCCTGGATGAACACGCTCGCGCTCGCGCCGCCCGCGCGGCTGGCATTCCGCTGGAATCACGATTCCATCATGCGCGAAGGCGGCCTGGCGCTCGCGCGCCTGCTCGAGGCACGTCTTGTCGAATACAGCGGCAAACCGCGATAGGTGCAACAATCGAACCCGTCAGCGCGCGTGCAAGCGCTTTCTGCGTGACGGAGGTGTCATGAACGACCCGCAGCGCCCACACCGCTCGCTTTCTGACGATCCACGATGCTGACGCTCGCCAACGTCTCGAAGCACTTTGACGGCGCCACGCCGCGCAACGTGCTGCGCCGCGTGAATCTCGACCTGCGGGCAGGGGAATGCGTCGCGATCATGGGCGAATCGGGCGTCGGCAAATCGACGCTGCTCAATCTCGCGGCCGGACTCGACCGGCCGGATGAGGGACAAATCGTCTTCGACGGACACGATCTCGCCACGCTCGACGACGACGCTGCCACCTTGCAGCGCCGCCAGAAAATGGGCTTCGTGTTCCAGGCGTTCCATGTGCTGCCGAATCTCTCGGCAGCCCAGAATATCGCGCTGCCGCTGCTCCTGAACGGCATGCGTGCAAAAGACGTGCCGGTGCGCGTGTCGTTCGTGCTGCTCGCGGTCGGGCTCGACGGGCGCGAGCACGCGATGCCGCGCGAATTGTCGGGCGGCGAATTGCAGCGCGTGGCGATCGCGCGTGCGCTCGTGCATCAGCCGCGTCTCGTGCTGGCCGACGAGCCCACCGGCAATCTCGATCACGACACGGCGATGCGCATCCTCGCGCTACTGCGCGAGCTGGCGCAAACGAACGGCGCGGGCGTGCTGCTCGCGACGCACTCGGCGGCCGTGGCCGCTGCCGCCGACCGCGTGCTGCGGCTCACGCCCGAAGGGCTCGAGCCGCACGCGCCGGGCGCGGGCGGTTCGTAGTCGATGCGCTGGCCCGGCGCGGCGCTCATCGCCGGCGAAATGCGCGGGCATCCGCTGCGCACGTTGATCGGCATTCTCGCGATCGCGGCGGGCGTCGCGATGGGCTATGCCGTGCAGTTGATCAATCGCGCGGCGGCGGGCGAGCTGTCGGCCACCGTGAACGCGCTGATGGGCAACGCCGATATCGAGCTGCGCGGCCCGCGCGCGGGCTTCGACGAAGCGCTGTATCCGCGCATCGCCCGCTTGCCCGAGGTCGCGGCGGCAAGCCCGGTGGTCGAGGTCGATGCGCGCGTGGTGGGGCGCGACGCGTCGTTGAAGCTGCTCGGCGTCGACGTGTTTCGCGCGGGCTACGTCACGCCGAATCTCGTTGGACGCCTGGCGCAAACGGATCGCGCCGATCGAACGAAGGGCATGAATGTCGCAACCGGCACGAATGTCACGAAGGGCACGACCGGCACCCGCCTCGATCTGCTCGACCCCGACACCGTGTTTCTCTCGCCGGCCGCGCTGACCTGGCTCGCGCTCAAGCCCGGCGATTCACTCACGGTGCAGGTTGGGCTCGCTCCGGTCACGCTGCGCATCGCGGGCGTGCTGCCGGCGTCAGGCGATGCGGTGCGCGTCGGCGTGATGGACATTGGCGCTGCGCAATGGCGCTTGCAGCGGCTCGGCACGCTTCACCGCATCGATCTCAAGCTCAAGCCGGGAGTCGACGCCGAAGCGTTCGCGCGTTCGATCGCGCCGCGCTTGCCTGCGGGCGTCGCCGCCGTCACACCGGGCGACAACGCCCACCGCACCTCGATGCTCTCGCGGGCCTATCGCGCGAATCTCGACGTGCTCGCGCTCGTCGCGCTGTTCACGGGGGCGTTTCTCGTCTTCACCATGCAGGCGCTCGCCGTGTTGCGGCGCCGCGCGCAGTTTGCGCTGCTGCGCGCGATCGGCGTGACGCAGCGTGGTGTGCTGTGGCTCGTCGTCTCGGAGGGCGCGATCCTCGGCGTGCTCGGCGCCGCCACGGGTCTCGCCATCGGCTTCGCGCTCGCGGCGGCCGTGCTCCGCTATGGGGGCGGCGATCTGGGCGGCGGCTATTTCGAAGGGGTGCAGCCGCGCGTGCATTTCGATGCAATGCCCGCAGCGGTATTTTTTGCGCTGGGCGTGGCCGCGTCAGTGCTCGGCAGTCTCGCGCCGGCGCTCGAAGCGGCGAGGGCGCGGCCCGCGCGGGCGCTGAAGGCGGGCGACGAGGAAGCGCCGGCCGCACGGCTGCGCACCCGGCGGACCGTCACGGCGGCGCTGGTCGCGATCGGTGCCGGGCTTGTAGCGGCGCTATTGCCGCCCGTGGCCGGCTTGCCGATATTCGGCTATCTCGCGATCGCGCTGTTGCTGCTGGGCGGCGTGCTCGCGATGCCAGCCGTCGCGCGCGCCGTGTTCGCCGTGCTGCCGCGCTCGAACCATGCATTGCCGCAACTCGTGCTCGCGCAGCTCGCCAATGCCCCCGGCCGCGCGACGATCGGACTCGCGGGCATCGTCACGAGCTTCAGCCTGATGACGGCGATGGCGATCATGGTGTCGAGCTTTCGCGTCGCCGTCGACGACTGGCTGCAACTGCTGCTGCCCGCGCCGCTCTATCTGCGCGCGTCGCCCGGCGGCGACAGCGCATTCCTGTCATCGGCCGATCAGGCGGCCATCGCCGCCACGCCCGGCGTTACGCGCGCCGAATTTCTCCGCGTGACGCAAATCTCGCTCGACGCTCGCCTGCCGCCCGTGAGCCTGCTCGCGCGGCCCATCGATCCGCGCAATCCCGGCGCGCGCCTGCCGTTGACGACCGCGCCGCTCGTGCCGCTTGTGGCACGCGCCGGCGACTCGCCGCCGGTATGGATCAGCGAGGCGGCCGCCGATCTGTATGGGATGCATCCGGGCCAGCGCATCACGCTGCCGCTGGCGGGACAGCGCGTCCCGTTCACGGTGGCCGGCATCTGGCGCGACTATGCACGCCAGTTCGGCGCCATTGTGATCGACGCGAGCGACTATCGCCGGCTGACTGGCGATACACGCGTGACCGATGCCGCCCTATGGCTCGCCCCGGGCGTGGCGCCGGCGCAGGCAATCGCACGCTTGCGCGCCAGCGTGCCCGGCGGGCGGCACCTCGAATTCGCGCAGCCCGGCGAGATCCGCGCGGCGAGCCTGCGGATCTTCGACCGCAGCTTCGCCGTGACCTATCTGCTGGAAGCGGTGGCGGTGATCATCGGACTGTTCGGCGTCGGTGCGAGCTTCGGCGCGCAGGCGCTCGCCCGCACACGCGAGTTCGGCATGCTGCGGCACATCGGCGTGATGCGTCGCCAGATCGCGGTCATGCTTGCGATGGAAGGTGCGCTCGTTGCGCTGCTCGGCGTGCTCGCCGGCCTCACGCTGGGCTTGAGTCTCGCGATGGTGCTCGTGCACGTCGTCAACCCGCAGTCGTTTCATTGGACGATGAGCGTGCACATGCCGTGGGGGTTGCTGGCCGCGCTGGCGTCGGCGGTTGTCGTTGCCGCCGCGCTCACGGCGCTCCTGAGTTCACGCGCGGCGATGTCGGTCGACGCGGTGCGCGCCGTGCGCGACGACTGGTGATGCGATGAGACGGCGCACGTTTCTGCGCAGTTTCCTGCGCGGGTCCCTGATCTGGCCACTGAGCTGGCCACTGAGCTGGCCGCTGGCCGCCTTGGCGCCTGGCGCAGCGTGGGCGCGCATGCCGGAATATCCAGCGGTGAAGAGCGGACACCCGCTGGTGTTCCCGCGCGACTATGGCGCGCATTCGAGCTATCGCAACGAATGGTGGTACGTGACCGGCTGGCTGCAAACGGATGCCGGCTCGGCAGCGGGTGCCACGCAGGGTGCCACGCCGGGCTCCGCTGCCGCTGCCGTTGCTGCTGGCGGTTCATCACTGGGCTTCGAAGCGACGTTCTTCCGCTCGCGCCCAGCCATCGACGAAGCGAACCCGAGCCGCTTCGCGCCGCACCAATTGCTGTTTGCCAACGTGGCGCTGAGCGATCCGCGCGCAGGCAGGCTACAGCAAGACCAGCGCGCTGCGCGCCGCGGCTTCGGCCTCGCCGACGCGAGCGAAGCAGATACGGCCGTCCACATCCGCGACTGGGCGCTCGAGCGCAACGCGGACGGCCATTACCGCCTGAACGTCGCCACGCCGGACTTTGCGCTTGCCTTCACATTGGCGCCGACACAGCCCGTGCTCATCAACGGCGCGGGCGGCTATAGCCGCAAGGGTCCGCTGCCGGCCGAGGCCAGCTACTACTACAGCGAGCCGTGGCTGCAAGTCGACGGCGTGCTCGAGCGCCGTGGTCATTCGTCCGGCAAGGGCGAGCACGTGCGCGGGCGTGCATGGCTCGATCACGAATGGTCGTCGGCGCCGCTCGCGGACGTTGCGGTCGGCTGGGATTGGATCGGCATCAATTTCGATGACGGCGGCGCGCTGATGGCCTTGCAGATCCGCGACAAGGCCGGCCGCAAGTTCTGGGCTGGCGGCACGCTGCGCGCCGCCGATGGAAGCACGCACGCGCTTTCCCCCGATAGCGTGAGCTTCACGCCGCTGCGCCGGTGGCGTTCGCCGCATACCGGCGCGCTGTATCCGGTGGCGATGCGCGTCGATGCGCAGGATCTGCATCTGACGCTCGTGCCGCTCATGGACGACCAGGAGTTCGACAGCCGCGCGAGCACTGGCGCGGTGTATTGGGAGGGCGCGGTGATGGCGTTTGAGGCTGGCGCGGCAACCGGCACGTCGGGTTCGGAGAGCGCAAGCACTGCAAAACCCACTACAAAGCCCACTACAAAGCCGCTAGGGCGGGGCTATCTCGAACTCACGGGATATGTTCAGCGGCTTGAGCTTTAGAGGCTGCCCTGTAACGCTCAGACTCGTTCGCCCGTTTTCACCCCTCACCCCAGCTCAAACGACGTCACCCCAAACACGCGATCGATCGCTATCGCGGGCGCGTCTTTCGTGTACATCCGCGCGGTTTCGAAAACGCTCGTCATGCCGTGCCGTTGCGCCAGCGCGGCGGCGGCGGGATTCGTTTCCGGCACGTCGAGCACGATGACCTCGCCAGGCATGCTCGCCGCGAGCGCGCGAAAGAGCCCGGTGGCGACGTCCGCGTCATCGGCGAAGAGCGGGCCGATCTTGCAGCCCGCTTTGCAGCGGCGCACAACGCCGTATCCCGCGACACGGCCCGCATCGACTGTCGCGAGTGCAACGGCATCCGGCTGCGCGATCCAGGCGGAGACGAAACGCGCGCGCGGCGCGGGAAAACACTGGCGATCGTACGCAAGTAATTGCTCGAACGGCACGTCGGCTGCTGCTGTCACATGCGCGCATCCGATGCCGCTCACGTGCCCCTGATAGCGGATGTTGCGGTGCGCAAGCCGGAACCCGGACTTCGTGTAGTTCGCCTGCTGGGCAACGACACCATCGAGACCGACGTTGCGCGCTCCTAGATAACGCATGCCGTGCTGCCAGATTTGCATGCCGAAGCCTTTGCCGCGAAACCCGGGTTTCACGATGTAGAGGCCGATGAAGCCAAAGCGCTCGTCATAGGCGACGGCGGCAAGGCACGCGACCGGCTCGCCGCGCCGAACACCGACGAAGAAGCCGTCCGGGTCCGCTTCCCTGAAACAGTGCGGGTCATGCAGGCCGGGGTTCCACCCCTCAGCAGCGGCCCATTCGACCGCCATGTCCACCTCACCGGCCGACATGGTGCGCACGATGAAGTCTCCGCTTTGATCCATGGCTCCTCCCGGGAGCATCTTTCCTAAGGGATGCTATTAAAAGGAAAAGGCGCCCCGCCAGTACGACTTAAAACTGGCGGGGCGACGAAGGGCGAGCAACGGGACCAAACGTCGCTCGCCACGGGGGCCGTTTCAGTCTGATGTAGCGCGCGTCGATACGCCGGCGCTTAACCTCCCAGGACCGTCGTGCACGCGATCGGTCTCCCAAGGTCATTCGTAAAGCATAGATCGAAGGCTGGGCAATGTTGTGTTGGGTATGCATCTTTTCATCCGGCTGGGTGGGGGATCGTACATCCGATGCCCGCCGCTGCCCACCGTTGCATCGTGCTGGCTCGAGGCCGGCGCGATCAGTATGAACATTCCAAGGCTCGCGGCTAATGGTGTGCCGATCGTGCCTGCGGGCAACGGTCTTGCTTACGCACTGCGGTTTTCTACAATAAAAGGCAATGCGCCGTTGCGAGTCCTCTTCGAACCCGTGGGTGTGGATATGGACCAAAGTCAGCCCGCCGTACGCACCGTGTTGTTCACGGGCGCAACGATGATCGCTTTCGCTTCCAACTCGCTGCTATGCCGTCTGGCCTTGCAGCACGCGAGCATCGATGCGGCGAGCTTTTCCAGTATCCGGCTGATCTCGGGCGCGGCCATGCTGGCCGTGCTCGCGCGCCTCGGTACGGGACGAGCACAGCAGGCGCGGGCAGACTGGCTCGCGGCGACCATGCTCTTTACGTATGTCGCGTTCTTCTCATTCGCATACCTAACAGTGAGCGCGAGCACGGGCGCATTGATCCTGTTCGGCGCCGTCCAGTTGACGATGTTCGGTGCCGGCCTGCAAGCGGGCGAACAGTTCGCGGCGCTCGCCTGGTTTGGCCTCGCGCTGGCTCTTGCCGGACTCATCTATCTCGTGTCGCCTGGCATCACCGCGCCGACTCCATCAGGCGCCTTGCTGATGGGCGCAGCGGGGGTGTCGTGGGGCGTGTACTCGTTGCGCGGCCGCGGAGTCGCAAATCCGCTGGCGGCTACGGCCGGCAATTTCTTGCGTGCCGCCCCTATGGCGCTTGTTTTGAGCCTGTTGCTTCATGGCCGTTTTCACGCAGCCCCTGCCGGCATGGCGTTGGCCATCACATCGGGCGCGGTGACATCGGGCATCGGTTACGTGATCTGGTATGAGGCGTTAAAGGGGTTGTCGGCGATGCGCGCCGCGACGGTTCAACTGTCGGTGCCGCCGATAGCCGCTTTTGGCGCCGTGCCGTTGTTATCGGAAGCAATCACGATGCGTCTCGTGTTCGCGTCCGCTGCCATTCTTGGCGGTATTGCCATGGCGCTGACGAGCCGCACGCAAAGCAAGCACACGGCGCCGCTTTCCGATCAAGGCCCGAAGTCGCGACAGTAATCGCTGACGAAGTTAGTCGTGGCGGGCGCCGCCTATGCGCCGCCCATGCGCCGCGCCAATCCGCAATAGCGCGGTATCCGCTTATACCGCTTGTCGAGCTAGGCTTTCTGCTTCAGCAGGTCTGTAGCGAAAGACTTCGCATGCGCTATGGCCTCTTGCGCGTCGAGAAATACGCCGAGCTGCTCCCAGCGCTCTTCGACTGCGTATGTTCCTTTCACGCCGAGCGCCCTCTGAACGCGCAATTGCGCGGCATATCTGCCGTCCTCCAGTGGTCGAGCCGTTGCTATGACCTTGTGAGGAAGGTCGGATCTTTCTGGCTGAATCAACTCGACAGGACCACCTGGTACGCTGATATCTTTCAACTCGTTTCTGGCTTTGCAGTCGGGGCAGTAGAAGCACCACCCGTTGTCTTCGTGACTGGATCTGACTTGCCCGCGAGCCAGCACGGCGCGACATTCAACGTTTTCGCAGATGAACGGCATAGCAGTCTCCGAAGTTGTTTGCCGGAAATCCTAGCACGTCCGTCGACGGCCAACCATCGGCATTGTTGCCGCCAAGTTGAATCCTTATTTCGAACGCCTCGTCTCCTCTACCAGGGTTTCCAGCAGGCGCCGAACCGTCGTGCGGCGCAGGCCCGTTGCCCCGCTCAGTTGCTGGCTCGTCGCCCGGCCGTTCTCCGTGGCGTTAAGCGCCTGGAGCACCTGGAGGCCGCGCGCATTCCTGAAGCACTGAAAGGGCGGTTGTTGCGATTCGAGCGCGCGGTCATGAGGCAACCCTGGATTAATCGGGGTCAACCAGTGCGAGATAGCGCTCCACTGACCGCGCCACCGCCTGCTGGCCGTCGTGTTCGATTTCGGCGTGCGCGAAGCTGCCATAGACACGTTCATAGCACAGCCCTGCAACCGCCTTCCCAATCGAACTGACCTGCCGGGCACCCAGCGGAAGGTAGTTTGGATAACTATACATAAACGAAACATGCGTGCGATCAGGCGTGACCTGCAGCACATCGCCAGTCAGCAGCATGCCTTGGTCCGCTGCGTAGTGGAGAATCGTACCGCCCGGAAAGTGTCCTCCAACCCGCAGCAGTGTCGTGTCGCCCATAAGATTCAGCGTATCTCCGTGCCAGTAGTGCAACGCGTCGCCCTGGCGCATGACCCACTCGCGATCGTCTTCATGCAGAAACACCGGGCAACCGAACGCGTGCGCCCACTCGATCATCGTCGTGTAGTAGTGCGGATGCGAAATGGCAATCGCGTTGATGCCGCCCAGAGCCTTGACGATGTCGATAGTGGCCTGGTCGAGCAGTGCAATGCAGTCCCAGAGAATGTTGCCCTGTGCGGTACGCAGCAGTAGCGCGCGCTGTCCAATGGCGAACGGCGGCTGGGTGCGCAGTTCGTAAAGGTCTTCGCGCAACGCGCGCCAGGCATTCGTATGTGTGATGCGCAGCGATTCCAGCGTGGTCCAGCTTTGGCCGGTTGGCGGCACATACTGGCGCGAATCGCAACATATCGGACAACGCGGAGGCTGCGCTGAAGAAGGGGCGAACTGTGTCCCGCAGGCACTGCAGATCATCGGTGTCATTGTCGCGTCCGTGTGGAAGGTTGGACGAGGTCCTCATGGTGCGCCCTCGCATCCGGGAACCTATGTCGGGGGCATCGCACGGGTCATACCCGCGCGGTCAGGTTTCCAGTACGTCAGCGAGAAAGCGCAGTGCATGGGCTTCGCCGCCGCATTCCCAGGCATCGACGTGGGTGGCGCCTGCAATGATGGCGAGGCGCCGCGGCGCCCGGATCGCCGCAAAAAGGCGCGAGAATTGCGCAGGGGGAATGACGCGGTCGGCGTCGCCTCCGTAGACGAAGGTGGGGGCGCGCACGTCGCCGATCTTGGAGAGATTGTCGTAGCGGTCGCGCACGAGCCGCTGCAATGGCACAAGGGGCGGCAACCAGCGCAGGTGTACGGCGGCGACGTCGGCAACGCTGGTGAAAGGCGCTTCCAGCAGCAGGGCGGCGAGCGGGTGCTCGGTCGCGACTTGAACAGCCACGCCCGAGCCGAGCGAATAGCCATGTACGACGATCGCTTGCGAATGCTGCGCGGCGAAAGCCATGGCTGCGCGGCCGTCGGCATAGAGTCCCGCCTCGCTGGGCCGCCCCGGCGCTCCGCCGTAGCCGCGATAGCCCGCGAGCAGGACGCCATAGCCCGCCTCCAGCAGCGCGTGCGCGATGTGGGCTCGCTGGCTGAGGTCGTCGCCGTTGCCATGAAACAGCACGACGGTGGCGCGCAAAGGGTCCGCTGGCGCGGCGTAGCCGCAGACCAGCTCGTTGCCGTCGGCAGCGCGCACGCGCACGTAGCCGATGCGTCCCTTTGCGTCGGCCCGTAGCGGCCCGCGCCGCAGGCGCTCGGGCGGATAAATCAGACGGCCCTGCAACCAGTACAGCAACGCGATGGCAATGGCGTAAATCAGCACAATGGCGAGGATTGCGATGATGGCGTATTGCGGGGCGCTCATGGTCTGGTCCACGCGCACTGAATGTTCCCGCGCTCGCGCAATGCCGCAATGCCGCAATGCAATTGGCGCAGCAGGATAAAAGCGGGGCGCCGGTCCGCGCGGGCTCGCCGGTTGCGGCTCAGGGCTTTGCATCGACGAATTCAGGAGAACAGATGATGAAACCGAGGACGAAGCGCGCCGAAGACCACGACGAAGCCATGTACGACGAGGCAGTCGAGGAATCGTTTCCGGCCAGCGACGCGCCCGCGGCGGGCGGCGCGACGAGAATCGAGGATGACGCGAAAGACAAGGGCAAGGGCCAAGGCAAGGGCCAGCACGAGGACCAACACAAGGACAAGGACGGGAAGCACAAGGACGCGCGACGCAACGTGCCGCATGCGAGTTCCGACGACATGGCTGAGCCGACCGGCGGCGACCAGCCTGGCGGCGCGGGCGATCATTGAGCGCGAGGGCATCGAGCGTGCGCTTTGCGACGCCAATGGAGAGATTGCTTCGCAGACCTGCGCCATGACCTCAGCCCGCGACCCGACATCATCGCCGCATCTTTCCCGCTACCGCAAAAAGCGGGACTTTCTGATTACGCCTGAGCCGGCGGCTTCGACTGCCCCCCCGTCCTCCGCCGACGGGCCATTGGGCTTTGTGGTGCAAAAGCACTGGGCGGGCCGCCTGCATTATGACTTCCGGCTCGAGCTCGATGGCGTGCTGCTGTCGTGGGCCGTGCCCAAGGGTCCCTGCTACGACCCGAAGGAAAAGAGGCTGGCCGTCCACGTCGAGGACCATCCGGTCGACTATGCGGATTTCGAGGGCACGATTCCGCCCAGGCAATATGGCGCCGGCACGGTACTGGTGTGGGATCGCGGGACGTGGGAGCCGGTTGGCGACCCGCAGGCGGGGATGAAAGCCGGCAAGCTGCTTTTTCGTCTCCATGGCGAAAAACTCGCTGGCCTCTGGGAACTGGTGCGCATCACGAAGCCGGAAGACAGGCAGGACCAATGGATGTTGTTCAAGAAGCGCGATGCGTGGGCGCGGCCCCTCGCGGATTACGATGTCATCAAGGCGCTTCCCGACAGCGTCATCGAGAAGCCGCTTGGGCTCGTGGAAGCGCGCGAGCCGAAAGCGCCGAAGCCCGCACGCAGTGGTGATCCGCAGATCGACCTCGGCGCTGCAATGCCTGCGCCGCTGCCCGCGAAACTCGAGCCGCAACGCGCGACGCTGGCGTCGTCTCTGCCGACGAGCGGCGACTGGATCACCGAGGCCAAACTGGATGGCTACCGCTTGCTGGCCCGCATCGACAAAGGGCGCGTGCGGCTCTTCACCAGCGGCGGGCATGACTGGACGAGAAAACTCGTCAGTCTCGCCGCGGAGGTCGAAAAGCTTCCTGTTTCTAGCGCGTGGCTCGACGGCGAAATTGTCGTGCTCAAGGATGGTCTTCCCCATTTCGGCGCCCTGCAGGATGCGATGGACGGTGCCGCCGCAGATCAGGACATCGTCTTTTTCCTGTTCGATCTGCCGTACTGCGACGGCAAGGACCTCAGGAACGTCCCGCTGTGGGCGAGGCGCGCGCGGCTGGCCGAACTTCTCGAGGGCGCTGGCGAGCGCATTCGTTTCAGTCAGGACTTCGAGGCGCCGGCCGCCCAGATATTCGACGCCGCGGCAGAGCTGGGGCTCGAAGGCCTCATGCTCAAGCAGCGCGGCGCACGGTACGAATCGGGAAGAACGCAGACGTGGCTGAAGGCGAAATGCCGGTTGCGGCAGGAACTCGTCATCTGCGGCTTCACCGCGCGAGGCGGCCAGGCCGGCGAGGTCGGCAGCCTGCTGCTCGGCTATTACGCGGACGGCGCGCTTCGCGATGCCGGCAGCGTCGGCACCGGATGGGATGCCAGAACCGCGCGCAACCTGTGGACGCGCGTCGCGCCGCTCGAGGTGGATGCGGCGCCCTACGACGTGGCTGCTGCCAGGCCGCGCCGATGGTCGCGGCGCGCGGCTGGCCGTGAGCACTGGGTTCGCCCCGAGCTGGTGGCGGAGATCGAGTTCGCGGACTGGACCACGGATGGCCTCATACGACAGGCATCGTTCAAGGGACTGCGCGTCGACAAGCCCGCGCGCAGCGTCGTCCGGGAAGGCGGAAAGACCGAGGCGCCCAGCCTCTCGCCGGCGCTGAAAATCACCCACCCGGAGCGCGTCGTCGATCCGTCGACAGGCGTCACGAAGGCCGACCTGGTCCGCTACTACGAGAGTGTCGGGCCGTGGATGCTGCCCCATCTGAAGGCCCGGCCCCTCGCAATGGTTCGCGCGCCCACCGGCATCGCCGGCGAGCTTTTTTTCCAGAAGCACGGCGAGCGCACCGGCATGCCGGGGCTGACCGTCCACGACCGGGCGTTGTGGCCGAAGCACCCGCCGCTGCTGAGCGTCGATACGATGGACGCGCTGCTGTCCGCCGCGCAGATGAATACCGTCGAGTTCCATACGTGGAATTCGACGGTTCGCTGGCTCGACAAGCCGGACCGGGTCATCTTCGATCTGGACCCCGGCGAAGGCGTGAAATGGGGGCACGTTCAGGAGGCAGCGCTGCTGGTTCACACGCTGTTGTCGGAGCTCGGTCTCCAGGCCTGGTTGAAGACCAGCGGCGGCAAGGGGTTGCATGTGGTGGTGCCGCTTGCGCCGCGGCTCGGCTACGAGCCGGTCAAGGCGTTCTCGCAGGCATTCGTCCGGCACCTCGCGAAAGCGATCCCGGAACGTTTTTCTGCGACGTCGGGTGCTGCAAACCGCGTTGGCAAGGTTTATGTCGACTTCCTGCGCAACGGCATGGGACAAACCACCATCGCGGCGTTCTCCGCGCGGGTTCGCCCAGGGTTGGGCGTCTCCATGCCGGTTTCATGGGAGCAGTTGGCCGAACTGAAAAGCGGGTCGCAGTGGACGGTGCAGACCGCACGTGAGTATCTGAGCTTCCAGTCTCAGGACCCGTGGGCGCAGTACGGGTCGGCGGCCCAGTCGTTGGCTTCGGCGATCAAGCGCCTAAAATGAAATTTGCCGCCGTCGTTGGTGGCACATCCCTTGCGGAACGTACTAAACGCGCCCATCCACGAGGAGAAGTCCATGCCTGCCCGCTCAATCGCCTCACTGTCGCTGTCTTTCGGGCTCGTGTCGATTCCGGTGAAGCTCTACACGGCGACCGAGAGTTCGTCCGAGGTCCGGTTCCACCTGCTCGCGCCAGACGGCTCACGCGTGAAGCAGCAGTACATTTCGGAGAAGACGGGGGCCGTTGTCGAACGCTCGAGCATGAACAAGGGTTACGAGTTCGACAAGGACCGATTCGTGGTCTTTAGCAGCGATGAGCTCAAGGCGCTGGAGGACGCTGCCAGTCACGTCGTCGAGATCATGGCTTTCATCCCGGAAAAAGCCGTGAACCCTGTGTTCTATGACAAGGCGTACTACATTGCGCCCGACAAGCGCGGCGGAAAGCCATACAACTTGCTGCAACAGGCGCTGGAGAAAAGCGGCCGCTGCGCGCTGGCCAAATGGGCGTCGAGAGGAAAAACGCGGATCGTGCAAGTGCGCCCCGAACAAGACGGGCTCGTCTTTCAGCAATTGCTCTATGCGGACGAGGTTCGCTCGCTGGGCGACCTGCATGTCGAACACGTCCAGGTGTCCGATGCCGAACTGAAGCTCGCACTACAGATCATCGAGCAGGGGGCTGAAGACAACTACGACCCGGCGGCCTATGAGGACGAAGAGAAAAAGCGCATCCTTGCCGCCATCGACGAGAAAATAGAAGGCAAGGAGGTGATTACTCAGGAGGCCGTAGAGTCCACGCGCGGCGGTGGGCAGGTCATCGATCTCATGGATGCCTTGCGCGCGAGTTTGAAGGGCGGCGGCGAGAAAACAAAATCCGCCACGGCACCCAGGCGAAAAGGCGCCGAACCAGTCACGGAGATTCCGGTGGCGCCGAAAACGCGCAAACCCGCTGCGCGCGCAACGAAATCGCCTGCTGAAGCACCCGCAAAGGTCCGGGCGCGCAAGTGACAGAACAGATTACAGCGCAGATTACAGCGCGCGCGATTTCGATGCGTGAGTTGCAAGCGATGCTCGGCGTCTCGCGCCATGTGGTGTCCGGTCTGATCGCGGCAGGATTCGTGATGCCGTCGCGCGGTCCGCGCAACGAATATCGGTTCGCCTTCCAGGATGTTGTCCTGCTGCGTACCGCGCTACAGTTGCGCGATGCACGCATTCCGCCGCGCAAGATCATCATGGCCCTCGCACGGCTGCGGGACGCGTTGCCGGATGAGTTGCCGCTCACGGGTATTCGCGTATCGGCGCTCGGTAGCGATGTCGCCGTGAGGACCGGCCCGTCGCAGTGGGATGCGGTGACCGGGCAGCTCCTGCTCGACTTCGAGGTCGCGGAAATCAAGGGCAATGTCGTGTTCCTCGACACCCAACCCGTGCAAAAGAATCTGGCGGGTCAGGCGCAGGAGTGGTACGCGCTCGGCGAGCAGCTCAGGACGTCCGACGCGAGCGGTGCCGAGCAGGCGTACAGGAAGGCGATAGCGTTGTCGCCGCAACCGTTCTATGCCGCATACGTGGATCTGGGCGCGCTGCTGTGTGAAATGCAGCCGCGATGCGAAGACGCGCTTCAGGTATTCGACGAGGCGTTGTCCCATTTCCCGGAAGACGCGGTCCTGCACTTTAACCGCGCCATTGCCTATGAGGATCTGGGCCGGTTGGAGGACGCTGAGCGCAGTTACCAGCGTTGCCTGGAGCTTGACCCGTCATACGCGGACGCGCACCACAATCTGGCCATGCTGCTGGAGAGACGCGGCGACCCGCAGGGCCTGGTGCGTCATCTGAACGCCTATCGCCGGCTAACGACCTGAAAAGGCCGCGCCTTCAGACCCGCTATGGCACAGGCACGTGCGTTGCGTCGTCGGTGTGTGAAAGCAGGCCGGTTAGAGGGAGACGCTCATGAAACAAACCGTGTTAGGGGTGTACGACAGCTACACGGACGCGTGTTCGGCCCAGCGGGCGCTAGGCGAGGCTGGCGTCGCGCCGGCCGATATCGCGGTGTACTCGATGTCGGTGGCCGCCCCCGTTGAAAAAGGACCACGGGTCTATGCACCGGGCAGTGGGAGTGCGCCCCATCGCATGCCCGTATTCGAGCAACTGGACCAGTTATTCGCCCAATTGTTCAAGCAGGGTGAATATCCGCCGGAGACTGAGGACTACAAGGAATTTATCCGTCGCGGCGGGGCGATTGTCAGCGCCGACGTTTCCGACATGCAGGTCGATTTGACTCGCGACGTGATGCGCCGCGCGGGCGCCGCTGACATTGACGAGCGCAGCAGCGCATGGTGGAGGGAGTCCAGCGGCATGCGTGACACATCGCCGGGGGCGGCTCACTCCACGGGCGCCACCAGCCCGGCTGCTGCCCCGGAAAGGCCGGAAGGGGCGGAAAGGCCGGAAGCGCAGCGCACGAGCTTCTCGTCGGCCTCGCACCACACGGCCGGCGGGATGCAGCAAGTCACGACGCGCGTGCGGGAGCCCGGACCGACTGCGTCCGTTGCGCGAGGACAGGGCCTGGTGGGCGATCCCCTGATGGGCACCCCGCTAGAAGACGAGACGAGGCGGGACGATTTTCCGAAAGACTACGACACCCGCTACGCGAAATCCGGTGCGCCCGACGGTCAGCATGCGCGCGGTTACGTAGTCGGGCGCGGGCAAGGCCAGCGGGATCGCCGGCATGAAAGCGGCTGGGAGCGATTCAAGGGCGCTGTCCGGCACGGTTGGGAGCGCGTTACGCGGCACTGACATTGCGGCAGACTGGCATGGAAAACGGTTATTTCGCGCTTGCCGCTCCGGAGATTGACGATGCTAGCCATGCTGTTCGACGGTACGAGTCCGCTGTTGCGCGAGGTGGAGATGCCCGATCCGGTTCCCGCGGCGGGCCAGGTGCTCATCGATGTGCATGCGTGCGGCGTGTGCCGCACCGACCTTCATGTCGTTGACGGCGACCTGACGCAGCCGAGGCGCCCCGTGATCCCGGGTCATGAGATCGTCGGCACGGTGGCGGCGCTCGGTGAGGGCGTCACGGGCTTCGCGCCGGGCGGGCGCGTGGGCGTGCCGTGGCTCGGCCATACCTGCGGGCATTGCCGCTTCTGTTTGGGCGGACGCGAAAATCTTTGCGACGCCCCCGGTTTTACGGGCTATACCATCGACGGTGGTTATGCGCAGCGCACGGTCGCCGACGCTCGCTACTGCTTCCATTTGCCAGACCCGTACAGCGACGTCGAAGCTGCGCCGCTGCTATGCGCCGGGCTGATCGGTTACCGCACGCTCGCGCTGGCTGGCGATGCGCCCTGCATCGGCATCTACGGATTCGGCGCAGCAGCGCATATCGTTGCGCAGGTGGCGCGGCACCAGGGACGCAAGGTGTACGCGTTCACGCGTCCCGGCGACATCGAAGCGCAGCGTTTTGCGCTGCGCCTGGGCGCGACGTGGTCGGGCGGCAGCGACGAGGCGCCGCCCGAGCCGCTCGACGCCGCGCTGCTGTTCGCGCCAGTGGGCGCGCTGGTCCCCACGGCGCTGCGCGCAGTGACGAAAGGGGGGACGGTCGTTTGCGGCGGCATCCACATGAGCGACATTCCGTCGTTTCCCTATGCGTGGCTGTGGGAGGAGCGACGCATCGTCTCCGTGGCGAATCTCACGCGCGACGACGGCGCCGCGTTTATGGCCATCGCCGCGAAGCACAAGATCGAGATCGAGACCACGACGTATCCGCTCGCGCGGGCGAACGACGCGCTCGCGGATCTGCGCGAAGGGCGCTTTACAGGGGCTGCGGTGCTGAAGGTGCGCTAGCTTCGCCTGGGCTCTTGAACGCTTGCTGGGCGGTCATCCGGCGCCTTGGCGCGGGACTCAAGATTGTTCAAAAACGGCCGATAAGCATGAGCAGACCGGACAGCTTCAATGTTGTTGCATTACGCAAAATCAGGCCGCCAAAGCGGCCCATAACAATTCTTCTCGAGGGAAAGAGTATGCGCAACAACCAGCCTGTTACGCAGCGCGAGTTCGAAATTCCGGACGATGCGACGTTGATGTCGACAACCGACACGCAAAGTTATATCAACTACGCCAACGCCGCGTTCATCCATGCGAGCGGCTTTTCCCAGGACGAGATTCAAAACCAGCCCCATAACATCGTCCGCCATCCCGACATGCCGCAAGAGGCGTTTGCCGATCTGTGGGCGACGCTCAAGGGGGGCGAGCCGTGGACCGCGCTGATCAAGAACCGGCGCAAGAACGGCGACTATTACTGGGTGCGCGCGAACGCCATTCCCGTGGTGCGCAACGGCCGGACATCCGGCTATATGTCGGTGCGAACCAAACCCTCGCGCGAAGAAGTCGAGGCTGCCGAAACCCTTTACCGCCAGTTTCGCGAACACAAGGCGGGCAAGCGGCGCTTTCACAAGGGCCTGATTATCCGCACGGGCATGAGCGCGTGGATGTCGATGTTCAAGACCATGCCGCTGCGCTGGCGAATTCGCACCGCGTTGCTCGCGGCGGCGCCGCTCATCCTCGGCGCAGCTTCGCTCACCGGCATCAGAGGGATAGCGCTCGCGGAGTTCTCCGCATCGGCCCTTGCATGTCTGCTCGTCGTGTCGCTGTGGCTCGAGCGACAGATTTCCCGGCCGATGGAGCAGGTGCTGGGCCATGCCTTGCGCGTGGCGTCGGGGGAAAGCCAGAAAGCCGTCCATATCGATCGCGTCGACGAGATCGGCATGACGCTGCGCACGATCAGCCAGCTCGGACTCATGTTCCGATGGCTCATTGACGATGTGAGCGAGCAGGTCATCGCCGTGCAGCGTGCGATCAAGGAGATCGCACAGGGCAACAACGATCTCAGCCAGCGCACGGAGCAGGCCGCATCGAACGTGCAGCAGACCGCATCGTCGATGTCGCAGATGACTGCCACCGTGAAAAGCAACGCGGAAACCGCGATGCAGGCGAACACGCTGTCGGGCTCCGCGAGCGATGCGGCCGCCAAAGGCGGGAAAGCGGTGGCCGAGGTGATCAGCACGATGAGCGAAATCACCGCTAGCTCGCACAAAATTGCCGACATTATTGGTGTGATCGACGGGATCGCCTTCCAGACCAATATCCTCGCCTTGAACGCCGCCGTCGAAGCGGCACGCGCGGGTGACCAGGGCCGCGGTTTCGCAGTCGTTGCCGGGGAAGTTCGCGCGCTTGCCCAGCGTAGCGCGAACGCGGCGAAGGAGATCAAGAACCTGATCTCCACCAGCGTCGAAAAGGTCGAAACGGGCTCCAGCCTCGTCAACGATGCCGGTAAAACCATGGACGAAATCGTGGCGCAGGTGAAGCGGGTATCGGATCTGATCGCCGAAATCCGTTCGGCTACCGAAGAGCAAAGCGGCGGCGTCTCCCAGATCGATCAGGCCGTGAGCGATCTCGACAACATCACCCAGCAGAACGCCGCGCTGGTCGAGCAAAGCACCGCCGCATCGGATAGCCTCACTCAGCAAGCGACGAGACTTGTAGAAGCGGTGAGTGTCTTTCGCTGACGCCGCCCGCAAGGAGATGTGTAAATGGAAGCAATCGCGCCGGCGCAAACCGCGCTTGTCGTCATGCATTATCAGACCGACATTCTCGGGCTCTTTCCATCGGTTGCGCCGGAATTGCTGGCCAATACGCGCAAACTCTGCGACGCCGCGCGAGCCAAAGGCGTCGGCGTTTATTTCGCCAATCTGCGGTTCAGCCCGGGCTATCCGGAAGTCAGTCCGTTGAACAAGAATGGCCAGGGCATCAAGCAACTGGGCCGCTTTGTCGACGACCGGACCGCGCCGGAGTTGGGCCAGCAGGCCAATGAACCGCTCATCGTCGCGCACCGCGCCAGCGTGTTCTTCGGCACCGATCTGGAGCTGCGACTTTCGGCACAAGGCGTCGATTCGCTGATCTTGGTCGGCATCGCGTCGACCGGTGTCGTGTTGTCTTCGGTCGCATATGCAAGCGATGCGGACTTCCGCCTGTACACGGTCAAGGACTGTTGTTACGACCCGGATCCGATCGTGCATGAACACTTGTTCGCCACCGCATTCGATTCGCGCACAACCGTGTTGTCGCTCGGGGATGCCTTGCGTTTGCTCGCCTGAAGGTTCGATGCGGGCGGCGCACGCTGCACATGAGCGCAAAGCCGATGACGAAATAGATTGCGGCCAGCGCCCGTTCCGCATCGGCCGCTGTCCTGTTTGGTGACACGTTCGTTGGCCGGATGTGGCGAAACGCAACACCTATCGCGTTGACCGTTTCGTGCGAAAAGTGCCGGAAAAACGGGCGAAACCCTTATCCAGCACGGATCACGTTGTGATGGCACGTGGATTGCTTTTTTGAGCGACAGTGGCAGGCACAGACCTGCGCTAAACCTCACAAATTCAATTCTTTAACGAGCACTCCGTCATGGTCTCTCAAGCACGCAGAACTTTCATGATCCACACCGTCGGCCTGTGCGCGGCACTCGCCGTGGCGCAGCGCGCGCAGGCAGGTGCGCCGTCCGTCGACGAGAACGACCCGGCAGCCAAGGGCCTTGGTTATCGCGCCAAGGCCAGCACGGTCGACGCTGCACACTTTCCCAAGTATCAGGCGGGCCAGACGTGTGCGAACTGCCGGTTCTATACCGGCGCGGCCAACGAGACCTCTGGGCCGTGCCCGATGTTCCCCGGCAAGGCCGTGTCCGCCGACGGCTGGTGCAACGTCTATGCAAAGCGTGCCTGAGCACGCCTGATGCCGGCTCGTCAAGGCGCGAGAGGGAGCATGCGATGAGCCTCTGATACCGAGGCTCATACATCAGCGACTCTCCATCGCCTGATTAATTAGTCATACAAAATAAATGGAGGGCGCATGAAGTAATCGATCTGGCTCGATCGTTGGAATCCTGTCGCGTCGATTCCATGGCGCGCTTCGCGGTTGAAAAAAAATAGAAGCCGTTCAGGTTTGTTCAAATCAGAAAATCAAGGAGACACGATGCATACCCGACACTATCGACGCATTACGCTGGCTGTGGCACTGGGAACGATCTCAAGCGCCGCAGCGGCGCAATCTTCGGTAACGCTCTACGGCACGATCGATGCCGGTGTGCTCTATCAGAATCGTGCAGCGAGCGGACACGGTTCGCAGTTCCAGCTTGCGACGGGCGGCATCGATCCCAGCGTCTGGGGCGTGAAGGGCAACGAAGATCTGGGCGGCGGCATGGCCGCCACCTTCGACCTGGAGTCTCACTTCGCCAGCAATAACGGGGCCTTGATGATGGGGCCCGGCTATCAGTCGCAAATCTTCCGGCGTCAGGCGAACGTCGGGCTGACCACGCCATACGGCTCGGTGACGTTGGGCCGGATGTACAGCCCGTCAATTCTCGCCGCCATCACGACCGAGCCGCGCGCATTCGCCGAGAACCTGTCGAACCTGTACACGTGGGCCTATAACCAGCTCGCGGCACCCGGCAATGCGCTGGGCGCGGGCACCAACCCCAGTAACGATGTTGGTGTCTTTATCGGCAATGCGTTGCAGTACTCGAATACGCTCGGTCCCGTCTGGTTCGGCGCCGCCTGGTCGTTCGGCGGCGTGGCGGGCAGCATGCACAAGGGCAACGAGATCTCGCTGGGCGCGACCTATACCGGTCCGTTCACGGCGTCCGCGGCCTGGCAGCAGGTTGCCGATTCCGTGACTGGCGAGAACGTGAGCCGCTTGTGGAGCGTTGGCGTGGCCAAATCGTTTGGCCCGGTAACGGGCAAACTCAACTACTTCGACGTGATCGATCGTTCAATCGAAGGTTCAGATGTCTCCCATGTGAGTTCGATTAGTCCGGGCATCAGTTACCAGTGGAGCGTCGCGAATACGGCAGAACTGGCCGGCTACTACAACAGATATCGTGGCAGCCACAACAGTACGACGCGTTCGCTCGTGCTGAGCGACGATTACGCGTTGTCGAAGCGCACCGTTGTGTATGCACAGGTTGCGTACGTTGACGCCGGTGCAGTCGGTACCGGCGATCCGCTCGAAAGTCTCAAGACTTCGATCGTGGCCGGCGGCACCGCTCCGGGCGATAAGACCGTGCTGGTCAACGTCGGCATCGCGCATCACTTCTGATCGATACGGCGGCACTTGCATCCGGAGTCGTGTTCGACGACGTCACGGGCGTGCCGCCGAACCAGCGGTCACCTTGTTCCGATCTGCAACAGAATCGCAGTCTGTGACACCGAGTGATCCGTATTGCAACACTCGAACACGCATCCCTCTGGATTTTTTTCCGCAGGGCGCCCCAGAGCGCCTCATGACAGCATGGCATGTAGCTTGCAGGTAACGTGGCGTGCCATCAGCACCTCAGCACGCTTTCAACCTCACCTATATTGAGCAGGAGACACACGATGAACCCGTTTGATTTGAAGCAACTGGGCATTGATATCGAATATCCGTACCGTAAGCAGTACGAAAATTACATCGGCGGCAAATGGGTGGCGCCGCTCGACGGCGACTATTTCGAGAACCTGTCGCCCATCAACGGGCAGCCGTTCTGTAGCGTGCCCCGTTCGCGCGGTGCCGATATCGATCTCGCGATCGACGCGGCCCATGCGGCACGCCGCAAATGGGGCAAGACGTCCGTGACCGAGCGGGCGAATCTGCTGCTCGCAGCGGCCGACCGGATGGAAAAGAATCTCAAGCTGCTCGCCGTCGCCGAGACGATCGACAACGGCAAGCCGCTGCGCGAAACGATGGCTGCGGATCTGCCGCTCGCCGTCGATCATTTCCGCTATTTCGCGGGTTGTATTCGCGCGCAGGAAGGCGGCATCTCCGAGATCGACGACAACACGGTCGCCTATCATTTTCATGAGCCGCTGGGCGTCGTCGGCCAGATCATTCCCTGGAACTTTCCATTGCTGATGGCAGCGTGGAAACTTGCGCCTGCACTCGCGGCGGGCTGCTGCGTTGTGATGAAGCCTGCCGAGCAGACGCCGGCGTCCGTGCTTGTGCTGATCGAGTTGATTGGTGACCTGTTCCCGGCGGGAGTGATCAACATCGTCAACGGCTTTGGAAAGGAAGCGGGTGAGGCGCTGGCAACCAGCACGCGCATCGCAAAGATCGCGTTCACGGGCTCGACGCCGGTCGGCAAGCGCGTCCTTCATGCGGCGGCGGAGAATCTGATTCCGTCGACGGTCGAGCTGGGCGGCAAGAGCCCGAACATCTTTTTCGCCGATGTGCTGGACCATGACGACGTGTTCCTGGACAAGGCGCTCGAGGGCCTCGCCATGTTCGCCCTGAATCAGGGTGAAGTGTGCACGTGCCCGTCGCGAGTGCTGATCCAGGAATCGATTTACGAACGTTTCATCGAGAAGGCCATTGCCCGCGTGGAGCGGATCAAGATCGGGCATCCGCTGGACCTCGATACCATGATCGGTGCACAGGCGTCGCAGCAGCAACTCGAGAAAATCCTTTCGTATATCGACATTGGACGGGGAGAAGGTGCGCGATGCCTGACCGGCGGTGAACGCGCGGCCGCTGGCGCCGGACTCGGCAACGGCTTTTACGTGAAACCGACCCTGCTGTTCGGTCACAACAAGATGCGCGTGTTTCAGGAAGAGATTTTCGGGCCGGTTGCTTCTGTGATGACTTTCAAGGACGAACAGGAAGCCATCGAGATCGCGAACGACACGTACTATGGCCTTGGCGCCGGAGTGTGGACCCGCGACGGCACGCGCGCCTACAGAATGGGCCGCGAGATCGAGGCCGGACGCGTTTGGACCAATTGCTATCACCTGTATCCGGCGCATGCGGCGTTCGGTGGCTATAAGCAGTCGGGAATCGGCCGGGAAACCCACAAGATGGCGTTGTCGAATTATCAGCAGACCAAGTGTCTGCTGGTGAGCTATCAGGCGGAAGCGCTCGGGTTTTTCTGAGCGAATGGCGCGGCGTCTGGTGTAGCGCTGGAGTGCGCTTTTCCGCGATTGGAATCGTGGGAGAGCGCTTTTTTGCTTGTTCTCTTTTTCGCTTTTTCGCGTTTCCTTGTGTTCGTGTCGGTCTGCCTGGGTTGCCCCTGTGCGGGGCGGCCCCTACTTTTCTTTGCCGCAAAGAAAAGTAGGCAAAAGAAAGCGGCTCAAACCGCCAGTGTGACGCCGTCCACCTCCTGCCTGTGATCGAAGTGGTTCCTGAGCATCCGTCACCTCGCACCTTCAAACTCAGTGACAAAGGGCCCGCACATCCCGCTGCTCGCTACGCGCGCAGCGGTCGGGTCTGCATGGGAAACCAGGTATGCTGCCTGCGTACTCGAATGCGCATGCACTGCATCGATTCGTATGCATTCCTCTGGTTTTGGATTATGCCCAGCGGCGCGCGTAGCGCCGCCGGAGGAATGAGCCCTTGGTCACTCTGTTATAGGGCGCGTGATGACAGACGCTCCGGAACCGCTCCGATAATGGGCAAGTGGTCCACTGCGTCACACTGGCGGTGTGAGCGGCTTTCTTTTGCCTACTTTTCTTTGCCGCTGCAAAGAAAAGTAGGTGCCGCCCCGCACAGGGGCAACACTGATAGACCGACACGAACACAAGGAAACGCGAAAAACCATAAACCACGAAAAACCATGAACCGCGAAAAACCATGAACCGCAAAAAACCATGAACCGCAAAAAACCATGAACCTGCAAACCGGCAACCCCATTACAAACCGCCCCTAATGGCGCGGCCCGGCATTGAGCGGCGTAGTCGAGGCTTGCGCGGCCTGCGCGGTCAGCTTCGCGCCACCCGCATCGTACCCGTTCGTATAAAGGAGAAAGGCCATCAAATCAGCGTAAT